>NZ_CP075191.1:1472500-2845000 GCF_020510625.1 Ferribacterium limneticum | reverse complement strand
CTGATCCGCTTTGCCTCGACGCACAACGACACGCCAGAGCAAAACGTCTCGCTGGCCGACTACATCTGCCGTATGAAGGAAGGCCAGGAGAAGATTTACTTCGTCACGGCCGATACCTTCAATGCTGCGAAGAACAGCCCGCACCTCGAAATCTTCCGCAAGAAGGGCATCGAAGTGTTGCTGCTTTCGGATCGTGTAGACGAATGGGTGGTTGGCCATCTGACCGAGTTCGAGGGCAAGCACCTGCAATCCGTCGCCAAGGGCGGTCTGGATCTGGGCAAGCTGGAAGACGAAGCCGAGAAGCAGGAAGCCGAGAAGGCGGCCGACGAGTACAAGGAGTTGCTGGAAAAGGTGAGAGCCTCGCTCGGTGACAAGGTCAAGGATGTTCGCGTTACTTACCGCCTGACCGATTCGCCGTCCTGCCTGGTGTCTGACGAGCACGACCCGTCGGGCAATCTGGCCCGCCTGATGAAGGCGGCTGGGCAGCCGATGCCGAACTCGAAGCCTATCCTTGAAATCAACCCGCAGCACCCGGCGGTGATGCGTTTGAAGTACGAGGAAAGCCGTTTTGACGACTGGGCGGCGCTGCTGTTCGAACAGGCGACGCTGGCCGAAGGTGGTCAGTTGGATGATCCTGCCGGGTTCGTCAAGCGCATCAATGACCTGATGATGGTGCTGTCAGCGAAGTAATCTGCCGAATTTTTGGCAACGAAATTGGGCCGCCCTTGGGTGGCCCTTTTTTACGAGTGGAAATTGACATGAATTTCCGGTTGACTGTGACCTCGTTTGTCAGGTTTCGCGACGCCTGGACCGGCAAACCGGGTACACTGACGTCCTTTCGAGAAACTGATTTCAGGCCGGCTCTTTTTTCCGGCCTTTGACCCGCTGATTCCCCGCCGTTTCTCATTCCCCAGATATTCAAAGGTATTCCGATGCATCCAGTCCACGACGTTGACTCCCTTCTTATTCTCGCCACGGCGCTCTCTTCCAAGCGGCGGCCGGGCGAGCTGGTCGAGATCGTCGCTGCGGCTGATCTGCTGCAGAACAACATCCCCAACGAGGCGAAGCTGGTCGAGGCTTTCGACCGCCTGGCCAAGCATGGCCTGATCAAGGCCGAGGCCGGCGGTTTCGTGCTGACTGCTGCCGCGCAGGAAATTGTCACCGGTTTGCCCCGCAAGGCCGAAACGCCGGAACGCCTGTTTGCCATCAAGGACAGGCTCTCTGCTTACAACGTCAAGGGCGAGCACGCTGGCGTTACCGTTGATCCTGCTGATGTGACGAAAGCCATCCTGGCCCATCGTGCATCCGAGAAGACGACAGCCAAGAACCTGCTGGTGCCCAAGCCGAAGCCGGAGGCTGAAGTTCATAAGCCTGGCCAGCGCCAGCGCAAGCCGATGCCGGCCCGCAAGCGCAAGGTTTGAGTCGCGGATGAGCGAAGACACCACCGTCGGCCAAAGTTTCGACACGCTGCCGCTGTCGCCGGCCATGCTGGCCAATCTGGCGCAGCTTGAATACCTGAGCATGACGCCGATCCAGGCCGCCAGCCTGCCGCTGGCCCTGGCCGGCAACGACCTGATCGCGCAGGCCAAGACGGGTAGCGGCAAGACCGCCGCCTTTGGGCTGGCGCTGCTCAATCGCCTGAACACCAGCCGTTTCGCCGTGCAGGCCATGGTGCTGTGCCCGACGCGTGAACTGGCCGATCAGGTGACGCAGGAAATCCGCCGTCTGGCCCGTTTTGAAGAGAACATCAAGGTGCTGTCGCTGGTTGGTGGTTCGACGCTGCGCAATCAGGCGAACAGTCTGGAAAAGGGTGTGCACATCGTCGTTGGTACGCCCGGTCGCATCATGGATCACATGGAGCGTGGCTACCTCAAGCTCGACGAACTGAACACGCTGGTTCTCGACGAAGCCGACCGCATGCTCGACATGGGTTTCCATGACGACATCGCCTACGTCGCCAAGCGTTGCCCGGCCCAGCGCCAGACCTTGCTGTTTTCGGCGACCTATCCGGAAGGCATCGCCCAACTGGCCAAACAGTTTTTGCGTCAGCCCAAGGAGGTCAAACTCCTTGAGCAGCATGAAGAAACGAAGATTCGCCAGCGCTTCTACGAGGTCAAGCATGAAGAGCGTCTGGATGCAGTGGTGCGCCTGCTCAAGCATTACCGCCCGGTCAACACGCTGGCCTTCTGCAACACCAAGCAGCAGTGCCGCGATCTGGTCAATGTCCTGCGCCACGCCGGCATTCATGCGCTCACGCTGAATGGCGATCTGGAACAGCGCGAGCGCGATCAGGTGCTGATCCAGTTCGCCAACCGCAGTTGTTCGGTGCTCGTGGCGACGGACGTTGCGGCGCGCGGCCTCGATATCGACCAGCTCGAAGCGGTCATCAACGTCGATGTGACGCCCGACCCGGAGATCCACATTCACCGCATCGGCCGTACTGGCCGTGGCGACGAAGAAGGCTGGGCGCTGAGTTTGTGTAGCTCCGGCGACCGCCGCCGCGTCGCGACCATCGCCGAGATGATGAAGTGCAAGCTCGACGTCCTCGACTTGAAGACGGTGGAAGTCACCGATGATTCGCCGCTCGTGCCGCCGATGTCCACGCTGCTCATGCTTGGCGGGCGCAAGGACAAGATTCGTCCGGGCGATGTCATGGGCGCGCTGGCTGGCGAGGCTGGCTTGACCCGTGAACAGGTCGGGAAGATCACGGTGACCGATCAAAGTACCTACGTCGCCGTGGCGCGCGCTGTTGCAAAGGAAACAGTGCGCAAACTGTCGGCCGGCAAGGTCAAGGGCAAGACCGTCAAGGTACGGATTCTGACCAATTGATCGGTTTTGAAATCACGCCAGCCAATGGCGTGATTTCAATTTTGGCTTCTTTTTCAGGTTGTCCGTGGAAGTCTCCCGGCGTCAGTGATTGCCTGAAGACTGCTTGCCCACTACCTAGAACTCATACGATACGGCGGCGACACCGGTGACCGAAGTCGCCTGGCGCGTCAGCGGACTGTCCTTGGCATCGCCTTGCAGGCTGCTGACCGAAAGGGTGGTCAGGATTGCCACGCTCGGCGTGATTTGATAGCTCAGCGCTGCGTTGGCGCGAATGTCACGCAAGCCGAATTCCGGGCGGTAAGCCGCGTAGCCACTCGACGCCGACTGGGCTGCGGTAACGCCAAAATAAGACTGCATGTAGTCCTCGTTGGCCAGCGTCATGCTGGCGCCGAAACCGAGGCGCCACAGCGGGGATAGCTTTGTTGAATAGCCTGCACCGAGATCGATGACCATTCCCGTGCGGTCATTGCCCGAGCCGTAACGCAGCGACGAGGTCAGCGTGATTTCCTTGCTGAGCGAGTAGTTCAGGAAGGCGCCTAGCTCCGGTTTCGGGTCGATGTCGCCCATGCCGCGCAGCGCATCCGACCGGCTCTCGTCGCGTCCGAAATCAGCGGTGACGCGCAGGCCATACTGCAATTCCCGAGTCTGACCAAAATTGTAGCCGATGCCATTTCGGGTGCCGGCAAACCAGCCGTTTCGCCACTGGTAGTCGATCCCCGGCAGAACCAGCGTTCGCCGTTCGTCGGCGCCCTGGTAAGCCATGCCGGCAATGACGGCCAGCCCGACAGAACCACGATCCTTTTCCGCAGCGCCGCCAGTCAGGCGAACGGCATCAAAGGCCTGGGCAAATGCGTTGGGCGCCGTGAGCGAAAGCAGCCCGATCACGGCGAAGCCTTTCAGTAAATGGAAAGGTGTTTTCATGGGGACTCCGCTGGGAAATGACTGACTGTTAAATTTGATCGAGGCTGGATGCGTTCGGGTTCACACCGCTTGCCCCGGCCACTTCCTGCATATTGACGCGGGCTTTCAATCGAGCTGCCAGCAAATAAAGCCCGCCCAGCTTGCGGTGCAAAAAGAGCGCGTCGGCTGGCGGGGTGTGCCAGAAATCGCGATCCATGCCGAGCACCATGCCGGCGTCGCGAATGCGGACGCCGAGGTCGGAGCGGCCAAAGTCGTATTCGCCGATGTGGCCAAGCGGTTCGCAAGCCAGCGCAAAAATGTCGAGGACGGCCTGGCGCTGGCCTTCCTTGATGTCCTGCTGGAAATAGCCGATGGCCACGGCGGCCTCGTTCATGCCGTGCCGGTCGTTGCGAGTCGCGCAGCTCATCAGACGCCGATAGCTGTCGACCATCGCCGCCGGATAAGCGCGGGTGGCGCCGAAGTCGAGCAGGATGAGCTGCTGCGATGCTGCGGCGTAACGATAGTTGGCAAAGTTCGGGTCGGTCTGGATCAGCCGGAATTCAAAAATTTCGCGAAACAGCAGGCGGAACAGCTGGCTGACGATCCGATCGCGTTCTGCCTGCGGCAGATGGCTCAAACTCTCCAGCGCAAGGCCGTCGAGGCGCGTCATGGCCAGGATGTTTTCCGTCGTCAGATCGTCGTGCATTTCCGGCACCATGAACTCGTCGGCGTCGGCCAGCAGGCTGCCAAACTGCATCATGCAGGCGCCTTCGCGGCGGTAGTCAGCCTCGTCGTGCAACTGCTTTTTTGCTTCATCGAGCAGCGGCTTGATGTCCAGCGACTTCGGCAGCAGGCCGGAAACTCGAAGCAGGGTGGCAACGTTGTCCACATCGCTGTCGATGCTGCGGCGGATGCCGGGGTACTGGATTTTGACGGCGACTTTTCTGCCATCCTTGCGTTGCCCAAAATGTACCTGGCCTATCGAGGCCGCCGCCATCGGGGTGAAGGAGAACTG
Organism: Ferribacterium limneticum; assembly: GCF_020510625.1. NCBI lineage: Bacteria > Pseudomonadati > Pseudomonadota > Betaproteobacteria > Rhodocyclales > Azonexaceae > Ferribacterium > Ferribacterium limneticum. The sequence goes on along the minus strand of NZ_CP075191.1, from coordinate 2,840,256 downwards.
TTCGAAATGGCGATCCCAGCCGTCGCCCCAGTTGGTGCTGAGGGCGCTGACAACCTGGCTCATCGGCATCGGGATGGCATCGGCGCGCAGCCGGGAAAGGATTTCTGCCAATTCCGGCGGCAACAGTTCGCCGGCATCCATCGACAGCAACTGCCCGACCTTCATCGCTGCGCCGCGCAGTTGCGCCAGTTGATCGGCCACCCGGCGGGCGTTGGCCGGTGTCAGCAGCAGTTGATGCATTTGCGGCCGCTTGCCTTGGGCAAACTGCCGTGCGCCCTCGGCCAGCATGTTGCCGGCCACGCCACCGGCCAGCGAGCCCAGCCGGGCCAGGCGCGACCAGCGACCGTGGGGAACGGCCGAGGACTTCGTTACCGGCTCATCGGCCATGCGGTTTACCGTGGGGCTTCCATTTCGGTGGCGCATCCAGCGTTTCTGCTTCGTCGAGCGGATAGGCGTCGGCGACGTAGGCCGGGCCTTTCATCATCATGACGATGAAGGAAGCAATGCCGACGGTGAACACCACCGTCCAGTGCAGGATGATCAGGCTGATGACGTAAATGTCGGTGGTGGTGACCGCCAGCGCATCATCCGGATTGGCGATCAGGTGGGCCAATAGCGAGGGAACGGTGAGCAGCAGCGTGCCGAGCAGAAGCACTCTGGGAAGCTGACGGAGGACGACACGTTCCTTGCCGGCCGGTGTGCGGGCGAAACCGGGCAAATGATTGAACAGGTTCATGGTGCGATCTCCGGGTTTATTCCGTAGTTAAACACAGGTAGCAAAAACACCGGCGACCAGACAGACGGCAGCGACGCTCGTCAGGCGCAGGCGAAGCGGCAGATACCAGTCCGGTAGCGTTGCCTGGCCGGCCAGCCGCCGGTCCTGCAGGTAGTGGGCAATGAAGCCGGCAATCAGGAGCGGCGCGGCAAGTGGTGGCGAGAAGAGGACGGCCGGCCAGGCAATCAGGGCCGGCACGATGCTCCACATAAACCAGGCCGAGCGCTGGCGTTCTGTCAGACCGGGCAGGCTCATGGCCAGCCCCCAATGCAGCGCACCGATAAAGCTCAGGATGATCGCCCCGTAGGCATACAGGGCATCGCTCCAGACCATCCCATGATGGTGGTCAAGCAGGCTGGCCGGCGCCAGCGCCAGAAAAGGAAGCAGGCCACCGTAGCCGAGCCAGGCGACCGTACGGGGCAGGGGAAGCGAGTGTTGTTCAGCCATGATGGACCTCACTTGACCAAGGGGCGGATGCTGGAAAATCCGCCGTCGAGCGACCAGACCTGCCCGGTGACGCGGGCTGCTGAATCGGAAAGCAGCCAGACCATCAGCTCGGCCAGTTCATCCGGCGAGCCGATGCCGGGCAGCGGGTACTGCCGGGCGGCGCCTTCGCGGGCCGCCGGGCTGGCGATGACGCCGGCCGAGGCAGGTGTTTCCATGATGCCGGGGGCAACGGAGTTGATGCGGATGCCGTTGGCGGCATAGCTGGCGGCGGCGCCGCGGACCAGTCCTTCCAGCCCGGCCTTGGCGGCGGCGACTGCTTCGTGGTTCGGCGTGCCGATGCGTGCAGCGGCGGATGAAACCAGCACGGCCGCACCGGGACTGTGCGCCTCGCGCAGGGTGCCAACGAAAGCCGATAGCGTGTGGAAGGCGCTGATCAGATTGGCGCTCAGGCAATCGTTGAAATCCGCCTCGCTCATGCGGTGCATGGCGCCGAGACGAATATTGCCGACGCAATGGGCCAGCGCGGTGGGCAGCATCTGATGCTCCTTGGCCGCCTGCAGAATCTGCCGGGCGCCGTCCACAGTCGAACAATCAGCCGCCACTTGCAGGTGCTGGTCACCGAAGGCTGCCGTCAGGTGGTCTGCCTGGCGGCTGGTCACGATCAGCTGCCAGCCCTCGGCAGCAAGACGAGCCACCACGGCACGTCCGACGCCGCCGGCAGCGCCGGTAACCAGTGCGATCTTGTTCATGTGGGCTCCTTGGTGAATATATTTCGTCCTGAGCGGAAAATATTGTCTAGTATATTTTGCGGGTAATTGGCTTATTATTGCGATTATGTTCTATATTTGTCTAGGACAAAATTGTTTTGACGCCGTGCTGATAGTTTTCCGAAATGCCTGCCGAAAGCCTGCTCATGTTGTTTATCCGCTCCGCTATCCTCGCCGTGTTTTTCGCCCTGACATTGGCCGCCTGTTCGACGGCGCCGCCCGAAGGCGTTCGTCCGGTGACTTCATTCGACATCAATCGCTACCTCGGGCAGTGGTATGAAATCGCCCGGCTCGACCATTCTTTCGAGCGCGGCATGAGCGACGTCAATGCCACCTACCAGTTGCAGGAAGACGGCAGCGTCAAGGTCATCAACCGGGGATACGACATGCAGCGACAGGCGTGGAAGGAGGCCATCGGCCGCGCCCTGTTCATCGGCGATCCCGGAACGGCTTCATTGAAGGTGTCTTTCTTCGGGCCGTTCTACGGCGGCTATCACGTGATAGCGCTCGATCAGCAGAACTACCGTTGGTCACTCGTCGCCGGGCCGGACCGCGATTATTTGTGGATTCTCGCCCGCGACAAGACGCTGCCGGCCGAGCTCCGTGAGCAACTGCTCAGTCAGGCCAAGGCGCTCGGTTTTGCGACCGACAAGCTGATCTGGGTCGAGCAGAAACGGGCCGATACGAATTGAGCCAAGCAGCTTCCTGAATGCGCGCGACGAAAAAATCCGACCTGCCGAGCAAGGTCTGCCTTTGCTGCGGTCGTCCGTATCTTTGGCGCAAAAAATGGGCCGCAGTCTGGGACGAGGTGAAATATTGCTCCGAGCGCTGCCGGCGCAATCGCCAGGGAAAATCATGACCATGCTCCGCCTGATCCTCGGCGACCAGCTGAATCCGGAGCACAGCTGGTTCTCGGTGCCCGACGACCACACGGTTTACGTGCTGATGGAGGTCCGGCAGGAGACCGATTACGTCCTGCACCACGCCCAGAAAATCATCGCCATCTTTGCCGCCATGCGCGACTTCGCCCGACAGCTGCGGCTCTCGGGCCATCGCGTGCATTACTTGGCGATTGACGATTCGGCCCACCGCCAGTCGCTGCCGGCCAATCTGGATGCGCTGATCGCCGAGTATTCGGCCAGCGCCTTCGAGTATCAGGCGCCGGACGAATGGCGGCTCGATCAGCAACTTGCCGACTACGCCAAGCAGCTCGCCATTCCCGCCCGGATGGTTGATAGCGAACATTTCTACACCCGCCGCGACGAAGCAGCCCAGCTTTTCGCCGAGCGCAAGCAATGGCTCATGGAGCATTTCTACCGTCAGATGCGGATTCGTCATGGCGTGCTGATGGCCGGCCCCGGCAAGCCCCTGGGCGGCCAGTGGAATTTCGATCACGACAACCGCAAACCCTGGCCCGGCCTGCCGCGCGAGCCGGCCGACTGGCGCAGCGAGCACGATCACTCGGCGCTCTGGCAGACTATCCAGCAGGCCGGCGTGGCTAGCTTTGGCGAACCGAGCGCGCAGCGCTTTCGCTGGCCGTTGAACCGGGCCGAAGCCTTGCAGCAACTCGATGATTTCATCGCCGAAGCCCTGCCGAATTTTGGCGATTTTGAGGATGCGATGTCCCATCGCGCCTGGCGGCTCTTCCACTCGCTGCTCTCCTTCGCGCTCAACACCAAGATGCTCAATCCGCGCGAGGTCGTCGCCAAGGCGGCCGAGGCGCATGAATCCGGCCACGTGCCGCTGGCGGCGGCGGAAGGTTTCATCCGGCAGATTCTCGGCTGGCGCGAATACGTGCGCGGCGTGTATTGGGCCAACATGCCGGGCTACGAGGCGCAGAACTTCTTCGATCACCAGCGGCCGCTGCCGTCATGGTTCTGGACCGGCGAAACGAAAATGCGCTGCCTGGCGCACGCCATCGGCCAGTCGCTGGAACATGCCTACGCTCACCACATCCAGCGCCTGATGGTTATCGGCAATTTCGCGCTGCTCGCCGGGCTCAATCCGGCGGCGGTGCATGGCTGGTATCTCGGTGTATATATCGACGCCTTCGAATGGGTCGAGCTGCCCAACACCGTCGGCATGAGCCAGTTTGCCGATGGTGGAAGGCTCGCCACCAAACCCTACGTGTCGAGTGCCGCCTACATCGACCGCATGAGCGATTACTGCAAGGGCTGCCATTACGACAAAAAGGTGCGCCTCGGCGAGCGGGCTTGCCCGTTCAATGGGCTGTACTGGGATTTTTTCGCCCGCAATGGCGAACGGCTGGCAGCCAACCCAAGGCTGGGGATGGTCTATCGCCAGCTCGCCAAAATGAGTCCGGAAGCCCTGGCTGCCGCGCAGGGCAGGGCGGATGAAATTCGGGCCGGGATAGAGGATTTGTAGGGCGGTTGCCTTATTGATCCGAGGGCAGACCGTCGCGTATCCAGTCCGCAAACCATTCGGTCAGCGGCCGGCTTTCGCCCATTCCGGCCAGCCGGCGGTCGATGGCATCGTGATTGCCCCAGACCACATCCGGCAGGGCGCCATCGGCTACCTGTTTTTCGATGTCGCGGCAGAACAGCCCGAGGTCGCGCTGCATGTAGAAACCGTAGGTGCGGCAGGCCACCGGGCGGTGCAGATAGACCGGGCAGGCGCCGGTGGCGTGGTCGAGCAGTGGGCAGACGACGGGGCGGGCCGTTGAGTTGGCCACGGCGGCGATCTTTCGGCTGATGGCTTGCAGGTGATCAGCCGCCAACCCGGCCAGGCCTTCGCGCAGCAAGTTCCATTCGGCCACAGTCAGTTGCGGCACCTCGGCCAGCCGCTTGCAGCAGCTATCGCAACCCTTGCCGCACAGCCAGTCGGCCGTGTTTTCCCGGATGCTGGCCACCCGGGCGTCGATATCGACATGCAGTTCAGTCAGTTGGCTCATTGTTTCTTATTTGATCGGCCGGGCGGCTTCCGCCGCTTTGGGGGAAAAGCTCGGTCCGGCAATGTCCGCTTCGCTCAGGCCGCGATTTACATCCAGCCCGATCAGCCGCCAGTCATGCACCGGCAGGCTGGGGATCGGCTTGCGCAGACGCTCGTAAAAACGGGTTGGCCAGGTGACGCCGGCGATCTCCTTGTGGTCGAAGAAATCGACCTCGGCGATGGCGCCCTGCGTCGATTCCAGACCTTCCATCGTGAAGCGGACACGGCGCAGCAAATGGTTTTCGGTGTCGATGAACAGCAGGTAACGATCCTCAGCCGACAGCCCGTGACCGGGACGGCGCACGGCGACCAGCGTTGTGCATGGGCGGCCTTCGACGGTTTCGTCTTCGCCCATTTCCAGACTCAGGTTGCCGTCGAGAAAATAGAACGGCCCGGTCAGGAACATCCGGTAACCGTCGGCGACCAGCGCTGCCGCAGCGAGCACATCGCGGTCGTCGGCCGGAACATCGTTGTAGAAAACCTGCACCTCGCCGCTGCGGCGGATGACCTGCTTGCTACCCTTCGGGCCAAGGTGGCGCTGAGCGATCATCGGCCCGCCCTTGAAGATGATCCGCTCCTGCGAACCCTGGCGGAAATCGGAGTCGATCAGTATTGGCTGCACCTTGCTGACCAGCCCGTACCACTCGCCGGCATAGCCGACGCTAAGGTCATCAATCTGGCGGAAGGCAGCCAGGCCATGCGCTTCCGCCGACTTCTGCAGCACGGCGCGCGCTGCCGGCTGTTCGCCGCTGCCGGCAGCCTGCGGAATGCCACGCGACATGCAACCGCCGAGCAGCAGCAAAAGGGCGATTGGCAGCAATCGGATCAGGCCAGGGTGCATGTTTTGCTACTCCGTTTGGTCGCAGAAGATTTCAATTTTGGTCATTGTTAATGCTTGACCGTGAATGTCAGCCAATATCCCCGGAAACCTCGGCCGCCCACAATGGCGGGCCGCCGGCTGCAAGGTGGCACAGATAGGCGCGCAGGTCGAACTCCAGCTGGAAATAATCGGCCTCCATGTACTGGCACAACTGGTAGAACGCCTTGTCGTGTTCCGGTTCCTTGAGATGCGCAATTTCATGGACGACGATCATCCGCAGAAACTCGGGCGGCATCTCGCGGAAGAGGCTGGCAACGTGGATTTCGCGCTTGGTCTTGAGCTTGCCACCCTGGACCCTGGCAATCCGGGTATGGATGCCCAGCGCCTTTTGCAGGGTCTGCAGCTTGCCGTCAAACGCCACCTTGCTCGGCTGCGGCGCGTTGCGCAGATAGGTGTTCTTGATCTCCTGGACATAGTCGTACAGCGCCTTGTCGGTGCGGATCTGATGAATCTGCGGGTATTTCTGGCGCAGCACTTTCCCGAGCTGATCCTGTTCGATCAGGCGCCAGACTGATTCCGCCAAATGAGCGGGGTAGCCGGCGAGATAGTTGGGCGAGGCGGGTTTGGTCATGGCGGGCCGATTTTACTGGAAGGTCGGGTGGATGGTTTTTTCGCGTGATTTGTGAAAATCGGCGATAAGCTAGCGCGAATTCAAGAAATCGATTCACCTATGCAAAACCCCGTCCTCATCATCGTCATTGCCCAGCTATTCGGCACCTCGCTGTGGTTCTCGGCCAACAGCGCCGCCGACGACCTGATTCGCGCCTGGGGCATTGCGCCGGCCGAAATTGGGACGCTGACCAATGCCGTGCAGCTCGGCTTCATCCTCGGTACGCTGACCTTTGCCATTTCCGGCCTGGCCGACCGTTTCGCGGCGAGCCGCATCTTCGCCGTCTGTGCAGTGCTCGGCGCCCTGTGCAATGCCGCCTTTGCCCTGCTGGCCGACGGCATGAACACGGCCATTCCCCTGCGTTTCGCGGTCGGCTTCTGTCTGGCCGGCGTGTACCCGCTGGGCATGAAACTGGTGGTCAGCTGGGTGCCCGAGCGGGCCGGCGCTGCGCTGGCCCAACTGGTCGGCATGCTGACGCTTGGCACCGCCTTGCCGCACGGCATCCGGCTGGCCGGGGCAGGGTGGTCGTGGCAGGCGACTATCCTCATTTCGTCCGGGCTGGCGCTGGTCGCAGCCGCAATGATTTCATGGCTCGGTGACGGCCCCCATCTGAAGCGCCGCCACGGCGCACTACCGCTGCGTCTCGGTCGGGTGTTCTACGCCTTCTCGGGGCGCGAATTCCGCGCCTCGGCTTTGGGCTATTCTGGCCACCAGTGGGAGTTGTACGCCTTCTGGACCCTGACGCCAGCGCTGGTCATCCTGAGCGGGCTGGCCGAACCGGGAAGTCGTGAGCTTTCCGGCCTGGCCTTCGCCATCATCGGCATCGGCGCCCTCGGCTGCCTGTTCGGCGGCTGGTGGAGCCAGCGTATCGGCAGTGCCCGGGTGGCGGCAACGGCACTGGCTGTCTCGGCCTTCTGCTGCGCCTTGTTCCCGTTGATTGGCGATTGGCCTGCCTGGGCAAGGATCGCCTTGCTGCTGCTCTGGGGCGCCTCGGTGGTGGCTGACTCACCGCATTTCTCGGCCCTTTCGGCTCGCGCCTGCCCGCCGGAAATCGTCGGCAGCGCGCTGGCTTTCCAGAACTCGATCGGTTTTGCCATCACCATGGTGTCGATCCAGCTTGGTACCGCCTGGATAGCCGACTGGGGAACGAGCATCGCCTGGCTACTGTTGCCCGGGCCGCTGCTTGGCCTGCTCGGCCTTTATCCCCTGTGGCGGCTTGCCCGCTGAACCCACGCTACCAGGGTAGTTCGGCCTCGTTGTCGGCGGCGATACGATAGGCGGCGAAGCGCTCAGTCAGGAAATCGAGAAACACCCGCACCTTGGCCGAGAGGTTCAGACGCTGCGGGTAAAGCGCGTAAATGTCGGCCGGGCTACCGGACCATTCGGGCAGCACACGAACCAGGCGACCAGCCCGCAGGTCGGTGGCGGTATCCCACAGTGAGCGAAGCAGGATGCCGTGGCCGTCGAGCCCCCAATCGACCGCGACTTCACCGTGATTGGTGCTCAACTTGCCGCTGACCTTGATGTTCCGGCATTGCTTGCCGGAGCACAGCGTCAACGTGCCGAAGGCGCCACTGCCTTCGCGGATGACGATGCAGTCATGGTCGACCAGTTCATCCAGCGTCAGCGGCTGGCCGCGTCTGGCGAGATAAGCCGGCGAGGCAAACAGGTAGCGCTGGTTGGAGGCAATCTTGCGGGCAACGACGCGTGCCTCGGGTGGCTCGCCGAAGCGAATGGCGATGTCGAAACCCTGCTCACCGGGCGTGACCGGCTGATCGCTCAAAGTGAGCTGGATATCGACGGCTGGGTGCTGGCGGACAAATTCCGAGACGGCAGGTCCCAGTTGCCGGCGACCAAAACCAAAGGTGGCATGGATGCGCAGCAAACCGCGCGGCTCGGCCCGGGTGCGGTTCAAGGCCTGCTCCAGTGCCTCGATTTCGCCGAGGATGCGGCGGCTTTCGGCCAGATACAGCTCGCCTTCCGGCGTCAGGCTCATCCGCCGTGTGGTGCGGGCCAGCAGGCGGACGCCGAGTCGTTGCTCAAGCTGGGCGAGGCGACGGCTGACCGCCGGGCCGGTCAGGCCAAGCTCGCGGGCGGCTCGGGCCAGACTGCCCTGCTGAACGAGCAGGCTGAAGAAAGCCAGTTCGGAGCTCATTGGTTTATTGATAATTTAAATTAACGAATGGAGTTAATTTAGCGACATTTTCGCCTTTCTGCAAAGCAGTATCATGGCCCGACTTTCTTTCCGAGTCCGTCCATGATCCTTACCCTGAGCCTTGTCTTACCCTTGCTGATCGGTGCTGCCCTCGGGCTCGCCGGCGGCATCTTCGGCATTGGCGGCGGCATCATCGCCATTCCGGTGATGACCGGCCTGTTCGGCATGGACCAGAAGCTGGCGCAGGGCACGGCGCTGGTCATGATGGTGCCGAACCTGAGCATTTCCCTGTGGCGTTACACCCAGCGCCAGCCGTTGCCGAAACTGCGCACCGCCTTGCTCGTGCTGTGCTCGGTGACGGCAACGGCCTTGACCGCCCACTACGCCAGCAGTCTGGCCTCCAGCGAACTGCGCCGCTATTTCGGTGCCTTCCTGCTCTGGCTGGCCATCCACAGCCTGTGGTCCCTGCGCGCCGGGCGCTCGCGCTGGTCATTCTCGCTGCCCGAGCGGCTGATTCCGCTGGTCGGGCTGGTCGGCGGTACCTGCCAGGGCTTGATCAGCATCGGCGGCGGCATGATCACGCCGCCCATTCTGGTCACCTTTTTCCGGCAAACGCAGGCCATGGCCCAGGGCTTCGCCATCGCCCTGGTCATGCCCAGTTCCATCGTGGCCCTGCTGACTTTTGCAAATGCCGGATTGGTCGACTGGCAGACAGGCGTGCTGTTCGCGCTGGGCGGCGCGCTGACCGTTTCCTACGGTGTGCGCATCGCCCATCGCCTGCCAGAACGGCGCCTGCGCGTGGCTTTCGCGCTGATGCTGCTGGCCACCGCCTTGTGGATGATCGTCCACGGTTGAGTTTTGGCACAATGGCGACTCCGCCTGAAAGCCGCCACGCATGAATCCTGAAGACCTGCAGCGCCTGGTTACCCTTCCCATGCCCTTCGGCAAGCACAAGGGCACGCTGATTGCCGACCTGCCGGGCAATTACCTCAACTGGTTCGCCCGCGAGGGATTCCCGCCTGGGGAAATCGGCCGCTTGCTGGCCCTGATGCAGGAAATCGACCACAACGGGCTATCGGATCTGCTGAAGCCATTGCGCCGGAAGTAGCTTGTTGTCCGCTGGTCTATTTGCCTGTTGCCTATCAGCGAACGGCAACGGCGTTTTGATCGGTACTCCCGGATGTCATCAGGCGGAGTTCGGCCAATAGCTGTCCTTCGTGTGTATAACCCTGAAGCAGACATTCATCTTGAGTAAAATGCGATATGGATAGATGCTTGGTCGCCAGTCTCCTTTTTTGTAAGTGAGTTAGCGAGCAAAATGTGTGGAAAGCCTTGCGAGTCGTTGCTGTTTTGACGTTTCTGTTGCGTCCGCTCGAATATGCATAGGCAGCCCCATGGATCCACCTATTAACTGTTAAGCGTAAAAAAGTATGCAAACTCACGTTCTGAAGCGAATCGACGAATTAGTTACACGCGGAACAGCAACTGTCCGCTCTCAATCTCATGAAGATTACTGGATGCGTGACGTCGTGGCTTCTCAGAGTTGGTTTTCATCAGCGGCCAACTCTATACAGCAGGTTGCCCCTACAGACAGTTTTTACCGTGCGGAACTGGATCGACTCGTTTCCAACGAAAATCTCAAGGGTGGTTTCCCTCGTGCAACGATGGAAAAGATGCTCGGGCTGCTCCAATCTGTACAGCTAGAGGCACAAGCAGGTTTGCTAATTAAGCTCGAAGATCAAGTTGTTGCAACAGCATTTGATGATTTCTTAGATCATGCGGCCCTGTATCACAAATCAGGAAAAACTAAGGAAGCCGCAGTACTTGCGTCTGCTGTATTAGAAGACACCGTAAAACGAATCGCGGTGAAATCTAATATCGCCCCCTCAGGTTTATCGCTAGAGCCGCTTATCGACGAACTGGCAAAGCAAAGTGTTTTCACTGCGGTGAAGGCAAAGCGACTTAAATCCTTTTCTGCAGTGCGAAATCACGCCCTGCATGCAGAGTGGGACAAACTGGATATCAAGGATGTGGGGGCTCAAATTAGTGGCCTGCGCGAGCTACTCGACGAGCACCTGTGAAGCTTGCGCCTAACGATTAAGGATAGATCGTGATCGCGAAGCGAGCCGTGATCTGACCCAGTTGTTGGACAAACCCGGTTCAACATCCCGGTCAAGGTTCGGCCTTTGGCAGTTGGGGCGTCCCGCAAGTGGGCCGCTTCACCTTCAACACTCCTTAGTGTCCGCTTTCCAAGAGCGGATACGGCGGCTATGGGCACACACCAGACAAACCATCGCCCCCGAACTACTCAAACAAAAAGGAACCTGAAGTGGTTCCTTTTTTTGTTCGGCGACTATCCGCACATAATCCCGACACCATGGTCACCCGGAAACGCCGGTTTCCCGGCATCCCTTGGTTTTATTTCACGCCGAACTGCTCACGCAAACAGGCTTTGTGTTCCGGGCCGAACTTGTCCTGGCAGGCGGCGCGGGCTTTCTGGTGCTGGTCGCAGCGGGCCTGATTGGGCGCCTTGCTGCAGTCGACCGGGGGCATCTTCTGCTGTACGCACTGGCGGAAGGCGGGGCCGGCCTGGCCCTGGCATTCCTTGTAGGCCATCTTGCGCGATTCGCATTGCTGCGGATTGGCTGATTTGCTGCAGTCAAAATTCTGCCGCTGTTCTCGCATGCATTGCCGGCGCTGTGGCCCGGCGCTGTCCTTGCAGGCTTCGATGGCTTTGGCGCGGGCTTCGCGGTGAGCCGTGCAGGCGGCGGGGTTTGGCGCCTGGCTGCAGTCGCGCGGGGCGCGGGCGCGTGGTCTGGCGCCTTGCGCCATGCCCGGACCCATCCCGGCGCCCATTCCCGGGCCCATGCCTGTCATTCCTCCACCCATTCCACCCATGCCCGGCCCGGGTTGGGCGCTGGCCGGCAGGCAGATCAGGGATGTCATCAATGCAGTGGCAATCATCATCAGACGGGTTTTCATTTTGGGCTCCTTGCGAGTGGTTACAACTTCATTCTAGGTGGCCTGTGGCGATTGTTCCCGGCAAGTTGTAAAGGAGTGCAAACAGGCGGCTTGCCGCTTACAAATGCTTACGTGCTGCATGCTATATTGCCGCGCATGACTGACAAGAATGTAGGCGAACATCGCCTGGCACTCACTGAAGTGCTCGACTGGATGGTGGAGGATGAACTGGTTAGCCGTGAGGCGGCCGACTCGCTGAAAACCGAGCGCCGTTTGCATGGGGGCAAGATTCATCCCCTGATCGTCATCGCCGACCAGAAGTGGCGTTCCACCAAGCCGTCGGTCCGCCTGCTCAGTCTTGAGGCGCTCACCGAATGGCTGGCTGCCCGGGTCGGCCTCGATTACCAGCACATCGACCCGCTGAAGATCGATTTCACCGGTGTCGCCGAGGTGATGTCCAGCGCCTACGCGGCGCGTTTCGGCATTCTGCCGGTGCAGGTGACGACACGGGAAATCGTCATTGCCACGGCCGAGCCTTTCGTCCGCGAATGGGTCGAAGAACTGCAGCAGATCCTGCGCAAGCAGATCCGCCGGGTGATGGCCAATCCGGAAGACATCAGCCGTTATCTGGTCGAGTTTTTCAACCTCGCCAAGTCGGTCAAGAAGGCCGCGGCCAAGGGCGAGGTGACTTCCGGTCTGTCGAGCTTCGAGCAACTGGTCGAACTGGGCAAGGCCAACAAGCAGTTTGACGCCAACGACCAGCATATCGTCCATATCGTGGACTGGCTGTGGCAATACGCCTTCGACCAGCGGGCTTCCGACATTCATATCGAGCCGCGGCGCGATCTCGGCATCGTGCGTTTCCGCATCGATGGCGTGCTGCATCAGGTCTACCAGATTCCGATGGCGGTGATGAACGCCATGACCAGCCGCATCAAGCTGCTCGGCCGGATGGACGTCATCGAAAAACGCCGCCCGCAGGATGGCCGCATCAAGACGCGCACGCCTTCCGGGCAGGAAGTCGAATTGCGCTTGTCGACCTTGCCGACCGCCTTTGGCGAAAAGCTGGTCATGCGGATTTTTGACCCGGAAGTGCTGGTCCGCGATTTTCGCTCGCTCGGTTTCTCGGACGACGATCGGGTTCGCTGGAAGCAGATGACGTCATCGCCGAACGGCATCATCCTGGTCACCGGCCCGACCGGTTCGGGCAAGACGACGACGCTGTACACGACGCTGAAGCAACTGGCGACGCCGGAGGTGAACGTCTGCACCATTGAAGACCCGATCGAAATGGTCGAGGCCTCGTTCAACCAGATGCAGGTCAGCCACGCCATCGACCTCGGCTTCTCCGACGGGGTGCGCGCCCTGATGCGGCAGGATCCGGACATCGTGATGATCGGCGAAATCCGCGATCTGGAAACGGCTGAAATGGCCATCCAGGCGGCCTTGACCGGCCACCTGGTGCTGTCGACGCTGCACACCAACGATGCCCCGTCGGCGATTACTCGCCTGCTCGATCTCGGTGTACCGGCCTATCTGATCAATTCGACGCTGCTCGGTGTCATGGCCCAGCGTCTGGTCCGGACACTGTGCCCGCATTGCAAAAAACCGACCCCGACCACCGAGGATCAGCGAGCCGCCTGGCGTTCGCTGGTGGCGCCCTGGAAATCGGCCGAGCCGGCCCAGATCTGGCAGCCGGTCGGCTGTCTGGAATGCCGGATGACCGGCTATACCGGGCGGGTCGGCGTCTATGAAATCCTGGTCAATTCGCCCGAAATCCGCCGGCTGATCAAGCCGTTGACGGAAATTCCCAAGCTGCGCGAGCAGGCTTTCCGCGAAGGCATGCGTCCGTTGCGCATTTCCGGCGCGCTGAAAGTAGCGCAGGGTCTGACCTCACTGGAAGAAGTCATCAAGGTGGCGCCACCATCTGATGATAGTTAGTATTATCTAGCACTTAAGATCTAGCAAATTAGACACATTGTGTAGATAATTGCCCCCTCTTCGATTGGGGGCATTATGGCTGTTGAGCTTTTCAATGATGGCAATCACATCGTCCACGCGTTCTACGATCTGGTGGACGATACGGCGAGCGGCGCTGTTCAGTGCAACCAGTTCCTGGTCGTCAATCATGGCCACGGCGCCCTGATCGATCCCGGTGGCAACATGACCTACACCGGCCTGCTGATGGACATGCAGAAGCATTTCTCGTCGAAGGATCTCGATTACATCCTGGCCTCGCACCCGGACCCGGACATCATTGCTTCAGTCAATAAATGGTTCATTGCCTCGCATTGCAAGGTGATGATTTCCAGCCTGTGGACCCGTTTCGTCCCGCATTTCACGACCGGCAAGGATATCTCCGACCGCATCCTCGGTATTCCCGATCAGGGCGCGGTGATCCGCCTCGGGCAGTGCAATATTCTGGCCTTGCCGGCCCATTTCATGCACGCCGAAGGCAACTTCCAGTTCTACGATCCGATTTCGAAAATCCTGTTTTCCGGCGACCTGGGCACGTCATTGGTCACGCATGAGCAGGCGGCGCAGCCGGTCACCGATTTCGCCAGCCACGTGAAATACATGGAGCCCTTCCATCGGCGTTACATTGTCTCGCGCAAGGTCTGCCGGTTCTGGGCCAACATGGTTCGTCAGCTCGATATCGAACAGATCGTGCCGCAGCACGGAGCGCGTTTTGTCGGCAAGCAGGCGATCAGCGATTTCATCGACTGGGTCGAAGGCATCGAATGCGGCATCGACCTGATGACGCAGAGCAGCTATCAGATTCCCCGATAAGGGGCGCCTGAGCGGAATCAGATCAGGCTGGACTTGCGGCGCACCGCGTCCACGTAGGCCATCGCATCCATCGGCTGGCCTTCGCGCTGGGCGCGCCAGATCGTTTCGCCCAGGCATTCGAGCAGCACATGCTCGGCATCGTGCGGGTCCATCCGGGCGCGCAGTTGTTCGAAGGCCATGCGAATGCCGGGTGGCTGGTCGATGCTGACCTGCTCATGAATGGCCAGGTGCAGCGACAGATGCAGGAAGGGATTCATTTCTCCACCTTCCGGTACCCATTCCTTTTCCACGGCCGCATTGGCGTCGCTCAGCATCGCCTGGTATTCCGGGTGGCGGGCGGCGATGTCGGCGGCCGTGACCTCGGCGCCGACCAGCGGCAGGCGGTCGATATGCTTCTTCCAGGCATCGCAGAAGAAGCGGCGGACCTGTTCGCGGGAGGGATTAAACATGGGTGCTTTCGAATAACAGGGTGAGTACGGTGTTGTGGAACAGGCGGTTCTGCCCGCCTTGCGGAATGATCTGGCCGGTGCCGTAGGCCCCGAGCAGCGGCGTGTCGGGGAAGGTTTCGCGAAAAGCCAGCAGGTCGCGGTCGTCGTTGCCGTAAAACAAGGGCCCGCGGCCGATGCATGAAAACATCAGGGCAAAATCCGGTTTGCTCTGGCTGGCGGCTGCAGCGCTCAGCGATTGGCGCATGTCCTGCTCAGCCGCCAGCGGCTGGCGGATGGCCCAGGTGATCGTCTCGCCGTCGCGCAGGGTATCGGCCAGCATCAGCGAGCCATCGCCGCCAGCGGAGAGGATGGCAATGCCCGGTTCGTCCGGATGGCGCAGGGCGACGATCTGGTGCAGGGGCGGACGCTCGCGCAATTCAGGTGGCAGGGCGCGATACAGGCTGTCGACCGCCCGATGGCCGCCGACGCGTCCGAGTTCGAAGCCGCGGCAAGCATCGACGGGCAAGGCGTCACCGAGCCGGCGCAAGCCACTGGAACGGGCAAGACGGGTGCGCAGGCTGGGCAGGCGGAATTCCGCGCAGCCGCTGTCGGAGGTTCTGGCGAGCGACCAGGCAGCCGCTTCGGCATCGAGCAGGCCGGCGCGGGGGGCGTCGTCCTGCCATTCGAAAGGCAGGCGGCCGTGGCCGCTGAAGGACAGGATCGGCGAGTCGGCCGGTGTTTCGCCGCCTGGCGAGGCATAGACGAGGGCTGCGGCAGCCGGTTGATCCATCTGCCAGCCGTGCTCGGTGAACAGGCCGCTGGCCGTACAGCCGCAGACTGCAAGGCAGCCGGCGGCGCGCGCTGCAGCGAGAACTGCCGGTTGCGGGTTGCGGATGAAGTCGCGGCTCAGCAGCAGGATGACGTTGTCGGCCCGCTCCAGGCCGGCTGCGGCCAGAGCGGCCAGCACGGCTTCATGCGCCAGCTCAGGCGTTGGGCGTTGGCCGGCGATCAGGCCGGTCCCCGCTTTCATACGGTCTTGCCCCGGAAGCTACAGAGGTCGATGACCACGCAGCGGCCACACTCCGGCTTGCGCGCCTTGCAGATGTAGCGGCCATGCAGGATCAGCCAGTGATGGGCATCCTTCTTGAAGGCATCCGGTGTGACTTTCAGCAGTTTCTTTTCAACTTCTTCGACGGTCTTGCCCGGCGCTAGACCGGTGCGATTGCCGAGGCGGAAAATGTGCGTGTCGACGGCGATGGTCGGCTGGCCGAAAGCCGTGTTGAGCACGACGTTGGCCGTCTTGCGGCCGACGCCGGGCAGGGCTTCAAGCGACTCCCGGTCGTCGGGAACGTCGCCGCCGTGCAGTTCGACCAGCATGCGGCAGGTGGCAATGACATTCTTCGCCTTGGTCCGGAACAGGCCGATGGTCTTGATGTATTCCGTCAGTCCTTCTTCTCCCAGCGCCAGCATGGTTTCCGGCGTCGGGGCCACCGGGAAAAGCCGCTGCGTCGCCTTGTTGACGCCGACATCGGTGGCCTGGGCCGACAGGATCACGGCGATCAGCAACTGAAATGGCGTGGCGTAGTGCAGTTCTGTCGTCGGCGCAGGATTGGCGTCGCGCAGGCGGCTGTAGAACTGTTCGATGTTGGCTTTTTTCACGGAGTTGGTCGAAATATGGATTGTCAGGTGCCGATGAATGCGCGATATTGCAAAAAACAAAATTCTACCTGACAGAGAAGGCGGGGCTCCCATGCCAAACTCAGAAGAAGGCAATTGCATTGCCCTGACGCACTTGGTCGAAGGCAATCCTGTGGCGACAATCGTCATCGACGCCGAGCATAAAGTGACGCACTGGAATCGGGCTTGCGCCGTGCTGACCGGCGTACCGGCCGCAGAGATGATCGGCCATTCCGAGCAGTGGCGAGCTTTTTACAGTTCAGCTCGGCCGATTCTTGCCGACCTGGTGGTCGATGACGTCGCGGATGCCGAGGTAGAGCAATACTATGACGGCAAATTCGGGCGCTCGGCCCTGTTGCCCGATGCCTTCGAGGCGGAGGATTTCTTTCCGGCTTTCGGTCAGGGCGGGCGCTGGTTGTTCTTTACGGCCGCCGCCATCCGCAATGCCGAGGGCGAAATCATCGGGGCGATCGAAACCCTGCAGGATGTGACCGAGCGGCGCGTGGCCGAAGCCGCACTGCGCGAGAAAGAGGCCTATCTGGCGCAAATTGTCGATGGTTCTTCGGTGGCGATGCTGGTCATCGATGCGCAGCATCGGGTCACTCACTGGAACCGGGCTTGCGAGATGCTGACGGGTACCCTGGCCAGGGATGTCATCGGTACCGGCAACCAATGGAAGAGCTTCTACGCCTCAAAGCGCCCGATCATGGCCGATCTGATCATCGACGACGCCCGGGAAAATGCCGTCGATCGCCTGTATCACGGCCGCTTTCGGCCATCACTGCTGATTCCTGGCGGTTACGAAGCCGAAGATTTCTTCCCGCATTTCGGCGAGAGCGGTCGCTGGCTGTTTTTTACGGCGGCGCCATTGCGCAACGGTAGCGGTCAGGTGATTGGCGCCATCGAAACCCTGCAGGATGTGACCGAGCGCCGGCGGGCCGAGGAGGCCTTGCGTGAAAGCGAGGAACGTTATCGCTCCCTGAGCCAGACCGACTCGCTGACCGGCTTGTTCAACTCACGCCATCTGCACGAACAACTTCCCCTCGAACTGGAGCGCACGGCGCGCTACGGGCGGCCGCTGTCGCTGCTCGTGCTCGATTGCGACAATTTCAAGTCCGTCAATGACTGCCACGGCCACTTGGGTGGGGACAAGGTCTTGCAGAGTCTGGCCGCAGCCATCGGGCATTGCCTGCGCCGGTCTGATTTTGCCTTCCGCTATGGCGGCGAGGAATTCGTCGTCTTGCTGCCGGAAACTGCTATCCAGGCCGCTTCCACCATCGCCGAGCGCTTGCGCGGGCTGTTTGCCGGCACTGAAACACAGGTTCCCTCGGGTGCGGCAATTCGCTGCACGGTCAGTATCGGTGTGGCTGAACGCATGCTTGGCGATGATGAGGCATCGCTGGTCCGGCGGGCCGACGAAGCCTGCTATCTGGCCAAGGAGCGTGGCAAGAATTGCGTCGTCGTGGCTGATCTACCCAGCTGACCGGGTGCCTGTTTTCAGGTGTTTCAGCGAGTTTTCAGGTGTTTCAGCGAGACTCGCTGAGTGCCATTGGTGCCGGTGGCCTCAAGGTTGCGCGCTCGTAGCTGGCCACAACCGCCATCGACATCCTGGCCGGCCGAGTTGCGCACGGTGGCCCGGATTCCCCTGGCGTGCAGGTATTTGGTCAGTGCCGTGACGCGTTCCAGCGGCGGGCGGCGATAGTCCAGCGCTGCCGTCTCGTTGTAGGGGATCAGATTCATGATCGCGTACTTGCCCGTCAGTAGCTGGACGATGCTGTCCATTTCTTCGATGCTGTCATTGACGCCATCGATCAGCGTCCATTGGTACTGGATCGGATAGCCGGTCGTCCGCGCGTAATGCTCGGCCAGTTCGACCAGTTCGGCCGGCGCGATGGCCGCGGCCTTGGGCAGCAATTCGGCGCGCAGTTCGGCCCGGGTCGAGTGTAGTGAAATGGCCAGCGCCGGAACGACGCGTTCCCTGGGCAGGCGTTCGAAAACCCGGCGATCACCCACGGTCGAGAAAACCAGGTTCTTGTGACCGATGCCGCCAAAGGTGCCGAGCGTATCGATGGCTTCCAGCACGTTATCCATGTTGTGTGATGGCTCGCCCATGCCCATGAAGACGACGCGCGTCACCTTGCGCCGGGTGCGGCCGAGGATGACCTGGGCGACCATTTCAACGCTGCTGACCTGACGGAGCAGGCCATCGCGGCCGGTCATGCAGAAGGTACAGCCGACCGCGCAACCGATCTGCGTCGATACGCACAGCCCATCGCGTGGCAGCAAGACGCTTTCCACCATCTGGCCATCGCCGAGTTCGACCAGCAGGCGGGCCGAGCCATCGTCGCCGGGGTGTTCGGAGCGGACGCGGGCCAGGGCCGAGAGTTCATCGTGCAAGCCGGGCAGCGCGTTGCGCAGGGCGAGCGGCAGGAAGGTTTCCGGCGGGTGACGACTAGGCCCGGCATCGAGCGGTTTGCCTTGCGCCCAGGCGCGCATGACGCGGTCGACGTGGCAATCCTTGGCGCCCGTTGCAAACAGGGACTGGCGAATGGTTTCGATACGCATGCGGGCGTTGTCCTCAGGCCCGCAACGGGCGGCTTGGCGAAATCAGTGGCAGCCAGCCGTCGCCACCGGGGCCGGCGGCTTCAGCTTGGCGCGCTTGGCTGCACGGGCTTCCATCCAGTTTTTCCAGGCGATCATGCAGCCGAGCAGGATGAAGGCGCCGGGCGGCAGCAGGGCGAGCAGGAAGCCGGGGTAGCTTTCCGGCAGCACCTGGATCGGCTGCAGGCTGGGGAAAACCATGTCGATGCCGCCGAAGATGGTGCCGCTGCCGAGAAACTCGCGCATGGCGCCGAGCAGGGCCAGGGTCCACAACATGCCGACGCCCATGAAAACGCCGTCGAGGGTCGATTGCAGCGGCGGATTCTTGTTGGCGAAGGCCTCGACGCGGGCGAGCACGATGCAGTTGGTGACGATCAGCGGAATGAAGATGCCGAGCACCAGATAGAGTTCGTGCAGGTTGGCGTTGAACATCAGGTCGACGACGGTGACCAGTGCGGCGACGATCAGGATGAAAACCGGGATGCGGATTTCATGCGGGATGAAATTACGCAGCGAGGCGACGGCGAGATTGGAAATTGCCATGACCAGGATGGTCGCCAGCGACAGCATGATGCCGTTGACGGCATTGGTGGTCACGGCGAGCAGCGGGCAGAGGCCGAGAATCTGGACGATGGAAGTGTTTTGCTTCCAGATGCCGTTGCCGGCGATGGCTTTGAATTCGTCGCGGGTGATCATTGGGCGGCTCCTTCGGCAAACAGACGGTCACGGTTGATTTCGGCCCATTTCACGGCCTTCAACACAGCCTTGGATACCGCGCGTGGCGTGACGGTGGCGCCGGCGTAATAGTCGAGGCGGCCGCCGTCCTTCCTGACCTTCCAGTCCTTGTCGGCGACCTGGGCAAGCGACATGGCGTTGAATTGCGTGATCCACGGCCGGGCCTTGTTCTTGTCCTTCTTGACTTCAATATAGTCGCCGAGGCCCGGGGTTTCCTTGTGCTGCGTGACGCGTACGCCGGCCACTTCGCCATTGGCGCGGATGGCGATGATCAGGCGGATCTTGCCGGCGTAGCCGTCGGGGGCGACGGCTTCGAAGACCAGGGCGACCGGCTTGCCATCCTTGCGGGCGCGGTAGAGCTGCGAGGGATCGGTCAGGGTCAGTTCAGCGGTTGCCGGCAACGTGACGGTATCTTCGAGCAGGGCGTTGTCGTATTCGCTGCGCGGCAGGACTTCATCGACCAGCTTCATTTTCTCTTCGGCGGCCGAAGCTTCGATCGCCGGCTTGGTCCACAGATAGGCGCCGGAAAGCAGGCCGGTGAAGATGATCACGAAGACGAACAGGATGGCGGCGGTGCGCACCGCCATGCCGGCCGCCGTAAATTCCTTGGCGGTGCTCATGCCTTGTCCTTCATGCCGAAGATCGGTGGCTGCGTCAGCAGGTCGATCAGCGGAGCACAGAGGTTCATCAGCAGGACGGCAAAGGCGACGCCATCCGGGTAACCGCCGAAGACGCGGATGATGTAGGCGAGCAGGCCGGCGCCGGCCCCGAAGATCAGCTTGCCGCGCGGTGTCGTACAGCCGGAAACCGGGTCGGTGGCGATGAAGAAGGCACCGAGCATGGCGCCGCCCGAGAAGAGGTGGAACAGCGGGTTGGCGAATTCAGCCGGGTTGTACAGCCAGAGCCCGCCGGAAAGAACAAGCATGGCGCCGATGAAAGCGGTCGGCACGTGCCAGGTGATCAAATTACGTTGCCACATCCACAGGCCACCGAGCAGATAGCCGGCGGCAATCCATTCCCAGCCACGGCCGGCGAAGCTGCCATAGATTTCGGTGTTGGCCAGCAATTGCCCAACGCTGCTGCTGCCCTCGGCCAGCTTCAGCGCAGTCTTCATCGCATCCAGCGGGGTGGCGCCGGAGAGCGCGTCGACGCGGGGTGCCAGGCCAAAAATGACCTTGATCTGGTCGACCAGCGTTACCTGCAGACCGGCGTTCGGCCACTGCGACATCAGGGCCGGGAAGGCCACGATGCAGATGGCGAAGGCGATCATCGCCGGGTTGAACGGGTTCTGGCCGAGGCCGCCATAAAGCTGCTTGGCGACGACGATGGCGAAAACGGTACCGGTGACGACCAGCCACCATGGGGCCAGCGGCGGGAAGGCGAGGGCGATCAGCCAGGCGGTGACGATGGCCGAGCCATCGGTCAGGAATATCGCCTGTGGCTTGCCTTGAAGACGCAGCATGAAGGCTTCGGCGAGCAGTGCGGCCAGCGAGGCAATGACCAGCTGGATCAGGATGGCCGGGGTGACCAGCCAGGCGTAGGCAGCGATGCCGGGAACCAGGGCAAGACAGACTTGCGTCATCACCTTGGTGACGCTGGCGTCTTTGAGGAGGAAGGGGGCGGGAGCGAACATTATTCGGGTTTCTCGCTGGCCGGTGCTGGCGCTGCAGCGGGTTCGGCATCGATCAGGTGAGCGGCGACGCGGCGGGCTTCGATTTCATCGGCCGCCTTTTGCTGGTCGGGCGCCAGGTGCTCGGTGTTCTTCGGCTGGACCGCTTCACGCTGGGCCTTGGCGCGGGCCATGGCAGCTTCGATGGTGGCGCGCTTGGCCTCTTTCGCGGCATCGACGGGCGCCGCTTCGGCTACCGGTGCAGCCGTTGTTTCGACGGCTACTTGGGCACTGCCTTCAGCCGCTGCTTCGGCCGCCTTCTTGGCGGCCTGGGCGGCAGCGGCCTTGGCCAGTTTTTCAGCCTTGTCGGCCTTTTCGCGTTCTTCGCGCAGTTGCTTGAACTCGAAACGGGCCTTGGCTTGCTCGGAGGCATTCTTTTCGCGTTCGCGCGCCCAGATTTCACTCTTGGCGAAGCGGAAATACTGCACCAGCGGGATGCGCGACGGGCAGACGAAAGAGCAGCAACCGCATTCGATGCAGTCAAAAATGTTGTATTCCTGCGTCTTGCCGAAGTTCTTGGCACGCGAGAACCAGTACATCTCGAACGGCTGCAGTTCGTGCGGGCAGGCCTGGGCACAGGCGCCGCAGCGAATGCACGGCATTTCCGGCGCCTTGGGCGGGAACAGCTTGTCGGAGTGGGCGATCAGGCAGTTGGTTGCCTTGACGACCGGAACGCTGCTTGCCGGCACCAGAAAGCCCATCATCGGGCCGCCCATGACGATGCCGTCAGTGTCGGGTTTTGGCTGGGCGAGCTTGAGCAGCTCGTCCATCGGCGTGCCGATCAGCACTTCGTAGTTGCGCGGCTCTGCGACGTTGCCGGTCACCGTCACCAGACGGGAAACGACGGGCTCACCATGCGCGATGGCGCGCCAGGCGGTGTAGGCAGTGGCGACGTTGAAGCACTGGACGCCGAGGTCGGTGGAGCGTTTGGCGGCAGGCACTTCCTTGCCGGTCAGGACGCGGATCAATTGCTTGGCGCCACCGGCCGGGTAGAGCGTTGGCACCTGGACGACTTCGAAAGTCTCACCGACGGCCTTGACCGCCGCACGCATGGCTTCGGCCGCTTCCGGCTTGTTGTCCTCGATGCCGATCAATATCTTCTTCGGCTGCAGCAGGTCGCGGAAAATGCCAATGCCGCGCACGACTTCCTCGGCGCGTTCGCGCATCAGCAGATCGTCGCAGGTGATGAAGGGCTCGCATTCGGCGCCGTTGACCACCATTTCTTCCATCGGCACCGTTTTCGAGGCGGTCAGCTTGCCGTGGGTCGGGAAGACTGCGCCGCCGAGGCCGACGACACCAGCCTGTTGCAGGCGTTCGCGCACCTGTTCCGGTGCCAGCGACTTGTAGTCAAGCGGCTGGCGCGGAATCCATTCATCCTTGCCGTCCGGTTCGATGACCACGCATAGCGCGTCGAGACCCGATGGGTGGGGCTGGACGTGCATGGCGACTTCGAGCACGGTACCCGAGGTTGGCGCATGGACGGCGGCGGAAATCCAGCCGTCGGCCTCGCCGATCAACTGGCCTTTGAGTACCCGGTCACCCGCCTGGACGACCGGGCGCGGCGTGCCACCGATGCTCTGGTGCAGCGGCACGACCAGGCGCGACGGAATCGGCGCCTGGGCGATCGGCTTGCCGAGCGATTGGGTCTTGTTGGTTGGCGGCTTGACGCCACCTTTGAACTTGAACAGGTTCATCAGCATCAGGCGGCCTCTTTCATGCCGCCGGCGGCATCCTTTGCGGCCAAGGGCGCAGCCTTGATTTCAACCACAGGATATTTCCACTTCCAGTTATCGATATTCTCGCCGATGGTTTCCATGTGGATGCATTCGACCGGGCAGGGCGGCAGGCAAAGTTCGCAGCCGGTACATTGCTGGGCGATGATGATGTGCATCTGCTTGGCCGCGCCGACAATGGCGTCGACCGGGCAGGCCTGGATGCACAGCGTGCAGCCGATACAGGTGTTCTCATCGATGATGGCGACCTGCTTGGGCTTTTCCTCGGCGTCGAGCGGCTTGACTTCGCGGCCGAGCAGGTCGGCCAGGCGCTGCACGCCCTCCATGCCGCCCGGCGGGCACAGGTTGATGTCGGCTTCACCCTTGGCGATGGCTTCGGCGTAGGGCTTGCAGCCCGGAAAGCCGCACTGGCCGCACTGGGTCTGCGGCAGGATGGCCTCGATCTTCTCGATCAGCGGGTCGCCTTCGACCTTGAACTTGATCGCGGCGAAACCGAGCGCGGCGCCGAGCACGACGGCGCCGAGGGCCATGATGGCGATGGCGAGGACAATTTCCATTATTGGTACTTGTCCAGGCCGGCAAAGCCCATGAAGGCCAGCGCCATCAAGCCGGCGGTGACCATGGCAATGGCGACGCCGCGGAAATGAACCGGCACATCGGCGCCTTCGATGCGTTCGCGGATGCCGGCAAAAAGAATCAGCACCAGCGTGAAGCCGACGGCACTGCCGGCCCCGAAAAGCAGGGAGTCGACGAAGTCGTAGCCATTCGAGATATTGAGCAGCGGCACGCCGAGCACAGCGCAGTTGGTGGTGATCAGCGGCAGGTAGATGCCCAGCGTCTGTTGCAGCGTCGGTGAAGTCTTGGCGATGACCATTTCGGTCAGCTGGACGATGGCGGCAATGGTGACGATGAAGGACAGCGTGCGCAGGTACTCCAGCCCGAACGGCATCAACAGGTAATGGTCGATGATGTAGCTGGCGCCGGTCGCCATGGTCAGCACGAAGGTCGTAGCGGCCCCCATGCCATAGGCGGTTTCCAGTTTCTTGGAAACGCCCATGAAGGGGCAAAGACCGAGAATCTTCACCAGCACGACGTTGTTGACCAACACCGCGCCGACGAGGATGAACAAGTAGTGGCTCATAAATTTGGCAAGCGTTAAGGGCGCATTATCGGGCTTTGTTACAGCGCAAACAACCGCGCGCCCTTTGTGGCCTTAAGGGGTTTTCTTTCGCAAGACGTTAGCCAGCGTATCTGCCACTTCGCTGACCAGGTCCGGGCCGCGGTAGATGAAACCGCTGTAGAACTGCACCAGGCTGGCGCCGGCACGGATTTTTTCGGCTGCATCCTCGCCACCCATGATGCCGCCGACGCCGATGATCGGCAGTTCGCCGGCCAGCGCGATCGACAGCTTTTTCTGCACAGCGGTCGATTTCTCGAAGACCGGCTTGCCCGACAGGCCGCCGGTTTCAGCGGCATTCGGCATGCCTTCGACGCCTTCGCGCGACAGCGTGGTGTTGGTCGCGATCACCGCATCGAAACGGTGGCGGCGCAGCGCGTCGGCAATGGCGGTGATCTGCTCGTCGTCGAGATCGGGGGCGATCTTCAAAGCCATCGGCACGTATTTGCCATGCCGGTCGGCCAGTTGCAGTTGCTTGGCCTTGAGTTGCGCCAGCAGGTCGTCGAGCGCCTCGTCCTTCTGCAGTTCGCGCAGGTTCTTGGTGTTCGGCGACGAGATATTGACCGTCACGTAGCTGGCGTCGTTGTAGACCTTGTCGAGGCAGATCAGGTAGTCGTCAGCGGCTTTCTCGATCGGCGTCGTCGCGTTCTTGCCGATGTTGATGCCGAGGATGCCGCCCTTCTTCGGGAATTCGGCGGCGCGCACGTTTTCCAGCAGCTTGTCGACGCCGGCGTTGTTGAAGCCCATCCGGTTGATGATGCCCTGCGCTTCCGGGATGCGGAACAGGCGCGGCTTCGGGTTGCCATCCTGCGGGCGCGGCGTGATCGTGCCGATTTCGAGGAAGCCGAAACCGAGCTTGGCCAGGCCGTCGATGTGGTCGCCATTCTTGTCCAGACCGGCGGCTAGGCCGACCGGGTTGGGGAACTTGAGGCCCATGACTTCGACCGGGCAGGCGGCGACCGGCTTGGCGACGGCGCAGGCGAGGCCAGCGGCGTTCATGAAATCGATGCCCTTCATGCCGATACCGTGGGCGGTTTCAGCGTCGAGGGAGAAGAAGAATTTGCGGATCAGGGGATATAGCATGATGGGGCGGCATTTTACCGTATTGCGCCGGCCGCTGCCCGGTGACCTGTCGCAGTTCTCTTGATCCGGCGGGGTAGCGATGGCTGGAAAGGCTGGGGATAATCGGCAGTCCGGTTTATCGGCGAACTGATAGCGAATGACTTGGGCAAATTTGCTCTGGCGCCGGAAACAAACTGTAACGACTGATTTTTTTCAGTAAGGCTAAACTTGCCGCCATGCGATTTTTACCCCGTTTTTTACTGTTGAGCTTGACCAGCCTGCCGGTCTTGGCAGGCGGAATCAACGATCCGTTTGGCACCGAAGCCATGGCGCCGCTCAAGCCATCGCCGCAATTGTCGGCGCGGGTGGGCGAGGCGCCGTGCGCGACGGCTTTGCCGGCTTCAGCGTTGACGGCGGTCGATGCGGTCGATCTGGCCTTGTGCAATCACCCGCAGACGCGCGAAGTCTGGGCAGCGGCGCGGGCGCAGGCGGCGCTGGTCGGTGTGGCGAAGGCGGGCTGGTTGCCGAATCTCGATGCCAGCGCCAGCACGACGCGATTTCAGTATGAGAACAACGCTTACACCAGGAATGCTGCGGCACTGACGCTGTCTTGGCTGCTCGTTGATTTCGGCCAGCGTTCGGCCAATGTCGAGAATGCGCAGCAATTGTTGAACGCGGCAGCGGCGACGCAGGATGCAACGGTGCAATCCCTGTTCCTCGCCGCGCTGCAGAGCTATTACTCGGCACAGGCAACGCAGGCGGCGGTGATTTCGGCTAACGAGGCCGAGCGTTCGGCGCGGGAGAGCTATCAGGCCGCCAACGCGCGTTACGAAGTCGGCGTGGCGACGCCGGCTGATCGCCTGCAGGCCCAGACGGCGCTGTCGCAGGCAACGCTGAATCGCATCCGGGCCGAGGGCGATGCCCGCAATGCCTTGGGGGCGCTGGCCAATGCGCTGGGTTTCGCGGCACAGCAAAGAATTGTCCTGGCCGATCTGCCGGCGGCGCCGGCAGAAGCGGTTTTCCAGAAGGAAGTCGATGCGCTGATTGCCGAGGCGCAAGCCCGTCGGCCTGATCTCAAGGCGGCCGAGGCACAACTGAAGGCGGCTGAAGCGAGTATCGATCTCGCACGTGCCCAGGGCCGGCCGACGATTTCGCTCGGTGCTGGCCCAAGCTGGCAGGATTCGGCCGGTGTGATCACGCAGGGCGGCAGCGTCGGCCTGACGCTGAATGTGCCGATTTTCTCCGGTTTCGATACAACTTACCGCGTCCGTTCGGCGGCGGCGCAGGCCGATGTTCGTGCTGCCCAGCGCGACCGGATCAGGAACCAGATCGCCCTCGATGTCTGGAAGGCCTACCAGAGCCTGACGACGGCGACGCAAAGCCTGAAGACGACGGCTGATCTGGTCGCCAGCGCCGAGCAGTCGGAGCGCGTCGCGCTAGGCCGCTACAAGGCCGGCGTCGGCACCGTGCTGGATTTGCTGGTGGCGCAAAGCGCGCTGGCCAGCGCCCGGCTGCAACGGATACAGGCCCAACTCGACTGGAATGTTTATCGCGCCACGCTGGCTCAATCGATGGGCGCGCTCGATTACACGCTGCTGCAAGCGGCAGCGGAAGGAAGACCATGAAACGACTTGGCAAGATTCTGATTGGTGTGATGTTGGCGGCCGGGCTGATCGGCGGCGGCGTCTGGTATTTCAAGCAGCGCAGCGCGCAGAACCCGGAAACCCGCTACAAGATGAGCGCAGTTGAAAAGGGCGATGTGACACAGACCGTCTCGGCCAACGGCACGCTGAATCCGGTGGTGCTGATCAGCGTCGGCACGCAGGTTTCGGGCACCGTGCGCAAGCTGTACGTCGATTTCAATGACAAGGTGAAGAAGGGCCAGCCGCTGCTCGAACTCGACGATGCGCTGGTCTCGGCGACCGAGCGGCAGAGTGCGGCCAGCGTGGTCAACGCCCAGGCGACACTGGAACTGGCGCAGGCCAACGAGGCGCGCATGAAGGCCTTGCTGGCGCAGGAATACGTCTCGAAACAGGAATACGATCAGTCCAGCCAGGCACTGAAGTCGGCCCGGGCACAGGTGGCCCTAGCCAAGGCGCAGAACGAGCGTGACCGCGCCAACCTCAATTTCACGGTGATCCGCTCGCCGGTCGATGGGGTGGTCATCGACCGCGTGGTCGATCTCGGCCAGACGGTGGCGGCCAGCTTCCAGACGCCGACGCTGATCAAGATCGCCCAGGATCTGTCGGAAATGCGCATCGACACCAGCTTTGCCGAGGCCGACATTGGTGGCATCCGCGAAGGGCAGAAGGCGCGTTTCACGGTCGACGCCTTCCCGAACCGCAATTTCGTCGGCGAGGTGCAGCAGATCCGCCTCAACCCGACCAACCAGCAGAATGTGGTGACCTACAACGTCCGCATCAACGTCTCGAATCCGGAGCAGGTACTGCTGCCGGGCATGACGGCCTACGTCAATATCGGCGTACAGAAGCGCGAGGGCGCCTTGCTGGTGCCGAATGCGGCGTTGCGCTTCAAGCCGGCCGATGCGGCCGAGAAGAAAGCCGAGAACGGCCAGAAACCGGCTGCTGCAGGCATGTCCGGCATGGGGCCGGGCATGGGCGCTGGCGCCGATGGCGGTGCGGCCAAGGCCGGCGGCGGCAAGGGCAAGAAGCGCGACGGCCAGAGCGGCACGGTGTACATCCTGTCCGGCGACGAAATCAAGCCGGTCGCCATCCAGCTCGGCATTACCGACAACCGCAATACCGAGGTGGTCGGCGGCGAACTGAAGGAGGGCGACCGCGTGATCACCGGTGAGAACACCAACGGCGTCAAGCCGCCGTCCAGCGTCGGCATGCGGATGTTCTGATGGCTGAGTCGGTCATCCGGGTGGTCGGCCTGGGCAAATCCTATGAAACGGCGGCCGGGTTGTTCCCGGCCCTGAAAGGCGTCGATCTCGAAATCCAGCCGGGCGAATACCTGGCCATCATGGGGCCGTCCGGTTCCGGCAAGTCGACCTTCATGAACCTGCTCGGTTGTCTCGATACGCCGACGCTGGGTGACTATTTCCTGGCCGGCCAGAACGTTGCCCACATGGACAAGGATGCCTTGGCCATCCTGCGCAATCGGACCTTGGGTTTCGTCTTCCAGGGCTTCAACCTGTTGCCGCGCATGAGCCTGCAGGACAACGTCGCCCTGCCGCTGGTCTATGCCGGTTTTGACAAGGAAACCCGGCGGGCCAAGGCGCGCGAACTGCTCGGCAAGGTCGGCCTCGGCCAGTACGCCGAGTCGCTACCGAATCGCATTTCCGGCGGCCAGCAGCAGCGCGTAGCGATTGCCCGGGCGCTGGTCAATTCCCCGCGCCTGATCCTCGCCGACGAGCCGACCGGCAACCTCGACAGCCACACCAGCGAGGAAATCATGCGCCTGTTCGACAACCTGAACGCCGAGGGCATCACCATCGTGCTCGTCACGCACGAGTCGGATATCGCGGCGCACGCCAAGCGGCAGGTGAAGTTTCTGGATGGACAGATCGTCAGCGATCACCTGACGGAGGTGAGGCCATGATGCATGTTGCCCTGTCATTCCCGCGCAAGCGGGAATCCAGATATGCCGGGGTGCCATGGATTCCCGCTTGCGCGGGAATGACGACTGTTCCTCGGCTGTCGGACATTTTATTTTTGGCCGTTTTTTCCGGTCGACCTCGACAGGTGGTTTCATCATGCTGAAAGCCATGCTCGGCGAAGCCTGGCTGGCCATGGGCGCCAACCGCCTGCGCACGGCCTTGACCATGCTCGGCATGGTGATCGGCGTCGGCGCCGTGGTCATCATGATGGCCATCGGGCAGGGCGCGCAATACGCCGTGCAGCAGACGATCAGCACCATGGGCTCGAATCTTTACATCGTGCTCTCCGGTTCCTTCACCACTTCCGGCGTGCGCAGCGGCTCGGCTGGCGGGCCGACGCTGACCGTAGCCGATGCCGATGCGATTGCTGAACTCGAACATGTGACCAACGTGGCGCCGACCCATCAGGGCACGCGGCAACTGGTCTATGGCTCGCAGAACTGGAGTTCTTCCGTCATCGGGACAACGCCCGCCTATCTCGAAGCGCGTGCATGGAATATCGTCAATGGCGCCGGTTTTGGCGATTCGGATGTGCGTTCGTCGACGCGAGTGGCGATCATCGGCAAGACGGTGGCCGAAAACCTGTTTGGCGCCGACGACCCGGTCGGCAAGACCATGCGCATCCAGCAGAACCCGTTCATCGTCATCGGCGTGCTGGGCAGCAAGGGGCAGAATCTCGATGGTCGCGACCAGGACGACACGGTGATCATTCCGCTGACCACGGCACAGCGCAAGGTTTTCGGTACGCCCTTCCTCGGCTCGGTGCGGATGATCATGGTGCAGGCCGATTCGGCCGAGTCCATGCCCAAGGTCGAGGCTGATATGACGGCCTTGCTGCGCCAACGTCATCGCCTGCGTGAAGGTGCGCCAGACGATTTCTTCACCCGTAACTTGTCGGCCGCGGCCGAATCGCAGGCCGAAACGACGCGCACGATGTCCATTCTGCTCGGCGCCATTGCCTCGATTTCGCTGCTCGTCGGCGGTATCGGCATCATGAACATCATGCTCGTCTCGGTCACCGAACGGACGCGGGAAATCGGCATCCGCATGGCCATCGGGGCGCGCCAGAAGGACATCCTCAGCCAGTTCCTGCTCGAAGCGGTGATGATCTCCTTCGCCGGCTGCCTGCTCGGGCTGGCGCTTGGCCTTGGCGTCGCGCTCGGCATCAACGCCTTCACCGGCATGGTCATTGTTATCTCCGGCAGCGCCGCCCTGGTCGCCTTTGCCGTGGCGGCGACGGTAGGCATCTTCTTCGGCTGGTATCCGGCCCGCAAGGCAGCGCGGCTCGACCCAATTGAGGCCTTGCGCTACCAATGAAAACGACGCGTCGTCAGTTTCTGCTGGCTGCCGGGCTGTTGCCCCTGATCGGTTCCAGTCGGGCAGCGAGTCGCCGCGTCGTGGTGATTGGCGGCGGCTGGGGCGGCTTGTCTACAGCTCGCCATCTGCGGGCGCTGGCTCCCGATATCGAGGTGGTACTGATCGATCGCCAGCCGGCCTTCGTGTCGTTTGCACTGAGCAACCGCTGGTTGGTTGATGCCACAGTCCCGGCGCCGGAGCGTCACGAGTACGCCGCCCTCGCAGCGCGCTGGGGCTATCGTTTCGTGCAGGCCGATGTCAGCGCCATTGACCGTGCAGCAGGCATTGTCATCGCCGGTAACGAGCGGCTGGCCTACGACTGGCTGGTGATCGCGCCTGGCATTCGTGAAAACTACGCGGCGTGGCAGGTCGAGGATCCGGCGCTGGTGGCTGAGCTACGCCGCCGCTACTCAGGCGCCATGCTCAACGGTGCCGATTTGCTGTCCCTGAAGCAACGGCTGGCCGGTTTCAAGGGCGGCGACCTGCTGATGAACATTCCGCCAGCGCCTTACCGCTGCCCGCCGGCGCCCTACGAGCGAGCGATGCTGATCGCCTGGTGGCTGAAGACGCAGAAGATTCCGGGCAAGTTGATCATCGCCGATCCCAACCCGATGATGCCGGCCTTCCGTTCCATTCTGCTCGACCGTTTCAAGGACCAGGTCACCTACCTCGATCACGCGCAGATTCGCCAGATCGACCCGGTGCGGAAGACGGTGAGCACCGATATCGACGACATCCGCTTCGATGCAGCCTTGTTGAGCCCGCCCCAGCAGGCGGCCGACCTGATATGGCAGGCCGGCCTGATCCGCGCTGAAGAGGGCGGCCGGCCCAGCGGCTGGGCGGCGCAGGGGGCAGTCGATTTTCGCAGCCCGGTCGATGAGCGTGTGTTCGTCATTGGCGACGCGACCGGCATGGTGTCACCGGCCTTTGGCCTCTATCCCAAGACCGGGCATGTCGCCAACCGCATGGGGCTGGCCGTGGCCCAGCAGATTGCGGCGCAGGCCACCGGCCATGCATTCCCGCCTCTGCTGCCGGAGAGCGTTTGCCATGTGCTGAGCAGCATCGAACCGGATGAGCAGACGCGCATTGATACCAGCTACCGCCAGCGTGGTGATGGTTTCCTGCTCCAGCAGGTCAAGCAGACCCGCAACCCCAATCCGGCTGGCGAGGATGTCGCTTGGGCCGAGGCGATGTACCGGGATTTTTTGCGACCCTGAGCGAATTCAGGTCAGAGCCGGCCCCTCTCCAGGGGCCAGGGTCAGCAAAGATCGTTTGAGAAAACAGAGACTGTATTTCGCCCCTGTTCCTTCGAGAGATACATGGCCCGATCAGCCGATTTGCGCAGGATGTCGAGACTTTCGCCATGGTTCGGGCAAACTGATATGCCGATGCTGCACGACACCTGCACAGGCCCGGCTGCCGTTTCAATCGGCTCGACAAAGGCGGCCAGTATTTTTTCTCCGACGCTCTTCGCATCCTCGATATTGAGGATATTGCCCAGGAGGATGACGAATTCATCGCCGCCATGGCGGGCAACCGTGTCGCAGGCGCGCAGTTGGCTCGCCATGCGTTTGCTGCAGCCAATCAGCACCTGATCGCCAACCTCATGGCCATGCTGGTCGTTGATTTCCTTGAAATGGTCCAGATCAATGAGCAGCAGCGCAAAGGCATTGCCATTTCGCTGCCATTGCTGGAACGCTTGTTCGTAGCGATCCATGAAAAGGAAACGATTGGGGAGATTTGTCAGCAAATCATGGGTGGCCAGATAGGCCGATCTTTCATGCTCGACTGCTGCGCGGCCTAGGGCCATGTAGTGGCGAACGGTGATCCAGGGAACGAGAAGCAGGGCGACACCCAGTAGCCCAAGCATCGGGATGATTTCCCGGCTGAGCAAATCACTCCAGCGCAATTGGCGATCAAAGGCCATGATCGTCGGTTGCGAAAAATTATCGATGGTCAGACGTTGGGTGAAACTGGGCAAAAACAGTCGGTCAATTTTCCCACTCTCGACCGCTCGTTGCTCGAAGAGCAGACTTTCAGAATTGCCCGCGGCAGCCAGGGCGGCTGAAACCTGCAGGTTTTCGAACTTGTCCTGTTTGCTTCGGCTGGGCATCAAGGCTTGAGTTTTGATCAGCAACATCGCCATCATCGTGTTGCCAAAGAAATTCAGCTCCGAAGAAGACTTGCTGGATGGCCGGCTGACCTCCTGCAGCAGGATATAGGCGTCGCCTCCTTCGTACATCTTGAATACCGGAGAAGCGACCGGCCGGACATTTTTTTGCGCCAATGCGACGGAGCGCGACAGAAAATCGACCGTCTCCAGACGAACCCCGTAGATTGCCTGAGTTTCGGGGAGCGACGGATACATGAAGAGAATCGGCCAAGTGGCACCCTTTTCGTCATCCGCTTGGAAAGGGCGCTTGACGACCTTGGCGAAATCCTTGATCGAAAAATCGGCGCGCCATCCCTGGCGCAAAGATGCTTCCAGATCCCTTTGCTCCGACTGCGCCACCTTGCGGGCGACTTCGATCATGTAGATGTGGGGATAGGCGGAGGCCACTGCCGCTGCATACTTGATGGTTGAATCGGTATCGCTCCGATCGACTGCCTGCAAAAAAGCAGAAAAACCAGCCAGCACGGCTTCGTTGGCATCCAGCTTTTGTTTTACGTCACTGACGAAGGTGCTGACATCTTGATCAAAATGAATCTTCAGGCGGTGGATTTCCGAAGATATCAGCATGTGAAGGGCAAGCGCGATGACGCCTACCCATGCAAAAAGAAGGAAGAAAAGAGAGGGATGTAAGCGGAATCGGGTCATTGAGGCTCATTCATGAGCCCGAAAAATAGCTCACTGCCCCGGGGGTGTAAATACGCCTAAAGTGCTAAAAACGAAAAATCGTTTGGAATGGTCGGGGAGTGAGTTTGCGACATCGGAAAATGCGCTATCGATAATTCTTCGGCATAGCCTGACGACCCGGATGTCTCGCCGTTTTCAGGCAAAGGCATGGTCGTGGTGGATGTCGCAGTTCAGTGCCGGGCGTAAATCGAAGTCTTGCCGCCCTTTTTTACCAGCAGCGTTTCATAGAATTCGCGGCGTACCCGCGGGGTTGCCGTGCTGTCCTTGTCGAGCATGGTGCAGGCGGTTTCGCAGGTCGGGCTGGAGAACTCGCGGCCGGGGGCGCCGAGTGGCAGGCCGGGGACGGCCAGGCCGAGTGCCGTTGGCTTTTCGGTCAGCAACTCCTTGATCTGGTCGGCGTGCACATGGCCTTCGATGAAATAGCCGGCAACCTGGGCGCTGGGGATGGCTTCGAGATCCTTTGGCACTTTCAGGCGGCGCTTGATGGCGTCCATGTCGTCGGTTTGCGTCACCTTGACCGTGAAGCCGTTCTGGCGCAGATGTTCTGCCCAGTCGATGCAGGCCAGGCAGACGGTCGGCATATAGACTTCAATGGTGGGCAATGCCACCGGCTGGGTGGCCAGGGCGCTGCCGGAAAGCAGCGCAGCGCAGAGCAGGGCGGCGGCTTTCAGCATGGCTTGCCAGCCTTGCAGCCCTTGAGTACCCATAGCGAAATGACGCCGGCCGTCTCATCGGCCTTGACCTTGCGGGCCATCGATCCGGGGTCGCGGCCATTGTCCGTCTTGGCCTGCGGATCGGCGCCGGCTTCGAGCATCAACTGGGTGTTCTTCGGGCGGCTGGAATAGGCCGCCATGTGCAGGGGCGTTGCGCCTTCGTTGTCGCGTGCGTTCACATCGGCACCGGCTGCAATCAGGGCCTTCATGGCCGAGGTGTCGGGATTGGTCGCGGCCAGGTGCAGCGGGGTCGAGCCAAGTGCCGTGCGGACATCGCGCTGCTTCGGATCGGCCTTGAGCAGGCGGCGAACATCGTCGCCGTTGCCCTCACGGGCCGCATCGTGAATTGGCTGGTCGCGGCTTGTGACCTCAGCAAAGCTGGGGAAGGCAAGGCTGGCAAGGAATAGCAAGGGGATCAGGCGTTTCATCAAGGGCGTCCGAAAAAAAGTTGATGGCGATTGTTGCGTCTAGCGATTCGGACCACATTGATCTGCGCTAGTTTCAGTTTCTGCTAATAAACTGCTGTTTTAAGTGCAAAAAAGCCCTGCCGGGTCGGGCAGGGCCTTGGGGGGCGGCTGAATTCAGATGACGAGCTGAGTCCCCAGTTCGACCACGCGGTTGGTCGGAATATGGAAGAAGTCGCTGGCACTGGTCGCGTTCTTGGACATGATGGCGAAGAGCCGGGCGCGCCAGGGAAGCATGCCGCGGGCCATGGATGGCACAATGGTTTCACGCGACAAATAGAAGGTGGTTTCCATCATGTCGAAACGTTCGCCGAAGCGTTTGCATTGCTCCAGCGCACCGGGCACGTCCGGACTTTCCATGAAGCCGTAGCGGATGATCAGGCGCTTGAAACCCTTGCTCATGTCGTGCATGTAAATGCGCTCCATGTCCACAACATGCGGCGTCTGCATGGTCTGCACGGTGACCAGCACGACGCGTTCATGCAGTACCTGATTGTGCTTGAGGTTGTGGAGCAGGGCCGGGGGCACGCCGTCCTTGGCGCTGGTCATGAAGACAGCCGTGCCATAAATGCGATGGACGTCGTCAATGGATTGCAGAAAGTCGTCCATCGGGATGCTCTGCTTGGCCATTTCTTCCGACACCATGCGCCGACCGCGTCGCCAGGTGGTCAGCACGGTGAAGGAAACAAGGCCCATGGCCAGCGGGAACCAGCCGCCTTCGGGGATCTTGATTGCGTTGGCGGCGAAGAAGGCGATGTCGACCAGCAATAGTGTGCCGGCGACGAGGGCGACGAGCAGCTTGTTCCACTTCCACATCAGGACCATGACGAAGGCGACGAGGATGGTGTCGATCAGCATGGTGCCGGTGACGGCAATGCCGTAGGCGGCGGCGAGGTTCGATGAGCTCTTGAAGCCGATGACCAGCGCGACGACGGCGAGGTAAAGCGACCAGTTGGTAAAGGGCACGTAGATCTGCCCCTCTTCCATGCCGGAGGTGTGGATGATCTGCATGCGCGGCAGCAGGCCCATCTGGATCGACTGGCGGGCGACCGAGAAGGCGCCGGAGATGACGGCCTGCGAGGCGATGACCGTTGCTGCCGTGGCCAGGCCGACCATCGGGATCAGCGCCCAGTCGGGAGCGAGGTGGTAGAAGGGGCTGGCGATGGCTTCCGGTTCGACCAGCAGCAGGGCGCCCTGGCCAAAGTAATTGAGGACCAGCGCCGGCATGACGAAACCGAACCAGGCGAGGCGAATCGGGAAGCGGCCGAAGTGGCCCATATCGGTGTACAGCGCTTCGCCGCCGGTCACGGCGAGGACGACCGAACCGAGCGCCAGGAAAGCGAGGCCGGTGTGTTCGGCAATGAAAACGATGGCAAACAGGGGGTTGAGGGCGAGCAGAACGGCCGGGTTATGGGCGATTTGCATCAGGCCGAGGATGGCCAGAATGCCGAACCACGTCACCATGACCGGGCCGAACAGTTTTCCCATGGCGCCGGTGCCGTGCTTCTGGATGAAGAACAGGCCGGTCAGGATGCCCAGCGTGAGCGGGATCACATAAGGTTTCAGTGTCGGCGTGATGATTTCCAGACCTTCGACCGCAGAAAGTACCGAAATGGCCGGCGTGATCATGCTGTCGCCATAGAATAGTGCGGCAGCGAAGATGCCGAGCAAGGTGATGATCCACGACAGGCGCGGGTTCTTGGCCCGTTCGGTGACCAGCGCCAGCAGGGCCAGCGAGCCGCCCTCGCCGCGGTTGTCGGCGCGCATGATGATGGCGACGTACTTGATTGTGACCAGCACGATGATTGCCCAGAAGACCAGCGACAGAACGCCGAGAATGTTTTCCGGGGTGACCGGGATGGGATGGTGGCCGTTGAAGATTTCCTTCAGCGCGTAGAGCGGGCTGGTGCCGATGTCACCAAAGACGACCCCGATGGCAGCGACCGTGATGGCCGGCAAGGCTTGCTTGTTATGCGAAGACATGTATTCCCCTGTTGCGCCGGTGGCGCTGATATCTGCCTAGCTGCGCCTTTCTGTCGGCAGCGCGGTCTGGCAAGCCCGCCAATCTAGCACTTTGCACTGAGCTTTGGTATAGATGCAGGCATGGTCGGCACCGTCGCAAGGAGTGAGACATGGCAATAATCGGACGTCATCTGCTGGTTGAGGGCAGGGTCCAGGGGGTGGGCTATCGCTGGTCCATGGCCGAGCAGGCAAGAAAGCTGGGCGTCGTCGGCTGGGTGCGCAACCTGGCCGACGGCCGGGTCGAGGCGATGGCCGTCGGCGAAGAAATGGCCGTGCTCGAACTGATCGCCTGGGCGCAACGCGGGCCGAGCCATGCCGTGGTCCAGCGGATCAATGTCGCGCTGGGCGACGGCGATTTCAGGAGCTTCGAGCAGGTGGCGAATGGCTGAATCGAGCCGGGGTGTTTGGGGCAGTGCTTGCTGCTTGATTTTTGGTCGCGCTGATGTGCCCTGGCACAACCGGCAAGGTTCAACCTTTGGCGTGCCCGGCGTGATGCGGCTTCATCGTGGCATCAGCGCAAACACCCCCCAGCCCAGGTATTCACGCGTGTAAGCGGCGTAGCGCTCGGGTTCCGAGCTCAGTTGGGCGCGAACCTCGTTGGCCAACTCGTCGTCGGGATTGGCTTCGAGCCATCGGCGCATGGTGAGCCATTTGGCTGCCTCGTATCTGTCCCAGCCGTCCTGGTCCGCCAGAACCATTTCAACGACGTCATAGCCCAGGTGGCCGAAAGACGCGACAAGTTCGGGAAGCACGAGGAAGTCCGAAATCGAGTTGGCAAGACAGCCTTTGGCCACATCGTCGGTCGGCGGCAACTGCCGCCAGAACGGCTCGCCGATGAGGATGATTCCTCCGGTGCGCAGGCTCCGCGCCAGAAGCGCTATCGTGCCGGCGACTCCCCCGCCGATCCAGGTGGCACCGACACAGGCCGCTACATCGGCCTTCTCGTCGGAGACATAGCCGGCAGCATCGCCATGGATGAAGTGGACTTGATCGGCGACGCCGAGTTCTACGGCACGGCGTTTCGCTTGCTCGGAGAACAGCTGGCTCATGTCGATGCCGGTGCCGACGACATCGAGATCGCGCGCCCAGGTGCACAGCATCTCCCCCGAGCCGCTACCGAGGTCGAGCACTCGGGCCCCCGACGCCAAACGCAGCGCTGCACCGAGCGTGGCCAGCTTTTCGGGGGTGATCGGGTTGTGGATGCGATGAGCACTTTCGGTGATATTGAATATTCGCGGGATGTCCAACATGGAAAATCTCCTTATGGATGTGAATGGATTCGGTCAGCGCCACAGCACAAGCTGGCCAGTGATTGCTAGACGCCCGGCGGGAGCTTGGTGGCCATCATCTGCTTCCGGTCGATCTTGCGCCCGTCGACAATGAAGGTGCCGTCACCCACGGCGTGAAGCGTGCGCTTTTCCTGGCGTTCATTGTCGATACAGGCGGCGACCGCTTCCAGCACGACGATGTTGTGCTTTTCGACAATGTCGATGACCTTGCACTCGATGTTGGCCAGGCATTCCTTGATCAGGGGCGGCCTGACGAGTTTGGCCGGGACTGGCGTGAGCTTGAACCGGGCAAATTTGTCGGTGTCGGCCCCGGAGCACGTCCCAATGCCAACGACCGTATCGAGCAGGTCGACGGTGGGAATGGCGATGACGCACTCGCGATTCTTTTGCAAGGCCGCGTAGGAGTGATTCCATTCCCCGGTGGTGATGGCAAAAACCGGGGTGAAATCCATGACCATGGTCCACGAGATGGTCATGATGTTGTCTTTCTTGCCGTCATGAGTAGTGACGAGGACGACGGGCCCGGGTTCGATCAGCGTGAAAGCCTTGCTCAGTTCCAATGTTTGCATCAGAGCACCTCCGATAATCCAGCCTTGCTGGCACGTTCGACCTTGGCGGCGATACTCAAAGCAGGGTCGGCGCGTCGTCGAGTTCGTTCGGGTTGTCGCCGCTGGCCGGGAAGTGCCGGGCGAGCAGCGCCGTGATTCGTTCGATGGCGTGCACCATGCCGGTTTGGTAATCCTTGGCGGCAAACGCGGTTTCCATGCGGCGGCAGATGGCTTCCCATTCGGCTGGCGGAACGAGGGCAGCAATCCCGCGGTCGGCGAGGATTTCGACCCGGCGGTCGATCAGTTGAACATAAACGAGGATGCCGTTGGCCTCGCGCGTCGCCGCCACGCCGAGCGACTGGAACAGCGCAGCGGCGCGGTCGCGGCAGGATTCCTCGCGGAGCAGGGCGCGGAGCGGTAGCGGGCCTTCGATGGCGATGCGGATTTCGCCGCGCTGCCTGGTTTCGGATGCCTTGACCGCCGTGGCTATGGCCGCCAGGTCGTCGGCACGGAAGGCTCGTCTGGCCCACCAGCCGGGCGATGAGAGGTGTTTGATCAGGCGTGTCAGCATGGTTTCACCAGTTCCCCGAGGCGCCACCGCCACCGAAGCCGCCTCCGCCGCCGGAAAATCCGCCGCCACCCGACGAGCCACCGCCAAAGCCGCCGGAGAAGCCCCCGCCCCCACCGGAAGACCAGCCGCCGCGGCCGAGGCGGATGAAGGAGAGGACGAAAGCGAGTAGTGCGGCGCCGCCGGCCAGGCCGAGCGAGGCGAAGATGGTCCATGCCAGCCAGCCGGCGACGCCGGAGACGGCCAGCGAACCGAGCAGGCCGAACATCGAGCGGATGATGCCGGCCATGAAGAAGACGATGAGCAGGAAGGTCAGCGCATCGGCGGGTTCGCCGTCACTCGGTGCAGTTTGCACAACGGGCGCCGGCAGCGGCTCGCCGCGAATCACCTTGTCCAGCGTCGCCATGGTGGCCTGCAAGCCGCCGGCAAAATCACCCTCGCGGAAACGCGGCGCCATCTGTTCGGCCACGATGCGCTTGGCAATGGCGTCGGGAATGGCGCCTTCCAGGCCGTAGCCGACTTCGATGCGCATGCGCCGGTCGTTCTTGGCGACGATGACGATC
The DNA here is from genome assembly GCF_020510625.1 of Ferribacterium limneticum. Classification (NCBI taxonomy): domain Bacteria; kingdom Pseudomonadati; phylum Pseudomonadota; class Betaproteobacteria; order Rhodocyclales; family Azonexaceae; genus Ferribacterium; species Ferribacterium limneticum. The sequence continues at coordinate 2,800,838 of NZ_CP075191.1, read as the reverse complement.
ACGCCGTCATCAACGCCCTTGCGGCCGATTTTCCAGGCATCGGCGAGGCGGATGCCGAACTGCTCGATGCTTTCCGGCTGCGTCGTCGGCAGCAGCACGATGACGACCTGCGCGCCCTTGTCTTTTTCCAGCGCGGCGAGGCTGGCCGTCAGTCCGGCGCGTTCGTCGGCTGACAGGGTAGCGGTGAGGTCGGTGACGTGCTCGGTCAGCGCCGGCAGCGCCACCTCGCTCGCGCTCCAGCCGAGCAGCGGCAGTAGCGCGAAGCAGAGGGTGACCAGCCAGCGCAGCATGGCGGCTTACTTGGCGGCAGCCGGGCTGTCGAACTTGACGGTCGGCGGGGCGGAGATGGCTTTTTCGTCCTCGACCGTGAAGCTGGGTTTTGGCTTGTAGCCCATGACCATGGCCGTCAGGTTGTTGGGGAAGGTGCGCACCGAAATGTTGTATTCCTTGACCGTCTCGATGTAGCGGTTGCGCGCCACGGTGATGCGGTTCTCGGTGCCTTCGAGCTGGGCCTGCAGGTCGCGGAAATTGGCGTCGGCCTTGAGCTGCGGGTAATTTTCGGCGACCACCAGCAGGCGGGACAGGGCGCCGGAGAGCTCACCCTGCGCCTTCTGGAACTTGGCGAAGGCGGCTTCGTCATTGACCAGCTCCGGTGTGATCTTCATGCCAGCGACGTTGGCGCGCGCTTCGGTGACGCGGGTCAGCACTTCCTTTTCATGGGCGGCGTAGCCCTGAACGACGGAAACGAGGTTGGGGATCAGGTCGGCCCGGCGTTTGTACTGGTTCAGCACCTCTGCCCAGGCGGCGTTGACGCCCTCATCGTTGATCTGGATCTGGTTGTAGCCGCAGCCGGAAAGCAGGGTGGCGACGAGAACGAGGATGGAATAGAGACGAATGCGCATGGAAGTGGCTCCCGGAAAATGGTTCGCGGCACAGAATACCATTGCGATATTTCCGGGGGGTGAAGTTTGCTTGGGCCGGCGGGCTCTTCGCCCTTTATCTCGGGAAGCTACCCCGGCGACAAGGCGGAGGCCGGGATGGGCTGATGGGCCTAGATGGCCTGATCGACGGCTTATGGATAGACCATCTCGAAATCGCTGTGGAAGTCTTGGGCTATGACTTTCGGCCTATTGCTTGTCAATGCAATTGCGAATTGTTATCATCTAAAAACACATTAGCCAGCCACTGTCCGTCCCCAGAGACGCGGAAAGCCAGCCATTTCATCACTTTTTCGCAATGGGGGCTTGGCGTGCAGCGCACTATTTCCACTGGCAAAAAATTCAGGATCAAGACGGTTTCTCTCATGGTGGCGTTCGCGCTATCGGGCTGGTCGCAGGCACAGGATGCCGGTGGCGAGGCGCTTCTTTCGCCGGTCAGGGTTTCCGAGCGGGTAATGGGAGAGAACACCGAGGGCACCGGCTCCTACACCACGGGCAAGACAAAGACGGCAACGCCCTTGAGCCTGTCGCCGCGCGATACCCCGCAGTCGGTGTCGGTGGTGACGCAACAGCGCATCGAGGACCAGGGGCTGCTGAACATCACCGACGTGATCAACAACGTGACCGGGGTGTCGGTGAATCAGTATGAAACGCATCGTGCGCAGTTCCATGCGCGCGGTTTCGACATCAATGCATTGATGGTCGACGGCGTGCCGACGACCTGGGATCAGCAGTGGAGTTCGGGCGAGATCCTGACCGGCCTGGCGATCTACGACCGGGTCGAGGTGGTGCGCGGTTCGACGGGCCTGACGACCGGAGTCGGTGATCCGTCGGCGGCGGTCAACCTGGTGCGCAAGCGGGCCAACAGCAAGGTGCTGACGGGCACGGTGCAACTTGGTTTCGGCAGCTGGAGCGAGCAGCGGGTGCTGGTCGATGTGGCAACGCCGGTCAACGAGGCCAAGACCTTGCGGGCGCGGGTGGTCGGCGAGTACGTCGAGCGCGATAGCTGGGTCGATAACCTGGAGAACAAGAACCAGACGCTGTTTGCCACCTTCGAGGCGGACCTGACGCCGGACACCCTGCTGTCGGGCGGTTTCAGCCGGCAGGAAAACAATCCGCGCGGTTCGATGTGGGGCGGCTTGCCGGTCTGGTACAGCGACGGCAGCAAGGCCAACTGGGATCGCTCGAAGACGACGGCCGCCGAGTGGACGCGCTGGAATTCGGTCTACGAAAACTATTTTGCAACGCTGGAGCACCGCTTCGCCAACGACTGGAAGGTGAAGGCGAGCTACAGCCATGGCGACCGGACGGCGGACTCCTACCTGCTTTACCTGTACGGCACGCCGGACCGGACGACCGGCCTTGGCCTCTTCGCCTGGCCCGGCTCGTACAAGACGCGCACGCAGCAGGACGATTTCGGCCTGCAGGCGAACGGCCCGTTCAGCTTGTTCGGTCGCACGCATGAACTGGCGGTCGGCTACACCTACGCCAAGCAGAAGTTCGCTTCCGATAGCCGCGCAGCGAGCACCTTCGGCACGGTGGGCGACTTCAATGCCTGGAACGGCACGAGCTACCCCGAGCCGAGCTGGGGCGGGCTGACCTACTACAGCCAGGGAGAGACCAAACAGGAGGCGGTGTATGCGGCGGCGCGCCTGAACCTGGCCGATCCGCTCAAGGTGATCGTCGGGGCGCGCCTGACCAAGTACGAGAAATCCGGCGACGACGCTTCCAGCAACCCGTACAGGCTCAAGATTGAAGATCAGCTGACGCCTTACGCCGGGGTCATCTATGACCTGAACGAGAACTTCTCGGTGTATGCAAGCTATACCGACATCTTCCAGCCTCAGCAGCGGCGCGACATCAGCGGCAAGTATCTCGACCCCATCCTCGGCAAGAGCACCGAGGGTGGCGTCAAGGGCGAGTTCTTTGGCGGCCGCCTGAACGCCTCGCTGGCCGTCTTCCAGATCAAGCAGGAAAACCTGGCCCAGAGCACCGGCCAGATCATTGCCGGCACGACGCCGCCGGAAACGGCTTATCGCGCCACGCAGGGAGCGACCAGCGAGGGCTTCGAGCTTGAGTTGGCCGGCGAGCTGACGCCGGGCTGGAACCTCAGTGCCGGCTATACGCAATTCACGGCGACCGACACCAACGGTGCCGACGTGAACAGCATCTACCCGCGCGAACTGTTCAAGCTGTTCACCACCTACCGCCTGCCGGGCGCCTTGAATGCGCTGACCGTCGGCGGCGGCGCGAACTGGCAGGGCACGACCTACACCTACGTCGGCAGCGAGAAGTTCGAGCAGAAGGCCTATGCGCTGGTTAATCTGATGGCGCGCTACGAGATCAGCAAGCAGCTCTCGGCTCAGGTCAACGTCAACAACCTGTTCGACAAGACCTACTACGGCATGTTTGACGCCTACAACCAGTACACCTACGGCGCGCCGCGCAGTGCCAGCGTTTCGCTGAAGTACAAGTTCTGACCGGCGATGCAGAACAAGACCCTGCGCACCTGGTCCTGGGTGCATACGTGGAGCAGCCTGGTGTGCACGCTGTTCATGCTGCTCCTCTGCCTGACCGGCCTGCCGCTGATCTTTCATCACGAGATCGGGCATCTGCTCGGTACCGAGGTGGAGGCGCCGGCCATGCCGGCCGACGCGCCGCGCGCCAGCCTGGACCGGGTGATCGAGGTGGCGCGGGCGCAGCATCCGGGCCGGGTAGTGCAGTTCGTCTCGCAGCCGGAGGACAGCGCCGACCTGTGGTTCGTCACGCTGACGCCGACGCCCGAGCCGACCGACGATTTCCGCTCGGTCGTCGTCGATGCGCGAACTGCCGAGGTGCTCGGCCAGCCGCGTTTCGACCAGGGTTTCATGTGGGTGATGTTCAAGCTGCACGTCGATCTGTTTGCCGGCCTGGCCGGCAAGCTCTTTCTCGGGGCGATGGGGCTGTTGCTGCTGGTCGCCATCGTCAGCGGTGCCGTGCTCTACGGCCCCTTCATGCGCAAGCTTGAATTCGGCACGGTACGCCGAGACCGTCGGCCGCGCCTGAAATGGCTGGACCTGCACAACCTGTTGGGCATCGTCACGCTGGTCTGGTTCTTCGTCGTGGGTGCGACGGGAATGATCAACACCTGGGCCGATCTGCTGATCAAATACTGGCAGCACGACCAGTTGAGCGCGTTGCTGGCGCCCTACCAGGGGCAGCCGACGGTGCCCCTGGCCGAACGCGGCTCGCTGCAAGCTGCGCTGGAGGCGGCGCAGCGGCAGGCGCCGGAAACAACGCTGTCCTTCATCGCCTTTCCCGGCACGGCCTTCGCGAGCCCGCATCACACCGCCTTCTTCCTGCGCGGCAACGAGCCGTTCACCTCGCGCCTGCTGCAGCCGGTACTGGTCGATGCGAAGACGAGCGAAGTCACCGCGGCACCCAGCTTACCCTGGTACCTGACGGCCCTGCTGGTTTCTCAGCCGCTGCATTTCGGCGATTACGGCGGCCTGCCGATGCAGATCCTGTGGGCGCTGCTCGACATTGCGACCATCATCGTGCTCGGCAGCGGGCTCTACTTATGGCTGAAGAAAAGGCGGCAGGTAGCACCTGCGCGCGAGGATGAGTTGGTCGCGCTGGCGGCCGGAGAACGCCGGTGAGCCGGCCGCGTCACCAGGGTTCGCGGGCGATCTGGGGCTGGCCGGCGATGCTTGGCGGGTTGACCGGCATCGGGTTGATCGCGGCCTTGTTCAGCGATGGCGGCTTCGGCGATCTGCTGGCTGCGCTCTGCCTGGGTATTACGGTCGGGGTGAGCCTGTGGTTCGGCTGGCTGCGCCGAGGTGCCGGGGGCACCTGACGCGTCGCCTCAGGGTTTGGCGGCCGGCTTGAGGATGAGTTCGAGCGGGGTGTCGGCCGCCAGCTTGCGGAAGGTCTTGCTGCCGGCGAAGCGCAGCTTGCCGCCGGCCTCGATGCGGGCCGTCACGGTCACCTCGGCTGTCTTGCCGAGCAGGTCACGGTCGATGGTGGCGCCGAAAGGAATCGGTACCTGGGCGCCGTTCAGTTCGTAGCGCTGCTCGCTCAGGGTGTGCTTGCCCGACTTGAGGCGCACGGTAAGGATGGCGCCGGGCGGCAGGGCGATGCGGGCGAGATAGGTGACACTGCCGGTGACGTCGATGAAACTGCTGCTGGCCGCCGACGGTGCGCTCTGGCTGCCGGCCGGGGACACGGTGCCGCGCGCGCAGCGGCGCAGGTTGCCCTTGGCGTCTTCGATCACCGCGTTGTCATCCTGGGTGTGCAGGCGAATGTTGCCGCTGCGGTACAAGGCGCCGGAAGCCGCGGGGACTTGTGGCAGGGTGATCGCTTCATCGGCGAAATGCAGGGTGGCCTGCGCCCGTTCGTCCGCATCGGCCGAATAGGAAATGTCGAGGCGACTGCCGTTGTCACAGGCATAGGGGATACGTTCTTCACTGGCGATGGCGCAAAGCGGGAAGAGTAGAGGAAGCAGGTAGTGGCGGTTCATTCTTTTTCAGGTTTGCTTGCAGGCAGGGGCTGCCAACGGCCATCGATCAGCCCTTCGATCGGCCGGAAGGCGGCCTTGTAGGCCATCTTGCGGCTGTTGGCGATCCAGTAGCCGAGGTAGAGATAGGGCAGGCCGAGGGCCTGGCACTGGGCCGCCTGCCACAGGATGTTGTAAGTGCCAAAGCTGGCGTCAGGGATGTCCGGGTCGTAGAAGGTATAGACCGAGGACAGGCCATCGTCGAGGACGTCGATCAGGCTGACCATACGAATGTTTTCACCGTCGGAGAATTCGATCAGCCGGGTGTCGACGCGGCTTTGCAGCAGGAACTGGGCATATTGCTCATGGCTGTCTTCATCCATGCCGCCGCCGGGGTGGCGAGCCTGCTGATAGCGGTTGTACAGCGCGTAATGTTCTTCGAGATAGACCAAGGGCAATTCACGGGCCCGCAGGTCGGCGTGCCGTTTCATGGCGCGGCGCTGGCTGCGGTTGGCTTGCAGATCGGCGACCGGCAGACGGACCGGGACGCAGGCCTGGCAATCGTCGCAGTGGGGGCGGTAGGTGAAGATGCCGCTGCGCCGGAAGCCGGTGCGGATCAGGGAACTGTAGATTTCGCTGTCGATCAGGTGCGCCGGCGTCGCCACTTGCGAGCGGGCTTCGCGGTCGGGCAGATAGCTGCACGGATAGGGCGAGGTGGCGTAGAACTGGAGCAGCGAGAAGGGCAGCGCGGCGTCGTCGGGCAGGGCCATGATTATCTCGCGGGGTCGAGCGGGTCGGTCGACCAGGCCGAGCGCGGGCTGCCGGCTGCAGTCAGCGCCGTCAAACGGAGCAGGAAGTCAGCGCGGGGAATTTCTCTGCCGCCAAGCGAGGCGAGGTGGTCGGTATACATCTGACAGTCGATCATGCCGAATTGGTTGGCCACAAGATAACGCACCAGATGGGCGAAAGCGACCTTCGATGCGTCGGTGCGATGGGAGAACATCGACTCGCCGTAAAACATGCGCCCGATGGCCAGTCCGTAAAGGCCGCCGACGAGAACATCTTTCTCGTAGGTTTCGACCGAATGCGCCCAGCCAAGTTCATGCAGGCGGGTGTAGGCGTGCTTCATCTCCGGCGTGATCCAGGTGCCATCCTGGCCGGGTCGGGGCGTCGTGGCACAGCCGGCCATCACGCCGGCAAAATTGCTGTCGAAGCGAACTTCAAACTTGCCGGCGCGCAGGGTTTTCTGTAGCGAGCGGGTCAGCCGGAATTCCTCGGGAAAGAGCACCATGCGTGGGTCCGGGCTGTACCACAGCGGCTGTCCCTCGACGGTACCCCACGGGAAAATTCCCCGCCGATAGGCTTCCAGCAAGCGATCCGGCTGCAGGTTGCCACCCACTGCCAGCAGGCCGCCCATGTCTTCCCGGGCCATTTCGACCGGCGGAAAGAGGTCGAGCGGGCCAAGGTAGGGAATCATGCGTGTTTGTCGTGAAGTTTCTTGAAGGCGATGACATGGTCGGCATCGAGCCGGATGCCGATCTTTTCGCCAAGCGCGTGATTGTGGTGCGAGGGAACCAGCGAAAGCACTTCCGCACCGCTGGCCAGACGCAGCGTGTAGAGGATGTCGGCGCCACGGAAAGCCTTGTGCAGCACTTCGGCTTGCAGCGGGCTTTTGTCGTCATGGACGATGTCGTCGGGGCGCAGCAGCACATCGACATCGCAGCCATCCGCACAGTTGGCGCAGGTTTCGCTGCACTCGACCGCAATGTCGGAAACCAGCTGGCCGAGTTCCATGTCGACATTGGTGCCGCCAGCCACCACGCCGGGAAGCAGGACGCCCTGGCCGATGAAGTCGGCCACGAAGCGGTTGGCCGGGCGGTGGTACAGGTTGTAGGGCACGTCCCACTGCTGGATGCGCCCTTCGTGCATGATGCCGATTTCGTCGGCCATGGCGAAAGCTTCGTTCTGGTCATGGGTGACCATGATGGCGGTCGATCCCTCGCGCTTGAGGATTTCGCGGACTTCGACCGATAGCCGCTCGCGCAGACCGACGTCGAGATTCGAGAACGGTTCGTCGAGCAGGATCAACTCCGGTCGTGGTGCCAGCGCCCGGGCCAGCGCCACGCGCTGTTGCTGGCCGCCGGAGAGTTCGTGTGGATATTTGTTACCCTGGCCATGCAGGCCAACGGTGGCCAACAGTTGCCTGACGCGCAGATGGGCATCCTCGGCCGGCTTTCGCCCCAGGCCAAAAGCGACGTTCTCCTCGACGGAGAGGTGGGGGAACAGCGCATAGTCCTGAAAAACCATGCCGATCCGCCGCTTTTCCGGCGCTACGCGTTGCCCGGCACGGCTGACCACTTCGCCGCGCAGGCTGATCTCACCACCGGAAATGTCCTCGAATCCGGCGATACAGCGCAGCAGCGTGGTCTTGCCACAACCGGACGGGCCGAGCAGGCAGGCAATGCTGCCGCCTTCGAGCCGGAAATTTACGCCATCAACGACCGTGTGTTTGCCGTAGCGCTGAATGACGCCATTGAGTTCAAGTTGAGCCATGGTGGTCGATTATAATTCGCATTCACAACCATGCGCACCGTCCATTATTCCCCGCTGCTCCTTGTCGGCCTTGTCGTCGCCCTGCTCGCCGGCTTACCGGTCGCCAGTGTCGGCCTGAACCTTTTCGTTGGCGGGACCAGCGATACCTGGGCGCATCTGGCGGCTACCGTGTTGCCGGAATACATCAGCAATTCACTGCTGCTCTGTCTGGGGGTCGGTTGTGGCGTTGGTGTCGTTGGCGTGGCGACGGCCTGGCTGACCGCAATGCACGATTTCCCCGGGCGTCGCGTTTTCGAATGGGCGCTGGTCCTGCCGCTGGCCGTGCCGGCCTATGTCATGGCCTATGTCTATACCGATTTCCTGCAGTTCGTCGGGCCGGTACAGACCTTGTTGCGCGACACTTTCGGCTGGCAGCATGGCGACTACTGGTTTCCGGACATCCGGACGCTGCCGGGGGCTATTCTGATGTTCGTCAGCGTGCTCTACCCCTATGTCTATCTGCTCGCCCGCGCGGCATTTCTCGAACGCGCCAGCGGTATGTTGGAGGCAGCACGTACGCTGGGCATGGGTCCATGGCGGGCTTTCTTTGCCGTATCCCTGCCGCTGGCCAGACCGGCCATTGTCGCCGGGGTGGCGCTGGCGCTGATGGAAACGCTGGCCGACTATGGCACGGTGGCTTATTTCGCCGTCAATACCTTCACCACCGGCATCTACCGCGCCTGGTTTTCGCTGGGCGACCGTGTCGCTGCGGCACAACTGGCCGCCATGCTGCTCGCTTTCGTGCTGTTTCTATTGATGGCCGAGCGCGTTTCGCGGGGACGGGCGCGCTATCACAACACCACGGGCCGCAACCGGCCGATGGCGGGAGCGCGACTGCGGGGCCCGGCGGCGATCCTGGCGACTCTGGCTTGCATCGTGCCCCTGTTGCTGGGTTTCATCCTGCCCGCTGCCCTGTTGTTGAAAATGGCCTTGACCGAGGGCGATGCCCAGTTCGGGGAGCGTTTCTTCATCCTTTCCCGCAACAGCTTCGTGCTGGCCGGTAGTACGGCGGCAATCGGTGTCTTGCTGGCACTGCTGCTGGCCTATGGTGCCCGGCTGTCGAAAACGACTTTCGCCAACGCGCTGAACCGGTTGGTTGGTCTCGGCTACGCGGTCCCGGGGGCGGTCATCGCCGTTGGCGTGCTGATTCCGGTGACTCGTCTCGATAACTGGCTGGCCGGGCAATGGGCGCAGTGGTTCGGCCAGAACCCGGGCTTGCTGCTGACCGGCGGCATTGCTGCGCTGATCTACGCCTATCTGGTCCGTTTCCTGGCGGTGGCCCTGCACACAGTCGAGTCCAGTCTGGCCAAAGTAACGCCGAGCATGGATGATGCCGCTCGCAGTCTGGGTTTGGGGCAAAGTGAAACCTTGCGTCGGGTGCACGTGCCCATGCTGCGTGGCAGTCTATTTACGGCCGGGCTGCTGGTGTTTGTCGATGTGATGAAGGAACTGCCGGCAACACTGGTCATGCGCCCGTTCAATTTCGATACGCTGGCAACGCAGGCCTATACCCTGGCCTCGGATGAACGCTTGGCCGAGGCTTCGACGGCTGCCCTGGCCATTGTCGCGGTGGGTTTGTTACCCCTGATTGCCCTGTCTCGCCAGGTTTCGGCGGCACGCCGTCAGTAGCGGCGTTTCAAAGGGAAAGCTTAGCCTGCCTTCTTGGGCGGCTGGCCCAGGAGATGAAGCGCCTCATCGTCTTCCAGGAATAGCAGGTCCATCGATAGCGCATTGGTTTCCGTGCCGAAGGTCTCTGAAACATCGTCCTTGATCGAGACCGGAAGATTGGTTTCCGAACGCGTGAATTCGATGATGTTGTCCGGCTTGGTTTCTGGGAGCGAGGGTACCAAGGCTTCACCGGGCAGGGGCGCACAGGGAATTTCAAAAACCTTCGGATCGATGACGAGACCGGCGGGAATCACCGCGCCTTGCTGCAACAACAGGGCGGCAATCTCGTTGTGCTTCTGTCTTAATGCGAGGCGAAGTGGCGCGCCGGGGCCATCGCTGGCTGCTGCGTTCGGATTGGCACCGTAGGTCAGCAGTTCGCGCACAATCGCCAGATTGCCCTCGAAACACGCTGTCCGTAGCGGCAGGCCACGGCTGCCATGCATGTCGGGCTCTTCAATGTCAGCGCCGTCATCAAGCGCATTGATGACACCGTTCAATCGGCCGGCACGGATGGCAGCGATCAGCTTGCTTGCGGTGGATCCTTTGTTTGTCATGTTTTCAAGCGATTTCGACAGTCTTGGGATTGTAGGCAATCACCAAGACTTTGGCGAGCAAGCTTATTTGTATCCGACCCGGTCGAAAATGATCTGTGCCTTGCTCTGGTACATGGCCAGGTTCTTGACCGGCAACTTGTCGGCCTTGAACTTGCCGAGCGACTCCAGGGCTGGATTGGCTACCTTGACGCTGTCGACTGCGGGCCATTCGTTGTTGCCATCGGCGAAATAACGTTGCGCCTGATCGGATGCGAGATATTCCAGGAATTTGACAGCGGATTCCTTGTGCGGGGCGGTTTTCAGCATGCCGCCACCGGAAACATTGATGTGAGCGCCGTTGCCGCTCTGGTCAGGCCAGATGACACCGACTTTTTCCATCAGTTTGATCTCTTCAGGCTTGGTTGAGCGGAGCAAACGGGCTACGTAGTAGGTATTTGAAATTGCTACTCCACACTCGCCGACGGCCACCGCCTTGATCTGATCCGTATCGCCACCTTTTGGGGCGCGGGCAAAGTTGCTTACCATGCCGCGGGCCAGTTCTTCGGCCTTGGCCTCGCCCTGATGGGCGATGATCGACGCCATCAGCGACAGGTTGTACGGATGCGAGCCGGAGCGTGAGCAGAACTTGCCCTTCAGCTTCGGGTTGGCCAGGTCGGCATAATTCTGCACATCTTCCGGTTTGACCGAGCCTTTGTTGTACACGATGACGCGGGCCCGGGTTGAAAACGAGAACCAGTCTTCAGTGCGCAGATGAGCCGGGATGCGGGTTTCGAGCAGCTTCGAGCTCACCGTGGCAAACAGGCCCAGCTCATGGGCTTTGGCCAGGCGGGCGGCGTCAACGGTCAGGAAAATGTCGGCAGGGCTGTTGGAACCTTCGTTCTTGATCCGCTCAAGCAATTCATCTTCCTTGCCTTCGATGCGGTTGATCTTGATGCCTGTTTGCTGCGTGAAATTGGCGTAAAGCGCCTCGTCTGTCTGGTAGTGACGGGCAGAGTAAAGATTCAGGACCTTATCCTCGGCGCTGGCTGAGGGGGCCAATGCAGCGACGGTGACGGCGATCAGGGCGGACTTCAGCTTCATGCGGCAACTCCGGGTATCTATAGGAACCGTTCAAGTTTACTTGCCGAAGCAACGTTTTGTAAATGAGAATGGTTATCTTGTTCGGGCGTAAAAAAAGCGGCTTTTTTGCCGCTCTTGTTTAGTTGCCTTCGAGGATTCGTCGGGCGCCGTTGTAGCGCTGCATCCAGTAACTGCTTTCCATGCTCTCGACGCGAACTTCCGCTCCGGTGCGCGGCGCGTGCATGAAGTGGTTGTCACCCAGATAAATACCGACATGCGAGAAGGTGCGACGCATGGTATTGAAAAACACCAGATCGCCCGGCTTGAGTTGGCTGGAATCGATTTGCTGGCCGACTTCGCTCATTTCGCGAGCGGTACGCGGCAGGGAGGCGCCGATACTGTCCTTGAAGACCAGACGGACAAAACCGCTGCAATCCAGACCGCTGCTTTCGTCGTTGCCACCCAGGCGGTAACGGACGCCAACCAGCTTCAGACCTTGCAGGATGACATCCTGAGCGGCATTGGTGTAACGTTCAAAAAACGACGGTTGCTCTTCCGGTTTGCGTACCTGTTCAGCCGCGGAGGACGCGCTGATCCCGCCGACGAGCAGCGAGGAGGCAAGCAGAAGGGAAACCAATACTTTATGCATAGCCCCGAAATGTATTTGAAAAACTCCGGGCTGTAAAGAAGCTGAAAGAATCGGCAGTTGCAACTATGTTCATCATCCGTAATTATGAATACAATTTCTCTCCCGACGAGCGAGGCGATCTATGGATTCCTTCAAGGCACTGCTGATTGAAGAACACGACGGCAAGGTAAGCAGTGGTTTCGTCCAACTGGATGAAAGCCGGCTTGATGCCGGCAATGTCACGATCCGGGTTGCCTATTCAAGTATCAATTACAAGGATGCGCTGGCGGCCACCGGCGCCGGCAAGATCATTCGGCGTTTCCCCTGTGTCGGTGGCATCGACCTGTCCGGCACGGTCCTTGAGAGCAGCGATCCGCGCTTCAAAGCCGGTGACTTGGTGATTGCGACCAGTTTCGACATCGGTGTGGCGCACCACGGCGGGTACGCCGAAATTGCCCGGGTTCCCGGTGACTGGGTTGTGCCATTGCCGGCAGGCTTGTCGCTCTATGAGGCCATGGCTTTGGGAACGGCTGGTTTTACCGCCGCGTTGGGCGTTGTCCGGATGGAAGAGAATGGTCTGCGTCCGGAAAAGGGGCCGGTCATCGTCACCGGGGCGACTGGCGGTGTCGGCAGCCTGGCGATCGATATGCTCGCCCGGAGCGGTTATCACGTGGTGGCCCTGACCGGCAAAGAGTCCGAGGCCGATTACTTGCGTAGCCTTGGGGCGGCTGAAGTCATGCTGCGCCAGAGTCTAGACCTGACCAGGATTCGCCCGCTCGACCGTGGTCGCTGGGCTGGTGCCGTCGACAACCTGGGCGGCGATGTGCTGGCCTGGATTGCCAGCACGATGGAGCAGGGCGGAACGATTGCCAGCATCGGGCTGGCCGCCAGCATGTCGCTGAATACCACGGTGGCGCCTTTCATTCTGCGCGGTGTGTCCTTGCTCGGCATCGATTCCGGTTATATCCGGGAGCCCTACCGTAGCGGAGTCTGGCAGCGTCTGGCCACCGATCTACGTCCGCCGCATCTTGCTGCCATGTCGCGTCGTATTCCTTTCGACGATTTGCCCGCAACCTTTGGTGAATATATTGCCGGGCGCGCCAAGGGGCGCGTCGTGGTGGAAATTGCCGGAGGCTGATGTGGCCGAGTTGCCGCACATCCTGATCGTCGATGATTCCAGAGTGGTCAGGAAATCCCTCATCCAGCATTTGCAGGGGCAGTACGAGGTGCGGGAGGAGTGCGACGGTGAAGCGGCATGGCAGACCTTGGTTGTCGATCACTCGATCAAGGCCGTCATTTCCGACCTGCAAATGCCCAAGCTGAATGGCTACGAACTTCTGGAGCGGGTGCGTACCTCCAAGCTGCGTCGCTTGCAGCAGCTGCCGTTCATTCTGGTTTCCGGTGAAGAGACGGAGGAAGAGCGGGTCAGGGCAAAAGAGCTGGGGGTGTCGGATTTCGTGACCAAGGGGGCGGGAAGTACGGAAGTGCTGACCCGTCTGAATAATTTGCTGGTCTTGACCAGTGCGCAGGAAACCCGCGAGGCGGATCGCGAGCGCCTGGTGCAGGATCCGGTGAGTGGTTTGTTCACAAGAAAATATCTGGAGCTTCAGGCGGCGCAGGCCTTGTCGCATTCGGCACGGCATGGCGTCGATGTCAGCGTGATGGTGCTCGGTTTCGATGGTTTTGCCGGGTTGTGCGAACGTCTTGGTGAGCAAGTGGCCGATCAGATTGGCAACCGTTTCGCCAAGATGCTGACTGGCAAGATGCGCCAGGAGGATAGCCTGGGGCATTTCGGTAACGGGCAGTTTGCCATCGTTTCACCCGGCACGGCGCCGGCCTTTTGCGCAACGTTTGCCGAGCGCGTTCGCGAGGCGATCGAGGTGGCGCGCCTGTCGGTACAAGGGCAGACGGTGGCGTTGACCGTCAGTATCGGCTTGGCCAGTGTGCCTAACGATCAGGTTGATTCAGCCGCAAGCTTGCTGGATCTGGCCGGGGAACGCATGCAGAAAGCCATGCAGGCGGGTGGCAATCGGACAGAATCGGGCGGCATCCTGCCGGCGACGCGGCCGATTTCACTGCACCACGCGGTGGAGTTGTTGGCAGCCAATCGTCCGGGACCGGTTATCCCACATTTGCCGGCTTTGGCCGAGCGGATTCTGCCCTTGCTGAAATTGATGGGGCAGGAATTGGAGTTGGATTTGGCTCTGCCGCTGGCAGAGATCGAATATCGTTTGAGCGAACGGAAGTCTGAAAAAAATTAATCCGTTCGGTATTTTGTTGTGCAGGAAAACCTAGCTAGAGGGAGTTTTATGGCGACGTACAAGGAGTTTCACCAGTATTCCATCGAAAAGCCGAACGAGTTCTGGACCGAGCAGGCCCAGTTCATCGATTGGAAAGAACCGTTCACCCAGGTCTGCGACTATTCCCGCCCGCCGTTTGCCAAATGGTTTGTCGGTGGCAAGACCAATCTTTGCTACAACGCAGTTGATCGGCACGCCGCCAAGCGTCCGAACGACCGTGCGCTGATCTTTATTTCGACCGAAACGGACGAGGAGAAGGTCTATTCCTTCGCCGAACTGCAGCGCGAAATCGAGCGCATGGCGGCGATTTACCAGAGCCTCGGCGTCAAGAAGGGCGACCGCGTCCTGATTTACATGCCGATGATCGCCCAGGCGACCTTTGCTATTTTGGCCGCAACCCGCATCGGCGCCATCCACTCGGTGGTCTTCGGTGGCTTCGCTTCCGGTTCGCTGGCGACCCGCATCGACGATGCCAAGCCGGTGTTGATTGTTTCGTCCGACGCCGGCATGCGTGGCGGCAAGGCGGTGCCGTACAAGCATCTGCTCGACGAAGCGATCGAAATCGCCGAACACAAGCCGGCCAAGGTGCTGATGGTCGATCGTGGTCTGGACAAGGAATTCAACAAGGTGGCCGGTCGCGATGTCGATTACGCCACCCTGCGCACCCAGTTCATGGACGCCCAGGTGCCTTGCGAATGGCTGGAATCTTCCGAGCCGTCCTACATCCTCTACACCTCCGGCACGACCGGCAAGCCGAAGGGCGTGCAGCGCGACACCGGTGGTTACGCCGTGGCGCTGGCTTCGTCGATGAAGCACATCTACTGCGGTGGCGAGGGCGAAACCTTCTTCTCGACCTCGGACATCGGCTGGGTGGTTGGTCACTCCTACATCATCTACGGCCCGCTGATCGCTGGCATGGCTACCGTGATGTACGAAGGCACGCCGCTGCGTCCGGATGCCGGCATCTGGTGGAAAATTGTCGAGCAGTACAAGGTCTCGGTGATGTTCTCGGCGCCGACGGCTGCCCGCGTGCTGAAGAAGCAGGATCCGGCCTTCATGCACAAGTACGATTTGTCGTCCCTGAAGCACGTCTTCATGGCCGGCGAGCCGCTCGATCAGCCGACCCACGAGTGGTTCATGACCGAACTTGGCAAGCCAGTCATCGACAACTACTGGCAGACCGAAACCGGCTGGCCGATGCTGGCCGCGCTGCCGGGCGTCGAAAAAACCCCGATCAAGTACGGTTCACCGTCCTTCCCGGTCTATGGCTACAACCTGCAGATTTTCCGCGAAGACGGTTCGGTCTGCGATGCCAACGAAAAAGGTATCGCCGCCGTCATTCCGCCGCTGCCGCCCGGCTGTTTGACCACCGTTTGGGGACAGGATGATCGTTTTGTCAGCACCTATTTCACCCTGTTCAAAGACCCGCTGGTCTATTCGTCTTACGACTGGGCGATCAAGGACGATGATGGCTACTTCACCATCCTCGGTCGTACTGACGACGTGATCAACGTTGCCGGCCACCGTCTGGGCACCCGTGAAATCGAAGAGGCTATCCAGAACCACCCGGCGATTGCCGAAGTGGCCGTGGTTGGCGTCGAAGACAAGCTCAAGGGCCAGGTGCCGATGGCGTTTGCCGTGGTCAAGGATGCTTCCAAGGTCGCGACGCCGGAGCAGGTCAAGGCGCTGGAGAAGGAAGTGTTCGGCACGGTCGACGGCATTCTTGGCGCCATTGGTCGTCCGGCCCGTGTGCACTTCGTCACAGGTCTGCCGAAGACCCGTTCCGGCAAGATGCTGCGCCGCTCGCTGCAGGCGCTGGCTGAAGGTCGCGACCCGGGTGATCTGACGACGATCGACGATCCGTCCACGCTGGAACAGATCAAGAACGCGCTGGCCAGCTAATCTCGCTTCGCGTTTCAATGAAGGCCCGCCGATGAAAATCGGTGGGCCTTTTTATTGCAGCGCTGTAAGAATCCGGGCCGGGGGCGGGTGGTAGAATGCCCGCCAGTCCTACCATTGTGTCGATTACGCTAATGATTTACGAAACCGTCGCTGCCGTCGATTTGGGTTCCAATAGCTTCCGCCTGCAGGTCGGGCGTGTGGTGGATGATCAAATTTATACGCTCGATTCCCTGAAGGAATCAGTCCGTCTGGCCTCCGGCTTGATGCCCGACAAACGCCTTGATGCGGCAGCCCAGGCGCGTGCGCTGGATGCGCTGCGCCGTTTTGGCGAACGTCTGGGTGGATTGGACAAGGGGGCTGTGCGCGCAGTCGCCACGAATACCCTGCGCGTCGCCAAGAATGCGGTCGAATTTCTGCCGCTGGCGGAAGAGGCACTCGGCTTTCCGATTGAAATCATCGCCGGGCGCGAAGAGGCTCGCCTGATTTATATCGGCGCCTCGCATTCGCTGCCCATGGCTTCACACAAGCGGCTGGTCATCGATATTGGTGGCGGTTCGACCGAGTTCATCATCGGCAAGCGCCATGAGCCGCAGTTGATGGAATCGCTGTACATGGGCTGCGTCAGCTACACGCAGCGTTTCTTTCCGGATCGCCGGATCGACAAGAAACGGCTGCGCGAAGCCCAGGTGGCGGCGGCCAAGGAAATCGAACTGATCGCCCATGACTACCAGCGCCTTGGCTGGAAAGAGGCCGTTGGTTCCTCGGGTTCGGCGCGGGCGATTGCCGATGTGCTGGAACTGAACAGCATGAACCCGAACGGCGAAAGCGGCATTACGCGGGTCGGACTCGACAAGCTTTGCGCGCTGTTGATCAAGGCGGGGTCTGCCGAGGCGCTCGATCTGCCCGGCATCAAGGGTGATCGTCTGCCGGTGTTTCCGGGGGGCGTGGCTATCATGTCGGCGATTTTCGAAGAGCTCAATATCGAGCGCATGTCCTATGCCGACGGTGCCTTGCGTCTCGGCGTGCTCTACGATTTGCTCGGCCGCTTCCACCATCACGACATGCGCGATTCCACCGTGACGCAGTTCCGCCGCCGCTACCAGGTTGAAGGCGATCAGGTCGAGCGGGTGGAAACCACGGCGCTGTCGGCGCTGACCCAGTTGTCGGAAGGGGCGCCATCGGAATCGGATGTGCAGTTCCTGTCATGGGCTTGCCGTCTGCACGAAATCGGTATTTCCGTCGCCCACAATGCCTATCACAAGCACGGTGCCTACGTGCTGACCTATGCCGACATGCCGGGTTTTTCCAAGAAGGATCAGGCGCGATTGGCCATGCTGGTGCTTGGTCACCGTGGCAAGCTCGAAAAGCTGGGGGCAATCCCGGCGGAGGACAGTGCGTGGAACCTGATTTTTTGCCTGCGTCTGGCCGTTTTGCTGCACAGAACCCGCGATGATCGGGCGCTTCCGGCTTGGCGCGTCGTGCGGAGTGGCAACGGGTTCCTGCTTGAATTACCCGCCGACTGGCTGGTGGCCAATCCGTGGACTGCGGCGGCCTTTGGCGAGGAGTCCAGTGTCTGGAAGCAGATCGGGCGGGACTACATCTTCAAGTCCAAGCCGGTCAGGAAAACTGCATGAGTCAAATTCCCCGCTTGCGAGTCGAGCCGGGGAAGGTAGTGCTCTCCGGTTCCTGGACGCTTGCGGAGATGCTGCCGATGTTGTCTGTTCTGCAGGCAGAACTCACCAAGCAGTCAGCTAACACCAGGCATTGGGATTTATCGGCCGTGACGCGGCTGGATAGTGCGGCGGCGGTGCTGCTGTGGCGGACCTGGGGGGGCAGGTGGCCAGATAGCCTGGATATCGGTGCGACGCATCGCCCGGTCCTCACTCGCGTTGCTGAGTTGCCTCGCGAGATGCCGCCGCAAGCGGTGCCTCGCGTGCATTTGCCGGAGTTTGTTGGGGCGCTTCTGCTCAAGGCGCTGGCGAATTTGCGCGGCATGGTCGCGCTGTTTGGCCAATTGCTGCTTGACTGTGCCTATCTGTTTCGCCACCCGAAGGATGTGCCGTGGCGAGAGTTTACCTCCAACGTTTACAAGGCCGGCGCGTTGGCTTTGCCGGTTACCGCGCTGGTTGGCTTCCTCATTGGCGTGACCATCAGTTATCTCTCGGCGCTGCAGTTGAAGAGCTTTGGCGCCGATCTTTTCATCGTCAACATCCTCGGCATCTCGATTGTCCGCGAACTCGGGCCGGTGCTGGTGGCGGTGCTGGTGGCCGGACGCTCCGGCTCGGCGATGACGGCGCAGATTGGTGTAATGCGTGTCACCGAGGAAATCGATGCTTTGTCGACGATGGGCATCTCTCGCAGCATTCGGGTTGTTTTGCCCAAGGTGCTCGGGTTGACTGTCGCCATGCCGCTCCTGGTCTTGTGGACATCGGCGGTGGCCTTGTTTGGCGGCATGCTGGCGGCCTTGCTGCAACTCGATCTGTCGCTGATCTACTTTCTTGAAAATCTGCCCCGGGCCGTGCCGGTAGCCAACCTGTTCATCGGCCTGGGCAAAGGCTTGGTATTCGGATTTGTCATTGCGGTGGTTGCTTGCCATTTTGGCCTGCACGTCAAACCGAATACCGAAAGCCTGTCGGCCAACACGACCAGCGCGGTGGTGACGGCGATTACCTCGGTCATCCTGGCTGATGCGATTTTTGCGATCTTCACCCGGCAGATCGGGGTGCCGCAGTTATGAGTCAGGCGCCGGTCATCGAACTGAGCGGGGTATCGGCCAGTTTTCGCGGACAAATGGTGCATCGCGACCTTGCCTTGCTGGTGGATGAGGGGCAGATCGTTGGCTTGCTGGGCGGTTCCGGGAGCGGCAAGACGACGCTGCTGCGCGAAATCCTCGGCCTGCTGCGGCCGGATGCCGGTGTGGTTCGGCTGTTCGGCGTCGATCTCAACGACCCGGATGTGCTCCTGCAGCGGGATGTGCGGCGTCGTCTCGGGATGTTGTTTCAGCACGGTGCCCTGTTTTCTGCCCTGTCAGTATTCGACAACATTGCCTTCCCCTTGCGTGAATTGCGCTGCCTTGACGAGGACTGGATACGACGACTGGTCCATCTCAAGCTGGCCATGGTCGGTCTGGAGGAGTCGCACGGCAAGCTGATGCCGGCCGAGTTGTCTGGCGGGATGGTTAAGCGCGTTGCACTGGCTCGGGCGCTGGCGCTGGAGCCCGAGCTACTGCTCCTCGATGAGCCAACGGCTGGGCTTGACCCGGATCGCAGCCAGAATTTTGTCGAACTGGTCGGTAATTTGCAGCGCGAACTTGGCTTGACGGTGGTCATGGTGACGCATGACCTGCATACCCTGGCTGGGCTGGCCACCCACGTGGCGGTGCTGGCTGATCAACAGATCGTTGCCTTTGGTCCGAAGGAGGAGATCATGACGGTCGATCACCCCTTCGTCACCGGCTTTTTTGGCGCTGATCGCCGGAAACTGCTTTAATCACTAATCATGGAAAACAAGTCTCACGCCTTCGCTGCCGGACTCTTTGC
The DNA here is from genome assembly GCF_020510625.1 of Ferribacterium limneticum. NCBI lineage: Bacteria > Pseudomonadati > Pseudomonadota > Betaproteobacteria > Rhodocyclales > Azonexaceae > Ferribacterium > Ferribacterium limneticum. The sequence goes on along the minus strand of NZ_CP075191.1, from coordinate 2,781,184 downwards.
CCTCATCCTTGGCCTGGCGGCCTTGCTGGCGACCTATTGGCTAAGCGGCAGTCGCGACGCGTCACGCGATTACATCGTTGTGACCAAGCAAAATATCGGTGGGCTGAATCCTCAGGCGCAGGTTCGCTATCGGGGTATCCGGGTTGGCAAGGTTAGCGATATTCGCCTCGATCCGGACGACTACAGCAATATCCTGGTGACCATTTCTGTCAATGAAGACGTGCCGCTGACCACCGGGACTGTGGCCAAGCTGAATTATCAGGGGGTTACCGGGTTGGCTCACATCCTGTTGCTGGAGACCGGCAAGGACATGGCGCCTCTGGAGCCTGATGGCGATAATTTGCCACGTATCGCGATGATTCCATCGCTCCTCGATGAACTCGGCGAAACCGGGGCAGCCACGCTGAAGCAGGCTCGACAGATGATGGCGAGTGCCAATGAATTGCTCAGCGTAGAAAATCGGGCGCATCTGACGGCGACACTGGCTAACCTGGAGGCCGCATCCAGCAGCATGAAACCGGCGCTGGAAAACCTCAATGTGACGCTGGTCCAGATGAATAAATTATTGAATGACCGCAACGTCAAACAACTTTCCCAGGCGGCAGGGGAGGTCGGACCGCTACTCAGCGATACCCGCATTCTGATCGGCAAGATGCAGCTTGCCACTGACAAGCTGGATGTCGCCATCGGCGATGCTTCGGCCGGCGGAACCTCGGCGCTGATGCCTCGCTTGAATGAGCTGGCGGTAGATTTTTCGATGACTTCGCGGCAACTGAGCCGGGTTCTGCGCATTCTTGAAGATACGCCACAAGGCCTGGTTTTTGGCGCACCAGCTCAGGCACCCGGTCCGGGCGAAACCGGTTTTAACCCGAACGCGGGGAAATAAAAATGCGCTGGCTTGCTGCCATCCTGTTCTGTCTTTGTCTCTCGGCTTGCTTCACTTCTGGCAAGCGGGGCGGTGAAAGCCCGCTGGCGATTTATGACTTCGGGCCGGCGCCATCAAGCCTGCTTCCCGTGCCCCGCAAACAGCCAATTGCCCTGGAGGTGCGGGCGCCGCTGTGGTTCGATTCGCTGGGGATCGACTACCGCCTGGCTTATGTCGATGCCGCCCGCTTGCGCGAATATGCCCGGGCTCGCTGGGCTGGGCCGCCCGCACAGATGATCCAGCAGCGCTTGTCGCAACAGCTCGGCTATGTCGTGGCTGGGCAGGGGCAGACCCGTTGTCTGGTCCGTGTCGAAGTTACGGAATTCAGTCAGGTTTTTGCCATGGCTGAAAGTAGTCGCGGGGTTCTGCAGGGGCGGATTTTGCTGCTCGATCGTTCGCGTCGGCAGGTGGCGGAACTGGCTTTGAATCTTGAAAAACTGGCACCGTCGCCAGATGCGCGTGGTGGTGTGGAGGCTTTGACGCTCACGGTCGAGCAAATGGCTATCGACCTGCTTGCCTGGGAAAAACAGCTAGCCGCAGGCGAGGTTGCCAGAGCGTGCTTCAGTTAGCTGGAAACAATCCGCTCGGCAATGCGTTGCTTGAGGTCGGCAAGGTTGTCGTCGAAATGCGTGTAATGCATCAGCGACAAGCCGAAAACACAGGCGTAGAGCAGCAGGCTACGGCTCTTGGCCTCGGCATCCGACATGCCGGCAGCAACGAACAGCTTGCGCGTACATTCCAGGCGATAGAGGTCGACGGCTTCGACGATTGCGGCGGCCTGGGCATCGTGTCTTGCCCAGTCGCGTACCGCCAACTCGATCGACATTCCCTTGCGGTTGCGGCTGGCGCCGTAAACTTCGATCGCGTAATGGAGCTGGTCGCGTTCGTTGCCGGGGGTGACTGCCGTTGTCTTTTCAATGTCGCGGATACGGCCAAGTTTCCACTGCTCCAAAACCGCGTCGAGCAGTGCCTGCCTATCCTTGAAGTGCCAGTAGAAACTGCCCTTGGTGACACCACAACGCTTGGCCAGCACTTCGACGCGCAAGCCGCTGATACCTTCCTTGGCGAGGAGGTCGTTAGCCACTTCTACCCAGCGATCCGGGTCGAGCTGAGTGCGCGTTGCAGTCGTCCGTTTGCGGGGTTTGACCGATGTGGTTTTCATTGAGGGCTTGACAGGTTTGTTTTCCATACGCTACCGTATGCTTTTCCATACGACACAGTATGGTCATTGTGCTGATTGAGTAGTTGTCTGTCAAACGGATGTCACAGTTTAGAAAATCTAACCGAGTAAAAGGAGAAGGCTTGTGAAGATACTGGTTCCGGTGAAACGGGTAGTTGATTACAACGTAAAGGTTCGCGTCAAGGCGGATGGTTCGGGTGTTGATCTGGCCAACGTCAAGATGAGCATGAACCCGTTTGACGAAATCGCCGTCGAAGAAGCGGTACGTCTGAAGGAAGCCGGCGTGGCGACCGAAGTGATCGCAGTTTCCTGCGGTGTCGCTGCCTGTCAGGAAACCCTGCGTACGGCCATGGCGATTGGTGCCGATCGTGGCATCCTGGTCGAGACCGATGTTGAACTCCAGCCGCTGGCCGTCGCCAAGCTGCTCAAGGCCCTGTGCGACAAAGAGCAACCGCAACTCGTCGTCTGCGGCAAGCAAGCCATCGATGATGATGCCAACCAGACTGGCCAGATGCTTGCCGCCCTGCAAAACTGGCCGCAAGCCACGTTTGCCTCCAAGGTCGTCATCGCTGACGGCAAGGCAACGGTTACCCGCGAAATCGATGGCGGCCTCGAAACCCTGGCGATCAGCCTGCCGGCCGTCGTGTCGACCGACCTGCGCTTGAATGAGCCGCGCTATGCCACGTTGCCGAACATCATGAAGGCCAAGAAGAAGCCGCTTGAGACTGTCAAGCCGGCAGATCTCGGTGTCGATGTCGCGCCGCGCCTGACCACGCTCAAGGTTAGTGAACCGGCCAAGCGCAGTGCCGGTGTCAAGGTGGCCGATGTGGCCGAACTCGTGAACAAGCTTCGCAATGAAGCGAAAGTGATCTAAGGGGAGATAGACCATGACCATTCTCGTTATTGCCGAACACGATCAGCAGAGCCTCAAGGCCGCTACCCTCAATACCGTCGCTGCCGCACAAAAGATTGGTGGCGAAATCCATGTGCTGGTGGCGGGTGCCAATTGCAGTGCCGCAGCCCAGCAGGCTGCCGGTCTGCAAGGCGTTGCCAAGGTCAAGGTGGCCGATGCAGCGCATTACGAATCACAGACTGCCGAGAACCTGACAGCGCTGGTTGTTGCCAATGCCGCCGGTTACACCCACATCCTGGCGCCGGCCACGACCTTCGGCAAGAACCTGCTGCCGCGCGTCGCCGCCTTGCTCGATGTGGCTCAGATCTCCGAAATCAGCGGCATCGAATCGGCCGATACGTTCATTCGCCCGATCTACGCCGGCAACGCACTGGCGACGGTCAAGAGTGCCGATCCGGTCAAGGTCATCACCGTGCGGACGACTGCCTTCGATGCCGTCGCCACCGGTGGTTCGGCTACCGTTGAAGCAATCGCCGCGGCAGCCGATACAGCGCAATCCCAACTCCAAAACAGAGAACTCACCAAGTCCGAGCGTCCGGAACTCGGCGCCGCCAAGATCATCGTTTCCGGTGGTCGCGGTCTGGGTAGCGGTGAAAACTATCACAAGCTGCTTGAGCCGCTTGCCGACAAGCTGGGCGCCGCCCTCGGTGCTTCCCGTGCTGCAGTCGACGCCGGTTTCGTGCCGAACGACTATCAGGTCGGCCAGACCGGCAAGATCGTTGCGCCGCAACTTTATATAGCCGTTGGTATTTCGGGCGCAATCCAGCATTTGGCCGGTATGAAGGATTCCAAGGTGATCGTTGCGATCAACAAGGATCCTGATGCTCCAATCTTCCAGGTGGCGGACTACGGTTTGGTTGGCGATCTGTTTGAAGTGGTGCCGCAACTGGTCGGGGCGGTCGGCTAACACCCCAAATCCGGAGGCTGGCACTAGAATAGCGGTGTGAATCTGCCGGATAACTTGCTGGGCGAAGCGTGGTACTGGGCGGCTTGGGTCGTCTGGCTACTATTCTTCGCCCGCAGTATTTTTCGGGCTCCCTGGGGGCGGCTCAAGGATTCCGATCAACTGAACGTCTGGCTGGGCATGATCGTCTTGCTGACCCTGATCTGGAGCCTTAAAGCGGGGGTCAAGCCGGGGCTGGGGTTTCATCTGCTCGGCGCCACGGTATTTACCTTGAGTTTCGGCCCGCATCTGGCCTTCATCGGGTTATCGCTGGTTGTCGCAGGGATTACCTTGAACGGGGCTGCGGGGCCATTCGCCTATGTGCTGAATGCGCTCTTGTTGGCGGGGGGCGGTGTTGGATTGAGTCACGCGCTATATCGCGTCCTTTCCGGTGTGCTGCCCAAGCATTTTTTTGTCTATATTTTCGTCAACGGTTTTCTCTGTGCTGCCTTGACGATTATCGGTGTCGGATTCTGTGCCTCACTGCTGCTTGCGCTGGCTGGTGCCTACGACTGGGATTACCTGTTCAGCGAGTATTTTCCCTATTTTCTACTGCTGGGTTTCTCGGAGGCCTGGCTGTCGGGAATGATGATGACGCTTTTCGTGGTTTACCGACCGAATTGGGTTGTTACATTTGATGATTCCCGTTATCTGTCGGGGAAATAGCAGCTACAATTCTGACAATTTTATGTCATTAAAGGCAGTTTCCTTGGATCGCTTGGTATTTCGCTATTCCGCGTCGCTCTGCATGCTGGTCCTGTCCGGGAGTGTTGCGGCTGTTGGCCTTGGCGAACTGCGCGGACAGCCAGTCCTCGGAAACAGTATTCGGCTTGAAATCGCGCTTCTGGGCACGGAGAAGCAGCCGCTTGATGCAGCCTGCTTTCGTCTTGTTCAGCCTGAAGGTTCCAGCGATCTGCCCTGGTTGAAAAAGGCCAGTCTGAGCATCCGCAAGGGTGTTCCACCGCTGCTCGAAATCCGTTCTGAAGCCCCTCTACGGGAGCCGATTCTCCAGTTGGCGATCCAGCTTGGCTGCGGGCATGAGATTTCCCGTGATTATATTGTGATGGCTTCGCCGGCACGGGAAGGTGCCACGCTGGTCGCAGAGCCTCGCCCGGATCATGCCGAAGCACCTGTCGCCTCAACCCCCGTGCGGAAAACAGTACGAAATCGCCCGGTGATGCCGATTGCTGTCGAGCCTCCCGCCAAGCTTTTGCCGCGGAAATCCGAGAGGCGCTCGGCTGAGAAAGGGCTCCCGGATCGCTTGATGCTTTCGGGAGCTGCCGATGTCGGCGAGCCTTCATTGCGATTGGCGACCGAGCTCTTGCTTGGAGCGGGGGCGAAGGAGGCGCAGCGCGAAATTCTGCGTCTTGAGTTCCGGATGCTGCTGGCCATGCATGAACAGGCCACTTCGCAAATGGCGGTGGCCGAGAAGCTCCGTAACATGGAGGGGACGCTGGGCGAACTCCAGCAGCGGGCTGGAGAGTTTGCCCAGCGAGTCGAGAAGGAAGGGGGGGTACCTGTCCCTTCGGTGCCTGCCGTTGTCGTGCAGCCTCAGGCACTCGCCGTACCGGAAGCCAACATCCCGGTCCGGCCGCAGCCGAATTTACCAGCTCCTGTAGTCAAGGAATCCTCTGGGCCGACAGAGTGGGGTGTTTACGGCGTTCTGCTCGGGGTTGTGCTTGGACTTGCCGGCTGGTTTGGCTGGCGAAAGTACCGCGAACGTCAGCAGGAATTCGCTGAGATTGAGCCACAGACTCATGTGCCGGAAGTGCGAGTTGATCCGCAGCGGGCTGAGGAGAACGAAGAGCTTGGCGGCATCGATCTGCCTTTCGAGGCAGCAGCGATGGGCATGCCCATGCAGGTCGATGTCGAGCTTGATGCCAAGGATGATGTTGCCCCGGCCACTTCACCGGAGCCAGAGAGGTCGCCGGCGCATCCGCAAGATTCGATCTTGTCGATTAATGCCACAACCCTGGACGAGCATTTTGAAGCCAATCCGGTTATGGAGCTGGCAGACATCATGCTTTCCTTCGGGCGGGTGAAGGGGGCGGCCCAGGCGCTCCAGGAATTTATCGACCACAACCCTCAGGAAGCACTGCAGCCATGGATTCGCCTGATGGATGTCTATCGCATGGCGGGCATGCGTGCTGAATTTGAAAATGTTGCGCGCAATCTGAATCTGAATTTCAACGTCGAGGTGCAAAGCTGGGACAGTACCAAGTCGGCTTTGAGCGCTAATTCTTCGGAAGACATGGCTGATCTGCCGCTTGGTCCTCGGCCGCAGTCTCTTGAAGACTTGCCGCGCCTTTTGCAAACCGTGCTCGAACTTTGGGAGTCTGGCGACGTCGTCGGATATTTGTACCAGTTGTTGCGTGACAACCGCGGCGGTCAGAGGCAGGGTTTTGCCTTACCTGTCGTTGAGGATATTTTGTTCCTGATTGAGCTGAAAGAAACTTCTAACCGAATGGAATAGATCTGATGAGCGAATATATTGCCCCCCTGAAAGATATCCGTTTTGTCATGCAGGATCTGGCTGGTCTTGACCAGGTCGTGTCCTTGCCGGGATGCGAAGAGGCGTCGCCGGATGTGGTCGATGCCATTCTTGAGGAAGCGGCAAAGTTTTCCGGTGAGGTCTTGTCGCCGCTCAATCGTGTCGGTGACCGAGATGGTGCCAAGTGGAAAGACAAGGTTGTCACTACATCGCCTGGCTTCAAGGAGGCCTACCGGCAGTTTGTCGATAACGGCTGGAACGGCATTGGTTGCGACCCGGAATTTGGAGGCCAGGGGCTGCCCAAATTGCTATCCACGGCGGTCAGCGAAATGTGGAAAAGTGCCAACCATGCGTTCTCGCTCTGTCCGATGCTGACGCAGGGGGCAATCGAAGCACTGATGATCGCCGGAACCGACGAACAGAAAGCGGCGTATCTGCCGAATCTGGTCTCCGGTGAATGGACCGGGACGATGAACCTGACCGAACCTTCAGCAGGCTCCGATCTGGCGGCGGTGCGTAGTCGCGCCGAGCCAGTTGGTGACGGCACCTTCAAGATATTCGGTCAGAAAATCTTCATCACCTACGGCGAGCATGACATGACGGACAACATTGCCCATCTCGTGCTGGCGCGGACGCCCAACGCACCGGAAGGCGTCAAGGGTATCTCGCTGTTCGTGGTGCCCAAGTTCTTGCTCAAGGCGGATGGCTCGCCGGGTAAGCGCAATGACGTCTATTGCGTATCCATTGAGCACAAATTGGGGATTCATGGTAGCCCGACTGCGGTGCTAGCTTTTGGCGACAACGGTGGCGCGATCGGCACACTGGTCGGCGAGGAAAATCGTGGCCTAGAATACATGTTCATCATGATGAACGCAGCCCGCTTCAACGTTGGCCTTGAAGGCCTGGGCGATGCCGAGCGTGCCTATCAGCGTGCCGCCGTCTATGCCAAGGAGCGCGTCCAGGGCACGGAAGTGGGTGTCAGGGGCGGCCCGAAGGTGCCAATCATCAAGCACCCGGATGTCCGTCGCATGCTGATGTCCATGCGTTCGCGGATCGAAGCCATGCGTGCCTTGGCTTATGTAACCGCCGCCGCGCAAGACAACGCACATGGCAATCCTGATGAAGCAGAGCGCAAGAAGGCGCAGGCCTTTGCCGATCTGTTGATTCCTGTCGTCAAGGGCTGGAGTACCGAGAGCGCTATCGATATCGCTTCGCTCGGCGTGCAGGTGCATGGCGGCATGGGCTATATCGAGGAAACCGGCGCCGCCCAGCATCTGCGCGATGCACGTATCACGGCGATCTACGAGGGAACAACGGCCATTCAGGCCAACGACCTGATCGGTCGCAAGATCGCCCGTGAAAAAGGCGTGACGATCAAGGGTGTAATTGCCGAAATGCGCTCTGCTGCTGCGCAACTGGATGGGGAGTTCGCATTGATCGGGGTTCGCCAGAAGGCGGCAGTCGATGCCCTGGAAAAAGCAGTCGACTGGCTTGTCGCCAATTTCGCTACCGAGCCAAAAGCCGCGCATGCAGGTGCGGTACCCTTCCTGCATCTGTTCGGTATTGTTGCCGGTGGCTGGCAAATGGGCCGTGCGGCAGTGATTGCCCGGGTGAAGATTGCTTCCGGTGAAACAGATCCCTTCTGGGCAAGCAAGTTGGCGACAAGCCGATTCTTTGCCGATCATTTCCTGACCCAGGCGCAGGGCTTGGCCGAGTCTGTGGTGGCGGGGGCAGCTGGTGGGCTGGAAATTCCTGACGACTGTTTCTAGCAGTCATTCACAGGGCAATCGCATGAATGACACTGTCGTGAACACCTGAAATTGTGGTTTACGATCAATAGATTGCAAGGGGGCTGTTCACTGCACTCTGAATTGTGTAGTTTTCTGTCTTTTGGGAGCGATCCATGGAGACGGAAGGCAGGCTGCGTGTGGCGGACGTATTTGTCGGCATTCGTGACCCACGGCAAGCCAGGAAAGTTGAACACGATCTGGTAGAACTGCTGGTGATTGCCGTATGCGGCGTTCTGGCGGGGGCCGACGACTTTGTCGAGATTGAAGAATGGGCCAAAGAAAAGCACGACTGGTTCAGGCTGTATCTGCGCCTTGAGCATGGCATTCCCTCGCACGACACCTTCGGCCGGGTCTTTGCGACGATTGATGCCGAAGCATTTGGCGCAGCCTTCCGGCGCTGGGTGAGCAGCATTGCCCCCAATCTGGAGAAGGATGAAGTTGTCGCCCTGGATGGCAAGACCAGTCGGCGCTCAGGAAAGATGGATGGCACACCACTGCACCTGGTCAGTGCCTTTGCTGCCGGCGCAGGCTTGGTGCTGGGACAGCGGGCGACCGCCGCAAAATCGAACGAGAAGACGGCGATTCCCGAGTTACTGGCCACCCTGGCTCTGGAAGGCTGCATCGTTACTATCGACGCCATGGGAACCCAGCCGAGCATTGCCCAGGCGATTCGAAATCGGGGAGCTGATTACATCCTGTCGCTCAAAGACAACCAACCGACCTTGGTCGAGTCGGTGCAGGATTTCTTTGCGGCATTCCAGACCGCTCCCGACAAAACGCCCCATCGATTCGATGAGGTCGTGGAAAAGGATCATGGCCGACTCGAAGTGCGCCGCTGCTACGCCTTCGATCAACTCGACTGCCTACATGCCCCGGAACGCTGGCCGGACTTGAAGTCGTTTGCCGCGATTGCTTCCGAACGAACAATCAAGGGCAAGACGATGATCGAGCATCGGTTCTACATCAGCAGTCTGCCAGCGGATGCGGCACGGCTGAATCAGGCGGTGCGCCAGCACTGGCGGGTGGAAAATAGTCTGCATTGGTGCATGGACGTAGCCTTCGCTGATGACCAGATGCGTGCCCGGACCGGGAATGCCGCTCATAACTTCGCGGTCATGCGACATATCGCCTTGAATCTCATCCGTCTCGACCCTGTCAAGCGCAAAGGCGGACTCAAGGTACGGCGCCTCATCGCCGCAACTTCCGATACTTATCGCGCTGAGCTTCTCGGTCTTATATAAGATTCATGCGATTGCCCTGCAGTCATTCATTAGCTTTCTCCAAAAGCCCAGGATTGTTGTTATAATCTTGGGCTTTTCCACCTTGCCCTACCGCACCCGCATGGCGGAGGGTTTATCCCAAAAGGAGATTGCATGCGCCATTACGAAATCTGCTTTATCGTCCATCCGGACCAAAGCGAACAAGTGCCCGGCATGGTAGAGCGCTATCGCGCCATCGTTACTGCCAAGAACGGTACGATTCATCGTCTGGAAGACTGGGGCCGCCGTCAACTGGCTTACCCGATCCAGAAGATCCACAAGGCTCACTACGTTCTGATGAACATCGAGTGCGACGGCGAAACGCTGAACGAACTCGAACATTCGTTCAAGTTCAACGACGCCGTACTGCGCCACCTCACCGTCAAGATGAAGGCGGCTGTGACGACTCCTTCCCCGATGATGAAGGAAGAGAAGTCCAAGTCCATGATGCCTGGTGATGCCGCTCCGGCTGCACCGGTTGAAACGGCTGCTGCTTAAGCATATTTGTACGGGAATTAACGGCTGAACTGTCTCACTCTCTCCGGAATACTGGTCGAACGCAAAGCTTTGCGCTATACGCCAGCCGGAGTTCCGGTCAGTGAAGGAAAGCTGCAACACAGCTCCTCGCAGATCGAAAGTGGGGCAGAGCGCTTGGTAGAACTTGAAATCGCTGTCCTGGCCTTGGGTGAAAACGCCCGCTGGCTGCAAGCAGCTCCTCTCGGAGGCACTGTCAAAGTGACCGGATTTCTTGCAGCCAAGAGCCTCAACAGCCGAACACCCGTGCTACATGTGAATACACTCGAATTTTTGGAAGGAAACGAAAATGGCTCGATTCTTCAAGAAGAAGGATGACGACAAGAAAAAGAAGCGCGGTGGCGGCCTGTTCAAGCGTCGCAAGTTCTGCCGCTTCACGGCTGAAAAGGTCGAACAGATCGACTACAAGGATGTGGATGTCCTGAAGGAATTTATCCAGGAAAACGCCAAGATCATGCCGGCTCGTCTGACCGGCACCAAGGCCGGCTACCAGCGCCAGCTGGGCACCGCTATCAAGCGCGCCCGCTTCATGGCACTGCTGCCGTATACCGACAACCATCAATAATTTTCGGGGAGACGAAACATGCAAATCATTCTGCTCGAAAAGGTTGTTAACCTTGGTAACCTCGGCGACATCGTCAAGGTCAAGGACGGCTACGCCCGTAATTTCCTGATTCCGCAACGTATGGCCAAGCGTGCTACGCCGGCTGCCATGGCTGAGTTCGAAGCTCGCCGCGCTGAACTGGAAAAGCTGGCTGCTGAGAAGCTGGCCGCTGCTCAAGGTGTTGCTGACAAGATGAACGGCACCGTCGTTACCGTGGCTCGTAAGGCCGGTATGGATGGCCGTTTGTTCGGTTCCGTGGGTAATGCCGACATCGCCGATGCCCTGAAGGCTGCCGGCTTCGTGGTCGACAAGTCTGCTGTCCGCATGCCGGAAGGTCCGCTCAAGGCAATCGGCGAGTTCCCGCTTGACGTTGCCCTACACACCGACGTGCTGGCAAACATTACCGTGGCGATCGTCGCCGAGTAATTCCGGCAACGTCTCACGACAAAAGGCCTCGCAGTAGCGAGGCCTTTTTACTTTAAACTTCAGAACATGAACCAACGTCCTCAGAAACCCCGTATTCCCGATTCCACGCTGGACCACTTGCGCGTTCCGCCGCATTCGATCGAGGCTGAACAATCGATCCTTGGTGGCTTGTTGCTTGATAATCAGGCCTGGGACCGGATGGGCGATATGCTGACCGATGCCGATTTCTATCGCGATGAGCATCGGCGTATCTTTCGGCAGATTCGAAATCTGCTGGAAAAAGCTAAACCGGCTGACGTGGTTACGGTGGCAGAAGCGTTGGATGCGGCGGGTGAGGGAGAGCAGACGGGTGGCTTGGCTTATCTCGGTGAGCTGGCGGCGAATACGCCATCGGCGGCCAACATCAAGCGCTATGCCGAAATCGTTCGCGAGCGCTCCGTATTGCGCCAGTTGGTGGCGACTGCCGACGAAATTGCAGCCGATGCTCTGAATCCGCTCGGTCGGGATGCTGAAACGCTGCTTGACGAGGCCGAGTCAAAAATCTTCAAGATTGCTGAAGCCGGTGCTGGTCATAATGAAGGCTTCGTGCACATCAACCCCTTGCTCACCCAGGTGGTCGAGCGTATCCAGGAACTGCATGATCGCGATAACCCTTCCGATATCACTGGTGTGCCGACGGGATTCATCGATCTGGACCAGAAGACTTCGGGCTTTCAACCGGGCGATCTGATTATTGTGGCAGGGCGCCCTTCGATGGGTAAGACCGCCTTTGCCTTGAATATTGCCGAGAATGTCGCAGTCGAATCGGGTTTGCCGGTTGGCGTGTTCTCCATGGAAATGGGCGGGGCCCAGTTGGCCATGCGGATGCTGGCCTCAATTGGCCGCTTGAACTCCCAGAGCCTGAGAACGGGCCGGATGAGCGACGAAGAATGGTCCAAGTTGTCGTTTGCGTTGGGCAAGTTGCATGAGGCACCAATCTATATCGATGAGACGGGTGGCTTGAGTCCTGCCAACCTGCGGGCGCGGGCGCGACGCCTGGCGCGCCAGTATGGCGGCAAGCTTGGCTTGCTGGTTATCGACTACATCCAGCTGATGTCGGGTAACCGCCAGGGCGAAAACCGGGCGACGGAAGTGTCCGAGATTTCACGCTCGATCAAGTCACTGGCCAAGGAGTTGCAGGTGCCGATCGTTGCCCTGTCCCAGCTTTCCCGGAAGGTCGAGGAGCGTAACGACAAGCGCCCGATGATGTCCGACTTGCGCGAATCCGGCGCTATCGAGCAGGATGCTGACGTGATCCTGATGATGTACCGCGATGAGTACTACAACAAGGATAGCCAGGACAACAAGGGCATGGCCGAAGTGATCATCGGCAAGCAGCGTAACGGCCCGACCGGGACCGTACGCATGGCCTTCATTGGCGAATACACCCGTTTCGAGAATCTGGCGAGTGGCGGGTTTGTCGATTCCCAGAACTAGAGTGTGTGGACATTTGTGATTAAGGGGCTGTTCACAAAGGGCTGATTGTGTTTACATCCTGTCTTTTGGATTGATGACGGGATACCGAGATTGCTGTTACGTGACGACCAATGGCTACGAATCGAGCCGATGCTGCACGGCAAGGCTGGGGACCGTGGCCGCAGTGGCGCAGATAATCGTTTGTTTGTCGAAGCGGTTCTCTGGATGGCAAGAACCGGCGCTCCCTGGCGTGACCTCCCCGTTGCCTTTGGACCTTGGAATACAGCCTTCCGGCGCTTCTCGCGTTGGGCGGACAAAGGCGTCTGGCAGGCCCTTTTTACCAAGCTTTGCGAAGATGCAGACTTTGAGGAAGTGTTTCTCGACAGCACGATTGTGCGGGCGCACCAGCACGCCGCCGGCGCACCCAAAAAAACGGGCAACAAAGTCTTGGCCGTTCTCGTGGGGGCCTGAGCACCAAGATTCATGCGGCGGTTGATGGGCTGGGCAATCTGGCGCGCTTCAGACTGACAGATGGCGAACGACACGACATCACCGAAGCAGCCAATCTCATTGATGGCATGGTAAACGTCGGTGCTGTCGTGGCCGACAAGGCGTTTGACGCCACCAGCCTCATTGACTGCATCGAGGCAGGCGGTTATTCCGCCAAAGGCCAATCGGAAGGTGCTCAGAAGCTATGACAAACATGTCTATAAAAGTCGAAATCTCATCGAGAGGTTCTTTGCTCGCCTGAAACAGTTTTGCCGTATCGCTACGCGCTACGACAAACTCGATATCCGGTTTGAAGCATTCATTTCCATCGCCGCCGCTCTAATTTGGCTCGCCTGATTGTCCACACACCCTAGTCAGGTTAGAGGACGACCTGGCGGGTTTTGATGCTGTATTGAATGGCGGCTGAGTTGCTTCCGTCATAACGGCTGCCGGCAGATTCCATCTGCGGGAAAAGCAGAAAAGGCATCGCACTATTTTTGCCAGGCAGTGTGACGTCCGTGCCAAGATTGAATGCAATCCAGTTCATTTCCCAGACGCCAAACAGGATTTTCCGCAGCGAAATGAGCTTGCTGTCCCGGTCGGAAAGGGCTTCCATGGCAATCGTGCGTCGAACGTCACTGGGGTCGACCGGAATCCAGCCATAACCCGGGACGTAGAATTCGGCGCGGACATGTTGGCCGCGGGTCGCATCGTCACCGCTCAGGCCGAGGCCGCGGAAAAGCCGGGATGATCCCGTGCGCAAACCATAAACGCAACGGGCCGGAATGCCGATGGCTCGACAGATGGCGACGAAGAGGCCATTAATGTCAGCCGAGCGCCCACCGTATTGCCCTTGAATCAATTGACGACGAACGTCCCCGGTGCCGCAGCCGGGCAGGCTGGGATCATAGATGGAGTTGTCGACGACCCAGTCGTAGATAGCCTTGGCCTGCGCGACAGGGTCCTTGATCCGGCCGAGGATACGTTCGCCGAGCTGGAAGGCGAGCCCATCATTGGGGATCAGTTTCGATGCCTGCAGATTGCGGCGCAGGATGTCGTCGCGTTCCGGCGCTACGGTTCGCTTCGTGACATCGAAATGCCGGTCTGCTGTCGTAACCAGCGTCGTTAGCTGTAGCTTGGCGTCGCCACTATCCGGCCATTCGCAATAGAAGACCTCAAGGTCGCCATCCGGCAGGCGGCGCATGCCGGCATTGGCCGGATTGCCCGCCCAGGAGTGACCAAGGGTGCGTTGAAAGAGCGTGTCCTGGTTGAGCGGCAAGGGAAGCCAGAGTTTGCTTGAGCCGCTGCTGCCCTTCAGGTTGACGGTGGTGGTGATCTCGTAGGTGCGCCATTCCGAAGGGGGCTCAGGCGCCCTGACGGGAGGAAGCCTGGAGGCGCTGGTGCCTTGCGGAGGACGTTCGATGACCGGATCGTCGGCTGTGTGGGCAACGGGTTCCTGAGGTCGGTAAGTGATCTTCCCCTTATTGAGGCGATCAGGTTTTGCCCCGGACTTTTTTGCAGATCTTCCAGCTGCAGATTTCCCGGCGGCACCAGTTTTCTTGGTGCTGCCCGATGAATTCTGTGCTGTGCTGGTCTTGGCCTGCTTTTTGACGGCCCAGGCGTCAGAGGCAAATAGCGAGAGTGCGGCGGCTGATGCTAGAAAATCGCGACGTTTCAAGTGACTCCTCCGGCGGAATTAATCCGTGGCTGAAACGAAAAGGCCGTGTCACTGACACGGCCCCTTAATTAATGAAGCGATTATAGCACTTCGGCGGCGTGGTCAGCCAGACGGGAACGCTCACCACGTTGTAACGTAATGTGACCAGAGTGCGGCCAGCCTTTGAAACGATCGACGACGTAAGTCAGGCCGGAGCTGCCTTCGGTCAGGTAGGGCGTGTCGATCTGGGCAATATTGCCCAGACAGACCACCTTGGTGCCCGGGCCGGCACGGGTAACCAGCGTTTTCATCTGCTTTGGCGTCAGGTTTTGCGCCTCGTCGATGATCAGGTATTTCTTCAGGAAGGTGCGGCCACGCATGAAGTTCATCGACTTGACCTTGATCCGCGAGCGGATGATGTCGTTTGTAGCTGCCTTGCCCCATTCTCCCCCGTAGGGGCCGCTGTTGTTCTCGTCGCTATGGGTCAGGACATCCAGATTGTCTTCAAGAGCACCCATCCACGGAGCCATCTTTTCTTCCTCGGTGCCGGGCAGGAAGCCGATGTCCTCGCCGACCGGGACCGTCACCCGGGTCATGATGATTTCGGCAAAACGCTTGCTTTCGAGTACCTGTGTCAGGCCGGCGGCCAGCGTCAGCAGGGTCTTGCCGGTACCGGCCTGGCCGAGCAGCGTGACGAAGTCGATATCCGGATTCATCAGCAGGTTCAGCGCGAAGTTCTGTTCGCGGTTGCGGGCGGTAATTCCCCAGATGGCATTCTTCGGGTGGGTGTAATCGACCAGTGTTTCCAGCACCGCAGTCTTGCCGGCGGTTTCCTTGACGATGGCGGTGAAGCTGTCGCTTTCCAGCCAGACGAATTCATTGACCAGCAGTTGCGAGCCGAGCGGGCCGGTGACCTTATAGTAAGTTTTACTTTCCTTCTTCCAGGACTCCATACCCTTGCTGTGCTTGTCCCAGAAGTTGTCGGGCAGAGCGCGGGTACCGGTGTAGAGGATGTCGGTATCCTCGAGCACCTTGTCGTTGAAATAGTCTTCAGCCAACAGGTTGAGGGCGCGCGACTTGATGCGCATGTTGATGTCTTTCGACACCAGGATGACCGGGCGTTTCGGGAATTTCTTCTGCAGGTGGATGACCACCGACAGGATCTGGTTATCAACCTTGGAGGTCGGCAGACCCTGCGGCAGTTCGGCGCTGATGGCTTCCGTCTGCAGGTACAACCGGCCGCTCGCCAGCTTGCTGGAGGGGCCGTAGAGATCGATGCCTTCATCGATATCGACATCATCGTGCGCCAGCATCTCGTCGAGCATGCGCGAGGCCTGGCGGGCATTGCGGGCAATTTCCGTCATGCCCTTCTTGTGGTTGTCGAGTTCCTCCAGCGTCATGATCGGGATGAAGACGTCGTGTTCCTCGAAGCGGAACAGGCAACTGGGATCGTGCATCAGCACGTTGGTGTCGAGAACGAAGATTTTGGTAACGGCGGGCTTCTTGATGGCTGCGGGCTTGCGCGGCATGGAGTGGGCCTTTGGTCGGGGTGGGGAAAGGGTTTAAAGGGTTTTGACGAAATCAAGCACTTCCTGGACGTGGCCGGGCACTTTGACACCGCGCCATTCGCGGCGCAGGACGCCGCTCTGGTCGATGACGAAGGTGCTTCGCTCCACGCCCCTTACCTGTTTGCCGTACATATTTTTCATTTTCATGACAGCGAACAGGTTGCAGACGGTTTCATCGGTATCGGAACCGAGTTCGAAGGGGAATTCCTGTTTGGCCTTGAAGTTTTCGTGTGACTTCAGGCTGTCGCGGGAAATGCCGAGTATTACAGCGTTTGCAGCAGAAAACTGAGCGTGCAGATCGCGGAAGTTTTGACCTTGGGTGGTGCAACCTGGGGTGCTGTCCTTGGGGTAGAAATAGATGACCACTATTTTTCCGGCCTGGGCGGCCAGGTTGAAGCATGTGCCACTGGTGGCGGGCAGGGAAAAGTCGGGGAGTTTGGTATCGAGCATGCGGATGCCTCTGTGTTGTGGTGTTTGAGGCATTGTGGGCAAATCTCGTTGGGCAGGTCAAGCGGTGTTGCGAGCATTTGTTAAACTGCGTGCCATGCGAAAAATCTGTGTCGGTCTCACCGTTGTCATTGCCCTGTCCGGTTGCGGGCAGGCGTGGAACGATCCGTATCCGATGGCCGACGCGGGCCGCAATATTCTCTACACGGCCTTTACCGACCGCCCGAAGCATCTCGACCCGGCACAGTCCTACACCGAGGATGAGATTACTTTCACCGCGCAGATCTACGAGCCGCCGCTGCAATACCACTACCTGAAGCGACCGTACGAACTCATCCCGGCGACGGTTGAGCAGGTGCCGGTGCCGCGCTTTTTTGATTCTGCTGGCCGGGCCTTACCCCATGATGCGCCCGCCGAGCGCATCGCCGAGAGCGTCTATGAGCTGAAACTGAAGCCGGGAATTCGCTTCCAGCCGCACCCGGCTTTTGCCGTCGATGCTAACGGTCAACCAGTGTATCTGGGTAAAAACCAGGCCGATGGCCGGCAGACGGTGGCTGACTTCCCGCAGACCGGCACCCGCGAACTGACAGCCGACGACTACATCTATCAGATCAAGCGTCTGGCCCATCCGCGCCTGCATTCGCCTATTTTTGGCATGATGGCGGACAAGATAGTCGGCTTGAAGGAGTTCGGCGAAAATCTGCAGAAAGCGGCCAAAGACAAGTCGGCGGACGAATGGCTCGATCTTGATGCCTTCCCGCTGGCCGGTGTCGAGAAGCTTGATAGCCACACCTGGCGCATCCGCATCAAGGGCAAATACCCGCAGTTCCTTTACTGGCTGGCCATGCCTTTTTTCGCCCCGGTGCCGCGCGAGGCTGACCGCTTTTTTGCCCAGCCGGGCATGGCCGTGAAGAACCTGACGCTGGACTGGTGGCCGGTCGGGACCGGGCCGTACACGCTGAGTGAAAACGATCCGAATCGCCGCATGGTGCTGTCGCGTAATCCGAATTTTCACGGCCAGACCTATCCCTGTGAAGGCGAGGCCGGCGATCGCGCGGCCGGCTTGCTGGAGGACTGTGGCAGGCCCCTGCCTTTCATCGATCAGGCCATCTTTACCCGTGAGAAAGAGGCGATTCCTTACTGGAACAAGTTCCTGCAGGGCTACTACGATGCTTCCGGGATTTCGTCGGACAGTTTCGATCAGGCGGTGCGGGTCAATGTCGGTGGCGACGTGGCGCTGACCGACGAGATGCGCGACAAGGGTATCCGACTGCTCACTTCGGTCAAATCGTCGACCTTCTACATGGGTTTCAACATGCTCGATCCGGTCATCGGTGGGCTGTCGCCAAAAGCAACCAAGCTGCGGCAGGCCATCTCGATTGCCATCGATCAGGAGGAGTACATCTCCATCTTCCAGAACGGCCGGGGTATTGCGGCGCAGAGTCCGCTGCCGCCGGGCATCTTCGGCTACGAAGCAGGTGAGCCGGGCATCGATAGCACGGTGTACGACTGGGTCGATGGCCAGCCGAAGCGCAAGCCGGTTGAGGTTGCCAGAAAGCTGGTCGCTGATGCTGGCTATCCAAACGGGCGCGATGAAAAAACCGGCGAGCCGCTGGTGGTCAATCTCGATACGACCGGCGGCGGCATGGGCGAGAAATCACGGCTTGACTGGCTGACCCGCCAGTTCGCCAAGATCGATATCCAGCTCGTCGTTCGCTCGACCGATTTCAATCGTTTTCAGGATAAGATCCGCAAGGGTAATGTCCAGCTCTACTATCTTGGCTGGAATGCCGATTATCCGGATCCGGAGAACTTCTTCTTCCTGCTTGATGGCAATGAAGGCAAAGTGGCCAAGGGCGGCGAGAACGCTTCGAATTACGCCAATCCGGAATTCGACCGCCTGTTTGCGCGCATGAAGAATATGGACAACACACCGGAGCGCCTCGGCATTGTCCGCCAGATGAATCGCATACTTCATCACGACGCGCCGTGGGTCTTCGGCCTGCACCCCAAGAGTTATACGCTCGGCCATCGTTGGCTGAAGAACCGCAAGCCAAATGATGTCGGCAACAATATCCTGAAATACCAGCGCATCGACGTTGCGGATCGTGCCGCAGCTCGACACGACTGGAACCGCCCCGTCTTGTGGCCGCTTGGGCTGGGCTTGCTTGTGCTGGTCAGCGCATTCGTGCCCGCCATGATTGGCTATCGGCGTCGCGAGCGCCGGGCTGCCGTGAAGTGAGGCTGCTTGAGCGTCAGCAGGCGCTTGATACGGGGCTGCTTGGCTTTCGTAACCTGTGGCACCCTCAGCCTTTTCGTGAAATCCGGCCGGACTGGTGTGAGCAATGGCCGGCGCTGGCCGATGAGTTGCTGGCGCTGCCTGATGGCTCGGTTGCTTATCTGAACGAGGATTTGTCAGCAGCATTGAGCCTGCTGGCCAGGCATATCCCGCAGGTTTCAGTGATCGGGCCGTTGACCAAGTTGCGGGCCATGCCGCAGCACATGCTTGCCGAGCGAGGGGCGCACTGGGCTTGGGAGATTCCGGGCCGCAAGCGCCAGCAGATCGAGGCTTTTGCTGCGGCTACTGAAAGCGGTGGCCAGCCGGTTCTTGACTGGTGTGGCGGCAAAGGGCATCTCGGCCGTCTTCTGGCGCAGGCATGGCAGACGCCGGTTCATACACTGGAGATCGACGCCGGCTTGTGCGAATCAGGTTCTGCCTTGGCTCGTCGGGCCGACGTGATGCAGGAATTCGTCATTTCCGATGCAATGACGACGGAAAACTGGCCACAGCCTGGGCAGCACGCCGTCGCCCTGCATGCTTGCGGGGAACTGCATCGGCGTCTGATTCAACAGGGGGCTGAGCGAGGAGTTGGCCGCTTTGATGTGGCGCCATGTTGTTACTACCGCGGAGTAGCCGAGTTCTACCGGCCTCTTTCGGAGGGTTTGCAGCTCTCCCTGAGTCGTGACGATACCCGCCTGGCAGTAACGGAGACGGTCACCGCCTCGCCCCGGGAGACCCGCAAGCGAGACCGGGAAATGGCCTGGAAACTTGGTTTTGACGCGTGGCGCCGAGAGGTTTCTGATAAAGCTTATCGGAGCTTCAAGCCGGTACCCGATGCCTGGATGCGGACGGAATTTTCCGACTTTCTCGTGAAGATGTCCGAGCGGGAGGGCTTGCCGGTTCCCTCGTCAGGTGTCGCCGATGAGTTCGAGGCCAGAGGCTGGCAACGGCGTCATGACTTGATGCGCCTGTCGATTGTCCGCCATGCCTTTCGCCGGGCCATTGAGGTCTGGCTGGCGCTTGATTTGGCCGTATTTCTCGAAACGCAGGACTATGTGGTCAATTTGGGCAGTTTTTGCGAACGGCAATTGACGCCACGCAACCTGCTTATTTCGGCACGGCGTGTCTAACCAGGTATGCCGCCAGTTCGCTTGGCCGGTCGATGATCAAGTCGGCCCCCCAGGTGTGAAGCGGACCACTGTCACCGAGGTAGCCATAGGAAACGGCCACGGTCTTGCAACCGGCCGCATTGCCGGCAACGATGTCGCGTCGGTCGTCACCAACGTAGAGCGTGCGTTCTGGGCGACGGTTCAACAGCCGGCAGGCGTGCAGAATAGGCAATGGTGATGGTTTGGCTTCGGGCGTCGTATCGCCGCTGACGACACAGGTGGTGCGCGGGCTTAGTTGCAGCAATTCGACCAGCGGGTCGGTAAAGCGCATCCGCTTGTTGGTGACGATGCCCCAGGCCAGACTCATCTGCTCCAGCGCATCCAGCAATTCCGGAATTTCGTCGAACAGCCGGGTGGCATGGCATAGCCGGTCGGCGTAGATGGCGAGAAAGCGTTGTGACAAACGTTCGTAGGAAGAATGCGTAGCGTCGATGCCAAAGCCGGCCTTCAGCAGCCCGCGAACGCCCTGCGAGGTGAAGGGGCGCAGGGTTTCAAGCGGGATCTGTGGTCGACCTTCCTCCAGCAGCAGAATGTTGGCCGACTCGCCCAAATCGGGTGCCGTGTCGGCCAAGGTACCGTCCAGATCGAACAGAACGGCATCAAACATGCCGGATGGTGCGCATCAGGTAATTGACGCTGGTGTCTTTGCCAAGCGAGTACGTTTGGGTCAGTGGGTTGTAGCTCATGCCGACAAGCTCTTCAGGTTCAAGATTAGCCATCTTGGCCCAACGGGCGAGTTCTGAGGGCTTGATAAACCTGGCGTAATCGTGTGTTCCCTTGGGCAGCATCTGCAGCACGTACTCGGCCCCTATGACTGCGAACAGATAGGATTTTGGGTTGCGGTTGAGCGTGGACAGGAAAACCTGGCCACCTGGCTTGACCAAGCGAGCGCAGGCCGTGATGACGCTGGATGGGTTTGGAACGTGCTCAAGCATTTCCAGGCAGGTGACGGCGTCAAAACTCCCTGGCATTTCTTCGGCCAATGCCTCGACGGAAATTTTGCGGTAATCGACCTTCTGGCCGGATTCCAGCAGGTGCAGCCTGGCCACACTCAAAGGTTTTTCGGAGAGATCGATGCCGGTCACATTGGCGCCACGAACGGCCATACCTTCGGAGAGCAGGCCGCCACCACAGCCAACGTCCAGAATGCGCTTGCCAGCCAGGCTGATTGCCTGATCGATCCAGTCGATGCGCAGCGGGTTGATATCGTGCAGCGGCTTGAATTCGCTGTTCGGATCCCACCAGCGGTGGGCAAGTTCTCCAAATTTATCCAGCTCGGCTTGGTCGGCGTTGATCATGGCTTTTGTCTGTTCAATTCACGGAAAAGAAAAAGCCCTGCCGAAGCAGGGCTTTTCGTTGAAGCGTCGGCGGATTACTTGGTGCCGATGACTTCGATGTCGACGCGACGATCCGGCTGCAGGCAGTCGATCAGCGCCTTGGTCTTGGCATTGCCCTTGCACTTGTCGCCGGTAACCGGCTGCTTTTCGCCCTTGCCTTCGGTGTAAACACGGTTGGCTTCGATACCCTTGGCAACCAGGTATTCCTTGACGGCGGCAGCGCGCTTCTCGGACAGCTTCTGGTTGTAGGCATCGCCACCGATACGGTCGGTGTGGCCAACGGCCAGGATTACTTCGAGCTTGATGGCCTTGGCCTTGGAGACCAGTTCGTCGAGCTTCTGCTTGCCAGCCGGACGCAGGACAGCCTTGTTGAAGTCGAACAGGGCGTCAGCGGCGACGGTGATCTTTTCACCGGACGGCTTCACACCGGCAGCAGCGGGAGCCTTGGCGGCGCCAGCGGCGTCCTTCGGAGCACAGGCTTCCTTCGGCAGCAGGTCCTTGTCGCACTCGCAACCGGCCTTGTCGGCAGCGGCAGCGGCCGGGGTCCAGTAGCCATCGCGCCAGCACAGGCCGAAGCCGCTCTTGGCGACGACGTCACGCTGGTCGATCAGGTAAACGCGCTCTTGCGCTACAGCAGAGAAGCCGATGCCAGCCAGTAGGGCCAGAACCAGAGATTTCTTGACGATATTTTTGATCATTGTTTTCCCTCATTGAAGAAAATTTGGAAATCTTTAACCCGCTCCGCGGCCGAGATCAAGCCCGCTGGCGGAATTCCAAACTATTCTGCCATAGGGCTATGGCAGATTCCAAGTCATTTTGGTCGTGCTTGAGTAAAGATTTGTCGTCTACGCAACACTTTCCGGCCACCCAGACATGGGTTACAGATTCACGACCAGCAACATTGACCAGATGTGACACGGGGTCGAAGCAGGGGCGTGTTTCCAGTTCCCCCAGGGTGACAGCGCATAGGTCTGCTGATTTTCCCGGGGAAATCGAGCCAACCTCATTGCCGAGTCCCAGTGCATGGGCTGCATTGAGTGTGGCCATGCGCAGGATTTTCCGGGCTGGCATGACGCTGGCGTCACCGGTTAGTCCTTTGGCCAACAGTGCTGCGAGGCGCATTTCACCGAACAGGTCGAGGCGGTTGTTGCTGGCCGCGCCGTCGGTGCCCAATCCGACATTGATGCCGAATTGTCTCATTTTTGCGACTGGGGCAAAGCCACTGGCCAGTTTGAGGTTCGATGTGGGGCAGTGGGCGATATTGCAGCCGGTGTCGGCCAATAATTGCAGGTCGTCGTCATTCAGGTGGACTGCGTGGACCCCGATGAAATTGGGGCCAAGGATGCCTAGTTTGTGAAGTCGCGCCAGCGGTCGCTGCTTGTGCTGTTTGACGTTTTCGTCAATTTCCTGCTGCGTTTCGTGGATGTGGCAGTGCACCGGCAGATTCAGTTGCTCGGAGAGTGTCAGAATCCGCTCGAAAGTGCTGTCCGAGACTGTGTAAGGGGCATGAGGCGCCAGGCAGAAGCCGATCAGCGGATTGTTGTGCCAGGCTTCGCGGACGGCCAGCCCTTTGTTGATGTAATCGGCCGCATCGCTGGCATAAGGGGTTGGAAATTCAAGTGTAGTGATGCCGAGCATTGCGCGCATGCCGAATTCGGATGCAGCCGTTGCGGCCGCATCTGGGAAAAAGTACATGTCATTGAAGCAGGTGATCCCGCCCTTGAGCATTTCAGCGCAGGCGAGGCGGGTGCCGTCGTAAACAAACTGTGGAGACAGATGGGCGGCTTCGGTTGGCCAGATATGTTTCTGTAACCACTCCATCAGCGGCAGGTCATCGGCGATGCCGCGCATCAGGCTCATCGCGGCATGGGTGTGCAGGTTGATCAGACCGGGAATCAGGATGTGGTCCTGAAGGATGCTGGTTTTCTGCGGCGCATAGCGGATACGGGCTTCGCCGGTTGGCAGGATCGCCAAGATGCGGCCGTTGTGGATAGCAAGCGAATGGTTTTTCAGTACCTCGTCGGGGTCGACTGTGGCAATCCAGCGCGCTTCGATCAGTAGATCGATAATTTCGGGTGTTGTTGTCATGTAAAACGGGGTCTGTCCGGTGAAGGTCGCGTGTTAAAATAGCAAATTACGCTTGAATCAACTAATAAGGCATCGCGCAAGCGGTGCGAATGTGAGACATGGACCAATTCGCCAAAGAAACTCTGCCGATCAGCCTCGAAGACGAGATGCGGCGTTCCTATCTCGATTACGCGATGAGCGTGATTGTTGGCCGGGCGCTGCCGGATGCACGTGACGGCCTGAAGCCGGTGCATCGCCGCGTCCTGTTCGCGATGCACGAGCTGAACAACGACTGGAACAAGGCGTACAAGAAATCGGCGCGTATCGTCGGTGACGTGATCGGTAAATATCACCCGCACGGCGATACCGCTGTCTATGACACGATCGTCCGCATGGCGCAGGATTTCTCGCTGCGCTACATGTTGGTCGATGGCCAAGGTAACTTCGGTTCGGTGGACGGCGACAGCGCGGCGGCGATGCGCTATACCGAAGTCCGCATGGCCAAGATCGGCCACCAGATGCTGGAAGATCTGGACAAGGAAACGGTCGATTTCGGGCCGAACTACGACGGTTCCGAGAATGAGCCGCTGGTCATGCCGGCGCGTATCCCCAACCTGCTGATCAACGGTTCGTCCGGTATCGCAGTGGGCATGGCGACCAATATTCCGCCGCACAATCTCAATGAAGTGATCGCTGGCTGTCTGGCACTGCTGGAAAATCCGGCGTTGAGTATTGATGACCTGATTGCCTACATTCCCGCCCCGGACTTCCCGACGGCGGGTTTGATCTACGGCATGACCGGGGTGCGCGAGGGCTATCAGACCGGCCGTGGCCGAGTCATCATGCGCGCCCGGACGCACTTCGAGGACATGGAAAAGAGCAACGGTCGCCAGGCGCTGATCGTCGATGAAATTCCGTATCAAGTTAACAAGAAGTCGCTGATCGAGAAGATCGCCGAACTGGTCAACGAGAAGAAGATCGAAGGTATTTCCGACATTCGTGACGAGTCCGACAAGTCGGGCATGCGCATCGTCATCGAACTGAAGCGCGGCGAAGTTGGTGAGGTCATCCTCAATAACCTGTACAAGCAGACGCAGTTGCAGGACACCTTCGGCATGAACATGGTGGCGCTGGTCGATGGCCAGCCGCGCCTGCTCAACCTGAAGCAGATGCTCGAATGCTTCCTGTCGCACCGTCGCGAAGTGATCACGCGGCGCACCGTTTTCGAACTGCGCAAGGCGCGCGAACGCGGCCACATCCTCGAAGGTCTGGCTGTTGCGCTGTCCAACGTTGATGAAATCATCACCCTGATCAAGGCGGCGCCGACGCCGGCTGATGCCAAGCGCGGCCTGATGGAGCGTACCTGGCGCAGCGCTGTGGTCGAGGAAATGCTGGTGCGTGCAGCTTCCGACGCTTCGCGGCCGGAAGGTCTGGCCCCGGAATTTGGTTTGTCGGCGCAAGGCTATCGCTTGTCCGATGCTCAGGCGCAAGCCATTCTGGAACTGCGCCTGCAGCGCCTGACCGGGCTGGAGCAGGACAAGATCGTTGGCGAGTACAAGGATGTCATGGCCAAGATCCTTGATCTGCTCGACATCCTGGCCAAGCCGGAACGCATCACCGAAATCATCGTGACCGAGCTGGTGGCGATTCGCGAGCAGTTCGGTGACGAGCGCCGCTCGGAAATCATCTTCCAGACGCACGAACTGAGTCTGGAAGACCTGATCACGCCGCAGGACATGGTCGTCACGCTGTCGCATGGTGGCTACATCAAGGCACAGCCGCTGGCCGACTACCGCGCCCAGAAGCGCGGCGGGCGCGGCAAGCAGGCGGCGGCGATCAAGGACGAGGATTTTGTCGATCACCTGTTCGTCGCCAACACCCACGATTACATCCTGTGCTTCTCCAACCGCGGCCGTTGCTACTGGCTCAAGGTTTACGAAGCGCCGCAGGGCAGCCGGGTCAGTCGCGGCAAGCCGATCGTCAATCTCTTCCCGCTGGAAGAGGGCGAGCGGATCAACGCCGTGCTGCCGGTCAAGGAATTCGCCGACGACAAGTTCATCTTCATGGCGACCCGTGCCGGTACCGTCAAGAAGACGCCGTTGTCCGATTTCTCCAATCCGCGCAAAGCCGGCATCATCGCGGTCGACCTGCTCGATGACGATTATCTGATCGGCGTTGAACTAACCACCGGCCAGAGTGACATCGTGTTGGTCTCCAACGCTGGCAA
Source organism: Ferribacterium limneticum (assembly GCF_020510625.1). Classification (NCBI taxonomy): domain Bacteria; kingdom Pseudomonadati; phylum Pseudomonadota; class Betaproteobacteria; order Rhodocyclales; family Azonexaceae; genus Ferribacterium; species Ferribacterium limneticum. The sequence goes on along the minus strand of NZ_CP075191.1, from coordinate 2,755,422 downwards.
GGCAGTTTGGTTCGACGAAGAGGATGTCCGTCCGATGGGCCGTGGTGCCCGTGGTGTCCGAGGCATGAAGCTGCAAGCCGGTCAGGCCGTCATTTCGTTGCTGGTTGCCGAGAGCGATCAGCAGACTGTGCTGGTCGCTACCGAAAATGGCTTCGGCAAACGCACGGTATTGGCTGACTTCCGCCATTCCGGCCGCGGTACGCAGGGCGTCAAGGCGATTGCCGACAGCGAGCGTAACGGCGTGGTCATCGGCGCCAAGCTGGTCGACGACAACGACGAAGTGATGCTGATCACTACCGGCGGCGTGCTGATCCGCACCCGTGTTTCCGAAATTCGCGGCATGGGTCGGGCGACGCAGGGCGTGACGCTGATCTCGCTGGATGATGGCGAGAAGCTGGCCGGTCTGGAAAAGGTCGCCGAGTCGGTAGCTGAAGCCGAGGCCGAAGGTGAGTCCGATGTGGTCGCCCCGGAAACGGGCGATGCTGCACCGAGCGAAGGCGATGTTGCCGGCAACGAAGGTGGAGAAGCCTGATGAGTCGCATCTGGAATTTCAGCGCCGGTCCGGCTGCTCTTCCCGAAGAAGTCCTCAGGCAAGCGCAGGAAGAACTGCTCGACTGGCACGGTGCTGGCTGCAGCGTGATGGAGATGAGCCATCGCGGCAAGGAGTTCATGTCCATTCTCGAGCAGGCCGAAGCTGACCTGCGCGAGTTGATGGGTATTCCCGAGCAGTACAAGGTGCTCTTCCTGCAGGGCGGTGCGACGCAACAGTTTGCCCAGATTCCGATGAACCTGCTGGCTGGCCGTTCGGCTGACTATATCGTCACCGGCTCGTGGTCGAAAAAAGCCTTCAAGGAAGCGCAACGATTCGGCAATGTCCGCTGTGCGGCAACCACCGAAAGCAGCGGCTTTATCCGCCTGCCGGCGGCCGACGAAATCAGGCTCGATCCCTTCGCCGCTTACTTGCACGTCTGTACCAACGAGACGATTCACGGCGTCGAAATTCCCCCCGAGCGCATTGCCGATACCGGCGTGCCTCTGGTCGCCGACATGTCGTCGCATATTCTGTCGCGCCCGGTCAATGTCGAGAAATTCGGCCTGATTTACGCTGGTGCCCAGAAGAATATCGGTCCTTCCGGCCTGACCTTGGTTGTCGTGCATCGTGACCTGCTCGGCATGGCGCCGCTGACCATCCCGACGGTGATGGACTACGCAGTGATGGCCGAAAACGGCTCGATGCTGAACACGCCGCCGACCTACGGTATCTACATTGCTGGCCTGGTTTTCCAGTGGCTGAAGCGTCAGGGCGGGTTGCCGGGCATTGCCGCGGTTAACGCAGAAAAAGCGCGGATTTTGTACGCAGCGATCGACGATTCTGAGGGTTTCTATACGAATCCGGTCGATCCTGATTGCCGTTCGGCCATGAACGTGCCGTTCGTGCTGGCCAATCCTGACCTTGATGCTGCCTTCCTGGCTGAGTCAAAGGCGGCCGGGCTGGTTTCGCTGAAGGGCCACAAGTCGGTTGGCGGCATGCGCGCCTCGATCTACAACGCGGTTTCTCTGGCTGGCGTTCAGGCGCTGGTCGCTTTCATGAACGATTTCGCCAAACGTAGGGCTTGATCCCATGAGCGACGATCTGCAAAAGGCTTTGGCTGGCGTTCGTACCGATATTGATCGCATTGACGGCGAACTGCTCAAGCTGCTGAACGAACGCGCTCGCTGTGCGCAGCGGGTTGGCGAGATCAAGGCTGAACACGGTGAAGCCGGACATATTTACCGTCCGGAGCGCGAAGCTCAGGTTTTGCGCCGCTTGCAGGAGGCCAACTCCGGGCCGCTCCCCGGTGAGAACATCACGTTCTTCTTCCGTGAAGTGATGTCGGCCTGCCTGTCGCTGGAAGAGCCTCTTGGTATCGCCTTCCTCGGGCCGCTCGGCACCTTCTCCGAATCGGCGGCCACCAAGCATTTCGGCCATGCCGCCCGTTTGCTGCCGCAGTCGTCGATCGACGACGTCTTCCGTGAAGTGGAATCAGGCCACGCGCACTATGCCGTCGTCCCGGTCGAGAATTCGACCGAAGGCGCGGTCGGTCGGACGATGGACCTGCTGCTGGCGACGCCGCTGAAAATCTGCGGCGAAGTGGTGCTGCGCATCCACCAGAACCTGCTGACCAACGAAACCGACCTGAGCAAGATCAGCAAGGTCTATTCGCACGCCCAGTCGCTGGCTCAGTGCCACGAATGGCTGAACCGTGTCTTGCCCAAGGCGCAGCGTATCTCGGTGGGCAGCAATGCCCAGGCCGCTCAGAACGCAGCCGCCGAGCCAGGCACGGCGGCGATTGCCGGTGAGGCTGCTGCAGCGCGTTACAACTTGCCGAAGCTGGTCGAGAACATTGAGGACGAGCCAAACAATACGACGCGCTTCCTGGTGCTTGGCAAGCACGACGCCGGTATTTCAGGGCGTGACAAGACTTCCCTGATCATGTCTGCACCCAACCGGACCGGCGCCTTGCATGAACTGCTGCTGCCGCTGTCTACCGCCGGGGTGTCGATGTGTCGCCTTGAATCCCGTCCGGCCCGTAATGCGCTGTGGGAATACGTGTTCTACGTCGATATCGAAGGCCATCGCGATGAACCCGGGATCAAGGCCGCGCTGGAAAAACTGGCTGGCTATGCCGCCTATCTGAAAATCCTCGGGTCCTACCCGGTTGCCGTTTATTGAGGAAAGTTTCATGAGCCTTGCCGATCAAGCGCTGTCCTACGTCCGCGCTATTTCGCCCTATCAGCCGGGCAAGCCGATCACCGAACTGGCCCGTGAAATGGGCATTCCGGTCGAGAAAATCGTCAAGCTGGCCTCCAACGAGAACCCGCTCGGCATGAGCCCGAAGGCCCGCAAGGCCGTCGAGGCAGCGATTAGCGGTGTCGAACGCTATCCCGATCAGTTCGACCTGATCGCCAAGGTGGCGGGTCGTTGCGGCGTGGCTAACAACCAGGTTGTGCTTGGCAATGGCTCGAACGACGTGCTCGACCTGATCGCCCGCGTCTTCCTGGCACCAGGCCGATCGGCGGTTTTCGCGCAACATGCCTTCGCGGTCTATCCGCTGGCCACGTTGTCGACTGGTGCTGAGTTGATCTCGACGCCGGCCAAGAATTTCGGCCACGACCTGAATGCCATGCGTGCCGCCATCCGGCCGGATGCGCGCATCGTCTGGATCGCCAACCCGAACAATCCGACCGGCAATTTCCTGCCTTATCCGGAAGTACGTGCCTTCCTGGAAGCGGTGCCGAAGGATGTCGTCGTCGTGCTCGACGAGGCTTACAACGAATACCTGCCGCCGGCCGATCGGGTTGATGTGGCTGGCTGGATCAAGGATTTCCCCAATCTCGTCGTCTGCCGCACCCTGTCGAAAATTTACGGGCTGGCTGGTTTACGCATCGGCTACGCGCTGGCATCTGCCGAGGTGGCCGACCTGATGAACCGGGTCCGCCAGCCGTTCAACGTGAACAACCTAGCGCTGGCCGGCGCGCTCGCGGCGCTGGATGACGACGAATTCCTGCAGGCCAGTTACGAACTGAACCAGCGCGGCATGGCGCAGATCATCGCCGGCCTCGAAAAACGGGGTCTCGAGTACATCAAGCCGCATGGCAATTTCGTCACCTTCCGGGTGGGCGATGGCGCTGCGGTCAACCAGAAACTTTTGAAGCAGGGCGTCATCGTCCGGCCGATCGGTGGCTACGGCCTGCCTGAGTGGCTGCGCGTGACCATCGGCACCGAGGCGGAAAACGCCCGTTTCCTCGAAGCGCTGGAGACGGCGCTCTAATTCGATGGCCAAATTTGGCAAGATCGTTGTTTTCGGGACTGGCCTGATTGGCGGCTCATTCTCGCTTGCTTTGAAAGAAGCAGAGGCGGTCGAGGAGGTAGTGGGCTTTGGTCGAACACCATCGACCTTGCGAACGGCGCAGGAGTTGGGCGTCATTGATCGTGCCGGAATTAATCCGCTCCATGAAATCGAGGATGCGGACATCGTCCTGGTGGCAACACCCGTTGCGCAGATGCCAGAGATTTTCTCGCGCATTGCTCCTTATCTTGGCCCGAATACCATAGTGACCGATGGCGGCTCGACCAAGGGCGATGTCGTGGCTGCCGCACGAGCTGCCTTCGGCGACCGTATCTGCCAGTTCGTTCCGGCGCATCCGATTGCCGGGGCAGAAAATAGCGGCCCCTCGGCGGCGCGTTGGGATCTGTATCAGGGCAAGAAGGTCGTTGTCACGCCGCTACCGGAAAACAGCGATGATGCGCTCGATCACATCAAGCGCGCTTGGTCGCTGTGCGGTGCCGACATCTACGAACTGACGCCGGCAATGCACGACCGCGTCTTCGCGGCTGTCAGCCACCTGCCGCATCTGCTGTCTTACGCGCTGGTGCACGATCTGGCGGTGCGCGAGGATGCTGACTTGTTCTTTACCTTCGCTGCCTCCGGTTTTCGCGATTTCACGCGCATTGCAGCCAGCCATCCGGAAATGTGGCGCGACATCTGCCTTGCCAATCGTGAGGCCCTGCTTGGCGAGCTGGACAGCTATCGGGCGCAACTGGATGAACTCCGCCTGGCCCTTGCGCAGAACGATGGCGAGCGTCTCGAGGAAGTATTCGGCATTGCCCGGCGCGCCCGGCGCAATTGGGCCGGCGAGGGCTGATGTCTCGCCTGCTTGGCGCGCTGCTCTTCGGACTGGCGCTTTCGCTGCCGATTGTTTCATGCGCCGTAGAACCTCCTGCCATCCTGTTGGCCAATGTCTATCGCGAGCAGGTTGATGTTTCACGCTATCTGGTCAGCGAGAAACTCGACGGTGTACGAGCGATCTGGGATGGGCAGGTGCTGCGCTTTCGCAGCGGCAAGACCATACATGCGCCGGACTGGTTCATTGCCGGTTTGCCGGAACAGGCGCTCGACGGCGAACTGTGGATCGCCCGCGGCCAATTTGAGCGGGTTTCCGGTATTGTCCGACGAGAAGTTCCGGATGAGGCCGGGTGGCGCGAAGTGCGCTACATGATTTTCGAATTGCCCGGTGCGCCAGGAACATTCAGCGAGCGTGCTGAACGGATACGTCGTCTGGTGCATCAGGCCAATGTGCCATGGTTGCGTGAAATCGAGCAGTTTTCAGTAGCTAACCGCACCAGTCTGAAAAAACATCTTGACGAGGTTGTTAAGGGCGGCGGTGAGGGGCTGATGCTGCATCTGGCCGATGCTGCCTATGAAACCGGGCGCAGCGATGTTCTGCTCAAATTAAAGCCTTGGCAGGATGCGGAAGCGGTGGTGGTTGCTCACCAGGCAGGCAAAGGGCGATTTGCCGGGTATCTCGGCGCCTTGAAGGTGCGAACGCCAGACGGCCGGGAATTTCTGCTTGGCACCGGTTTTTCCAAAGCCCAGCGACAACAGCCGCCAGCTATTGGCACGACCGTTACCTACCGTTTTCGCGATCTGACGAACAAGGGCATGCCCAGGTTCGCCTGTTTTCTGCGGGTGCGGAATGATTGAAATGATCGAGTCTTCTCCGGTCGTCACACTGTTTTGCTGCAGTGCGTCAGCGGGGCAGGTAAAATTCCATTCTCATTCCAAGGGCAGACAGCGATGATTCTTGTAACTGGCGGGGCCGGCTATATTGGTTCGCATACCTGTGTCGAACTCCTGAATTCAGGCCAGGAGGTCGTCGTATTCGACAATTTTTGCAACAGCCATCCAGAATCCATCAAGCGGGTTGAAACGATCACCGGCAAGAAAATTGCTGTGGTCGAGGGTGATATTCGCGATCAGGCGGCCGTTGAAGCAGCCCTGCGCCAATACGACTGCCAGTCGGTGATCCATTTTGCCGGCTTGAAGGCGGTTGGCGAATCTGTCGAAAAACCACTTGAGTATTACGACAACAATGTCATCGGCACGCATCGCCTGCTTCAGGCCATGGGCAATTGCGGCGTCAAGACGCTCGTCTTTAGCTCGTCGGCAACGGTTTATGGCGATCCGCAGCGTTTGCCGCTGACCGAAGATCATCCTCTGTCGGCGACCAATCCCTATGGCCGAACCAAGCTGGTTATCGAAGAAATGTTGCGCGATCTGTTTCGTTCAGATCCATCCTGGCGGATTGGCATCCTGCGCTACTTCAACCCGGTCGGCGCTCATGAGAGCGGCATGATTGGCGAGGATCCGCAAGGGATTCCAAACAACCTCATGCCCTTCGTGGCGCAGGTGGCCGTTGGCCGTCGGGAGAGGCTCAACGTATGGGGCAGCGATTACCCGACGCCAGATGGCACCGGTGTTCGTGACTACATTCATGTTGTTGATCTGGCAGTCGGACATCTGAAGGCGTTGAAACGCTTGTGCGAAGCGCAATGTTTTGAGGTGAATCTAGGTACTGGCACTGGCTACAGCGTACTTGATGTGGTCAAATCATTCGAGAAAGCCAGCGCTTGCCCGGTGCCTTATGACCTGTGCGCACGGCGTCCAGGTGATGTCGCCTCGTGCTATGCCGACCCTGCCTTTGCTGCTCAACTGCTCGAATGGCGTGCCGAGCGGAGTCTGGAAGCCATGTGTGTTGATGCCTGGCGTTGGCAAAGTAACAATCCGAATGGTTTTCGGTAATTTATTCACAGTTCTGGAAAACACATGACTATCCTGGTCACTGGCGGTGCCGGCTTTATTGGCAGCAATTTCGTTCTCGACTGGCTGGTCCAGTCAGACGAAAAAGTCATCAACCTCGATGCGCTGACTTACGCTGGCAATCTGGAAAATCTGGTGTCGCTTGATGGCGATGCGCGCCACTTTTTTGTCAAGGGCGACATCGGCGATTTTGATCTTCTTGCCAAATTGCTGGCCGAGCACCAACCCCGTGCCGTCGTCAATTTTGCCGCCGAATCCCATGTTGATCGCAGCATTCACGGCCCGGAAGATTTCATCCAAACCAACATCGTCGGCACCTTCCGATTGCTCGAAGCTGTACGTGCCTTCTACGGTCAATTGGAGGAAACAGCAAAAAACGAATTCCGCCTCCTGCACGTCTCCACCGACGAGGTGTACGGCTCGCTTGCTGCTGATGCCCCAGCCTTCACCGAAACCCACCAGTACGAACCGAACAGCCCGTACTCCGCCAGCAAGGCCGCCAGCGATCACCTCGTGCGGGCATATCACCACACCTACAGCCTGCCGGTGCTGACCACCAATTGCTCCAATAACTACGGCCCCTACCACTTCCCGGAAAAGCTGATCCCGCTGGTTATTCACAATGCGCTCGCCGGCAAGCCGCTGCCCATCTACGGCGACGGCCAGCAGATTCGTGACTGGCTCTATGTGAAAGACCACTGCAGCGCCATCCGCCGCGTCCTCGAAGCCGGCTGTCTCGGTGAAACCTACAACGTTGGAGGTTGGAATGAAAAGCCCAACCTTGAGGTCGTCCATACCCTGTGTGCCATCCTCGACGAACTCAGCCCGCGCGCTGACGGTCAGCTCTACAAAGAGCAGATCACCTACGTCACCGACCGGCCCGGCCATGACCGCCGCTACGCCATTGATGCCACCAAGATCGAGCGCGAACTCGGCTGGAAACCGGCGGAAACCTTCGAGACGGGAATCAGGAAGACGGTGCAGTGGTATCTGGACAACCAGGCCTGGGTTGCCAATGTGACCAGTGGCGCCTACCGCGAATGGCTAGGCAAGCAATATGGAGAAACGAAATGAGTCAGCGAAAAGGCATCATCCTCGCTGGTGGCTCCGGCACTCGTCTTTATCCAGCAACCCTGTCCGTCTCCAAGCAGCTACTGCCGATCTACGACAAGCCGATGATCTACTACCCGCTGACCACGCTCATGCTGGCGGGCATCCGGGACATCCTGATCATCTCCACCCCGCAAGACACCCCGCGCTTCGAGCAATTGCTCGGCGACGGCAGCCAGTGGGGCATCAATCTTCAATACACCGTCCAGCCCAGCCCTGATGGTCTTGCCCAAGCCTTCATCCTAGGTGCTAATTTCGTCGGGAATAACCCCTCGGCCCTGATCCTTGGCGACAATATCTTTCATGGCCACGAATTCAGTGAACTGCTGCAAGGCGCTAACGCCAGCCAGCAAGGCGCCACAGTCTTTGCTTACGCTGTTACCGATCCCGAGCGTTATGGTGTCGTCGAGTTCGACTCGAAAAAACAAGCCATCAGCATCGAAGAAAAACCGAAACAACCGAAGTCAAGATACGCCGTCACCGGCCTCTACTTTTACGACAACAGCGTTGTCGACATCGCCCGGAGCATCAAGCCCAGTACCCGTGGCGAACTCGAAATCACCGACGTCAATCGCGTCTACCTCGAGCAACAAAAACTCAAGGTCGAAATCATGGGCCGCGGCTACGCCTGGCTCGATACTGGCACTCACGACAGCCTGCTCGAAGCCGGCCAGTTCATCGCCACCATCGAGAAGCGCCAAGGTCTCAAGGTCGCCTGCCCTGAAGAAATCGCCTGGCGTCAGAACTGGGTGAGCGACGAAAAACTCGAACAACTGGCAGAAAGCTACGCCAAGACTGGCTATGGTCAGTATCTGTTCAATCTTCTGAAGGAAAAGGTGTTCTGATGAAAGTCACGCCGACCCGGATTCCCGATGTCCTGATCATCGAACCCAAAGTTTTCGGTGATGATCGGGGTTTCTTCTTCGAAAGCTTCAACCAGAAGGCTTTCAACGAAGCTGTCGGACAGGATATTACCTTTGTCCAGGACAACCACTCGAAAAGTGCGAAGAACGTTCTGAGAGGAATGCATTATCAAATATCACCCAAAGCCCAAGGCAAACTTGTCAGAGTCGTGCAGGGTGAAGTTTTTGATGTCGCGGTCGACCTGCGAAAAGAGTCAAAAACCTATGGACAGTGGGTGGGTGAGATATTGAGTGCAGAAAACAAGAAGCAGCTCTGGATTCCGCCGGGGTTTGCCCATGGATTTTTGACGCTAAGCGAAACGGCAGAGTTTTTTTACAAAACCACCGATTACTACTCGCCGGAACATGAGCGCTGTATTGCATGGAATGATTCAACGATTGGTGTGGATTGGAAGTTGATAGCGACACCGGTTCTTTCGCCAAAGGATAAGATTGGCTTGAACTTCATCGACCAGTAGTTTTGGAGTTCCAAGCAATAGGGTGAGAAGCTGTACGTAGAACTGCTTGCGGATGATGAAACTACCCTTACGGTGCCGCACCCAAGTTGCGAATTGCTCGTTTTTCGGATGATTTGACTGCCGAGGAGTACGAGGATTTGCTGAACTGGTTGCGGGCTGCGATTCATCCGACTTCTGAGGTGAAATCCGGATTGCGGCGATTTGTTCCTGAGTATGTTGCCGATTTGGCAGCTAGCTGGCTGTTGAAAAACCATCATCTGCAAACGAATCTGGCTTCTTGATGAAGAAGCTGGCATTCAGTTTCTTCCTATCAAGAGGCGATTGTCTCGATGCAGTCGTTCTTACGCAATTCACACCATATTCGTAACCGTCCGGCCACCACCGTCTTTCCGAGTTAATCGGAATCAGGCTGCAGCAGCGTGATGCTCGGTCTTGGCGATCCGCTCGGCGACACGCCAAGGCAGCAGGTCGTCGAGTTCGCTGATTCGGTAATCAGCAATTCGCTCAATGACGAAACGCAGATAGGCTTCCGGGTCGAGGTCGTTGAGTTTCGCTGAGCCGACCAGGCTGTAAATCGCGGCAGCGCGATCACCACCGGCATCAGAACCCGCAAACAGGAAATTCTTGCGTCCAAGCGCCACCGCCCGTAGCGCCCGTTCAGCCGCATTGTTGTCGATCTCGATGCGCCCATCCGAGGCATAGCGGATCAGTGCCTGCCAATGATTCAAGGCGTAGCCGATGGCATCCGCCAGGCCGGATTTCTTTGAGAGTTGTCGTCGCGTGTCCAGTAACCAGGCATGGAGTTCTTCGAGGATAGGCTTGGCCTGTTCCCGTCCTTTGAGCCTGACATCTGGCGGTTGTCCGCGAACCTTGCTTTCAATCGTATACAAGGCTGCGATTCGTTTGAGTGCCTCGGCGGCAATCGGTGAGCCTTGGGCCTGGTGAATCTCGAAGAACTTGCGGCGGGCGTGGGCCCAGCATGCGGCTTCCAGAATGTCACCCGTGGCATACAAAGCATCGAAACCGGCAAAGGCATCGGCTTGCAGAATCCCCTTGAAGGATTTTAGGTGGCTCTGCGGATGCTCGCCCTTGCGATTTGGTGAGTAGGCAAACCAGACGGCGGGCGGCATGTCGTTCCCGGCCGGCCGATCATCGCGGACATAGGTCCATAACCGCCCGGTCTTGGTCTTGCCATCGCCCGGGGCGAGCACCGGCACCGGCGTATCGTCGGCATGCAGCTTCTCGCCGGCCAGCACGTGGTGACGCAGCCGTTCCAGCAAGGGGCGCAGCAGCGCTGAACATTGCCCGACCCATTCGGCCAGGGTCGAGCGTTCCAGATCAACGCCTTCCCGAGCATAACTACCGCTCTGCCGATACAAAGGCAGGTGATCGCAATATTTGGCGACCAGCACATGGGCCAGCAATCCAGACCCTGCCATGCCTCGGGCAATCGGCCGACTGGGTGCCAGTGCCTGAACGATGGTGTCGCAACGGCCACAAGCCAGCTTCGGCCGAACATGGCGAATAACCCGGAAGCTGGCAGGTACGTAGTCGAGTACTTCCGAGACATCCTCACCCAGCGGCTTGAGATGACCGCCGCAGTCCGGGCAGCAGGCGTGCTCAGGCAGATGAACCACGGTGTCGTGTGGCAAGTGATCCGGCAGTGGTTTGCGGACTGGTTTGCCGGGGACTTCTTCGGCCGGGGTGATTTCCGGGATGCCGGCCCGTTCCGCTTTGCCGGTTTCGAGTTCTTCCAGCGCCAGTTCGAGTTGCCCGACCATCTCGTCGATCTTCTCGGAGCTCTGGCCGAACTGCATACGACGCAGCTTGGCGATGATCAGTTTGAGATGCTCGATTTCTGCTTGCTGGGCGACCACCATGGCTTGCAAGGTCGTGGTGTCGCGGGGCAGAGGAGCGCTGTTCATGCGGCGAGTTTACGCGAATAGCCCACGGGTGAACAGCCCCGCCAGCCAAGGTTTTCCAGCTTTCTTATGCGGCCCGTTCCGGTTGCCCGGTGCGACTCGGGCGACGCCAGTCGATGCCCTCCAGAAGCATGGAAAGTTGGGCGCCTGAGAGGTGCACCGAGCCCTCGCTGGCCTGTGGCCAGATGAAGCGGCCGCGCTCCAGGCGCTTGGCAAAAAGGCAGAGGCCATCGCCATCCCACCAGAGCAGTTTGACCAGATCACCGCGGCGACCGCGAAAGACAAAGACGTGACCGGCAAAGGGATCGGCGGCGAGTTTCTCCTGAACGATGCTGGCCAGACCATCAAAGCCGCGACGCATGTCGGTCAAGCCGGCGGCGAGCCAGATCCGGGTGCCGCTGGGTAGCCCGATCATCGCTGCTGCAGCGCCGCGAGAACCAGCCGCAGCACCTCGGCGTCAGGGCGGCCTTCGATGCGAACGCGAACTTGCCCGAACTCAATCGTCAGACACCCTGTGCTGGCAGAGCTGCTGGCTGCCGGCAACTGATCGCTGACCATCAGCGGCGTGAGGGTGACCGGCAACAGCGCTGGCTTCACTTCGGGCAGCAGCCCCTCACGGTAGATCTTGCGCCACAAAAATACCTGGTTGGCGTTGACACCGTGTTTGCGGGCAATCTGTGCAACCGAGGCACCTGGCTGCAGCGTTTCTTCAACGATCGCTCGCTTCTGCGCCAACGGGTGATGCCGGTAGGGGCCTCGCCGCTTCGAGGCCATGACTGCCTTTGAATTTGTGTCCATAAATCCCTTCGTGGGCACAAATTTGAGGTGCCCGTCCGCGAGGTATCTTCAGACAACGAAGCTTCGGTGGAAAGACGGTTGTGGCCGGACGCTTACCCATATTCACGGACAACGGCATCCAATTTGCCGTACGCAAGGGAACAGAAGGTAATTGGTGCATTCTGTTTGATCGTGTCTGCAATGCCCATGAAATTGAACATCGCCTGACCCAAGTGTGTTACCCATGGACGAATGGACAGGTGGAGCACATGAATCGAACCATGAAGGACGCCACGGTAAAACGTTACTACTACCAGACGCATGACCAGTTGAAAGCCCATTTGCAGACCTTTTTGATGGCCTACAACTTCGCCTGGCGATTGAAGAGGCTAAAGGGGCTGACGCCCTATGAATTCGTCTGCAAAATCTGGACAAAAGAGCCTGAGCGATTCAGGATCAATCCGATCCAGCACACCGTGGGACTAACAGGTTGCTCAAAAACTCTGACCATTTGATGCCAATGAGATAATGGCTCCATTGTCAGGTTGAGATTGAAGAAGATGAGAACGGCCGATACGACCCAATACACGATGTTTAGTTATCGGAGTCTGGAAGAACGGATTCCGGCTGGACACCCGTTGCGTCAATTACGGGCATTGGTTTGATGGCATTCTGGGTTCGATGAACGGCGCGTTTGCGAAGCTTTACTCGCACACTGGCCGACCGGGGATTCCGGCGGAGCGTCTGTTGCGAGCTAGTTTGATTCAGGTGCTGTTCTCTATTCGCTCTGAGCGCCAACTGATGCAGCACATTGAGTACAACCTGCTGTACCGCTGGTTTGTTGGCCTGTCGATGGATGAAGGTGTTTGGGCGGCGACCAGCTTCACAGAGAACCGGGAGCGGCTCTTCACGGAAGAGATCATGCGCGAATTTTTCGACAAGGTGGTTGCGCTGGCGCATTGGAAGAAGCTGACTTCCAACGAGCATTTCACGGTTGACGGCACCCTGATCGAAGCCTGGGCCTCGATGAAGAGCTTTGTCCCCAAGGATGGCTCGGGGAAACCGCCGGAAGGTGGCGGCAAGAATCCGAGCATTGATTTCAAGGGCGAGAAGCGCAGTAACGAAACCCATGCCTCGACGACAGATGATCAGACTCGTCTCTTCAAGAAGAGCGAAGGCGATAAATCCCGGCTGTGTTACATGGGGCACGCCCTGATGGAGAACCGCAACGGGCTGGTGGTGGATGTTGAAACCACGCAAGCGAGCGGCAAGGCCGAACGTGAGGCCGCCTTGACGATGGCACGTCGCACGATCAAAACCGGTAACGCTGGGTGCGGACAAAGGCTATGACACAGCCGATTTCGTGAAATCGATGCGCGAGACAAAGGTCACGCCGCATGTCGCTGCGAAGAAGTCGGGTTCGGCAGTTGATGGCCGGACGACCCGGCATGCGGGTTACGCGGTCAGCTTGAAGAAGCGCAAGCGGGTTGAAGAAATCTTTGGTTGGGCGAAGACCGTCGGTGGTCTGCGCAAAACCCGTTTTGTTGGCTTGGCAAAGGTCAAGGCGCAAACCGCCTTCACCTTTGTTTGTTACAACCTGACCCGGATTGCAGCGCTGTTCGGCTGGCGATTGTCTGCGACATAGGGCGAAATCCGCCCGCTGTTTGCCAAAAGGCAGGCAGCAACCCCGAATGAGGCCAAAAAACTGCCTGAAATTCAGTTTTCAAGGCACCACAAGGGAAATGTCTCAGATTTTTACTCATCGTCAGCTGTGAATAGCCGAAGGCATCGTCGGGTTTTTGAGCAACCTGCTAAACATCTAGAGAATAACAGGAGCGGTTTCGATCTTTTCCTGAGGCGAGTAGACTACGGCCTTTTTCGGTAGCCACCCGCCCATGGAATTTCTCGACCTCCCTCAATTGCTTTCTGCCTGCGGCACGGTTCGCCTGCCTGGCTCAAAAAGCATCTCCAACCGTGTTCTCCTGCTGGCAGCGCTGTCAGATGGTGAGACGGAGGTCCGCGATCTTCTGGCCTCCAACGATACGGAGCGCATGCTGGAAGCGTTGAAGATGCTAGGCGTAGGCGTTCAGCACCTCGGTGGCGAAAACTGGTCAATCAAAGGTTGCGGCGGTCTGATCCCCGTCAAGCAGGCTGAGCTGTTTCTCGGGAATGCCGGCACGGCCTTTCGCCCTCTAACCGCGGCTTTGGCGCTGGCCGGTGGCGACTATGTCCTCAAGGGCGTAGCGCGGATGCACGAACGGCCGATCGGCGATTTGGTCGATGGACTGCGTCAGCTAGGGGCTGATATCACTTATCTTGGCAACGAAGGTTTCCCGCCCTTGCATTTGAAACCGGCAAGTATCCAGCCGGGTGGGGTGGTCAAGGTGCGCGGCGATGTTTCCAGCCAGTTCCTGACGGGCTTGCTGATGGCACTGCCGCTGACCGGTGAAACGGTTGTCGTTGAAGTGGTCGGCGAACTGATTTCCAAGCCATATATCGAAATTACCCTGGCGACGATGGCGCGTTTTGGCGTGATCGTCGAGCGGGAAGGTTGGCAGCGGTTTACCGTTCGCGCCGGCAGTCGTTATGTTTCGCCGGGAACGATTTTTGTCGAAGGCGATGCATCGTCAGCTTCCTATTTTCTGGCGCTGGGCGCCATCGGTGGCGGTCCGGTTCGCGTTGAGGGCGTAGGTCGCGATTCGATCCAGGGCGATGTGAGGTTCGCTGAGGCACTGGCCAAAATGGGTGCCCAAATCGAGATGGGGCCGAACTGGATGGAAGCGCGGGCACCTCAATCCGGCTTGGTGGCGGTCGACCTTGATTGCAACCATATTCCCGATGCAGCGATGACCTTGGCGACGGCGGCACTCTTTGCCAAAGGAACAACCACGCTGCGCAACATCGCCAGTTGGCGGGTCAAGGAAACCGACCGGATTGCCGCGATGGCGACGGAGTTGCGCAAACTGGGTGCAGTGGTTGAGGAGGGTGAAGACTACATTTGTGTCACGCCAGCCAGTTTGAAACCAGCTTTAATCGATACCTACGACGACCATCGGATGGCCATGTGTTTCTCGCTGGCCGCCTTTGGTACGCCCTTGCGCATCAATGATCCGAAGTGTGTAGCAAAGACTTTTCCAGATTATTTCGAACGCTTTGCCAAGGCCACCACGGCGGCGCCGGTGATTGCCATTGATGGCCCGTCGGCTTCCGGTAAGGGCACAGTTGCTGCCCGTATTGCCGCTGCTTTGGGTTACGACTATCTGGATTCGGGTGCCCTGTATCGATTGACCGCATTGGCAGCTCAACAGGCGGGGGTCGATTGGGCTGACGAAACGGGTGTGGCGGCGATTGCTGCCGGACTTGATGTCGAATTTTCCGAGAGCGATGTTCGTCTGAGCGGCACCCCGGTTGGAGATGCAATCCGTACCGAAGAAATTTCGGCCGGCGCCTCCCGGGTTGCCGCCCTGCCTGCCGTGCGCGAGGCTTTGCTGTTCCGGCAACGGGCGTTCAACAAGGCTCCCGGCTTGGTCGGCGACGGGCGCGACATGGGTTCCGTGATCTTCCCGCGAGCTGTGCTCAAGGTCTTCCTCACGGCGAGCGCCGAAGCTCGTGCCGAGCGTCGGTATAAGCAGTTGATCGAAAAAGGATTATCTGCTAATCTCGCGGACCTTCTGTCAGACTTGAGGCAACGTGACGAGCGCGATTCGCAGCGCAGCGTGGCTCCACTCCGGCAAGAGGCAGATGCCAAGCTGCTCGACACCACGCATCTCACCATCGAACAGGCGGTGAATCAGGTGTTGGACTGGAGCAGGGAAGCGTTGCAGTAAGGTGTTGCCGGTCAGGTGGCCGGTAATTTGTTTCAAACCCTAACCCGCTGTGGATTTCACGGTTCGCAGCAGCATGAAAGTTCTCTCCGTCAATGGAATCTTTTGCTCAACTATTTGAAGAATCCCTGGCTCGCCAGGAAATGCGTCAAGGCGAAGTCATCACTGCAGAAGTGGTGCTCATCGATCACAATTTCGTTGTGGTCAATGCCGGCCTGAAATCGGAATCCTATGTTCCGCTCGAAGAATTCCTGAATGATCAGGGCGAACTCGAAGTCAAGGTGGGCGATTTCGTCCAAGTGGCTATCGAAATGCTGGAAGACGGCTACGGCGCTACGCGCCTGTCCCGCGATCGCGCCAAGCGCATCGCTGCCTGGAACTTCCTGGAAGAAGCCCTGAACAACAACTCCCTGGTTACCGGCACCATCACCGGCAAGGTCAAGGGCGGTCTGACTGTCATGTCCAACGGTGTTCGCGCCTTCCTGCCGGGTTCCCTCGTCGACATGCGTCCGGTCAAGGACACCACGCCGTACGAAGGCAAGACCATGGAGTTCAAGGTCATCAAGCTTGACCGGAAGCGCAACAACGTCGTGATGTCCCGCCGTGCCGTGCTCGAAGCCACCGCTGACAAAGATCGCGAAAAGCTCCTCGAGAACCTCAAGGAAGGCACCACCGTCAAGGGTATCGTCAAGAACATCACCGACTACGGTGCATTCGTCGACCTCGGCGGTATCGACGGCCTGCTGCACATCACCGATCTGGCCTGGCGCCGTGTCCGTCACCCAAGCGAAGTGCTCAATGTGGGTGACGAAGTTACCGCCAAGATCCTCAAGTTCGACGCCGAAAAGAACCGCGTCTCCCTGGGTATGAAGCAACTGGGCGACGATCCGTGGGTCGGTATTGCCCGCCGTTACCCGGCCGGCACCCGCCTGTTCGGCAAGGTCACCAACCTGACCGACTACGGTTCATTCGTTGAAATCGAACAAGGCATTGAAGGCCTGGTTCACGTTTCCGAAATGGACTGGACCAACAAGAACGTTCATCCGTCCAAGGTTGTCCAGCTCGGCGACGAAGTCGAAGTCATGATCCTCGAGATCGACGAAGAGCGTCGCCGTATCTCCTTGGGTATGAAGCAGTGCCAAGCCAATCCTTGGGACGACTTCGCGATGAACCACAAGAAGGGTGACAAGGTTAAGGGCGCCATCAAGTCGATCACCGACTTCGGCATCTTCATCGGTCTGCCTGGTGGCATCGATGGCCTGGTTCACCTGTCCGATCTGTCCTGGTCTGCGACCGGCGAAGAAGCCATCCGCAACTTCAAGAAGGGCGACGAAGTCGAGGCAGTTGTTCTCGGCATCGACGTCGAGAAGGAGCGTATCTCCCTCGGCATCAAGCAACTCGAAGGCGATCCGTACACCAACTTCATCGCTACCCACGAGAAGAACAGCATCGTGCGTTGTACCGTCAAGACGGTCGATGCCCGCGGTGCCGTGCTGACCCTGGACGGTGAAAACGAAGGTTACTTGCGCGCTTCCGAGTTCTCGCGTGATCGTATCGACGACCTGTCGCAGCACCTGAAGGTGGGCGATACCGTTGAAGCCATGATCATCAACGTGGATCGCAAGACCCGTGGTATCAACCTTTCCATCAAGGCTAAGGACAATGCCGAACAGCACGAAGCCATGCAGAAGTTGTCTGCAGAGTCTTCCGCCGCTGCTTCTGGTACGACCAACCTGGGTGCCCTGCTGAAGGCCAAGCTCAACCAGCAAGGCTGATAAGGCAAAAGCATGACCAAATCCGAGCTCATCGCCCAGCTGGCGGAGCGTTTTCCGCAGTTGGTGGCGAAGGATGCTGATTTTGCGGTCAAGATGATTCTCGATGCGATGTCCGAAGCACTTGTGCGAGGAGATCGTATCGAGATCCGTGGATTCGGCAGCTTTGCGCTCAACTACCGTCCCCCGCGTGTTGGACGCAATCCCAAATCGGGGGAAAAGGTCAGCGTGCCGGCGAAGTGGGTTCCCCACTTCAAGGCCGGAAAAGAATTGCGAGAAAGGGTCGATCAGGCGATCTAGCGCCGGACTTGGCCTAATGTGGTAGATTCAGGGCAGTGAATGATTTCACTGCCCTTTTTTATTGAATGTCATGACAGTATTGACTTGGGCCATCCGGCTCATCATCTTCGCCTTTCTGGTTATTTTTGCGGCCCAGAATACCGATCCGGTCAGCCTTCGCCTTCTGCCAGGGCAGGTCTGGCAAGCTCCGCTGGTGATTGCCTTGCTGGCATTCTTTGTCGGGGGTGTGATTCTTGGTGCGCTCTCCCTGCTTGGTGTGATTTTTCGCCAACGGCGTGAAATCTCGCGTCTGAAACGCACATCCAGTCGGGTGCCGGTAACGGCCAAAGTGGAAGAGCCACCCGTTGTATGAATGAGTTTTTCGATTACTGGCAGTTGTTGCTTATCCCGGTTTTTTTTGGCTTGGGATGGGCTGCGGCTCGCGTTGATATGCGCCAGGTGGTGCACGAGTCGCGCTCGTTACCGCGTTCATATTTTCAGGGCTTGAATTTCCTGCTCAACGAGCAGCCGGACAAGGCCATTGACTCATTTCTTGAAGTCGCCAAGGTTGATTCTCAGACCGTTGAGTTGCATTTCGCGCTGGGAAATTTGTTCCGTCGGCGGGGTGAAACCGAGCGCGCCATTCGCATGCACCAGAACCTGATCGACTTGCCGGATCTTGAAGAACGTGTCCGATTGCAGGCACTGTCAGAACTGGGGCAGGACTATCTGAAGGCCGGCCTGCTCGACCGGGCCGAAGATATATTCAACAAACTTCTCGGTACTTCCTTCGAGGAGGAGGCCAAGCGCAATCTGTTGGAAATCTATCAGGTCGAGAAGGAGTGGCTGAAGGCGGTCGGGATTGCTCGGGAGTTGCCGGATGTCGCCTCGCATCGTGAGATCGCCGAGTATTACTGCGAACTGGCGGCTAACGAGATCATGCGTTCGCGTCCGGATACCGCGCGTGAATACCTTGACGTGGCTATGCAGGAGAACCGGAAATGTGTTCGTGCCAGCCTGTTGCAGGGAGATTTATTGCTGCAGGAGGGATCAACGACTGATGCCATTGAAGCCTGGCAGCGCATCGAGCAGCAGGATCCCGCGTATCTTGCCCTGGTTGCCCAGCGCTTGCTAGAAGCCTACCGCAAGCTGGAGCGGCCGGCGGAGGGCATTGCATTGCTCAGTGGTTATCTGGAACGCTATCCATCGCTGGATCTGCTGGAAGTGGTCTATCAACTTGTTCTGGAGAATGAGGGAACCGAGGCTGCCTATCGTCTCGTCCGTGCCGAGTTGCAGCGCAATCCGACCTTGCTGGGGCTGGAGAAGTTGATGAGTGCGCGCCTGCCCTTGGTTGCACCGGAAGTGCGTCCGGACGTTGAGTTGGCCAAGACCATCATCCAGGGCTATACCAAGCGTCTGTCTCGCTATCGGTGCGATAATTGCGGTTTCAAGGCCCGCCAGTTCTACTGGCGCTGTCCGGCCTGTGGCGGTTGGGAAACTTATCCGCCGCGCCGTGGCGAAGAATTCGATCAATCCTTGTAGGAAAATCTCATGAAAATCACCGTCGTCGGTACCGGCTATGTAGGACTGGTCAGTGGCACCTGTCTGGCCGAAGTAGGCAACGATGTCCTCTGTCTCGATCTCGATCCCAACAAGATCCGCATTCTTGAAGACGGCGGCATTCCGATTCACGAGCCGGGCCTGCTAGAAATGGTCCGCCGCAATGTCGCCGCAGGCCGCCTGCACTTCACCACCAATGTCGAAAAGGCCGTCCAGCACGGCACCATCCAGTTCATCGCCGTCGGCACCCCGCCTGACGAAGACGGCTCCGCCGACCTCCAGTACGTCCTTGGTGCCGCCCGTAACATCGGCCGCCTGATGACCGACTACAAAGTCGTTGTCGACAAAAGTACCGTCCCGGTCGGCACCGGTGCCAAGGTCAAGGCCGCCATCGCCGACGAACTGCAAAAGCGTGGCATCGACATCCCCTTCAGCGTCGTCTCCAACCCAGAATTCCTCAAGGAGGGCGCCGCCGTAGAAGACTTTATGCGTCCGGACCGCATTGTCGTCGGTGCCGAAGAAGAACAGGCCATCCACCTGATGCGTGCCCTCTATGCCCCGTTCCAGCGTAACCATGAGCGTCTGATCATCACCGACGTCAAGAGTGCCGAGCTCACCAAGTACGCCGCTAACGCCATGCTGGCTACTCGTATCAGCTTCATGAACGAACTGGCCAACCTCGCCGAAGTCCTTGGTGCCGACATCGAAATGGTTCGCCAGGGCATCGGTTCCGACCCCCGCATCGGCTACCACTTCCTCTACCCAGGTTGTGGCTACGGCGGCTCCTGCTTCCCCAAGGACGTCAAGGCACTGATCGCCACCGCCCAGGACGACGCCAACATCACCCTCAAAGTGCTCACCGCCGTCGAAGAAGCCAACGACGCCCAGAAGCACATCCTGACCAAGAAACTCAAAGCCAAGTTCGGTGACCTCAAAGGCAAGCACTTCGCCCTCTGGGGCCTGGCCTTCAAGCCCAACACCGACGACATGCGTGAAGCCCCCAGTCGCGAACTGATTGCCGACCTGTTTGAAGCAGGTGCCACCGTCACCGCCTACGACCCCGTCGCCATGCCCGAAACGCAACGCATCTACGGTGACGAAGCCCGTCTGCAATACGCCGAAAACCCGATGGGCGCACTCCAGAACGCCGATGCGCTACTCATCGTCACCGAGTGGAAAGAATTCCGCAGTCCGGATTTCGAAGAGATCAAGAAAGCCCTGAAGACCCCGGTGATCTTCGATGGCCGCAACCTGTACGACCCGAAGTTCGTGCGTGGTTCGGGCATCGAGTATGTGGCAATCGGGCGTTAAACGATGAGTAGCAACTTGCTGGAAAAACTGTCGCAGGTTCGTCTGCTGGTCGTTGGCGACGTGATGCTGGATCGCTACTGGTTTGGTGAGGTCAGCCGGATTTCTCCGGAAGCGCCGGTGCCCGTGGTCAAGGTCGAGCGGATGGAAGAGCGCCTTGGTGGCGCCGCCAACGTAGCGCGTAATGCGGCGTCGCTGGGGGCGGTTTCTGCCTTGCTTTCGGTTGTAGGTGACGACGAGGCCGGACGCACTCTCGGGCGACTGCTCGACGAAGGCCAGATCGATGCGGCTCTGCACATTGATCGCGAGATCGATACCACGGTCAAGCTCCGCGTCATCGGGCGCCAGCAGCAGCTACTGCGCATCGATTTTGAAACGACCCCATCGCACGAAATCCTGAAGGCCAAGCTGGCCGATTTCGAGCAACGTGTCGTCCAGGCCGATGTCGTGATCCTCTCGGATTATGGCAAGGGCGGTCTGACGCATATTGCCGAGATGATCCGCATCGCCCGTTCCTATGACAAGCCGGTCTTGGTCGATCCGAAGGGCGATGAATGGGGAAAATATGCCGGTGCCACGGTCATTACGCCGAACCGCTCGGAGCTGCGGGAAGTGGTCGGTCGCTGGTCTTCCGAGGAAGAGTTGGCTGCCAAGGCGCGCAAGCTGCGCGGCGAGCTTGGTCTCGAAGCCTTGCTGGTCACCCGCAGTGAAGAAGGAATGACCCTGTTCGCCGATGATGCGGTGCATCACCAGCCAGCACTGGCGCGTGAGGTTTTCGATGTGTCCGGGGCCGGAGATACGGTCATCGCCACGCTGGCGGTGATGATTGCCGCCGGCGCCGATTGGGACGAAGCCATTCGTGTGGCCAACATCGCCGCTGGCATCGTTGTCGGCAAACTCGGCACTGCTGTGGTCAGCCGCGAAGAACTCATCGCTGCACTGTAAGGAAAAATCATGTACATCGTCGTCACCGGCGCCGCCGGCTTCATCGGTTCCAATATCGTCAAGGCGCTCAACGAGCGCGGCATCACGAACATCATTGCCGTCGATAATCTGACCAAAGCTGACAAGTTCAAGAACCTGATCGATTGTGAAGTCGTCGACTATCTCGACAAGAACGACTTCATCGAGCGTATCCAGGCCGGTCATTTCGATGGAGAAATCGACGCCATCCTGCACGAAGGCGCTTGTTCCGACACCATGGAGACGGACGGCCGCTACATGATGGAGAACAACTACCGTTACTCCATGATTCTGCTCGACTGGTGCCTGGATCAGGACGTTCAGTTCCTGTATGCCTCCAGCGCGGCGACCTACGGATCCAGCGGTACTTTCAAGGAAGAGCGCCAGTACGAAGGGCCGCTCAACGTCTACGGTTATTCCAAATTCCTGTTTGACCAGATCGTTCGTCAGCGCCTAGCCCAGAAACCCTCGTCGCAGATCGTCGGTTTTCGCTATTTCAATGTTTATGGCCCGCGTGAAACGCACAAGGGACGCATGGCTTCGGTCGCCTTCCACAACTTCAACCAGTTCCGCGCCGACGGCAAGGTCAAGTTGTTCGAAGGTTCGCACGGCTACCCGGATGGCGGCCAGCAGCGGGATTTTGTCTTCGTTGGTGACGTCGCCAAGGTCAATCTGTTTTTCCTTGATCACCCTGAAAAGTCTGGCATCTTCAACCTCGGTTCCGGCCGTGCACAGAGCTTCAACGATGTTGCGGTGGCGGCGGTCAACGGCTGCCGCAAAGCCAGAAATGAGTCGGCGTTGTCGCTGGACGAATTACGGGCACAGGGTTTGCTGGAGTACGTTGCCTTCCCCGAGGCCCTGAAGGGCAAGTATCAGGCATTCACGCAGGCTGATCTGAGCAAACTTCGTGCTGCCGGTTACGACGCGCCGATGGCCACGGTTGAGGAGGGCGTCTCCCAATATATCGAGTGGCTCAATCGCAATGTATAAAACCCTGCAGGATTTTGTCGGAAACACGCCGCTGGTACGTCTGGTACGCATTCCTGGTGCTGACAACGACAAGCGGGGTAACGTCATTCTCGCCAAGCTGGAGGGCAATAACCCGGCAGGTTCAGTAAAAGACAGGCCGGCGCTGTCGATGATCGCCCGTGCCGAAGCGCGTGGCGACATCAAGCCCGGCGACACGCTGATCGAGGCGACCTCGGGTAATACCGGCATCGCGCTGGCTATGGCGGCGGCGATCAAGGGGTACCGGATGATCCTCGTCATGCCGGAAAACCAGAGCGTCGAGCGCCGGCAAAGCATGCGTGCCTACGGCGCCGAACTGGTTCTGACGCCCAAGGATGGTGGCATGGAGCTGTGTCGCGATGTGGCCGACAAGATGCGCGATGAAGGCAAGGGCATCATCCTTGATCAGTTCGCCAACCCAGATAATCCGCTGGCCCATTACGAAGGCACCGGCCCGGAAATCTGGCGTGATACCGAGGGGAAAATTACCCATTTTGTTTCCAGCATGGGCACGACCGGGACGATCATGGGGACCAGTCGTTTCTTGAAGGAAGCGAACCCGGCCATCCAGATCGTTGGTTGCCAGCCGGAAGAGGGCAGCCAGATTCCCGGTATCCGCAAGTGGCCAGAAGCCTATCTGCCGAAAATTTTCGACAAGACCAATGTCGATCGCGTCGAGTACGTCAGTCAGGCCGATGCCGAGGCGATGACCCGGCGGCTGGCGATGGAAGAGGGCATTTTTGCCGGTATTTCCTCTGGCGGTGCATTGTCTGTGGCGCTGCGCCTGTCGCAGCAACTGGAGAATGCGGTGATCGTGTCGATCATCTGTGATCGGGGTGACCGTTATCTCTCGACAGGTGTTTTCCCGGCATGAAGCCTGTTTTGATTTTTGACATCGAAACGATTCCCGATGTCGCCGGCCTGCGCCGCTTGAATGATCTGCCGGGCGAGCTTTCCGATGACGAAGTCGCCGAGCTGGCCTTCCAGCAGCGCCGGGCCAAGACAGGTAACGACTTCCTGCAGTTGCATCTGCAACGCGTCGTGACTATTTCCTGTGTGTTGCGGACCAGTGAGGGATTGAAGGTCTGGTCGCTGTCCGAGCCGGATCTGAACGAAGGGGCGATCATCCAGCGCTTTTTCGACGGCATCGAGAAATTCACGCCGCAGATCGTTTCGTGGAATGGTGGCGGGTTCGACCTGCCGGTACTGCACTATCGCGGCATGCTGCACGGCGTCTCGGCGCCACGCTATTGGGATCTCGGTGATGGCGACTACGCTGACTCGCGTGATTTCAAGTGGAACAACTACATCAGCAGGTATCACACCCGTCATCTCGATCTGATGGATCTGCTGGCGCTTTATAACGGCCGGGCGAATGCGCCGCTTGATGATCTGGCCAAGCTGTTTGGTTTTCCCGGCAAGCTCGGTATGGATGGCGGCAAGGTCTGGGAGGCCTGGCAGGCTGGCAAGATTGCCGAGATTCGCGATTACTGCGAGACCGATGTCATCAATACCTATCTGGTCTATAACCGTTTCCGTCGCCTACGCGGTGAATTGACGGCCGAGGAAGAAGTCGCCGAAGGCGAATTCGTCAAGGCGCAGCTGGCCAAAATCGGTACGCCGCAATGGCAGGAGTTCCTCGCTGCCTGGCAATGAGAAAGGCCAGTCCGGCGTTATAATCGCAAGTTCTCAAAACCTAAACGCAGAGAGATACAACATGGCTCTTAACAACGTTCCTTCCGGCAAGTCCCTCCCCGACGATTTCAACGTCATCATCGAGATTTCCGCTCATTCCGAGCCGGTCAAGTACGAAGTTGACAAGGAAAGTGGCGCGATCTTCGTCGACCGCTTCATGTCCACGTCCATGCACTATCCCTGCAACTACGGCTACATCCCGCACACCATTGCTGGTGACGGTGATCCGGTCGACGTGCTGGTCGTTGCTCCGTTCTCCCTGCCGCCGGGCGTTGTCGTCCGTTGCCGCCCGCTGGGCCAACTGTCGATGACCGACGAAGGTGGCAACGATGCCAAACTGCTGGCCGTGCCGGTCGACAAGCTGACCCCGCTGTACAAGGACGTCAAGTCCATCGAAGACATGCCGGAACTGCTGCGCAAGCAGATTTCCCATTTCTTCGAGCACTACAAGGATCTGGAGCCGGGCAAGTGGGTCAAGGTCAATGGCTGGGAAGATATTGATGCCGCCCGCAATGAAGTCATGGAAGGCGTCCAGCGTTTCAACGACGCCAAGGACAAGCCAAACTACTAAGCCATTATGTTGCGTATCGCCGTTGCCCAGTTCAACGCTACCGTCGGTGACCTGACGGGCAACGTCGAACGCATCATCAAATGCGCTAGCGAAGCTAAAGCCCGCGGCGCCCAGGTACTGCTGACGCCGGAACTGGCGTTGTGCGGCTACCCGCCGGAAGACCTGCTGCTGCGCCCGGATTTCTACCGGGCCTGCCAGCGGGCTCTCGACGATCTGGCCTCCCGTGTTGAAGGTATCGCCGTCGTTGTCGGGCATCCGGAAGAGTATGAAGGTCGCTGCTACAACGCGGCCACGGTCATTGAAAATGGCCGGAGCAATGCGGTCTACCGCAAGATGCGCCTGCCCAATTACGAAGTTTTCGACGAAAAGCGCTATTTCGAGCCCGGCACTGAAGCTTGCGTTGTCACGCTGGCTGGCGTGCGTTGTGGTATCAACATCTGTGCCGACATCTGGGAAGCCGGAGCCGCCGAACTGGCGCACAAGGCCGGCGCCGAATTGTTGCTCGTACTCAACGCTTCGCCTTGTCATCTCGAAAAACATCAGCAGCGCATTCAGGTGCTTGGCGACCGGATTGATGCGACGGGGATTCCCGCTGTTTATTGCAATCTGGTCGGTGGCCAGGATGAGCTGGTCTTCGACGGTGCCTCTTTTGCGCTTGATACACGGAAAAACTGCTGCATGCGCCTGCCACAGTTCGAGGAAGCGCTGGGTATCGTCGATTTCGACGCCGGTCGCTTGCGTTCGGACGACATGGCTGACGAACTCTCGCTTGAGGCCGAGGCCTACCGGGCGCTGGTTGTCGGCGTGCGTGACTATATCGGCAAGACGGGTTTCAAGGGCGCGATCATCGGCCTGTCTGGCGGTATCGACTCGGCTTTGACGCTGTGTGTGGCGGTCGACGCGCTGGGGGCCGACAAGGTCCGCGCCGTGATGATGCCGTCGCCCTATACCGCGCAGATGAGCCTCGACGATTCGCGCGAGATGATCCGCGTTCTCGGTGTGCGCTATGACGAAATCGCCATCGCGCCAGCGATGGAAGTCTACGGCGCTATGCTCGATCCGTTGTTCGCTGGCTTGCCGGCTGATACGACTGAAGAGAATATCCAGGCGCGCATCCGCGGCAATATCCTGATGGCGCTGTCGAACAAGACTGGCGCGCTGGTGCTGACGACAGGCAACAAGTCGGAAATGGCAGTCGGCTACTGCACGCTGTACGGCGACATGGCTGGTGGTTTTGCAGTGATCAAGGACGTCTACAAAACGCTGGTCTATCGCCTCTCGGTTTACCGCAATACCCTGTGCCAGGGTGATCCGGTTATTCCGGAAAACATCATCGTCCGGCCGCCATCGGCCGAACTGAAGCCTGACCAGACCGACCAGGACTCGCTGCCGCCGTATGAAGTCCTGGACGCCATCGTTCGCGCCTACATGGAAGAGGATCGCAGTCCGCGCGAGATTATTGCCGCCGGCCTGCCGGAAGCGGATGTGCGGCGTGTCGTGTGTCTGCTGCGGATTGCCGAATACAAGCGCCGGCAGGCGCCAATCGGCATTCGCATCACACCGCGTGGTTTTGGCAAGGATTGGCGGTATCCTATTACCAACCGGTATTCAGACGAATTTTAAGAACTTGCATAGAGGAATCAGCCCATGAAGAAAATCGAAGCCATCATCAAGCCGTTCAAGCTCGACGAAGTGCGCGAAGCCCTGTCTGAAATCGGCATCAGCGGCTTGACTGTGACCGAAGTCAAAGGCTTTGGCCGTCAGAAAGGTCATACCGAACTGTACCGTGGTGCGGAATATGTCGTCGATTTCCTGCCCAAGATCAAGATCGAGATCGTCGTCAATTCTGACAATGTCGAGCCAGCCATTGAGGCCATCATCAAGGCGGCACGCACCGGCAAGATCGGTGACGGCAAGATTTTCGTAATGCCGGTTGAGCAGGTAGTGCGCATCCGTACAGGCGAAACCGACGAAGCGGCCGTCTGATGACACATCTGCGGTCATTATCGACCGCAGGGTAGTACCAGAAAGAAGGGTGACTCAGGTCGCCCTTTGTTTTTTCGGGGCGCGCAGCAGGACGAGCATGGCGCCTTCGCCGCCGTCGTGTGGCTTGGCCTGGCAGTAGGCCAGGACTTCTTCGCGCTGGGCCAGCCAGCCACGGACCAGTTGGCGCAAGATCGAGAGTTTCTGGGGCGAGCCCAGACCCTTGCCGTGCACGACCCGGATGCAGCGCCTTCCGTGATGCAGGCATTCAGCCAGGAAAGTGGCGAGCAATTGGCGTGCTTCGTCTCGGTTCAGGCCATGCAGATCGATTTCATCCTGAACGACCCAGCGCCCCCGCCGTAGATCGCGCAGAACGGTCTGGGCCAAGCCTGTCCGCAGATAGTGCGGCTCATCGCCACCTTCCAGTCGATCCTGCAGACCAATGTGGCCGTGCAGGCTTTCATGCAACGCCGCTCGTTCGTCGGCAATGTGTTGCAACGGGCGGGGTGGCGGTGGGCAAGTGCCGTGCTGGACGAGATTGGGCGCGGGTAGCGGCTGGACGCCGGCCATTGCGGCTTGAAATGCGGCGTGGTCCGGATTGAGCGGTTTGCTCTGGTCCGTGTCTTGCGACGAGCCGGGGGCATTCCAGTGTGCAGGCAAAGCGTTGTCGCGACTTTTTTTCGGCGACGGCGGGCGTTTCTCGTCGGTCGATGGCCGGACCAGGACTGGCCGTTTCGGTTTGGTCAGATGAACGCGATTAACCGGCGGCAGTGGCTCGATATCGGCCACCGCCGCCTGGAAGGCTGCGAGGTCTTCCGGGTCGATCAAGCGAGTCAGGCGTGGCCGAGGTTGTCCAGGTAACGCTCGGCATCGAGCGCTGCCATGCAGCCCGAGCCGGCCGAGGTGCAGGCCTGCTTGTAGATCTGGTCCTGTACGTCGCCAGCGGCAAAGATGCCGGGAATGCTGGTTTGTGTGGCATTGCCGTTGCGGCCGGCCTGGGTGACCAGATAGCCGTTGTCCATTTCGAGCTGGCCGGCAAAGATGTCGGTGTTCGGCTTGTGGCCGATGGCGATGAAGACGCCGTGTACATCGACCTTCTGCGTCTCGCCGCTCTTGACGTTCTTGACCGACAGGCCGGTGACGCCGGAGTCATCACCGAGCACTTCGTCCAGCGTGCTGTTCCACAGGATCGTGACCTTGCCTTCTGCGGCTTTCTTGAACAGCTTGTCCTGCATGATCTTTTCGGCCTTGAATTTCTCGCGGCGGTGGATCACTGTCACATGGCTTGCAATGTTGGCCAGGTAGAGTGCTTCCTCGACGGCGGTGTTGCCGCCACCAACCACAGCGACCGGCTTGTTGCGATAGAAGAAGCCGTCACAGGTGGCGCAGGCCGAAACCCCCTTGCCGGCGAAGGTTTCTTCGGAGGGCAGGCCGAGATACATGGCCGAAGCACCGGTCGCGATGATCAGCGCGTCGCAGGTGTAAGTGCCGGCGTCGCCGATCAGCGTGAAGGGCTTTTCTGTCAGCTTGGTGGTGTGGATGTGGTCGAACAGGATTTCGGTTTCGAAGCGACGGGCATGGGCTTCGAAATTGGCCATCAGCTCCGGGCCCTGGATGCCATCGGCCGCAGCCGGCCAGTTATCGACCTCGGTGGTGGTCATCAATTGGCCTCCCTGGGCCATGCCAGTGATCAGCACCGGCTTGAGGTTGGCGCGGGCAGCGTAGACAGCAGCGGTGTAGCCGGCTGGGCCGGAACCGAGGATGATGAGGGGATTGTGGCGGGCATTCTGGGACATGACGATCCTCTTGGGTGACTGATCGGAAAATTATAGCGTTGTCTGAGCTTCCAATTTTTCCGAAGTTCTTATGTAATTTGGGAAAGCAGTTTATAATTGTTTCGTAACTCTATGAACGGAAACTGATTTATGGCAACTACCCCTTGCGGATTAAGTCTGGTGGTTTTGCGCAACGTGCCGTTGTTTTCCGGGCTGGACGACATTGAACTGGAGAAACTCTCCAAGGTCTCCGGAAGAAAACGCGTCGAACGTGGCGCCTCCGTGGTCAGGGCCGGCGATAGCACGGATTCCCTGTACATCCTGCTCAGCGGGCGGGCCAAGGTAACCAATACCGATGAAGATGGCCGCGAGATCATTCTCGCCTGGCTTGGTCCGAGCGAATTTTTCGGCGAGATGGGTCTGATCGACGGCAGTCCGCGTTCGGCCAACGTCGTTGCGGCCGAGGCATGTGAGTTGCTGTTCCTCAGCAAGGATTCCTTCCAGCGTTGTTTGCAGGACAATTTCCAGGTGGCACAGAAGCTGATGAAGACGCTGGTGCTGCGTTTACGCGAGGCGGATCGCAAAATCGAAAGCCTGGCGCTGCTGGATGTTTATGGCCGGGTTGCCCGTCTTTTGCTGGATATGTCGGAACTCGTCGATGGTCGACGGGTCATCAAGAAAAAGATGTCGAAGCAGGATATGGCGAAAATGATTGGTGCATCGCGCGAAATGGTCAGCAAGGTCATGCGCGATCTGGAGTTGAGCGGCTACATTCGCATCGAGAATGACCTGACGGTCATCCCGGGGGCTTGAGGATGGGGGCCAGGGCTATTGATCGGCGGGCAGCGCCCAGCCCGTTGCCGGAAAAAATTGGCAATCTGTTGCAGGAGTCCCGCTGGTTGGGGTTGGGCGCTGTCGCGCTGTTCCTGATCATGGCCTTGTGGGGGTTCAGCAAGGAAGATCCGGGTTGGTCGCATGCGGTTATCTCGCAGACCATGCACAACCCGGCCGGCCGGGCCGGCGCCTGGATCGCCGACCTGATGCTCTATATTTTTGGCCTCTCCGCCTGGTGGTGGGTCGTGCTGCTCGGCATGTTCGTCTGGTGGGGTTTTCGCAAGTTCAATTCACCGGATGAGCACAAGCAGCATCCGCTGTTCATTGCGCTGGGCGGGTTTGCTTTCCTTTTGCTCGCCAGTTCGTCGCTGGAGGCGCTCCGGTTTTATTCGATGAAGGCGGAGTTGCCGCTGGCGCCGGGTGGCATGCTCGGTATCGAGGTCGGCCGCGTGCTGGCCACCCAGCTTGGTTATACCGGGGCGACCTTGCTGTTGCTATCAGCGATGGCGGCTGGCTGGAGCATTTTTGCTGGCATGTCTTGGCTGTGGGCCTTTGAGCAGTTGGGCGTGCTGCTGGAAACTTTTGTCGGCTTCTTTTATGGTCGCGTTGATGCCTGGCGTGACCGGCAGATCGGCAAGGAAGTGGCGCAGCAGCGCGAAGTGGTGGTCGAGGAAGAGAAACGCCGCGTCGAACTGCACGATCCGATCATCATCGAAACACCGCCGCCCGAAGTGCCGGTTTCCAAGAAGGCCGAGGCGCGTATTGAACGTGAAAAGCAGGTGGCGCTGTTCCCCGAGGCGATCATCGGCGGCCAGTTGCCACCGTTGCATCTGCTCGACCCGGCGCCGCCGGCGACCGAAACGGTCAGCGCCGAAACGCTGGAATACACCTCACGCCTGATCGAGCGCAAGCTGGCCGATTTCGGCGTTCAGGTCAAGGTGCTGGCGGCCATGCCCGGCCCGGTCATTACCCGCTACGAAATCGAGCCGGCCGTCGGCGTCAAAGGCGCGCAGATCGTCAATCTGGCCCGCGACCTGGCCCGGGCGCTGGCCATGGTGTCGATCCGTGTGGTTGAAACGGTGC
Source organism: Ferribacterium limneticum (assembly GCF_020510625.1). Lineage (NCBI taxonomy): Bacteria > Pseudomonadati > Pseudomonadota > Betaproteobacteria > Rhodocyclales > Azonexaceae > Ferribacterium > Ferribacterium limneticum. The sequence continues at coordinate 2,724,936 of NZ_CP075191.1, read as the reverse complement.
CCGGCAAGTCGTGCATGGCGCTCGAACTGCCGAACCCGAAGCGGCAGACCGTCAAGCTCTCCGAGATCATCTCGAGCAAGCCGTACAACGACATGACCAGCCCGCTGACCGTCTGCCTCGGCAAGGACATAGGCGGCCTGCCAGTAGTCGCTGACCTGGCCAAGACGCCCCACCTGCTGGTGGCCGGGACAACCGGTTCGGGCAAGTCGGTCGGCGTCAATGCAATGATTCTGTCGATGCTCTACAAGGCCGAGCCGGATCAGGTGCGCCTCATCATGGTCGACCCCAAGATGCTCGAACTGTCCATCTACGAAGGCATTCCACACCTGCTGGCGCCCGTGGTCACCGACATGAAGCAGGCGGCCAATGCGCTGCACTGGTGCGTCACCGAGATGGAGAAACGCTACAAGCTGATGTCGGCGATGGGCGTGCGCAACATTGCCGGCCTCAACACCAAGATTCGCGATGCCGAAAAGCGCGGCGAGCACATCCCGAACCCGCTGACCCTGACCCCGGAAACGCCGGAGCCGTTGAAGACGATGCCTTTCATCGTCGTCATCATCGACGAGCTGGCCGACCTGATGATGGTCGTCGGCAAGAAGGTCGAGGAACAGATTGCCCGCCTGGCCCAGAAGGCGCGCGCATCCGGCATCCATCTGGTGCTGGCGACGCAGCGTCCGTCGGTTGATGTCATTACCGGCCTGATCAAGGCCAACATCCCGACCCGCCTGTCCTTCCAGGTGTCGAGCAAGATCGACTCGCGGACCATCCTTGACCAGATGGGCGCCGAAGCGCTGCTCGGCCAAGGCGACATGCTTTACCTAGCGCCGGGCACCGGTTATCCGACCCGCGTTCATGGTGCTTTCGTCTCCGATGACGAAGTGCATCGCGTTGTTGAACACCTCAAGGCCACCGGTGCGCCGGAATACATCGAGGACATCCTGACCGGTTCGGGCGGCGACGACGAGGAGGGCGGCGAAAGCGGCGAGGGCGGCGGAGATGCCGAGAGCGACCCGCTCTACGATCAAGCCGTCGATATCGTACTCAAGAACCAGCGCGCCTCGATTTCACTGGTCCAGCGCCACCTGCGCATCGGTTACAACCGCTCGGCGCGGCTGATCGAGGCCATGGAAAAGGCCGGGCTGGTGTCGACCATGGATGGTCGGGGCGGCCGTGAAGTGCTGATGAAGAAGCCCGCCGAGTAAGCTGGGCGGCCCACGATCAATTTGTTACACCCTGAAACACCGCGCCACTTGTTGGCGCGGTAAGCTATGCGCATGAATATCGCCCAAAAAATCCTATCCACCGCAGCCTTCGGCTTCCTCCCGCTGCTTGCCCACGCTGGTGCGGTTGATCAGTTGCACGACTTCCTGAAAAACACCCGCACGCTGAAAGCCGAGTTTTCGCAGGCGGTGATTGCCAAGAATGGCCGCAAGCCGCAGCAGTCTTCTGGCACCGTCGCCATTGCGCGGCCCGGCAAGCTGCGCTGGGAAATCGTCAAGCCCTACCCGCAACTGATTGTCGGCGATGGCGAAAAAATCTGGATTCACGACCCCGAGTTGCAGCAGGTCACGGTGCGCAAGGCCGGGCAGGCGATCGGCAGTTCGCCGGCTGCACTGCTTTCCGGCAACAACGATCTGGAAAAGAACTTCACGCTCAGAGAGGCCGGCGAAGCCGAGGGCATGGCCTGGGTCGAGGCGACCCCGAAGGCCGGTGACAGCGGCTTCGAGAAAGTACGCCTGGCCTTTTCCGGCAACGACCTGAAAGCCATGGAGTTGCAGGATAGTTTCGGCCAGACCACGCATATTCGCTTTTCGAAAATCGAGCGCAACCCGGCCCTACCGGCCAGCACCTTCAAATTTACGCCGCCTGCCGGCACGGATGTTGTCGGCGAGTGATCCGGACAGTCAACCGGAAATAACGGCCAAAATCGAGATTTCCGGCGCCAGCCTTATCTCGCATGTGGCCCGTTCAGCGTTGCCCTCAGCCGCCCGCTTTCTTCTCGTCGATGTAACGTCGTATCTCGCCCTCGATGCCGGCCGGGAAGGGCTTCTGCTCCTGCACGCCAACGTAGAGCACACCGACTGACGGATCGGTTTCGAATGTTCTGTCGTACTTCTCCAGCCACGCCGCCAGATGTTCCCGCAGCGCCGTCAGGCGCGGAATTCGACGGGAGAACTCCTTGCTGGCCTCGACGCAGTACAGCGCATGCCGGTTCAGCTTCTCGATGGTGTCGGTCTGCTCCCGGATACGCTGGTGCAACCGGCGCTCTTCCGGCGTCATGGCGGCGAAGTAGCGGACGATGAAGGGCTCGTACTGAACCAACTCGAAACTGGCGTCACGTTCGCACATCGCATCGACCAGGGCATTGCGTACCTCGCACTGCGACTTGAAGACCGCGTAGGCCAGCTCCAGATCGTCCAGCAGCCGCTGCGCTGCGCCGGCCGTATTTGTCTCCGGGATACGCGAAGCCTGCAGGGCGGGCGTCTTGCGGTAGCGTTCGAGCATATCGAGCAGCCGGCGATGTAGCTCGGTCGCTGCCATGTTTCGGCAATCGACGAAAACCAGGAAGTTGAACGGTTTCGGCACCGCGCAAGGCGAAATCAACAAGGGCAGGATTGACCCCCGATCGTTCAGCGGGTCGTCGGCAAAGGCAGCGTGCAACTCGGCCAGCGCGTAGCGCGACTGAAAATAAGCCGGCGAAAACAGCGCAATCACCGTCGCCGCTTCAGTCAGGCCCGAGGTCATCCGCTGCACGAAATTCGCGCCATCCGGAATGTCTTCATGCTGGTAGAAGCACGAAAACCCGGCGTCGCTCACTGTCTTGTAAACCGCATCGGCAATTGCCCGGTCGGTGCTGTTGAAGCTCAGGAAGAAATCGATCTTGGCCACTGCGGATCCCTCGGGTCAGGTGAATCGGTAGCTTGAGTAGGAAAGGAAACGCCCGGTGAGCCGAAGCGTGGAGCATTCATGAGGCATCGTATGCTCAGACCAGGACGGCTTCCAGCGGGCGTCGCAACGACGATGGTAGCTTCGGCCCGCGGCCGAAACGAACCACCAGATCCGGCCGCTGGCCACCGATGCCAAGAAAGGAAGCGAACTGCGGTCGCAACGCTGAAACCTCCACCGGCTGGTTGAGCATCGCATTGCGGATGCCCAAAGCCGCGGATTGCAGCGCAAACCGCTCGTAGCAACGGCCGACTTCGATCCATTGGGCGGGTGTCTCAAGCGCCGAAACAAATATGGCGATCCCGGACGAGCTGCGCACATGCTTGGCATACTTGTCGTTCTCGCTCCTTGGTGTGAAGAACAGGCCAAACAGCAGCTTGCCCAGCCAGTCTGGCACCGCCGGATTCCCCGACGCGGCCGTGTAAAGGCCGTCGCCGTGAAGGACCGCAGCGCTGCCGCTGAAGCGGATCCAGTGCTTCAGCTCCTCGACAAAAGCGCGGTCATCCATTTGTGCGGTGTTGCCCTGAACGACATAGTCGAGCACATTTTCCATGGCCGCGCGTTCGGTCATCAGAATGACTCGAACCCCGTTGCCGGTGCCCGCTTTTTCCAGCATTGCCAGTTCATTCGGGGCAATCGGCTGCCCGTCATACTCGGCACGCGTACTCTGGCGCTCCGGTATGGCCTTGAACAGGGCACTGGCGACGGGCTTCGTCGGCTCCAGCGCCACACGGATTTCGCCGCCTGAGGCCGAATCGAAAACGGCATTGGCGTTCAACCCGAAAGCCAGCGCAGCCTGTACCAGATTCTCGGTGGCGCAGCCGAGCGAGACAAACAGATGGTGATCGTCAGGATCGACAACGGGGCATCGCCGGGCCAGATCGGGCGCAACGGAAATCGAACGTTCCTCGACGCGAAACTTCCAGCACTGGGTGTTGTGGCTGGACGGCGCCAACGTTGCATAGCGCACAAGCTCCCGGAGGACAGCCGACTTGTTGCCCGAATCCACCCGGCCGTGACGCCAGATTCGACTTGCCGTGAGTTCATGGCTATCGGCCTGAGGCCCCGATGAGCACGCCGACAAAATCGCCAGTTCGCCCGTGGCCACCATGGACGAAAGAAGGAACTGTCTTCGATTAGGCATGATTGGCTCCCCTTGTTTAGAACCACGCGGTGGCAGGAACGAAGGGCTAGGCCTCGTCTGCTGCGCAACCTTGCTTACTTGCTGATCGACGAAGGCCCAGGATTGCCCCGAAGATGATCGCGATGGCGATCCCCGCGGCATACAGAAGCCCCCCGCGCACCTCTTCAACCGTTGCGACGTTGTTTTCTTCCGAGACGCGGTAGGTACTCCACGAGCTTCCGATCTGCGAGGCAACCAGATATACCTGACTCCGATAGGTCATCCTGTCGCTTGCGACGAACGAGTAGGTCAAAGGTACATACGGGCCGGCACCGACAGTAGCAAGTTGCTTCGCTGCGACCGGCCATGGATTGAAGGTGCCAGTGACAACGAAAATCAGGTAGGCAATGGCGATAGCTAACCAAAGGAACTTCGGGCTCGAAGATGGAGGACGCTGATTCATCCGAGATCTAGCGTTGCAAATCGCCGAAGGCATGGTGGATTGGCGTGTCAGCGGGCCTCACGCCACCTCTCCCGCAAGCAAAGGCTGGTTGGCTCGGAACCAGTCCGAGGCCTCCGCGTCCCAAGGCCAAACACCTGAAGTATTGGGCCAGATCAGCTGTAGCGCGTCGAACTCGTCGCCGCCATGCAGCCAGCAGGTAGAACGCATGTACTCGGCGCGGTGCTCACGCGCGACGGGACGAAATTGAACCGCGAAACCCTCAAGGAAACCCAAATAGAGAACCCCAGGGAGGAGCTGCTCACCTGCTCGAACCCGGCGGTTGTACTCATTGACCATCCAGTGCGACAGCTTGGAGCCGAGCCCGACGATGATGAGTTCTGGGGCCGCGGATGATCTGGCGATTCCGATGGAGTAAGAAAAGGGCGGCTCTGCTTCCTCTGGGTCAAACACAGAGGTAACGCTGCAACCGTGCTCTTCGATGTGCTGGAGGATGTTGCGCTCGTACTGTTCCATAAGCTCGCTAGCGTTCAGTGGAATGATGGGGCGGACGTCAATGTCATAAAAAGCCAAACAGTTTTTTCGCAACGTTGGGTCGAGTAACGGAAATGATATCCGTGACGTCCTTCTTACTGAACCGCTCCAGGAGTTCGTCAGTCCCGGAACGGAGCTTCAGATTCATTTCCTCCGCGTAGAGGGGAACGACAGAATAGAACGTGATCTCCTTCTGATCGTCGATGCGGAGAGTGTGAAATTCGCCGGGAACGGTAATTGATGGCAACACAATTGCACCGCAAAGCTTGGTATTGGCCGCGTATGGTTCTGCCGGGTCTCCATTTGGAATGGAATGCCCAAAACCAAGCCATGTTTTATATTTGTGCGGCATCCACGCCAAGTATTTTATTAAGCGAACAGGCCAATACCAGTTTTCATCTTCGAAGGACTTTTGGTCGAGCCTCCAACTTGCTGGGAGCGTGACCATAAGCTCGGCAAACTGTGGAACAGAAGCTTCAGCTGGTGTTGTCATCGGTAGGTCGCTCATGCCGGAAGTGACCAGGCGAGCAAAAGGAACCCCCTCTGAAGGTTTAACGAAGTGGACATCGATGTGAACCGTGTCGGAAGCAATCTCGTGAAAAACCGTTTCGACCTTCCCAAGGTGAGTTTCAATATGATCTGAAATTTGTTCGATACACACTTCCCCCTGAGGCGGTGCCCACGGTGTGCTCTCGGCATGCCGATAAATTGGAGCCCCGCTAAGAGATACGGTATCGCCGTCATTGAAATTGCTCACACAGCCTCCTGTTTTGACGCCAAACGTAGCAGTGAGGGGCGCCGGGTCGGCGCCGCCGGCATGGCATCCCAGCGGTGAAGCCGCGCCTCGACAGGAGGATTGGCTGGGAGTGTTGCAGTAAGCATCAGGACTTTACCTTTCTGCGCCAAATAAAGAAGTAGATGAGCCAAAGAGGCAGGACTAGCGCATTTGCTCTCAGAAAGGCTAGCCAAGGGGAGGCGCTATCAGCTATTGCGAGAGACAAGGCATGCAATTCGCCATACAGCAATGGGCCAATGATAAAAATGATAAACCATGCTTTCTTTACCCATGGTTTCTGAGTCGAGCTAATGCTGGCGATGGCGTGTGCTTCATCAATTGAAGCGCGAAATGGGTCGTTGGGACGGTAAATATACTGGGGCTCTTCGAGAGGCTCGGGTTCCTCTGGCTTTTCTGCCCTGACAGGTTGTCGCGCGGGTGAAACTTGGATATGGCTTGCAGTACCCTCAGGTATTTCGAGGTACACATTTCCCACCTTCATACGCTTAACCATGTGGCTCTCTTCATTACGGCTAACGTTCTCAGGGACGCGAAGCCGGCTTGCCGGCAGAGTTTCCCTCTGAGGTGGAAGGGGAGCCATGCTGCCCCCGAGAACTTGCCAGTTTGCGGATTGTGCCCAGTGTGAGTGCCGGGAGCAGCAGGCAAAACAGGATTGCCCAAAAGTAATGAAACACCACGTTATACGGAAGGTATTTGTTGAGATGTATGGGATCAACCGCGTAGGTAGAAACGGCGGCGATTGGCGTGATTGCCACGGCCATGAGTAACGCACGTTTGGCGCCAGCAAAGGAGTCAGCAAGAAAAGCCGCTGGAAGTAGGTACAGGAGTGACACGTACGCACCGGCGAAAATTGGGGTTGGCAAGAGTTCAGCCCAACTCGGAAGATGCACAACCTTGGACCAGAGAAAAAGTTCTGGCCAAACAAACATAACAATGGATAGCGGAATTGCGCTCAAAGCTAACGCCAGTTGATTGCGCGAGATGGTCATGGCTAACCTTGTAGGCAAGGGGCAGCCGGCTTGCCGGTTGCCCCAGCGACCGAAGGGTGCGCCTTGGCCGGGACGTTAAGCTGCGACTGTTGGGCTAGACGCGACACCTAGCTGCCCTCCCAAAGATACGGCGGCCCCTTGAGGAGGCTGAACAAGACTTCAGCAACAAGGATGATGCCAAACCCGATGAGCCCGGCGTAAAGTGAGAAATTAAATATAGCGCTCAAGACGAAGACTGCGCCGAGCACCCGCATTACTTGGAGGGTATAGGCGGCAGGCTTCTTCCAGAAAGGAAGTGCTGTAATTTCAGTGCGTCGCTGAGTTTGCCATTGCTTTCGAGACAAGCGTGGCGGTTGTTTTACACCGGTCTTCGCTTCCTCGATGTCAGCGACACTGGCCACAGCGGGACAGCCGCAAGCGCCACAAACTTCAGAACCCGCGGGATTGGTGGCGTGGCACGAATGACAGAGCCAGGCGTAGTCGGGCATAGCGGTCTAACGTGGAAATAACCCGACGGCCGTCAGGCCGGTCGGGTTGATTGCAGGGTTATGCGGCAACGCACTACTGCCACGATGCCCAAAGACTAGCGGCTTTCTCATGCGAAGATATTCCGCGATAGAGCACAGCTAGATAGGGTTCAGACGCCTCGGGGCTAAGCATTGAACCACCGACAACCGGTACCGCCGGACCCAATAATTTGAACGAACCAGAAGCAAAAGGCTGAAACGGTTGGATATAGGTAATTGGTTCCGCCATACCGTCAGACCAAGCCTCGACAACGAGAATGTCAACGTAACCAGTGGCGGTATTAATTTGGCCCTCTCGCGCAAAAGCCCATGTAGATGCAGCGGCCTTCTGCTCCAGAACGAATTCCTTCCCCTTGGAGATGGCTTCCTCCTGCGTTTCTGCCTCGAAACGAACTAGTTTTCGCTCAGAACCTTCTTCGATCATGGCCAAGGGCACCAACAATTGGCCTTCAGGAAGATCAGAAACACTCCAGGCAGCATGCGCGAGAACAAAACCTGCGAGAAGAGCTGTTGCTTCAGGTACGGCCATGATTTCTCCTTGCTGCATAACGTTTAGCTAACCGGACGGCTGCAAGCGGCGCAAAGCGACGATTGCAGGCGGTCCGGTTGAGCGGAATGTGTGCGCCCAGCATGGGCGCGATGTAATGGGGTGGAAGTCCCCTGTGGGAGTACCGAGCTTGTTGCATGCGACAAGGATAACCACTAGCCGAAGGCAAGGGCAAGTTCGTGAGGGCTTGTCTGGAGGAAGCCGGAGTGCAAATGCGCGAGGCGACGGACAGAAACTGCATAGAAGGCCGAGCAGGTCGAGGCGAGCTGGCACATGACAGCGAAGCCCACCGGTACGACCGGCACGGTAAATGCGGCGCTTGTGCGCGGAAACATCGCGTTCTTACCTGGGGAGATCTGCCGCGCAAGCGGAAACGGAAATTGAACGAAAGGTGGCCGGGTTGTGCCAGTCCCAAACGACCAGCGTCGATGCGGGCTGCCCCGCATCAAGGGCGACCGAAGCGGGCAGCAACGTTCAATGACGGATCAGCGCCTCGGCCAGCAATGGCTGAAGTGACGTGGCAGAAGTCAGCAGCGGTCATAGTAGCCGGCCGGGTTAGGGCCGGCGAAGGACCAAACAACGAAACACAAGGAGCAGACGGCATGATCTCGGCGAATCCGCATTATCCCCAGACGGGGAAGGCGAGCCGGCGAGCAAACCGCCCCGAGCCTTGAACCAAGACGAGACGAAAGAAGTGGCAACAAGCGAGTTACTGGCAGCGGTCCTCACCAGCGACAACCTGCGCAGCGCATGGAAACGCGTGAAAGCCAACAAAGGCGCGCCGGGCATAGACGGCATCGCCATAGAAGACTTTCCCGCCCACCTGCGGGCGCATTGGGAAGACTCCCGCCGCCAACTCGAAACCGGGCGCTATCGTCCGCTCGCCGTCCGCCGGGTAGAAATTCCCAAGGACGACGGCGGCAAGCGGCTGCTGGGTATCCCGACCGTGATGGACCGGGTCATCCAGCAAGCCATCGCCCAAGTGCTCACGCCGATCTTCGAACCGAGCTTCTCGGATTCGAGCTTCGGCTTCCGACCGGGCCGCAATGCCCACCAAGCGATTAAGCAGGTACAAGTGCACGTCAAGGACGGCTACGCCATCGCCGTGGACATCGACCTCGCCAAATTCTTTGATACCGTCAATCACGACGTGTTGATGAAAATACTCGGGCGAACGATCCACGACAAAGCGTTGCTGGCCCTGATCGGACGCTACCTGCGCGCCGGTGTGCTGGTCGGAGAGCACATTGAGCCCAGCGCCATCGGCACGCCACAAGGCGGGCCTTTGTCGCCGCTCCTGGCCAATATCCTGCTCAACGAACTTGACCACGAACTCGAAGGGCGCGGCCACCGCTTCGCCCGTTACGCCGACGACATGGTCATCCTGGTCAAAAGCCAGCGGGCAGGAGAACGAGTCATGCAAAGTTTGACGCGCTACTTGGAAGGACGACTGAAACTCAAACTCAACCCTGCCAAAAGCAAGGTTGCGAGAATGAGCGAGTGCGGCTTTCTGGGCTTCACCATCAATCGGGGCAAAATCCGCTGGCAGGAAAAGAAGCTGGCGGCATTCAAGCACCGCGTGAAGGAACTCACCGGCAGAAGCTGGGGAGTGTCGATGGCGTACCGGATGCACAAGTTGGGGCAATACGTGCGAGGCTGGCTGGGATACTTTGGCATCAGCGAGTACTACCGGCCGATCCCGGAACTGGACGAGTGGCTGAGAAGGCGCATCCGGATGTGCTATTGGAAACAATGGCGCTGGCCGCGTACGAAGATCAGCCACCTGCTGGCCTTGGGCGTCAGCCTGAAGACGGCGATCCAGCATGGCGTCAGCAGCAAGAGCTACTGGCACATGGCACGAACTCCGGCCATGCAGCAAGCGTTGAACAATGACTGGCTTCAGCGCCAGGGCGTACCGAGAATCAAGCAGTTATGGTGCAAGGTACAGGGCTACACGTCTTAGTCGAGCGAGCCATCTCGTTGAACCGCCCACTGCGGACCCGCACGGTGGGTGGTGTGGGGGCCGGGGGAGAGAAACCCCTGGCTACCCGATTAGGTGTGATGGTGGGAGCCGGCGTCATGAAACTGCTTTTAGATCAGACTCAAGGATGTAGAGACTGTTGGGAACTGGGTTGTGACAATGCAGCCCTTTTCCGGAAACCGACTCGTCAAATAGAACTAGGACACGACCATTTTTATTTTTTGCTTCGGCAATATGCCCAGTGCTACCAATAAGTAACCAATAGTTTTCGCCACGCGGACACTCTTCTGGCGAAGCAGCGGTGCCATTGAATGTTGTCAGGATGACTTTTGCGTTGAGGGTGAGCGCAGGGTTAGGTTGCATCGACCTCTTCCTCTGGGGGAATACGTTCAATTACCCATTCGGAATTGATATCAGCGCGCGTTGCTTGCCACCCTGGTTCAAGAATTGCAAGGCCGGCCATAGAAGGATCAACCTCGAGAATGTGCCCTAAGCCGACAATGCACAAATCATCGAGTTCTTCGCTCTCATTGTCCAAAAATTGCCATCCATGATCATCTTCGTCGTGGGAGACGTTAAGTATTGGCTTCCGTTTCTCAATAATACTGTTCGAGACAACGGTCGCGCAGTTCGGAGGTTGGTCAAACGGCCACATATGAACCTAACGTTGAAAATAACCGGCGCCGCGCCGGAGAGGTTGAGGAAACGACGGTTGTTTCACGGCGTCCGGGTTGATTGACCTGTTAGCCAACCCAACCCATGGCCGAACGCCTGGGCCCGCTGCAACCCGCCGCCGCCCGAAGCAAGCGACGGAAGACACAAAAGCGGACGCAGTGCTGCGAAGAGCCGGACCCGAGCGAAATGAACGCGCCACACCCAGAACCGGCACGAAGTGCTGCCCGACGTAGCCAAAGCGCTGGATAACTGGACAGGTTGAACCAGACCCAAGCCAGAAAGCCGAAGAACCCACCCCGGCAAGCACTGAGAACCCACGCCGCCACCCGGCCCGCTGCCCGCACCCGGATGGTGTGCTGCTGGAGAGGCAAAAGGTGCTTGGCAACAAACGCATGGGGTACATGGCTAACGTAAAGTAGATGGCAATTTCGCCATCCATTCTGGAAAACAGCCATCCATCCTGATCAGCACTTCAGCCGAAGATGGCCAGCCAGAGCGGTTTTTTGGCTGGATGGCCAGATTATTTCCAAGGATGGATGGCGGTGAAACATGGCGCGCCGCCAGGATATGAGGCGTGAGCGCCATGTATTCTGGACTCGTGCCGTCTATGCTGGCCAACATGGCGTCTCCAAAGGTACTTGTCATGCGGATAAAGATGAACTACTGTATTTATACACAGTAAATTTCTATCGGCAGGTACGGCATGGAATTGAACCAATCCTCGACTTTGCTGGGGCGCGTTCGGGAAGTGATTCGCTATAAGCACTACAGCATAAGGACTGAGCGTTCGTATGTCGAGTGGGTACGTCGTTTTGTGGCTTTTCATGGTCGTCGTCACCCTCGGGAGATGGGGGCGGACGAGGTCCGGGCGTTTCTCGGCTATCTGGCTTCCGAGTTGCAGGTGGCGGCTTCGACGCATCAGCAGGCCCTGTCGGCCTTGCTGTTCCTTTATCGCGAAGTTCTGGGCGTCGATCTGCCCTGGCTGACCGATCTGGATCGTCCCCAAAAGCCAAAGAGGACGCCGGTTGTGTTGTCGCGCGGCGAGGTCGAGCGGCTGCTGGCGGTGATGGAAGGTACGCATGCGCTGATGGCCCGCTTGCTTTACGGAACGGGGATGCGTCTGATGGAATGCGTGCGCCTGCGGGTCAAGGATGTGGATTTTGAGCGCGGCGAATTGACGGTGCGTCATGGCAAGGGTGGCAAGGATCGCCTGACGGTGTTGCCGGCATCGGCGGTGCCGGCCTTGCAGGCGCATTTGGCACGCGTTCGGGTGCTGTGGGAGCGGGATGAGGAAGCCGGGCGGCCCGGCGTGCAAATGCCGGAGGCGCTGGCGCGCAAGTATCCTTCTGCTCCCAAGGCCTGGGGCTGGTTCTGGGTGTTTCCGGCGCGCGAGTTGTCAATTGATCCACGAAGCGGCATTGAGCGCCGCCACCACACGCATGAGCAGGCCTTGCAGCGGGCGATCAAGGCAGCAGTCGGGTTGGCGGGAATCGCCAAGCCGGCGTCGACGCATACGCTGCGTCACTCGTTCGCCACGCATTTGCTGGAATCCGGCTACGACATTCGCACCGTGCAGGAGCTGCTGGGGCATTCGGATGTTTCGACGACGATGATTTACACCCACGTGCTGAATCGCGGCGGGCGCGGTGTCGTGTCGCCGCTCGACGCGGTGCGGGGTTGCGGTGTTTGACCGGGCGCTTTACAGATCGCAGGTCGGGTAATACTCTACGGTAAGAGTAAGAATTTGAGGTTGTCCATGAGAATCACCAGTAAAGGGCAGGTCACCATCCCCCAGGCGGTACGGGAGAAGGCGGGGTTGCACCCGCATGGCGAGGTTGAATTCGAGGTGCGGGATAATGGCGATGTGGTCATTCGGCCTGTGCTTCCGGCTTCTTCCGGGATACGTGCGGCCTTTGCCAAGGCTCGTGGTTCGGCCAATGCTGCGCAATTCAAGGGCATGAACACCGACGAATTCATGGCTTTTCTGCGTGGCTGAGGCAATGAGCAGTCCGGTGCTCAACGAGCCAAGCGCGCCCTATGCCGCATTGGTGCCTTCCGCGACGCTGGTCGATAGTTGCGTGCTGATCGACGTGCTGGCGGATGACCCGGAGTGGGCCGATTGGTCGCTCGATCAGTTGGAAAAGCTGGGGCAGCAGGGGGCGCTGGTGATCAATCCTCTGATTCTGGCGGAAATCAGCCCACGGTTTGAGCGGGCCGACGACCTGGAGGCCGCACTGGCCGGTTTGCCTCTGGTGCGCGAGCATTTGCCGTGGGACGCCGCATTTCTGGCTGGGCAGGCATTTCGTGTCTATCGCCTGGGCGAGGGCGTCAAGACTTCGCCGATGCCTGACTTTTATATTGGTGCCCACGCGCTGGTGCGTGGCATGCGCTTGTTGACCCGCGACGTGAAGCGCTATCGCAACTACTTTCCCAAGCTATCCGTTGTCGGGCCGGATGAGGCGTGACAACTACCCGGACCTGAATGCCATGAGCGATTTGTTTTCCAAAAATGGGCCAGATGCCGGCGCCCCGCTGGCCGAGCAGTTGCGCCCGCAAACGCCGGATGACGTGATCGGCCAGCAGCACTTGCTCGGGCCGGGCAAGCCGCTACGCCTGGCTTTCGAGTCGGGCCAGCCCCATTCGATGATCCTGTGGGGGCCGCCGGGCGTCGGCAAGACGACACTGGCGCGGATGATGGCGACGCAGTTCCAGTGCGAGTTCATCGCCCTTTCCGCCGTGTTTTCCGGCATCAAGGAGGTGCGCGAGGCGGTGGCGCAGGCGGAGATGTGGCGGGCGCAGGGCAAGCGGACCATCCTGTTTGTCGATGAAATCCACCGCTTCAACAAGGCGCAGCAGGATGGCTTTTTGCCCTTTGTCGAATCGGGGCTATTAACCTTTATTGGCGCGACGACCGAGAACCCGTCGTTCGAGGTAAATTCGGCCTTGCTGTCGCGGGCCTCGGTCTATGTCCTGAAGTCGCTTGACGAAACCGAGATGGGCACCTTGTTCGACCGGGCCTGCAACACGGCTTTGGCCGACCTGGCCTTCGATGGCGATGCCAAGGGGCGCCTGATCGGCATGGCCGATGGCGATGCCCGACGCTTGCTCAACCTGCTGGAGCAGGTGCGAACGGCGGCGCATACCGCCAAGCTGGAAACCGTTGATGGTGCCTTTATCGAGGCGACGATGGCGCAAAACCTGCGCCGTTTCGACAAGGGCGGTGACGCCTTCTACGATCAGATTTCGGCCCTGCACAAGTCTGTGCGCGGCTCCAGCCCGGACGGCGCGCTGTACTGGTTCTGCCGCATGCTCGATGGCGGTGCCGATCCGCGTTACCTGGCCCGGCGCATCATCCGCATGGCTTGGGAGGACATTGGCCTAGCCGACCCGCGCGCCATGCAGATTGCCAACGATGCGGCCGAAACCTACGAACGCCTCGGCTCGCCCGAGGGCGAACTGGCGCTGGCGCAGGCCGTGACTTATCTGGCCGTCGCGGCCAAATCAAATGCCGGTTACAACGCCTTCAACGCGGCACGTGCCTACGTGAAGCAGGACGGTTCACGGCCGGTGCCTAACCACCTGCGCAACGCACCGACCAAGCTGATGAAGGAACTGGGCCACGGCCACGCCTACCGCTATGCCCACGACGAGCCGGAAGCCTACGCGGCCGGCGAAACCTATCTGCCCGACGGCATGGCCGAACAAGGCTGGTACGCGCCGACGCCACGCGGTCTGGAGGGCAAGATCGGCGAAAAACTGGCGCATTTGCGGGATCTGGATCGCAAGGCGAAGGGGAGGAAATAGCGATGCCAACGGTGCTTCGATTATTGAACTGGCGTTTTCATTTCTACTCAGATGAAGGGGAGCGAGCCGGCGCACATTCATGTCGATACTGGCGATGGCGAATGCAAGTTCTGGCTAGCACCGGTGCGCCTGGCACGCAGTCATCGTGTAGATGGCGTTGAGTTGCGTAAAATTGAAACGACAGTTTTCGAATACGAAGCGTTTTTCCTGGAGAAATGGCATGAGTTCTTTGGACGTTGAGCGCGAATACCATGCGATTCGTGCCTGGGCGAACGGTACGATGGTGTTCGTTGAATTGAGTGATGGCCGCCAGATTGGCTTTCCAGCCGCGCGTTTTCGATTGTTGCGGGAGGCTAGCGAAGCGCAGTTGGCCGAGGTCAGCTTGCGTCTGGATGGCAAGGCCCTGCGCTGGGAATCCATAGACGAAGACTTGACCGTGCGCGGAATTGTTGAAGGACATTTTCAGTTGCCATTGCCCAAGGCAGCGTGAAATTCCCGAGCGGGCGGTGTGGCCCAGTTTTAAAAGCGCGCTAATTTGAACATGGATATGCTGCAGACCATCGCCCTTTCCGCCGGGCTGGCCTGGGCCAGCGGCCTGCGCTTGTATCTGGTGGTTTTTCTGGCCGGGGTGCTCTCCTATTTCGGCCACCTGCATCTGCCGGAAACCTTGTCGGTCCTGCAGAACCCGCTGGTCATCGGCGTCGCCGGCATCATGGCCTTGGCCGAACTGATCGCCGACAAGATTCCCGCCTTCGATTCGCTGTGGGACAGCTTCCAGACCTTCATCCGCATTCCGGCCGGGGCCTTGCTGGCGGCGTTTGCCATGGGCGACGTTGATCCTTCCTGGACGGTGGCGGCCGGCCTGATCGGCGGCACGATCACGGCCGGGACGCATTTCGCCAAGGCGGGCAGTCGTCTGGCCATCAATACCTCGCCGGAGCCGTTTTCCAACTGGCTGGCCTCCTTTGGCGAGGAGGGTATGGTGCTTGGCGGTTTGTGGGCGATGCTCGCTTCGCCGCTCGTCTTTCTCTGCTTGCTGGCGCTTTTTCTGATCGTTGCCGGCTTTGTGCTGGTCAAGCTGTGGGGCGTCGTGGGCCGGCTGTTCCGTCGCGTATAATTTCGTTTTTGGCCGTTTCTTGCGGTCGACAGGGACTTTCAGGAATAACCATGCTCGATATCCAACAACTCCGCTCCAACCTTGATGCCGTTGCCGAGGGCCTTGCCAAGCGCGGCAAGCCGATCGATTTTTCCGAATTCTCGGCACTCGAAGCCGAGCGCAAGACGCTGCAGACCCGTACGCAGGATTTGCAGGCTCAGCGCAATAGCCTGTCCAAGCAGATCGGCATGTTGAAGGGCAAGGGTGAGGATGCGTCCGGAGTGATGGCGCAGGTCGGGGCGATTGGCGACGAGTTGAAGGCCTCCGAGGCACGGCTCGGCGAACTGCTCACCCAGTTCAACGCCATCCTGGCTGCCCTGCCGAATATCCCCGATGAATCGGTGCCGGTCGGTAGCGACGAAACCGGCAATGTCGAGGTCAAGCGCTGGGGTACGCCGCGCGTCTTCGATTTTGAAGTCAAGGACCACACCGACGTGGGCGAGCAACTCGGTCAGCTCGATTTCACGACTGCTGCCAAGATCGCCGGCGCTCGTTTCTCGCTGCTGAAGGGCGGTCTGGCTCGCCTGCACCGGGCGCTTGCCCAGTTCATGCTCGATACGCACACGGCCGAACATGGCTATACCGAGCTCTACGCCCCGTACCTTGTCAATGCCGCCAGCCTGTACGGCACCGGCCAGTTGCCCAAGTTCGAGGAAGACCTGTTCAAGGTGCTGCGCGGCGAGCAGGATCCGCTCTACCTGATTCCGACCGCCGAAGTGCCGGTGACCAATATCGTGCGCGACGAAATTCTCGCCGCCGAAGCGCTGCCGCTGAAGTTTGTCTGCCACACGCCGTGTTTCCGTTCCGAAGCCGGTTCCGGTGGCCGTGACGTGCGCGGCATGATTCGCCAGCACCAGTTCGACAAGGTCGAGTTGGTACAGGTCGTGCATCCGGAAAAATCGGCCGAGGCGCACGAGGAACTGACCCGTCAGGCCGAGATCATCCTTGAGAAGCTGGAGCTGCCGTACCGCCGCATGGCGCTGTGCTCGGGCGACATGGGCTTCTCTGCGGCCAAGACCTACGACCTCGAAGTCTGGCTGCCGGCGCAGAACACCTATCGTGAAATCTCGTCCTGCTCCAACTTCGGCGCCTTCCAGGCCCGCCGTATGCAGGCCCGTTTCCGCAACGACAAGAACAAGACCGAGTTGTGCCACACCTTGAACGGCTCGGGTCTGGCAGTGGGGCGCACGCTGGTGGCGATTCTCGAAAACAATCAGCAGGCCGATGGCAGCGTGACTATTCCTGCCGTGCTGCGTCCGTATATGGGCGGGCTGGAAGTTCTCTCGGCCATCTGATCGAAGCTGATCGTCGCCCGCACTTCAGTGCGGGCGGCAATCCCTTATTCGTTTTCTGCCGGCCGGGCAGGGTAGTTCTCCAGTTCGATGGTCGGCAGCCGCAATCCCGACGTTGACTGATCATCGCTGTCGGTGGCTGTGATGGCTCTTGATGCGGCCATCTTCTTGGCATAGGCCTTGCGGCGCTCTTCGACCTCGGCAACCAGCCGTTTCAGGCTTTCGGCGGCTGCCGGTGTCGGTCCGAAGGGGGCGGTATTGCGCTGCAGGATGTCGTAGTAGCTGCGAATGTTCTCCACCAGGATCACCGCCTCGCCACCCCGCGCCCGAGCAGTCTTCAATTGTTGCGAATACTTCGGCTGCGATAGCTTGGGCAGGATGCGCTTCATTTCGTACCAGGCGTTCGGGTCGGCCTTCAGCTGTTTCGCAAGCGTCCGTGCCGCATTGAAATGACCGGGGCCGATGTTGTAGGCGGCCAGGGCCAGCCAGGTGCGATCCGGCTCTTCGGTTTCTTCCGGCAACTGTTCCTTCAGGATGTTGATGTAGCGGGCGCCGGCCAGGATGCTTTCGCTGGGGTCCAGGCGATTGCTGACTTCTAGGCGGTCGGCCGTCTCTTCAGTCAGCATCATGATGCCGCGCACATTGGTGTAGCTGGTCGCGTTCGGATCCCAGTGCGACTCGTGATAGGCCACCGCTGCGATTAGCCGCCAGTCGATGCCGGTCAACGCCTGGGCAGCCTGGAAGTATTTGCGGAATTTGGGGAGCGTGGTTTCGATCTCGCCGAGAAACTTGATGACGTCGGCTTGATCGAGGCGGCGTACGTGGCCCAAATAGCGGTCCTCCAGACGGGCCAGTGTGCCGTCATGCTGCACTCGCTCGATGAAGGTATCGAGGCGAGCCTTGAGTTCCGCATTCGGATGGTCGCCGAGCAACCAGACGACCGGTCGAGTTTCGTTCAGCGCCAGCGTGGTGCGCAGGTTGGGGACGTATTGGTTGGCGATGTCCTCAAACCCTTCGTCAATTGCCACGTACTCGATCTGACGATTGCCGAGCTTTTCCAGCAGATCAAGAAGGTCGCCCTGGCTGACTTCGACGACCTTGAGCCCGACTATTTCCTTGGTCAGGCCGGCCAGTGTTTTTGCCTGACGCGTGCCGGCCATGACGTGCACCGTCTTGCCGGCCAGCTGCGAGCGCTCAGATAGCGGTAACGACGCCTCGTGCTGGGCGAGAATGTCGCGCGTCTGAAAAATGGCCGGCGTTGCCTGGATGGTGCTGTCGGCGATTGGCGAAAGCCAGGCTGCGGCAAGGTGATACTTGCTTGCAGCGAGTTGAGCGTCCAGCTCTTCCGGTTTGGCGACGATATATTTGACGCCAACACCGAGTTCTTGGGCAAAGGCCTGCGTCAGGTCGTATTCGATACCAGTCGGGTTACCGTTGTCATCGGTCGAGTAAGTGAGCAGACCGGGACGGGTGAGGACAACGAGATCATGCTGCGCTGGTGTCGGAAACGGCAACGGACCAACCTCGCCGCAAGCAGTGGCGATCAGGAATGCTGCCAACAGTAATAGTCGTTTTATCCAGTACATCAGTTGTGCTATTATCCCGGCCGCTGCGGAGAGGTGGCAGAGTGGTCGAATGTACCTGACTCGAAATCAGGCGTACTGCAAGGTACCGTGGGTTCGAATCCCACCCTCTCCGCCAGCACCAAATAGACCCTGTTTTTCCTTGTCTTTCAATGACTTGCGAGCAACAGGGTTTTTGTATTAACCCCACGATTAACCCCAAATGGGCTCCTCTTGGGTGTGACGTTGGGGCAGGAATATCTCACAAGATTCCTGGATGAAGCGTAAGAGATTGTAAGGCCCTGACCAACAGCACCTATGAATTGGGTCTGGGTAGGCAGTGGCATTGCCTAGGTGTTTAGTCCCAGGGTGTGCTGGATTGGATTGATCCTGAAGCGCTCGGGTTCTTTTGACCAGATTTTGCAGACGAATTCATAGGGCGTCAGCCCCTTTAGCGTCTTCAATCACCTGGCGAAGTTGTAGGCCATCAAAAAGGTCTGCAAATGGGCTTTCAACTGGTCATACGTCTGGTAGTAGTAGCGTTTTACCGTGGCGTCCTTGATGGTTCGATTCATGCTCTCCACCTGCCCATTCGTTCATGGGTGACACACCTGTGTCAGGCGATGTTCAATTTCATGGGCATTGCAGACACGATCAAACGGAATGCACCAATTACCTTCTGTTCCCTTGCGTACGGCAAATTGGATGCCGTTGTCCGTGAGTATGGTGTGAATTGCGTAGGGCACCACTTTAACCAGGCTGGACAGGAAATCACGAGCAATCAAGCGCGTCGCTCGTGGATGCAGCTCGGCATAGGCAAACTTGGATGTTCTGTCGATGGCCACAAACAGGTAGAGCCGGCCCTCATCGGTCTGCACTTCCGCGATGTCGGTGTGAAAGTAGCCGATCGGGTAGGCCTTGAATTTCTTCTTGGGCGGCTTATCGCCCTCAACATCCTCCAATCGTGAAATGCCATGCCGTTGTAGGCATCGATGAAGGGATGAGCGCGTCAAATGGGGAATGCTTGACTGCAAGGAGTAAAGGCAATCATCCAGAGGCAAGAGCGTATAGCGGCGAAACGCCACAATTACTGCTTCCTCTTCTGGTGTCAGCACGGACGACCGGACCAGCTTCGGCCCCATGGGCGAATCCTGGACATTCTGGCGCTGACGCCATTTGGCTGCCGTCTTTGGATTGATCCCATGCTGCGCAGCCAGTGCATTCAGGCTCGTTTGACTATGTTGTATCGCTCGACGCACTGCCTCTGTTGTGCGGGCGCATCCGTGTAGTACCTGTCCCATAGCTCTTCCCTCCGTAGCTGGCTATAAATTACACCAGCACACTGTGGGACTAAACAGCTAGTGATTCCGGGGCGATTCAGGTTGATATGCTCCTCCATGGTGGAGGTCTTTCAAAAGAAAAAGGGTCGGACTTACCGACCCTTTCGCGCGCCAACCTACGGAGAATTACTTCCGGGTCCCCTTTCGGCGGATGGCACCAAGTCCTGCTAACCCGAGCCCCAAAAGAGCCATGCTACCCGGTTCAGGAATGGCGGTCGGAGTCGTGATGCTAACTTCTGAACCGAAACCTTGAGCAGATGTTGCTGTGTAGGTGCCGATACGTGCTTGTCCGTCACTGAAGATGGCTGTTGCGGTGGCATTGATAAAACCATTACCGTTGATGCCTGCGCAGTCGAGGCAAGACAAGAAATCGGTATCTACACCGAAAATCAAGGTTTCCCCTGGATTGAAGTCGGTAAAGTTTATGGTGAGTGTCTGGAGGCCGTTTTGTGCTGCATTGTCCGGGAAAATGGCACCGACCGCCGAAGATGAACTGCTCAATGCCAGAGGGGTGCTACTAGCTCCTGGGGCAATACTGGTCGTATCGAAAAAACCACCGATAGCAGTTAAATTCCAAGTCAGAGAAAGAATGGTTTCACCACTTGTTGAATTATTTGTAAAGCGAAAAGCATCGTTCGTGTCAAACGTTGTCCCGGAAATGATCAGGCCACTGGCTGCGGGAGATGCGAAAACAGGGGATGACAATACTCCGAGGCCGATGAGTATTGCTAGTACATTTTTTTTCATGACAGTTTTTTCCCTTGAAATGTTGAGGATTGGATCTTGTTGAGGTGGTCTAAGCAGAGAATGGGCCACTACTGATTGTTTTGTCGTAACTTAATGATTTGTATTGATAAAATTTATTTTTCTAAATTCATCGACGTTTGTTGGCATATATCTGGTGTAAGAAAAATCGACAGCAAAAAATATCGGGAGGATGTAAAGAGCTCTGTCCGCTTTGTTGCTCGCGATGCCTTAGCACTTACGGCCGGCTCTTGGCATAATCGGGGCAATGCTCGCTTACATCGTTCGCCGCCTTCTTTACGCCCTGCCGATCCTGATCGGCGTGAATCTCATCACCTTTGCCCTGTTCTTTGTGGTCAATACGCCGGACGACATGGCGCGCATGCAGCTCGGGGTGAAGCGGGTGACGCCGGAAGCAATTCAGAAATGGAAAGTCGAGCGCGGCTACGACAAGCCGTTGCTGTTCAATGCCGAGGCAACCGGGTTGGCGACGGTGACCGATACCGTGTTTTTCCAGAAATCGGCGCGCATGTTCGTTGGCGATTTCGGCCGCGCCGAGGATGGCCGGGATATCGCCCGGGAGATCAGCGGCCGCATGGGGCCATCGCTGGCGATTGCGCTGCCGACCTTTATTCTTGGGCTGCTCGTCACGGTCACTTTTGCCCTGACCCTGGCTTTCTTCCGGGCCACGGCTTTCGATTTCTGGGGTGTCGTGCTGTGCGTGGTGATGATGTCCATCTCCAGCTTGTTCTACATCATCGGCGGGCAGTACCTGATCAGCAAGATCTGGCGGCTAGTACCGATTTCCGGTTTCGGGGCGGGGCTGGAAGCCTGGCGCTTCCTGATTCTGCCGGTGGTGATCGGGGTGGTTGCTGGCATCGGTTCGGGGACACGTTGGTATCGCACCATTTTTCTTGAAGAAATCACAAAAGACTACGTTCGCACTGCTAGGGCAAAGGGGCTTCCAGAGGCGCTGATTCTTTTTCGCCATGTTCTTCGAAATGGCATGACGCCAATTCTGACGCAATCTATTGTGGCTATTCCCACGCTGTTTATGGGCGCACTAGTAATGGAGTCGTTCTTTGGAATTCCGGGTTTGGGTAGCTACACCATTGATGCAATTAATGCACAGGATTTTGCCGTGGTGCGCTCGATGGTGTTTATCGGGGCAGTGCTTTACATCATTGCACTGATACTGACTGATATTTCCTATACCGTGGCTGATCCACGGATAAGGCTGCAGTAATGCAATTTCAGATTGTTATCCTCTGGTCGGATGTCTTTATTTGGTTGCTTGTGGCATTTGGATTGATTTTTGGCTTTTTTGCCTCCCGAGATGATCGTTTGCTTGTTTCCTGGCGACGACTCGGAGCAAATCGTATTGCAATGGCATCAGCTACGGTATTGCTCGCCTTCATCCTGATCGGCTTGCTGGATTCGCTGCATTACCGCGTCCAGCTGGAGAGCAGACCGGGCCAGAAGGTGGCGTATGCGGTGGAAGTGCTCTCGGTGCTCGATGCATTGGCTGAACCGCTGCGCTCGCGCAATGAAAAAACCTACTCTGAGCCATTTGCCACCCGGCTTTACGCCAAGGAAACCTTCGATGTCCCGGGCAAGGGCTCGGTGCGCGAATATCCGCGCCTCAAGCATGGTGGCAAGCATCTGGGGGAACGTGAGGATGAGGTGGCGGCCGACGCCGGCTTTACGGCCTTCCGCGCTGCTGGGCTTGGTTTTGTTGGTTGGCTGATGCTGGTGGGCATTGCCTCTGCGGTGGTGGGGTGTACTGCGCCTGGTGCCGAAACGTCGGGATGGCAGAGAATCTGGCGTGGCGAGACGGTCTTCGCCTGGAATGCCGTGTTGGTCACGCTCGGCCTGATGCTGCTGTTCGCCGTGCCGTTATTCTGGCTGGCCGGGCAATACCATGTTTTCGGTACCGACAAGGTCGGGCAGGATGTGCTCTACCAAATCCTCAAAAGCGTGCGTACCGGGCTGATCATCGGTCTGGTCACCACCTTGGTCATGCTGCCGGTAGCCGTGCTGCTCGGCATCGTTGCCGGCTATTTCCGTGGCTGGATCGATGACGTGATCCAGTACATCTACACCGTGCTTAATTCGATCCCCGGCGTGTTGCTGATTGCCGCTGCCGTGCTGATGATGCAGGTGGTGATTGACACCCATCCTCAGTGGTTCTCGACCGCTGCCGAACGGGCTGACCTGCGCCTGCTGGCGCTCTGCTTCATCCTTGGTATCACGAGCTGGACAGGGCTGTGCCGGCTGCTGCGCGGCGAGACGCTGAAGCTACGCGAACTCGAATACATCCAGGCGGCGCAGGCCTTCGGCGTGTCGAGCTGGCGCATCATCATCCGCCACATCCTGCCCAATCTGATGCACATCGTCATCATCGCGCTGGTCATGGACTTCTCCGGCCTCGTGCTCGCCGAAGCCGTGCTGTCCTACGTCGGCATCGGCGTCGATCCAACGATGACCAGTTTCGGCACCATGATCAACAACGCCCGCATGGAACTCGGCCGCGAGCCGGTGGTGTGGTGGTCGCTGGCCGCTGCCTTCTCGGCGATGTTCATCCTCGTGCTCGCAGCCAACCTGTTCGCCGACGCGGTCCGCGACGCATTCGACCCGAGGGCTGCGTAAATGTTGAAGGTCGAAAACCTCCGCCTCGGCTTCACTGCCGGCAAGACCACACTCGCCGCGGTCGACGGCATTTCCTTCGAGATTGCCGAGGGCGAAACCTTCGCCCTGCTTGGCGAATCCGGTTGCGGCAAGTCGGCCACAGCGCAGGGCATCATGCGGCTGCTGCCAGCTGCCGGACGCATCCTGAACGGCAAGGTTACGCTCGATGGAGAGGAGCTGCTAAGACTCTCGGAAGCCGACATGCGCGCCTACCGCGGCGGCCGGATGGCGATGATCTTTCAGGAGCCGGCGACCAGCCTGAATCCGGTGCTCACCGTTGGCCAGCAGATCGGTGAAGTGCTGGCCAGGCATCTCGGCTTGGTGGGTCCGGAAGCGACCGGGCGCATGGTCGACCTGCTGCGCCAGGTCGGCATCGCCGACCCCGAGCGGCGGCTGACCGAATACCCCTTCCAGCTTTCCGGCGGCATGAAGCAGCGGGTGATGATCGCCATCGCCCTGGCCGGTGAGCCGGAGCTGCTGATTGCCGATGAGCCGACAACTGCGCTCGATGTGACCGTCCAGGCACAGATTCTCGATCTGCTGGCCAAACTGCAGGCCGAGCGCGGCATGGGCATGCTGCTGATTTCTCATGATCTCGGTGTGGTAGCCCGCATGGCCCATCGCATCGGTGTCATGTATGCCGGCGAGCTGGTAGAAGTGGCCAGCCGCGAGGAGTTTTTTGTTCGGCCTCGTCATCCCTATGCGCAAGCACTGTTTGAGGCATTGCCGGATATTTCGCGGCGTGGCATGCGGCTGGCGACTATTCCCGGGCAGGTGCCGTCGCTGGCGGCAATGCCAGCGGGCTGTCGTTTTGCTGACCGTTGCCAGCACGTCATGCCGGTTTGCCGCGAGCAGTCGCCGCCGTGGCGCGAGCTTGCCAGCGACCACGCCGTGCGCTGTCATTGGCAGGGTGAGGCAGTGGCAGGCAAGGAGCGCGGCCATGCAATTACCGAGCTTGATATTGATTCCGGGCGGGCCTTCCTCGAAGTGGCGAACCTTAAGGTGCATTTTCCAATCCGCAAGGGATTCCTGCAGCGGACGGTGGGGCATGTGCGAGCAGTTGACGGCGTTTCGCTGGATATTTCGGCCAGTCGCACGCTGGCACTGGTCGGTGAGTCCGGCTGTGGAAAAACCACTGTTGGCAAGGCGCTGCTGCAACTGATTCAGCCGACCGAAGGCAGCGTCAGCCTCGGTGGCAGCGAGCTGGTGGGGCTCAAGGGCAAGCGCCTGCGCGGTGCCCGCCGCCACATGCAGATGGTTTTTCAGGATCCGTTTGCCTCGTTGAATCCGCGCCTGCGGGTCGGCGAGATCATTGCCGAGGGGATGGCGGCGCTCGGTACCGAGGCGGAGTCCGGAGCGCGAGCCGCGGCTATCGCTGCCTTGTTGCAGCAGGTCGGGCTGCCGGGCGATGCGGTCGACCGCTATCCGCATGAGTTTTCAGGGGGGCAGCGCCAACGCATCGCCATTGCCCGGGCACTGGTGGTACAACCAGAATTGCTGATCTGCGACGAACCTACCTCGGCGCTCGATGTCTCGGTTCAGGCGCAAATCCTCAACCTGCTGAAGAGATTGCAGGGCGAACTGGGTATCGCCTATCTGTTCATTACCCACAATTTTGCAGTCGTCGAGTACTTGGCCCATGACATCGCCGTGATGTATCTGGGGCGTATTGTCGAGCGGGGCAGGGCGGAGGAGGTGCTGGGTCAGCCACATCATCCCTACACAAAAGCCTTGCTGTCCGCCGTCCCGGTGCCGCGGCTCGATGGGCAAACAGCAGCGATTCGTTTGCCGGGTGAAACGCCATCGCCCGCCAACCCGCCCATGGGATGTCATTTTCACCCGCGCTGCCCCCAGGCGATGGATGTTTGCCGCGAACGTTACCCGCTGGTGACCGAGATTTCAGGCACCCACGCCGCCAGCTGTCATTTGCTCGGCTAAATCAGCCGCGCCGGCCGGGCTTGGCTTTTGCCTTTGGGGAGGCTGCTTCCTTGGCCGGCTTGGGGCCGGTGGGCTTCGATTTGCCGTGATCGGCAGCTTTGGCGCCTGTCTTGCTGTTTGCCTTGCCTGAGAGAGCGCCGGACTTTGCCGACTTGCCGGAAGCCTTCGTCGCTTCATGGCCGCCCGAGGGGCTGCTTTTGGCAGTGATCCGGGGTTCCGGTTTGTCGCAAGATCGGGCGGAAGTCTTGGCGTGCTTGCCAGCCTTGCCGCAGCGAGCTACCCGTTCCGGCTCGATAAAGTGTTGAGGGCCAGAGGCGTTGAGCAGATTGCTCAGCCCTGCGCCGCTACTGCCGCCTGGTACCAGTACAGTCGATCCGGCCCCCAGTCGAACCTTCTCCGAGAGGCTGTTGACCCGCGCCAATTCGCTAGCTGTGGTGTCGAAACGGGCGGCAATCTTGTCCAGACGTTCAGCCGAGGTCACCGTGTAGGCCTGCCACTGCGTCAGCGATGACTGATTGTTCTGCAGGTTGTCACGGAAAGTATCGACCTTGTCGGCCGGAATGACGACAGGGGTATCTGCCTTGATGATGGGGCGATTATGCGAAGGGTTCAGCCGCAGGAACTCTTCCAGCGACATGTTGGCCAGGCGAGCTGCCGTCTTGACGTCGATTGGCCGGCGGGTTTCGTGTGTTGCAAAGTAAGGTTCGTTGGGAATGAAGGGCAGTTCCAGGCGAGCGATCATGGCTGGGTTGCCGAGTATGTTCTTCAGCGCCTGCAGTTTGGGGACGTAATGCCGGGTTTCGTTCGGCATCGTCAGATTGGGGTAATCCGTCGGCAGGCCGCGCGATTCATTCTTGACGATGGCTCGCTTGACGGCGCCTTCGCCCCAGTTGTAGGACGCCAGAGCAAGGTGCCAGTCGCCGTGCATCTCATAAATGGTCTGCAGGTAGTCCAGGGCTGCACCGGTCGAGGCAAGGATGTCGCGCCGTTCGTCACGCCACCAGTTTTGTTCCAGATTGAAACGCTTGCCGGTGGCAGGGATGAACTGCCACAAACCGGCTGCATGGGCTGGCGAATAGGCATTCGGATTGAAGGAGCTCTCGACCATCGGCAGCAAGGCCAGTTCGGTCGGCATGCCGCGCGCTTCAAGCTCGTCGACGATGTAGTGCAGATAGGGGCGGCTGCGTTCGACCATGCGCCGCAAGGCATCCGGACGATTCTGATACCACTGCTGATAGTAGAGGACCAGATCATCATTCAGGTTGGTCATCGCAAAGCCATTGCGAATCCGCTCCCAAAGGTTGGTCGACTTGGTAGTCAGATCGATCGTGTTTGGCAACTGAGGTGGAACCCGGATTTCCTGAACGGTCAGCACATCATCGGCCGCGCTGAAACTGGTGTCGCTCAGCGACGGCATCGTCAGGGAAAACAGAGACGGGTTGTCTGCGGACTCAGCTAAAGCGGGAGCAACGGGAGCCAGGGTTGCCACGGTCAGGCAGGTAATGCACAGGCTGCGAAGAAACGACGAAAGGTTACGATGCTGCATGAATTGGGGCTTTGGCACGAACCGGTCGACAAAAAAGGCGATTATACCCCGGCTGTGCAAGGGGCAATTTTCAGAGCAGGAACAAAAAAACCAGCCGTAGCTGGTTTTTTTATTGTTGGCGGAGTGGACGGGACTCGAACCCGCGACCCCCGGCGTGACAGGCCGGTATTCTAACCAACTGAACTACCACTCCGCGCTTAAACTTTTGCTGCCTAATTCTTGGCGTCCCCACGGGGATTCGAACCCCGGTTACCGCCGTGAAAGGGCGGTGTCCTAGGCCTCTAGACGATGGGGACCCGGACTTTCAAACACATCTACTACCAGTTCGGCGCTTGGTGGAGGTACGCGGGATCGAACCGCGGACCTCTTGCATGCCATGCAAGCGCTCTCCCAGCTGAGCTATACCCCCATTTGAGGACAGCCGAACTGCATTTGGATATGAAGAACGACGTCTTCAATCCGTAAAAAAACCGGACCAGTCCGGTTCTCTTATTGTTGGCGGAGTGGACGGGACTCGAACCCGCGACCCCCGGCGTGACAGGCCGGTATTCTAACCAACTGAACTACCACTCCGCGCTAAACCTTTACTGCCTAATTCTTGGCGTCCCCACGGGGATTCGAACCCCGGTTACCGCCGTGAAAGGGCGGTGTCCTAGGCCTCTAGACGATGGGGACCCTGGACTAACTTCTTTCGCACTTTTGGTGGAGGTACGCGGGATCGAACCGCGGACCTCTTGCATGCCATGCAAGCGCTCTCCCAGCTGAGCTATACCCCCGCCGCGAAAGAAGGCCGCATTATAGGGACCGTCGTGCTCCTTGTAAAGGGCCTTTCGCTATTTTTTAAAGATACGGGGCGAGTGCTGCTGCAACCTTGTCGCGCCCGATCAATGTAATCACCGCATCGACAGCCGGCGTCTGTGCCTGGCCGGTCAGAATCACGCGCAGCGGCATCGCCAGCTTGGGCATCTTCAGGCCATGTTTGGTCACGGTTTCCTTGATCAGGGCATTGATTGTCGGTGTTTCCCAAGCAACCGTGGCGATGCCGGCCGCGAACTCGGCCAGAGCGGGGAGAGCATCATCAGCAAGGTGTTGGGCGAGCAGTTCTGGGTTGGGCGTGACGTGAGCGTAGAACACCTCGACGGCGTCGGCCAGGACATTCAGTGTGTTGCAACGGTCGACGTACAACGTGGCTGCCTTTTCGAGATCCGGGCCGTTGTCCGTATTGACGCCGCGAGCACTGAGCCGTGCCTTGACCTTGGCGGCCAGTTCGGCTGGCGGCAATTGCTTCATGTAATGCTGATTCAGCCACAGCAGTTTTTCGGTATTGAACTGCGCGGCGGAAGCGGTGATGTGGTCGAGATCGAACCATTCGACGAATTGCTGGCGCGAAAAAACTTCATCATCGCCATGCGACCAGCCAAGGCGGGCTAGGTAATTGATCACGGCCTCGGTCAGAAAACCTTCTTCGTCGTACTGCATGACCGATACCGCGCCGTGTCGCTTCGACAGTTTCGCGCCATCGTCGCCGAGAATCATCGACAGGTGGGCATAGGTCGGCACTTCGGCACCCAGCGCCTTGAGGATGTTGATCTGGCGTGGTGTGTTGTTGACGTGGTCGTCGCCACGGATGACATGGGTGATGCCCATGTCCCAGTCGTCGACGCAAACACAGAAGTTGTAGGTCGGCGTGCCGTCTGCACGGGCAATGATCAGGTCGTCCAGCTCGGTGTTGGCGAATTCGATGCGGCCCTTGACCTGGTCGTCCCAGGCAACGACGCCGCCCTGCGGATTCCTGAAGCGGATGACCGGCGGCACTTCGGCTGGCGGCATCGGCAGCGACTTGCCGGCCTCCGGGCGCCAGCGACCGTCGTAACGTGGTTTTTCTTTTTTCGCTTCCTGCTCGGCACGCAGCGCATCCAGTTCCTCGCGTGTCGTGTAGCAGTAATAAGCGCTGCCACTGGCGAGCATCTGCTGGATCACTTCCTTGTAGCGATCCATGCGCTGCATCTGGTAGAACGGGCCTTCATCGTGCTCCAGACCCAGCCATTGCATGCCGTCGAGAATGGCTTGCACCGCTTCCGGCGTCGAGCGGGCAACGTCGGTATCCTCGATGCGAAGGATGAAATCACCGCCATGCCGGCGGGCATATGCCCAAGAAAACAGCGCGGTACGGGCGCCGCCGATGTGCAGGTAACCGGTGGGGCTGGGAGCGAAACGGGTGCGGACAGGCTTCATGGAGTGCGGAATCTATACGTTGGCAAAGGGGGGTATTCTATCCGACCCGAGTTTGACCCGCTGCCCGACTTGTGGTTAAATGCGCGCCTCTTGTAAGGGCGGTTAGCTCAGCGGTAGAGCACTGCCTTCACACGGCAGGGGTCACTGGTTCGATCCCAGTACCGCCCACCACCTCTCCTCCAGATGTGGCCCTCACGAGAAATCAAAAACCCGCTCAGCGCAAAGCTCGGCGGGTTTTTTGTGTCTCGGCTTGTGGTATTCATGGCCGGCGATGACCAGCCTGGGTTCGTTGGGCGTTGAAAATTGGTGCTAGCGCTGTACCAATATCAATGAACCTTTTTCGCGTGGATCGAGGTCGATGCGCACGATGGATGCAAATCCGGCTGCGTGTAGCCACTGGCAATAATCTTCGTAGCGATAGGTCTGGGTGCCGGTTTCTACCAGCAGGGTCAGGCGAAATGCCGCATCGAGTGCGTCAAGCGGTGTTTCAGCCAGGTATTCATGGATGACCAGCAAGCCTCCATGGCTTAGCGTTTCGCCAATCCGCCCGATGATGTGGCAGTTTTCTTCCGCGGTATGGTTGTGGGCGACCGAGAGATAGAACACCAGATCATGTCCGCTGCCCCAGTCCTGGGCCTGCAGATCGCCGGGGCTCAGGCGGATGCGGTCGGATAGCCGTGCTTTTTCGATGGTCGTCCCGGTTTCCGTCAAGGCGCTGGGCAGATCGACGATTACCGCGCTGAGCTGCGGATAGCGCTGGCAAAAACGGATGGCATGCAAGCCATGCGAGCCGCCAAGGTCAAGCAGGCGGTGATGTTCAGAGGAAACGGGAACGTGCTTTAGCAGGTCGGGACCAAGATCCGAGGCAAAGGCCGCCATGTAGGAAGAGAACAATTCTCCGAGATGGGATTGCTCGACCATCGCATCCCAAAGGGTTTTTTCCGGATGGCCGCTACGTACGGCTTCGGCGAGCCCGCCCATCATCGGCCAGGCCTCGTGCGTCCATAGCAGGCCGGGGGTGTAGTCGACCTGTCCGGCACTGGTGAACCAACGCTGGGTGCTTGCCGTATTTGCCAGACACCCACCCTGTTTTTCCAGGTAGCCCAGCGCAATCAGGAAATCGGCCAATGCCGCCGTGCCTTTCGGGCTGGACTGAATTTTTTCGGCCAGTTGCAGCACCGAAAGCGGGCCGGCAGCCAGCGCTTCAAACAGGCCCAGGCGGCCGGCCGAGATGATTGCCGAAGATTTCATCATCGGCATATAGACATCCAGCATGGCCAGTTCGGCCGAGCCTGTCGGTTGGCATACATCGGGTTTCGGGATGCGGGGCATTTGCAGGATGGTCATTGTTGAGAAGGTCGAGACTGGTTTTGAACGGTGTTAAAAGCGGCAAGCCATATCGGCTCGTCTGGCGCTTATTTGGCCAATGGGGCGCCACGTCCGGAAAATTCGTCGCTCATGCGATAAATAGCATCGGAAAACGAGGCTTTCGAATTTTCCCGGCAGAAACGGTCGGCAAAGACTGCGATTGTCCCATTGGACACATCGGTAACCTGCTGGCGCTGGTTGGCGTAGTTGTGGCCACTTAAAAAGCCGCGAGCCCACGCAAGGTAAATGAGCCGTTCTTCTGGTGCTGGTTTCGTATTGCTCCATGCCTGGCAGGACATGTCGTCCAGGCCGAGAAGTTTGGGTGGCGCGGCAAGAAGGTGGGTGGCCAGTAGTGTGGCCAGCAATCCAAGCGTCCATTTGAGCAACTGGCTGCGTAGCATTATGGTTTTTCTTTCTGTTGGCAGGGGGCTTACTAGGGGCTGTTAACAATTGGGTTTTTGGCGATCATGCCAGCCAGATATAGGCGGAAGCGAGGTTGAGCATGGACATGAAGTTCTGCGCTAGCTTCTCGTAGCGTGTGGCGATGCGCCTGAACTGCTTGAGTCGGCAGAAAAAGCGTTCGACGAGGTTGCGGTCTTTGTAAAGGTGACGATCATAGGCACGCTGAGTCAGGCGATTACCGCGTGGCGGAATCACCGCCTGTGCGCCCTGCGCTTCAATGGTGTCGACGAATGCGTTGGCATCGTAGCCCTTGTCGGCGATGACGCTCTGCGCCTCAATCCCCTCGATGAGAGCGGCTGCTTCGGTAATGTCGGCGATTTGCCCAGCGGTCAGGCGCAAACGCAAGGGATTACCCAGGGCCTCAACCGCCGCATGAATTTTGGTACTCAGTCCGCCCCGGCTACGCCCGATGGCTTGATCGCCCGCTTTTTTTGGGCGCCAGTCGCGTGTTGGTGGGCTCGCACGATGGTCGCGTCGACAAACAACTGCTCCAGATCGGCGTCGCTCTTGAGTGCTTCGGCCATCCGCGCCCAAACCCCTTTCTTGCTCCAGCGGGAAAAGCGCATGTACGTCGTGTGCCAAGCTCCGAAGTGCGTGGGCAGGTCGCGCCACGGCGAGCCCGTGCGGGCGATCCATAGCACCGCTTCGACAAAGAGTCGGTTGTCGCGCCCAGTTACCCCGCGCTCGTTGGCTCTGCCTGAGCACAGGGCTTCGATTCGCCGCCATTGGTCGTCTCGCAACATCTTCCGGTCCATCCTCGCAGACTCCAAAAAGCGAGAATGTACATAGTTTCGTCATTTGTGAACAGCCCCTAGGCCAACAGGATGCCATAGCTTGTATAGCCGGGTCATCTGCCAAATGCAGTTAATGAATTGCCTGATTTTTAGGCGCGGCAGCTAAGTCACTGGCTGCGCAGGTCTTGTGTGAAACTGCCAACGCTCAGCCCACAGACTTATCCACAGAATCTGTGGAGCAAGTCGGTGCTTTAAACGAGTGCATCGCACGCTTGGTCACGCACGCTGGCGGTGCCTGATCTTGTGTTCGATCCAGTTCCAAAGCGCTTCTCCAACATAGGGAAGAACCGCGGCGCAGCTCAGTATTACAAGCATTTCAGGTTCCAGCATTTTGATCACCTCGATGCTTATTTACGAACACAGTCAGCGAAACGCAATTCCTGTGCCAAATTTCTTGCTCCGTCGGCGACTATTGTTCGACAAAGGCGCGTTCGATGACATAGTCGCCGGCAACGCCGATATGGGGCGAGCTTGCGAAGCCGAAACCGTCGAGCATGGTCGAGATTTCCTTCAGCATGGCCGGGCTGCCGCAGATCATGCCGCGGTCGGTGGCCGGATCGAGCGGCGCTTCACCGATGTCCTCGAATAGTTTGCCGGAGAGAATCAGGTCGGTTTGCCGGCCTTCGTTGCGGAAAGGTTCACGCGTCACAGTCGGGTAGTAGATCAGCTTTTCGCGGAGCAGTTCGCCCAGATACTCGTGCTCCTTCAGGTCTTCTTCGATGTAGTCGTGGTAGGCGAGTTCGTTGGTCCAGCGCACGCCGTGAATCAGAATGACTTTCTCGAACCGTTCATAGGTTTCCGGGTCGTGGATCAGGCTCATGAATGGCGCCAGTCCGGTACCGGTGGCAAACAGGAACAGTCGCTTGCCCGGCTTCAGGTCGCGCAGAACGAGTGTGCCCGTCGGCTTCTTGCTGACCAGCAGCGAGTCTCCGGGCTTGAGGTGTTGCAGGCGGGAGGTCAGCGGGCCGTCCTGGACCTTGATGCTGAAAAATTCCAGGTGTTCTTCGTAATTGGCACTGGCAACGCTGTAGGCGCGCATCAGTGGCCGACCATTCACTTCGAGACCGATCATCACAAACTGACCGTTATTGAAGCGCAAGCCGGGATCGCGCGTCGTCCGGAAGGTGAACAGGTTGTCGTTCCAGTGATGCACTGAGAGAACGGTTTCGGTGGCGAAGTTGCTCATGATCATGGCGTGCGGGTTGGTAAGGTTTGCATGCTAGGCTTGTCGATTAATTTGGTAAATCGGGTAATTTGTCTATCGGTTAGCTATAATTTAGATATGAAACTTACCCTGCGCCAACTGGAAATCTTCGCGGCCATCGCCAAGACGGACAACGTATCGCGTGCGGCCGAGCGCTTGGCAATGTCACAATCGGCGGCGAGCAATGCCCTGGTTGAACTCGAGAAGGCTTACGATTGCCCGCTGTTCGACCGGATTGGCAAATCCTTGCGCCTCAATGCGACTGGGCAGGGCTTGCTGCCGCTGGCCGAAAGTCTTCTCGCTCAGGCGCGGGATGTCGAAGCCTATCTGTCGGGTGGCAAGCTCGGGCCGGTCAGCGTCGGCGCCACCATGACCATAGGCAATTATCTGGCGACGCTGATCATTGCTGACTATATGCACCAGCACCCGGAGGCGCCC
The DNA here is from genome assembly GCF_020510625.1 of Ferribacterium limneticum. Classification (NCBI taxonomy): domain Bacteria; kingdom Pseudomonadati; phylum Pseudomonadota; class Betaproteobacteria; order Rhodocyclales; family Azonexaceae; genus Ferribacterium; species Ferribacterium limneticum. Next base: position 2,691,784 of record NZ_CP075191.1, on the reverse strand, counting down.
GTCGCCTTGCACGTGGCCAATACTGACGCGATCGTCGAGCGCTTGTTGCGCTACGAGTGTGACCTGGGATTGATTGAAGGGGAGGTCAGTCATCCGGATCTGTTGATCGAGCCATGGATGGATGATGAACTGGTCGTTTTCTGTGCGCCAGGTCACGAACTGTCCAGTCATGGGCCGGTTGATAACGAAACGCTGGCTCGGCAACTGTGGATTCTGCGTGAGCGTGGTTCCGGGACGCGAAGCCATTTCGATCGCGAAGTTGGCCGCCATCTGGGGAATCTCAATCTGCGTCTGGAACTGGAGCACACCGAAGCGATCAAGCGTGCTGTCGAGTCTGGGCTGGGGATTGCTTGCCTGTCGCGGCTGGCATTGCGCGAGGCCTTTCGTCGCGGCAGCCTGATTGAAATCAAGACACCCCAGTTTTCTTTGGGCAGGCGCTTCTATTTCGCCCGACACCGGCAGCGTTATGAAAGTGCCGCGGCGCGCTGTTTTCGTGAGCTTTGTGCTTCGGCGACTGGCGGGGCAAGCAGCACGGCCGGTCTTCAATTACCATTCATTCCCTGATGTCATGCGATGCACAGGCAAAACGAATGTTAGGCTTTTTGTATTTGCTATTTTTGTTGATTCAGTAGCACCAGATACTTCTGGAATATTTCATGGAATGGTGTAGAGTTTGAGTAGGTTTATCAGTTAATGAAGGTGATGATATGGCCATTCAATCAGTGACTTCCAGCATCAGTGCCTATGCCAATACGGGCACTCAGGCCAGCCAGACGCAACAATCTCAGCAGGCGCTTCAGGCCCAGCAGGCCGAAAAACGCGAATCTCGCCCCGAGGAACGTGTCGAGAAGAAGGAAGAGCCGCCGCGCCCGGTGGTGAACGCGCAAGGGCAGCCGACAGGTACCCTGATCAACGTGATTGCCTGAAGTTCGTTGGCCTCGGTTCCACGATAGGTCAGACATAAAATGGCAGTAGCGTCCTTATCCAGCAGCCAGGCAGGCGGTAGTGCGCTGTGGGGGCAGATTCAGCAGCAACAAGCCCAGCGTAATGCCGACCAGGCTGAGCAACGCGCCAGGGCGTTGGCGTCCAGTGCGCGTGACGCCCAATCGGTGGCAGACCGTGCGCAGGAAAACGCCCGTTCGTTGAAAGTCGAATCGAATCAGGCGCAGGGCGAAGCCAGCGAGGCGAAGCGGGGTTTGGCCGGATTGTCTTCTCTGGGTGAGGTACAGGGGCAATTGAATGATTTGCGCGAGCAGATCAGCACGGTATTAAAGTCGGAAAGCGTAACCCCTGCAGCAACAACCTTGGCGCCGGTGGTCAATTCTTTTGGTCAGGAGACTGGAACAATGGTGAATGTGACCGCCTGAGTTTTTGCCGGTCTGGATTGTTGATGGGCGCACAGGCGTCCTTTTTTTTGCCTATGTCATCAGTGTCTTGGTATCGTTGCCAGGTCGTTATTTAAACAAAACCATTAGGGAGTTCGTACTTGCTAGCCAACCACTGGTGCGCATCGGTCGATGCCACCATTCAATTGCGTACCGGGTGTAATCCTCTTGAGAAACATGGACCTCAGGCCGTGCTCGTCCACGCCGATGCCTGGGCGCCTATGGAGGCGGTGGCAGACCCGCACGACATTCGTCAGGTAGTCGATTACGAGGTGATTTTTCTGGCCATTCGCAAGCTGGAAGCCAATGCGCATTGTGAGTGCCTTGAGTCGAGCATACTGGAAGTGATGGATGCCATTTTCGGTATGTCTGTCGTCAGTTCGGCTTTTGTCTCGATGCACAAGCCACATGTGTATAACGGGCAGGGCACGCCGGCCATTTCACTTTCCCTGACGCGTGAGCAATGGCAAAAGACGAAACGCTGATTTCCGCCATCGGCGCCGTGGCCAGCAACGGCATGCTGGGGCTGGCCGGCTGGCTGCCTTGGGATATTCCGGAAGAGCTCGCTTATTTCGAAAAAACCGTGGCCGGAGCTGCGCTGGTGATCGGCCGTCTGACCTATGAGTCGATGGATGTGGTGCCGGAGGATTCGTTTGTTGTCAGCCGCCAGATAGATCTTGTCATGCGTCCGGGATGTACCCGGGTCGCTTCGGTGGAGGAGGGGTTGCGTCGGGCGCTGACGACTGGCAAGCCGGTATTCGTCATCGGTGGGGCTTCGGTTTATGCCGCCGCCTGGCCTTATTGCCACCGTTTTTACCTGACCCGGATTGGGCAGGCTTATGCCGGCGATACCTTGTTTCCTGAAACGATACCGCTGGATGAATGGCCGTTGCATGCGGAGTCGGTCAGGCTGTTGCACGAGAATCTGAGCAATCAGGAGGTGGCTTGCCATTTCCTGGAATATCGGCAACCGAACCCGCGGCCTGTCCCGATGCTTCATTGCAATTCTGTTTCCGGATGATCAGAATGGTCATTCGGCCGTATTGAGCGCAGATCGCGACGCATGGAAACTTCACCCGAACAGAATTCTCGTTATGGGTATCACCTGTGGATTGCCCTGATCTCCTTGGTTGTGGGTGGCTTCATTTTGCTCGCCTATGTGCTTTGGTCCGCCTATCAGGACGTCTGGGCCGAGGCCAGGTCGGTCGCCGATAGCCAGTCGGAACTGCTTGAAGCGCGTTTTGATTCAACCCTGCGACGTGTTGATGCGACCCTCGAGGACATGGCCGAACGCGTTCCCAAAGAGGCGCTGGTCGTTGAAGCAATGCCACGTTTTCGGGTGGCGATCGAAAAGGACCTCCAGCGCTCGCAGCGTGCCTTTCCCGAGGTGGCCGGTTTTCGGATCATCGCGGCCGATGGCAATGTGCTTTACCGCTCGGGGGGTGGCGACTATGCCAACCTGGCTGACCGATCCTATTTCAAGTTGCCCAAGGCAGAGCGGGGCGCCGGGATTGTTTTTTCCGAAGTTATTACTTCGCGCATTACCGGAAGGGCAACTATCGTTGCGGCGCGAGGCGTGCGCTCGCCGGATGGCGTATTTCTGGGCGTTGTCAGCGCAGCGATCGAACTGGAATATTTCGAGGCCTTGTTCAAGTCCGTCCGCCTGGGCGCTTCCGGTGCGCTGGCGATTCGGCGCAGCGATACGCATGCCTTGGTGGTTCGGCAACCACCGGTCGTGAGCGAGATCAATCGCAGGCTTGAGCCATCGCATCCCATTTATCAGCGAATCACGGCCGGGGAGCGCCACGGGGTTCTTGAGTTTGTTGCCCAGGCGGATGGCAAGCCGAGAGTTTATGGCTACCGTGTTCTGGAGCACTACCCGTTTTACGTCGTGGCTGGTTTGTCCGAAGAAGATGTGATGTCCTTCTGGCGGCAGCGGGCCTTGATGATCGGCATCCTGGGGGCCACTTTGCTGGCTTGCCTGCTGGTGGTGATGTTCGGCTTGTTCCGCGCCCAGCGGCGGGAGCAGATGGTGGCCAGGCAGTTGCGTCGCAACGGCGAGCGGCTGAATGCCGCCCAGCGAATTGCCCAATTGGGTAGCTGGGAAATCCAGCTGCCTTCGATGCACGTGATGTGTTCGGAGGAGTTGTACCGGATTTTCGAAATCCCCAGTCGCGAAAGTGGCTCCCGATACGAGGAATTCTTTGCCCAGATTCATCCTGAGGATCGTTCGATTGTGGACAAGGCACTGAACGACTCGATCGCATCGCATCAGCCTGTGTCATTGAAACATCGGCTGCTGATGCCGGATGGCCGGATCAAGTATGTGCTGGAGTCCTGCGAGACCGAATATGGCAAGGATGGAACGCCCCTGCGGGTGATCGGCACCTCGCAGGATGTGACCGCGCAACAGGAGATGCTGGCGCAAATGCAGCTCCTGGCCAGTGCGGTTCAATACAGTGGCGAAGCGATCCTGATTACCGACGTCGACAACAAGATTGTCACCATCAATCCGGCATTTACCCGCCTCACCGGCTACACCTCGGAAGAGGCTGTCGGGCGCAATCCCCGCTTCCTGTCAGCGGGCCGTACGACGCCTGAAGAGTATGAGCGGATGTGGCGCAGCATTGCCGAACGAGGTTTCTGGCAGGGGGAGATCTGGGACAGGCGCAAGGATGGCGGTATTTATCCGAAGTGGATGTCGATCTCGGTGATCCGTAGCGAGGATGGCGCGATTCGGTACCATGTCGCGCACTTTACCGATGTGTCATCGGAACGTGCCGCCGAAGAGCGCCTGGAGCATTTGGCCCATCATGATGTGCTGACTGGCTTGCTGAATCGCCTGAGCCTGAAGGGGCGCCTCGATCAGGCATTGGCCGCGGCACGCCGGGATGGCTCTCGGGTTGCGGTTCTGTTCGTTGACCTGGATCGTTTCAAGGTAATCAACGACACCCTGGGGCATCACGTCGGCGACGAGTTGCTGATCGAAGTGGCGAATCGCCTGCGGGAAGGCGTGCGCGACAGTGACGTTGTCGCTCGCGTCGGGGGCGACGAGTTTGTCATCATGCTGTCCGGCGTCGAACACACCAGTGCAGTGGCCGTGGTGGCCGAGAAATTGGTCTTCAGTGTTGGCCAGTCCTATCAGATTGAGGGCTACGATCTTTATTCGACCCCCAGTATCGGCATCGCCATTTACCCGACCGATGGTGAGGATGGCGACGTACTGATGAAGAATGCCGATGCCGCGATGTATCACGCCAAGATGGCTGGCCGGAACAACTTCCAGTTCTTTGACGCCAAGATGAATGATGCGGCGCTGGAGCGGCTCAATACCGAGCACAGCCTGCGCCGGGCATTGGCTAACGATGAGTTTTGCCTGTATTTCCAGCCCATTATTGATCTGGCCAGTAATCGGGTCGCCAGCCTGGAAGCGCTGATCCGCTGGAATCATCCAGAAAAAGGGCTGTTGCTGCCCGGCAAGTTTATCGGGATTGCCGAAGAGACCGGCCTGATCCAGCCATTGGGTGAATGGGTGTTGTGGGCGGCATGCCGGCAACTGGCTGATTTTTCAGCGGCGGGCGTTTCCGGCATCAAGATGGGCGTCAACATTTCAGCCATTCAGATGCGCAACGGCAACTTGCCCTTGCTGGCCCGTGGCGTCATCGAAGCATACGATCTTGATGCGCATGATCTCATCTTCGAGATCACCGAATCGGTGGCCATGGAGCAGCCAACCGAGACGGTGCGGATTCTCGATCTCCTGCACGCCATGGGGATTAGCGTGGCGATCGACGATTTCGGCACCGGCTATTCGTCTTTGAGCTACTTGCGCATGTTCCCGATCAACCATCTCAAGCTGGATCGTTCGTTTGTCGAACAGATTGGCGATGAGGTCGATGGTTGCGTCATCTCCGATGCGACGATCGGCCTGGCTCATAGCCTTAAGTTGAAGGTGGTAGCGGAGGGGGTGGAAACCCAGGCGCAGCTTGATTACTTGCGCAGTCGTGGCTGCGACATGGTGCAAGGCTACCTTTTCAGTCGTCCGGTGCCGGCCGACGAAATTCTGGCTTTCATTCGCCGCTACAACCCCTGAACCAAAAAACGCTTGCATTGCTTAATTGTTTTTCCTATGATTCAAACGAACGTATGAATCATAGGAGCAAGCCATGGTTGAAGTCCGCTCGGTCGATACCCGCGAACGCATTCTCGATGCGGCAGAACGGCTGTTCATGGCCCATGGCTATGAAGGAACCTCGATGCGCCAGATCACCGGTGAGGCCGGGGTCAACCTGGCGGCAGTGAATTACCACTTCGGCTCCAAGGAGTCGTTGATGCAGGAGGTGTTTCGCCGCCGCCTGGATTGGCTGAACGAAGAGCGGATGCGGGTGCTTAACGCGATGGAGGTCGAGGCTGCCGGCAAAGCCTTGAAGCCTTCGCAGATCGTTGACGGTTTCTTTGGCACCTTGCTGCGCATGGCCGGCGATGAGCGGCGAGGCGGCATGACCTTTCTGCGCCTGCTGGGACGGACGCTGACCGAACCGTCCGAGTTCATCCGTGCTTTTCTGGCTCACGAATACAAGGAAGTCATGGATCGCTACAAGGAAGCCCTGTTCCGTTCGTTGCCCGAAGTGCCGAAGGCCGAGATCGTCTGGCGCTTCCACTTCATGCTTGGGGCGACGTCCTACGCCATTGCCGGTACCGATGCGCTACGTCTGGTGACAGATTGGCAGATCGAGGATGAGGACTCGGTGGATCGCCTGGATCGCCTTGTGCCACGCCTGATGTCCTTCCTGCTCGGCGGCCTGCGTGCCCAGTTGCCGCAGTTTTCGGATAGCGCTGCCGTCGACAGCAAATAATCGACCAAGACCAAAAAAGACATAAAAGGAGATACAGCAATGTTCAACAGCATCATCCCTCTGCTCGGGTTAGTCACCCTGGTGGCTTTGGTCGGGCTGGTCATCGTTCGGCCAGTTCGCCGGGCGATCATCACCCGCCCCATTTTTTCCACCTACCGCAAGGTGCTGCCCCAGATGTCCGATACCGAGCGCGACGCGCTGGAAGCCGGCACCGTCTGGTGGGAGGGCGAACTGTTCCGCGGCAAGCCGGACTGGCAGAAGCTGCATGCCTACCCGCAGCCGAAGCTGACGCCGGCAGAGCAGTCTTTCCTCGACAATGAATGCGAAGAGGCCTGCCGCCTGGTCGATGACTGGAAAGTGACGCACGAACTGTACGACCTGCCCAACGAAGCCTGGCGCTACATCAAGGACAAGGGCTTCCTCGGCATGATCATCCCGAAGAAGTACGGTGGCTTGGAATTCTCGGCCTACGCCCATTCACAGGTGGTGACCAAGCTGTCGACCCGCTCCAGCGCACTGTCGGTTTCGGTCATGGTGCCGAACTCGCTCGGCCCGGCTGAACTGCTGCTGCACTACGGCACCGACGCGCAGAAGAACCACTACCTGCCGCGTCTGGCCAAGGGCATCGAGGTGCCGGCTTTTGCGCTGACCAGCCCGTGGGCCGGTTCCGATGCCGCTTCCATTCCCGATGCTGGTGTGGTTTGCAAGGGCATGTACCAGGGCAAGGAAGTCCTTGGCATGCGGGTGAGCTGGGACAAGCGCTACATCACACTGGCTCCAGTGTGTACCGTGTTCGGCCTGGCCTTCCATCTCTACGACCCGGATGGCCTGCTCGGCGACAAGAAGCACATCGGCATCACCTGCGCGCTTGTCCCCTACGACCATCCGGGCGTCGATACCGGCCGTCGCCACTTCCCGCTCAACGCCATGTTCATGAACGGCCCGACGCGTGGCAAGGACGTCTTCATGCCGCTCGACTTCATCATCGGCGGCCCTGAAAAGGCCGGTCATGGCTGGCGGATGCTGATGGAGTGTCTAGCGGCCGGTCGCTCGATTTCCCTGCCGTCGTCGAATACCGGCATGGCCCAGATGACGGCGCGCGCTGTCGGCGGTTATGCCCGCGTGCGCTCGCAGTTCAAGATGGCGGTCGGCAAGTTCGAGGGCGTCGAGGAGGCGCTGACCCGCATCGGCGCCTACACCTACATGATGGATGCCGTGCGCAAGATGACAGCCGGCGCCGTCGATCTCGGCGAGAAGCCATCGGTCGTTTCGGCCATTGCAAAGTACCACGTCACCGAGCGCGCCCGTCAGGTGGTCAATGACGGCATGGATGTGATCGGTGGCAAGGGCATCTGTCTTGGCCCGTCGAATTTCATGGGCCGCGCCTACCAGCAGGTGCCGATCGGTATCACGGTCGAAGGCGCCAACATCCTGACCCGCTCGCTGATCATCTTCGGCCAGGGCGCTATCCGCTGCCATCCGTATCTGCTGCCGGAAATGCAGGCGGCGCAGAACCCGGATCAGAAGCGGGGCCTGGTCGATTTCGACAAGGCGTTGTTCGGCCATATCGGTTTCACCATCAAGAACGGACTCCGCGCCCTGTGGCTGGGCATGACCGGCTCGCACTTCGCCTCGGTCAATGTCGATGCCGCCCCGGAAATGCGCCGCTACTACCAGCAACTGACGCGCTTCTCGGCAGCCTTTGCTTTCATGTCCGATATCTCGCTCTTGGTCCTCGGCGGCAGCGTCAAGCGTCGCGAAAAGCTGTCGGCCCGCCTCGGCGACATCCTGGCCCAGATGTATCTGATTTCCTGCACCCTCAAACGTTACGAGGAAGAGGGGCGCAAGAAGGAAGATGCTGCGCTGGCTCACTGGGCGATCTGGGATGCCATGTACAAGGCGCAGGAAGCGTTCGACGGCGTGATTGCCAATTTCCCGATCCGCTTCATCGCCGCCTTCCTGCATCGCTCGATCTTCCCGTGGGGCCATCCGTATGTCGTGCCATCGGATGATGTCGGTCATCAAGTCGCCAAGCTGTTGATCTCGCCATCGGCTTCCCGTGATCGTCTGACTGCCGAATGCTTCCTGCCGCTGGTCGAAACCGAGCCGGTCGGTGCCATCGAACTGGCGCTGAAGGCGACGCTGCTGGCTGAGCCGATCGAAGCAAAGATCCGTGCTGCCGAAAAAGAAGGGCGTTTCGACAATAACCCGCTGGCCAACGTCCGCGACATCGCCATCGTTGCGTTCGAGGCCGGGGTGATCTCGGCGGCCGATTACGAAATCATGAAGCAGCGTAACCACCTGCGTGACATCGTGGTCCATGTCGATGACTTCCCTTTCGATTACGGGGTGGCAACGGCTAACAAGCCGGCTGAATCGAGGATGGCGGCGTGATCATGGAACAGGCCCAGCTAGCGACCGGTCATTCCCGCGAAAGCGGGAATCCAGAAATACTCGAACTGCGCTCATGGATTCCCGCCTGCGCGGGAATGACGGTGCAGTTGCGGAGGTGGGGAAAGTGAAAACCATCTACGTGGTCGACGGCGCCCGTTCGCCGTTCCTGAAAGCCCAGAAAGGGCCGGGCGTCTTCGCTGCGTCCGACCTGGCCACCCAGGCTGGCCGGGCGTTGCTGCTGCGTCAGCCGTTCGAGCCGAGCGATCTCGATGAAGTCATCCTCGGTTGCGCTGCGCCGTCACCGGATGAAACCAATATCGGTCGCATGGTTGCCCTGCGTCTCGGTTGCGGCAAGAAAGTGCCGGGCTGGACGGTGATGCGCAATTGCGCCTCCGGTATGCAGGCCATCGATTCGGCCATCGCCAATATCCAGGGCGGCCGTTCAGAACTGGTGCTGGCCGGTGGTGTCGATGCGTTGTCACGGGCGCCGCTGCTCTATTCCGATGCGATGGTTCGTTGGTTCGCCGGGATGATGAGCCTGCGCACGGCGGGTCAGAAGATTCAACATTTTATGAAGCTGCGTCCGGCGGCCCTGCTGACACCGGTCATCGGCCTGATGAAGGGCCTGACCGATCCGGTGGTCGGTATGCTGATGGGCCAGACGGCTGAGAATCTCGCCTGGCGCTTCGGCATCGACCGCCAGCAGATGGACGAATTTGCCGTGCGCAGTCACCAGCGTTCCCTGGCTGCACGTCAGGCCGGACATCTCGGCGAGATCGTGCCGGTGGTCGATGGCCAGGGCAATGTCTATGCCGAGGACGACGGTGTGCGCGCCGATGCCAGCATGACCGGCATGGCCAAGCTGAAGCCGTTCTTCGACAAGAAGTACGGCAACATCACCGCCGCCAACAGCTCTCAGATCACCGATGGTGCCGCCTGGGTGATTCTCGCTTCGGAAGAGGCTGTGCAGAAATGGGGATTGAAGCCGCTGGGCAAGATTGTCGATAGCCAGTGGTCAGGCCTTGAGCCCGAGCAAATGGGCCTCGGTCCGGTCCATGCCGCGACGCCCATTCTGCAGCGCCACGGCATGGCGCTGGCCGATGTCGATTACTGGGAGTTGAACGAAGCGTTTGCTGCACAAGTGCTCGGCTGTCAGGCCGCCTGGAAGGATGATGCCTATTGCCGCGAACAACTCGGTCTGCGCGGCGCCTTCGGCAGCATTGCCGAGGATCGCCTGAACGTTGATGGCGGTGCTGTCTCTATCGGTCATCCGGTCGGCGCTTCCGGGGCGCGCATCGTGCTGCACTTGCTGCATGTGCTGCGCCGGAACCAGGCCAAGCGCGGTATCGCGACGATCTGCATCGGCGGCGGTCTCGGTGGTGCGATGCTGGTCGAGAGCCTGAACTGACATGCGCATCGGACTCGTTGTGGACTCGGCGTGCGATCTGCCGCGCGAGTTTCTGGACAAGCACGGCGTCTTGATCATGCCGATCACCCTGCGTATTGGTGATGCCCTGATCGAAGACCGGCGCCATCCGGAGGAGACACAAGCCTTCTACACCCGTCATCTCGACCGGAAAGGCGATGATGATTTTGCCGAGTCGATCCCGTATTCGGCATCGCAGATTGAAAGTCTTTTTCTCGAGCGCCTGGTGCTGGATTACGACTACGTGTTCTGCCTGACCATCACCAGTACCCGCAGCCCGATCTTCGACCATGCGATGCAGGCATCGCGGGGCATCCTGACAAAATATAAGGCGATCCGCCGGGAAGCCGGCATGGAAGAGCGTTTCGGGCTGGCCGTGCTGTCGACGCGCAACCTGTTTACCGGGCAGGCCGTGCCGGTTGCCGAGGCGGTGCGCCTGATTCGTCTGGGCGGGCTGCCCAGCGAAATCGGCTTGCGCCTGAAGCACCTGATCGACGAAACCCATACCTACCTGGTGCCGGCCGACCTGTTTCATATCTACAAGCGGGCGTCGAAAAAGGGCGATACCAGCCTGAGTTGGGGTTCCTACACGCTGGGTTCCTGGCTGAACGTCAAGCCGATCCTGCATTGCCATCGCGATGTAACGACCACGGTCGACAAGGTGCGCGGCTTCGAGGCCGGGGTCGAGCAGTTGTTCGACAAGGCGGTCAGGCGCATCGCGGATGGTCTCGATTCACCGAGCATCTGCATCAGCTATGGCGGCGAGCCATCGGCCGTCGTCAAGCTGCCGGGGTACGCCAGGCTGGCCAAGGCAGCCGAGGACAATGGCGTGGAAATTCTCGTCTCGCCGATGAGCAAGACGGCGGCCGTCAATGTCGGGCCGGGCGCCCTGTCGCTCGCGTTTGCCGCGAAGGGCCATCGGGCTCACTAGGAACAAGATAATGAACATGAATCTGCAACACTGGAAGCTGGTTACCGATACGGCAGGCATCGCCACCGCCACGCTCGACAAGGCCGGCGAATCGGCCAATTCCCTCTCTGGCGACGTGCTCCGCGAGTTTTCGGCGATCCTCGACCAACTGGACGCCCATCCGCCAAAAGGCCTGATCATCCGTTCCGGCAAGGATGCCGGCTTCATCGCCGGGGCGGATATCGAGGAGTTTTCCCAGCTCGATACCCCGGAAAAGGGCAGGGCGCTGGTCGAGCGCGGCTGGAATCTGTTCAACCGGCTGGCAGCGGTCAAATACCCGACGCTGGCCTTGGTCCGTGGGCATTGCCTGGGCGGAGGACTGGAACTGGTGCTGGCCTGTCGTTACCTGCTGGCGGTCGATGAATCGGGTACCAAAATGGGGCTGCCGGAAGTCATGCTCGGCATCTTTCCCGGCTGGGGCGGCATGTTGCGCCTGCCGCAGCGGGTTGGCCCGGCTGCCGCACTGGATCTGATGCTGACCGGCAAGACGCTGGATGCCAAGCGAGCCAAAAGAATGGGCCTGGCCGACGATTGTGTGCCGCCGCGCGTCATGGAAATGGCTGCCCGCCAGTTGGTGGTTTCCGGTCAGCCGCGCCGCCAGCTGCCTTTCATGCAGCGCCTGTTGAATGGACCTCTGAAATCTGTGGTCGCCAACGGGGCCCGCAAGCAGGTGGCGAAGAAGGCGCGCCGGGAACATTACCCGGCCCCCTACGCGATCATCGACCTGTGGGCCAAGCACGATGGGAATGCCCTGGCGGCGCCGGAGGTGGTTGATCGCATCATTTCCTCGCCGACGGCGCGCAACCTGCTGCGGGTGTTTCATTTGCAGGAATGCCTGAAAAGTTTCGGCAAGGCGTCAGATTTCAAGGCCAAACGCGTTCATGTCATCGGTGCCGGTGTGATGGGGGGGGACATCGCTGCTTGGTGTGCCTTGCGCGGCATGACCGTGACCCTGCAGGATCAAACGCTGGAGCGTATTTCACCTGCGCTGAAGCGGGCGCATGCCTTGTTCACCAAACGCCTGCGTGAGCCGCTGAAAATCCGCGATGCCTTCGACCGGCTGATTCCCGATCCCAACGGTGATGGCGTGGCGCACGCCGATGTGGTCATCGAAGCCATTTTCGAGAATGTCGAAGCCAAGCACGCCCTGTTCAAGTCGCTGGAACCCAGGCTGAAGGCGGGAGCTGTGCTGGCAACCAATACCTCCAGCCTGCGCCTGGAAGATTTGCGTACCGTTTTGCAGCATCCGGAGCGACTGGTCGGCATTCATTACTTCAACCCGGTGGCGATGATGCCGCTGGTCGAGGTGGTTGAGGCCGAGGGGGCCGACCCGGCTGCCGTTCAGGCCGCCTGCGCCTTTGTCCGGCAGATCGACAAGTTGCCGTTGCCGGTCAAGAGCGCGCCGGGCTTCCTGGTCAATGCGGTGCTGGCGCCCTACATGCTGGAAGCGATGCGGGCGGTCGATTCGGGAATCTCCCCGGAAACTGTCGACGAAGCCATGCTTGCTTTCGGGATGCCGATGGGGCCGATTGAACTGATCGATACCGTGGGTCTTGATATCGCGATGGCAGCGGGCAAACAACTGGCTGACGGCGCCGAACCACCGCATTGCCTGCTCCGCCGCGTCGAACAGAATCAACTCGGCAAAAAGAGCGGCCGAGGCTTTTACGACTGGTCTTCCGGCAAGGCGGCGAAAGCTTCTGCCGGGACGGTTCCGGCTGGTCTGGCCGAGCGTCTGGTCAAGCCGCTGATCGAACGTACTGAGCGCCTCGTTGCCGACAAGATTGTTGCCGATACGGAACTGGCTGATGCCGGGGTGATATTCGGCACCGGTTTTGCCCCTTTTACCGGTGGCCCGCTGAACTATTCGAGGAATACAAAAAAATAGTGTTGTTTATTTCCAACGAGCGTTTGATTTTATGCATTTCAAACGTAATTTAAAACGCTTGTTTGGGATTTAATCGCAGCAGAAGTACCGGGGATATTTTTCCCAACATAGACAAAACAGGAGACAAATCAATGCACAAAAAACTTACGCTGCGCCTGATTCCGGCGCTGATCGCAGTTGCTTTTTCTGGTAGCGCATTTGCCGCGGCCTTCCAGTTGACGGGGCAGAGTGCCTCGGGTGTCGGTATCGCGAATGCCGGTGCGGCCGCTGCAGCGGAAGATACCAGCACCCTGTATTACAACCCGGCTGGTATGACCTATTTGTCCGAGGGCCACAACATCAGCTTCGCCACGACGCTGCTGGACCGTAGCACCCGCTTTACCGACGAGGGGACGAATAGGTTGGCCGGCGTCTATCCGGTCGGGGGTAATGGTGGTGATGGTGGTGGGCTGCACGCAGTTCCTGCCTTCTATTATTCCTATGCCGTGGCACCGCAGTGGCGTCTGGGTTTGGCCGTCAATCCGACTTTTGCGGATGAGACCGAATACGACAAGAACTTTGCCGGCCGTTATTCCGGTTTGAGAACCAAAATCCGGATCGTTAACGTCAACCCATCGGTTGCCTACAAAGTGAATGATGCCCTGTCGGTGGCATTCGGTATCAATTTCGCCAAGGCCGATGTTGAATTCAATCAGGCAGTGCCAAGTGCCCTCGGGCCTACACAGCCGGATGGCTCTGGTACTTTGAAGGGCGATGCGACCGGCTGGGGATATAACCTTGGCGCGATGTACCAGATCACGAAGGATACGCGTGTTGGCCTTAGCTATCGTTCCAAGATCAAGTTCGATCTTGAGGGTGACAAAACTCAAACCGGGCAAGCGACCCGCAGTATTTATGCTGACTTGACGATGCCGGATACCGCCTCCTTGGCGCTCCGTCATCAGTTCAACGACAAGTGGGCGGCCCTTGCCGACTTTACCTGGACCGGCTGGAGCAAGCTGCAGAAACTTGAACCAGTATATTCGGATGGCAGCCGTGCTGTGGCGCCGCTTCGCTACAACTTCAAGGACACCTACCGCGTCGGTTTGGGTGCCACTTACCAATTGAACGATCAGTGGATGCTGCGAATGGGCGTCGCCTTCGATAAGGGGGCTGTTCCTGACGATGCTTCGCGCACGATGACTGTGCCCGACCAGGATCGTACTTGGCTGGCGCTGGGTGCGAAGTGGAAGATCACCCCGAAGGCCTCGCTTGATGTTGGCTATGCCCACATTTTTGTCAAGGAAGCCCGTACCGCACGTAATGTTTACGGCAGTACGGCTGAAACGCCGGTTGTGCAGACCGTTCGCGGCAAGTTCGAAACCTCGGTCGATTATCTGTCGCTCCAGTTGAACTACGCCTTCTGATTTAGTAAGAACCTTGCGTGAATTTGATCCCCGGCTAGCCCGGGGATTTTTTTTGATTTTTTCGAGAAAAAAAGTTGACCATAGGTAATGCTTGTCTATAATTCAAACGTTCGTTTTATTTTAACGAAGCCGCAAAAAGAGACCTAAAGGAGAACCGCTTGAACAAGCTGATCGTGAAGAAAGCCGCCGTGCTGGGCGCCGGGGTGATGGGAGCGCAGATTGCGGCGCACCTCGCCAATGCCAATGTGCCGGTCGTTCTGTTTGACCTGCCGGCCAAAGAAGGAGACAAGAACGGCATCGTGAAGAAGGCCCTTGATGGCCTCAAGAAGCTGGACCCGGCGCCGCTGGCCAGCAAGGGCAAGCTGAAGTTCATTGATGCTGCCAATTACGACGAGCATCTGCCGCTGCTCGCCGAGTGCGATCTGATCATCGAAGCTATCGCCGAACGCATGGACTGGAAGAACGATCTTTACGCCAAGATCGCGCCGCACATCGCACCAAACGCCATTGTTGCTTCGAATACTTCCGGCCTGTCAATGAACCTTCTGGCCGAAGGCTTGCCGGCCAATATTCGCCCGCGTTTCTGCGGCATCCACTTTTTCAATCCGCCGCGCTACATGCATCTGGTCGAGATCATCTCGACCAAGACGACCGACGGCAGCACGCTCGATGCGCTGGAAACCTGGCTGACTTCGCGCTTGGGCAAGGGCGTCATTCGGGCGCTGGATACCCCGAACTTCGTTGCCAACCGGATCGGTGTCTTTTCGATTCTCGCCGTCATGCACCACACCCAGGCCTTTGGCCTTGGTTTCGATGAAGTCGATGCGCTGACCGGCCCGAAGATCGGCCGCCCGAAGAGCGCCACCTATCGCACCGCCGACGTGGTTGGCCTCGATACGCTGGCCCACGTCGTCAAGACCATGCAGGACACGCTACCCGGCGATCCGTGGCATCAGTACTTTACGAATCCGGCCTGGTTGCAGGCACTGATTGCCCAAGGCGCGCTTGGCCAGAAGACCCGTTGTGGCATCTTCCGCAAGCAGGGCAAGGAAATCCAGGTGCTCGACCTGGCCAAGCAGGATTACCGTGCTTCCGCCGGTGAGGTGGCCGACGAGGTCGCCGCCATCCTGAAGATCAAGAATCCCGCCGAGAAATTTGCCGCCTTGCGCGCCTCGGCGCATCCGCAGGCGCAGTTCCTGTGGTCCATCTTCCGTGATGTCTTCCATTACTGCGCCGTGCAGTTGGAAAACGTGGCCGACAACGCCCGCGATGTCGATTTCGCCATGCGCTGGGGCTTCGGCTGGGCGCAGGGGCCGTTCGAAACCTGGCAGGCAGCAGGCTGGGCCGATATTGCCCAGAGCATTTCGGCCGATATTGCCGCTGGCAAAACCATGAGCGATGTTCCGCTACCGGCCTGGGTGCTGGAAGCTGGTCGCACTGGTGTGCATACGCCGGATGGTTCGTGGTCGGCGCGCGACAAATCCTATGCGCCACGTTCCGCGCTACCGATCTATCAGCGCCAGCTTTTCCCTGAGCGTGTTCTGGGCGAGGGTGGTGCTACCCCCGAAAAGTCCGGCGAAACCCTGTACGAGAATGACGGCGTTCGCCTGTGGAAATTGCCGGCGCTTGATGCTGGCATCGGCATCCTGTCCATCAAGTCCAAAATGCACACTATCGGCAACGAGGTACTCGATGGCGTGATCGCTGCCGTGCGTCAGGCCGAAGCGACGCTGGATGGCGTCGTCGTCTGGCACGAAGCACCGTTTGCTGTAGGCGCCAACCTGCAGCAAGTGGGTGAAGCCTGCACCGCCGGTCAGTTCGATATCCTCGAAGCGACCGTCGAGAAGTTCCAGCGTGCTTCGCAAACCCTGAAATATGCGCAGGTGCCGGTCGTTGCTGCCGTGCAGGGCATGGCGCTGGGCGGTGGTTGCGAATTTGTCATGCACGCTGGCAAGCGCGTCATGGCGCTGGAAAGCTATGTCGGCCTGGTTGAAGCCGGTGTCGGCCTGATTCCGGCTGGCGGCGGCTGCAAGGAATTCGCCGTGCGCGCCGCCGAGTGGGCCGCCCAGTCGGCCACGCCGGGCGAAGTGTTCAACTTCCTGCAGCCGGTGTTCCAGACCATTGCCATGGCCAAGGTGGCGAAGAGTGCGGTCGAAGTCATCGACATTGGCTTCGCCAGGCCGTCGGACACCATCCTGTTCAACGCCAATGAACTGCTGTTCGTCGCGATCAAGGAAGCTCGCGCCATGGCCGAAGCCGGCTACGCGCCGCCACCGATGGCGCGCGGCATTCCGGTCGCCGGCAAGAACGGCATCGCAACGCTGGAGATGATGCTGGTCAATATGAAGGAAGGCGGCATGATTTCTGCCCACGACTACCGTGTGGCCAAGGCCGCTGCCACCGCTCTGTGCGGTGGCGAGATCGAAACCGGCAGCCTGGTCGATGAGGAATGGTTGCTCACCGTCGAGCGCCGGCTGTTCGTCGAACTGCTGAAGACCCCCGAAACCCAGGCCCGGATCAAGCACATGCTGGAAACCGGCAAGCCGCTTAGGAATTGATCGGAATAAAACCATGGAACGCGTCATTCCCGGCTTGACCGGGAATCCAGGGGAGGACCGCTGGATTCCCGCTTTCGCGGGAATGACGGTGTACATAGCTTTTACGAAACCCAGGATGGGTTGAGGAAAAAACAATGAGCAAACAGATTCAGGAAGCCTACATCGTCGCCGCCACCCGCCTGCCGGTGGCCAAGCGCAACGGTATGTTCAAGAACGTGCGGCCGGATGACATGCTGGCCGAAGTGATCCGGGCGGTCGTCGCCCAGGTGCCGGGGATTGATCCGGCGCGTATTGGCGACGTCATCGTCGGCTGCGCCATGCCGGAAGCCGAGCAGGGCATGAACGTTGCCCGCATCGGCCTGCTGCTGGCCGGGCTGCCGATCACCGTGCCGGGCATTACCATCAACCGCTTCTGCTCCTCCGGGGTGCAGGCGGTGGCCGATGCCGCCAACCAGATCCGCCTCGGCCTGGCCGATGTGATGATTGCTGCCGGCACCGAGTCGATGAGCGTGATGCCGCAGATCATGGGCAACAAGATGTCGATGAACCCGGCCATTTTCGCCAAGGAAGAAAACCTCGGCATCGCCTACGGTATGGGCCTGACCGCCGAGAAGGTGGCCAACCAGTGGAAAATCAGCCGCGAGGCGCAGGATGCCTTCGCAGTGGCATCCAACCAGAAGGCCTGCGCCGCCATCGCGGCCGGTCACTTCAAGGCCGAAACGACGCCCTACACGATCCGCGAAAGCCTGCCTGACCTGAAGACTGGCCAGATCAAGCGGCGCGAGCGTGTCGTCGAATTCGACGAAGGCCCGCGTGCCGATGCCTCGCTGGAGAAGCTCGGCAAGCTGCGCCCGGTCTTCCATGCCCGTGGCTCGGTAACGGCCGGCAATTCCTCGCAGATGTCCGATGGTGCCGGTGCCGTGATGCTGGTCTCGGAAAAGGTCCTGAAGGAGCACAACCTGACGCCGCTCGCCCGCTTCGCTGGCTATGCCGTCGGCGGTGTGGCACCGGAGATCATGGGTATCGGCCCGATTGCAGCGATCCCCAAGGTGCTGGCGCAAGTTGGCATCACGCAGGATCAGCTGGACTGGATCGAGTTGAACGAAGCCTTCGCCGCCCAATCGATTGCTGTGATGCAGGAACTCGGCATCAATCCGGACAAGGTCAATCCGCTCGGTGGCGCCATCGCCCTCGGCCACCCACTCGGCGCCACCGGTGCCATCCGCATCGCCACGGCGGTGCATGGCCTGCGCCGCACCGGTGGCAAGTACGGCATGGTGACCATGTGCATCGGTACCGGCATGGGCGCGGCCGGCATCATCGAGGCGCTGTAAGCCGTGAAGCCCGCCTGGCTGGCCAAGCTTTCGCCGACCTGGCGGGCGCGCATGGTGCGGATGGGATTCAACTTCCATCCCGCCTTTCGCGGCACCGGTGGCCGGGTAACGCATGTGGCGAAGGATTTGCGCCACATCCGGGTGCGCCTGCCATTGAACTGGAAGACGAAGAACATCGTCGGTTCGCTCTACGGGGGTTCGCTGTTTGCGATCACCGACGGGGCGCACCCGATGATGCTGATGGCGGCGCTGGGTGATGGCTATATCGTCTGGGACAAGGCGGCCAGTATTCGCTACCGCAAGCCGGGTTTTTCGACGCTGTATGCCGATTTTGTGCTGAGCGACGACGAGGTAACGGAGATTCGGGCCGAACTGGCCAAATATCCGGAGCTTGAGCGGACTTATCTGGTCGAACTGAAGGATGCACACGGCACCGTGCATACCGTGGTGGAACGCACGGTTTACATTGCCGACAAACAACACTACCGACAAAAGAGCGGTGGAGGAGACAAACAATGATTTCATCGACAACTGTCAGGCGGGCAGCGCTGATTGCCGCATTGATGGCGATCCCGGGCCTGCACGCCGCCGAGGTGGCCGGCGTCAAGGTAGACGACAAGATCCGGGTCGGTAGCAGCGAGCTGGTGCTCAATGGTGCCGGCCTGCGCAGCAAACTGTTCATCAAGGTTTACGTCGGCGCGCTTTACGTCGGCCAGAAGTCGACGACGCCGACGGCAATTTACGATAGTCCGCAGCCGCGGCGCATGTCCATGCGCATGCTGCGCGACCTTGATGCCGAGTCGCTGCATTCGGCGCTCGACGAAGGCCTGAAGAACAACCATACGCCAGCCGAACTGGTCGAGATGAAGCCGCAGGCCGAGCAGTTTGCGGCCATTCTCAAGGCTATCGGCAAGGCCAAGGAAGGCGATACCATCGCCATTGATTTCTCGGCTGAAGGCGTGGCACTCAGCCTGAACGGGGAGGCGCGCGGCAAGGTGGCCGGGCCGGGTTTCGCCAAGGCGCTGCTTAAGGTCTGGTTGGGTGACAAGCCGGCCGACGCTTCGCTGAAGAAGGCCCTGCTCGGCGCGTAGGCTGGCAAACGGAGGAGGAGACAAAAATGGAAAAAATCTGGCTACAAAGCTATCCGAATGGCGTGCCGGCAGAGATCGACATCGACCATATCCCGTCGCTGGTCGCATTGTTCGAGCAGGCCTGCACGACGTTTGCCGACAAGGTTGCCTACATCAGCATGGGACGCGAGATCACCTATCGTCAGCTCAACGCCGAAGCCACGGAGTTTGCTGGCTGGTTGCAGGCGAAGGGGCTGAAAAAGGGCGACCGTGTCGCGCTGATGATGCCAAATATCCTGCAGTACCCAGTGGCGCTGTTCGGCACCTTGCGGGCCGGTTGTGTCGTGGTCAATTGCAACCCGCTCTACACCCCGCGCGAACTGGAACACCAGTTGAAGGACTCCGGGGCGGCGGCCATCGTCATCGTCGAAAACTTCGCACATACCCTGGAGCAGGTGATTGCCCACACCGCAATTCGCCATGTCATCGTCACCTCGATGGGCGAGAAGCTGGGTGGACTGAAGGGCATGATCGTCAATTTTGTCGTGCGCCGGGTCAAGAAAATGGTGCCGGCCTGGCACTTGCCGGGGGGCATCAGTTTCAAAACGGCACTGGCGCAGGGGCGGGCCAATGGCTTCAAGAAGGTGGCGCTGGAACAGGGCGATCTGGCCTTCCTGCAATACACCGGCGGCACGACCGGGGTTTCCAAGGGGGCAATGCTGACTCATGCCAACATCGCTTCCAATGTGACTCAGGCTTACAACTGGATCAAGCCGGTGGTGCGCGAAGGCGAGGAATTCATCATCACGGCCTTGCCGCTATATCACATCTTCGCGCTGACGGCGAACTGCCTGACCTTCCTGATGATCGGTGCGCGCAACCTGCTGATCGCCAATCCGCGCGATATTCCCGGCTTCGTCAAGGAGTGGGGCAAGTATCCGGTGACGGTGGTGACGGGCGTCAACACCCTGTTCAACGCTTTGCTCAACAACCCGGATTTTGCCAAGCTGGATTTCTCGACCATGCGTGTCACGCTGGGTGGCGGCATGGCAGTGCAGGGGCCGGTCGCCGACAAATGGCTGAAAGTGACCGGTACGCCCTTGCTGCAAGCCTACGGTCTGACTGAAACCTCGCCGGCCGCGACGATCAACCCGCTTGATATGCACGAATTCAACGGTGCCATCGGTCTACCGATTTCTTCGACCGAAGTATCGATCCGTGATGACTACGGTAGCGAAGTGCCGCTCGGCCAGGTCGGCGAAATCTGTATTCGCGGCCCGCAGGTGATGAAAGGCTATTGGCAGCGGCCGGACGAAACCGAGCTGGTGTTTTACCCGGACCGCTTCCTGCGCACTGGCGACATGGGCTATGTCGACAAGAAGGGCTTCGTTTTCCTGGTCGACCGCAAGAAGGACATGATTCTGGTTTCCGGTTTCAACGTTTATCCGAATGAGGTCGAAGAGGCGGTAGCCATGCATCCGGGCGTCATGGATGTGGCGGCCATCGGCGTGACCGACGAACATTCCGGCGAAGCGGTGAAGATTTTCGTCGTCCGCAAGGACCCGAAAGTCACCGAACGCATGCTGATCGACCACTGCCGCGGCCTGCTGACCGGCTACAAAATTCCCAAACATGTCGAATTCCGCGACGACCTGCCACGTACCAACGTCGGCAAAATCCTGCGTCGTGCTTTGAAAGAGGGGGCGTAATGCCGATCCCAGCATCACTGAACAAGAACCTGTCACTGCCGGTGATCTGCGCACCGATGTTCATCATTTCCAACCCGGATCTGGTCATCGCACAATGCAAGAGTGGCGTCATCGGCTCCTTCCCGGCGCTCAACGCCCGGCCCAAGGAACTGCTCGACGAATGGCTGACCCGCATCAAGGCCGAACTGGCGGCCGATCCGAACGCTGCACCATTCGCTGTCAATCAGATCATCCATCCCTCCAACGAGCGGCTGGAACACGACATGGCCTTGTGCGTGAAGCACGAGGTGCCGCTGATCATCACCAGCCTGTCGGCGCCGACCGCCATCGTGCCGCATGTGCATGCTTACGGTGGCCAGGTTTTTCATGACGTGATCAGCGTTCGCCATGCCGAAAAGGCGCTCGAAGCCGGCGTCGATGGCCTGATCCTGGTCTGCGCCGGCGCCGGTGGCCATGCCGGTACGCTCAGCCCGTTCGCGCTGGTCGGCGAAATCCGCAAATTCTACGATGGCCCGATTGCGCTCTCCGGCTCGATTACCAACGGCCAGGCCATTCTGGCGGCGCAGGCGATGGGGGCAGATTTCGCCTACATCGGCACACGTTTCATCGCCACCCATGAAGCCCACGCCGTCGATGCCTACAAGCAGGCCATCGTCGACTCGGCCGCCAAGGACGTGGTCTACACCCCGTATTTCACCGGCGTGCATGGCAACTACCTGAGCAAGAGCATCGTCGCTGCCGGCCTCGATCCGGCCAATCTGCCGGTCAAGGACAAGAGCGCGATGAGCTTCGGGGGTGCACGCGATGCCAAGGCCTGGAAAGACATCTGGGGTGCCGGGCAGGGCGTCGGCACCATCGATGACGTGATGCCTACCGTCGAACTGGTCGCACGTCTCAAGCAGGAATACCGCGCCGCGAAGACGGCGCTGTGCAGCAGTCCATTCTGAACCACCGCTTCATTCCCGCGAAAGCGGGAATCCACGGATTTCTGGGTCCCCGCCTGCGCGGGGACGACAGTGCAGCGAATAACCAAAGGAGACAGACAAAATGAGCGACTACCGTGCGCCCGTAAAAGACATGCGTTTCGTCATGGACGAACTGGCCGGTTTCAAGGAATTGAGCCAGATAGCCGGTTACGAGGAGGCAACGCCCGACCTCGCCGATGCCATTCTCGAAGAAGCCGCCAAATTCACCGGCGAAGTATTGGCCCCGCTCAACCGGATCGGCGACAAGGAAGGCTGCAAGCTAACCCCCAGCGGCGTCACCACGCCAGCCGGCTGGAAGGAAGCCTACAAGGCCTTCTGTGACGCCGGCTGGAACGGTGTCACCTCGCCGGCCGATTTCGGTGGCCAGGGCTTGCCCGATACGCTGGGTGTTGCCGTCAAGGAAATGGTCTGCTCGGCCAATCTTTCGTTTTCGCTCGGCCCCTTGCTCACCACCGGCGCCGTCGAAGCGCTGCTGACCTGTGCCAGCGATGAACTGAAAGCCATCTACCTCGAAAAGATGATCACCGGCCAATGGACCGGCACGATGAACCTGACCGAGCCGCAGGCTGGTTCAGACCTGGCCCTGATCCGCTCACGCGCCGAACCGCAGGCTGACGGCAGCTATAAGGTATTCGGCCAGAAAATCTTCATCACCTACGGCGACCACGACATGACGGACAACATCGTCCACCTCGTGCTCGCCCGTCTGCCCGATGCGCCGGCCGGGGTGAAGGGCATCTCGATGTTCCTGGTGCCCAAGTTCCTGGTCAATGCCGACGGCTCGCTTGGCGCCCGCAACGACGCCCATTGCGTTTCCATCGAACACAAGCTCGGCATCCACGCCAGCCCGACCTGCGTCATGGCCTATGGCGACAACGGCGGTGCCGTCGGCTACCTGCTCGGCGAAGCCAATCGCGGCCTTGAATACATGTTCATCATGATGAACGAAGCCCGCCTCGGCGTCGGCCTGCAAGGTATCGCCCTCGGCGAACGTGCCTACCAGCAGGCCCTCGGCTATGCCCGTGAACGCAAGCAGGGGCGCGATGCGCTGACCGGCGAAGCACTGGTCACGCTTGACCATCACCCCGACATCCGCCGCATGCTGATGTTGATGAAATGCCGCGTCGAAGCCTGTCGCGCCATGGCCTACTATGCTTCCGGCCTGCTCGACCGAGCCCATGCCGCCACGGATCCGGATGAAAAGAAGCGCCAGCTATTCCTTGCCGAATTCATGATCCCCATCGTCAAGGGTGGCGGCACGGAAATGGGTATCGAGGTGACTTCACTCGGTATCCAGATATACGGTGGTATGGGCTTCATCGAAGAAACCGGCGCCGCCCAGCATTGGCGCGATTCGCGCATCACCACGATCTACGAAGGCACAACCGGCATTCAGGCCAACGACCTGCTGTTCCGCAAATTGATGCGCGACCAGGGCGCGACCGCCAAGGTCGTCTTCGGCGAGGTCTACGCCACTGCCAAGGCTCTCGGTGCTTCCGGCAAGCCGGAACTGATTGCCATCGGCCAACGCCTTGGCACTGCATTGAAGGCATGGACTGCCGCCACCGAATGGCTGGCCGCCAACGCCAAAACCGGCCTCTCAGGCGTCTTGACCGCCGCAGTTCCCTATCTGCACTTGGCAGTTACTGTCTCTGGCGGTTGGTTCATGGGCAAGGCTGCGCTGGCTGCTGCCGGCTATCTCGACAAGGGCGAGGGCGACCAAGCCTTCTACCGTGCCAAAGTCGCGAGCGCCCGTTTTTACGCTGACCAGATGTTGCCGCAGGCTGGCGCCTATGCTGAAACCGTCATGGCTGGTGATGCTGCGCTGATTGGGATTAGCGGCGAAATCTTCTGATCTAGAAGGTGGTAAAACTTCATCAAGCTGTCAATGAGAAAGGCACCGAGAGGTGCCTTTCTCATTGACAGCTAAAAACAGTCTAAGAACTACTAACTCACTAAGGCTTAGATTGAGATGTTGGAACCCTGTTAACCACGTAGATTGCAGTATTACTCTCAACAACCTTTGAACCGACAGTTCTGGTTACGTCTGTACTACCACCAATCGACCCAGCCTGCTGACCATAGATCGTTCCTTCTACCTTTCCTGAATATTGACCATTTTTGTATCCGGAAATAGTGTTAGAGAAGAGTTTTGCGCCGTCGATTTTGCCGTTACCTTTGGCAACATGGAAGTCCATCGGACCCGTCCAGTTTCCATCCCAAGTAGCCGCGCCAAATTGAACATGGAGTTCCACTATTCCTTGTGAAGAACCATCGAAACTGCCGCCAAAATAGGTGGCATTGACGTTGCCTGCACGTTCGCCAGCTAAATATGCTGCTGGTGTTGCGACGCCTGCGACGTAATAGCCTTTGGTGGTTGTGGTGGTGGTTGTAGATGGCGGGTATTCGTTACTGTAACCCTTTGCATAGTTTTCTACTGCAGCCTGCTGGGTTTCTACGGTCTTGCGCTCGAATTCCCCAACTGCAACTTGTGGGTCAGCTGCTAGCCATTCTTTAGTCCAATACTTTCCGTTGTATACCCAAACACTTTGCCCTGTAATGGCTTTCTCAAACGGTCCATACCCAATGGAGGAACTTGCTTCATTGGCTTTCGTGCCATGAGAAAAACCTGAAACAGATGCCGTATCGCTATTCATTGGAACAATCAACGATCCAACTTCCGGATTTCCTGTTACGAAGTGATGCAGGGAATCATCGCGATTATCGAACAAGGCCCCTTCCGGGAGCACCATAATCCAACGTCCCCATTTCCATATCCATTGAGCTTGGCTCACGGTTCCGCCACCAAAGTAAACGGGAATTGGAGAGCCGGAGCTGTCAAAGGTAGGTGTCACTGAACTCAGCGGGTCAAGGCTCCATGATGCATTACCCGGTACTCCACCTTCCGGGATAGGAAACTCATTCGCGTTTAACCAAAGTGTAAATAACCCGGGCGAGTATTTCTGTGAAACGTGTTTGCCACCTTCTTTACTGAATGATGAATACCAACCATCGTCATAAGTGACTTTGGTGGAGTTCTTGAAAATGGCATAACCACACCACGCACCTGCAGCACAGCCTTTATCTTCAGGAATGACGATGATGTCCGGATTGTTGCGGTATTGATCGCCACCAGACATTCCCGGCATTGCGACGGGCGCCGGAGCGCCAGCTGCTGGTTCTACAAAATCTTCCCATGGACCCCATTGACCGACGGAATCTTGAGCGATGGTTACCTTGCCGTAGGATTTGACATTATTCCAACCACTTTCGTGATATTCCCACGAATCTTTTGCAAACACCGTACCGCTTATGAAGAGGGTGGCGATACAAGCTGCAATAACTGTACGCTTGGTTTTCATGATATCCCTCACTGCTTGACTGATAAGAACCTCTTGATTTCACTGTAGTACCCGATCGCATTTAAGCAAGCAGGTATTGTTACAGTGTTGTTAAGGCATAATTTGGGCCTGATTAAGAAAGTCAAACAAATCATGGTGTTGAGATTTGTTGGTAATGGAAGTGTAAAAAAATCTGACGATTCTCGTGTGGTTTTCTTGGTCTGGGTAAATTGAGGGCGAAAAAAATGGCGCCGATTGGCGCCATTTTGTGAAGTAGGTGGGCTAAATCAGAACGAGCGTCCAACTGTTACACCTGCAATATGGCGACTGTAGGTGTAGATACTCACGCTGGAGTTATTTTCAGTTTTTTGCCAGCTGCCGGACAAACGCCAATCCTTGGCAAAGCCTTCCTTGAAGTTGTGGCCAAAGCCGACTTCAAGACGCTTTTCGTATTCGTCGCGGCTGATGCCAAATACCGGTTCGACGCCATCAAATTTGGTGTCTTTGTAGCTGTAGCGAGCATAAACATTACCATTTTGCCAAGCCACCACGTTGGCGCCGACGAAGGCTTCCCAGCCATCGTTGGTGAAGCGGTTGGCCGAGGCATCTTCCATGAAGACGTGCAGGCCGCCTTGAACAGCCAGTTTGCCTTGCAGGAAGAGGTGACCGTAGGAAAGGCCTGTAGAGTAGTAGTTGCTGTCACGACCAACATCGATGTCGCGATCGAAAGCCTTGTTCAGCACCAGAGCGTCCCAGGTCAACTCGCCATTCTTGAGTTGCAAGGTCACGGTTGGCGAAAGCGAGGTGTAGAGGCCGAGGTAGTTGCCACCAAGCCACAGGCCATCAACCTGCAGATTCAGCTTGGCGCGCCACTTGTCCGGAGCAACAAAGACAGGACCGGTCGACAGGCTAAGTGCCGTCAGGTTGAAGTCGGTTTCGTTGAAATAATTCTTCTGGTAGAGACCTGCACTGGTTTGCCAGAGGAAGCGGGTGGCTGTTTCGCCGATACGCACGACGCTCGGTGAGTTGTAGGTGTGCGTCACACCAGCCTGAACAACGGCAGCCCAATCGTGCTTGGGTACCGACCCTGGGTCGAGAATCAGGCCGCCGGGCAGGATGGCGCCGCCGGGGCCAACGTTAACATTGGAGTCGTATTGAGCACCAAGAGAGATGGAGCCTTCAAAGGTGTGCGGCTTGGCGACCAGTGCGACCTGGTCACGCTTGATCTGGGCAAGGAAGGCAAGCACGGCGAGACGAACATTTTCTGGAGTTTTCGGGTCGTCAAGAACCTTTTGTGCTTGCTGGTTGGCCTGGTCGTAGTTCAAGGCGCGGTAGTAGGCAACAGCCAACTCGAGGCGGGCGCGATTGAGTGCTGGGTTATTGCTCAGCACCGTTTCGAGCGCTTCGATGGAACTGAAGACTTGACCTTGTTCACGCAGGAAAATGCCTTCCTTGAACAGCTTGTCGGTATCGACCGTTTCTTGGGCAGTTGCCGAATTCAGACCGGCGATAGCCAGCATGACTGACAGGCAGGTGAGTTTCAGGGATCCGGTGGTTTCTGCTTTCAGAGCATTCATGTATCGTGCCTCTATGGTGTATTTCGGAATGTAACCAAATGTTAATCGAGGCGATTTTAGCTGCTGCGCTACCCGATGTCATTGGCTTGGCTAGTTCGGATCCTTGGGCCGATTGATTTGTTGCGTTTCTGCTACTGTAAAATTTTCCGACATGCTTGCAGCCTTTGGTGTTTCAATCAAATTTGTCGTAACAGTGTGCGTGGTCAATCAATCCTGAGGTTGTTTTGTGTGTTCCCGCATGTACTCGTGCTTTAGAGTCCTGACAATTTTGCTTGGGGTCAGCTTGCCCTGGGCATCGGTGTTTGCGCAGAATCAGGCAACAGACGGGAGGCTGTTTAACACCAGAGAGGAACGCAAGGAAGGTTTCACGATCTTCCCGCAATGGGTCTCGGTCATGCGCCGTCAGGCGGATGAGCATGCTTCATCGGAGAACTGTCCGGCCAATTTGTGCAAGATGCCCGATTGGCAACAAATGATTAGTTCAATCCGCGGACGTAGTGTCAGAGATCAATTGCTCACGGTTAACGACTTTGCAAATCGTTTTCGCTATGTTCAGGATCAGGACAACTATGGACGTTCCGATTACTGGGCCATTCCGCGTGAGTTCCTGAGCTTTGGCGGGGATTGTGAAGATTACGCCATCATCAAGTATTTCTCCCTGAGGCAATTGGGCGTTCCGGCCGAGTCGTTGCGGATCGTCGTCGTTCAGGATGCCAACTTGCGTATACCGCATGCCATATTGGCAGTTTATACCCGTGACGATATTTTGATTCTGGACAATCAGGTGCCTGAAATCGTTTCGCACAGAAAGGTGGCGCATTATGTACCCGTCTTTTCCCTAAATGAGCGCAATTGGTGGATGCATTTGCCATGAGTGCCAATGCTTGCTGTCAATTGTCAAAGCATGAGCGAAGACCTATGATTTTTCCAATTCTTTGCAGTTGTGTCACAGATTGTTTGGGCTCATCTTGTGCGCCTGTGCCTGCACGTTTTTGCTTTGCGCCGGCCAGGAATGAATGTCTCCTTTCATCGGCTGAAATATCATGAAAAACATCAATTTGCGTACTCATCGGGCGCCGGCGATTTTGGGCTTGGTTATCCTGCTGGTCGTGGGCATCTGGTCGGTAGTGCACTACGCGGCAAGCGAGAAGGAGCGAGATCTGCGTGCCTGGGAAACCCTGCTCGGGGTGGTCGCGGAAACTCGAGTCCAGAGTATCAACCAGTGGGTTGATAGTCAGTACGCTTTGGTTCGGGAACTGGCTGAGAACGCCTCGCTTCGCTTCTATCTATCTCAGGCGATGGAGGGAACGAGCGGCGATTCGGTCGAGACTCAGGCAGCGCAAACCGGTTATCTCCGGAACCTTCTTGAAACGACTGCTGAGAGAAGCGGTTTTTCTAAGTTGTCCGGGCAACCAAAGGTAGCGGCCAACGTTGCTTCGACTTCCGATTCCGGTATTGTCATTATCGACAAAGCCGGCAAGGTCGTCGTTGAGACATCTGGTTTTCAGAGCGATGAAACCTTGAAGGCAACTCTGCTTAAGGCCATGGAGAGCGGGAAACCGACCTTGCAGGATTTCTATGAAAACGGCCGAGGCGAGGTCGTGCTGGGATTTGCCATTCCGGTTTTCGCAGCACAACCCGGCGCTTCCGGACCCCAGGTAATTGCAGCAGTGGCTGGCGTCAAGCGGGCGCGTGACGAGCTATTTCCGTTGTTGCTGAGAAAGGGAACATTAACTAGTGCTGACGAAACCTTGCTGGTACGGCGCGAAGGCGAGGTGATTGCATTCGTGTCGCCATTGGCCGATGGCACTGCGCCTCTACGCAAGCGACTTTCATCATCTACGGCTAATCTGGCAGAGGCTGAGGCCTTGGGCAAACCCGGTGGGTTCTCGTTGAAGCAAGACTATTCGGGCCGGGAGGTTTTGATGGTAAGCCGGGATTTCCGTCAGGCTCCATGGGTTCTTGTCCAGAAAATCGATGCTGCCGAGGCGCTCAAGGAATCGAGGGATCATCAACGTTTTCTCCTCGCTTCGCTGATCTTTGGCGTTCTGGTGATTGCGGCTGGTCTGGTTGCCGCGTGGTGGCATGGGGCCAGCGTCAAGGATCGTTCTATCGCCGAGGCGCTGCGCGAGAAATCCCGGGAGTTGGCCGCCCAGTCTGCCTTGTTGCAGAGTGTCGTGGATGGAACGCCTGATCTGGTTTTTACAGTGGAACGGGATCACCTGAAATTCTGCAACAAGGCGTTTGGTGCCTTGGTCAACGAGGCTCCCGATGCGCTCCGGGAAAAGACGCTATCCAGTGTTTTCGGGCCTGCAGCTGCGCACCGAATTGAGGCGATTATTGCTGAAAGCGCTAAAACGTCGAAAGCTGTCTCGCGGATGCTGGATCTGGAAGCTGGCGCGATGGCATGTCATCAATATTTCACGGCATTGCCGATACCAAGTGCCGATGAATCGGGCCTGGTGCTGTGCCTGTCCCGTGATATGACTGCCGAGCAGGAAGCACAGAGCAAACGGCAGGCTTTGATGAAACAGGTCGTTGGGGTACTGACCTGTATCGTCGATTCGCATGATCCTTATTGCGGTGAACACTCGATGCGGACGGCAATGGTTGCAGGGGCCATCGCCCGCGAACTTGAACTGGACGATGCAGCGGTCGAGGTACTCGATATGGCCGCCAAACTGGCCAATGTTGGCAAGATGTTCCTGCCGAGAGAGTTGCTGATCAAGCCTGAACCACTGACTACCGAGGAGCAACAACTGTTGCATTCTCATGTACAACATTCAGTTGAGGTGCTCAAGGTGATTGATTTCGAGGGGCCGGTGATTAATGTCATTGCCCAGAAAAGCGAGCATCTGGATGGCACGGGTTATCCGGCTGGGCTGAAAGAGTCCGAACTGTTGCTGGAAAGCCGGATTCTGGCCGTGGCCAATGCATTCGTGGCAATGGTCAGCGCTCGAGCCTATCGCGCTGGCGTCCCGATGGAGGAAACCCTCGATAGACTCTTGAACGAGTCGGGCAGCAAGTACGATCGCCATGTCGTGGCAGCCCTGTTCCATGTGGCGGAAAATCGTCCGGAATGGATCTCGTGGTCCTCTCCAGGCTAAATCAACGTGAAACTACAGCATCTCGCCATTGGCGCGCGCTTTGAATACGAGGGCGTGATTTATGTAAAAACAGGACCGCTTACGGCATCGTCGGAGCGGGGTGGGGCGCGCATCATTCCTCGTTCTGCGACTTTGAAATCCGTTGACGTTCCTGTCACTGAAGGAAGAGTCCATGATTCGGCCGGACTAGACTCGGGGACGGTGTGTGCTGCTTTCGATGTTTTTTTCGAAACCTGTAATCGTCTGGTTGATCAAGAGCAGCGCGAAGCCTTGGCGAAGGCACGGGAAGACTTCCTGGCAAAGCTCAGATAGGCGAACTTGGTGCCTGGATAGTGGCAGAAAGCAAACGGGGAAGGCCCAAGCCTTCCCCGTTTGCTTTTGGTCTGCAGTCGATCAGAAGTTGATGCCGACTTTGGCGATCAGCGCCCAGTTTTCGAATTCGACATTGTCCCGCTCCTTAGTGTTCAGATAGCGCAGGTCAAGGCCGGAGTAGTAGATGCCCTTGCGGAAATTGGCGCCGACGACTGCGCCATAGCCAAACAGGTTTTTGTCGTTATTGCCATTGTCGGCCATGACCAGGCCAAGAACAGGGCCGGCACCGACGGAGAAACCACCGCCGAGCGGCACGGTGTAGCGCGGCGAGAGTTCGATGGAGGTGGCCTTGACGCCGGAGTCGTCAACCCGGTTGATCTGGAGGTGAGTGCGGATACGGTTGTCCGGGGTCTGGATCAGGCCACAGTTCATGTTGAAATCGAGGCCATAGACGAAGCTGGCATTGTCATTGGCAGCGGTGACGTTCATGACGCCCGCAGTCAGGGCCAGGCTGGGCGCGGATTTGAAGCCAGACTCGAGTCCCGGAAAGAAACGCAGGCCGTCAGCCTGGCTGGCGGTCGTGCCAAGCGTGAGGCCTGTGAGGAGTATGGCGGAAGCAAGGCGGCGGAATTTCATGGTTTCTCCGGAAGAACGGTTGTCGTAGATGGTCCCGCCATGATGAGCGAGCATTCCGGAGGACTATAGTGATCTGCGCTGGGCGGGTCTGTGACCCAGGTCACTTAGCGGCTTATTTTTTCAGCAACGCGTCCTGAATGGCGTCAAAGTCAGCTTTTTTGACGATGCCCATTTTCTTCTGGATGACTTGGCCGTTGCGGTCGATGAACAGGGTATAGGGCAAGCCGGCCTTGGTGTTGCCGAGGGCCTGCATCAATGGAATGCCCTTTTCCTTGGCGACGAAGACCGGATAGTCCATGTCGTAAGCCTTGGCGAACTCCTTGGCTGGTTCGGCCTTGTCCTCGATGCCGATACCGAGCACTTCGATCTTGCCCTTGTGGGCGGCACGGAATTTGATCAGCTCCGGAATTTCGGCTCTACAGGGGCCGCACCAGCGAGCCCAGAAATTGACCACCAGGGGTTTGCCCTTGTAGCGCTCCAGAGCGACTGGCTTGTCGTCGAGGTCGTTGAGCGTGGCAGCGAATAGCGGGGCTGATGAAGGCAACTCGTCAGCAACAGCCAGCCCGGAAAACAGGCAGAAAACCAATGTTGCAAATAGTTTTCTCAAGGCAGATCACCGCGACGGAAAATGAAGTAACCAGTCGCTGCGCTGATGATGCCCAGTGCCGCCGGGTAGGCCAGCGCGAAGATCTTGTAGCCGGTTGTCCCGAACAGGTCGAGGATGACGTAGGCCGAGGGGCCGAGGACGATCAGTTGCGGATCGAACAGCGCCAGCGCGGCGGTGCGGAAGACCTGCAGCGGATTGGCCAGGGCCAGCGTGACTGCGAGTTCCGGCGCGACCTTGCCCTGGATCATGACACCGAGCAGGATGAGATCGAGGAAAAGCAGCAGGAAGAGCCAGACCATGAAGGCGGCGCCCTGCGCCATATCGGTGGTCCGGGCGATAGCCGAGATCAGCATGCCGATGCCGAGGAAACACATGGCCATGACGGCGAGCAGGGCAGTGTAGTAGCCGAACATATCCCACGGTACTTCGATGTCCTGGATGCTCGCCCAGATGACGGCACCGAGCATGGCCAGGAAGACCGGTGCGAAGACGACGATGTAGCGGCCGACGATCTTGCCCCAGAACCAGGCCGATAGTGATACCGGCAGCGAGAGCAGGTATTCGAAGACGCCGGCCTCGCGGTCGCCGGCCACCGAACGGACGGTGGTGATCAGCACGAAGATCGGCAGGATGGCCATGGTCAGCTGGATGTAGGTGACGAGCAGGCGGGAGAGGCCTATGAAGCCGAGGACGCGCGATTCGGTCAGGCCGAAAAGGAAGAGTAGCGCGACGATGCCGCCAAAGACCAATGTGTAGATCTGGAACCAGCGTGCACGCAGCGATTCGACGATATCGAGTTTGGCGGTGAGCCACAGTTGCTTCATTTTTTTAACCTTGCCAGTACGTGCTGGCGCATGTCGGTGAAATCGAGGGCGCCGGCCAAAGGTGCGGCGACGGCGGCGAAGTTGAAACCCATCGGTGAGGTGCGGGTCACGAAGTAAGCGCGCCGAGGGTCGAGCCAGTTCATTTCGTCGCGGCTCTTGCTGTTGTAGTCGGCAACCCACATCCTGGTGGAGGCATCGGCCAGCCAAGGATATTTTTCGGCTTTTTCCTTGAGCCAGATGGCCATGCAGCCGGGGTCGTCGAATTTGAATACGGTTTTGTTCGGGCCGCCGCGCATTTCGCCGGCAAAACGCCGGTCGGAAATGACCATGTTACAAACTACGCAGGTATCGCGGTCCCACTTGATGTCGACCATTTCGTCCGGCCAGTTGTCTTTCTTGCAGCCAGACAGCGCCAGGGCCAGTGGCGTCAGAAGCAGGCTGCCAACACCGAAGCGGGCAAGAAATTCACGGCGGTGATGCTGGCACATGATCAGTTTTCGGCTAGCGACAGGTCACTGACCAGTGCCGTATAGCGGGAGACGATGCCAAGGAAACGTAGGCGATCCGGACCGGCGATGTTGCCTTCCCAGACGCGGTTGTCGTCGCTGCAGGAAAAGTTCCAGCCATCCAGTGCCTTGGCGAAGGCCGGCTCGAAGCGGCTGAGCACGATGCGGCAGGCCAGTTTGGCGGTCAGCGTGACGGCATCGGCTACCTTGTCGTCGAGAACGACCTTGCCCATGTCCATTTCGATGACGCGATTGACCAGTGCCGACACCTCGTCAAGACGGTGGCTGGAGATGATCATCGTTGCATCTTCAAGGCGCTCGGCCAGCAGGTCGAAGAAAATCTTGCGCGCTTCCGGATCGAGGTTGGCGGCCGGTTCGTCCATGACCAGCACCTTGGCGTCGCGGCCCAGAGCGATGGCGATCAACAGTTTCTGTTTCATACCGCCGGAAAGGCGTACGAACTGACGGGACAGGATGGCTTCGATGTCTAGGCCGAGTCGCTTGGCGATATCGTGAATGCGCTTCGGGTCGGTGCCACACAGCGAGGCGGAGAATTCGATCAACTGGCCAACCGGCATTTTTAGCGGCGGCGGCAGTTGCGGCACGAAGCCGATATTGCCGAGGACGACGGTACGGTTGCTGCGCGGATCAAGGCCGTTGATGGCGACGTTGCCATCATAGGTGTATTCGCCGAGCAGGCAGCGGATGAGGGTGGTTTTGCCGGCCCCGTTGGAGCCGATCAGGGCGACACGTTCGCCTAAGCCGATATCGAGGCTGATGCCATCGAGTACGCGTGCTTTACGAAAGGTCTTGGCGACGTTGGTGAACTTGATCATGGGGCCAGATTATAGGGGGCGTGACAACCGCCGACATTGAACTTCGATCAAAAATCCGTAATGACTCACAGCCCCACCGGGCCTGCCATTTGGCAGGCCATGGCAGGCTTCAGGCCAGCTTGGAAAGGCCTTTGACTTCGAAAGTCAGTGAACCGGTCGGGCAGGCGTCTACACACAGACCGCAGCGAGTGCAATCCGGGCCGATGGCGACTTCGGTTTCGACAGCGCGACCCTTGATGACGGTATCGAGTACATGCGGAACGAGGCAGACCTTGCGGCAATCGCCTTCATGGAAACAGCCATCGAGTTTGTACTTGATGCGGACTGGCGAAATGATGCCGACGACACCATAGGTCAGGCCGATCGGGCAGGCATAGCGGCACCAGGCGCGACGTGAAAAGAAGACTTCGAAAAAGAGCAGCGCCAGCACCCAGAGCATGGCCAGCCCAGGCCCGTAGATCAGGGCGCGGGAGAGAATGCCGGTCGGCGAAATGGCTTCATAGACGGTATAGCCAGTCGCCAAGGCAAGCAGGGCGAAGATGATCCAGAACACGGTGCGCAGACGGCGGTCCATGGTCTGGTCAGTAACCAGCTTCTTCTTGGCCAGATAGAGGTGAATCTTTTCGGCCCATTCGGCCAGTAGGTGGTAGGGGCAGACCCACGAACAGAAGGTCCGTCCACCAAGCAACACCCAGAGAACAAGCACGGTGCCGGTACCGATCAGCAGGTTGTTGATGATGTGCTTGTGAGCCAGCATTACCTGTAGTGCCGAGTTCAGGTCGATCAGGTGAAAGCCGATGAAGCGCGAGGCGGTCAGGGCACCTTCAAGAATCTGGATGTCGAGCGCGAAGGAGAGCACGAACAGCAGATTGGCGAATATTAGCGTTGCCCAGCGACGGTTACGCCAGGTGTTTTTGTGCTTGGCATGGGCACGGGCGTGCTGCTTTTCGGCGATCAGATCGCGGTTGCCCTTCTTGTAGAAGTGAATCGTCTGTGCGGCAGGACTGATGTCTTCAGGCTTGGACGGCTTGGTTGGCTCTGCGCCGAAGAGCACCTTGATCTGGTCGATAAAACGTTTATGCGATAAAGCGCTCATGCTCGCCACCCCTCACCCGGAATGATTTCAATGCTGGCCGGCTCGGTCGGACAGACCATTTCACACACCCCACAGCCAACACAGGCTTCATGCACGACAGGGATACCCTTGAGCTTGCCATCCTTGCCGGTGCCCATTTCCACTGTGATGGCACCCTTGATCGGGCAGGCCTGTTCGCATAGATCACAGACATCTCGGTCATATTTGAAGTCGCGGACGGGGATCGGTTTCCAGCGGTCGACCGACATGTAGCGTAGCTTGCCATCGAAGTTGGCACCTCGCGCCGTACCCTTGAAGCCCTTGCCTTGCATGGCCAGGCAGGATTCCGGGCGGGTCAGGCGGGCGACGCCAATCCGTTCGGCCAGATTCAGCGTCGGTTCGGCATCTTTTTCCTTGGCCAGAAGAATGGGCTTGCCAGATAGTTCGGCACCAGCCCGGATATTCAGATGGGCCGGCTTGTGATAAGTCAGCGAGCCGGTCGGGCAGGCGAGAATGCACTGCACGGCATCGCAGGAGAAGTCGCAGGCCTGCTGGCGGGCATCGATATAGGGCGTGCCGACGCCCATGCCATCGACCAGGTCAGCCAGCTTGATCGCCTCAACCGGGCAAACCTGCACACATTGACCACATTTGATGCAGCTCGACAGAAAATCCTGCTCGTCCAATGCGCCGGGCGGGCGCAGGCGATTTTTCTTGGCGTAGACCAGCGGCAGGAAACCGGAACCGGCGGCGCCGAGGACGCCTCCCGTCAGCAGAATAGTGCGCAGGATACGCCGACGATTGGTTTGCTTCTTGGCAATCGAAACTGCGGGTTTTGAGTTAGAGGCCGGCTTGCGGTTGCCATTGTCGTCGTCAGTGCTGTCGTCGCTCATGATGTGGCTATCCGTGCAGGTTTGACAAAGCGCGGCTTTTCGTCGCGCAGAATCAGATCCGGGGTGGAGAAGGGAGCAAGGCGTTCAAGGAAATCCAGGAGTTCCATGACGGGCGAGCTACGGAAAAAACGTGCGATCGGCAGTTCCATCCAGATCTGATCGGCGTAGGCGTAGAGCTCATGGGTCTTGTCGCCGATGCCGTCGCCGTTGCGGTCGAAGCCTTGATAGTCGTCCCAGTAATTGCCTATCCAGACGTTTTTCGGGCTGTTGTTATTGTCGCCGTGTCCGCCATAACTTACCTGGGTCAGGTTGCCCTCAAACACATTGTTGAGCATGTTGTTGCCACCTGTTTCGCTATTGAACAGGATGCCAATGCCGTTGTAGGCAAAGCGATTGCCTCGTATTTCAATTGTGCTGTCGGGTTGGAAGGGCGAGAGGTCGGAACCGATGCCGACGCCACAGTAGATGATCTCGTTATTCTCGATGATCGTACCGGAGGCTTCCTTGAAACCGATGCCCATGCCCGTAGCGCCGGTGGCATGTGAAATGATGTTGTTTTTGACGACGCCGCCTTCGGTGTACATGAAATAGACACCGACGGCGTTGTCGTAAAACTCGTTGCGCTCGACGACGTTGTCGTTCGCGAACATGAAATGGATGGAGTAGCGGGAACGTTTGCCCAGATTGCCCTGGAAAACGTTCTTGTGCGAGTACCAAGCCACCATGTCGCGTGAGTCGATAATCTGATTTTTTTCAATCAGATTGCCGTTGCTATACCACAGGCGCAGACCGTCGCCACGGACGCCGAGTTCGCGATCCTTGGAGCGGATGCTGTTGCCGCGAATGACGTTGTTGTTCGACTGCTTGAGATCGAGTCCAAACAGGCAGTTGTCGATCTGAATATTTTCGATCGTGTTTCGATCGCCTTTGACATCCAGGCAGGAGTCGTCGGTATCGTGCGAGTCGCCGGAACCAGTCAGGTGCAGGCCACGCACCACGGAATTACTGGCGTTAAGCATCATCACCGTGCCTCTGTCACCGGAGTCGATAGTCACTTTGCCGCCACCGTCGATGGTCAGTGGCTTGTTAATGGAGACCGGGCCAGCATAGACGCCGGGAGGGGGCTTGAGCACCGAACCGGGTTCGGCGCGGTCTACCAAGTCTTGGAACGGCTTCAAGCCATGCACGCGCTTGTCGCGTTCATGCAACATGAAGGTCGGCTTGGGACGATCAACGTTGGCACGGGCGCCCATGCCGGCTGGCAGATCGGATTGTGTCTCAGTGTTGCCAGTGGTCAGGACCAGGAGGAGCGTGGTGGCCAGGCTGAGCCTGGCCAGATTGTGCAGGCAGGCCACACTGATTACTCGGCGGTGCCTTCGCGTAGCTGTTTGCGGCGTATCAGGAGGGCCAGCATCATGCAGACGAAAATCGCTACCAGCAGGCCATAACCCCAGTACGGGTAAGAGAAGGTCGAGAATTGAGCGACCTTGCCTTCACCAAACACGGTGGGCATGAAGGGTTTGACGGTGAAGGCACCCCACGGATGCATGTTGTGGCCGAAGAACCACAGCCAGCCGGCGTAGGTGATCACGAAGAAGAGTGGAAGCAAGGCCGGAACCAGTGCCAGCAGCAACTGGAAGGGACGAATCTTTGCTGTTGCGGCAATGACAATCAGCATGACTGCAATCAGGCCAAAAATAACGATTTTCGAAACGTTGCGGACGTTGTCACCCCAAACCTGGATTCGGTCCATGTCCTTGAAGAAAGTGCCGGATTCCTGCATGTAGGCCTGAACGTGGCTTTCGAGGTGGCCGAGCACGAACTGATCGATAATCATCCAAGCGGCGACGGCAGCGAAACCTGCGCTCAAAATAATTAAACGTGGTTTTTTCTTGGCCATCGCGAAGGCCAGCATCATCACAGCAAAGAAGCCGAAGAAAAACTTGGCCAACGGTTTCTCGACCGGTGCGCCAGTGGCGATCGGGAACATGCCGACATAGTGGTTGATCGTGTTCATTTCATGAACGCAATCAAGGCCTTCAGCGCCTTTGTCTACGTTTTTGGTGGCATCGGTGATCGGGTTGTAGCGCTCATCGTCGTGAGCGAGGTCTTTCTGGATGATCTCGTTGGCCATCCGGGTGCCTTTGCCAGCTGCCTTGCAGCCGTTATAGACGCCATCAAAATGGAAATGGATGCGGATGCCATCGGGGAAGGCGTCGGGCGGGTAATTCGGAGCAGTCAGGGAAACCCACCAGATGGGCGCAAAGTATGCGGCAACCAAGCAAACCAGGGCGATAAAGCTTAGCCCGCCAACAATCCGATTCTGTTTTTCCATGATGCTATCTCTGTCCTCGTTACATGATTGTCTTGGCATTCTCTGATGCCTGTAAAAAAGGGCAGCCCAGCCGCAAGGCTCCGGCTGCCCCGTTACGGCATTTTACTTCTTCTTGGCTGCGCCAGCTTTCGGCTTGCACATATTGCCTGGCATCTGCAGGCTGGCCTGGTAGGCCGAGATGGAGATCAACTGATCATTGTTGTACTTCTTGATGATCTTGACCATATCCGGATTGGCGTTGCGGCGATGGCCGTCACGAATCTCGGTCATCTGACGCAGCAGGTACTTGTAGTGCTGGCCGGCGATCACCGGGTAGAACTTTTCCTTGACGCCTTCGCCGTTCTTGCCGTGGCACTCGAGACATTCCTTCTCGTACAGGGCCTTACCTTCGGCCAAGCGCTTTTCGGTGTCAGCCGGAGCCTTCCAGTTCTTGTCCACATTGTCGCCCGGCTTGGAGTCGTAATGGCCATGGTCCAACGGGATGCACAGGCTCTCGATGTAAGCGGCGACGTCAGCCAGTTCTTGCGCGTCGGTCAGCGTGGCAGCAAACGGGTACATCGTCGGATTGTCGCGCAGACCGGCACGGATGTCGGCCATCTGCTTGATCAGCACGGTGGTGTGCTGGCCGGCGAGCTGCGGGAAGGTGCCGTCAGGACGACCGGCGCCAGAGGGAAGGTGACAGGCGCCACAGGTCTCGTAACCTTCTTCGCCGCGCTTCTTGTCGCCCTTCTTGGTCAGTGCTTCGACCTTTTCACCGGCTTGTGCATTCCACTTGTAATCCTTGCCTTCGATACCTTCGGTTTTCGGGGCGGGGGGGGCGGCAAACGCGATACCTGCAGACAGCAGGCTGATCAAAAGGAGTGATGCTTTCATGTTTGGTTTCCTTTTATGGCAAATGTTCCGGAACGCTTAAGACATTGTTTCATCTTGAGTATCAGCGTTCTTTGATATTGGTCAGAAGCCAGCAATGCCGGCCTCTTTCGATCACTTGAGCTTAGACAAATACTCGGCGATGGCCTTGATTTCTTCGTCATTGACCAGATGCAGAACACCCTTCATGGCGGCCGTCTGGCCGTTGTTACGGGCACCGCTCTTGATGTCCTTGATTTGCTGTTCGGCGTAGGCGGCGTTTTGTCCAGCAACCTTCGGGTAAGTCGGCATCAAGGGCTTGTCACCCTTCGGGCCGTGACAGGCGTTGCAGGTCTTGTCCTTGTACAGGGCAGCGCCATCCAAAGCGGCGAAGGCGGGTGAGGCGACGAGTGCCGCGGCGATCAAAGTCATTACAAATTTCATGGTTATTCCCTCCTGAATGTGAAACGGGGAACAGATTGACTCTGTCCCCCGCTAAATGCCTTAAGTCAGATCAAGTTTGTTGCTTACTTGACCTTCTTGGCGCCGTTCTGCTCAAGGTAGGTCTTGGCACGCAGGCCGATGTCGGCTGCCTTGACCTGGTATTGCCAAACTTGCTCAGCCCACAGATTGGCTTGGTCCCAATCCTTCTTGCCGGCTGCGGCTTCGTGCTTGGCCTTGGCTTCCTTCATCTTGTTCAGCTGGTCCGTTGCATCTTCGACCATGGCTACCACATCCGGGAAGTCCTTGAAGTTGACGCTGGTGATGTAACCAACGACGGAATCAATGACGACCTGGGTGTCAGCAACCTTCTTCACCGTGGCCTTATAGTCGGCTTCGGTATAGACGGCCTTGGCTGCTTCGGTCTTGCCCGGCTTCCAGCCCTTCGGCTTGACCAGCAAGTAACCCTGCATTTCAAGGTGCAGTGCGGAGCAGAACTCGGTGCAGTAGTACGGATACACGCCTTCCTTGTCAGCCTTGAACTTGACGGTTACCGTCTTGCCCGGTTCAACCGAAGCGTGCACGTTCATGGTCGAAACGGTGAAGCCGTGGGTTTCGTCCTGGGCACGTTCGAGGTTGGTCAGGTGGATGGTGATTTCGTCGCCAACTTCAGCTTCGATGGTTTCCGGCGTGATGTGCGAACGGATCAGCGTACCCTTGACCTCGATCTTGTTGCCCTTCTTGGTCGTGACTTCTTCGCCAGCACGAACCATGCCCGGATGCGGCTTGTCGGTGCGGGAATCGGTACCGACCTTGTAGCGAACGCCCGGCTTCAGCTTCGAAGCTTCGATGGCCACTACGTAGTGCGGCTCGCCCAGCGGCAGCGGCATGTCGTACAACAGTTGCATCTTGTCGTTCGAGATGTCGATCAGCTGGTGGTTTTGCGGGTGCAGCGGACCAACCGGCACGAAACGGTCGATGGCCAGCTTGTTCAGCGCAACCAGGTAACGACCCTTCGGATCAGCCGAGTCACCTTCCATGGTCATCAGGTGACCGATGTTGTAGTGCACGGAGATCTTGTCGAGTACCTTGCCGTCACAGTGATTCCATTTGACGACCTGCGAATCGACATACAGCGA
Organism: Ferribacterium limneticum; assembly: GCF_020510625.1. Taxonomy (NCBI): domain Bacteria; kingdom Pseudomonadati; phylum Pseudomonadota; class Betaproteobacteria; order Rhodocyclales; family Azonexaceae; genus Ferribacterium; species Ferribacterium limneticum. The sequence goes on along the minus strand of NZ_CP075191.1, from coordinate 2,651,324 downwards.
GGTGTAAGCGATACAGGGCTTCGAATCGTACTGGGTGTGCAAAGGACCGAGGCCGAGCTGAACCTGGGTATGAAGCGCATCCTTCATGCCGATGACCGGAATGCCGTACGGATCCTTGGATTCGAACTTGCCGGCCTTGATGGCGGCCTGGATCTTCTCGAAGGAATAGACGGACACGTGGGTGTCGAGCTTGCCGGCGACGGTCAGGAACTTGCCGTCCGGGGTCACGTCGACGCCGTGCGGCGACTTCGGTTCCGGAACCAGGAAGAGGATGCCTTCCTTGATTGCCGTTTCCATCATCAGCACGTTGTGGCCGTTGATCTTCTTGGCCTTGCCCTGAGCAACCAGTTCGGCCGCCTTCTTCCAGTTGATCACGTGCAGATAGTCGGTGTCCTTGGCGGAGCAACCGGCTTCATACGGCGGACGACCCTTTTCGATGCCGCCGACGTAACGCTCGGAACAGAAGGAGTTGGTGAAGGACCAGCCGTCGGACGGGCCTTTACCAGCGTCGGACAAGTCCTGGCTGTAAGGCGGCAGTTCGAGGGAGAAGGATTCCTTCGGATTGAGGCGGCCTTCCTTGCGGTCGAATTTCCAGTAGGTGATACCACCGCGATACTTCTCGTTGAACTCTTCGAGCGGGTAGAACTTCTTGTTCTCGAGCGGCGAGGCGTACTGGGCGGCTTCGATCACGTATTCGGTATTCGGCGTGGCAAAGGCGCCGCCGTGTTCCGACTTGAAGATCGGGTTGACCACGATCTGCTTGGTTTCGAAGTCACGCAGGTCGATCACGGCGAGGCGCGGGTTGGCCTTGTCGTTGATGAACAGGAACTGGCCGTCGTACTTGCCCTGAGTTTCGGACATGGCCGGGTGGTGCGTATCGCCCCAGTTGATTTCCTTGCCATCGATGTTGCCCTGGCGCAGCACAGCCTTGGAGTTTTCATCGAAGCCGTAGCCCTGCCACGGTTCTGGCGTGAAGACGCCGATGTACTTGAGGATGCGCATGGACGGAATGCCATACACAATGATCTGGCCGGACTGGCCGCCAGAACTGAAGGCGACGAATTCGTCACGCTTGCCGGTCGGGACGTAGGTCTTCGAAGCAGCCAGCAGGTCCTGTTGGCTAAGGTTGCGACGCTTCATCACGTCCTGCAGCGATTCGGCAGACCATGCCGTTGCTGCAAAACCAGCTGCCAGAAGCAGCGCGGTGGTTTTCACTGCAAATTTCTTCATCTTGAATCTCCCATGAATACCAGAAGTAAGAACTTCCATTCCCCCATCGCCGCCTGCGACAAAATGTCCCTGCGACAATATGCCGCACAATGTATTCCGCGCAGACGGTGAAAGAATTGATCTTTGTTAAATTCAAACCTGCGTGATCAGCGAAAATGCATCCTCTCCAACGGCTCAAGGCCCAGAAATACGCTAGTGAATAAGAAAATACTGATCGATATAATCGGTATCGAGTTGATCGCTTTGGTCGTCGTCATCGGCTACAAGTTGTCGCCGATGCTGTTACCGAAGGCCGATGTGACCATCCGGCCTGATCCGGCCTGCAACTTGCAGCAGCAGGCTTGCGCCGTGACGCTGCCGTCCGGTGGCAAGGTTGAACTGTCGATGGCGCCGCAGCCGATTCCGATGGTCAAGCCGTTTGAAGTGACGGTGGCCATGAGCGGCTTTTCGCCATCACGGGTCGAGGTGGATTTTGCCGGGATCGACATGAACATGGGGTACAACCGCCCCCAACTGGTGGAGCGCGGCGGTGGCCGTTTCTCCGGCGAAGCGACGCTGCCGGTTTGCATTACGGGCTATATGGACTGGCAGGCGACAGTGTTGATTGAAACCGGTAGCGAGCGCATTGCCGTGCCGTATCGCTTCAGTTCGGGGAGTCACGAGTGATGGCCGAACGTATTTTGATCGCAATCGCCACTTTGCTTGCCCTTGCCGTAGCGGGGGTGGCCCTTTTCTGGCAGCCGGAAATGCCGGAGCGTCCCTTGCCCAAGGCCATTATCGCGGCGGGGGGTGACTTTACGCTGCAGTCAGCCAAGGGTGATGTTTCCCTGAAGGACTACCGTGGCAAGCTGGTCCTGCTCTACTTCGGCTACACTTTCTGCCCCGATATTTGTCCGACTTCACTGGCGGCGACCTCGGAGGGGCTCAAGCAGCTTAACCCCGAGGAACTCGCCCAGGTGGCAATGATCTTCGTCTCCGTTGATCCCAAGCGCGATACGCCGGATCGGCTCGAGGAGTATGTCGAGTTCTTCCACCCGGCCATTGTCGGGGTGACGGGTACTGCCGAGAGCGTCGCCGAAATTGCCAAACGTTATGGCGTGTTCTACGCCGAACAAAAAGTCGAGACTGCTGGCGGCGGCTACGTCGTTGATCACTCGGCTGATACTTTTATCGTTGCGCCGGACGGGCAACTGGTCGGCAAGATGGCTCACGCAACCCCGCCCGATCAGGTCGTCGTAGCCATACGCAAGCATTTGAAACAACCATGATGGAGAGTAAAACCGTGAAAAAATTGTCAATGTTCGCAGCCAGCCTGATGTTCTCGGCCGGTGTTCTTGCCGGTGCTGCCGACAAGGTTTCAGTGCAGGACCCCTATGTTCGCCTGGCACCGCCCAATGCGCCGGCGACTGGCGCTTTCATGGTGATCAAGAATAACGGCGACAAGGACATCAAGGTGCTCAAGGCAGACAACCCGGTTTCCAAAGTAACGGAACTGCATACCCATCTCAATGAAGGCGGGGTCATGAAAATGCGTCCGGTGCCGGCGATTGAGATCAAGGCCAAGGGCGAAGCGGTGCTCAAGCCGGGTGGTCTGCACGTCATGCTGATCGACCTGAAGGCGCCGATGAAGGAAGGCGATATCGTGCCGATTACGCTGACCTTCGATGACGGTAGCGCCAAGCAGGTCGACGCCAAGGTAGTCCGGCCGATGGCTGCCGGCATGCCGATGTCGGAGCACAAGCATTGAGATAGATAGTGCTTCAGCGCCTGATGAAAATCAGGTCGTTGTTGGGCAAAAGGGCGCACGGATAGACCGGGCGCCCTTTTTTTATCATTCGGCCGCTATCAGCTGGCCTGTACCTCTCCGATTGATGCCTCCAGACTGATCATGCTGGCCGGCATCGGTTTGGCCATGTAGTAGCCCTGGGCAAAATCGCAGTTCAGTGCCGACAGCGCGTCGTACTGTTCCTTGGTTTCGACCCCTTCGGCGATCACCGACAGGTGAAGGCTGCTGGCCAGGGCCATGATGGCGGTGACGATAGCCCGGTCATTCTCGTTCTCGGTCATGTCGGTGATGAAAGAGCGGTCGATTTTTAGTGTGTCGACCGGGAAGCGCTTGAGGTAGGCGAGGCTGGAATAGCCCGTACCGAAGTCGTCGATGGAGAGGCGGAAACCCCGCTTGCTCAGGTTTTGCAGGGTGCCCAGCGCCAACTCGCCATCCTGCATGATGACGGTTTCCGTAATTTCCAGTTCGATGCGATCTGGCGTCAGGCCGTAGTCAGCAAGGACACCGCAGATGCTTTCGGTGAGATTGGGGTCGTTGAACTGGATGGGCGAGAGGTTCAGCGCCAGGATCGGCGGCGTGAAACCCTGGTCGATCCAGGTGCGTAATTGCGAACAGGCATGACGCAGGACGATGGTGCCAATTTCTCCGATCAGGCCGCTTTCTTCGGCCACCGTGATGAACTGGACCGGCCCGACCAAGCCCTTGGTCGGGTGGCGCCAGCGGACCAGGGCTTCGTACGACGTGATGCGGCCGGTTTTCAGATTGATGACCGGTTGATAGTGCACTTCGAATTCGTTCCGGTCGACGGCGCGACGAAGGTCGGACTCGATCTGGAAATAGTTGTCGGCGGCCGCATTCATTTCTGCCGTGAAATAACAGTAGGTATTCCGCCCGTTGGCCTTGGCCTGGTACATCGCGGTATCGGCATTGCGCATCAGGGCGTTTACCGTGACCCCGTCATTCGGATAGAAACAGATGCCGATGGATGGCGTAACGAACAACTCGTGTCCATCGATGCGAATTGGCGGGCGCAGGGATTCGAGAATCTTCGAGGCGAGTTTCCCGGCATGGGCTTCGTTCTGCTTGAGTGGCAAGGCGATCATGAACTCGTCACCACCCAGGCGAGCGATCGTGTCATCGGCTCGCAGCGTTTCGGTCAGCCGGGCTGCCACTTTTTTAAGCAGGGTGTCACCAATGTGATGGCCCAGGGAGTCGTTGATCGTCTTGAAGCGATCGAGATCGATGAACAATATGGCGACCTTGGTATTGTCCTGGGCCGCATTGTCCATCGCCTCGCCAAGCCGCTGCTGGAGCAGGGTACGGTTGGCCAGTCCGGTCAAGGCATCGTGGTGGGCCAGGTAACGTAACTTGCCTTCTATGCGCCGGCGCTCGAGAACTTCGCTTTCGAGTTCGCTGGTGCGTTCCTTGACGCGTAGTTCCAGCTCGTCCCTGGAGCGCAGCAATGCATCCTCGGCTCGCTTGCGTTCGGTGATGTCGCTGGCCACGAAGAGAAAGCCCTGGGCATGGTTGCCTTCAGGATGCAGGGCCGATATCGAGAGTTCGACGACGAATTTTCCGCCATCCTTGCGCTGGAAAGTCCATTGATTCTGATCGACCGAACCCAGCCTGACCTGCGCCAGCACGGCATCGATGGCGGTCTGCGGCTTGAAGCCCAACTCGGTGGCAAGCGCGGCCCGGCGTTGCTGGATTTCCTCTGGGATGATAAAAGAATCTGCCGGTGTTCGGCCAAGCAACTCCGTGGATGGGTACCCCAGCATCTGCTCGGCGGCCGGATTGCAGGAAACGATGTGCCCCTCGCTGTCGGTCGACAGGATCATCAGCTTGGCGCTATTCAGGATGGCGCGCTGCAGCATGACAGATTCGCGCAGGGAGTCCTCAGCCACCTTGCGCGAGGTAATGTCTTCGTAGTTCCAGATCGAGCCGTCATCGGGATGGGCTGGGTCGATGGCCCGACCGGTGATACGCAACCAGATCGGGTCCCCGTTTTGTCGCCGGTGAACGATTTCGGAAACGAAGGTTTCGCCTTTGCCAAGAATCTCGTAGGCGTTCCGGCCAAGTTCGGCATGGGCCTTGTCGGAAAAATAGGTGATCCGTGTTGGCTGGCCGGTCAACTCACCGGGGCCGTAGCCATACAGTTCCTCGAATCGGCGATTGCACTGCTGGAATATCCGGTTCCGAACAAAGGCTATCCCCGCGACGCAATGATCGAAAATCAGGCGCTGGTCGAAATAGGCTTTTTTCAGTTCCTCTTCGGCGTGTTTGAACGCCGTGCGGTCTTCGGCGATCCAGAAAACACCCATTGACGGATCGGCTGGATCGGCCACGTAACCGATCAGATTGATCCACATATCGCTGCCATCCTGGCGGCGCATGAAGAGCTCGGTCTGGAAAGGTTTTGCCTGAAACAGCGCGGGCGCAGCGCGTCGATTGAGCTCGTTGTGTTCTTCGGCGGAGCGGTAGAGCGCGGCCGTGTCCACGCCGATTCCGTTATCGCCGGGGAAACCGAACAGTTCGCCAAAACGCTGGTTGTAGCGGACTATCTTTTTATCGCGGGTGACGATGATGCCGACCGATGAGTTGGCCATCAGCGCTTCCATTTCACGCGATGATTTTTCCAGCGCATCCCGGGTGCTTACCGCTTCGGTGATGTCGGTGGTAATCCACACCGTGCCGCGATCGGCATCGTTGGCATCAATCGCTTTCGCCGACACCTGGCACCAGATCAGGTTGCCGTCTTTTTTCCGGAACTGACTGGTGGCGTTGAATGCTTTCCCTGTCGAGAGCAGCGGGGCGGCCTGACGCCCCAGCGCTTCATGGCTCTCCGGATTTGAGTAAAGTTCGACGGCGGGCATGCCGCGCAGTTCATCTGCCGTATATCCGACTATTTCCTCGAAGCGGCGATTACAGCGCAGGACGGTGCGATGAGCGGTGAATACGATGCCCACTGAAGCGTTGTTGAAGATGCTTTGCAATTCCTGCAGGGTTTCGTCGAGACTCTGCTCGGCCGCCTTGCGCGGCGAGATATCGTTGACGATCCATATCGTTCCCTCTGCAGGCTGTTCGGGATCCACAAGATAGGCGACGGCATCGACCCAGAATATATGTCCATCGCTATGCTTGAGCCGAATTTCCTGGTGAAACGGCTTGCCGGATGACAGGATCGGGCCGGCGACTGCTCCCAGTGCTTCATAGTCGGCGTCCGACGGTAAAAGCAGACTTGCCGGCTGGCCAATGACTTCAGCCTCGAATCCGAAAATCTCTGAAAACTTGGCGTTGTGCCGAAGCATGACGCCATTTTTTGTGAAAAGAATCCCCACAGGCGCGTTCTTCATCAGCGCCTGGTACTCTCGTTTTGCGTCCAGCAATTAAGTCTCCACTACATGGTGTGAATGAGTGTTTTTGTAGTTATTTATTTTGTTTTCTTTTTACAGTCTATTTACTTTACTAAAGTCATACAAGTAAATGCACATGTATTTAATTTGTGGTCGACGCAAATTGGCCAAGACCGAGTACTGCTGCCGTTCGGCATCGGGGTGGCGAAGATGGGGCTTAACAGCCTGAGTTGTGCTGCTCGGGCCGGCTGTGGGCGCCTTGGCTTTTATCACTCGGTGGTCGCCGTTTGCCCCTGAGCGATATGGAGGAGGCGTGGGTCAGGTCTTGACTGGTCGCTTCGACAGTTTGCGTTGCAGTGTCCGGCGATGCATTTTCAAGGCACGCGCCGTCGCTGAGATGTTGCCGTCATTCTCATTGAGCACGCGCTGGATGTGTTCCCATTCCAGTCGATCGACGGAGAGTGGCTCATCCGAGGCTGCTACGTCGAAATCCGGACCACCGTCATCCTCGAAAGCGGACAGGATGGCTTCGATCTCGACCGGTTTGGCCAGGTACTGGATGGCACCCAGTTTGACGGCATCGACTGCGGTGGCAATGCTGGCATAGCCGGTCAGCACGACAATGCGGCAATCCGGGTTGCTCTCGAGCAGGGGATGAATCAGTGCCAGCCCGGAGCTGCCATTCAGGTTGAGATCAAGAACGACACGATCCGGGCGAATTTCACGGGCCAGTTCGAGCGCCGATGTCGCATCCTTGGCGCCACGCGCCGGGTGTCCGCGTCGTTCCATGGTGCGAACCAGGATGGCATTGAAACTGGGGTCGTCGTCGATGATCAGCGTCATTTCATTCATGCTTGTATCCGTGGCAGTTCGATGCGGGCAAGGGCGCCGCCGTCTTCAGGGTTGCTCAGGGTCAGGGTGCCGCCGAGTTGTTCGATGGCGCTGCGGGTCAGCATCAGGCCGACACCGCTGCCGCGTTCGTGGGCCGGGAAGCTGGTTTGCCCGCCCTGTTCCAGCACTTCTGGCGGGAAACCGGGGCCGTGGTCGCGGATATCGATGCCCAGGGTGTCCGTGCACCAGGCAAGACGGACTTCCAGTGGGCTGGGCGTTGCGTTGGCGGCGTTGTTGAGCAGGTTGAGGATGGCCTGTTCCAGCCGTGGATCGGCCAGGATTTCGGGAGGCGCGCCATCGCTGGCAACGATCAGCCGACTGCTGGCTTGCGGGCGTGCCGCATGCCAGCGCTGGCGCAGGCTGTCCAGCCAGCGATTGGCTGCTTCGAGCGGGGCATTTTCCAGGCGTTCGGCCCCGGCGCGGCGCGACAGGCTGGTGATGATTTCCTTGCAGACGCCGATTTGCTGGCGGAGCAGCGCGATATCTTCACGTACGGGCTCGCTCAGGCTTGGGTCGTTGGCCAGTTCGCCGGCGAGCAAGGCCATGGTGCCGAGTGGTGTACCCAGTTCGTGAGCCGCGCCGGCGGCCAGTGTGCCCATGGCCATGACCCGTTCGTCGCGCAATGCCTGCTCGCGGGCCGTAGCCAGTTCGGCATCGCGTTCGCGAATCTGGCGAGTCATGCGGACGATGATCCAGCCGATCATGGCCGCCGACAGGACAAAAATCAGCCACATGCCGATCAGGTGCAGGCGGGTGGCGCGTGTCGCATCCGGCATCGGCAGTGGGAGGTAGAAAACCATCAGCAGGGAGTAGGCGGCGATGGCGACTGCACTGACGATGGCCGCGAAGCGCGCCGGCAGCGTCAGGGCGGCGATGGCGACGGGCGGCAGGAGCAGAGAAACCAGCGGGTTGGCGGCGCCGCCGCTGAAGAAGACGATCGCCGTCAGTGCGCCGATGTCGAAAAGCAGCTGGACGAACAGTTCGCAGGTGCTGGCAGTTTTTGACCTGATTACTCGCCATTGCGCCATCGCATTGAAGATGCCGGCGATGGCAACGATGCCGAGGAGGGGAAGCTGCGGTACCGGGATGTCAAGCAGGCCGGGTACGATCAGGATAAGCTGCGTCAATGCCGCGAGTACGAACCAGCGGCCAGCGACCAGTCGACGCAGGTTGGCCAGATTCTCGGAATTCTCGGTGGTACAGGGCGTTGTTGCCATGGGGGGGATTATGCGTGATTTGTGTCAATTTTCAGTCGCTTGGAAGATGCGACAATTCGCCGCAGCTAAATTCGGAGTTGCCATTTCATGCTGCGTTACATACAGATTCCTCTATTGCTGGCCGCCTTGATGGCGAGCCTGCCCGTTGCTGCGGTCGACCTTGAAAAAGGTAAGGAAATCAACGGTACCTGTGCCGCTTGCCACAGCGATAACGGGCAGGGGGGCAAGAAGGGCGAGTACCCGCGCATTGCCGGCCAGCAGGTTAAATACATCGAGAGCCAGCTGAAAAATTTCCGGGCACGGACCCGGGTCAATATCCCGATGTTCCCCTATACGCAGGAGCGGGAGCTTTCTGATGCCGACATCAAGGATATTGCCGCCTATCTGACCGGGATCGAACTCGACACCAAGATGCCGACCTATACCGGCAAGGAAGATGCGCTGACCAAGCTGCTGATGGCGGAAAAGGTGATGATCATTCCGCGGGCCGAGGGTGATCTGGACAATGGCGGGAAGATCTACCAGAAGCAGTGCGCCGCCTGTCATGGCAAGGCAGGCAAGGGCCGTGGCATGTTCCCGATGCTGGTCGGGCAATACACGAATTACCTGCAGCGCCAGGTGGATCTCTACCTGAAGGGCGATCGGCCGCATGACGAAGAGGGTACGGTCGGTGTGCTCAACGGCCTGAAGGCGCAGGATATTCAGGATATCCTGGCTTATCTCACCTCAATTCAGGAACCCAAGGAATGAAGCGATTCAGTTTGTCCCTGCTGGCCTTGCTGGCTGTTTCCGGTGCTTGGGCACATGGCCATCCGGGACCCATCGACGACAGCATGCCTGACGCCCAGAAAATCCGCTTTTGCGAACGCGTTCGCGATCATGCCTTGCAGGCCTTCTACAACCGTGACCGGGGTCGGCCGATGAAGCTGTTCGATGAGGATGGCAGCGACGGAGCGCGAATCACCAACTACATCATCAAGCGTGTCTATGAGGAGCCGCAGATTTCCAGCCCGAAGAAGGCTGAGACCTTCGGCCGGGCGACCTGCAACGAAATGATGAGATCAAGCACCGCTTCAGAGTAGGAAGGGGATGAAGCGCTTGGTTCGCTGCATGTAATCGGCGTAGGCGGGGCCAAAATAGGCCAGGCATTCCCGCTCGTCGGTAACCGCCGTCAGCCAAAGAGAGAATGAGGCGATTCCGACGATGATCGTACCGATCGTACTTGGATCCTGAAAATAGGCACCCCAGGCCAGCGCCAGCAGCGAGGCGTACATCGGATGGCGGATGTGGCCGAAGATGCCGTGGGAGACAAGTTGGGTGGTCTTCTCGAATTCGTAGAACGAGCCGTCATCGCGTTTTTCATTGGCGGCACCGTGACGGCGCAGGGTGCGCGTGCCTTCGGCCACCAGAAAGATGCTGAGCAGCATCAATAGCCACGAGGTGAACTGGTGTGGCGAATAGGGGTCCGTCCCCCAGACGCCATGATTGAGCACGATCAGGCCGAGAATGGCCTCCCAGGCAAAGAAACGGTAGAAGCCGTGACTGCCCGGTTTGCGCAGCGGTTTGCGCGACAGCCAGACGACCAGCAGCGTGCCGAGCAGGAAAAGGATTGGATCACTCATATCAGTCCGTGAAACTCGTGGTCAGGGCAGAAATCATGTAGGTGTGATCAAGGACACCGGCGCTCTCACGAATGCTGTGCATGGCCCACATCGGCGAACCGACATCGACGCTGGGAATGCCGAGGCGGGAGGCGACGATGGGGCCGATGGTACTGCCGCAGCCGAGATCGGTGCGGTGGGCGTACTGTTGGCAGGGCACCCCGGCTTTGGCGCAGATGGCCATGAAACGGGCGGCGGTATCGGCGTTGGTACTGTAACGCTGGTTGGCATTGCTCTTGATGACCGGCCCGGCATTTACTGTCGCGTGGTGACAGGGCTCGTAGGCAGCCGGGAAGTTGGGATGCCAGCCGTGGGCCATGTCGGCGCTGATGAAGAAACTTCGCGCTAGCATCCGGCGTTGGTCCTCGCCATCGAGGCCGGCACTGGTGGCCAGCCGGCTGATCACGTCGGAGACAAAACTGCCGCCGGCGCCGGCAGCGCTCTCGCTGCCGACTTCTTCATGGTCGAAGAAGGCGCACAGGCAGGTGGCTTGCGGTTCTTTGGTAGCGAGCAGGGCGCTCAATGCGGCATGGCAGGAGGCCAGGTTATCGAGTTGGCTGTTGGCGATGAACTCGCGATCTACGCCCCAGAAGCTGCCTTTTTGTGTGTCGTAGGCGTTCAGTTCCCAGGTCAGCAGATCGCCGGGTTCGACGCCGAGCGCCCCGGCAATCGGCTGGCGGAAGCGCGCCTCGGCTTTCGTACCGTCTTCGGAAACGCCCAGTAGCAGAGGCAGTTCGGTCTGTTTGTTGAACTTCAGGCCGCTCTCATTGACCTCGCGATTCATGTGGATGGCGAGATTGGGCAGGCGCAGCAGAGGTTCGGCAAAGTGCACCAGCCGGGTTGCGAAACCGCCCGGCGTACGAACGTTGACGCGCCCGGCCAGCGACAGGTCGCGGTCGGCGAAGGTGGCGAGGATGGGGCCACCGTAGACCTCGACGCCGAGCCTTACCATGCCAGCCGCGTCTTCGGCCGGCTTCGGCTTGAGGCGCAGGCCCGGCGAATCGGTATGGGCGCCGATCATCCGCAGGCCGGTCTCGGCAGCCGATTGCTGGCCGACGATAAAGGCAATGATCGACGATCCGCCACGCACCACGTAGTGGCGACTACCGGCGCTCAGCGTCCAGCGATCGACTTCTTCAAGCCGGCTGAAGCCAGCGGCCTGCAGCCGGGTTTCACAGGTTTGTACGGCATGCCAGGGGCTGGGGCTGGCATCGATGAAGTCGAGCAGGTCCTGGGCCTGGGCACGGGCGGTATCGGGAATGTTCATGGTTATTTCTGTTTCAACAATTCAATCAGCAGATTAGCGATGCTTTTATCATAAAGCATGGCGATGTGGCCGACAGGCGGAAGTTCGACATCGCGCGCCCCGGGCAGGCGCTGGTTGTCCTGCGGCATGGCGTAGTTGTCGTAGGCATTGCGCAGGCTGATGAACGGAATTGTCACCGCCTCGCTCGCCATGTCGCGCAGCCACAGTGAGCCCGGCTGCATTTCACGGGCATTCTTGCCGATGCCGATGCGGGCCAGCGCCGAACCTTGATGCGGGGTGGCCAATGTCAGCAGCCGGTCGACCCGATCGGAACCGTGGCGAGCCAGGTAGGAGCGGCAGATCAGGCCGCCCATGCTGTGGGCGATCAGCGTGACCTGCTTGCTGCCCGTCATGGCGCAGACCTCCTCGATACGCTGATTCAGTTGCGGGACGAGCTTGCCCAGGCTGGTATAGGGCGGGATCAGGCTGACCGAGGCGACCGTATGTCCCGCGGCTTCCAGGCGCCGGCGGAGTAGCCACCAGATGCCACGGCTACAGCCGTAACCATGGACGAGGAGGATCGGCCGGCTGCCGGCGGGCAGGCGGTCGGCCGGCATCCACAGCAGCTCGAAAGGAATGACGAGCAGGAAGGTGAGCAGGAAGGCGAGGTATTCGCCAAGCATGATCGCCAGCCGCTTGGCAAAGCCGAGGCGCGGCGCCGGCGAGGCGAAGGCCATGCCGAATGTCCAGGTCGTGGCGTTCATCCAGAAGCGCAGGCCGAGCAGGCAGTTGATGGCGCCGACGATGGCGAGCGGCCAGTCGAGTTGCATGAAATGGCGACCGATGTAGAGGTAGCCGGATATTTCCAAAGCGATCCAGATGAGTAGGGAAATTGGCAGCATGTCGGGATCAGGCCGCTTCGGTTTCAGGCTTGGGCAGCCAGATGCAGGCGCCTTTGGATTCCTTGTCGATCGCCGCCAATACCGTTTCGTGCTCGGCGATTTCCTCCGGCGAGGCGCGGCGTACGCTGAGTGGCTTGCGTTCGCGGACCTGGCCGTCGGCACCGATGTTGGGACGTGGCGCAGCGTCGGGTTCGATCATCAGGCTGTTCTGGCCGCGAGTCATGGCCAGGAAGACGTCAGCCAGCAATTCCGTATCGAGCAGCGCGCCGTGCAGGGTGCGGGTCGAATTATCGATTTCGTAGCGTTCGCACAGCGCATCGAGACTATTGCGTTTGCCGGGGTGCAGTTCCTTGGCCATGCGCAGGGTGTCGATGACGCCATTGCAGATGGTGCCGACCGGAACCCGGCCGAGGCGGTCGAGTTCGGCATTGAGGAAGCCGATGTCGAAAGGCGCGTTGTGGATGATCAGCTCGGCACCGTTGATGAACTCAAGGAATTCATCGGCGATGTCGGCAAATTTCGGCTTGTCGGCCAGGAACTCAAGGGTAATGCCGTGGACCGCCTGAGCGCCGGCGTCGATTTCTCGTTCCGGGTTGATGTATTTGTGCAGGTGGTGGCCGGTGAAGCGGCGGTTGACCATCTCGATGCATGCCACTTCGATGATGCGGTGACCCGAGCGCGGGTCGAGGCCGGTGGTTTCGGTGTCGAGGACAATCTGTCTCATTATTTGGTCACTGGTTGTCAGTTACTGGTTGTTAGCAGGGTTTGCGCTAGTAACTAATGACTAGCGACTGAGCACCAACTCGTCGATGCCGCGATTGGCCAGTGCATCGGCGCGTTCATTTTCCGGATGGCCGGAATGCCCTTTGACCCAAACCCATTCGAGCTTGTGGCGCTTGACCTGGGCATCGAGCAGTTGCCAGAGATCGGCGTTCTTGACCGGCTTCTTGTCCGAGGTTTTCCAGCCGTTCTTCTTCCAGCCGTGAATCCACTCGTTGATGCCCTTCATCACATATTGCGAGTCGGTGTAGATCTTGCCGCCAATCGGGCGCTTGAGCGCTTCGATAGCGCGAATGGCTGCGGTCAGTTCCATGCGGTTGTTGGTCGTTTCCTTCTCGCCGCCCCACAGTTCCTTCTCATGTGGCCCAAGGCGCAGGATCGCCCCCCAGCCGCCCGGGCCGGGATTGCCCTTGCAGGCGCCATCGGTAAATATTTCAACGGTTTCTTCAGCGGTCATGGCCTTCCTTTTGAGCAATCGGGCGCAGTGCCTTGGCACGCACCCCCTGCGTTTTCCATTTTGGGGTGATCAGGCGCATGCTGTGCGTGCGCTTGATGGCGCGCAGCACATAGACGCCACCGGAGAAATTCCACCAGCGCTTACTGGCGTTCTCGATGAAACGCCAGTTCTGCAGCCATTTCAGTTGATCGACGGGGGGGACGTAACATCCCAGATGGCCACGGTCGACCTCGAAACCGAGTAGTTTCATCCAGTCTTTCAGGCGATTCATCGACAGGTAGCTGCCGTTCCACGGGAACTCGCCACTGCGGTCCAGTTTGCGTTTGAGGCCCCACAGCGATAGCGGATTAAAGCCAACGATGATGACCTGGCCCTCGGGGATCAGGATGCGTTCGACTTCACGCAGGATCTGGTGCGGTTCGTCACTGAATTCGAGAATATGCGGCAGAACGACAAGGTCGATACTGTTCGAAGCGAAGGGCAGGGCCGTGTAGTTGCACTGCACATCGACCGGGCCGTGTTCGCCGCCTCGCTGGCGCAGCGGGATGCGGTTGGCACGCAGGAAGTCACCTTGCGGCAGGCCCAGTTGAAGCGCGTTGAAACCGAAAATGTCGGCGACGATGCCATCGAGCTGGCGCTGTTCCCAGTCCAGTACATAGTGGCCGGGAGCCGAGGCCAGCCAAGCGTCCAGCCCGGGAATTGACATCCGGGGCGCGTCGCTCGATAGTTCCGGTATGTTCGATATCTCTTTCATTCCCGCATTCAAAGACAATTACATCTGGCTGCTGACCCGGGGCAAGCGTGCCTTCGTCGTCGATCCCGGCGATGCTGCGCCTGTACAGGCAAGGCTGGAAGCTGACGGCTTGACGCTGGAAGGCATCCTGATCACCCATCACCACGCCGATCATCAGGGGGGCGTCGCCGACCTGAAAGCGCGCTGGCAAGCCGAGGTTCATGCACCGGGCAACGAGTCTATCACAGGCTGTACTCGTCCCCTGAGTGGTGGCGAAAGCATCGATGTACTCGGGCAGAACGTGACCGTGATCGCCGTTCCCGGCCACACGCTGGGGCATCTGGCTTATTACACGCCGGGGGCGCTTTTCTGTGGCGATACACTGTTTGGTGCCGGTTGCGGGCGCTTGTTCGAAGGGACACCGGCCCAGATGTCAGCCTCTCTGGACCGTATTGCTACCTTGCCCGATGACACACTGATTTACTGTGCGCACGAATACACCGAGATGAACCTGCGTTTCGCACTGGCGGTGGAGCCGGATAATCCGGAATTGCTGGCACGTGTGGCCAAAGTGGCTGCGCTGCGTGCTGCCGGTATGCCAAGCGTGCCGTCGACATTGGGCGAGGAAAAAGCGACCAATCCCTTCCTGCGCTGCCAGGAGCCGGCCGTGGTCGAGGCCGGTTTGCGGCATGCCGGGCCAAGTCTGGTCGGCAATGATATTGCGCAAGCTACAGACGCCGGTGATCGTTCAAAAACGGCGATTTTTACGGCTATCCGCAGCTGGCGAAACAACTTCTAGGATTTTTTCTGGCGGACTCGTCCGCTGACCTTTTCCAGGGTGTCGAGCACACGAGCCGCATTGAAGGGCTTGATGATGAAGCCGCTCGCTCCGTTCTGGATTGCTTCCTGAACCGTATCCGGGTCCGAATTGCTGGTCACCATGATGACCTCTGTCGCTGGGTAGGTTGCCTTGATTTCGCACAAGGCTTCGATACCGTTCTTTTCCGGCATCATGACATCCATGCAAGCGATGTCAGGCTTCAAGCGTTCGACCAGATCGATGGCAGCCACACCGTTGCGGGCCTCGCCGACGACGTCGTATTCCTCGCCGCGCAACATGCCGCGAAGGATGCTGCGCATCATGTCATTGTCGTCAACGATGATGACGGAAATGCGTCTTCTGGCCATGATTTGTCGGGGTCTAGGTGGCGTCGGCGCGGCAGACGCGATCACGACCTTCTTGCTTGGCCCGGTAAAGCGCCTTGTCAGCAGCAAGGATCAGATCATCGGGCGGGTTGTCGAAACCGGGGGCTGCTGAGGCAATGCCGATACTCAGGGCCACCTGACCGGTGGGTGAGGTGGCGTGAACGATGTTCAGCTCACGGATGGCGTGGCGAATTTTCTCGGCCACCATCAAGGCGCCAGCGATACTGGTTTCCGGCAGGATGACGGCAAATTCCTCACCGCCAAAGCGGGCTACCGTGTCGGATGGGCGCTCGGTGTGGCGGCTGATGGCAGCCGCAACCTTGCGCAGACATTCATCCCCGGCCTGGTGTCCGTAGGCGTCATTGAAAAGCTTGAAATGATCGATGTCGCACATCAAAACGGCGATGCTGTTCGAATGCCGGCGGGCACGGCGCCATTCAACGGAAATGGCCTCATCGAAATAGCGTCGGTTGGCCACGCCGGTCAGTCCATCGCTGGACGAAATCCGGATCAGCTCCTGATTGGCTGCGTCGAGCTTTCGCGTGACAGCGAGCAGCGAGGCGCGCATCAGGACGATGCGCTGCATGGTGCGAATCTTTGCCCCGAGCACGATTTCGCTGACTGGTTTGGGCAGATAGTCGTCACCGCCGGCAGCAATGCCTTGCTCGATATCGGCATCCAGGCCAAGCGACGCAAGAAAAATGATTGGTGTCCAGTCGCCCGGTTTTTCCATGGCCCGGATACGCTGGGCAACAGCAAATCCATCGGTATCCGGTAGCGCGATGTTGAGCAGGACCAGATCGGGGCGGTTGTGCGAAAACAGGTCAAGCGCCATTTCGCCATTTTCGGCTGGAATGGCAGTTGCGCCGAAGTGTTCGACGTACTTGGTCAGTGTGGCAAGGCTGGAGCGACTATCTTCAACGACGAGAATTTTCATGGTGGCGACACGAACTCGATCTGCTCAGTCTAACGGCAATAACTGCTGAAGAAAACCAGCGCACCAACGGCAATGCCCACGGCCGCGATTCCCCAGACGATCCCCCAGGTCAGCGCCTGGCGCGTCTGATGGTGAGCGGCCTGTTGCTTAAACTGGAAATAGCGCTGAAATTCGCCGAGCGTAAGCAGCGCGGTAAATAAGAAGAAGATCATTCCACAGAACATGGCAATGATGGTGCCATTAGTCAGCTCACGGCAGGCGCCCGCTGTGCGATGGAGGAAAATCAGGATGGCATCGGTTCTGAAGGCAAAAGTGACCAGCAGATAAGCCAGACCGGAAAAAATGCCGATCAGACCAATCACCAGCCAGGTTTGCCAGCGCTTGAGTTGCACAATGGCGCTGTAGATGTCGTCGATTATCCAGTTCATAAGCTTTTTGCTGATTTTGCTGATATTGGCGTGGCGCCGGTGTGCTAAATTTAGTCGATATACAGTACTCAAGGCAGAATACCATGGCAGAGCAGACGGCAAATAAATCAGTATCAATGTCACGTCTTTCTACCGCGCTGAAATCCTCTCGCAGCATGAAGCTCGGCAAATGGTTGGGGATATTTCTGCTGCTTATTGGCGTTTTAGGCTTTTTGGCGGCGCCACCGCTGCTTAAATCAATTTTGCAGAAGCAACTCTCGCAGCAGTTGCACCGCGAAGTCAGCATTGAACAGATTGCCATCAATCCCTACGCCTTGACCGCCAAGGTCAACGGTTTGTCGATCAAGGCTGAGGCTGGCAAGGAAGTGGCCGGTTTCGACGAATTGTTCATCAACCTCTCTTCGGCTTCGCTATTCAAGCTGGCGGCTGTCGTCGATGAAATACGTCTCCAGGGGCTGCGTCTTGCCGTGACCCGGGTGGCTGAAGGGCGCTACGATATTTCCGATCTGCTCGACGAGTGGATGAAACCCAAGGATGAGCCGGAGAAGCCGACGCCGCGGTTCTCGCTGAACAATATCCAGCTGATCAATGCCAAGGTCGTTTTCGATGACCAGCCCAAGGGCAAGGTCCATACGATTAGCGACATCAATCTGGCCGTGCCTTTTGTTTCCAGCCTGCCTTATCAGGCCGAGGTGCTGATCCAGCCATCCTTTTCGGCCAATATCAACGGTTCGCCGCTGGCCCTGACCGGCGACAGCAAGCCGTTCTCGACTACTCACGAAAGCCAGCTCAACCTCGATCTGGATCGTTTCGACCTGGCGGTGCTGCAGCCCTACCTGCCTGAATCTCTGCCGTTCCGCCTCAATGCCGGAACGCTCGATACCGAAATCAAGGCGATGTTCAAGGAGGTGTCGGATAAGGTTTATTCGGTGACGATCGTCGGTGCGGCGCATGTTTCCACGCTGGCCGTGGCGGAAAGCGACGGTCAGCCGCTAGTCGGCTGGAAGCGGCTGGATGTGGAACTCGACAGCGTCGACCCGCTCAATCGCAAAGCTGCGGTCAAGCGGGTGGCTCTCGATGGGCTGGATGTCAGTCTGGCCGTGAACAAGCAGGGCGAGTTCAACGTGCTGCGTCTGCTCGACAAACTGGCCAAGCCGGGGGCGGCTGAGCCAGCAGCGAAGCCTGAATCAGCCAAGCCGTTCGAATGGACGCTTGGCGAATTCGCATTGAGCAACGGCCTGCTGCGCTGGAAGGATGAGTCGAATCCGGTACCGGTCGACGGCGAGGTGCGCAATCTGCTGGTCAGCGTCGGCAAGGTCGATGGCAAGCTGGTCGAGCCGATCGAGATCAACGAGGTCAGCTATCAGGTTGATCTTGGCGAGCGCTTCCGTGTCGAGAAAATGGCCGTCAAAGGTATCCGTCTGGACCTTCCGGCTCACCGTGTCGATATTGCCGAGGTGACCAATACCGGTGCCCGTGCCCGGATGTTGCGCAACAAGGCGGGCAAGATTGAATGGGTCAGTTCGCCGGTGTTGAAGACCATCCGGGCGACCGATGCCAAGGCCAAGGATGAAAAGCCGTGGATTGGCAAAGTTGGCAAGCTGGCGGTCGAAGACCTTGGCTTCCGCTTCGAGGATCAGTCTTTGCAGCCTGTGGCCGTGCAGGAAATTGACGGGTTCAATCTGCATGGCGAAGGCCTGACCAACGAGCCCAACCAGAAGGGAACGATTGCCCTGAAGAGCAGGATCAACAAGAAGGGCAGCCTCAATGTCGATGGCAGCTTGCAGGTGTTCCCGCTGGATGTGGCGGTCAAGGTTGATACGGTTGCCGTTCCGCTGATGCCGCTGGAGCCGTATCTCGGGCAATTTTTGAATATTTCCCTGACGCGCGGCATGGTGTCGAACAAGGGTGAGGCAACGGCGAAACTCGATACCGGCGGTTTGAAGGCAGGCTACAAGGGTTCTTTCACGCTGGGTGATTTTGTCGCGGTTGACAAGCTGAACAGCGCCGATTTCGTCAAATGGAAATCGCTCTATTTCGGCGGTATCGATTTCCGTCTTGAGCCAATGGCGATCAATATTGGGGAGATCGCGCTGACCGACTTCTACTCGCGCCTGATCCTCAACAAGGAGGGCCGGCTCAACGTGGCGGATATCGTCAAGAAGTCGGAAGGCGAGACGGTCGTCGCCAAGGGCGAAAGCAAGCCTGCCGAGAGCAAGCTTGAAGCGAAGGTGGCGAGCAAGGAAACAGGGCCTGCCAAGCCGCCCGTGCCGATCAAGATTGGCAAGATCACGCTGCAGAACGGGACGGTCAATTTCTCCGATTTCTTCGTCAAGCCGAATTACACGGTCAACCTGACCAAGCTGGGGGGGCGTATCAGCGGTCTGTCATCGGCCGCCGACACCGTGGCTGACATGGATGTGCGCGGCAAGTACGCCAACTCGGCACCAGTGCAAATCCTGGCCAAGCTGAACCCGCTGGCGGCCAAGTCTTTCCTTGATCTCAAAGCCGACATTACCGGCGTCGACCTGACCGGCTTCTCGCCGTATTCGGGCAAGTATGCCGGCTATGCGATCGAGAAGGGCAAGCTGTCACTGAGTGTGGCCTACAAGCTGGAAAACAACCAGTTGGCGGCGGAAAACCGCTTGTTCATCGACCAGTTTACCTTCGGCGAAAAGATCGATAGCCCGGATGCCACCAAGTTGCCGGTCAACCTGGCAATTTCGCTGCTCAAGAATAACCGCGGCGAGATTGACCTCAATCTGCCAATTGCCGGCTCGCTCGATGATCCGCAGTTCTCGATCGGCGGCCTGATCATCAAGGTCATCGTCAACCTGTTCGTCAAGGCGGTGACTTCGCCGTTTGCACTGCTCGGCTCGATGTTTGGCAGTGGTGAGGAATTGTCGAACGTCGAATTTGCCGTCGGTCGCGCCGGGATCGACGGTGCGGGGACCAAGAAGCTGGAAAATCTGGCCAAGGCATTGGTCGAGCGCAATTCGCTGAAACTGGAAATTACCGGCCGGGCCGATCCGGAAACGGACAAGGAAGGCGTCAAGCGCGTCGCCATTGAACGTGCGATGAAGGCCGAAAAGCTTAAGGACCTCAAGAAAGCCGGCGAGGGGATGTCGCTGGAAGATATAGAAATTGCGCCGGAAGAAACCAAAACCTACCTGACACGGGCCTACAAGGAAGCCAAATTTCCGAAGCCGCGCAACATGGTCGGCCTGCAGAAAGAGCTGCCGGTCGAGGAAATGGAAAAGCTGATGCTGGCCAATTTCCCGGCCAGCGACGACGACATCAAGGCCCTGGCGACGCGTCGTGCCGAGGCAGTGCAGGGCTGGCTGGTCGAGCAGGGCAAGGTACCGCCGGAGCGCGTTTTCCTGTTGCCACCGAAAGTCGAGCGTGACGACAAGGGCAAGGGTAGCCGCGCCGATTTTTCCTTGAGGTAAGTGTTTGATGAGTGAAACGATGGGGCTGGCCCTGGCAGTCGGCACGGTGGTCATCATCCTGCTGCAGGTGGCCTTGCTGCTGCGGGGCAATCGGAAACAGGATGATGCAGAGCGCTTCCGGGTGCTGCAGGAGGCGCAGGAAAAAGGCTTGATGCGCCTTGAGCGCGAACTGCGCGAGGAGCTGGCGCGCGGCCGGCGCGAGGATGCCGAAGAGGCCTTTCGTGACCGCGAGGAGCGGGCGCAGTCGTCGAATTTGTTGAGTCAGGCGGTGACGACGCAGGTTGGCCAGTTCGGCACCTTGCAGGCCGAACGTCTGGAAGCTTTTGCGCGCGAATTGAACCGTTTTTCGCTCGGTCTCGACGAGCGTTTCGAACGCCTGAAGCTGACCGTCGAAGGGCGGCTGACCGCCATTCAGATGGACAACGCCAACAAGCTCGAAGAGATGCGCCGCACCGTCGATGAGAAGCTGCATGCGACGCTGGAGCAGCGTCTGGGCGAGTCGTTTAAGCTGGTCAGCGACCGACTGGAGCAGGTGCATCGCGGTCTCGGCGAAATGCAGACGCTGGCTGCCGGTGTGGGCGACTTGAAGCGTGTGCTGACCAACGTCAAGACGCGCGGTACCTGGGGCGAAGTCCAGCTCTCGGCCTTGCTCGAACAGTTGCTGACGGCTGACCAGTTTGCCTCGAATGTGGTGACCCGGCCGGGCAGCAACGAACGCGTCGATTTCGCCATCCGCCTGCCGGGCAAGGACGACGGTGCCGTGGTCTGGCTGCCGATCGACGCCAAGTATCCGATCGAAGACTACCAGCGTCTGCTCGATGCCCAGGAGCGGGCCGATCCGGTGGCGGTCGAAGAAGCCTCACGCGCCATCGAAACACGGCTGAAGAATGAGGCGAAGAGCATTCATGAGAAATACGTCTCGCCGCCCCACACGACCGATTTTGCGATGCTCTACCTGCCGCTCGAAGGCCTCTACGCCGAGGGTTTGCGTCGTCCGGGGCTGGCCGAGACGCTGCAGCGCGACTTTAGGGTCAGTCTGGCCGGGCCGACGACCTTGGCCGCACTGCTTAACAGCCTGCAGATGGGCTTCCGGACGCTGGCCATCGAGCAACGCTCGGCCGAGGTCTGGGCCGTGCTTGGCGCGGTGAAGACAGAGTTCGGCAAGTTTGGCGAGGCGCTGGCGCATACCCGGAAAAAGCTGGATGAGGCGAGCAACAGCATCGCCAAGGCGGAAACGCGGACCCGGCAACTGTCGCGCAAGCTGAAGGAAGTCGAGGCGCTGCCGGCGGCAGAATCTGAACAATTGATTGGTGTGGTGGATTTAGATGGCGAAGACGAGTGAATTTGAAGTGGCCTACAAGGCAACGACCTTCCGGGTGTATCTGTCCGGCGGAATCTGCGATCTGCGCATTGGTCAAGCTAGTGAAACGCTGCGTTGCTGGCTGGAAACAGCCGGCTGTCGGCAGTTTGCAATCATCACCGCACACAATCCCGCTTCGCAATTGACGGACGAGGCGATCAACGCGGAACGCCAGGCACAACTGGAATGTGAGCTGCTGGAGGGCAACTACGAGCCCTATGCCGGTCAGAACATACCGGATAACGAAACATGGCCGATCGAGGAAAGCTGTTTCGTCCCTGATCTGACGCCCGAGGATGCCTGTGCATTGGCCGAGGATTACGGGCAGAATGCAGTGATCTGCGGCGGTGTCGATGGTGTGCCGCATCTTGTCTGGGTAGAAGCAAGCGAACAATGAGCAAAAGAATCGGCCGTTTCGAAGTCCGTGGTGAGTTGGGGCGCGGCGCGCAAAGTGTGGTCTATCTCGGTTTCGATCCGCAGTTGCAGCGCGAAATTGCCATCAAGACCCTGCATTTCTCGCGGCCGGATCCTGCCCAGAACCGGGTTTTGCTTGATGAGGCCCGGACCGTCAGCAAGATGCGCCACCCCAACATCGTGCCGATTTTCGAGGCCGGTGAGGAAGGCGGCGACCTGTATCTCGTCTTCGAGTACGTGCCCGGAAAGAACCTCGCTGAATTCTTGCGCCAGAGCGGCGCCTTGCCGCCAGTCAAGGCGGTGACCATCCTGGGCAAGGTGCTTGATGCCGTGGCTCATGCCCACGCCCAGGGCATCATCCATCGCGACCTGAAGCCGTCCAATATTCTGCTCGACGATGATGGCACCCCACGGGTCATGGATTTCGGTATCGCGGCGCGTATTGATGGTGTGAATGAAGGTTCCGACCGGATCACCGGGACGCCCGCCTACATGTCGCCCGAGTACATTCTGAAGCGCGAACTGAGCGAACGTTCCGACGTTTTTTCGGCCGGTGTCATCCTGTTCGAGATGCTGACCGGCCGCCGGGCATTTGCTGGTAACGACGTCTCGCAGATCATGCAGCGGGTGTCCAGGGAGGATCTGCTTTTGCCCGAAGAGGCTGCGGTTGATGCTCGTTTGAGCAGCATTGTGAACAAGGCGGTGGCGCGTGATCCGTCGGTCCGTTTTCAGACGGCGGCGCAGTTTGCCGAAGCGTTGGAAAACTATCTGAATCCGGAAGACGAGATTGGGTTTACTGGTGGTGGCCGTCAGTCAACGCTGGAGTTCCTGCTGCGCCGCATGCGGCACAAGAGCGATTTTCCGGCTTTGTCCGAATCGGTCAGCGCCATCAACAAGATCGCCAACAGCGAAACGGAGAGCATCGACAAGCTCTCCAATACCATCCTCAAGGATTTTGCCCTGACCAACAAGTTGCTGCGCCTGGTCAATTCTGCCTACTTCAGGCCGGCCGGGGGCGGCAGCATCAGCACCGTGTCGCGGGCCGTGATCGTGCTTGGCTTTGAGGCAGTCCGCAATATCGCCATCACCGTGTTGCTGTTCGAACATCTGCAGAACAAGGGCAATGCCAACCAGCTGAAGGAGGACTTCCTGCGTGCCAACCTGGCCGGCGTTCTGGCCAAGGATATCGGTGCTACGGCGAAGATGCGAGATCTTGAGCAGTCCTTCATTTGCTCGCTATTTCATAGTCTGGGTCGCCTGCTGTCACAGTTTTACTTCCCCGAGGAATCGGACGAGATTCGGCGTGTGATGGCCCAGAAGAGCTGCAGCGAAGAAAATGCGGCACTGCAGGTGCTGGGTATTTCCCTGGAAGACATGGGCATGGCCATTGCCCGTCAGTGGGGTTTCCCGCCGCTGATTGTCAGTTCGATGCGCAAATTGCCAACCGGGCAGGTCAAGAAGCCGGCCCAGCAGGAAGACAGGTTGCGGGTGCTCTCCGGGTTTTCCAACGAGCTGTGCGACGCCATTGCCCTGGCGACACCGGAGGTGCGTGATCGTGAGCTGAAAAAAGCGATGGCACGTTTTGCTGACGCCGTTGAACTCGACCCGAAGGATGTGCACCAGACTGTGCAACGGGCCATTGAGGAAGTGGCCGATTTTGCCCGGGTCATTCACCTCAACCTGCAGCAGACAAGCTTTGGCAAACAGATGCGCCTGTTCGCAAAAGGCGGTGCAGTTGAAGGTGATGAGCATGATGGTACCGGGGATTCCTTGGATGGCACCATCCTTGGCGAGAGCGATCCGCTGGGGGCTGTCGATGGTGAAGCTGGGCAGCAGGTTGTGGATGCTCAGGCTGTCTTGACGGCAGGCATTCAGGACATCAGCAACACGCTGATTGATGGCTTCCAGTTGAATGACATCCTGCGCATCATTCTTGAGACGATGTATCGGGCCATGGGCTTCAAGCGGGTCGTGTTGTGTATCCGCGATGCCAAGGCCGGCGTCATGCAGGGGCGCTTTGGTTTTGGTCCGAATGCCAACGAGATCGCCCGGTCTTTTCGTTTTCCGTTGAGCTTTACGCCGGACATCTTCCATGCCGCGACCTCGAAGGGAGTTGACCTGTTGATCAGTGACATCAACGACCCGAAGATCGCCGGCCGCATTCCCGACTGGTATCGCAAGGCCGTTCCAGCCCATTCATTCGTGCTGTTTCCGCTGAATATCAAGGGCAGTCCGGTCGCGTTGATCTATGCAGATCGTGATGAACCGGGCGGGATTTCAATTCCGGAGAAAGAATTGCAGTTGCTGCGGACATTGCGCAACCAGGCCGTCCTGGCGATCAAGCAAGGCTCCTGAGGCAATCTGCCAACGCAGCATGGCTCAAGCTCATGCTGGTGCCAGCAGCAACCTTCTTGATTCAAGCTTTTTGGCGGACAAAAAAATACCCGCTTCAGCGGGTATTTTCGGGAATTGGTTCAGTCACACTTACCAGAGCTTCCACCAGGCAGTCTTGCGCTCCAGTCCATCCGTGTAATAGCGGCTGTTCGGGAAGTTTTTCTTCATCACCCGCTCAGCGTCATCGCGCAGGTCGTTCATGCCCATCTTGTCGTAGGAACTGACCAGAATGAACATGGCTTCCTCAATCGCCGGGGCCTGCGGGTAGGTCTTGACGGCAAACTGGGCCCGGTTGGCGGCGGCGATATAGGCGCCACGCTTGACGTAATAGCGGGCGACATGAACCTCCAGTGAGGCCAGCGCGTTGACCAGATAGTTCATGCGCAGGCTGGCATCCGGTGCATATTTGCTTGCGGGGAAGCGGGTGACCAGTTCCTTGAAGGAATCGAAGGCTTCACGCGCGGCCTTGGGATCGCGTTCGGTGGGGTCCTGCGAACTGATATAGGCAGTCAGGCCGAGATCTTCGTTGAAGTTGATCAGGCCCTTCAGGTAATAAGCGTAATCAACGGTCGGGTGACTGGGGTGCAACTTGATGAAGCGGTCACAGGCGGCCAGTGCCGAACCGGGTTCGTTGCCCTTCCAATAGACGTAGCCAAGTTCAAGCTGAGCCTGTTGCGCGTAGCGGCCGTATGGGAAACGGGCTTCGAGTTTTTCCAGATACTTTGCTGCCTGTTCCCAGTTACGGTCAGCCTGGGCATCCTTGGCCTCACTGTAGAGTTTGCCGGCAGACCAACCGCTGGTTTCGTCGAATTTTTCGCTGGTCGAGCCGCAACCGGCAATAAAACCAGCAACGAAAACGGCCATCAGCAAACGGAAGAGGGCGGGGAATAACTGGAATGCGGGTAAACTTCGCATCATGAATGATCCTATTGAAGATGCCGGCGATTATAGCCGAACTGAACCGGTCCGCCTGACCGTTCCTGACGCCAGCTACGGTCGCCGTCTTGACCAGGTGCTGGCCGACTTGTTACCGCAGCATTCGCGCAACCGTCTGCAGGGATGGGTCCGCGAGGGTTGTGTGCAGGTTGATGGCAAGCCGGAAAGCGAGCCCAAGCGCAAGATGATGGGCGGTGAAAAGCTGCTGGTCAGCGAGCCGGAAGATATCCGCAACCAACCGGAACTGCCTGAAGATATCCCGCTCGATGTCGTTTTCGAGGACGAGACGCTACTTGTCATCAACAAACCGGCCGGGCTGGTGGTCCATCCGGGGAGCGGTAACTGGAGCGGTACCTTGATGAATGCGCTGCTCCATCATGTGCCGGGTATCGAGGTGGTGCCACGAGCCGGTATCGTGCATCGTCTGGACAAGGACACCAGTGGCCTGCTGGTCGTTGCCAAGACCCTGGAAGCTCAGACCGATCTTGTGCGCCAGTTGCAGGCACGGACGGTACGGCGTGTTTATCTGGCGCTGGCAGCGGGGGCGATGAAGCACGAAGGTACGGTCAACGAGCCGATCGGCCGGCATCCGTCGCAGCGCATCAAGATGGCCATCGTGCCGGAAAACCGGGGTGGCAAGCCGGCAATCACGAACATCCGCATTCTCGAAGCCTTTACCTACACCACTTTCGTCGAATGCTCGCTGGAAACCGGTCGGACGCATCAGATCCGCGTGCACATGGCGGCGATTCATCATCCGCTGGTCGGTGATCAGGTTTATGGCAAGCACAATCCAAAGTTGCCGGAATTTCCCCGGCAGGCCTTGCACGCCACCCGCCTCGGCCTGGTTCATCCGCTCACCGGTCTGAAAATGCAGTGGGAAGTGCCGATGCCGGAAGATATGCGCAACCTGCTCGACAACCTGCGCTATGGCTGATCTGCTGGTCCCCGACTGGCCGGCACCAGCGCGGGTTCGCGCCTGGCAAACCCTGCGCACTGGTGGTTGCAGTGTGGCACCGTGGAATAGCTTTAATCTGGGTGACCACGTGAGTGATGATCCAGCTCACGTTTTGGCCAATCGGGCGTGCTTGCGCGCCTATCTGCCGAGCGAACCGCTGTGGTTGAAGCAGGTGCATGGCATTGCAGCAGTCGATGCCGGACTTTTGCCAAAATCACTTGAAGCCGATGCCGCATTTACCCGGCGAACCGATACCGTTTGTGCCGTGATGACAGCTGACTGCTTGCCGGTGCTCTTCTGTGATCGCGCCGGAACGGTGGTCGCTGCCGCTCACGCCGGCTGGCGCGGGTTGGTGGCTGGCGTGCTGGAAGCAACGATCCATAATATGGCGGTGCCAGCCGGAGAACTGCTTGTCTGGCTGGGGCCGGCGATCGGTCCGCAGTGTTTCGAGGTTGGTGACGAGGTGCGTGCCGCTTTTCTGGCTGATGATCCCGAGGCGGGTGAGGCATTTATGCCATCAGTTTCCGGCAAGTGGCTGGCTGATATTTATGCCCTGGCCCGTCGCCGCCTGCAGCGCAGCGGTATCGAAAACATCTACGGCGGAGGTTCATGTACTGTCAGCGAACCTGAACGTTACTTTTCCTATCGCAGGGATGGCGTGACCGGACGCATGGCCACGCTGATCTGGCTGACGGGTGACGGCGTATAATCCGCGGCTTTTCATTGAACTGATTTCCGTGAGCACTCTTTCCTGGATCATTGTCGTATCGCTGGCCGGCGGCGCATTGAGCGTCATTGCCGCGGCGTTAGTGAGCATTGCTCTGGGAGCGCACCGTATCAGCATGCTGATTTCCTATGCGATTGGTGCCCTGCTCGGGGCAGCCTTCCTGGAAATATTGCCGCATGCGCTGGAGCATGGCGATACGCACCGGACGGCAGCAACCGTCCTGTTCGGGATTCTGGCGTTTTTCGTGCTGGAGAAGCTGGTGCTCTGGCGGCATTGCCATCATGACCATTGCGAGGCGCACGATGCCCATGCGCCAGCCCATGACCACGGGCGTTCCGGTCTGCTTATCCTGGTTGGCGATACCTTCCACAATTTTGTTGATGGCATCCTGATTGCCGCAGCCTTTCTCGAAAATACCGAACTTGGCATTGTTACAGCGCTGGCGATTATCGCCCACGAAATTCCGCAGGAAGTTGGCGATTACCTGATCCTTCTCCACTCCGGCTACAGCAAGGTTCGCGCCCTGGCTTTCAATTTGCTCTCCAGTCTGGCGACGCTGGTTGGTGCCATGCTGGCTTATTTTGCCTTGGCCGAGCTGACCGAGTGGATACCATCATTGCTGGCGCTTGGCGCAGCCAGCATGATCTACGTGGCAGTGGCTGACCTGATCCCCGGGTTGCATAAACGCACGGCCCTCAAGGAATCTGTTCTGCAGGTCCTGTTGATCGGGTCGGGCATCGCTTCGATCGCCATCGTTCAGGCGCTGGTTGGCGAGTGATCTGTGTTGAGCCCGGTGTTGATGCCGGGGTTCGGCCAAAGAAACAGCAAATAGGGCGGCAGCCCATGAATAGAAGGAAACGATACCCTCAGTAACGCTTGGTTTGAGGGGCGGACAATATTGCTTGGAGCCAGTCACCACACAGACTGGTCTGTCAGCTTTCAGCCAGCGTCATTTTCTTTGTTTCTTTCCGCTGACATTTCCCGGAAACGCTTGCGCTGCCTGCGAATGTTCGACCCGCTCAGATACAGGATGATTCCGCAAGGGAGGGAGCCGTAGAACAGGAACGAAATGATCCCGGCGATGATGGTCGGTTCATTGGCGGCGACCAGGACAGTCACGTAAAGCCAGCCGATGACGATAATGATGGCGAAGGGCATGGTGCATTGTATTTCGTGTCACCCCGAAAATAGAAGCCCGCGCTTGGCAGGTTCTATGGTGGTCAGTATTTCGCTCTCGCGTATTCGTACTTGGCCGTCGCGTCATCGTGCCACTTGTCTCCCGGACTCGAATTGCACTGCGGGATGAATATTTCGTCGAAGATGACAACAGCAACGATTGACGTGGCGATCATTTCCGGGAGGTCTTTCGTGGGTGATCCCATTGTTGCACTACGCCAGCCAATTGCAACAATGTACATATTCGGGTGTTTCAAGGCTGCCCTAATATGCATGCAAATGCATTGACAGCGCCGAAGCGGGTATGGAGAATCCAAAAGCTCAAACCCCGATAACAACAGATACGAGTCTTCTCATGGCGCAGGGACCGAACGATAACGACGCATTCATGGGTTCTGCCTCGCAGTTCATGCAGGCCGGCCAGAACATGATGCAGCAGTTCATGGATTATCTCGGCAAGGCAGGCAATTCTGCCCCCAAGGTTCCTCCCCCGGCGGTTGACCCGCAGGCCATGACGGCACTGCAAAAGCAGTTCATGGATCAGCAGATGTCGCTCTGGCAGTCGGTGCTGGGCAAACAACAGGGGCAGGAGCCTGCATTTAAGGTTGCGCCGGAGCCCGGCGATCGCCGCTTTTCGGCACCGGAGTGGAAGGAGAGCCCGATTTATGATTACTTGCATCAGGCCTATCTGCTCAATACCCAGTATCTGAAACAAGTGGTCGAGGTCATTCCGGCGGAGGACGAGAAAGCCAAGGAACGCATGCGCTTCCTGGCTCGCCAGATCGCCGA
The DNA here is from genome assembly GCF_020510625.1 of Ferribacterium limneticum. Taxonomy (NCBI): domain Bacteria; kingdom Pseudomonadati; phylum Pseudomonadota; class Betaproteobacteria; order Rhodocyclales; family Azonexaceae; genus Ferribacterium; species Ferribacterium limneticum. The sequence continues at coordinate 2,622,294 of NZ_CP075191.1, read as the reverse complement.
TGCGATGGCACCGTCCAACTTTGCCGCAACCAATCCCGAATTTATCAAGCTGGCCATGGAAACCAAGGGCCAGAGCATTACTGACGGTATCAACAACCTGATCAAGGACTTCGAGAAGGGTCGCATCTCGATGACCGATGAGTCGGTATTCGAGGTCGGCAAGAACATCGCGACGACCGAAGGTGCGGTCGTCTATGAAAACGAGTTGATGCAGTTGATCCAGTACTCGCCGCTGACGCCCAAGGTCGCAACGCGTCCGCTGGTTGTCGTGCCGCCATGTATCAACAAGTTCTACATCATGGATCTGCAACCGGATAATTCACTGATCCGCTTCATGGTTGATCAGGGCAATACGGTTTTTCTGGTTTCCTGGCGCAATCCGCAGGAAGCGCAGGGGCATCTGGGTTGGGACGATTACGTCGAGCATGGCCCGATCGCCGCATTGAATGTGGTGCGGGAAATTACCAAGGTCAAGCAGGTCAATGCGCTCGGCTTCTGCGTCGGCGGCACTATCCTGACCTCGGCGCTGGCCGTGCTCAAGGAACGCGGCGAGGATCCCGTTGCTTCACTGACGCTGCTGACGACCTTGCTCGATTTCTCGGATACTGGCGAAATCGGACTGTTCATTGATGAGCAGGGTGTTGCCACCCGCGAAGGCACGATCGGCCAAGGTGGCCTGCTGCCGGCCCGCGATCTGCAGAACACTTTCTCATTTCTTCGTGCCAATGATCTGGTCTGGAACTATGTGACCGGCAACTACCTGAAGGGCCAGAAGCCGCAGGCTTTCGATCTGCTCTACTGGAATTCCGATTCGACCAACCTGCCGGGGCCGTTCGCCTGCTGGTACATGCGCAACATGTATCTCGAAAACAACCTGCGCGTGCCGGGCAAACTGGCCATGTGTGGGACCAAGGTCGATCTCGGCAAGCTTGATATGCCAGTCTACCTGCTGGCGACGCGCGAAGATCATATCGTTCCCTGGCAATCGGCTTACCAGAGCACGCGTATTCTCGGCGGCAAGGTCCGCTTCGTGCTGGGTGCATCCGGTCATATTGCCGGCGTGATCAACCCGGTCAGCAAGAACAAGCGCAGCTACTGGATTAATGAAGATGTAAAAAATGAAGCCGAGGGCTGGTTGGCTGCGGCAGAAGAGAAGAAGGGCAGCTGGTGGGCCGATTGGGCTGGCTGGCTGAAACCGTTGTCTGGAGAACAGCGGGCACCGCGCAAACCGGGGAATGCCAAATACAAGCCGATCGAACCGGCACCAGGCAGATACGTCAAGGAACGCGCGGTATAAGAACTTCTCACGGAGACAAAAAATGTCGCGAGTTGCACTGGTTACTGGAGGAATGGGCGGTCTTGGCGAGGCTGTCTGTATCAAGCTGGCCGCACTGGGTTTCAAGGTGGTGACCACCTATTCACCGGGTAATGCCAAGGTTCAGGATTGGCTCAAGGGAATGAACAACATGGGGTATGGCTTCAAGGCCTACCCGTGTGATGTGACCGATTTTGATTCGGCCCGCGAGTGCGTCGAAACGGTCAGCAAGGAAGTCGGCCCGGTCGACGTGCTGGTCAACAATGCCGGCATCACGCGCGACATGACCTTCAAGAAAATGACCAAGAACGATTGGGACGCCGTCATTCACACCAACCTCGATTCCGTCTTCAATATGACCAAGCAGGTCATGGACGGCATGATCGAGCGCAAGTGGGGGCGCGTTATCAACGTTGGATCGGTCAACGGTCAGAAGGGCGCCTTCGGGCAGACCAACTATTCGGCGGCCAAGGCCGGTATGCACGGTTTCACCAAGGCGCTGGCGCTGGAAGTGGCCAAGCAGGGCGTGACGGTCAATACCATTTCGCCTGGCTACATCGGGACCAAGATGGTGACGGCGATCCCGCAGGAAATTCTCGATTCAAAAATTCTGCCGCAGATCCCGGTCAATCGCCTGGGCAAACCGGAAGAAATCGCTGGCCTGGTTGCTTACCTCGCTTCCGACGAAGCGGCGTTCGTGACTGGGGCCAATATTTCCATCAACGGCGGTCAGCACATGTACTGACCACCGTGATTTTTTACCCCGCTCTAATTTAACAACAGGAAGGAATAACTATGACTCAACGTGTTGCTCTCGTTACCGGCGCTATGGGTGGTCTTGGAACCGCAATCTGTCAGGAACTGGCCAAGGCTGGCCACAAGGTGGTCGCTTCTTACCACCCGCAATTCGACAACAAGGATGAGTGGCTGAAGGAAATGGCAGCCGCCGGTTTCAACGATTTCGTCTGTGTCGCTGGTGACGTGTCTTCGCTGGAAGATTGTCAGAAGATGGTTGCCGATGCTGAAGCTGCTTGCGGCCAGGTCGACATCCTCGTGAACAATGCCGGTATTACCCGTGACCGCATGTTCGCCAAGATGGAAAAGGATGGCTGGGATGCCGTGATCGCCACCAACCTGACCTCGCTGTTCAACATGACCAAGCAAGTCTCCGCCAAGATGGCCGAGCGCGGCTGGGGTCGCATCATCAACATCTCCTCCGTCAACGGCGTCAAGGGTCAGGCTGGCCAGACCAACTACTCCGCTGCCAAGGCTGGCGTGATCGGCTTCTCCAAGGCACTGGCTGCCGAACTGGCCGCCAAGGGCGTGACCGTTAACGCCATCTGCCCGGGCTATGTCGCCACCAAGATGGTCATGGCGATCAAACCGGAAGTGCTGCAGTCCATCATCGACACCGTGCCGATGAAGCGTCTGGCCAAGCCGGAAGAAATCGGTGGCGCCTGCGCCTACCTGGCTTCCGATCTGGCAGCCTTCATGACTGGCGCCACGATGAACATCAACGGCGGTTTGTACTACCAGTAATATTGCTGAACTTTTGCAATGCAACAAGGAAGGGCGCCTCCGGGCGCCTTTTTTTTACGCTATAATGCTGCACTGCACTAAAACTTTGTATTGAGGATCGCCGCATGTCGGAACCGGTACGCCTGATCAAGAAATACCCCAACCGTCGTCTTTACGATACCAAGACGAGTGCGTATATCACGTTGGGTGATGTGAAGGACCTGGTCCTCAAGTTTGAAGTTTTCAAGGTCGTCGATGCCAAGACTGGCGACGACCTGACCCGCAGCATCCTGCTCCAGATAATTCTTGAAGAAGAAACCGGCGGCGTGCCGCTGTTCTCAAGCGAGCTGCTCTCGGGTTTTGTCCGTTTCTACGGCAGCACGATGCAGGGCATGCTCGGCAAGTATCTGGAAAACAACATGAAGACCTTCGTTGATTTCCAGCAGAAACTGCAGGACCAGTCGCGCACCATGGGCGGCCCGAACGGTGGTGACAACGCTCACATGCAGGCAGATTTCTGGAACCAGTTCCTGAATTTTCAGCAGCCGGCGATGCAGAGCATGATGACTACCTACATGGATCAGTCCAAGAAGATGTTCCAGTCGATGCAGGATCAACTGCAAAGCCAGACGCGGAACATGTTCATTACCGGTTTGCTCAATCCGTCGGATAAAGACGAGAAGTAATCCGTTTGGCCTGAGTATGACTCAGGCCTGTGCTTTGAATCAGTCAAAGACTGTCGCAAAGCATGCAGCTCTGGCGGATGTGCTTTCCCTTCGCCTGCCGGCTACTGTTCGACAATAAAAGCTTGGGTGTCATCCAATCCGCCCTCCGTTGAACAGCAACAAGCGAAGCGGTTTTTCATGGGCTTTGGCCGCCATGTTTTGCTGAGGCAATGAATGCTGACGAGGCTTTATGCCGAAGATTACGCCCGTTGCCTGGTTGCCGGCATGAGCGATTTCATTCCCAAACCGGTCAATCCGTATGTCCTTTATGCGACTTTGTTGCTCTGGCTGAGCGTTTGCAGCTGAAGCCTGTCGCTGAGGCCAATCATGGTTCAGGAAGCTTGATAGGATGCTTTTCAGCCTGCAGGCTGAAAACCCAGACCGGGAGTGCCCGGTAGCTGCAACCGGCCACTGCGGATGGCCGGTGCTGTTCCGGTATCCTGCAAAAACCAATCGGCTGTTCCCAGTCCATGGATGGAATCCGGTGCCACTGCTGCTGCCAGATGGGCGCAGGCGAGCAGGCCGCAGGCGCTTTCCAGGCTGGAAGTGATGATGACTTCGATACCTGAGGCGCGGGCGCGCAAGGCGAGTTCGGTGCTGGCCAGCAGGCCGCCCTGGCGGGCCGGTTTGATGACGATGCGGCGCACCGGTGGATACTGAAAGAAGTGAGCGTCGAGCAAGTGGATGGATTCGTCGATAGCGAGCGGAAAGTTTGCGGCCGACTGCAATTGAGCGAGAGCGACTGGATCTGCCTCGGTGAGCGGCTCTTCCAGCCCTTCAATGGGCAGGCCGGTGCAGACCTCGACGAAGATTTTTGCCTCGGCAAAATGCCAGGCCCGGTTGGCGTCGAGGCGTAGCGTCAGCGTTGCTGGAAGCTCAAGGCAGAGTTGTCGCAGCAAGGTGATTTCCTTGGCAACGGCTTGCTGACCAAGTTTTATCTTGACGATAGAGAAACCGGCATCGGCAGCGCTTTTCAGGGCATTGCTGGTGATGGTGGCAATCGCTCCCAGATTGGCATTGACCCCGAGGCTGGTTATTGGTAGCTCGCCGCTCAGCCAGGCGTTGAGCGGCAGCCCATCTTTTTGAGCGATGAGATCAAGGCGTGCCGTTTCGTCGGCGAAGGCCGTAGCTGCTGCTTCGCTGATGCCGAATTCGGGCAGCGGGGCGGCATCACCCCAGCCGCTTAGTCCTTCTGTTGCCTGCAATCGCAGCAGGCGGCCGCTACGCTCGCTGAATGCTCCCTGGCTGGTTTGCCAAGGGGCTCTCAGCGAGAGGGTGTAGGGCAGCCAGTCGGCTGCAACGATGTTCACGGCCGTTTGCGGTACTTGCCGAAATCGGGTGGGCGGCGTTCGAGCCAGGCGTTACGGCCTTCCTGGCCTTCTTCGCTCATGTAGAACAGGCCGGTGGCATTGCCGGCCAGTTCCTGAATGCCAGCCAGCCCATCGGTATCGGCGTTGAAGCCGGCCTTGATCATGCGCAGCGCCATTGGCGACAGTTGCAGCATGTCGCGGCACCAGGCAACGGTTTCGGCTTCCAGTTTTTCGACGGGAACGACGGCGTTGACCAAGCCCCAGTCGAGTGCTGTGGCGGCGTCGTACTGGCGGCAGAGCAACCAGACTTCCTTGGCACGTTTCAGACCGATGGTGCGGGCCATCAGTCCAGCGCCGAGGCCAGCATCGAAACTGCCGACACGGGGTCCGGTCTGGCCGAAGCGGGCGTTGTCGGCCGCGATGGAGAGATCGCAAACCAGGTGCAGCACATGGCCGCCACCGATCGCATAGCCGGCGACCATGGCTACCACCGGCTTGGGCAGTCGGCGAATCTGCATTTGCAGGTCGAGCACATTGAGGTGGGGGGTACCACCTTCGTCGATATAGCCTTCTTCGCCGCGCACCTTCTGGTCACCGCCAGAGCAGAAGGCTTCGTTGCCGGCACCGGTCAGGATGATGGCACCGATGGCATTGTCGTGATGGGCGCGGTGGAAGGCGTCGATCAATTCACTGACTGTTTCCGGACGGAAGGCATTGCGCCGCTCGGGCCGGTTGATGGTGATCTTGGCAATCCCCTCAGAGGTTTCGTAGAGGATGTCGGAATAGGTGTGGGCGCTCTGCCAGCGGATGCTGTGGGTCATGATTCGGCATTGGGTTGCAATGGCCCGAAGTATAGCGCCGGCAGGGCTTGCCTGATTTGATGTGCCTCGCAGCTCACTGCTTGCCTGCGAAGTCAGCTTGCAGCAGGGAGAGCCAATCGGGTAATGCCGATGGGCTCTCAGCGGCTGGCAGGATCAGCGGAAGAAGCGTCCCAGCAAGCCGGAAATGAAACCGGAGCGGGCAGCGGGTATCACCGCATTGTTTTCGTGGTGCGCCGCCTCTGCGCCGACCATATTCTTGACCGTGTCAGAATAATCCCGGTCTTCGTTGGCGATATGGTTGAGCAGCCATTTGGCCAGCATGGAGTGCAGTTCGTCGGCAATGTCTTCACCTTTGGCTGCCCGCATGGTGAATTCGGTGACCCGCTTGATGAACAGTTCGTGCACCTTCTTGTGCGGCTTGAGGAATTTGTAACCAGCTTCCTCGAGCATTGATTCTTCAAAACCGAAATGTGACTGTGTGTAGTCGATCAACTGTTCAATCACTTCCATCGTCAGCGCTTTGTTGCCCTTGATCTTGGCAATTTCAAGATCGTTGATGTAATCGACGATTCTTTTGTGCTGGGCGTCGATGACGTCAATCCCAGTGTCCAGCCTGCTATCCCAGGTAATTGGCATTTCTGTTCTCCATGAATCGAATGTGTAGTGGCGTCCGTGTGCGCTTTGTTTCTGATTTTTTGTCTGAATCGAGAAGTTCTATCCGGGTGCTCCATTGACGCTACTGGTTTTCTGGCCCCGGTTTTTGAAACAGTGTTAACGGAAAATAGGCGTCACTTTCCATTACTTGGATAGTGGCTATATTGATCTGGGTCAAAAGCTTCGGAGAAGGCCGCTTCAAAAAGCGCCATGTTTTTGTCCATCATCGATCGCTGATTTTTCCTTAACGCCGCTTTACCATGCTGTCTGAGTTTTACCTGTGCGTGACGAAGCGGAGCGTGGGAAAATGTGAACTCGATAGTCCGCTGGAAATTTATCGTGAGAGAACGTCGTCGCGCCCCCCGTGTTTATCTGAAAGGTCACGTCAGTCTGAGTATTGGCGGGCACATGCTGGAGTTGCCGGCGGCGGATATATCGGTGTCTGGCGTCGGTGTGCTGATTGACGCTGCCATTCTGGGATCCAAGCCGAGTGGCGAAGTGGGCGTCTGCCGGATTGACTCGCCGGACCTGGGCGGTACGATCGAGGCCTACGTCAGCGTGATGCGGATCCGCCGCATGGGCGAGCGGCGCCTGGTCGGTCTGCGCTTCGAGTCGATCAGTGACGATGAGCTGGAACTGATCCGCGAATACAAGCGGAAGTGCCGGGAAAACCCGGCAGCTTCCTGATTGGATGTTCAGGGTCGGAAGAAGCTCTCCAGATCCTGAAACACAGCATGGTCCGCGTTGTGCCGGCGGATGGCGATGACATCCTCTAGTTTTTCCACCTGTTTCATCATCTGCGGTAAACGTTGATCTTCAATGAGCATCAGCCAGATGCGGCTCTGGCTGCCATCGCCGACTGGCAGGCAGAGGATGCCTTCGACGTTATAGGCGCGCCGGGAGAACAGGCCGACAACGTGTGACATCACGCCGGGATGATTGTTGACGTCGATTTCCAGCACGGCGCGGGCAAGGGCGTTTTGTTCGTTTTTCGCGATTGCGTTCATTTCAGGCTCCAATCATGTCGCGGTTGGCGGCACCCGGCGGCACCATGGGGTAGACCTTCTGCTCGGCATCAATGCTGACGTGGATCAGGCAGGGACCCGGGCGGGCGATGGCTTCCATCAATGCGGCGCACGGGTTGGCCGCCTGATCGAGGTCGATGGCAGCAATGCCGAAGCCCTGCGCGATCTTGATGAAGTCCGGCGACGATTTGAACTGTGAGGCAAATAGTCGTTCACCATAGAACAGCGTCTGCTGCTGGTGCACCAGACCGAGCGTCGCGTTATCCATCAGCACGATTTTGATATTGACGTTTTCCTCGGCGGCGGTGACCAGTTCCTGGATATTCATCAGGATGGAGCCGTCGCCGGTGAAGCAGATTACGGTGCGCTGTGGCTCGGCCAGGGCGGCGCCGATAGCTGCCGGTACGCCGAAGCCCATGGTGCCAAGGCCGCCGGAAGTCAGCCACTGGCGAGGCCGGCGCAGTGGGTAGGCTTGGGCCACCCACATCTGGTGCTGGCCCACGTCGGTGGTGATGGTCGCTTCATTGTCCAGGCAGGCGGCAACGGTGCGGATCAGCCCGAAGTGCGAACGCGGGTTGTCGCTGCCGGACATATCGAACGGAAATTCAGCCTTCAAGGCATTGCTGCGCTCAACCCAGAGCGTTCGGTTTGTCTGAGTCACGCTTGGTAGCAATTGGTTGAGCGCCTCCTGTACATCAGCGGTGATAGCGATGTGTGCCGTCTTGATCTTGTCGAGTTCGGCCGGGTCGATGTCGATATGAATGATCTTCGCCTGCGGGCAAAAAGCAGCCACCTTGCCGGTCGCTCTATCGTCAAAGCGGGCGCCGATGGCGATCAGCAGGTCGCATTCTTCGAGTGCCAGGTTGGTGTAACGTGCGGCATGCATGCCCAGCATGCCAAGGGCCAGTGGGTGATCGACCGGCATGGTGCCGAGTGCCATCAGCGTCATCACGGTCGGCAAGCCGGCTTTTTCGGCAAGCTCGACCGCACTCTCTGCCGCGCCTGAGTGCACGACACCTCCGCCCAGATAGAGGATCGGCCGCTCGGCTGCATTGATCATGCTTGCCGCCTCGGCAATCAGCACCGGGTCGGCCGGAGCAGCGGGCTGGGCACGGCCGGGTTCCGGCCATTCGCTGATTTCGATCGCCTGGGTCTGCACGTCCTTCGGGATGTCGATCAGTACTGGCCCGGGCCGGCCCGAGGCGGCGATCTCGAAGGCGCGGGGAATCACGGCGAGCAGTTCTTCGGCTGAGGAAACCAGGAAATTGTGCTTGGTGATCGGGATGGAAAGGCCGTAGGTGTCGACTTCCTGAAAAGCATCGGTGCCGATCATCGCCTTGGGTACCTGCCCGGTGATGGCAACCAGCGGGATCGAGTCGAGCTTGGCGTCAGCGATGGCCGTCAGCAGATTGGTCGCACCTGGGCCGGAGGATGCGAGGCAGACGGCCGGCTGACCGGTAGCGCGTGCCATGCCCTGAGCCATGAAGCCAGCTCCCTGCTCGTGGCGGGCCAGCACATGGTGGATGGCGGTCGACTGCCCAAGTGCATCGTAGATCGGCAGGATGGCGCCGCCGGGAATGCCGGCAACGGTGCGGATGCCCTGGCGTTCGAGCAGGCGGATGGTGATCTGGGCGCCGGTAAGGGTTTCTGTCATGGAGCTTTCCTTTCGGTTGGTGGCGCAACCGGCGGGCTCCAAAACAAAACCCCCGCCGGTTTGCGCCGGCGGGGGTTGGGAATTTTGTGCTGCTTCTGCTTACCCGATCCGCGACGGCGTGTCCGTAACGACGCCTACGACGACTACGCGTACGACGACCGGCAGCACTGCGCGGGCAGTGTTGGAGCGGTGGGCAGTACGGGCAGCGTTCATGCGGATTTGGGATTCGTGAAATTTAGAAGAGGGCTAACTATCGCTGAGTCAAAACTGAAAATCAAGCCCATTAACAACAGGGTTATTGGGCTTGATCAAGTTGGTACACGGGGTCTGATGCACTGTTTTTAGAATCTTGGCGGGCAATATCGCTCTATGCTGCGATGGCCAGGCCATTGACTTTAACGTTTGCCAAGCGGCGCATTTCCGCACGCAGGGCGACTTGCTGGCCAGCCGTGATCATGCGCTGCCCGGCGCTCCCGCTCCAGTCGAACTGGACGTCGCTGGCTAATACCCCGGCCCGATGTAAGACATTGGCCATTTCACGGAGATCAGACTGCTCAATGTGGCGACCATCGCTTAACGATGCAACGAATTCGTTCTTGAACAGCACAATGTTTGCACTAATTGTCATATCAATACCTCCTGCACATACGTTACTGCAATGTTGTTTGGGTATCCGTGGCAAATTCCACACTCTGTCATAAACAGTTTTTCAAATTGCCGGAATAGGGGAGAGGCCTGGGGTTGCCGCTCAGGCGATTGAAGCCGGCTGGCGCTGGGTCTCCGGAATGCTGTTCTCTGGCCAGCCTGTCGCTTGCAGCCAGTAGCTGACTTTTGCCAGCAAGTCATCGAAATTGAATGGTTTTCCCAGGAAATCGTTCATTCCGGCTTCGTTGGCTTGCGCCTTGTGCTCTGGCTGGACATTGGCCGTCAGGGCGATGATGGGGATTTCTTCATACCCCGCGATACGGCGAATTTGTCGGGTTGCGTCCAACCCATTCAGGATGGGCATCTGCATATCCATCAGGATCAGATCGAAAAGTTCCGCCTTGGCCTGATCAAGGGCGCTTTGGCCATTTTCTGCCAGTGATACGCTGACCTGAAGCTCGGACAGTATCTCGGTCAGGATCATGCTATTCAGCGGTTCGTCATCGACGACCAGTATGCGAGCCCCCTTGAGACTCTCGGATCGTGTCGATGAAGCTTCCGGGGGCGCGCCGGCATTCTGGCCCGGCACTTTTCCGACATTGATTTCAAAGCGGAAGACGCTGCCAACGCCAGACTGACTCTCAACCTGTGTTTTCCCATCCATCAATTGCACCAGTCGGCGGGTGATGGCGAGGCCCAGGCCGGAACCCCCGTATTTCCGGTTGATACCGCCATCGGCCTGTTCGAAATCTTCAAATATGCTTTCCAGCTTTTCCGGTGGAATGCCGATGCCGGTATCACGGACTTCAAAACACAGCCGCAGGCGGGAGCCCTCATCGGAGAGAACGAAGGCGCGGACGCTGATGCTGCCCTGTTCGGTAAATTTGACTGCATTGCCGACGATGTTGATCAGTACCTGGAGAATCTGCACCGAGTCACCGTGAAGTTGGGGCGGCAGATTGAAATCTGCCTGGTATGCCAATCCTTTGGCCTGGGCGTTGGTGCCACAGATCGAGTCCAGTTTTTCCTTCAGCGTTGAGGTCGAGAAAACCGCATTTTCGATCACAAATCGGCCTGCCTCGATGCGGGCCAGGTCGAGGACGTTATTAACCACGTCTTTCATGTGTGAAGCGGTGGCCAGTAATTTATCGAGCAGCAACTGGCATTTTGGGTCATTGAGCTTGCCTTTTAAAATGTTGCCCAGGCCGAGAATGCCGTGCAGTGGCGTTCGCAGTTCGTGACTCATGTTGGACAGGAAGGCACTTTTTGCCCGACTCGCGGCATCGGCCGCTTCCTTGGCAATGGACAGATCATGTGTTCTGACACTCACCAGTTCTTCCAGATGGTCGCGATGGGATAACAACTCCTGTTCGGCCATTTTTTGCGCCGTGATGTCCTGGTGAGTGCCAAACATCCAGAGCGGTTTGCCATCAGCAGCCCAAGTCGCAACGCGACCCCGATCGAGTACCCACACCCAGTGGCCATCCTTGTGGCGCATGCGGACAACGCATTCGTAATAGGGGATCTCGCCGGAAAAATGCTGTTCAAGCAAAAATCGCGATGTCTGAATATCGTCCGGATGGACAAAGCGGATCCAGGTCTCGAAATTCACCGGCTGAAGTTCAGCCAGTTCATAGCCGATGATGTTGGCCCAGCGTTCATTGAAAATGACCGTGCTGGTCTGAACATTCCACTCCCACGTGCCGACGTTGGTGCCGTCCAGAATGGCGGCCAGGCGCTGCGCCTGCCGGCTGAGCGTACGTTGGGGCGCGCGTACACCTTCGGCGAAGAGGGCCCGATAAATCATCCAGTAAGCAAGGGCCTTGTAGACATGCCCAAGGAGATTGAAAAGGTCCGTGACATCCACGTAAAGCGTAAAGAACATCTCGGCCAGGCCGAGTATCCAGGCTGCAGCAGCAATCCAGCCAAGCTCCGGGCGATGGGTTTTCTTGCTGCGAAAATACAGGAGCAGGGCTGCGCTACCGTAGATAAAACTCAAACTGTATTCGGCGGCAATCTTGAAGAGGGTCAGGCCTTCCCCCGGTACAAATGTGCGGGGCAAAATGTCCGCATGAAATAGACCGACCCACCAAACCAGTGCGGCAACCACAAGCCCGCCAGACAACATCAGCCCGGAAGTTAGGGCTGACCATGTTCTTTCCGGCAAGGTTGCGAAGGCGAGAAGCGTCAGCGCTGCAATAAACCGGCCGGCCAGCCAGAAATTGATCGCTTTCTCCGGGGAACTGGGCGTTACCAGGCTTGGCATCCCGTTGTACGACAGGGTATGGGCCAGATCGATCAGGCAGACCACCAGCAGGCCAATCCCCATGAGCAGGTTGTTGCTGCTCCGGGGCTGTGTTCTCAGGTTCCAGGCCAGGCTGAAAACCATTGCCGAAATGGTCAGAGCAAGGAACTCGAGAACGCTATGCAGCGGAAGGTAGTGTTCCGGTGAGGCGAAGAATTTGGTCGGCGGCAGGGTATTGCCCAGTGCGAGAAGCAAGGTCAAGGCAACGACCAGATAGGTGGGGAACAAGTGTTCCCCAATGTCCTTGTTTCCCAGCATTTACAGTGCTTCTCCCCATGTTGTTGTCACTGAGCGATTTTCCAGGGGGCACACCTTAGCACTTTCAGTATGGCATTGGTATTTCGGTCTGTAAAAAACCAGGGTTTTATTGATACGGTTGCCGCTTTTTCTATTATTAACAAATATTTGCGTGTCTTTTGCTTGACTGCCAAGGCGGTGCCTCGCTTAAACTCTCGATCTGACGAAATATGACATTCAACCGTTTGAAACGGCTGGAAAATCGGACTAGACATGACGAATAAACGCAAGGTTCTGGTGGCTGATGCATCGAAAGTAGTTCGTGCCTCGCTGACCAAGCAACTGGCTGAGCATTTTGAAGTGCGAGAGGAAGCAAGTGGAGAGTCGGCATGGCAGACGCTCGTTCTCGACAGTGCCATTGTTGCCGTCGTTTCAGGCTTGAGCCTGACCCGGCTGGATGGGCTTGGCCTTGTCGAACGCATTCGGGCCAGCAAACTATCGCGTTTGAAAAATGTGCCTTTTTTTCTGGTGGTTTCCAGTTCCTTTTCGGCAGAAGACCGGGCACATGCGCGGAATTGCGGCGTAACGGACTTCATCTCCAAGGATGCCAGCAATCTTTCGCTGGAAGGTCTCATTGCCTCGCTGCAGGAATTTCGGGGTGAAGAGACCGAGGTGCTCGGGGGCTTTGTGGATCGTGTTTCCGGCGTCTTCCAACACGATACCGTGCCGCCGGCCGATGATGTACTCGATGATGTCGGGGTGCGGACCGACGTTGGGGTCAGCGACATCATGGGGCAGCTTGGCGGGCTGGCCGGGCTTGAGGAAGAAGAGAAAACGGATACCGATGTCTCTGATGACGTCTATTGCAACGAAGATGCCGTTCTGGCCCAGGAAAAGCTTGAGGAATGCCTGGCGAAGCGCTTGCCGCATGCCATAGAAGGCCACGGGGTGGGCATTCTGGCCTTTGGTCTGGATGGCTATGACGCCCTGGTTTCGCGCTATGGCGCCGAACTGGCAGCGAGAACCGCGCAGAAATTCTCCTTCATGCTGGCGAGAAAAATCAGGCCGGAGGACTGTATCGGCCAGCTCGCCAATGGCCTGGTCGTCATTGTGGCGCACTCGACGACATCGCCCGTTTGTGCCGGATTTGCCAATCGAATCTGCAAGGCAATGGCGGCGGCTCAGATATCGGTTCGCGGCAAGCGTATCGATCTGACGGTCAGCGTTGGTATCGCACTTGTTCCTGATGATGGCGTCGTATTGTCGGGGCAGGAACTGCTGCAACTGGCCTATGAGCGTCTGGAGCTTGCCAGACGTGCCGGTGGCAACCGGGTTGCGGCCAGTTCGGACTACCAAGGGTCCGGAATGGGTAGTTGTGACGCCTTCGTGCCGCAATTGAAGGAGCTTCTGGCTACGGTGGATCCGGCCGTTTTAAGGCCGTGTCTGGGGAATGTCGGCCTGCAACTGATGCCTATCCTAAAGGAACTCGAAAGAAGTTTCCGTTTCGGCCTGCCGATCGACGAAATGAACAAGCGCTTGTGGGACAGGGCGCGAGCCGAACGAATGGTGACCTGACCATTTGTCTCCCAAGTAGAAAAGCCGGCCAATGCCGGCTTTTCTACTTGGCGAATCTGTTCATAATGGCAGGGCTGCCAACTGACGGTGATTGTCCGGGCTGGCTCTTCCATGGCTTTCGATAGGCGTAGCAATGAGTATGGCAAACGGCGAATCCCGAAGCACTTCAACGCAGGACGAAAAGAGTTGCGCTTACGTCCGGCTGTTTCACGCCAGCCTGGTCTGGCCGTTGCAGCTTGAACCGCTGGCCGTCGATGCTAGCGATGGTCGGCATTGGGAGCTGTTCGAGTCGCGCTCGAATATTCACCCGTGGCAAAGGATCGATGATGAATTCACGGCCGATGCCAGCCAGTTCAAGGAGCGTCATTACCGGGAATTCGTCTCCTTCCTGCCCTATGTCCAGCGCTTTCTCTATGGTGAGGGTCGGTCGCGCAAGTCCTTGCCGGATGATCCGCCAGGCAATTCGCCGATGCACGTATTCCGGCGCAAGGATATTGCCCGCTTGCGCCTGACGCTGCGCAAAGGGCAGGCGCCGATCGAGTTGCACATCGTTCATCTTGACCTTTATTTTTTCCACGATCTCGATGTGGTGCAGCTCAATCTGGAGGTTCGCGGCAACGATCTGCCGCTGGCGACGGTTCGTGACATCCTCTTCCGCTTTGGTCGAGCCTATCCGTCGGGTTGGGAGGAGGGCGGCGAGGGGCTTCACAACGTCTATCTCGCCGAGTGGATCGGACTTGATGGTCAGGTCATCGCCCGCTCCGACGCCGAAAAGCGGGAGAAATATCTCAGTTACGTCTGCGAGCATCGCAGCCCCTGTATTTCTGAGCATTGGGCCAGCCTGCTGCGTCCGATGGTGCTGGCGCATTCCGATGAGGCAGGGGATCTGCGTTACCGCCTGATCGAATATCAGCGCATGCCGGTCATGGCCTTCCTGGCGGTCGATCAGCCGCGCGCCCTGAGCCGCGAGGACTGGGTGCGATTAGGCCTGGCAACCATGTTGCACCCGAACGAGACCTTGCCGATCAACGAGCCGATGGTCATCGAATTCGAAAAGCGGTTCTGTCAGGATCGTTTCTGGACCGACAGTGAGGCCGGGCCGAATACCCGCTTCATGTGCACCGGCAACGCCTTTACGGTGGTTGGCGATGCGGCGTTTCCTTTCTTTATGGACGGTGAACGCGGGGTATTGGCCCAGTTCCGTCACCAGTATTTTCTGGTCTTCCTGATTGCCCATCTGCACCGGGCATCGTTGCTGGCTTTCTCAGAAGTGCTGGTCGATGCGGTCAATGACCTCGATATTCGCAACGACGTTTCGGTCCGTCGTTTCAAGCGGCGCATCCGGGCCAATTTCGAAACCTTCCTGCGCTTCACGCACCGCTACTGGTTCCATGAACTGTCCGAACGGCCGCACGTTCAGGCGATGTATCGGCTGTGTGCAAACCATTTGCGCAACGATGAGATGTACGACGATGTCCGCGACGAAATTCGCGAAATGAGTCACTACCTCGATAGCGATTCACAGCGCCGGCAGTCCAACACCGTTGTCAGGCTGACCGTGATCACCATTCTCGGCTTGATCGCGACCGTGACGACTGGCTACTTCGGCATGAACATCATCCCGTTCGGCGAAGGTTCCTTACTGGAGCGTGCCGTACACGGCCTGGTCGCGACGTCCATTTTCATCGCCCTGGTGCTGTTTGCCGTCGCCAAGTCAAAACGGCTTTCGGATTTCCTCGAAGCCATGTCGGATGAAAGACTGACGCTGCTGGGCAAATTTCGCGCGCTGTGGGGTGTGGTGGGGCGGACCGAGCGCTGATTCGCTCGCCCGCCAATCATTTCAGTTTTTGTGTGGGTTGGCTGCAGTTCGAAGCATGCCGATTTCCTGCGCCGTTTCGGGGCCAATGAGCGTATCGGCCAGCCCGTCCGGGATTTCGGACGAGTTCGCCTCAATCGGGGTGCGGCCACCCATGATTTCGGCCATGGCTTGCGGTAGGCGAGGGTTGCGCTCCGGCTCGGCGTAACCCTGCGGATAGATCGGCTGCAGGGTGCTGAGGTCGTATTTGTCCGTGGCGCCGAAGGTGTGCAGCAGTTCATGGGCAATCACCACGTTGTTTTGCCGGCGCTGCTGGCGGCTGGCATAAGCGTGGATGATGCCGATCTGCCCTTTGGAAAGGCCCGTCGAATGCGGCACCACGCCGTTTCGTTCAGGATCGTGAAACAGCACGAATAGCCGAATATGCGGCTTTGGCCCGGCAATCTGATCATGCTGCGAAGCCCACCAACGAAATTTCAGACTCCACAGGATGGCATCCAGCACACTCGGCTGGCGGGGGGGCATTGGTGGCTGCTCGGTGATTGTCGGCGCGACGTTCAGGGCAATGGGCTGCAGCACCGAAAGGCCCGCCTTGTCCGTTTGTGCCTGCATCCATTGGGCAATCTCCTCAAAGCTGTCCTTGTTCAGACTATTGACGTAGCTGGTGGTGGCTGGCGAGTTGTCGGCTGCGATCGGGTAGATCGCCACATGAATCGTGTGCTCCCAGGCCGTCAGCCGGGAGTTTGAACGCCATGCGCTAAGGCCAACGGTGGCAAGGATGAGCAGCAGGATCAGGATGCGGAATTTGCGGAACATATTTTTTACTGGTTAGCCACCGCCAAACATTTGACGGAGGTTCATGTTTCTTCTGGTAGCCCTCAATCGATATTGCAATCATATCGCATACCACCTGCCTGCTCTTGAAGGGCATAAGCTGGTTAAGCGGCGCTCCCCAAAAAGAAACCCGGCCGAAGCCGGGTTTCTTTTTGGACTGGGTGGCAATCAGGCCTTGAGCGGAATCTTGCCGATCTTGACTTGCCATTCCTTCGGGCCGGTTTCATGCACGCTGATGCCTGAGGAGTCGACCGCAACGGTCACCGGCATGTTCTCGACATCAAACTCGTAGATGGCTTCCATGCCCAGATCGGCAAAGCCGACGACCTTGGCCGACTTGATAGCCTTGGCGACCAGGTAGGCGGCGCCGCCGACGGCCATCAGGTAAGCCGACTTGTTGTCCTTGATCGCCTCGATGGCGACCGGGCCGCGTTCGGATTTGCCGATCATCGAGATCAGGCCGGTCTGCTCGAGCATCATGCGGGTGAACTTGTCCATCCGGGTGCCGGTGGTCGGGCCGGCCGGGCCGACGACTTCGTCACGCACCGGATCGACCGGGCCGACGTAGTAAATGACGCGGTTGGTGAAGTCGACCGGCAGCTTTTCGCCCTTGGCCAGCATGTCGGAAATCCGCTTGTGGGCGGCATCGCGGCCGGTCAGCATCTTGCCGTTGAGGAGCAGCTTCTGGCCCGGTTTCCAGGCGGCAACTTCTTCCTTGGTCAGCGTGTTCAGGTTGACCTGAGTCGCCGACTTGAGGTCCGGCGTCCAGGTGACGGCCGGCCAGTCTTCCAGCTTCGGCACTTCGAGCTTGGCCGGGCCGGAGCCGTCCAGATGGAAATGGCAGTGACGCGTTGCGGCGCAGTTCGGGACCAGGGCAACCGGCAGGTTGGCGGCGTGGCAGGGATAATCCAGCACCTTGACGTCGAGCACGGTGGTCAGGCCGCCCAGGCCCTGGGCGCCGACGCCCAGGGCGTTGATCTTTTCCATCAGTTCAAGGCGCAGTTCTTCCGGACGGGTCAGCTTGGTGCCGGTGGCGGCCTTGGCTTTCAGTTCATGGATGTCGACCGGCGCCATGATCGATTCCTTGGCCAGCAGCATCGCCTTTTCCGGCGTGCCGCCGATGCCGATGCCGATGATGCCGGGCGGACACCAGCCGGCGCCCATTTCCGGGATCTTCTTGAGTACCCAGTCGACGAGATCGTCGGACGGGTTGAGCATGGCGAACTTGGACTTGGCTTCGGAGCCGCCGCCCTTGGCAGCACAGATCACTTCGACGTGATGGCCGGGAACAATTTCGAAATGGACGACGGCCGGGGTGTTGTCCTTGGTGTTCTTGCGGGCGCCGGCCGGGTCGGCCAGCACCGAGGCGCGCAGCGGGTTGTCCGGGTTGCCGTAGGCGCGGCGAACGCCTTCGTCGATCATCTGCTGGATGCTCATCGTCGCATCCGGCCAGGTGACCTGCATACCGACCTTGATGAAGACCATGCCGATACCGGTGTCCTGGCAGATCGGGCGGTGACCTTCGGCGGACATCCGGGAGTTGGTCAGGATCTGGGCAATGGCGTCCTTGGCAGCGGGGGATTCTTCGCGCTCATAGGCTTCACCCAATGCCTTGATGTAATCCAGCGGGTGGTAGTAGCTGATGTACTGGAAAGCATCGGCGACGGACTGGATCAGGTCTTCCTGTTTGATGGCGGTCATGCGCAACTCCGGGTCAGTGGTTTTTTTGATGTTGCAGGGCAAGGGTCTGGGTCATGGTCTTGTCGACAAGCGCCATGGCCAGGGCGGAGAAAAGGAATACGACGTGAATGACGACCTGCCACATCAAGGTGTGCTCGGACAGGTTGGCGGCATTGATGAAGCTCTTCAGCAGGTGGATCGACGAGATGCCGATGATAGCCGTCGACAGCTTGATCTTGAGCACGCCGGCATTGACGTGGGAAAGCCATTCCGGCTGATCCGGATGGTCTTCGAGGTCGAGGCGCGAGACGAAGGTTTCGTAGCCGCCAACAATTACCATGACCAGCAGATTGGCAATCATCACGACGTCAATCAGGCCAAGCACGGACAGCATGATCTCGGCTTCACTGATGTGTGCGGCGTCGATGGCGTTATGAACCAAATGGCTCAGTTCGACCATGAACAGCCAGCAATAGACGACCTGGGCAACGATCAGGCCAAGATACAGCGGGGCCTGTATCCAGCGACTGGCGAAGATGAACGATTCGAGGTGTTTGATTGGCGAGCGCATCATCTATGGGTGGGGTTGGGGGACCAGAAGTTTACCACGCCAAATTGCCGAGCCGCGGGCGGGTAGTCATTGGCATGAAATGTTACCGAATTGCTGCGGCGCAGCGTGATTTCGTAAGGCCTTTGTAAGAATATCGACGTCTAATGCCGCATCAACGCTGGCGAGGGGATTGAAGTGTTCTCCAGCTTGCGCGGCTTTACACAGTCCCGGGGTCAAGCCCGAGATCCAATCGGTTGTTTCAACATAAATTGCGAAGTACCGCAGAGGAGAAGAATATGTCGAATGAGTCCGTGCAGCTAATTTATCCGTCTGACGAAATGGTCAAGAACGCGGCGGTTTCGGGGATGGACGCCTATCGGGCGCTGTGCGCGGAAGCGGAAGCCGACTACCCGGAATTCTGGGCCAAGCGCGCCCGTGAAATGATCACGTGGAAGCAGCCGTTTACCCAGTCGCTTGACGAGTCCAACGCCCCCTTCTTCAAATGGTTTGCCGATGGCAAGCTGAACGTTTCCTACAACTGCCTCGACCGTAACGTCGAAGCCGGTCTCGGCGAAAAAGTCGCCCTGATTTTCGAAGCCGACAACGGCGAAGTCACCAAGGTCACCTACAAGGAACTGCTCTCCAAGGTTGCCAAGTTCGCCAATGCCCTGCGCGGCATGGGTGTCAAGAAGGGTGATCGCGTCGTCATCTACATGCCGATGACCGTTGAAGGCATCTGCGCGATGCAGGCTTGCGCCCGTATCGGTGCCATCCATTCCATCGTTTTCGGCGGCTTCTCCGCTCAGTCCCTGCGCGATCGTATCAACGACGCCGGCGCTGTTGCCCTGATCACCTCCGACGGTCAGTTCCGCGGCGGCAAGGCTATTCCCCTGAAGCCGATTGCTGACGAAGCTTTCGCCATGGGCGGCTGCGAATCCGTCAAGAACGTTATCGTCTTCAAGCGCACCGGCGCCGAAGTCAATATGGTTGCCGGCCGCGATACCTGGCTGCACGACGCCGTAGCCAACCAGTCTGACGTTTGCGAACCGGAATGGGTTGAAGCCGAACACCCGCTGTTCCTGCTCTACACCTCGGGTTCCACCGGCAAGCCGAAGGGTGTCCAGCACTCGACCGGCGGCTACCTGCTGCACGCCATCATGACCATGAAGTGGACCTTCGACATCAAGCCGAACGATGTCTTCTGGTGCACGGCCGACATCGGCTGGGTCACGGGCCACACCTACATCACCTACGGCCCACTGGCCTGCGGCGCGACTGAAGTCGTCTTCGAAGGCGTCCCGACTTACCCGGATGCCGGTCGTTTCTGGAAGATGATCCAGGATCACAAGGTCTCCATCTTCTACACCGCCCCGACCGCCATCCGTTCGTTGATCAAGTCCTCTGACAACAACGCTGCTGTGCATCCGAAGAGCTACGACCTGTCTTCGCTGCGCATCCTCGGTTCGGTCGGCGAGCCGATCAACCCGGCGGCCTGGACGTGGTACTACGAGAACGTTGGCGGCGGCCGTTGCCCGATCGTCGATACCTTCTGGCAAACCGAAACCGGTGGTCACATGATCACTCCGCTGCCGGGCGCAACCCCGCTGGTTCCGGGTTCCTGCACCCTGCCGTTCCCGGGCATCCAGTTCGCCGTGGTCGATGAGACCGGTGCCGATCTGCCGTGGGGCCAGGGCGGTATCCTGGTCTGCAAGAAGCCTTGGCCGTCGATGATCCGCACGATCTGGAACGACGACGAGCGCTTCGTCAAGTCCTACTATCCGCAAGACTTCCAGGGCAAGTACTACCTGGCTGGCGACGGCGCGATTCGCGACAAGGACACCGGCTACTTCACCATCACCGGCCGTATCGACGACGTGCTGAACGTTTCCGGCCACCGCATGGGCACGATGGAAATCGAATCTGCCCTGGTTGCCAATCCGCTGGTTGCCGAAGCTGCCGTTGTTGGCCGCCCGGATGACCTGACCGGTGAAGCCATCGTCGCCTTCGTGGTGTTGAAGGGCTCCCGCCCGACCGATCCGGAAACCACCAAGAAGCTGATCAAGGAACTGTCTGACTGGGTGGGCAAGGAAATCGGTCCGATTGCCAAGCCGAAGGACATCCGTTTCGGTGACAACCTGCCGAAGACCCGTTCGGGCAAGATCATGCGCCGTCTGCTGCGCGGTCTGGCCAAGGGCGAGGAACTGACGCAAGACACGTCTACGCTCGAAAATCCGGCCATTCTGGAACAGTTGAAGGGCTAAGAAAAATGGCACCGGGTTTCGCCCCAACAGGCAAAACCCGGTTGCCAGCGGACAGTCTTCGGGTTGTCCGTGCAGTACAGTCAAAAGGAAATGGCGCACTTGCCTGGCCGTTTCTATCGAACAAGGGGCAAGGAGGAGACAATGGTCGCCCATAAGGTGGCCTCCCGTGTGGACGCATCTGGCCACATTCCCGAACGGCTGGCACGCTTGGCGTGCCGGCCGTTTTTATTTTGTGCGGAGGGTCGGGGGTGAAACGAGCAAATCCGATCCGGCAACGACTGGCTGCGCTCAGCCTGCTCGGTGTGCCGCTGCTGACCTATCCCTTGCTCAGTTTGCCTGATGGCAGCCTGGGGGGCATTCCGGCAAGCTATCTCTATCTCTTCGGTGTCTGGGCCGGGCTGATTGCATTGGCCGCCTGGGTGGCCGAGCGGCGGGGCAAGTAAATGCTGTCCGGATGGTTCATCGCCCTGCTGGCGGCGGCCTATCTTGGCCTGTTGTTCGGTGTGGCGCGTTTTGGCGACGCGCGGGCCGATGCCGGCAAGTCGATTATTTCCGCCAATGTCTACGCGCTGTCGCTGGCCGTTTATTGCACTTCCTGGACTTTCTACGGCAGTGTCGGACGGGCAACCTCGGGCGGGCTCTCCTTCCTGACCATCTATCTCGGCCCGACCCTGATGCTGCTGTGCGTCGGCGTCATCATCAAGATGATCCGCATCAGCAAGGCGCAGCGCATTACCTCGATTGCCGACTTCATCGCCTCGCGCTACGGCAAGAGCCAGTTGCTGGCCGGCATGGTTACGGTCATCGCAGTCATTGGTGTGGTGCCTTACATTGCGCTGCAATTGAAGGCGATGGCGGCCAGTCTTGATGTCCTGCTGGCGCACTCCGGCAGTTCCGTGCAGTTCTGGGGGCTGGATTCAACGTTTCTGATTGCCGCCGTTCTCGCACTTTTCTCCATCCTGTTCGGAACACGCCATCTCGATGCGACGGAGCGGCACGAGGGCATGGTAGCCGCCGTGGCTTTCGAGTCGGTGGTCAAACTCATCGCCTTCATGGCGGTCGGCCTGTTTGTGACTTATGGCATGTTTGGCGGACTGGGCGATCTGTTCCAACGGGCAGCGGCGAGTCCGGAGCTGGGCCGTCTCCTGCAACTGGATTCGAGTCGGGCCGGAACGTGGACTGCGCTGATCGTGCTCTCCGGCCTGGCGATCATTTTCTTGCCACGCCAGTTCCAGATCATTGTGGTTGAAAACGTCGATGAGTCCCACCTCAAGCGCGCTGTCTGGCTCTTTCCGCTTTATCTGCTGCTGATCAATATCTTCGTGCTGCCGCTGGCGCTCGGTGGCCTGCTGCATTTTGGCGGGCAGGGATTCAATCCGGATACCTTCGTGTTGACGCTGCCTCTGGCGCGTGGCGCCGAGGCGCTGGCGCTGCTCGCTTTCATTGGTGGCCTGTCGGCGGCGACCGGCATGGTGATCGTTGAAACCATCGCCCTGTCGACCATGGTCTGCAACGATCTGGTCATGCCCTGGCTGTTGCGCTCGCCCTGGTTGCAGGCAGAAAAACGACAGGATCTTTCCGGCTTGTTGATTGGCATCCGGCGCGTCGCCATCGCGTTGATCCTGCTCCTTGGCTATATCTATTTCCGGGCGGCTGGCGAAGCCTATGCGCTGGTTGGTATCGGTCTGATTTCATTTACGGCGGTTGCCCAGTTTGCCCCGGCCATGTTCGGTGGCATGTACTGGAAGCAGGGCACGCGGGCCGGCGCCGTGGCCGGGTTATCAGCCGGCTTTGCGATCTGGCTTTACACCTTGTTGCTGCCGTCGTTTGCCAAGTCCGGCTGGATGGCGAGCGGCTTTGTCGAGCATGGCCTGTTCGGCATCGGCTGGCTGAAGGCGCAGGCCTTGTTTGGCCTGGGCGGACTGGACGAAATATCGCATTGCCTGTGGTGGAGCATGCTGGCCAATATTGGTGCTTATGTGGCGGTATCGCTGAACTCGACGCCGGATGCCGTGGAGGCTAGCCAGGCAGAACGTTTCGTCGATGTCTTTCGCTTTGATCCACGCAAGGCCGAGGCCAGGCTGTGGCGTGGCAAAGCTTCGCTGGACGCCCTGGTCGGCCTGCTTGAACGATTTTTGGGGGCGTCGCGGGCGCACCAGCAATTGAGCCTCTATGCCCAGGGCAGGGGGCTGGCTGATTGGCGCAGCCTGCCTGTCGACGCGCAGTTCGTGCAGTTTGCCGAAGCCGAGCTGGCCGGGGCGATTGGTTCGGCCAGTGCCCGGGTGATGGTGGCTTCGGTGGCGCAGGAAGAAGATCTCGGCCTGGAAGAGGTGCTCGATATTCTCGACGAGGCGACCCAGGTACGGGCCCACAGCCGCGAACTGGAAGCCAAGCAGCGTGAGCTCGAAGCGGCAACGAGTGAGCTGCGCGAGGCGAATGAACGTCTGCGCGAACTGGACCGCATGAAGGACGATTTCATCTCGACCGTGACGCATGAGCTGCGCACGCCGCTGACATCGATTCGGGCCTTGTCCGAAATGCTGCATGAAGACCCGCGGCTGGAGCTGGCTGACCGGACGCGATTTCTCGGCATCATCGTCGGTGAAGCCGAGCGGCTGACTCGGCTGATCAACCAGATTCTCGATATGGCCAAGCTGGAGTCTGGGCGCGCGGAATGGACGACCGGCGAAGTCGATCTCGGCGAGATTGCCCGCGAGACCATGGATTCGGTCGGCCAGTTGTTCCGTGAGAAGGGCGTGCTGCTGGAGGGCGATATTCCCGCCAGCGGGCCGATCGTACTGGCTGATCGTGATCGCTTGACGCAGGTTTTGATCAACCTGTTGTCGAATGCCGTCAAATTCGTGCCGGGGGAGCTTGGCTGTGTTCAGGTCAAGGTTGGCGTCGATGGCCAGATGGTTCGGGTCGAGGTCAAGGACAACGGACCGGGTTTGACGCATGAAGAGTGCGATGTCATTTTCGAGAAATTCCGGCAGGGTGGAAACACCCTGACCGGCAAGCCTAAAGGCACGGGTCTGGGCTTGCCGATCAGTCGGCAGATCATCGAATATTTCGGTGGTAAGCTTTGGGTTGAAAGCCACCCGGGCGAGGGTGCGAATTTCATTTTCACGGTGCCCTTACCGGCATCGGAGGAATAACAAGGGAGACAAACATATGACCAAAAAAATCCTTATCGTCGATGACGAACCGAATATCGTCATCTCGCTTGAGTTCTTGATGAAAAAAGAGGGCTTCGATGTCGCCGTCGCCGTCGACGGTGAAGAGGCTCTGGCCAAGGTGGCGAGCTTCAGCCCCGACCTCGTTCTGCTCGACGTGATGATGCCGAAGAAATCCGGCTTTGAAGTCTGCGAAGCCTTGCGCGCCGACCCCGCCAGAACGGGTTTGCAGATTGTCATGCTGACCGCCAAGGGACGCGATACCGAGGTGGCCAAAGGCCTGGCGATCGGGGCTGATGCCTACGTCACCAAGCCGTTTTCGACCAAGGATCTGGTCGCCAAGGTCAAGACCATGCTCGGGGTTGCCTGATCGCCGATTTTCCGGGGCGACGGCCTGAGCAGGTCGAAATCCAAACCCATTTTGTCGGGATGCGTGCCATGAAGGCCAAACATCGTTTAATCATTGCCGTGGTTGTTCTCGGTCTGCTGATGACCGGTCCGTTTGTCGTGACTTCCTTGCTGGTCTGGCTGGACATGAAGGAAGCCGAGCGCAGCATGCTGACCGGGCTGTTGCTGTCGCGACTGCCGGTTGGAACCATGATGACGCTGTTTGGTTTTGTCATTGGCGTGCTGGTTCTGCACAAGCTGTTCAAGCAATACGTCGAGGGTTTGCTGCGCATGGCGGAGACCCTGCGCCTGATGCTGGGGGCCAACCGCAATTTCCGGGTGACGATCGAAGGTCCGCCGGAAGTGATGCAACTGGCGCAGGCGGCAAACGATCTTGCCCAACAGCGCGATGCCCTGATGGACGATGTCGATGCGCAGATAGCCACGGCCAAGGCCTCCGTCGAGGAAGAGAAAAACCGGCTGGCGGCGCTGATGTCGGAACTGGCCCAGGCCGTTGTCGTCTGCAATCTCGATGGTCGCATCCTGCTCTACAACAACCGGGCTCGCCTGCAGTTCAAGGCACTGTCGCAAGGCCCGACCTCGGTGGCGGGCGGCGCGCTGATCGGCCTGGGACGTTCGATTTTCTCGATTCTCGAAAAAGGGCAGATCGAGCATGCCCGCGAAGTCATTCACCAGCGTTTGGTTGCCGGCAAGACGGCGATTTCGAACTTCATCACGACAACGCGCGGTGGCCAGTTGTTGCGCATCCAGATGGTGCCGGTGCTGGCGACCTCCGGTGAGGCCACTGAAGCCTCGATGTCGGGCTACGTGCTGACCGTCGAAAACATTACCCGCAGCATCGAGGAAGAAGAACGCCGGGATCAGGCGCTGCACACGCTGACCCAGGGCAGCCGTTCCTCGATTGGCAACATCCGCGCAGCGGTTGCCAATCTGCTCGATTATCCGGACATGGAAGCCGAGTTGCGTGAGCGCTTTCTGCACGTGATCGACGACGAAGTGGCCAAGCGCAGCCAGGTCATCGACCAGACCATGAGCCAGTTTTCCGATGCGATCAAGACGCGCTGGCCGCTTGAAGACATTCTCGGCATCGACATCATCGCTGCCGCCCAGCGCCGTATCGATGACAAGCTCAAACTGCCGAGCAAGACTGAAGAAATGGATGATGCCTTGTGGATCAAGGCCGACAGTTTTTCGCTCGTCTTCGCGCTGGTCTGTCTCGCCTCGAAGCTGCAGGATCACTACGATCCACGCGAATTGCGCTTCCGCCTGACTTCCTCCGGCAAACTGGCCTATCTCGACCTGATCTGGGCCGGGCCGGCTATGTCGTCGGAAACGTTCTATACGTGGGAAATGGAGGCCATGCAGATCGGCAGCGAAACCTCGCCACTGACCCTGCGGGATGTGATCGATCGGCACGGTGGCGAGATCTGGTATCAGCGCGAAAAGGCGGCGCATCGTGCCTACTTCCGCTTCGTGTTGCCGGTGGCGACGCCCGAAGTCGAACAGGATCAGGAAGAGCGTACCCGGGGTAAGGGGCGTCCGGAATACTATGACTTCGACCTTTTCAAGTTCGAAGACAAATCGATCGACCTCGACCGCAAGCTGTCCGAACTCACTTATACCGTCTTCGATACCGAAACGACCGGGCTGGAACCGTCCAACGGCGACGAGATCATCCAGATCGGCGCCGCCCGCATCGTCAATAACCGCCTGTTGCGGCAGGAAACCTTCAACCAGATCGTCGACCCCGAAATTCCGCTGAAGCCGGAGTCGATCCCGATTCACGGCATTACCGAGGACATGGTGCGCGGCCAGCCGAACATCGATGTCGTGCTGCCGGCTTTCCACGAGTTCTGCGAAGACACCGTGCTGATTGCCCACAATGCGGCCTTCGACATGCGTTTCCTCCAACTCAAGGAGGACCGGACCAATATTCGCTTCACCCAGCCGGTGCTCGATACCTTGCTGCTTTCCGCCGTTGTCCATCCGAATCAGGAATCGCACAAGCTCGACGTTATCTTGGAGCGGCTTGGCATCACCATCGGCAAGCGGCACAACGCCCTCGAAGATGCGCTGGCGACCGGCGAGGTTTTCCTGAAGCTAGTCAAGCTGCTGGAGGATCAGGGCATCGTCACCGTTCGCCAGGCCCTCGAAGCAGCCGAGAAGACCTATTTCGCCCGGGTGAAATACTGAGACTGGTGTGATTCCCGACATCCTCTCGCCCTGCACCGAGCAGCTTGAGCTGACAGCGGCGCTGAACGCGCTGCTCGATATCGAGGCGGCGCCGGCCTTGGCCGGTCGTTTGCGGGCATTTCAGCAGCATGCGATCAGTGGTGGACTGGATGGCTGCGTCGCGACGCGCCTGATTTCAGCCTTCAATGACCGGCTGACCGAAAAAGTCATCGCGTTGACGGCCCAACGGCATCGCCTGCCGCCGGTGGCCTGGTGCTGGCTAGCGCTGGGCTCGGAGGGACGGCATGAGCAGACTTTTGTCACCGACCAGGATAACGGCCTGATCTTCAATGCGACGAGCGATCAGGAGGCGGCTGCCTTGCGTGAGCTGTTCCTGCCGTTTGCCCAGGACGTCAATCGGCAACTGGCCGCCTGCGGGTTCGCGCTGTGCAGTGGCCAGATCATGGCGGGTAATCCGGCGTGGTGTCTTTCCCTGGATGAGTGGCGAGGACGGTTCATCGACTGGGTGCGCCGGCCGGACCCGGTGGCGCTGCTCAATGCCAGCATCTTCTTCGATTTGCGGCCGCTGTATGGTCAACTCGAATTGGGGGAGCGCCTGCGTACCTTGCTGCTGTCGATGACCGTTGCCACCCCATCGTTTCAGCACCTGATGGCGGCCAATGCGCTGCAGGCCGAAGTGCCGCTCAATTTCCGCGGCGAACTGGTGCTTGACGAAGCTCAGGCGGTCGATCTCAAGAAATACGGTAGCCGGATCTTTGTCGATGCGGCGCGTATCTTTGCGCTGACCAGTGGGACGAGGGGGGTCAATACCAGTGAGCGCCTGACTGAAGCCGGGGCAGCGATTGGTTTGCAGGCGACCGAAATTGCTGCGCTCAGCGCGGCTTTTTCACACATATTGCGATTGCGGCTGGGGCAGCAGATGAATGCCTCGGCCAAGGGCGAAGCGGAGGGTGGGGGCCTGAAACCCGCTGCGCTGCATGAGATGGATCGGGCCATTCTGCGTGAGGCACTCAAGCAGGCGCGCCGCCTGCAACAGCGTCTCAAGTTAAACTATTCACTTTGAAGAAAAAGATGAGGTTGTCGTGAATACGCAACAACAATCAGGGCAGGAGATGGCCGTGGGCCAAGTGGAAATGACGCTGCGCCAGGAAGGCCGCACCCGCATGGCGGGCAATACGCAGGCTTTTTTGCGTAACCACGCTCCGTTCAACAAGATGCAGCCGGGGGCGCTGCAACATTTTGCCGAAAAGGCGCAGATCGCGTTTTACCCGGCCGGCAGCGAGATCATCGGACCGGATTCCGGCAATGTCCGTTTCTTCTACCTGATCGAGTCCGGCAAGGTGCAGGCGCGCCAGGCCGGCGAAGTGACCGTGACCGAGTATTCCGTTCTCAGTCTTGGCGCCGGGGAAAGCTTCCCGATCGGCGCGGTGACGGCCGGGCGGCCGTCGACCAACGTCTATACGGCGGTTGAGGATACCTTCTGCTACCAGTTGCCGGCCGAGGATTTCCTGGTGCTGATGTCGTCGAGCCCGGAATTCAACCTGTTCTGCACGAAGTACATTGCCAGCCTGCTCGACCAGTCACGCCGCCAGCTCCAGCTCCAGTTCGCCCAGCGCGCCAGCGAGCAGCAGACGTTGAATTCACCGCTGGCCGGCATTGGTTCCCGCTCGCCGATTACCGTCGCACCGGAAACGCCCCTGCGCACGGCACTCGAAACGATGTCGCAAGCCGGTGTCGGTTCGCTGGTTATTGCCGGTGAAGATCGCAAGGCCGTCGGCGTCTTTACGCGTACCGACCTGCTCGACCGTGTCGTGCTGGCCGATCTGCCGCTGACGACGCCGATCGGTCAGGCCATGTCGCAGAATCCATTCATGATTGAAGAGCACGCCACGGCCTACGATGCGATGTTCGCCATGGCGACGCACGGCATTCGCCACGTGCTGGTGACCGATGCCGAAGGCAAGCTGACTGGTGTCGTTTCCGAGCGCGATCTGTTCTCGTTGCAGCGTGTCGGTCTGCGCCAGATTCGTCAGGCCATCGACGGCGCCCACAATGTCGAGGCGCTGCAACAGGCGGCTGCCGACGTACGACAACTGTCCTTCAACATGCTGGCGCAAGGCGTTGGTGCCGAACAATTGACGCAATTCATTTCGGCGCTGAACGATGCGCTGACCCGCCGGGTTATCCAGCTCAACCTCGAAAACCATAATTTCGACGGTATCGAGTGGGCTTGGCTGGCCTTCGGCTCGGAAGGTCGCGACGAGCAGACCTTCAGTACCGACCAGGATAACGGCATTGTCTTCGCCCCGCCGGAAGGCGCTTCGGTCGATGCGCTCAAGCAGCGTTTCCTGGCCTATGCGCTGGACGTCAACAACGACCTTGATCGCTGTGGCTTCCCGCTGTGCAAGGGCAACATCATGGCGAGCAATCCGCAATGGTGTCTGACGCTTGAAGAGTGGAAGGATCAGTTTGCCAACTGGATTCGCATGCCACAGCCGGATGCGCTGCTCAATGCGACCATCTTCTTCGATTTCCGCGCCTTGTTCGGCAAGGCTGAACTGGCCGAGGCCATGCGCCGCCACCTGCTGGCCCAGACGGCAGCCAACCCGATGTTCCTGCGCGCCATGGCGAAGAATGCGCTTGATGTCGAACCGCCACTCGGCAAGATTCGTGATTTCCTGACCGATCTTGAACCCGACCATCCGGGCAAGATCGATCTCAAGAAATACGGTTCGCGCATTTTCGTCGATGTCGCCCGCATCTATGCGATGGCCAGCGGGGTGCA
This sequence comes from Ferribacterium limneticum, assembly GCF_020510625.1. Taxonomy (NCBI): domain Bacteria; kingdom Pseudomonadati; phylum Pseudomonadota; class Betaproteobacteria; order Rhodocyclales; family Azonexaceae; genus Ferribacterium; species Ferribacterium limneticum. The sequence continues at coordinate 2,592,810 of NZ_CP075191.1, read as the reverse complement.
CAACACCAATTCGATCCAGCGCCTGCGCCTGGCCTCGCAGCGCCTGTCGATCCGCAGCGATGAAATCAACGCGGTGCTCGAAGGGCTCAATTTCATCCAGCTCCTGCGCCTGCAGCATCAGTATCTGGAAGGCGAGCCGGGAACGCAGGGCGATAACCTGATCGATCCGGATACCTTGAATGAACTGGATCGCCGTATCCTGAAAGAATCCTTCCGTCAGGCCCGCAAGATCCAGACGCGCCTCAAACTCGACTATCAGGTGCAATGACCATGCTCGGCCTCAAGAAATTCCTGTTCCGGGGTGGCGCACCGTCTCATCTGCCGGATGATGTCCGCGCCTCGCTCGAGGGCTGGCGGGCCAGTGCTACGCCGCCGCTGGACGATCTGCATTTTCATACCCGCTATGTCGTCGTCGATATCGTCAGCAGCGGCCTGCAACCCGAGAGCGACCAACTGCTGGGCATCGCTGCCAGCAGCGTCTGGCAAGGAGCCATCCAGCCGGACGATACCTTCTACATTGACTTCTCGACGCTGGACGGCGAGGGCGCTGCCGTTGATCGGCAGCTGGCGGCCTTCCTGCTGTTCGCGGCCAAGGCGCCGCTGGTGACCTATCACGTGCCTTATGTCGGTGGCTTTCTGCAGCGTGCCTTCAAGGAACGTCTGGGGGTCGATTTCCAGCCGCAATGGGTTGATCTGGCCTGGCTGCTGCCTTCGATGTTCGAAGAAAAGGGGCATACCGTGATGCCGCTTGACCACTGGATCGACGTTTTTGGCCTGGATTCCGGTAGCGGTCGGCGCGATGCGATGGCCAATACGCTGCTGCTCGGCCGCATCTTCCAGATGTTGCTGGTCCGTGCCGTAGGCAAGCAGATCGATACGGCGACGCATCTGGTCGATGAGTCGCGGGCGAGCAGTTTCCTGCGGCGCAACCACTAGCATCGCCGGATGTTGAGTTCGCTGACCAGGCTGCAGCGCTATTACCTGTATTACACAGGCTGCTTCCTGGCGTTCATCGGTGCGCTGGCGATCCTTGAACAGCACGGCATGCCGCCGCGCTGGATCGGCTATTCCTTCCTGTTCTTCACGATTTCGATGTATGCCCTGATCGGGATCGTCAGCCGAACGTCCGACGTTTCCGAGTATTACGTCGCCGGGAGAAAGGTTCCCGCCTTCTTCAACGGCATGGCGACCGGCGCCGACTGGATGAGTGCGGCCTCGTTCATCGGCATGGCGGGAACACTCTATCTCTCGGGGTTTCAGGGCCTGGCCTATGTGATCGGCTGGACCGGCGGCTTCGTGTTGGTGGCTCTGTTGCTGGCGCCTTATCTGCGGCGTTTTGGCCAGTACACCATTCCCGATTTTCTGGGGGCGCGTTACGGCGGCAATGCCATTCGTCTGGTGGCCGTTGGCGCAGCCATCCTCGCTTCCTTCGTTTATGTGGTGGCCCAGATCTATGGCGTCGGCGTCATCACCAGTCGGTTCGTCAGTCTGCAGTTCGAAATCGGTGTCTTTGTCGGCCTGGCCGGCATTCTGGTTTGCTCCTTTCTTGGCGGCATGAAGGCTGTTACCTGGACGCAGGTGGCCCAATACCTGATCCTGATCGTTGCCTACGTGACGCCGGTGGCTATCCTGTCCTACAACGTGACCGGCAATCCGATCCCGCAACTGGTCTATGGGCAGGTGCTGCAGCAGGTGACGGCACTCGAAAATCGTTTGTTCGATACGCCGGCCGAGGTTGAGGTGCGCCAGTTGTTCAAGGATCGGGCCGATCTGTACGCCCAGAAGATCATGCAACTGCCGCACTCCCTGACCCACGAACGGGAACAGCTGTCGACCCAGATCAATCAACTCAAGGCCAGCGATGCGCAGATGAAGGATATTGTCGCGCTCGAACGGCAACGTCGTGATTTGCCGCACGATCCCGATCAGGCGAAGATTCGTTGGGAAAACGCCATGTTTTCGGCGGCCGATCGCAGCAAGCCGCCGATTCATCATGGTGAAGCGTTTCCTGGCGAGACGGTCGAGGAGCAGGATATCCAGCGGATCAATTTTCTCGCCCTGATTTTTTGCCTGACCGTCGGCACCGCCGCCTTGCCGCACGTTTTGACGCGTTATTACACGACGCCATCCGTTCGCGAAGCGCGGGAATCCGTATTCTGGTCGCTGCTGTTTATTCTTTTGCTCTATATCACGGCACCGGCTTACGCCGTATTTGCCAAATACGAGGTCCTCTCCCACCTTGCCGAAATACCCATCGCCAAGTTGCCTGGTTGGGTGGCGGCATGGGCCAAGATCGGGCTGGTCAGCATCGAAGATATCAACGCTGACGGCATTCTCCAGTTGGCCGAACTTTCGCTGAATCCGGACGTGATCGTGCTGGCAACGCCAGAAATCGCCGGCATGCCCTACGTCGTTTCCGGGTTGGTTGCGGCCGGCGGCTTGGCTGCCGCGCTGTCTACGGCTGATGGCTTGTTGCTGACGATCACCAGCGCGCTGTCCCACGACGTCTATTACCGTATCTTCCGTCCTGATGCTTCGACGCAGTTCAGGCTGGTCATTTCCAAGTCGATGTTGCTGGTCGTTGCCGTGCTGGCAGCCACCGTCGCTGCCCAAAAGCCGGGAACAATCCTGTCCATGGTCGCTTGGGCCTTCTCGATAGCCGGTTCCGCCTTCTTCCCAGCGCTGGTGCTTGGTATTTTCTGGGAGCGGGCGACACGTCAGGGGGCGCTGGCCGGCATGATTGTCGGAGTGCTGATATCGATCTATTACATTGTGCGTGTCGAATTCGACAGCATTCCCTGGCTGGGTATCAGCGGCCTTCACATGGATCCCTGGTTCCATATTCAGGCGACTTCCAGCGGCTTCTTTGGTGTTCTGGCTGGCTTTGCAACGATTATTCTGGTCAGCCTGGTGACCAAACCCGAGCCCGGAGCGCTTAATTTCCTGAAAGCCATCCGCTTTCGCAATGACACTTCATCATGACGGAAAAAGCCAATAGCTACTGGCGCCGGACTCGGCGACTGACCTTTTTCCTGCTTTTTTGCTGGCTTTGCCTGACCTTCGGCGTCACCTGGTTCGCCCGTGAAGTCAATGCGGTCCGGTTCCTCGGTTTTCCGCTCGGCTTCTACATGGCGGCACAAGGTTCTCTGGTGATCTTTCTGCTGATCATCTGGTGGTACAACCGGCAGATGCGAAAGATCGATGCCGAATTTGGTGTGGACGAGGACTAGACTCCCGTCGTGAGCTTCTTCCTGATCAGTGCCGCCAGAGCCATCATCGAGATGCTGGGTCTGTGCCTTGTGGGGCAGGGCATGCTTTACATCCTGGCCGGGCAGCGGCGGGCAAACAATCGCATCTACCAGTTGTTTGATTTGCTGACCAAAGCACCTCGCCGGCTTGTCGCAGCGCTATTGCCACGTTCATCAAGCGATATTGTGATCGGCGTTGTCAGTTTTGCACTTCTGCTGCTGCTCTGGATTGGACTGGCTTTTATCCGAAAGTTTGTTTGACCATTTTTGCGCTTCTGCTACAATGCGCGGCTTCCGGAGGGGTGGATGAGTGGTTTAAGTCGCACGCCTGGAAAGCGTGTGTAGGGTAATCCCCTACCGCGGGTTCGAATCCCGCCTCCTCCGCCAGTTTTACATCTAAGCCCTTGGAAACAAGGGCTTTTTTGTTTGTTGTTTTTTCTGGCCCACCACTCAGCCCCCCGCATTAATTGCGCTTGATTTGGATGGGGGCTCATCTGTGAAGCATGCTGAGAGTGTCCCAATAATTCAATCGCGAGCGCAACGCTGGTTGCTGCATCCTCCCATGGTTGAGCGAACGTACAGGCGTTAGCTGTCCTCGTAGGAAGGGTCTCTAAGCGCTAAGCATGCTTCCACTGCTGCCTTTCCTCTCTGATCGCTTCCCATTCGATTGTCTAGCAACTCAAATCTCCGGAAGCTGAACCTCACATCAATGCCTGTATGGCATCACGCCATGCTCGCTCCCTCGTTTCCCGCGCCTGCAATTTAACCGTTGTGTCCTGAGTTGCAATCTACGGCTTGCCGTTAGGGGTACTTTTTGCCTCTTGCGCTGAGATTTGTTGTGAGGGAGTTGCTACGGTCGCTGTGCAATGAGGCGTGCAACTCAATCGCTATCAGACGCTCCGCTTTCAGGAGGCATCGATTTATTCTTATTAGGGTCTCTGCCCCTAAATTCAATTCTCTTTTTTCTTACTATAGTTATACCGTCAATGTTGTTTTTTGGATTTGTTGAAGAAGGAAGATTGTCTTCAGAAATTCTAGTCTCATATGGTCGTTGTCGTGGAGTTTTTGGATATTCATTCGGTAGATTTTTTTCTTCTTTTATTTTGGTGGATATTTTGTTGGGATTTATATCAGAAGCTCTTGGTGTTGCTGGAGAAATAGACTGAATTATCTGCAGAGGGTTTATCGATTTCATCTCCACGACTACTGTTTTAGCCCTTTGGATTGCGGCATCGATCTCTTTATTGTAAGTGCTGTAATTGTCAATTAATTCGGTTATTAAATTTGCTTTCGATGAGCTTTTTTCTTTGCAAAGCTTTTCTAAATTATCTATCGTTGATTTGCATATTGATACATTGATCTGGCTCTTTCCTTTTGTTTTTCTTGGTAGTGATTGGCGGATCGTTTTTTTGGCGTGGGTTGATATTCCTTTCACGATATTTTTTTTGATGCCTAGGGGCTGTTAACAATTGGGTTTTTGGCGATCATGCCAGCCAGATATAGGCGGAAGCGAGGTTGAGCATGGACATGAAGTTCTGCGCTAGCTTCTCGTAGCGTGTGGCGATGCGCCTGAACTGCTTGAGTCGGCAGAAAAAGCGTTCGACGAGGTTGCGGTCTTTGTAAAGGTGACGATCATAGGCACGCTGAGTCAGGCGATTACCGCGTGGCGGAATCACCGCCTGTGCGCCCTGCGCTTCAATGGTGTCGACGAATGCGTTGGCATCGTAGCCCTTGTCGGCGATGACGCTCTGCGCCTCAATCCCCTCGATGAGAGCGGCTGCTTCGGTAATGTCGGCGATTTGCCCAGCGGTCAGGCGCAAACGCAAGGGATTACCCAGGGCCTCAACCGCCGCATGAATTTTGGTACTCAGTCCGCCCCGGCTACGCCCGATGGCTTGATCGCCCGCTTTTTTTGGGCGCCAGTCGCGTGTTGGTGGGCTCGCACGATGGTCGCGTCGACAAACAACTGCTCCAGATCGGCGTCGCTCTTGAGTGCTTCGGCCATCCGCGCCCAAACCCCTTTCTTGCTCCAGCGGGAAAAGCGCATGTACGTCGTGTGCCAAGCTCCGAAGTGCGTGGGCAGGTCGCGCCACGGCGAGCCCGTGCGGGCGATCCATAGCACCGCTTCGACAAAGAGTCGGTTGTCGCGCCCAGTTACCCCGCGCTCGTTGGCTCTGCCTGAGCACAGGGCTTCGATTCGCCGCCATTGGTCGTCTCGCAACATCTTCCGGTCCATCCTCGCAGACTCCAAAAAGCGAGAATGTACATAATTTCGTCATTTGTGAACAGCCCCTAGTGAAAAAATCCATACCATGAATTTTGTGTATGGATCGTCTACGGAATAATGCTCGTATGTACGTGGAAAAAATTCTCCATTCGACTCGAATGATGAAATTATTGCGTCTATATTTTTTCAACAACCCCTTTCTTTGCCCATTTGAGTATTTCAATAGCCGGCTTGAAATCGATCCATCTTTGCTTTGCGTTCAATAGAAACACATCCGTTGTATCTCTATCGCCGATTATTCCATCAAACAGCATTATGCACTCATCTATTCGCCGGGATTTTAATAGAACAGGCATAGTTACTTTAAGTTTCTGTTCATGGATGCTGTACATGAATGTATGGTAAAAAATATCACTATCCTCAAACCAGTCGAAGTGACATTTTTCATACATTTTTGCAAGCCTAACTTCCTTGACCTGCTCTGGGGAAATGTGGTTTGACTTTAGTTCATGGATAAGGAGTTCTGGTCGAGTACGAACATCTAAGTTAACACTAACTCCGAGCCTTCCACTCCTCCAGGCTAGGACTAGGTGAAGCCAGTTTATCAGCCGATTGCTGATGGCTTCGTCAGGAAAATATTCGGCGAAAACTTTGGTTTGGCGCGTGCTTAGAAATGTTCGTTGCTGCTCGAAGCTCATCTATTTTTTCCTCAATCTCTAGAGAATTTCTAGTACATCATTTTATTTTCATTCAACGATAAATCAATGGCTTAAAAAGTCAATTCCGACGCACTGCGCGTGGGAATATTAGATCGCTTCGCGGCACCTGTTCGCGGCCATACTGTCGTTGTCGGGTTCCTGGCTCTCGCTTTAAAAGTCGCTCAACGTGGTTCGATGACCGACTGTGCCGGTCAGGCAGCCCTCGCCTTTTTTGTGTGGGTTGATAGGACGCCTGACATAGAACGGGCTTTTGGGGGGCGATGACTCAGACGTCAAATCGACCTCCCGATTTCCACTCTCCGTACTGAGTCGAACAGCAACGTCAATTTCAGTAAAAAAATTTCATTCATGCAAATGCTCTGGAACATAACCAGGAGCACGGAAATGAAAGTTTTACGAGTGGAGCGGGTTAGTGATGCGACAGGATTAGCTAAATCGACGCTCTACAAATACATGGCAGCAGGCATGTTTCCAAAGCCGATCCATTTGGGGCCAAGATGTGTTGGCTGGCTAGAACAAGAGATATTTGCGTGGATTGAAGAGCGGGCGAAAGAGCGTGTCGCCTAGATTAAAACGGAATTGAGCAGCCATGATCTTGAATTCAAGATCATGGCTGCTCGTCTAGTTTTGTCAAACCTAATTTGATGAATTCCGAGAGTTGATCCGGCCAGAAAAACCTTTATTCGTACGGGTGAGTAATTGTTGTTTTGTCGGGATGGCTCTGTATGTTGTTATTTCGGTTATGGTAGTAATAATTAATATTAATCATTAGTGATAGCAGTAATAGCTGAGGAGGTAATGGTCATTGGTAATGGTAAAGGCGCTTATATTCGTATGAGTTGATATTTAATTTCTGGGCTGAAGAATGGAATGGTCAGAAGTGCTGATTGAACAGAATTGAATTTGATTGATGATCTCTGTTTGGTAATCGTCGGATGGCGTTGATGTCCTCGATATCGTATTAATGCAGTTGTAGTGTTTGTTAAATCCAGTCTTCCTCTATATGACTATCGGTGTCCTAAGGCATCGGCAGATCGCTTGCCTCTTGGATTGTTTTAAATGCGATGGCCTGAGGATTTTTATTTTTATTGTTGGCAATACAAGTGCGTGAAGTAATTGATTTGAATTAGAGAGTGGGTGAGAGTTGCCCGCTATCATTTTTACCGTATGAAGGGATGGGGATAAATCATGTTGCGACTGCCTGAAAATACAAACCTATCGCTATATTGTCGGCCGGAGTACAAGGGATTCCCCGTGCAGGTTACTCGCGGCCCTTTAGCAGAAAATTATCTACAGCGTCTGGAAGAGGTTCTGGACTTTTCGTTGGCAGACTATGGGCGAGTTTTTGCATTTCGCTTTGATCTCCGATTTCCCTCGGGCATGCACTCAGGATTGAATGACGATCAGTACATCGAGCGATTCATCGCCTCGTTCAAGGCGAAGATCAGGCACAATCGAAATCAGGCGCAGTTACTGAGTCGACAGGCGCATGACACTAAGGTGAGATACGTCTGGTGCCGTGAAATCGGGCAGCACGGCTTGCCGCACTATCATTTCGTGATGTTGTTGAACTATGACGCCTTCTCGTCACTGGGCATCTTTGAGTATGAACGCTCCAATATGTTCAATCGACTACACGAAGCATGGGCCAGCGCCCTGAAATTGCCCGCACCTGAAGTAAGGGGGCTGGTTGAATTTCCTTTGGATGCCCGTTACCTCTTGAGGCGGGATGGTCCTTCCTCGTTGTCAGATTTTTTCTACCGCAGCAGCTATCTTTGCAAGGTTGCGACGAAGGCGTACGGCGACGGGCGGCATAATTTTGGGTTCAGCCGCGGGTAGTCGTTCCTGTGGCGTCACAGAGCGCTTTCGAAAGGTGGCAAGGCTGGCTTAACGATGTTGTTAACAACAATCTGGAACTGATACATCAAGCCAGTCCTCATCAGCTTTAGATTGACCTACAGGGGCTCGCTGCCGCATCTTTCTAGTTGCGTGATTTTGACCTTGCTCCTGCTGTTGGCCATCTCGATCATCCAAGGGCAGGTAATCGAGTCGAGACGTCATACGGACCGAATTTTCCCTGACAGCACTTCGGCCATTACTGCCAGTCAAGTGAGGCAACGAATAACCCAGCTGCCTGCTGGATACCAGACATTCGGGAAACACAAAATTCCGGGCACGCTCCTACGTGCGAACCAAGGATGGTCAGGCCGTTTGCATTCCTTGTTCGGCTAATTGAGCGCATCATGATGGTGCTGACCAATTAGAAGATGAGACTGAAATGGAACTGATCAAACAGATTCTGGCGTCTTTCGAGGGAACGTTGCCCAACGACAGCAAGACAGCCGCTGCCATCGCCCGCGCGGCATCAGCGGAAGAAATGCAGGGCAAGGACGCGGCCTGAGGCACCAATAGGGAGGCATTCATGAGATCGCGTTGGCTCTTGATGACACTGTCCGGGTCGTTGCTGCTAGCAGCGGCATTTGCCGCCGAGGCGCGCGGCCCTTGGCGGGCCAGTGAAGACAATACCCGGGGTTGGCAATTCATGACACCGGAGGACCGTGTCGAACATCAGGCGCGTGTCCGTGGTTTCAAGACGCTTGATGAATGCCGGGCCTACCAGCAAGAACATCACCGCCTGATGGAGCAACGGGCCAAAGAGAAGGGTTTGGCAATGCCATCCGGTCGGCGCGATATCTGCGAGCATCTTAAGCCTGCGAACTGAAGCATCGAAGCCATGGTGGAATCCTCTATGTCTCGCCTACGTACACTGTCGTTGCCGACCCTGCTTTTGTTCTTTGTTGGTGCGCCTGTCTTTTGGGCATTTCCCGAAGGGCTGCCTTTCTGGCGTGCGGTCGGAATCATTCTCGGCTGGGCGGGGGCAGGTCTGCTTTTGTTCAATTTGCTGCTAATGGTGCGCGAGGTTGAACTGACCAATTGTCTGGGGGGACTGGAGCGAATTACTGTCTGGCATCACCAAACGGGTATGGCTGCATACCTGTTGCTGTTGTTGCACCCGCTGGCCCTTGCCGCCGCCGGCTGGTCCGAGTCGCCGGATCTGGCATGGCAGGTCATCTCACCGTTTTCGGAAAACTGGCCGGTCTGGCTGGGCTGGGCTGGATTGATCTTCCTGATGCTGGGTTTGGCTACTACCTTCATGAGTCGTCTTGCGTACAGCACTTGGCGATGGCTGCACAGCTTGCTCGGACTCGGCGTGTTGATTGGCTTTATCCATATCCTGCAACTCGGGATCAGTGCGGGGGGCTTGCTTGCCTTGGCTGCCGCTGTCCTGATCCTGCTTTGGCGCCTGCTGCGTGTTGACCTCGGCACTGCCGCACAACCCTATATCGTGACTTCGGTGCGCTCGGTGGCACAGTCAATGGTGGAGGTTTCACTCAAACCCTTGGCCATACCGGTCGACGCTGTGCCGGGGCAATTCGTCCTGACCGCATTCTTTAAGGGGCCAAGCTATCAAGGCTGTGGCGAATTTCATCCATTTACCATCAGTGGTATTGGGCTTGAGCACGAGCTGCGTATCGGGGTGAAGGCTCTGGGCGACTGTACTCGACGTATGCAGCGTCTGGAGCCCGGCGTTTCTGCTCGGGTACATGGTCCCTTTGGCGAATTTCTGAAGGCTTTGCCATCTCGCCCGCTGTTGTGGGTGGCAGGCGGGATCGGGATTACGCCATTTATTGGCTTTCTGCGGCAGCAACCGCTCGAGACACCAACGACCCTGATCTATTTGTATCGTGACGAGCAGGATGCGGCTTATCTCGACGAACTAACCACATTGTCGGCAAACAGTCCCAGACTTGTCCTGCAGGCGGAGGCTACGGGAACGGGAGGGCCGAATTTGGACCGGTTATTGCCAAGGGCTGAAGCGCTGGCCAACCATGAGTGCTACGTCTGCGGTCCACCGGGATTGATCGACGCTGTTTCCCGGACTCTGCTTGAGCGTAGTGTCCCCACTGAACGAATTCATTTTGAGCATTTCGACTTCCGATGACACGCAAACTCTATATCGTTTCAACGACAGCCTTCTGGCTGGTCGTTTTCGGGCTGGGCATGACCTCAGCGCTGTGGAATCCTGTTGAACAAGGCGATGCACAGGCCCAGGGAAAAACCATCACTTTGGCAGAACTGGCCAAGCATGCCGCGACGGGAAATTGCTGGATGGCGATTCGCGGGTCGGTTTATGACCTCAGTGCCTACCTGCCGGCCCATCCATCGCCGCCGGACATCGTCCTGCCCTGGTGCGGCAAGGAGGCGACGGAGGCCTACAACACGAAAACCAAAGGTCGCCCGCACGCGCCTTATGCCGACGAACTGCTGGCGAAATACCGTATCGGGATGTTGGCGAAAGCGCCTTGAGCATGGTGAATGAATTGCCCTGGATGCCATTGACACTCGGCGACCGCTGGATTGGGTTACAGCTAGCGCCCGAAAGATCACATCCTTTATGCGTCGTATGGCAGGTATGTTTCTCGTCCATTGAACGCTCAAAACACCTGTTTCCCCCTTGCTGACGCCATGAAACAAGCCTTCCAACACGCCCAATCCTGTTCCTAAAAGTCTTGGGTCATATACATCTCTCTTGGAAACCTGAGAGGTCTGTTTCTTTCTTCAGAAATTAGCCAGTCTCAGCGCATCAATCCTTAGCCCATTCCGTCCCTGACGGAATGGGCTTTTTCATGTGCGCTTTCCAAACAGTTCAACGACCGACCGATGCCAATTCGATTGGCTCGTCTGCATTTCCTAAATGAACCCAGGAGAAACCCATGACTCTGAAATGCCCTCTATGCAACTCCAGAAATCTCGAAACCCTCGACTACGGTAAGAAGACCGGCGCCACCATCGGTGTTGTCGGCGGCGCGGCCAGTGGTGCAGCCGGTGCCATGAGCGGCGCCCGGCTCGGCGCCAGTGTGGGTGCCATGATTGGCCCCGTCGGAATCGGCGTCGGCGGTGTGGCCGGCGCCATCATCGGTGCCCTGCTGGGCGGTACAGCAGGCGGTGCCGCCGGTGCCAAGATCGGCCAAGTCATCGATGAACGCTATCTGGACAACAACCACTGCCTGAACTGTGGTCATACCTTCAGCACCCAATCCGCGGAGGAGATGGCGGATGAGCAACAACAACTACCGCACCGCCGTTGAGCCCTATCCCTATCGCCCGTCTGATCTCAAATCGTAAAGGAAACACCATGGCCCATGAAGTCCAAACCATGGCCTATGCCGGTGCAGAACCCTGGCATGGTCTCGGTCATTTACTACCCGCCGAAGCACCCCTCGAAACCTGGCAGGAAGCCGCCGGCATGAACTGGCAGATCCACGAAACGCCGGTCCTCTACAACGTCGCCGGTGAGCACGGCCTGCACGTCAAAGCCAATGCCGACAGCAAGGTCCTGTTCCGCTCCGATACCCACGCCCATCTCTCGGTCGTCTCCAAACGCTACAAGGTCGTCCAACCCAATGAAGTCCTGGAGTTCTACCGCGATCTCACCGAAGCCGGTGGTTTCACCCTGGAAACAGCCGGTGTCCTGAAGGAAGGTCGAAAGCTCTGGGCCTTGGCCAAGACCGGCCAGGAAACCCAATTGCGGGGCGGCGATCAGGTCGGTGCCTATCTACTGCTCGCTACCAGTTGCGACGGCACCCTGTGCACCACGGCCCAGTTCACCTCGGTCCGCGTCGTCTGCAACAACACCCTGCAAATGGCCGTCGGCGATTCCACTGGTGCGGTCAAAGTGCCGCACAGCACCACCTTCGACCCCAAAGCTGTCAAGGAAGCTTTGGGCCTTGGCCTGTCCTCCTGGGAGCGTTTCGTCATCGACATCAAGCGACTGGCTGACCGTCCTATCCACAAATTCGAAGCCATGAACTTCCTGGTCGATGTACTGGGTGATCCCAATCTGCCGCTGGCTGATCAACCCAACCAGAAAGGATTGCAACAGGTGTATGCGCTCTACAGTGGTCAGGGCAGGGGAGCCGAACTTTCGTCGGCCAATGGCACGGCCTGGGGATTGCTCAATGCTGTCACCCAGTATGTCGACCACGAACGCCGGGCGCGCAGTACCGACCATCGACTCGACTCCGCCTGGTTCGGACAAGGCGCCACCCTCAAGGGAAAAGCACTCCAGAAAGCCCTGGCGCTAGCGGCCTGATCGTTCATTTCCATCCAGTCACTAACCCACCCGATGCCTGGCTCCCTAGGGGCTGTTAACAATTGGGTTTTTGGCGATCATGCCAGCCAGATATAGGCGGAAGCGAGGTTGAGCATGGACATGAAGTTCTGCGCTAGCTTCTCGTAGCGTGTGGCGATGCGCCTGAACTGCTTGAGTCGGCAGAAAAAGCGTTCGACGAGGTTGCGGTCTTTGTAAAGGTGACGATCATAGGCACGCTGAGTCAGGCGATTACCGCGTGGCGGAATCACCGCCTGTGCGCCCTGCGCTTCAATGGTGTCGACGAATGCGTTGGCATCGTAGCCCTTGTCGGCGATGACGCTCTGCGCCTCAATCCCCTCGATGAGAGCGGCTGCTTCGGTAATGTCGGCGATTTGCCCAGCGGTCAGGCGCAAACGCAAGGGATTACCCAGGGCCTCAACCGCCGCATGAATTTTGGTACTCAGTCCGCCCCGGCTACGCCCGATGGCTTGATCGCCCGCTTTTTTTGGGCGCCAGTCGCGTGTTGGTGGGCTCGCACGATGGTCGCGTCGACAAACAACTGCTCCAGATCGGCGTCGCTCTTGAGTGCTTCGGCCATCCGCGCCCAAACCCCTTTCTTGCTCCAGCGGGAAAAGCGCATGTACGTCGTGTGCCAAGCTCCGAAGTGCGTGGGCAGGTCGCGCCACGGCGAGCCCGTGCGGGCGATCCATAGCACCGCTTCGACAAAGAGTCGGTTGTCGCGCCCAGTTACCCCGCGCTCGTTGGCTCTGCCTGAGCACAGGGCTTCGATTCGCCGCCATTGGTCGTCTCGCAACATCTTCCGGTCCATCCTCGCAGACTCCAAAAAGCGAGAATGTACATAATTTCGTCATTTGTGAACAGCCCCTAGAGGAGACCAGGCATTTTTTATGTCCAAGGAGTCCGCAATGGCACAACGAAATACGGCTGTCGCTGTCCCGACAATCTCTCCCCGGCCGGCCCTCAAGCTCGTCAAGACCCACAACCTCACCCGGGAACTCTGGCTCGATGTCCGCAAGCAAGGGATCGGCAGTTCCGATGCCGCTGCGGCCGTCGGCCTCAACCCCTACAAATCCCAGCTCGAACTCTGGCTGGAAAAGACCGGTCGTGACGGCAACCTGCCGAAGGCCGATCCGCACGATGAAGAATCCCCGATGTACTGGGGCACCTTGCTTGAACCCATCGTCGCTGCCCACTACACCAAACGGACCGGTCACCGGGTCCGCCGGATCAATGCCGTCCTTCAGCATCCCGATCCCGACAAACACTGGATGCTGGCCAATATCGACCGGGAGATCATTGGCGTACCCGATGTCCACATCCTTGAATGCAAGACGGCCGGCATCAATGGCGCAAAGCTATGGAAAGCCGGTGTGCCCGAGTATGTCCAACTCCAGGTCATGCACCAGCTCGCCGTCACCGGCAAGCGAGCGGCCGATGTGGCGGTTCTGCTCGGTGGCCAGCATCTGGAGATCCATCGTATCGAACGTGACGAGCTCCTGATTGGCCGATTGATCGAACTCGAACGACGTTTCTGGCACTACGTTGAGACCGACACGCCACCGCCGGCCGATGGCTCCGAATCCGCTGATACCGCACTCAAGGCACTGTATCCCAGCGATACCGGAACAACCGTCGATTTCAGTGATGACCGGAGCCTGTCAGCCACCTTTGCCGATTGGCTGTCGGTACGGCAAACCATCGTCGACACCGAAGCCATTGAAGCCAAGCTGAAGCAGACGCTGCAGCAGGCCATGGGTGAAGCCAGCAAAGCCCTGTTCGAAACTGGCGTCGTGACCTGGAAGAAAGCCAAGGACAGCAACACGATTGATCTCCCGGCCTTGCTCAAGGACTACCCCGAGTTCCAGCAACGTTACGCCACCACCAAACCCGGCAGCCGGCGTTTCCTCGTCGCCTGACGAAATTACCCATACCCCCAAACACCATTCCGGCCTTGCGAGGCCGGAATGGTCATTGATCCAAGGAGTACAACGATGTTGAAAGGCTTGAGCATCACCCCGCCGATTCTCGGGCGGATCTCGATTGGCAAGGTCGTCGAGAAGGCTGGCAAACGACTGCCAGAGAAGGACGATCAATTCACCATCACCAGCCAGGTCCAGGGCAAGGACGGTTGGCTACCGCATCCGTTCGATGAGGGCTTGCGCAAGGCGCAGGGTGGAAAGATTCGCAGCATCCCGATCCAACTGCTGTTCAACGACCCAGCATTGAACTTCCGGGCTGAGTACAGCTTGTTTGACCGCACCACTGGCCGGCCACTCTGTGTCGGTAATGGCGAAACCTGTAAACGGCAAAACGAGGAAGGGATACAGAGTCTGCCCTGTCCGTCACCGGATGGCTGCCCGCTGGCCAAGGGCAATGCCTGCAAACCCTATGGCCGCCTGAATGTCAGTATTGGTGATGACGATCCTCTGGGCAGTTTCATCTTCCGGACGACGGGGTTCAACAGTATCCGGACCTTGGTGGCCCGGTTGCAGTACTTCCAGGCGATTTCCGGTGATCGGCTGTCCTGTCTGCCACTGGAACTGCGGCTGCGGGGGAAATCGACACGGCAAAGTCACGGCACACCGATCTTTTACGTGGATATCACCCCGAGAAGCGGGATGTCTGTCGAAGAGATGTTGGCCGATGCCAAGCGGAAGGAGGCGGATCGGCAGTTGGCCGGTTTCGATCAAGTTGCGCTGGATACAGCGGCACGGCTGGGATTTGGGAATGGGGCATTTGAGGACAGCGAGGAAGAGGGCGGGGCGGTGGTTGAGGAGTTTTTTACGGTAGGGGAGGTTGCCGAGAACTCTGAAGCATCGAGTACTGCATCCCCTAAACCTTCGTCACTGGCGGAGCGGTTGGGGGAGAAGGTGGCTACGGCGAACTCCGAAAAAGACTATATGGACTGAAGCAGCCTTTCCTGAGCTTCGGCCCAGGAAAGGCTGGGTTGTTCAGCTCAGGAATTTTTTTCAGTTGTTCGTGGTCGAGGTTTTCGACAAGTCGATTACCTTCATCCTGAAAAACAAGGTGGGTTCGCCGGGCCCTTACATATCACCGCCAATTGCGACAATGTATTGGTAACCGGTCATAGCCCATGCTTCAATCCGCGTGACCGTTCATATCTGTGAGATATAGCTAGTAGTCAGTCACGTTGAAACACGGGGATACAAGGGGGCGAGTTTGCCTCGGGCATCCTGCGTGGTGAATCGCCATTTGACGGTAGTTGCCTTGGCGTTGCGCTCGCGGACGTTGGCCGCAATCTCTTGGCACAAGGGTCTTCGGCGGCGATTCGCTGCGACAGGCACATGTTGGACAGGACTACCAACTCGATTTCAGTGATATTGAGCCAACTGCCATGCCATCCATGCATCCCATTACCACTCAGTTGCGCTAATATATTAGTAAATTTCTGAGTGAAGCTAGGAGCAATAAGGCATCACCGAATAAGAAATAAAACGCAGGTCCCTTCCGCAGAGACACGGAGGTATGAAATGAACAAAGATCGCATCTTCGACGGTGATTACAGCATAAGTACTCACGACCTTCCTTTAGGCTGCCGGGCTAGTTATTGGCGAGACCATGTCAGCAAGGCGCTAATAGGTATTGACTGCACTGCAACCGATGTTGCCGGACTGAATGTGTCCCTCAGCTATAGCCAGCTGGGCATGGTTGGGATGGCCGAACTTAAGGGAAATCGGCATGTTGTAGAGCGTGATTTGCAACAAATTCGAAGCCACGAAAAAGACTCCGCTTTTATTTGTCTTCAGTTGGAAGGTGCAACCCATATTCTTCAGGGCGGTGAGTGCATGCCCGTGGAGTCCGGGGATGTTTTTTACTACGCCACCTCCTACCCATATGTGCACGGCAATACCTCGGATATTCACACGCTGATTTTCGACATCCCTATAGACACTATGTTGTCCCAGTGTCCCAACTTCGGGACTGGGCGCCCAGGAAAGCTTAGCCAAAATCTCGGGTACGGGCACCTAGTCTTGTCAGGGGCGCTGGATATTACGAGAGGACTGAAAAAAGACTCCTCTCACCAATCAAAAACAGACGCAGGCAATCGCCTACTTAGCTTGCTTACCTCGCTACTAGGATCTTCAGCGCACGGCAACAACGTGACGCGTTCACAAATGTATGTTGTGCTCCAGGCCAAGGCATTAATTGAAAAAAATCTCGATTCGAACGTGCTGGACTGCGACTTTGTGGCCAAGGCGATAGGTCTGTCGGCCAGACAACTCAACCGAATATTCGAGCACGAGGGAACATCAGTTTCTCGCTTAATTTGGCGCCGCCGCCTGGAAAGGGCAAACGACGACTTGATGAGTCCAGCGATGCGACATGTTCAGGTGGCTGAAATCGCTTATCGCTGGGGCTTCTCCAGCGCGGCCCATTTTTCGAGGGTGTATCGCCAGCATTACGGCTTGCCGCCCGCGACCAAACGCACATTGCATAGCATCTAGATTGCGGACCATAGGTGCTTACACGATGTCCATTTCAGTCAATTTTGATGTCGAATTGAGGCTACTGCCTGACGCAGTTGAATGAATACACTTTGCTGAAAATTCCCCCTAGAAGATCCCGTTAAGGGAAACAGGAGACAAGAATGCACAGCAGAGAATTTTGGACGATGTCCCAGCCAGCCGAGTCCAGGCAAGCCTTCTGGGCCAATACAACAGCCGAGTTTTTCGGGAACCTGGACGCGAAATTCGATAGCAACGACAACGACGATTTTGATGCTCGTCTGGTTGCTTATCAAATGGACAGCCTCAAGATTTTTCGGGTCATTGGCCCTGCGCATCGCGTTTGGAGCAAGCCGGCCTCCTTGGACAGTCCTGTCGCCGATTTCTACAAGCTGGTATTGCAGGTTAAGGGAAACAGTGTCGTCGAGCAGTGCGGTAAATCGATCGTCCTAACCTCTGGTGAGTGGACTATCTACGATCCTCGACTGAGCTATGCCATTTCCAATCGGGAGTCGATGGAAGTACTCGTGCTCCTTATCCCGCGCCATCCTTTGCGAACTTTCAAGTTGGGTGAAGTCCAGTGTCCGCTCTCCGGCCACCCGGAGTTGGAGAGTATGCAAACTCTGTTTTCCAACTTTCTCCGTTCCCTCTCTCAACAGTTACCTACCTTGCCCGATGCCTCAGCAAGCACCTTTGCCGATACTACGATGGCATTGCTGGTGTCTACTCTAGCGACCCGTCAAACCCAAAGCGATCTGCAACGCTGCAATCCGGATGTAATGAGAGTCCGCGTCAAGCAGTTTGTACACAGCCACTTAGTCAACACCGAGCTTTCGATCGAAATGATCGCCCAGGAACTGAACTGTTCGAAGCGCTATCTGCATCGGATTTTTGAGGATGAAGGGGTAACACTCGACCGCTACATCTGGAATGCCCGTCTCGAGCGTTGCAGAGATGAGTTAACTTCCCACAGCGAAGGGGTTGGCAGTATTTCCAAAGTAGCGTTTGCCTGGGGCTTCAACAGCAACGCTCATTTTTGTCGCACATTCAAATCGCGATTTGGGGTATCTCCCCGCGATTTTAAGGCGGCCGCTATCAAGCACGCCTGACGGCTAATTACTGTCTGGGTCACACCCCAAACACTCCCAAAAAGTACGGCTTTTTACGCACCAGGAAGGCGTAAGTGCGCCCATTGTTCAAATTCGTAACTAATTGCACTAACAGTAAATTGATTGTGCGCTCTCAGTAAAGACGCCAGCGGCAATGGTGTCAAAAATGAGAGCTCGCAGTGCAGGGGGCGTGAGTGATGCTCTTGGAGGCAAACCGGCCCATCGAAAACGTAACTGGAGGGGACTCAATGAACGTAATAGACCATATGCGTGCTCCGTGCAGGCTTTCCATGCTGGCTATGGCGGTGGCGACAATTTTCTCGATACCGGCGGCACAAGCTTTCAACATCGAGACAGGCAATAGCGACCTGAAAGTGAACTGGGACAATACGGTGAAATATACGGCTGCCTACCGTATCAACAACCCGGATCAAAATGTGGCCATTTCCTCGGCCAATCCCAACGTCGATTTTGGCGACTTGGGGCACCAACGGGGCCTGATCAACAATCGGGCCGACCTTCTCTCAGAACTCGACGTCAAATACAAGAACATTGGTTTGCGTGTATCTGGTGCAGCCTGGTATGACGCTGAGTACGCGAAAGATACGAACGACTTCAACGGAGCTGCTCCCAACAACCAGCTTCAACTGAGCGGCGCCCCGCTCAACCGGACTACCAAAGGCTCCCAAAACCTCATGGGTAAGCGTGCGGAAATTGCTGATGCCTTCGTGTTCGGTAAGTTCGCACTGAATGACGAACAAAACCTGACTGTGCGCGCCGGTCAGCACACTCTGCTTTTCGGCGAAACACTTTTCCTCGGCGCCAACGGCATTGCTGCGGCACAAGGCCCCGTTGATCTGGTCAAGGCATTTTCGTTGCCGAACGCCCAGTTCAAGGAAATTGCCATGCCGGTTGGCCAGATTTCGGCCAGTTGGCAGATCAGCCCGGGCATGTCGCTTTCGGCTTACACACAGTATGAATGGAAGCCGATGCGACTCCCGGCGGCGGGCAGCTATTTCAGCATGGCAGACTTTGTCGGTGATGGTGCAGATTTGCTGCTCGCCCCGAACGGGCCGGCATTCCGTACCGGCGACGCAAAAGGAAGCAATACCGGGCAATTCGGTCTCCAGTTCAAGTTCAAGGTTGGCGACGTGGACTACGGCCTGTACGCAGCCCGCTATGACGACAAGGGGCCGCAGGCAGTGCTGAATTGGAACAGCCATACCTATAACCTGATGTACGCCAAAAACATCGAGATGTATGGTGTCAGCGCCTCAACCGTACTGGGCGAGACCAATGTCGCGATTGAAATGTCCACGCGGCGGAATACCCCTCTGGGCGTTGTAGGCGACCTGCTTATCAACACCATGGCCAATGCCGACAACGACAAGAATACCCCGTACGCACGTGGCAACTCGTTCCACTTGAACCTGTCAGCCATCACCCTGCTACCGGCAACACCGCTATGGCATGGCGCCAGTTTCGTTGGCGAGTTTGCCTACAACCGACTGCTCGATGTCACACACAATCCAGTCAACAGCGTTACCAATCTCCCGGCGCTCAACTCGACCCACACCCGCGACGCCTCGGCATTTCGCTTCGTCTTCCAGCCTGAGTACTTCCAGGTCATGCCTGGTGTAGACCTGCAGGTGCCGATTGGTGTCGGCTATGGCTTGAGCGGTCGTTCCGCAATCTTCCAGGTAGCCCCTGAGCATGGCGGCGATATCAGCATTGGTTTCAACTTCGATATCCAGAAAACCTGGAAAGCTGGCCTGAACATCGTGCACTACTTTGGACCCGCCGGCCCCGCCCCTGCCGTGAATGTCGCGGCAGGCACCTACGCCAGCTACAAGAACTATTACGCCGATCGCGACTACGTGTCGTTCACCGTGCAGCGCACCTTCTAAAGACAGTTTCAGGAGCATTTTATGAAGATCAAATACACTGTATTAGCAACTCTGGTTGCCGCAGCGATGAGTGCCAGCCTTGCCCACGCCGCCGTCGGCGCTGATGAGGTCGCCAAACTGAAAAGCACACTGATGCCTTTGGGTGGCGAAAAAGCTGGCAACAAGGATGGCTCTATTCCAGCCTGGGATGGTGGCTGGACCAAGCCGGTACCGGGCAAGAAACTGGGTGACGTACCGCTTGAACTGTTCGCTGGCGAAAAGCCGATTGTCCAGATTTCTGCCAAAAACATGGGGCAGCATGCCGACAAACTGAGCGATGGCGTCCAGGCTTTGATGAAGAAGTATCCGGAAAGCTTCCGCATTGACGTCTTTCCAAGCCATCGTACCGCCGCTGCACCGAGTTGGATCTACGACAACACGCTGAAAAATGCAGCCAACTGCAAGATCAAGGATGGCGGCCTTTCGATTGAGGGCTGCTACGGTGGAGTCCCATTCCCGATTCCCAAGGCCGGGGTCGAACTGATCTGGAACTGGCTGCTGCGCATTGAAGCCGAATCGATCGACATGGGCTTCAAAAATGTCGTGGTCAATTCCGATGGATCGCGCACGCTGGCAACCCGGAACGACGAAAACTTCAACTTCCCTTATTACTTCAAGGATGGTTCAGCTGAAAGCTGGAACGGCGAGTACGCACTGGCCCGCTTTATCACGACTGCTCCCCCGTTCAAGGTCGGTGAATCTCTCGTTCTGCGTGACAGTGTGAACCCGAAGACCGCTCGTGGCGCCTGGCAGTATCTCGTCGGCCAACGTCGGGTCCGTCGTGCGCCGACTGTTGGCTACGACACCCCTGACTTCGTAGCCTCCGGTGCCAACTACTTTGACGAAGTGAAGGGTTTCTTCGGCCATCCTGACCGTTACAACTGGAAGATCGTCGGCAAGCGGGAAATGTACATCCCCTACAACACCAACGGCTTTCTGGCTGCCTCGGCAGAAGAAGCCATTACCAAGAACCACCTCAATCCGGACAAGTTGCGCTGGGAACTCCATCGCGTCTGGGAAGTGGAGGCAACGGTTGGTGAAGGTAAGCGCCACGCTGTCCCCAAGCGCAAGTTCTATTTCGATGAAGATACCTACCACCTGGTCCTGATGGACGGCTACGACACCGAAGGCAAGCTGTGGCGCACCTCGATGACTACGCCCTTTGTCGAACCGTCAATCCCGGCTGTCGTGAATATGCCAGCGGCTGTATTCAACATTCAGGCCGGCACGATGAGTGTGGTCCAGATGCTTAATGGTGAGTACTACAAGGTCACCAAGCGCCGCCCTGACACCTATTTCAGCGGTGATGCGCTGTCCGGTGATGGTGGTCGCTGAGTCGTGCCTAGTTAAGCCCTGAGACCTATCAGCCAGTAAGACTTGGATCAGGGCTGGAATTACTTCCGGCCCTGACTTCCATCTGCCAAGAGAAATATGAAACTGATGATGCCGTACACGAGAAAAATGCCGCCACAGCTTGCCGCCCTGGCTTTCGCAGCGCTTCTAGCCTGCCCTATGGCCGGGATGGCCAAACCACAGGACCTACTGGAGCGACCCGCCGAAATGCACCCTAGGGTTGAAAGCTCGGTCTTCCTGTCTGTCGTGCGTGCCGACAAACGTCTGGTCGCCGTTGGTGAACAGGGGCGAATAATTTTCTCGGACGATAACGGCACTACTTGGAAACAGGCGCCAACTCCAACCAGCGTAACGCTCACAGCTGTCTATTTTGCCGGTGGCAAACAGGGTTGGGCGGTCGGTCATAGCGGCATTGTCCTGCATAGCGCCGACGGCGGAGAAACTTGGAAAAAGCAACTGGATGGCTTGCAGGCAGCCAAGCTGCATGATGCCGGCGTCCAGGCGCTGGGCAGCGATACACCGAACTTGCCGGCGCAGCAGCGAAATGCCCAACAACTACTGGCTGATGGTGCCGACAAGCCGTTCCTCGACGTTTACTTCGAGAATGAAAACAAGGGCTGGATCATTGGCGCCTACGGCATTGCCTTTACGACCAACAACGGCGGTAAGCAGTGGGAAACAATCATTCCCGGCATAACCAATCCAAAGTCGCGCCACCTCTATAACGTCCGTCCCATAGCTGGCAAGCGTTATGTCGTGGGCGAACAGGGAACGCTATTGGTCAATGAAGGTGACAAACGCTTTTCGGCCATTTCATCGCCCTACAACGGTACCTATTTTGGTGTGATTGGCGGCAACCAACGGGAACTCGTCCTCTACGGACTGCGCGGCAATGTTTTCTGGTCGGGCAACGAAGGCAGAGACTGGAAAAAAGTCGAAGTCGGTTCAGCGGTCACCCTGACTGCTGCTACCCGACTCGACAACGGAAACCTGCTGCTGGCCGACGAAACGGGCCGCGTGTTGCGCAGTACGGATGGTGGTCAGAATTTCACCACCGAGCCGATCGCCAAAGCAGCTTATATCACCGGCATCACACAGGCCGCAGACGGCAGCGTCATCCTTGCGAGCAATCGCGGACTTTTCCGGATCGCTACTGCAGCGGCGCAGAAGGACTCGAAATAAATGAATCACGATAACTCCTTAGCCGAACATCCGGTCATTCGCAACCTGGAGGATTTCGACCAGAACTCCGGCAATTGGGGCGAACGCCTGTTGTTCAACAACCGTGCCTGGGTGGTACTGGCCTGCACGCTGTTGACCTTCGCCATGGCGTATCAGGCCTTCGGAATTTCGCTGAATGCCGCCTTCGAAAAAATGATCCCGACCAAACATCCGTTCATTGCCAACTATCTGGACAATCGGACGCAACTGGGCGGGCTTGGCAACACCCTGCGCATCGCCATCGAAAACAAAAAAGGCAACATCTACGACGCGGCCTATCTGGAAGTGGTCAAGAAGGTTACGGATGAGATGTTTCTCTATCCGGGCGTCGATCGTCCCTACATGAAATCCCTGTGGACCCCGGCGGTCCGCTGGACCGGCGTCACCGAGGATGGACTGGACGGCGGCCCGGTCATTCCCGACGATTACGACGCATCGCCTGAAAGTGTCGAACAGGTTCGGATCAACGTCGAGCGTTCCGGAGAAATCGGCCAGCTAGTTGCCGGCAACCTCAAATCCAGCATCGTGCTCGTTCCCTTGCAGGAAGTGGCAGCCGATACCGGCAAACGGATCGATTATCGCGACCTGTCGGAGAAACTCGAAAAGATCCGCTCTACTTACGAATCGGACGATCTCAGCATCCACATCACGGGCTTTGGCAAGATCGTCGGCGATCTGATCGGCGGTTTGCAGCAGGTACTGATCTTTTTCGTCACCGCCGCCCTGGTTTGTACGGCTGTCCTTTTCTGGTTTACCCGCTGCCTGCGCAGCACTATGTTGGTCGTCATGTGTTCGATGGGCGCCGTCATCTGGCTCTTGGGCGCGCTGCCGAGCATCGGCTTCGAGCTCGATCCTTACTCCATTCTCGTCCCTTTCCTGGTCTTCGCCATCGGCATGAGCCATGGCGCCCAGAAAATGAACGGCGTCATGCAGGACATCGGCCGTGGCACCCACAAACTGATCGCCGCCCGCTATACCTTCCGTCGCCTGTTTCTCGCCGGCGTCACGGCACTCCTCGCCGATGGCGTCGGGTTTGCCGTGCTCATGCTGATCGACATCAAGGTCATCCAAGACCTGGCAATTACCGCCAGCATCGGCATGGCTGCGCTGATTTTCACCAATCTCGTTCTCCTGCCGATTCTGCTGTCCTACACCGGCGTCAGCGCGACGGGCGCGGCACGCAGCCTCAAGTCAGAAGCTGAAGATTCATCCGACAAACAGCACACCAAGCACAAACTGTGGGCCTTTCTCGACCTGTTCACCCAGCGCAAATATGCGTTGATCGCCGTCGTCGTATCGGCGGTACTGGGCAGCGCCGCCTTCCTGGTCAGCCTCCAGCTGAAAATCGGCGATACCGGTGCCGGTGCGCCGGAGTTGCGGGCCGACTCGCGTTACAACCGGGACAACGCGTTCATGGTCGACAACTATTCGGCGAGCAGCGATACCTACGTCGTGATGGTCAAGACGCCCGAGTATCAATGTGGTACCTACAACACCATTCTGTCGGTCAACGAACTCGAAACCCAGTTGCGCCTGTTGCCCGGTGTGGAGTCGACCAACTCTCTCGCCGCCCTGACCAAGCAGGCATCGGCCGGCCTCAACGAAGGCAGCCTGAAGTGGTACGACATTCCGCGCTCTCAGGACTTGCTGAATGCCCTCATTACGCGGGCCCCGCGCGAACTGTTCAACCAGAACTGCAACCTGCTCACGCTCTACGTGTACCTTAAGGACCACAAGGCCGATACGCTGGATTCGGTCGTCGCGGTGGTTGAATCCTTTGCCAAACAGCACAACAGCGAGGAAACGACTTTCTTGTCTGCGGCAGGCAATGCCGGTATCGAGGCCGCGACCAACATCGTCGTCAAACGGGCCAATGTGCAAATGCTGATTCTGGTCTATGCCGCGGTGATTGTGCTGGCCTTCATCACCTTCCGTTCGTGGCAGGCCGTCGTCTGCGCCGTATTGCCCCTGATGCTCACCTCCGCCCTCTGTGAGGCGCTGATGGTCTATCTCAACATCGGCGTCAAGGTCGCCACGCTTCCGGTCATCGCCCTAGGCGTTGGCATCGGCGTCGATTACGCACTCTACATGCTGACCGTGATGCTGTCTCGCCTGCGCAATGGGGATTCGCTCTCGGAAGCCTACTACCAGGCTCTCGTCTTCACCGGCCGGGTCGTCGTCCTGACAGGGGTAACGCTGGGCATCGCGGTAGCCACCTGGGGCTTCTCGCCCATCAAGTTCCAGGCCGACATGGGCATCCTGCTCGCCTTCATGTTCGTCTGGAACATGTTGGGCGCGCTGATCCTGCTACCCGCGCTTGCACACTTCCTGATGCGCCCCGCAACACAAAAGAACACTGCCTCTTAATACAGGCAAAAA
Source organism: Ferribacterium limneticum (assembly GCF_020510625.1). Classification (NCBI taxonomy): domain Bacteria; kingdom Pseudomonadati; phylum Pseudomonadota; class Betaproteobacteria; order Rhodocyclales; family Azonexaceae; genus Ferribacterium; species Ferribacterium limneticum. Next base: position 2,567,967 of record NZ_CP075191.1, on the reverse strand, counting down.
CTAGCACTTACAAAAAGCAACTGGAGATATCGAAGATGCATTTCCACAAGAATGGCTTGCTTGCCATCGCCGTACTGCTTGCCCCGCTGGCCCACGGTGCCGCCGACAATCTGAATGCGCGGCGCCTGAACGACGCTGACAAGGAGCCGCAGAACTGGTTAAGCCATGGTCGCACCTACAGCGAGCAGCGATTCAGTCCGCTGACGCAGATCAATCAGGGTAACGTCGGCAAGCTCGGTCTGGCCTGGACACATAAACTGGATGTTGATCGTGGCGTCGAAGCCACCCCTATCGTCGTCGATGGCGTCATGTACACCACCGGGGCATTCAGCATGGTTTATGCGCTTGATGCTGCCTCCGGAAAACTCCTCTGGAAGTTTGATCCACAAGTCCCCCGCTATGTTGCCGGGCGCGGCTGCTGTGACGTCGTCAATCGTGGCGTTGCCGTCTGGGAGGGCAAAGTTTACGTCGGCGCCTTCGATGGTCGCCTGATCGCCCTCAACGCCAAAACAGGCAAGCAACTGTGGTCGGTCGATACGCGTACCGACCCAGATCGGAGCTATACGATTACTGGCGCACCTCGTGTCGTCAAAGGCAAGGTGCTGATCGGCAACGGCGGCGCGGAATTTGGTGTTCGCGGCTATGTCTCCGCCTACGATGCCTCGACCGGAAAGCTCGCCTGGCGGTTCTTTACTGTCCCCGGCGACCCGGCACTGCCGGCGGAAAACGCGGCCATGGAAATGGCCCGCAAAACCTGGTTCGGCGATGAATATTACAAGCAGGGTGGTGGCGGTACGGTCTGGGACTCGATGGCCTACGACCCCGAGCTCAACCAGCTCTATATCGGCGTTGGCAACGCCTCCTACTGGAACATCAAAACACGTAGCGCCGGCAAGGGCGACAACCTTTTCGTATCGTCCATCGTTGCACTCAATCCGGACACGGGTGAGTACATCTGGCATTACCAGACCACCCCCGGCGATAGCTGGGATTTTACCGCGACCCAGACCATTACCCTGGCCGAGTTGCCGATCAACGGAAAACCGACCAAGGTACTGATGCAGGCGCCCAAAAATGGCTTCTTCTACGTGCTTGACCGCAGCAACGGGAAACTCCTTTCGGCAGAAAAATTCGCACCAGTCAATTGGGCCAGCCAGATCGATCTGGCGACCGGCCGGCCGGTGCTGACCGGCGAAGCCGATTATCCCAATGCCGACGGCTACAAGCTTGTCGTTCCCGGCTTCCTGGGAGCCCACAGCTGGCATCCGATGTCGTTCAGCCCGAAGAGTGGCCTGGTCTACATTCCAGCCCAGGAAACCGCTGCGGCGTACAAGGCCAGCTCCGACACGTCGCGTTCGATCAACCCGGCCATCGTCAATCTGGGCGTCATCCCGGCCGACCTGCCGGAGGATGGCAAAGCGGCCAAGCCCATCCTCGATTCCTACAAAGGCAAGTTACTCGCCTGGGACCCGCTCAAGCAAAAAGCGGCGTGGACGGTGAATTACCCTGGCGTCTTCAATGGTGGCACGCTGGCCACGGCCGGCGACCTCGTTTTCCAGGGCACGGCGGATGGCCGGGTCACGGCTTATGCTGCAGACAGCGGCAAGCTCCTTTGGGAATCGCCAGCCAATACGGGCGTGATGGCCGGCCCGATCAGCTACTCCGTCAATGGCGAGCAATACGTGACTTTCATGGCCGGTTGGGGCGGGGTATTTCCGCTGTTATTGGGGCCTTTTGCCAAGAACAGCACGAAAGTTCAGCCCGAAGCGCGCATCCTGACCTACAAACTCGGCGGCACTGCCAAGTTGCCGCCGGCAAAACTGGCACCGCAGGCACCGCCACTTCCGCCAGCGCTGATTTTCGAGGATGAAGTCAGAATCCAGAGCGGGCGCGACCTGTTCAATGCTGCCAACTGCTCCGGCTGTCACGGGCTCAACGCGATCAGCGGCGGCATCGTACCCGATCTCCGATACCTGGCGCCCAAGACTCATGAGCAATTCAACCTGATCGTCAAAGGCCTGCGTTCACCCAAGGGAATGCCTTCATTCCACAACGTCCTGAGCGATGAACAGATCACCTTGATTCACAACTATCTGATCAAGCGAGCGCACGACCTTCAGGCTGAACTAAAGAACAAATAGCAATAAACAAAAGTTAAGTCTCACTTTGACAAGGAATAAAGGAAAGAATATGACAAGTATCGAAACAGGGCTGATTCCCGTTCTTCCGGAAGTCACGGCATTTCTGCAACGGCAGCATGCGTTGTGGATCAATGGTCAATGGGTCGCGTCAAGCAGCGGGAAGTCACTGGCGGTTTTCGACCCGGCAACAGGGCAGGAAATTTCTCATATACCGGATGCTTCGGACCTAGATGTCGATCACGCGATCAAGGCAGCTCGAGCCGCCTTCAAGGTCTGGTCCCACATGCGTCCGGCCGATCGGGAGCGCCTGCTACTCAAATTCGCCGACGTGATCGAAGCGCATGGTGAAGAACTGGCGCAGCTGGAAACACTGAACCAGGGCAAGTCCATCCACCTGTCTCGAATGATCGAAGTCGGTGCCTCCGTGGAATATGTACGCTACATGGCCGGCTGGGCGACAAAAATTGAAGGGACGACCTCTGATCTTTCGATCGCCATTCCGCCCGGTGCCAGAAATCTGGGATTGACGCTGCGCCAGCCGGTCGGCGTGGTTGGTGCCATTGTGCCGTGGAATTTTCCGATGGGGATGGCTATCTGGAAAATTGCTTCGGCGCTGACCTGCGGTTGCACCATGGTGCTCAAGCCGTCTGAAGATACGCCGCTGACCGCCCTGCGCTTGGCAGAGTTGGCCAAGGAAGCGGGGATTCCGGACGGGGTGCTGAATGTCGTCACCGGCCTTGGTGCTGGCGCCGGTGCGGCGCTGGCCAGACATCCGGGCATCGACAAGGTGAGCTTTACCGGATCGACGGTCACCGGCAAGGAAATAGGTCGTATGGCTCTCGCCAACATGACCCGCTTTACGCTCGAACTCGGTGGCAAGAATCCGATGATCATCATGGACGATATGGATGCCGCCGCAATAGCACCGGGCCTGATGGCTGGGTGCTTCTTCAACCAGGGGCAGGTTTGCGCGGCCGCCTCGCGGCTTTACATCCATCGTTCAATTTTCGATCACACCGTCGGCACTCTGGAGTCAGCCATGAAGGGGATGACTTTGGGCTCCGGGCTCAACCCGACAGCACAGGTTCAGCCGCTGGTTTCTGCTCGGCATCAGGCGCGCGTCAGCGAGGCTGTGGATGCAATTCGCAAAGAAGGCGTTGAAATCGTTACCGGCGGGAAAACTCCTGACCGTACTGGCTATTTCTTTGAACCGACGCTGTTGATCAATGCACCGGAAAACAGCCTTGCGCAGAAGCAGGAAATATTCGGACCTGTCATTTCCGCAGTACCGGTAGAGAGCCTTGATCAGGCCATTGCCCTGGCTAACAACACCGCCTATGGATTGGCCGCCAGTATCTGGACCCGGGATTTCAATTCGGCGATGAAAGCAGCCCGCCAACTTGAGGCCGGAACAATCTGGATAAATAGCCACATTCCGCTTGATCCTAACCTGCCTTTCGGCGGCTTCAAACAGTCGGGCTACGGTCGAGAACATGGCCGGGGTGCTATCGAGCAATACACGGAAACCAAGTCAGTAATCATTCCGGTCTTCGAATAACGCCACTTCTGTTTTACCGGGCTCATGGCGCCCGAATGTTACCAACCGAGCATCTCCCTCTCTTTCCCCGGCTCGCCATGAGACCGGGGACTTTTTTCCATGAGGATGCAATGTCTAATCCAATTTTCAAAGGTCTGACGGCCACATGCTTGGTTGTCACGCTGTCACTGGCTTTTTGCCTGGCGATTCCCCCCGAGTGGCTGATGGGGTGGGGGACTCTGATTCCAGTAGCCATGGTGCCAGCGCAGATTGTGATCAGCCTATTTTGGGGATGTGGCTACCCCAGGCAATGCGCACAACTGTCCCAGCCATGGAAAGGCATCGCCTATCTGCTTGCTACTCTGCTGGCCGGATCACTGGTGGCTTGGGTTGCGTGGCAGACAATTGGGGGCGGAATCTCCCCGCCGCTTCCCTTCGTCAACATGTATCTAATCTTCTCGGTAGCGGCAACCTTGTGGCTGGTCGTTGTTTTCCAAGGATGGCCGTTCAATCGACTTTGTTCGAATTCCGGCTTGGCAGGCGTACTGCTCTGGCTATGGGCCTATCTTTTGGCCTATGGGCTATTCCGCAGTCTGTTCGATTTCTCCTTTCTTAAGGAAGCGCCGGTTTATGTGGCAGCACTGGATCCGGGTGGTGTATTCATGGCCTGGCTTCCGCTGATATTCTCAATTACCAGTGTCATGGTTTTGCTCACTTTCGTTCTTTTCGATTTCTGGCCAATTCAAACGCTGGCAGGCCGCTTCCCAATCTTCGGGAGGCAACCGTACTTCGCGATCTTCAGCGGGATATTTATTGTCACCATTACCTCGGGTATCTGGAATTTCTTTGTCGGTACTCTTGGTATGGATCTGGTGCGTTTTCTGGTCAAAGTGAGCGTGTCCGGTGTTTTCGGAATCTTCGTCGTTCTGGTCATGCTTGATGGGCTGCCTTCAATTAATTACCGACAACCCTGGCGTGGCATTCTTCTGTCCGGTATTGCAACTGTATTGGCGATCGCCGGATTCAATCTCTATGAATTTCTGGCTTTAAGTTACTTCGCTCTGCCCGCCGGGCAGCCTGGTTACGTTCTGGAACTGTGGATTGCTTCTGCGATGTTAGCCATTACCTTTCCCGCCATGGTGGGCTTTGCAAAGTATTTCGATGGCTGGCCATTGTTCCGTAATGAGAAGGTTCTGCAGCCTGCTGAATCAGATATGGCTGACAGTTCGGCATATCGAGCACCTGTCGAAGAACGATGAGCCCTACAACAAAACGCATCACTCTCCTGCTTGCTGCCACCTTTCCTTGTCTCGGCATCCCAGCCGAGAACGGAGCAACGACGCTCGACGCAGTCGTCGTCAGCGGCAGCCGGGTCGAGCACAATACTTTCGACCTGCCGGCGGCGGTCGATGTCGTCGACGCCGCCCGCATCGGCGCCGATCAGGCGCGGGTCAATGCCTCCGAGGCGCTGGCCGCGGTGCCCGGCATCACCGTACAGAACCGCCAGAATTACGCCCAGGATCTGCAGATTTCTTCGCGCGGCTTTGGTGCCCGTTCCGCCTTCGGCGTGCGCGGCATCCGCCTCATTTCCGATGGCATTCCGGCCTCGATGCCAGATGGACAGGGGCAGGCGGCGACCTTCAACCTTGATCGCGCCGAACGCATCGAAGTTCTGCGCGGGCCAATGGCCGTGGTTTATGGCAACCATGCCGGCGGCGTTATCCAGATGTTCACACCGGACGGCAAGGGGGCGCCGAACATCGAAGGTGGTTTTGTCGCCGGCAGCAACAACACGTGGAAAACCGACATCAGCGCCCAAGGCGAAGTCGGCGGCCTCGGCTACGTCATCGACGCCTCGCGCTTTGCCACTGACGGTTACCGCGACCACAGCAAGGCCGAACGTGACCAGAGCATGGTCAAGCTGACCTACCGGCCGAGCGCGGACGGCAAGCTGACTTTCATCGCCAACAGTTTCAAACAGACGGCCGATGATCCGCAGGGCCAGACCTGGGCCGGCTATCAGGCCAATCCGCGCAGCGTCGCCCAGCCGGTGCTCGACTACAACACGCGCAAGAGTATCGACCACATGCAGGGCGGACTGACCTACGAGCACCGTTTTGGCGATCATTCGGTGCTGGTTTCGGCTTATGCCGGGCAACGGTCGACCATTCAGTACCAGTCGATTCCACCCGGCCCGCAGGGCAATTCGAAGCACTCCGGCGGCGTCATCGATTTCGACCGCGATTTCGCCGGCGCCTCGACGCGCTGGATCGGCCGCTTTCAGCTGGCTGGCGGCAAGCTGACGACGACCGTTGGTGTCGACTACGAGCAATCGATCGACAACCGGCGCGGTTACGAGAACTTTATTGGCACCACGCTCGGCGTCAAGGGCGTCCAGCGTCGTGCCGAAGAAGACCGTGTTGCCAGCTTTGATCAGTACGCCCAGGCCGAATGGCAGGGCGAGCGCTGGACTTTCAGCGGCGGCGTTCGGCACAGCAATGTCTCGTTCAGTGTCAAGGATGCCTACCTGAGCAACGGCAACGATGGCGGCAGCGTCAGCTACGAGAAGACGACGCCGACCATCGCCGCCATGTTCCGCCTGACACCGACGGTGAACATCTACGCCAGCGCGGCCCGCGGCTTCGAGGCGCCGACCTTCAACGAACTGTTCTATTCCGGCCCGGGTGGTACTTTCAGCTACAACCTCAAGCCGTCGACCAGCACGCACTACGAAACCGGCCTGAAAGCCTTTATCGGCAGTGACTCACGCCTCGATCTGGCGGTTTTCCAGATCGAAACCGAGGATGAACTGGTCGTTGATTCCGCCGCCGGTGGCCGGACGACTTACCGTAATGCCGGCCAGACTATGCGTCGTGGCCTCGAAGCTGCAGTCGATAGCCGCTGGGCCAACAACCTCTCGACCCGCGTCGCCTACACCTTCCTCGACGCCCGTTACGATGAAGCCTTCACCACCTCGTCCGGCCTGATCAATGCCGACAATCGCCTGCCCGGCGTTCCCGCCCAGAGCCTGTTCGGCGAACTGGCCTGGAAGCATCCGGCCAGCGGCTTCCATGCAGCCGTCGAGGGCATCGCCCGTAGCAAGGTCTACGTTGAGGACACCAACACCAGGCAGGCGGCGCCGGGCTACGTCATCGCCAATCTGCGCTTCGGTGTCGACCGCAAAGTCGGCGATGTGAACCTGCGTACCTTCCTGCGCTTCGACAATATTTTCGACCGCCAGTACGTCGGCTCGGTCATCGTCGGCGACGGTAACAGCCGCTACTACGAAGCAGCTCCGGGCTGCACTTGGCTGGCCGGCGTCAGCGCCCGATACAGTTTTTGAATCACTGATGTTTTTCGATTTTTTCAGTGGAACTGATTTTCTGTGGCTCACTTCGAGCAACTTTGGAAGTGCTGCCACGAGTCCTTAGCGGCAGGAGGTTGACTTGGGAACGGTCAGATAGACGACCAATCTTTCTTCGGTGGCAGGGCAACTCTGGTAATGGGGCTACGTTCCGCCGCAATGACACGGTCCATGACATCGTATAGCTCCTTGATTAGTTCCGGGCCAAAAGCCTGTTCGATAGCCTTGTATTGCTCGACGATCAACGGGCCAAGTTCTGCCACCAATTGTTCGCTTTTCGGGGTCAGCCGAACAATCACCCGGCGCTGGTCTTCCTCCATACGTTGGCGAGTAACCAGATGCATTTCTTCCATGCGCGAAAGAACGCCAGTCATGCTCGGACTCAGGATGTGGCAAATTTCGCAGATCTCCCGCGGCTCCAGTTGCTCCATCTCGCTTAGTGTGCGCAGGATTCTCCACTGCTGCTCAGTCAGCCCGAAATGCGAGATGATTGGGCGAAAATGGCAGAGCAATTCTTCCCTGGCTTTCAGGAATAGTTGGGGTAGATTTCGGTAAGCTAGTTTGCGCGACATGGCAAAAAGGTCTCTGGTCGTAGGTCAATCACGTGCATTCAAGATGCGTATCTGGGCAAATGATATCAGTTGACTGGCTAATATGTTAGTGATTGAATCGGCGAGATGGCCCGGTTTTTGGGCTGGCGGGTAACTACGGATCGAGTGAACGGGATTGGAAAGTGGAATGAACTCAGCGCCGCTTCAAGCCATACCGGACATCCATATCGGGCGGGTATACGACCAGCGCGATCCGGAATGTGAAATCCACTATGAGACCTTTGGCCGCCTGGCTGATTTCTTTGGCCGCAATACGCCGCCACATAGACACTACTGCTTTTATCAGATTCACCTGCTGCTCCGTGGCAGCGTTCGCCTGAGTCTCGATGGCCAGGTTTATGGCGGCGATGCGCCCTTGCTGATCTTCACGCCGCCGACCATCCCACATTCGTTTTACTCCGAAGAAGATACTGACGGCCACGTGCTGACCGTGCGCCAGGAAGTCGTGCGCAACTGGTATCGGGAAATGCCGGGGCAGTGGCCGGATGCGCTGCTGCGTGAGCCAGTTTTTTTTGAACTGAGCAGTTTGCCAGCCGGATGCGCCGACGATTTCGCGGCGCTGGTGCAAACGGTTGAACTTCTGCAGCGCGAGTTCGACCTGAATGCTAAGGGCCATTCGGCCTTGTTGCTAGCGCTGGGGGAGTGCGTCTTCATTCATCTGAGCCGCCTGCTACTGGCCCGCGAACCGGCAACTGCCCAGCGTTCGGAGCGTAGTGAAGACTTGCGACTCTTTCTCAACTTCTGTGATCTCGTTGAAGCGCATTTTCGTGACCATCTGACGCTCTCCGAGTACGCCGGTCGTCTGTCGGTGACCGAGGCGCGGCTCAACGATATTTGCCGGCGCATGGCCAACCTGCCATCCAAGGAAGTGGTGCACGAACGTCTGATCCAAGAGGCGCGGCGCCTACTTCGTTACTCTGCCGTGCCGGTCAGCGAAATCAGCTACCAGCTTGGCTTTGCCGATCCCGCCTACTTCTCGCGATTTTTCGCCAAGCGTACGGGGACGCCGCCGAGTCAATTCCGGCTGACTGGTCAGACTTAATCGGGTTACGAAAAGTACAAGTCATTTCCCCAAATGTCCATTCATTAACATCTTAGCAAATGGCTTAATACGTCTCATCAGAGCGCAGTTTCAACGGCGCCATAACGAGGAGTGAGACGACATGGTAGAAAGCAATTTCGACATTACGCGCAAGTTCGTGCGCGTCATGCGCACCCTGCCCAACGGATTGATCGAATTCGAGTTCGCCGTCGGCGATCCGGACGTCGCGGCCGAACTGGTCATGCCCAAGGCAGCCTTCGAAGAGTTCTGCCAGGCCAATCGGGTCGAGTTGTTGACCGAGGCCAAGCCGCAGCCGTCGGATGCCAATGCGGCTGACGCCGATTTCCACTGGAACCTGCATCAGGCGACGCACCAGCGTTTTCGCTGAACCCTTTTTGACTTTTCGGTGCGCATTCGCATCGACGCTGTATTTTTCGAGGAGACAAGCATGGCAATAGATTTGCGGACGGTCAGCATCACGCCGCTGCGCCAGACCTTTGGCCACCTGGCGCGCCGCATGGGCGCCGACAAGCCGGCGTCGCGCTACATGGAAGCAACCATGGACCTGCAGCCGGTCGAGAACTATCACTACCGCCCGACCTGGGAGCCGCAGTACGAGATCTTCGATACGACCCGTACCAAGATCACGATGAAGGACTGGTACGCACTGAAGGATCCGCGCCAGTACTACTACGGTGCCTGGACGCTGGCGCGCGGCAAGATGCAGGAAATCGCCGAAGGCGACTTTGACCTGGTCGACGAGCTTGGTCTGGCTGCTGCCTATCCGGAAGCCGGCAAGACAGAAGCCCTCAGGGTCTTCCTGCCGCTGCGTCATGTCGCCTGGGGTTCGAACCTGAACAAGGCCTATGTCTCGTCCTATGGCTATGGCATCGCCATCTCGCAGGCAGCCTGTTATGCGTCGATGGATCAGCTGGGCGTTGCCCAGTACGTCAGCCGTCTCGGCCTGGCTTTCAATGATCTCGATGCGCTGACCGCTGCCAAAACTGCATGGCTGCAAGGCGCGGAATGGCAGGAACTGCGCCGCTACGTCGAAGACCTGATGGTCGAGAAAGACTGGTTCGAAGTGCTGGTTGCCCAGGATTTCGCGCTAGAAGGCCTGCTCTATCCGCTGATCTACGAGCGCTACAACGAAAAGCTGAACGCCGCCTACAGCCCGGTCTTCTCGATGCTGACCCGCTTCCAGCGTGAATGGTTCGGTGAAACCACCAAGTGGATGGATTCCATCCTCAAGGTGGCCGCTGCCGATAACGCTGACAACAAGGCCAAGCTGGCCGAGTGGATCAAGCACTGGCGCGATCGCGCCGTCGTCGCTCTGAAGCCGGTCGCCGCCCTGGCCTTCGGAGCCGACGCCGACGCCATCATGGACGAACTGGTCCAGAACCTGAATGCCCGCGCCGCCAAGGCCGGTATCACCCTGTAAAGGAAGCCGCATGTCCAACGCATTCATCGCATTCCAGAAGAACGACGACTCCCGCTGCATCGTCGAGGCCATTCTCGAAGACAACCCGGGTGCCATGGTCGTTGATCAGCCTTCCATGGTGAAGATCGACGTGCCGAACCGCTTGGTCATCAAGCGTGAGACGGTCGAAGAGAAGATGGGCCGCAGCTTCGATTTGCAGGAGCTGCAGCTGCACCTGATCACCATCTCCGGCCACCTCGACGAGACCGACGACGAATTCACCCTGAGCTGGAATTCCTGATTCCGGCCGCCAAGGAGAAAAAAATGGATATGAAAGTTGCCAAGAAGCTCGGCCTGAAAGAGCGCTACAGCCTGATGACCCGCGATCTGGCCTGGGATACGACCTTCCAGAAAATGGAAGATGTCTTCCCGCAGACTACCTACGAGGGCATAAAGATTCACGACTGGGACAAGTGGGAAGATCCGTTCCGCCTGACCATGGACGCCTACTGGAAGTACCAGTCCGAGAAAGAGCGCAAGCTGTACGCCATTCTCGACGGCTTCAACCAGAACAATGGCCACCTGTCGGTGACCGATGCACGCTACATGAACGTGCTCAAGCTTTTCCTCGGCTCGACACCGCCGCTGGAACTGATGGCTGCACGCGGCTTCTCGATGATGGGCCGCCAGATGAACGGCGCCGGTCCGCGTGTCGCCTGCCAGATGCAGGCCGTCGATGAATACCGCCACTTCCAGACCCAGATCCACTCGATCTCCAACTACAACAAGTACTACAACGGGATGGACGAGTTCGCCCATCAACAATCCCGCATGTGGTACCTGTCGGACGGCAAGTCCTTCTTCGACGACGCGATCACCGCCGGCCCGTTCGAATTCATGGTCGCCATCGGATTCGCCTTCGAATACGTGCTGACCAACATCCTGTTCGTGCCCTTCATCTCCGGAGCCGCCTACAACGGCGACATGGCGGCGATGACCGTCGGCTTCTCGGCGCAGTCCGACGAAGCGCGGCACATGACGCTCGGTCTCGAATGCATCAAGTTCATGCTCGAACAGGACCCGGACAACCTGCCCATCGTTCAGCGCTGGATCGACAAGTGGACCTGGCGCGGTACCCGCAAGCTGGCCTCGGTCGGCATGATGATGGACTACATGCTGCCCAAGCGCATCATGAGCTTCAAGGAAGCCTGGGAAATGTACGTCGAGGACAATGGCGGCTCGCTGTTCAAGGATCTGGCACGCTACGGCATCACCATCCCGAAATGCTTCGGTCAGACCATTGAGGAAAAGGAACACGTCACCCACCAGTCGTGGATCGGTTTCTACATGAAACCAGAAGCGACCCCGTTCCACACCTGGATTCCGTCGCCCGACGAAATGGACTGGCTGTCCGAGAAGTACCCCAACACCTTCGACAAGTACTACCGTCCGGTGCTTGAGCATCTCGACGCCCAGGAAAAGGCCGGCAACCGTTACAACAACAAGACGCAGCCGATGAACTGCCAGGTATGCGTCAGCACCATGAAGTTCAACGAGCCGGGCGATCCGATGGAAATGTGCTTCCGCGAGTCGGAGTACCAGGGCGAGAAGTTCCACACCTGTTCCGACCACTGCAAGGAAATCTTCGACAACGAGCCGGAGAAGTACATCCAGACCTTCATCTCCTCGCACCAGGCCCTGCAAGGTAACTGCGAGCCGGATGGCGTCGATGTCAATGCGCCGGACTACAAGCCGGGCAGCCAGATGCTCGACTACTGGAAGCTCGACAAGCGGGCGACCGGCGACTTCAACGGCTCGGACGACCAGAAGAACTTTGCCGCTTGGCGCGAGCAGGCCACCAAGAACTAAGGAGACAGCCATGACGATGTTGAAAACCCTCGCGCCCTACGAGTTCAAGTCGAGCGATGCTCTCGAGAACTACAAGGGCAAGCAGTTGCTGTACGTGAACTGGGAACGTCACCGCATGTTCTCGCGTCCCTTCGTGCTCGCCCTGCCGCCGGAAACCCCGTTCTCGGTGATCATCGACCAGTACATGACCGACTGTTTCAGCTACCACCCGGACTGGAAGCAGATCGACTGGAGCACAGTGGTCTGGCAGAACGGCAATACGCCCTTCACACCGGATCGCAACAAGAGCCTGAAAGAGAACGGTATCAGCCACAAGGACCTGATACGTTTCCGGACGCCGGGTCTGGACGGCATCGCCGGCACCGGCTACTAAAAACAAACGGTGCGCCGCGCGGGGTTTCCGCGCGGTAGCTCGGTTTCACCCCGCGGAGATAAAACATGAGCTACGAACTGAGTATCGAGCCCCTCGGCCGGACCATCGAGGTCGAAGACGGCCAGACCATCCTCGACGCCGCGCTGCGTGCTGGCATCTATCTGCCGCACGCCTGCGGCCAGGGTTATTGCGCCACCTGCAAGGTATGCATCACCGATGGCGAAGTTGACCACGGCAATTCCTCCAGCTTTGCGCTCATGGATTTCGAGCGTGAGGAAGGGCTGGCGCTGGCCTGCTGCGCCAAGCTCGAATCCGACATGACTATCGAAGTCGAGATGGAAACCGACGAGGATGCGCGCGATATTCCAGTGCGCGATTTCCCCGGCGTGGTCAGCCGCATCGAGAATTTGACGCCGACCATCAAGGGCATCTGGCTCAAGCTCGACGAAGCACTCGACTTCCAGGCCGGCCAGTACGTCAATTTCAACCTGCCCAACGACCTAGGGCATCGCGCCTTCTCGCTGGCCAACGCACCATCGACCGGCGACGAGATCGAACTGAACATCCGCATCGTGCCCGGCGGTGCCGGCACAACCTGGATTCATAACGAACTCAAGGTCGGCGACAAGATCACGGTGTCCGGCCCCTACGGCCGCTTCTTCGTGCACAAATCGGCCAACGTCCCTTCGCTGTTCATGGCTGGCGGTTCCGGCCTGTCCAGCCCGCGCTCGATGCTGCTCGATCTGCTGGAGGAGGGCAGTGATCTGCCGATCACACTGGTCTATGGCGCGCGCAATCAGGGCGAGCTGTATTACCACCAGGAATTCGTCGATCTGGCGGCCAATCACGCCAACTTCACCTACGTCCCGGCGCTCAACGACGAGCCGGCCGACAGCGGCTGGACGGGCTTCCGTGGCTTCGTGCACGAAGCGGCCAAGGCCCATTTCGACAACGACTTCCGCGGCAACAAGGCTTACCTGTGCGGCCCGCCGGTCATGATCGACGCCTGCATCACGACGCTCATGCAGGGGCGCCTGTTTGAGCGCGACATCTACACCGAGAAATTCTTCTCGGCAGCCGACGCCCAGCAGGTGCGCAGCCCGCTGTTCAAGCGAGTCTGAAGCCCGATTTCCTGTGGGTGGTGGTCGCCTATTGCGTAGCCCCCACAGGCCAAATATTCACCAAAAATAAATCCGTTTAACCCGTTGACTCACTAACATAGTAGTGATTTAATTTAATCACTAACATATTAATAAACGTGGCCTGCCCACACTTAAAGAGGAGATGTCGAATGAACTACCGTCACCTTGCCGCCGCTGGCGTCATCGCTGCCGCATCCCTGTCGGCCCAGGCCCAGGAAGTCACCTTCAAGATCGCCCACTTCCTGCCGTCCGCCGCGCCGACCCAGCAAAAGGTCCTGCAGCCGTGGTGCGAGGAAATGGGCAAGTTGTCCAATGGCCGCATCAAGTGCCAGTTCTACCCGGCCATGCAGTTGGGCGGCACGCCGGCCCAGCTGGCTGACCAGGTCAAGAACGGCGTTGCCGACGTGGTGTGGACCGGCCCGGGTTACTCGGCAGGCCGCTTCCCGGCCATCGAGGCTTTCGAATTGCCGTTCATGGTCAAGGATTCGACCTCTAGCTCGAAGGCGTTGTGGACCTACTACCAGCAGCACGCCCAGCAGGAATTCGCCGCCTACAAGGTGCTGGCTTTCCATACCGACGGCGGCCAGGCTGTGCATACCGCCAGCAAGCAGATCGCCGGCCTGACCGGCTTTGCCGGTGTCAAGCTGCGCACCTCGACCCGCGTCGGCGCCAAGACCCTGGCTGCGCTCGGCGGCCAGCCGGTCGCCATGCCGCCGGCCCAGGTCACGGAAGCCATCGCCAAGGGCGTGGTCGACGGTTCGCTCGGTGCCTGGGAACTGGTCTATCCGACCAAGCTGTCCGAAGTCACCAAGTTCCACCTGCAGCCGGATAACGGCGTTGCCTACCCGACCGCCACGGTGCTGACCGTACTGATGAACAAGCAGAAGTACGACGGTCTGCCGGCCGACCTCAAGGCCATCGTCGACAAGACGACTGGCGAAGTGATGGTCGGCAAGTTCGGCGCCATGTTCGACGAGGTAGCGGCCGATACCAAGAAGCGCATCGCTGCCCAGGGCAACAAGATCACCACGTTGAGCGCAACGCAAGTGACGGCCATGAAGCAGGCGACGGCCAGTGTCGAGGACGAGTGGGCCAAGCAGGTCGGCGAGAAGGGTGTCGACGGCAAGAAGCTGATCGCCGCTGCCCGCGAACTGACCGGTACCACCAAGTAAAAAAACAGGATCGAGGAGAACAGCATGCAAGATCCGATGGGGCTGCCCCATGAGCTGGTGGAGCACGACAAGGTCGAGCACTACCTGATCATGGCCGGCAAGACGATGGCGATTTCAGGTGGTGTCCTGTTCATCGCCCTGATTGCGATGTCGCTGGTGTCGATCATCGGCCGCAAGCTGGGCTTCGGCTCGGTGAACGGCGACATCGAGCTGATGCAGGCTGGCACCGCTGTGGCGGCGACGGCCTTCCTGCCGTACTGCACGCTGCTCGGCGAGCATATCAAGGTGGATTTCTTCACCGAGAACATGCGCGATTCGTTGAAGCGCCCGATTGATGGCATCGCGGAAATCCTGTTTGCAGCGGTTTCCGCCTTGCTGGTCTGGCGCACTATCCTGTCGGCGATTGCCACCCACGAATCGCAGGAAGTGACGACGCTGGTCTCGCTGCCGCTGTGGATTCCGACGGCACTGCTGGTGCCCGGCCTGTTCCTCATGATGATCTGTGCAATCTACCGGGCCTACGCCCACTTCCACCCGACCAAGAATATTCCGGGAGCCCACAAATGAGCGGAACCGCAATCGGCCTGATCGGCTTCGGCTGCCTGCTGGCCATGCTTACGGTGCGTGTGCATATCACCATGGCGATGTTCATCACCGGCGCCGGCATCTACCTGGTCATGAATGCCGGCGAAACCTCCGGCCTGCTGTACACCCTGAACAACCTGGTCTATGCCCGGGTTTCCAACTACGACCTGGCGGTCATTCCGCTATTCATCCTGATGGGCCAGTTCGCCACGCACGGCGGCCTGTCCAAGGCGCTGTTCCGCGCTGCCGGCACCTTGATCGGCCACTGGCGCGGTGGTCTGGCGATGGCTTCGACGGCCGCCTGTGCCGCTTTCGGCGCCATCTGCGGTTCCTCGCTGGCTACTGCCGCCACGATGGGCCAGGTCGCGCTGCCGGAACTCAAGGCCAACGGCTATTCCGGCAAGCTATCGACCGCCACGCTGGCCGCTTCCGGCACGCTGGGCATCATGATCCCGCCGTCCGTGCCGCTGGTCATCTACGCAGTGCTGACCCAGGAATCGATCGGCAAGCTGTTCGTCGCTGCCGTCGTGCCCGGCATCATCGCTGCCCTCGGCTATATCCTGGTCATCGCCTTCGTTGTTCGTCGCGATCCGACGGCCGGTCCGGCTGGCAAGAAGGTGCCGTTCGCCGAGATGATCAAGGCCCAGGTCAATATCATTCCCGTGCTTTGCGTCTTCCTCGTCGTCATCGTCGGTATCTACGGCGGTTGGGCCAACCCGACGGAAGCGGCCTCGATTGGCGCCGCCGCCTGCGGCATTATCGCGGCGGTGTCCGGTGGCATGCGGACCAAGGATTTCCTGCAGAGCGTCTACGGCACGGCCCACGCCACCGGCATGATCTTCATGGTGCTTATCGGCGCCGACCTGCTCAACTCCAGCCTGGCCCTGTCGCAAATGCCGACCGAGCTGGCGACCTGGGTGCAGCACAGCGGCCTGCCGGCCCTCGTCGTGCTGTTTTCCATCCTGCTCATCTACATCCTGCTCGGCTGCGTGATGGATTCGCTGGCCATGATCCTGCTGACCATTCCCATCTTCTACCCGATGGTAATGGGCCTCGATTTCTTCGGCATGAGCATCGAGGACAAGTCGATCTGGTTCGGTATCCTGGCCCTGATGGTCGTTGAAATCGGCCTGGTGCATCCGCCGGTCGGCATGAACCTGTACGTGATTAACAAGATCGCCAAGGATGTGCCGATGAAGGAAACCGCGCTCGGCGTGATGCCCTTCCTGGCTTCCGATTTCCTGCGCATCATTGCACTCGTCTTCTTTCCCACCATGTGCCTCGGCCTGGTTCATTTCCTCGGCTGAGCGGAGTCTCGCAACATGATCAAACAGCAAGTCTGCGGCACGGTGTACGGCGTCATCCTCAATGACACCGTCTCCGTCCAGAAAATCGGTTCGCTCGAGGATGCCCCGTACAAGGGCGCGCCCAAGGCACCGGTGCTTTACCTGAAACCGGCCAATACCCGTGTTGCTTGCGGTAGCACGGTCAACCTGCCGCAAGGTGCCAAAAGCGTCGAGGTCGCCGCCACCATCGGCCTGGTCATGGGCCGCGCCGCCGGTCGCCTGGCCGCGGGCAACGCGCTCGAGTCGGTTGCCGGCATCGTGCTCGCCGCCGACCTCAGCCTGCCGCATAGCAGCTACTACCGTCCGGCGATCCGCGAGAAGTGCTTCGACGGTGCCTTGCCGATTTCCTCGGTCAAGCCGCTGGCCGATCTGGCGGGGCTGACGTTGACGACCGAAATCGACGGCCAGGTGGTCGACACCCGTTCGTTGACCGACCTGATCCGTTCGCCGGCCAAACTACTGGCCGATGTTAGCGAGTGGATGACTCTGAGCCAGGGCGACGTCCTGCTCGTCGGCGTGCGCTACATGGCGCCTCAGGCCAAGGCCGGCAGCGCCGTTCGCATCAGCGCTGAAGGTCTCGGCAGCCTGAATTTCACCATCGCCGAAGGAGTTGCAGCATGAAGCGCGGTCGCATCGCCTACAACGGCGCCGTTCATCAAGTCACCGAAGCCAATGGCAAGGTCCGTCTAGCCGATGGCCGCCTCTTGAACGACGGTGACTTCCAGTGGCTGCCGCCGGTCGAAGTCGGCACCGTCTTCGCCCTCGGCCTGAACTACGCCGACCACGCCAAGGAGCTGGCTTTCAAGGCACCGGAAGTGCCGCTCGTCTTCCTCAAGGGGCCGAACGCCATCACCGGCCACAAGGCCAACACTCGCCGTCCGGCCGACGCCACCTACATGCACTACGAGTGCGAACTGGCCGTGGTCATCGGCAAGACCGGCAAGAACGTCAAGAAGGCCGACGCCATGGACATCGTCGCCGGCTATAGCGTGGCCAACGACTACGCCATCCGCGACTACCTGGAAAACTTCTATCGGCCGAACCTGCGCGTCAAGAACCGCGACGCCTGCACGCCGCTCGGCCCGTGGCTGGTCGACGCTGCCGAAGTGCCGAATCCGATGGCGCTCAAGCTGACCACCCGCGTCAATGGCAAGACGACGCAGACCGGCACGACGGCCGACATGATTTTCGACATCCCGACGCTGATCGAATACCTGTCGTCTTTCATGACGCTGAATCCGGGTGACGTCATCCTGACCGGCACGCCGGAAGGCCTGGCCGATGTCAAGGCCGGCGACGTGATCGAGACGGAAGTCGAGGGCGTCTGCTGCCTGATCAACACCATCGTCGACGACGCTACTTATTTCGCCACCGTCTAAAGAAAGCGAGAACAGCACATGATCCAACACATCATCAACGGTCAGAAGGTCGGCAGCAAGGAAACCTTCGAGACCATCAACCCGGCGACCGGCGAAGTGATCGATACCGTCGCCAGTGGCGGCCAGGAAGAAATCAACGCTGCCGTTGCCGCCGCCAAGGCTGCCTTTCCGGGCTGGGCGGCAACGCCGGTCAAGGAGCGCGCCCGCCTGGTACGCCGCCTGGGCGAACTGATCGCCGCCAATGTCGAGCCGATCGCCGACATGGAAACCGCCGACTGCGGCCAGGTCACCAACCAGACCAAGCGCGTGCTGATTCCGCGCGCCTCGGACAACTTCAACTACTTCGCCGAGCTAATCCTGCACATGCATGGCGAAACCTACGATTCCGACACCGGCCACCTGAACTACACGCTGTGGCAGCCGGTCGGCGTCTGCGCGCTGATCTCGCCGTGGAACGTCCCGTTCATGACTGCCACCTGGAAGACCGCGCCCTGCCTGGCTTTCGGCAACACGGCCGTGATGAAGATGTCGGAGCTGTCGCCGCTGACCGCTAACCGCCTCGGCGAACTGGCCCTCGAAGCCGGCATCCCGGCTGGCGTCTTCAACGTCGTGCATGGTTTCGGCGACAAGGCCGGCGAACCGCTCGTCTCGCACCCGGATGTCCGCTCGATCTCCTTCACCGGCTCGACCGCCACCGGCAACCGCATCGTCAAGGCGGCCGGTCTCAAGAAGTTCTCGATGGAACTGGGCGGCAAGTCGCCCTTCGTCATCTTCGACGACGCCGACTATGAACGCGCGCTCGACGCCGCAATCTTCATGATCTTCTCGAACAACGGCGAACGCTGCACCGCTGGTTCGCGGATCATCGTCCAGGCCGGCATCTACGACAAGTTCGTCGCCGATTTCGCCGCCCGCGCCTCGCGCCTGGTGGTCGGCGACCCGATGGACCCGAACACGGTCATCGGCCCGATGATCTCCAAGGGCCACATGGACAAGGTCAATTACTACATCGAACTCGGTAAGCAGGAAGGCGCCAAGGTTGTCGCCGGTGGAGGCACGCCGGTGGTCGCCGACAAGTTTAAGAACGGTTTCTGGGTGCAGCCCACCGTCTTCGCCGATGTCGACAACAAGATGCGTATTGCCCAGGAAGAAATCTTCGGGCCGGTGCCCTGCATCATCCGCTTCAAGACCGAAGAGGAAGCTGTCGCCATCGCCAACGACACCATCTACGGCCTGTCGTCGTACTTGTGGACCAACAACACCGGCCGCGCCATCCGCCTGGCCAAGGCCATCGAGTCGGGCATGACCTTCGTCAACAGCCAGAACGTCCGCGACCTGCGCCAGCCGTTTGGTGGTTCGAAGGCCTCGGGTACTGGCCGCGAAGGCAACCACTACAGCTTCGAGGTGTTCTGCGAAGCAAAGAATATCGCCGTTTCGTACGGTAGCCACCACATCCCGCGCTGGGGCGTCTAAACAAATACTCCCTCCCCTTCACGGGGAGGGTTGGGGTGGGGATGGGTTTCCGACACTGCAAAGGAACCCATCCCCCTCCCGGCATCCCCCTTGAAGGGGGAGGAGGAAGAAACCGAGGAGACCACAAATGGGAAAACTAGTACTTGCCGCCAAGATCACCCACGTTCCGTCGATGTATTTGTCGGAACAGGATGGCCCGCATAAAGGCTGCCGTCAGGCGGCCATCGACGGTCACAAGGAAATCGCCCGCCGCATGCGCGAACTGAAGGTCGACACCATCGTCGTCTTCGACACGCACTGGCTGGTCAATTCCGGCTACCACGTGAATTGTGCGCCGTCGTGGGAGGGTATCTACACCTCCAACGAGCTGCCGCACTTCATCAAGAACATGCCTTTCTCGTACCAGGGCAACCCGGCGCTCGGCCATGCCATTGCCGAAACGGCGACCGCCGCCGGCGTGCATACCCGCGCCCACGACGCGACCAGCCTGGCGCTGGAATACGGCACGCTGGTGCCGATGCGCTACATGAACGAGGACAAGCAGTTCAAGGTCGTCTCGGTATCGGCGCTGTGCACCGTGCATAACCTGGCCGATTCCATCGAACTGGGGCGTGCCGTGCGCAAGGCCATCGAGGAGAAGTTCGAGGGCAATGTCGCCGTGCTCGCTTCCGGTTCGCTGTCGCACCGCTTCGCCCAGAACGGCGTGTCCGACCAGTTCCTGCACAAGGTCTGGGACCCGTTCCTGGAAACCGTCGATCACCACGTCGTCGAACTGTGGAAGAACGGCGACTGGAAGACCTTCTGCGGCATGTTGCCGGAGTACGCGGTCAAGTGTCACGGCGAAGGAATGATGCACGACACGGCGATGCTGCTCGGCGTGCTCGGTGCCGAGGACTACCAGGGCAAGGCCGAAATCGTCACGCCTTACTTCGGCTCGTCCGGCACCGGCCAGATCAACGTCGTATTCCCCATTTAAAAGAGCTTAAGGATGCCCATCAGCGCACGCTCGTCATCCCCGCGAAAGCGGGGATCCATTTCGTCGAATTTCCTGGATTCCCGCTTTCGCGAGAATGACGACAGCCTTGGGTCTTCGCTAAAGCCGTCCTATTCCCTTGACAGAGAAACCTTAAAAGCAATCTTCAGGAGACAGATTCATGGGTGAAATCGTCATGGCCATCAAGTGCACACACGTGCCGTCGATGCTTATTTCCGAACAACCGGGCCCGGCCCACGGCTGCCGCCAGGCCGCCATCGATGCCGAGCGGGAGCTCGGCCGGCGCGCCGTCGAGCTCGGCGTCGACACCTTCATCGTGTTCGACACGCACTGGCTGGTCAACGCCGGCTACCACATCAACAACAATGCGGTGCACAAGGGCAACTACACCAGCCACGAGTTCCCGCACTTCATCCAGGACCTGCCCTACGAATTCCCGGGCAACCCGGAACTGGGCGACCTGATCGCCGAAGAAGCCACCGCCATGGGCGTCAAGACACGCGCCCACCAGGTAGCCTCGCTCGACCTGGAATACGGCACGATTTTGCCGATGCGCTACATGAACCCGGAAGGCAAGATCAAGGTTGTCTCGATCGCCGGCTGGAGCACCTTCGGCTCGCTCGAAGAGTCGCGCATCCTCGGCGAAGCGCTGGCCAAGGCCGTCGCCCGCAGCAACAGCAAGGTCGCCATCGTCGCCTCCGGCTCGATGTCGCACCAGATCTGGGAAAATCGCCTGGTCGAACAGGGCTTCAACAGCATCAGCCGCGAATTCAATAAACAGGTCGATCTGCGCGCCCTGCAACTGTGGGAAGGCGGCGAATGGGACACCTTCCTGCGCATGCTGCCCGAGTACGCTCAGTACTGCACCGGCGAAGGAAAGATGCACGACACCGCCATGCTGTTCGGCGCCATCGGCTGGGACAAGTACGAAGGCAAGGCCGAGATCGTCTGCCCCTACTTCGAAAGCTCGGGTACCGGCCAGGTCGTCGTTAGCTTGCCGGTTGCCGGAATTCCGCTGGTCGCCCGCGGTATTGGCGCCGAAATGCCGGTTTCCTGACCAAATAAATCCAAGGAGCGAGGAATGCCCCATCTGATCTTTGAAATCACCGACAACCTGAACACGCCGGAGAGCGACGTTCCAGGGCTGTTGAAGAAGGCCAACCAGGTGTTGATCGACCAGGGTGGGGTGTTCCCGACCGGCGGCATCCGCTCCCGCGTCATCTGGCTCACGGATTACTGCGTGGCCGACGGCAGCCAGCCGACTGATGCCTTCGTGCATGCCACGCTGAAGATTGGCGCCGGACGTTCCGACGAAGCCAAAAAGAAGACGGGCGACGAGCTGTTCGCGATGTTGAGCGAGCACTTCGCCTCCAGCTTCGAGCGTCACGGCCTGGCCCTGTCGATGGAAATTGCCGAGTTCAGCGAAGCCGGCACCTGGAAGAAAAACAACATTCACCCCCGCTACAAGAAGAACTGACAGAGGAGAAACAACATGCTCAGCCAAGAGATCATCCAGGCCGCCGCCAAGCGCCTGCACGAAGCCGAAAAGGCCCGCAATCCGGTGCGCCAGATTTCGCTGGACCACCCGGAAATCACCATCCCCGACGCCTACGCCATCCAGAAAGCCTGGGTGCAGATGAAGCTGGAGGATGGCCAGAAGATCGTCGGCCACAAAATCGGCCTGACTTCGCGCGCCATGCAGATGTCGTCGCAGATCAACGAGCCGGATTTCGGCACGCTGCTCGACGAAATGGTCTACAAGGACGCCGCCGAGATTCCCTGCGAGCGCTTCATCGACCCGATGGTCGAGGTCGAGCTGGCCTTCATCCTGAAGGATCGCCTCGAAGGCGAGAACGTCACCATCTTCGACGTACTGTCGGCCACCGACTACGTGACCCCGGCCGTCGAGATCATCGACGCCCGCTGCCACCGCATCGACCCGGAAAGCAAGCGGCCGCGTAAGGTCATGGATACCATTTCGGACAATGCCGCCAACGTCGGCATCATCCTCGGCGGCCGCCCGATCAAGCCGCTGGAACTCGACCTGCGCTGGGCCGCCGCGCTGCTCTACAAGAATGGCATTATCGAGGAAACCGGTGTCGCTGCCGGCGTGCTGAACCACCCGGCCAATGGCATTTCGTGGCTGGCCAAAAAATTTGCACCGCACGGTGTGGCGCTGGAGCCGGGGCAGATCATCCTGGCCGGTTCCTTCACCCGTCCCGTCAAGGTGGCGCCGGGCGATACCATTCATGTCGATTACGGCCCGCTCGGTAATATCAGCGCCCGTTTCATCTGAGATTGGTGATGCCGTCATTCCCGCGAAAGGGGGAATCCAGGTTGTTGGTTTTTCTGGACTCCCGCCTGCGCGGGAGTGACGAAATTTGTAGCTTTTACTGAAAAAGTGAGTCCGTTGTGGAAATGCCCCTGAACCAATTCAAGCGTGCCCTTGCCGCCGGCGAAACCCAGATTGGCCTGTTCCTCGGCATGGCCAACGCCTACGCCGCGGAAGTCGTTGCCACAGCCGGTTTCGACTGGTTATTGATCGACGGTGAGCACGGCCCGAACGATCTGCAATCAATCATCGGCCAGTTGCAGGCGCTCGGCCAATACCCGGTCAAGCCGGTGGTGCGCACTGTCGATCACGATACGGCGGGCATCAAGCAGTTGCTCGACGGTGGCGTGCAGACGCTGATGGTGCCGATGGTCGAAACTGCCGCCGAGGCTGAAAGCCTGGTCCGCGCCATGCGCTATCCGCCGCACGGGATTCGTGGCGTCGGAACGGCGCTGGCCCGGGCGGCACGCTGGAACGGCGTCGAGGGTTACTTCGCCAAGGCCGACCAGGAAATGTGCCTGATCGTCCAGATTGAATCGACTGCCGGGCTGGCAGGGCTGGACGATATTCTCAAGGTCGATGGCGTCGATGCAGTTTTCATCGGTCCGTCCGATCTGGCGGCGTCGATGGGGCACCTCGGCAATCCGGGCCACGCTGATGTCAAGGCGGCTGTCGAGGGGGCCATCGGCAAGATTTCAGCTGCCGGCAAGGCGGCGGGTGTGTTCTCGGCCGATCCGGTTGCCGCGGCCGCTTATCAGGCGATTGGCGCCAGCTTCCTGCTGGTCGGTGTCGATGCGCTGTTGCTGCGCAATTCGGCCGTAGCCCTGGCCGACAAATTCAAAAAAGCGGATGCCGGCAAGACCGGCGCCGCCTACTAAAACATTCAGGAGAACAGCTCATGCTGGCATTGAAAGACACCAACCTGCTGCGTCAGGCCTGCTACATCGACGGCACATGGGTCGGCGCCGACAGCGGCGAAACCATCCCCGTCACCAACCCGGCCACCGGCGAAACCATCGCCACCGTGCCGCGCTGTGGCGCCGCCGAAACCGAGCGCGCCGTGTTGGCTGCCGACAAGGCGCTGAAGACCTGGCGCGAAACCACCGCTGCCGAGCGTTCCCGCATCCTGCGCCGCTGGTTCGACCTGCTGATGGCCAACCAGGACGACCTCGCTGCGCTGATGACCGCCGAGCAGGGCAAGCCGCTGGCCGAAGCTAAGGGCGAGATCGCCTATGCCGCGGCCTACGTCGAATGGTTCGCCGAGGAAGCCAAGCGCGCCTATGGCGAGGTCATCCCGTCGCCGTTCAAGGATCGCCAGCTGGTCGTCACCAAGGAGCCGGTTGGCGTTTGTGCTGCCATCACGCCGTGGAACTTCCCGTCGGCGATGATCACCCGCAAGGTCGCCCCGGCGCTCGCAGCCGGTTGCACCATCATCCTCAAGCCGGCCGAGCAGACCCCGCTGTCCGCCCTGGCCCTGGCCGAACTGGCCGAGCGTGCCGGCGTGCCGGCCGGCGTGTTCAGCGTCGTCACCGGCAAGGCCTCGGCCATCGGTGGTGTGATGACGGCCAGCCCCATCGTCCGAAAACTGACCTTCACCGGCTCGACGCCAATCGGCCAGTTGCTGATGCAGCAGTGCGCCGGCACGGTCAAGAAGATGTCGCTGGAACTAGGCGGCAACGCACCCTTCATCGTCTTCGACGATGCCGATCTCGATGCCGCCGTCGCCGGTGCCATCGCCTCCAAGTACCGCAACGCCGGCCAGACCTGCGTCTGCTCCAACCGCTTCCTGGTCCAGGATGGCGTCTATGAAGCCTTCGCCGCCAAGCTGGCTGCCGCCGTCGCCGGGCTGAAGGTCGGCCACGGAACGGAGGAGGGCGTCACGCAAGGCCCGCTGATCGACGATGCCGCCATCAACAAGGTCGAGGAACTGGTCAAGGACGCCACCGACAAGGGTGCCCGCGTCGTCACCGGCGGCAAGCGCCATGCGCTGGGCCGCACCTGGTTCGAGCCGACCATCCTGGCCGATGTGACGACCGGCATGGCGGTGGCCAAGGAGGAAATCTTCGGGCCGGTCGCCCCGCTGTTCCGCTTCAAGACCGAAGCCGAAGCTGTCCAGATGGCCAACGACACCGAATTCGGCCTCGCCGCCTACTTCTTCTCGAAGGACCACGGCCGCGTCTGGCGCGTCTCGAAGCAGCTCGAATACGGCATGGTTGGCGTCAATACCGGCCTGATTTCGACCGAGGTTGCCCCGTTCGGCGGCGTCAAGATGTCCGGCATCGGCCGCGAGGGCTCCAGCCATGGCCTCGACGAGTACATGGAAACCAAGTACCTGGCGCTGGGTGGCCTCTGATCGTCATTCCCACGAAAGTGGGAATCCAGAGATGTTCAGCGACCTTCCTTCGTACCTCTGGATTCCCGCGTGCGACCAAAGGAAGTCCCTGAGGGACGCGGGAATGACAAACTACTAAGACCTGCCGATGACAAATCCCGCCATTGAACCGGCCCGCGAGGGCCGTTTCATTTTGCTGCTCGGTGCGTTGGTTGCCTTCGGGCCGCTCGCCATCGACCTCTATCTGCCGGCCTTGCCGGCCATCGCCATCGGTCTGGCTGCAACGCCGGAAGCGGTACAGTTGTCGATCACCGTTTTCCTCGCCGGCTTTGGCCTCGGCATGCTGTTCTACGGGCCGATCTCCGACCGTTATGGCCGGCGCACCGTGATGCTCAGCGGCATCGCGCTGTTCGCCCTGGCCAGTCTGGCCTGCATGCTGGCGACCGGCGTCGAGCAGTTGATCGCCGCCCGTTTCGTCCAGTCGCTCGGCGGCGGGGCGGCTTCGGTGCTGGCCCGGGCCGTCGTCCGCGACGTTTACACGCCGACCGAGGCGATCCGCAAGCTGTCGCTCATGGCGATGGTTACTGCCATCGCGCCGCTGCTTGCCCCCTTGCTCGGCAGCGTGCTGCTGGCCGGCTTCGGCTGGCGCGGCACCTTTGCTGCTGTGCTGCTTTGGGGGGTCCTGAGTTTTGTCGTCGTCTGGCGTTATCTGCCCGAAACGCTGCCGGCCGAACGGCGCGGCCAGTTGCCACTGGGTGCCGCCTTCGCCGCCTATTTTCACCTGCTGCGCGATCCGGTCGCCGTCGGTCTGCTGCTCGCCGGCGGCATGTCCTTCGCCGCGATGTTCGCCTACATCACGGCCAGCCCGTTCTATTTCATCGAACTCCAGCATTTCTCGCCCGCGGCCTACGGCGCGCTGTTCGCTGCCAACGCGGTCGGCATCTTTGCTGCCAACTACGTCAACAGCCGGCTGGCCAAAAGCCGGGGTGCCGCAGTGATGGCCGGCGTCGGCAGCGCTTCTGGCTTGGCCGGGGCCTTGCTGCTGTGGATGGCGATGAGTGTCGGCGAAGCCGTGCCGGCGGTCATCGCAGGTCTGTTCATTGTCGTCAGCATGACCGGCCTGCTTGGTGCCAATTGCGTTGGCCTGCTCATGGCCCGCTATCCGCAAAATGCCGGGGCAGCCGCCGCGCTGTTTGGCTCGAGCCAGTTCGGCTTCGGCATGTGGGCGAGCGCGGCAGTCAGTTACACTCACGACGGTAGCGGCCGGCCGATGGCCTGGGTCATCCTGGTCACGGCCGCTATCTCGCTGGCTGGATATCTGTTGTTCCGGCGGGTTTCACGCTGAACATCCGATTTCCGAACACCATGTTTTCCGAACCCATCTTTGAATCTGTCGTTCCATCGAGGCGCCACCGCCTGACGGAGCGTTAGCCATGGCTCTGCCGGCCGGCATGCGCGCCCTAGCACACCGTAATTTCCGTCTGTATTTTACCGGCCAGGCCATTTCCATCCTCGGTTCGTGGATCCAGCAGGTCGCGCTCGCCTGGCTGGTCTACCGGCTCACCGGCTCAGCTGCGTTGCTTGGCATCACCGCTTTTTGTGGCCTGATACCGCAGTTGGTTGTCGGCCCGCTGGCCGGCGCGTGGATCGACAAGCACGACAAGAAGAAATGGCTCGTCGGTGTCCAGTCGCTAATGGCCGTCCAGGCTTTCGTCCTCGCCGGCCTGTGCTGGCTGGACTGGATAACTCCCGGCTTCATCGTGCTCATGGCGCTGGTCCTCGGCGTCTTTAGCAGCTTCGATGCGCCGCTACGCCAGTCGCTGATTGGCAGCTTCGTCGGCAGCCGCGACGACCTGCCCAACGCGCTGGCCCTCAACGCCATGCTCTTCAACGCCGGCCGCTTCATCGGCCCGCCGATTGCCGGCCTGCTCCTCGGCCTGACCTCGGAAGCTGTCTGTTTCGCCATCAACGGCTTTTCCTTCCTGGCGCTGATCGCCGCCATTCTCGTCGTTCGCAGCCAACCGCCGCTGCGCGCCACCGGCTCGGTTGGCCAGGTTTTCAAGGAAGGCGTTTTGTATGCCTGGCAGACGTGGACCGTAAGAATGCTGATCATCACGCTCATCGCGCTGAACCTGACCGCCTCGGCCTACGCCGTGCTGCTCCCGGTCTTCGCCCGCGACGTCTTCGCCGGCGATGCGACGACGCTAGGCTGGTTGTGGGGCGCGGCGGGTTGCGGAGCTTTTGCCTCGACGGTCTTTCTCGCTACCCGTAAATCGGCGCCGGTTATCATCTCGGCAGTCGTTGCCGGCGTTGCGATCAGCGCCGGATCGCTGCTCGTTTTTTCAACAACAACCTGGCTGCCGCTTGCACTGTGCGGCATGGTCGGCCTCGGCTTCGGTATCTCGGTGTGCAATGTCGGCATCAACATGGTGTTGCAAAGCACCGCCCCGGAAGCCTTGCGCGGGCGCATCGTCTCTTTCTTCACCTCGGCCCGCTTTGGTTTCGACGCGCTCGGCGGCCTGCTCGCCGGCTTTGTCGCGGCGGGTTTCGGGGCAGGGCACACCCTGCTGGTCGAAGGCTGTGTGCTGCTCTTTTTCGTCGTGTTTCTATTTACCCGCCGGCAGCGCCTGCAAACGCAAATCGCGGCCGCCCATCAAGGAGTTCAGGATGGCCATTGAAATGATTGCATCCATCGATCTTGCTTCCGCCGAAGAGATCGCCGACCTGGCGCTGGCTGAAGCAGCCAATGCCGGGGTCAAAATCTGTGTTGCCGTGGTCGATCGTGCCGGTCACCCGCTGGTTTTCAAGCGCCAGCAAGGTGCCCCTTTTCACTCGATCGACATCGCCCTAGACAAGGCCTATACGGCGGTCAGCTTCGGTTTTGCGACCGGAAAATGGGACAAAAGCCTGGCTCAGGGCAGCGAAATGTTGCGCCACGGTCTGATGCACCGCGAGCGTTTCGTCAGCTTCGGCGGCGGCCTGCCGATCAAGCACGGCGTGGTGCGGGTCGGCGCCATCGGTATTTCGGGAGGGAGCGAGGCGCAGGATGTGGCTTTCGGCGAAGCCGCACTCGCAGCCTGGCGGCAAAGCCAGCCAGCTTAATCGGCCAGTAGCTTTCTCGGATATAGACTTTCTGTTTTTGAAAATCTGGAGCCAGCCATGCAGTACGGAGCATTTTCGACCGATTCCCTGATGAGCATCACCAACCGCCCCGATCTCGTTTTCGAGCGTGGCGAAGGGTCGTGGCTTTACGACCATCAGGGCAAGGCTTATCTCGACTTCATCCAGGGATGGGCGGTGAATACGCTGGGCCATTGCCCGCCGGAAATCGCTGCGGCGCTGGCTGCCCAGGCCGGCAAGCTGATCAACCCGAGCCCGGCTTTCTACAACGGGCCGATGATCGAACTGGCCAGCCTGCTCACCGCCAATTCCGTCTTCGACCGCGTCTTCTTCGCCAACACCGGCGCCGAAGCCAACGAGGGGGCGATCAAGCTGGCGCGCAAGTGGGGCCGGCTACACAAGGACGGCGCCTACGAGATCATCACCTTCGGTCATTCCTTCCACGGCCGCACGCTGGCCACCATGTCGGCGTCCGGCAAGGCGGGCTGGGACACGATCTACGCGCCGCAGGTGCCGGGCTTCCCGAAAGCGATTTACAACGACATTGCTACGGTCAACGAGAAAATCGGGCCAAAAACGGTAGCCGTCATGCTCGAACCGGTGCAGGGCGAGGGCGGGGTGATCCCGGCCGATATCGAATTCCTCAAGGCGCTGCGCGAGCTGACCACGGCACGCGGCATCCTGCTCATCGTCGATGAAGTGCAGACCGGCATGGGCCGCACCGGCAAGCTGTTTGCCTACGAACACGCCGGCATCACGCCGGACATCATGACGCTGGCCAAGGGCATCGGCGGCGGTGTGCCGCTGGCAGCGCTGCTGGCTCGCGAGGAAATCTGCTGTTTCGAGCCGGGCGATCAGGGCGGCACCTACAACGGCAATCCGCTGATGACAGCGGTTGGGGCGGTGGTGCTCAAGCGCCTGCTGTCGCCAGGCTTCCTCGCTGGCGTCGAGGCGCGCGGGCAATATCTGTCGAAGCGCCTGCTCGAACTCTCGGTAAAGCACGGCTTGCAAGGCGAACGCGGTTCCGGCCTGTTGCGCGCACTGGTTCTGGCAGACGAGCGCGGCCCCGACATCGTCCGCCGGGCGCTCGAAGGTGGACCGACCGGACTGCTCCTCAACTCGCCGCGCCCCAATCTGCTGCGCTTCATGCCGGCACTGAATGTCAGCGAAGCCGAGATCGACCAGATGATTGCCATGCTCGACACCCTGCTGCAGGGTGCGCAATTGGCCTGACAGCGATCCTGAAAAGACCAGAGGGGGCAGTAGAGCAGAAACTGAGCGAACTACCACTCACACTAGGTCACTCGGATGTGTTTTGGTTTTGCGTTCGGAGTGAAGGCAGTCACCGCGTTCGGTTAGTCGCAATATGCCGCCTTTAGGTCTGGATTAGGCATTCGCTGCATAAAAAACTACCGTTCGCAATCTCTCAAGGCTGAGCGGCACGTAAACGACTGCGGCCTGATTCACTGCCTCATGCAACGGGGATCAGGCTACACCTCAGCCGAGGACTAAACCGACATTGATTCGTTCAATTACGGTATCTTAGACATTCCACCAACAGCCTGAATGCAGGAGAAGATTGCCGGCTTGTCGGATAGTAAAGGTGATATCCGGGATACGGCTGGCACCAGTCCTCCAGCACTGAAATCAGCTTGCCGCTGGCGATTTCCTCTTTCGCCATGTCGGCTGGCAGATATGCCAGACCACAACCAGCTACCGCTGCTCTAAGAATGTGGGACCCCATATTGAACGTCCACTGCCCCTCGACGTGGGCTTTCAAGGAGTTCCCCTTTTTCTCGAACTCCCAAACCATGTAGCTATCATGGGTCGGCAGTCGGAGATTGATGCAGTTGTGGCTGGAAAGATCTTGCGGGGACTGTGGCCGTGGATGGCGAGTGAAATAGTCCGGCGAGCCGACAACGGCTACCCGCAGGTCAGGGCTGATCCGTACCGCCACCATATCCTTCTCGACCTGGTCCCCCAGGCGCACGCCGGCATGGAAACGCTGCGCGACGATATCGGTCATGCCGTAATTGACGTTTATCTCAACCCTGATTTCTGGGTAGTCCCGCAAAAATCCCTGTAGGCGAGGCCAAAGTACGGTATTGGCGGCGTGCTCGGCGGTTGTGATGCGGATCAGGCCGCTGGGCTTGTTTCTCAACTCGCTTAACGCAGCCAGTTCGTTATTGATTTCTTCCAATCGTGGTGCGACGGCTTCCAGCAATCGGACGCCTTCTTCGGTCGGCGACACGCTCCGCGTGGTACGGGCCAGCAGATGAACGCCAAGCCGCGTTTCCAGGCTACGGATCGTGTGACTCAGCGCGGATTGCGAAATTCCTAATTGAGCCGCTGCACGGGTGAAGTTCCTTTCCCGCGCTACTGCAATGAACGCAACAAGATCACTAAAGTCGCCGGCAGCCATTTATCAGTCCCATGCATAAACCCATGCTGATTTTAGCGTATTAACAAATCAATCCGCAGAACTTACATTGACGAACATCAGCACTCGGTACTGTTCAGCATTCGACACAGCCGTGTGCGCCTGAATAGACATAGGAGATTCGTCATGAAAAAGCGCATTCTGGGAAACAGTGGCCTTGAGGTATCAGCACTGGGGCTCGGTTGCATGTCCATGAGTTCAGCCTACGGTCCGGCCGGCGATAAAGCGGAAATGATCGCGCTCCTCCGTAAGGCTGTCGATTGGGGTGTCACCTTCTTCGACTCAGCCGAAGTTTACGGCCCGTTCGTCAACGAAGCGTTGCTCGGTGAAGCACTGGGACCGTTCAAGGGGCAGGTGGTCATCGCCACGAAATTCGGTTTCGATCTCGATCCGGCGTCAGCGCAGCGTACCGGAGGCCTTAACAGCCGCCCAGAGCACATCAAGGCCGTTGCCGAAGCATCGCTGAAGCGCCTCAAGGTCGAGGCGATTGATCTTTTCTATCAGCACCGCGTTGATCCCAGTGTTCCCATCGAGGACGTCGCTGGTGCCGTGAAGGAGTTGATCACCGAAGGCAAGGTCAAGCATTTCGGCCTCTCCGAACCAGGTATCCAGACGCTGCGCCGTGCCCATGCCGTTCAGCCGGTTACTGCCGTACAAAGCGAATACTCCTTGTGGTGGCGAGGTCCGGAAAGCGAATTGCTGCCGACGCTGGAAGAACTGGGCATCGGCTTTGTCCCTTTCAGCCCGCTCGGTGCTGGCTTCCTGACCGGAAAAATGGACGAGAACACCCGTTTCGACAGTTCAGACTTCCGCTCGCAAGTCCCGCGCTTCTCTCCGGAGGCGCTGAAAGCCAATGTCGCACTGGTCAGTCTGGTTCGGGAAGTCGCCGAGGCCAAGGGCGTGACGCCAGCCCAGATTGCACTGGCCTGGCTGCTGGCTCAGAAGCCATGGATCGTTCCGATTCCCGGTACGACGAAGCTGCATCGTCTGGAAGAAAATCTGGGCGCCATCGCTGTTGACTTGACTGCCGATGATTTGCAAAAAATCGACTCAGCCGCCTCCAAGCTACATCTGGAAGGTGCGCGCTTGCCTGAGTACGCGCTGAACATGACCGGGCTGTAATGGCTGCCATGGATCATCTTTCACCAGGAGAGATCAAGCAACGGCAGGGGGCGGTGCTCGCCATCATCATGGCGAGCTACCTGATGATTGTTATCGACATCTCAATCGTCATCACCGGGCTTCCGAAAATCAAGGATGCGCTCGGCTTCTCGCCCGCAACCCTGTCCTGGGTGCAGAACGCCTACACCCTGGCATTCGGTGGCCTGCTTCTACTTGGCGCTCGCGCTGGCGACCTTCTGGGCCGCCGCCGAATGTTCATCTGGGGGCTTGGACTCTTCACCTGCGCCTCCTTGGTGATCGGGATGGCTCCATCCCCGAGCTGGCTTCTGGTGTTTCGTGCCATTCAAGGGGTGGGGGCCGCCATTCTGGCACCTTCAACGCTGGCCCTGCTCGCCATGTACTTTCCCGAAGGACCGGAGCGTACACGGGCGCTTTCGTACTATGCGGCGGCAGCTGGTATCGGGGCGACACTAGGCTTGGTGCTGGGGGGCTTGTTTGCCGATCTCTTGTCTTGGCGCGCCGGGTTTTTCATCAACCTGCCCATCGGTATCGCGTTGATGCTGGCGGCACACCGCTTGGTTGCGGAGACGCCGAAGCATGTCGGCCATTTCGACATTGCCGGTGCTGTAAGTTCGACCTTGGGCATGAGTTCGCTGGTTTTCGGCATCGTTCATGCAGCGGAAGAAGGATGGGCCCATCCCTTGACGGCTTGGGCTATCAGCGCCGGAATTGCCTTGATGCTCATATTCATCGTCATTGAGCGGCATGCCAAACAACCCGTTCTGCCCCTGAGACTGTTTGCCAGTAAGTCGCGCTGCGGAGCATATGTAGCCCGCATGCTCTTCTTGGGCGGTATGGTGGGTTTCTGGTTTTTTGCTACCCAGTTTCTCCAGGGCGTCTTGGGCTATAGCCCACTGGAGGCCGGGCTCGCATTTTTGCCAACGACGCTGCCCCAGTTGGTCGTTGCCATGAGTGTTCCGAAGCTCGTTCGCAAGTTAGGCAATACCAGTCTTCTGATAGGTGGGCTGGCCTTTTGCGTGGCCGGCCTGGTTTGGCTCGGTCAAGCCACTGCCCCTACGCCCTATCTGACGGGCATCGCACTCCCAATGATTCTGCTTGGGATCGGCCAAGGAGCTGCCCTGGGACCGCTCACCATCGCAGCCGTGACCGGCGTTGCTGCCGAAGATGCCGGCGCGGCTTCCGGCTTGGTCAACGTGGCTCATCAGTTGGGTGGCTCGCTGGGTCTCGGCGTGCTGGTCGTCGTTTTTTCAGCTGCATCCTCCTCGCTGGCGACAGCCCCGGAAATCCTGGCCCATCGCATTGCCTCCGTCATGGATGCCAGCGCAGTCATGCTTGCCCTGTCCTTGGTAGCTGTGCTGGCCATGATTCTTCCTGCTCAACGCCAGCAGATCGATAGACCTTGCTCAGATTCGGCTAGTCTCGAACCTGAGCCAGACCTCATTTAATGCCATCCATCCTCCGCACCAATGAACCAGGAAAGGTATCCATCATGAAAACATCGTTTCTCCTCCTGCTATTGATGCCGCTTGTCTCGTCGGCATTCGCTGAAACAAGTAGCAGCGATAGGGAGGCTTCTGTCAAAAAGCATGAGCATGCTGTCGCGGCAAGCATTTCGCGGAGCGCGACGCGAACGCCTTACGACGCGCCACCCGAGCATTTCACCGGCAAAGCCCGCGTCGCACCGCTCTTTTCGCCGACTGCACCGGCCAGGGCCTCGGCTGCCTATGTCACCTTTACGCCTGGCGCACGCACCGATTGGCATACCCATCCGTTGGGGCAGACGCTGGTTGTCACCGAAGGCAGCGGACTGATCCAGTTCTGGGATGGACCCATTCAACGCATTGAGCGTGGCGATGTGGTGACAATCCCGCCTGGCCAGAAGCATTGGCATGGCGCGTCGGCGACAGCGGCGATGACCCATCTGGCCATCCAGGAGCAAGTCGATGGCAAATCGGTGGCCTGGCTGGAGAAGGTCAGTGATACCCAATATCGCAACACGCCCTCGGCCAAGGAGAGCGCTGCACCCGCCGCGCAGCCGTCCCGTGCCCAGCAGTTGATGGGCGATTTTGCCCCGAAGCTGGCCGAATTGACCGACAACGTGCTGTATGCCGACATATGGGAACGTCCCGGGCTGTCAAAACGGGACCGAAGCCTGGCAACAGTCAGTGCGCTGATTGCAATGAATCGTCCTGACCAACTGCGCTCGCATCTCGCGCTGGCAATTCAGAATGGCCTGACGCGTGAAGAACTCGCCGAAGCAATCACCCATCTGGCCTTTTATTCCGGTTGGCCTAGTGCTGTCTCGGCGGTTTCGGCTGCCAAAGAAGTGCTGCCAGCCAAGTGAACCATTCAACTGAAGGAGTTTCGATCATGACTTCAAACTTGCGAAAGACCGTGCTCGCCTTGGCAGGCTGCATGCTGTTTGCGGCCGGACTCTCCGTGGCGGCGCCGCAGAAGCCTGTTACACCGCTGGTGATCCAGAAACAAGGCAGTTTCTCCGTGGGTGGAACAGTTGTTCAGAGCCCCGGCAGCTACGACCCGCTCAATCTGACTTCCGGTGGCCAGACACTCCATGGCGACCATGCCCGCGTGTTCTACCAGGTTCCGGTCAAGGCTCGCAAATTGCCCTTGGTGATGTGGCATGGCTTTGGCCAATCCACCAAAACCTGGGAATCGACGCCGGATGGCCGTGAGGGCTACCAAAATATCTTTTTACGTCGCGGCTTCGCGACCTATGTACTTGATCAGCCTCGTCGCGGTTCTGCGGGGCGAAGCAGCGTAGCTGCGACAATCAGCGCCACGCCGGATGACCAGCGCTGGTTTGATACCTTCCGTGTCGGTATCTGGCCGAACTACTTCCCAGGCGTCCAGTTCTCCCGCTCACCGGAGGCGCTGGATCAGTATTTCCGGTCGATGACGCCGGACACCGGCCCCATCGACACCAACCTGACCAGTAACGCCGTCTCGGCCCTGTTCGACAAGATCGGTGCAGGCATCCTGGTGACCCACTCGCACAGTGGCGGTATGGGTTGGCTGGCCGCGATGAAGAATCCGCGTATCCGCGCCATTGTTTCCTACGAACCGGGGAGCGGCTTTGTCTTTCCGGAAGGCGAAGTGCCGGCAGCGATGCCCAGTGCTGCCGGCCAGTTGGAAGCTACCAGTATCCCGCTGGCGGAGTTCATGAAGCTGACCCGAATCCCCATTGTTATCTACTACGGCGATTTCATCCTCAAGGAACCTGTCGCCAATCCCGGTCAGGATGGCTGGCGCGTACGCCTCGCCATGGCTAAACAGTGGGCAGATGCGATCAATCGCCATGGTGGGGATGCGAAGGTCATCCACCTGCCGGAGATCGGCATTAAGGGCAATACGCACTTTCCGTTTTCCGATCTCAACAATGTCCAGGTTGCTGACCTGATGTCGCAATTTCTTGCCGAAAAGCATCTGGACTGATTCCACATTCAACTCAAGCATTCAGGAGGTTTTCCCATGAAATCGACATTGATTAAAGCAGCAGCACTCGGCGCAATCATCAGCGTTCTATCGGGAGTCACCATGGCCGCGGACTACAAGCAAAACCCCTTCACCCTGGCCTACGACGGTGCCATTACCGAAAACGTGAAAGGCAAGGTCAATATTCGCACGGTGACGTACAAGCTCAATGGCCTCGATATTTCGGCCAACGTCTATACCCCCGCGAACTACGATCCCCACAAGAAATACCCGACAATTGTGGTTGCCCACCCGAATGGCGGCGTGAAGGAACAAGTTGCTGGTTTGTATGCCCAGCGCCTGGCCGAGCAAGGCTATATCACCATCGCGGCGGATGCGGCGTATCAAGGCGCCAGCGGCGGCCAGCCGCGCAATGTGGACAAGCCGTCCAATCGGATTGAAGACATCCACGGCATGGCCGACTTCATCAGCCAGTACGCCGGTGTCGATGCAACTCGCCTTGGCTTGCTGGGCATTTGCGGAGGTGGTGGCTATTCGCTGGCCGCCGCGCAAACCGACAAGCGTTTCAAGTCGATTGCGACGGTGAGCATGTTCAACTCCGGGCGCGTTCGTCGCAATGGCTACGCGGATTCGGCACTGAATACCATCCAGACACGCCTACAGCAGGCCTCGGCAGCTCGCGCACAGGAAGCAGCGGGCGGTACGGTGCTCTATTCCGGCGATGCCAACCTGACCGATGAGCAGATCGCCAAGTTGCCGTTTGATCTGTATCGGCAGGGTTACGAGTATTACTGGAAGACGCATGCGCATCCCAACTCGACTTTCAAGTACACCACGAGCAGTTTGCTGGATTTGATGCGTTTTGATGCCACCAACCAGATCGAGCTGATCGACAAGCCCTTGCTGATGATTGCCGGTAGCAAGGCCGACAGTCTTTACATGACCGAGGACGCTTTCGCCAAGGCTTCTGGCACAAAGGACAAGGAACTATTCCAAATCGAAGGGGCCACCCATATTGAAACCTATTGGGTGCCGATGTATGTCAATCAAGCGGTGGAAAAGCTGACACGGTTCTACGGTCGGTCGCTCTGAGGCAATTGGGGCGCAGCAGGCGCCCCGATTGCTCGCGCACTCGCGCAGAAAAACGCACTAGGCCAATCGCAATGCCTACGTTTCGCAACTTCGCTCCGCGATGAAACAGCTTGTTGATCAAGCTTATGTCTTGCCACGTGATGCGGCCGAAATTATTCGGGCCGCACAGCATTCGAATGTCGCTCGCTGAGCCTATGCATTCAATCCGCAATCAATGGAACCAAGGAGTCAATGATGACCAATGCAGTGATCGACAAGCAAAGACGCCAATTCATCAGCACGTCGGTGCTGGTGTCGTCCTGTGCAGCCGTAGCCGGATCGGGGTTTTTGGGGAGCGTACAGGCGCAGACGCCGTCCGCTTCGGTGAATGCCCGTGGAGTTACCTCAACTCGTAAAAACTCCCGGAGAAAGCTGGGGCAACTGGAGGTTTCCAGTATCGGCCTCGGCGTCCAGAACATGGCGCGAACCTATCAGACGACGATCCCCGCCCGGCCCAAAATGATCGAGATCATCCGCACGGCCTACGAGCGCGGCGTCACCTTTTTCGATACTGCCGAGGCATACGGCCCCCTTGAGTGTGAACGGATTCTCGGCGAAGCCATTGAACCGTTTCGGAACAAGGTTGTGATCACCAGCAAGTTCGGCTGGAACATCGACCCTCAGACCGGTGAGCGCGGCCCCGGCTTGATCAGCCGTCCGGAGCATATCAAGCGGGCTGTCGAGGGCATGCTCAAGCGTCTGCGCACAGACCGTATCGATTTGCTTTATCAACACCGGGTCGATCCGCAAGTACCGATCGAAGATGTGGCCGGTGCCATCAAGGATTTGCGGGCCCAGGGCAAGGTACTGCACTGGGGCTTGTCCGAAATGGGGCTGAACCCCCTGCGTCGCGCCCATGCCGAATTGCCAGTCACAGCCGTCCAGAGCGAATATTCGATGCTCTGGCGTGGCCCAGAGAAGGAAGTTTTGCCGCTGTGCGAGGAACTGGGCATTGGTTTCGTGCCATGGAGTCCGCTCGGGGTGGGTTTCCTCACCGGCGCCATCGACGAGATGACCCGCTTCGCCGATGGTGACTTCCGCAAGACCGAGACCCGCTTTTCTCCCGAGACCCTGGCGAATAACCTGGCTCTCGTACGCCTTGTGAAGGCCTGGGCAGATCGCAAGAAGACGACACCAGCACGGATTGCTCTGGCCTGGCTCCTTGCGCAGAAGCCTTGGATCGTGCCAATTCCAGGCACCACCCAGATGGCCCACTTGCTCGACAACATCGGCGCAACAGAGGTCATCTTCACTGCCGATGACTTGCAGGCACTGAATGCAGAGCTGGCCGGCATCACGATCCAGGGCGAACGCCTGCCAGCTGCGGTACTTGCCTTCAGTGGCGTTGAGGCGCCCTTGAGGTAAAAATGCCGAGATGACCTACGTCGCGCGCTGACTGCGCACTTGATTGGGAAGCCAAGGTGGCATGAGCGTCAAATGCCATAGTTGTGATTACTCAGCGCGTCGGTACTTGCTGCGTTTTCAGAGTGCGTAAGAATTTTTGTGTAAACGGTCTTTGGACTGTATGAAAATTGCCTGATTAGGCTGAATTACCAGCTAATTGAATAATTTCCGCGCCAGTCTTTAGCTTATCCAGATAGTCTGCCCATTCCTTCATCATTTTCTTCCGTTCGGGAAGGTACTCGGCTCGGTTGTAGGCGGCTCGTACTTGGTTTTGTTCCGAGTGAGCAAGTTGCCGCTCGATAACATCATGCCGGTAGCCTTGTTCGTTCAGGATGGTCGAAGCAACTGAACGAAACCCGTGGCCAGTCATCCGTCCTTTGAATCCCATTCGGGCGAGGGCATAGGTCACGGTATTTTCGGAGATGGGGCGATTCCTGTTGGTCATTGAAGGGAAGAGCAGGCGACCGGTACCTGTGAGGCAATGTAGTTCTTTGAGATACACAATGACCTGTTGCTCGTGGGGCGCCTGGCGTTCACGCGTCGTGGCGTTCAGGATTTTATCGAGCAGCGACCTGATCAGCCCGTGGAGAAGCAACGAGGTCAATGCGATGAAGACAAAGCCTTTCAGCATGCCGGCCCGAGTGATCTGCGCCGCATCTCTGAGCAGCCAGGTAACGACATTGTCGGAGATCAGTATCCACAGACCCGCGAAGATCGCATAAATGAACACGATCCTCCGGGTTGTCCCGGCCGGGTCCATATCGGCGCCTTCAGACGCCCCTGGTGGTTTTCGGCTTGGTCATGTCTGGACTCTAACAATGTTTCCGTTGCCGAGATGAAGTGGAGGATGGCGCAGGCTCAAGGCAACTGCTCAGCCTTCGACTTGCCCGTTGCAGCAAGCGAATCCCCCTTTTGTATCCATCTTGCGACAGTCGCAATGAACAAATCCGGATCAACTGGTTTGGTCAAAAAATCGTTCATTCCGACCTCCAGACACTTGGCCCTGTCCTCGGCAAAGGCATTGGCGGTCATGGCGATGACCGGCGTCCTGTGCAACTCAGGCAGTTGGCGAAGGTGCCTAGTTGCGGTCAGGCCATCCATAACCGGCATCTGCATGTCCATCAGGATCACGGAATAACTACCTTGGCGCGCAAGCTCGATCGCCTCGACCCCGTTATCGGCCACATCGACGACAAACCCCGAATCCTGCAAAATTTCCCGGAAAATTTCCTGATTGATCGGTTCGTCTTCGACGAGCAGCAAGCGCCGCCCAGCCATGCCGAAGGTATCGACATGATGAATGCTGGCACCAAGTCGCTGACTGCCACGTGTGCGTTTGACGATTTCGACGGACTGCTCTAGCCAGACAGTGAACCAGAACGTGCTCCCCTTGCCAACCTCGGACGATGCGCCAGCGCTCCCTCCCATCATTTCGGCCAGTTGTCGGGTAATCGCCAAGCCCAAACCGGTACCTCCATACTTTCGGGTCGTGGAGTTATCGGCTTGCTGGAATACCGAGAACAAGGTCGGAAGGACAGGGGCAGGAATGCCGCACCCCGTATCCTCAACCTCGAAGCGCAGATGAACCCTGCCTTCCATTTCCTGGAGCACGCGCATGCGCAAGGTGACAGCGCCTCGGTCAGTAAATTTGACTGCATTGTTGGCCAGGTTGAGGAGGGCCTGGCGTAATCGTGTTAGATCGCCCTTCAGCCAGTAAGGAACAGGCTGCGAGTCGGTAACGATCTGCAGTCCTTTGTCGATAGCCCGCTGCTCGATGAGCGACGCGACACAGGGCAACAAGTCATTCGGCGCGATAGGGACTTCTTCCAGCGTCAGTTTTCCGGCCTCGATTTTTGAGATGTCCAGAACATCGCTGATCACTTTCAGGAGATGCTCGCCAGCCGATTCGATCTTGTTCAGTTGGTCAGACTGTTTTTCGGAAAGTGTTGTCTTGCGCAGCAAATGGCTCATGCCGATGATGGCGTTGAGTGGCGTACGAATCTCGTGGCTCATGTTGGCAAGGAATGAGCTCTTGGCATCGCTCTCCTGAATGGCCTCATCTGCCCGCTGCGCCAGTTCGAGATTCAGGGAGTTCATCTGCCTCTCCTTGGCCTGCCTCTCGCGATTGTCATTGAATGTGGCGCGTATGGCGACGAATTGTCCGTTCTCATCGCGTACGATCTCAATGCTCACGAGTGCAGGGAATATCGAACCATCCTTGCGCAGAAAATCGTAGTCCTGGTCATGGGCGACACCCATGCCCAACAAGACTTTCAGGCGCTCTTCGTATCTTTCTGTCTCATAGGAGGCCAACAAATCCCGCACCTTTAGCGAGCCAGCCACTTCGGAGCGCTCGTAGCCCAGGAGCCCCAGCGCAGTGTCATTGATCGCAGTAATCCGGTCCTCAGCATCGAAGGAGAGATAGCCGCAGGGTGCCTGGTTATAGAGCGAATCAAGCTCCGCAGTGCGGTTCTGAACCATTTGCTCCAGATTTTCCTGATAGGACTTTAGCTGCTCGTCAATTTGCCTTTGTTCCGTGACATCTTCCTTGATTGCCAGGTAGTGCGTGATCTCGCCGTCGGATTGCCGAACCGGCGTGATGATTTCCTGTGAAATGTAGTCTTGGCCATCCTTGGTCCGGTTGATGAATTCCCCGCGCCAGACCTGGCCAGCCAAAAGCGTTTGCCACAGGCTGGCATAGGTTGCCGAAGCTGTCTTCCCCGAGTTGAGGACATTCGGGTTCTTCCCAAGCAACTCGTCCAGCCGATAACCTGTCGTTTCCGAGAAGGCCCGATTGACGTACTCGATCTCCGGCTTCGTATTGGTAATCATGATGCCGTCCGGGCTCTGCTCGATGGCCAGGTAGGAACGGCGCAATTGTTCCTCGGCAGACTGTTGGGCGGTGATATCGACCAGTGCCCACAGCGAATCGCCATTGCGCAGTTGGCTGCCGCCAAGCAGGAACCAGCGCTTGCTACCATCCCGGTGCAGCAGCGGCACTTTTCCGCGCCATATTTCGCCATTGGCCAAATGCACATAGGCGGCCAAAACACGCCTGTTTGTATCCTGATCAGTAAAAAGTATCTCGGTTGATTGGCCGATCATTTCATCGACCGAATAGCCCAACAGGTTTTCGCAAGCGCTATTGGCCCAGACGAAGTGGCGTTTTCTAAGCTTGACGAGCCCAACGATACCGTTATCGAGCATCGCCTGTTGTTCTTCAAGCGTGCTTTCCAGTTGCAATTCGGTTTCTTTTTGCCGGGAAATATCACGCGATATAGCGAGAATGCCGACGATCTGCCCACCCGGGCCAAGCAGTGGTGCAGCATTGGTTTCAACATGACGGGGCGAGCCCTTCAGCCCGATGGCTCGGTACTGCAATACCCCACTCAGACCACCAAGCACCTGTGAAGAAAATGCCAGGTAGGCCTCACGATCTTCACTGACGACAAGCTCCTCAATCCAGATTGCCAAGGCATGATCCAGATTGTCCGCCTCGATCATCTCAATGCCGGCCGGGTTGATCTTGCGCAGGCGCCCCTCAAGATCGAATACCTTCACACAATCCGGCTCGCAATCAAAAATTGCCTTAAGCTCCGTCTCCCGCTGCTGCAAGGCGGTTTCGGCAAGGCATTGAACGGTGATGTCGCGCAAACTGAGTACGATCCCGCTGACCGTGCCGCCGTTGAAGAAAGGTGATGTTTCCAGCGTATAGAAACTCATGCCGTCGGCGCCCTCGAACTCGATCTGGACTTTCCGGTTCTCACCGAGCAGGCTGGCCTGCACCTCTTGCAGAATCGTGTTGCGCGCCGGGTCCGGAAACAAGTCCAGAATCGGCTTGCCAACCAGTTTATCGGCATCGCATTCGAGCAGGTTGCCGATCGCCGGGTTTGCGATCACGCAGCGCAAATTGGGAGACAGCAAGATCAAGGCGGTTTGGCTCGAACGGACTATCTTTCCGTAGGACTCAAGTTGTTCGCTGTGCTGTTTCCGCTCCCGTACCAGTGCGTCCGCACTCTTTTTCTGACGAAGCAAAAGCACCGTCAACAGGCAGGCAGCAAGGAAAGCCACGCCACCGATCAGGCCGGCCACCGCCAGCGTTGTCTTCCAGTTGGCTAAATATTGCTCACGCGGTACGGCAACGATAGCGCTGATCGGATAATTGCCCAGTTTCTGCAATGCCCGTGCCCGAATCTGGCCGTCAAATTCGGAAGGCCCGACTTCAACGCTGTTGCCAGACCATAAATGCGCGGCTCCGCCCAACAAATTGCCGGTGGATTGTTTGCCAATCTGATCGGGCAACATCGGATAGCGCATCAACAGTCGCTGTTGCTGGCTCCACAGGGAAATGGCTGTACCCTCCGGCCAATCAATGGAGCCATAAAAACGGGAGAATTGTTCTTCAATGCCGATACTGACACCGACTACCCCCAAGAACTCTCCATCCTCACCCAGAAGGCGACGTGCCATCTGCAACGACCTTTTGCCACTGGTGCGCCCTTTGATGGTTTCCGAGAAAACGGTGTCACCGGTCGGCGAGATCGATAGTTGGCGGAAGTAATCCCGGTCGGAAATATTGGTTCCTTCGGGGGCGCCGATGGCACCCAGAAGCAAATTCCCTTCGGCATCGCTGATGAAAATATTGACGGCCCCGGAAAGCGTTTTCAGGAAGGCCATCAGGCTTTGATTGAGCGCCACTTTGTCACTGTCTTGGCGCCCAACGCGCTGCTCCACCAGGAATTGCCGAAACCGCGGGTCGTTGCTCACACCCTGCAGGGCCAGGTCGGCTGCCTTGAAGCCGCCATTGGCCTGCTCGGCCAGCAGCAATGAATAGTTACGTACCGAAACGAACATCTTCTTTTCCGACTCGTGATAGTCGCTCCAAAGCT
This sequence comes from Ferribacterium limneticum, assembly GCF_020510625.1. Taxonomy (NCBI): domain Bacteria; kingdom Pseudomonadati; phylum Pseudomonadota; class Betaproteobacteria; order Rhodocyclales; family Azonexaceae; genus Ferribacterium; species Ferribacterium limneticum. The sequence continues at coordinate 2,525,275 of NZ_CP075191.1, read as the reverse complement.
TGGTCGCCAGAATCACATAAAGAAGAAATAGCCCTGCCCAGAGCAGGATCAGGCGGATTCTGAGGTTCATGGCGCCTCCCCGGCAGCAAGAAAGTTGCGCATCCAGGTTTCGGCCTCTGAGGCCGGTGCTGGTCTGCAAACAAAAAAGCCTTGGGCGCATTGGCAACCGAGGTTCTCCAGGATGCCGATTTGCTCTTCCTTCTCGATCCCTTCTGCGACAGTGCGAAGCCCCAGGGCGTCCGCCATGGTGATCACGGCCTGGACGATGGCCCGGTCGCAGGCTGAGGTTTCAAGATCCTGAATGAAACTGCGATCGATTTTCAGGCAGTCGATGGGCAGGCGATGCAATTGGGCCAAGGAGGAATAACCGACCCCGAAGTCATCGACCGAAATACTGATCCCGAGCGCACGCAGGTGATTCAGCATTTGCATCGTTTCAATGCCGTCTGCCGTCAGCGTCGATTCGGTGATTTCCAGTTCAAGGCGATGAGGGTCGAGCCCATGCCGCGCCAAGGCGGCTTCGACCATGTCCGGAAAGTCGGCCCGAATTTCGCTCGGCGAGATATTCACTGCCATCTTGGGCACATGAAATCCACTGACATCCCAGGCTTTTAACTGGGCAAGGGCTAGGTCAAGCGCCTTGCGGGTCAGTTCGCTGATGAAACCCCGCTGTTCGGCCAATGGAATGAAATGATCCGGCGGCAAGATGCCGAAATGCGGATGGCGCCAGCGCAACAGGGCCTCGACACCACAGAGCTTGCCGTCGCCCAATACCGTTTGCGGCTGAAAATGAAGTAGTAGTTCGTCGCGCTTTAAGCCTTCGCGCAGATCGTTGTCCAGTGCCTGCATTTCCTCGGCACGGTCGCTCAGTTCTTTCGAATAGAGGCAGGAACGATGGCCGCCGCTCTGTTTGGCACGATACATAGCGAGGTCGGCATGGCGCAGCAACTGATCGCCCAGACGACCGTGCTCGGGGAAGATTGAGGCCCCGATACTGGCACTGAGATGAAGCTTGTGGCCCTTGGCCAAGACGGGTTCTTCCAGCGCCGCAATGATCTTGCCGGCGACCTGCAGGGCTTCGGCACTGCCAGAAATATCCGGCAGGACGACAGCGAATTCGTCCCCGCCCAGACGGGCCACGGTATCCGAACCGCGCAGGCAGGCATTGAGTCGCTCTGCCACGATGACCAGTGCGTCATCGCCGACATCATGCCCAAGCGTATCGTTGATGGGTTTGAAGCCATCGAGATCGATGAACAGCACGCCCAGATTGGCGTTGCGCCGCAGGGCGAAGCGAACATGCTGATCCAGGCGATCGCGGAAGGTAGCCCGGTTTGGTAAGGCAGTCAGCGGGTCACGGGTGGCCAAATGCAGGATGTGTGCTTCGGCAACCCGACGCCGCTCGGATTCCTGCTCCAGATAGATGATCCGGCGGCGCAGTTCAATCTCGGCAATGGCGCTACTAGCCAATGTCTTGAGGGCTCGCCGCTGAGTATCGGAAAGCTGCCTGGGCTTGTCGTCTATGACACAGAGCGTACCCAGTGCCTCACCTGATGCGAGGACTAGCGGCACACCCGCATAGAACCGGATGTGGGTGGCGCCGATGACCAGCGGATTGTCCTGGAAGCGTGGATCAGCAAGCGCATCCGGTACTTCCAGCATTTCATTCCTCAGAATCGCGTGGGCGCAGAACGAGACCGAGCGCGAGGTTTCTCTTAGGGATGTTCCGGTATGCGAAAGAAACCATTGGCGGTCGGCATCGACCAGCGAGATCAGAGCAATCGGCACATCAGCGATTTCGGCGGCCAGGCGGGTCAGGTTATCGAACACCTCCTGTTCCTGGGTATCCAGCAAATGGGTGCCATGAAGCATTTCCAAACGCCGGGCTTCGTTGCCAGGCAACGGGGGGAGCCAGGCATTCAGTTTTTCCAGGCAGGTCTCGTACTCCAGGGTTTTATCGAAAAAACCATTGGCGCCCAATTCCTCGCAGGCAAGCCGCAAGGCTTGGCCGGTGTTATTGGTCAGGATCAGGACCCGGGCGCCACAGCCTGCTTCCCGGATACGTTTCAATACCTGAACCCCACTGCCGGGTGCCAGGGAAAGATCGAGCAGCACCGCATCCGGATTGGTGCTGAGGATCAGATTGACGGCTTCGCCTTCTTCGGTGGCGGTGCCGATGATCGAAAAGCGCGGCTGCTGGGCCAGCAGGTGTGCCAGTTGGTTCCGAATGAGTTCGGAGTCTTCGACGATGACAAGCTTCATGGCTATTTCCTGCAGGCGTTAATTGACGCTTGCAGTGTTGCCGATGCCCTGTCAAAAATATGCCGGGTTGCCCTGATGTCGGCCTAGGGCTTGCCGGATTCGTGCGTAGGGGAAAGCCTACTTGATGTCGGCGATCAGCCCATGGCTGATGCAGTAACGAATCAGTTCGGCATTGCTGGAAACCTCCAGCTTTTCGAAGATACGGGTTTTGTAGGTCGTTACTGTCTTGGGCGACAAATGCATCAGCTCGCCAATTTCTGTCAGCCGCTTGCCTTCGGCCAATTGCACCAGGACGCGGTGCTCTTGTGCCGACAGATCTTCGTGCGGGGCTTTGGACGACTCTCCCGCCATCAGGTCGGCCAGTCGCTCGGCCAGGGTGTCCGTGATATAGCGTCCGCCGGCCATCACCCTCTCCAGGGCTGTCACCAGTTCTTCGGCGGCTCTATCCTTGTTGAGGTAACCGGCTGCCCCCATTTGTAGGGCGCGGGTTGCATAGGCCGTCTCTGCATTCAGGCTCAGAACAAGAATGCGCAGATGGGGCGCTGCTTTACGCAATTGGGAAACGCTCTCCAAACCTTCTGCATCCGGCAGATTCAGATCGACGACGGCTGCCAGCAAGCCATCACGGCGAGCCAGCTCCAACGCTGCCGCAAGGGTTTCCGCCTCGACTACCTCGGCGTCTGGCCAACGCTGGAGGATGAGTTGGCGAACGCCAATGCGAACGATAGGATGGTCTTCAAGCAGCAGAATTTTCATCGGACAACTTTTCAGCAGTAACAGGCAGGACAAGACTTAGTGTAACGCCATGATGGGGCGTACTTGTATAAGTCAACCTGCCCCCCATGAGTTCGGCGCGCTCCAGCATCCCCGCCATACCCAGCGTCACTTTGCGTGTCGCTCCGTCTTGCATACCGACACCATCATCGATCATGGAGATTTCATAGATTTCGCCATCGGCGAGCGCCCCTTGAACGACAAAGCGGGCAGCCCCGGAGTGGCGTACTACATTGGTGCAAGCCTCCTGGATGATTCTATAAACCCCGAGCGTCTGACGTTTGGACAAACAATCACAATCTTCGAGATTGACGCTGTACAGCACCCGAACCGGACGTAGTGATGTTTCCAGCAGTTGCTCTGCCGCAGCTTGCAAACCAAGGTCATCAATCAACGGAGGGCGGAGCTCTGCGGCAATGCGTCTTGCCGTTGCGACGCCAACATCGAGTGCTTCAAGCAGCCCCTTTTCCTGTGGCTCAGCCAAAGTTCCTTTGGGAAGGCCACGGAAAATCATCTTGATACCGGTCAGAACGGCGCCAATCTGATCGTGGACCTCGCGTGAAATACGTTGCCGTTCCGCTTCAACCGAATCCTCCAGTTGTGTCGCGAAACTGGCAATCCGCTCCTTGGCTTCGACCAATTCGCGGGTTCTTACCGAAACCTGCTGTTCGAGGAGACGGCCGTACTCATCGACTTCGGTCAGTGTGTCTCGCATCTGATCCAGTTCGACAATGCCGGTTGAGTGCACTGGTGGTGACGCCCCGCCGAGAACCGCCTTGGTAGCATCAACGGTTTGACGCAATGACTTGGCAATGCGCCGGGAAACGACCACCGCAGAACCCAAACCAATCAGCAGCAGAGATACCCCCCAGAGGACATTTACCAGCACCTCCTGTTTGAGCGGTTCCAGAAGCAAGTCCTTCGGTACCCCCAAGGAGAGATACCACCCCCATTCTCCAATTGGCCGGAGAATGGTGCGTGTAGGGACCCCCTCTTTACTGATGCCATCCCATACACCAGCAGTTTTCTTTTCCATTGCCTCAATGAGCAGAGGAGGGCCTGCCTGACCGACATAACGCTCTGGCGAGTGCGAACGTGCGACCAGAATTCCATCCGCGCCGATCAAGGAAGCGATCCAGCCATCCGGCAACTGGCTAGGCTGCAGAAGGGCATTCAGCACCGTTGTGCTAATGACGGCACGCAAACAATAGGCCACCTCGCCATCGCGAATGACTGGCACACCAAGGGCGACGACGGTCCGATCGCTGATTGGCGATTTGAATGGTGCAGAAAGTACCGGTTTGCCAGTTTCAAATACTTTTCGAACAGCCGGAATGTCGCTGGTCGGAAATTGCTGGCCGAATGGGCGCAGGGTCAGGAAAACCATCCGGTTGTCCGGGGCGATGAGCGATATGGCTGCAATATCCGTGTCCAGTTCCTGGATGCGGCGCGCATATCTATAAAGCCCTTCTATATCACCTGCCTTTGCTGCATTGGAAATAGAGAGGCTTTGCACATAACCGAGCGACTTGGCCAAGCGGTCGCGAACCTCCGATGCCAGCGCATCACCTCTCTGCACCAGCGCTGTTTCAATCGCAATGCGGCGCTCCTCGGCATAGCGATACGAGGAATAGACCGAGAACAAGAGCAAGGTTAGCGTTGGTAGAAGTACCAGCAACAGCAACCAAGCTGTAATGCTCGCCCGGACTTTCATAGGCACCTCGCTGGTCGTCGTAATTGATGTCAATAGTATCAGGGCGATACAGAGATATCAGTGAACTCTTCTTCGAAGCCAACTTGCGTCTCCCCTGGCGGGGGGGGGCTACACAAACAGACGCCTTACATGAAGGAAGAGTGTGAGGGCTTGCAGGCAGGCCTGGAGGGCATCGTGTGCGTGGAACTTCTGTAAATTTACATTGATGAGATCCTGCGCTACCTCGCGTCAAGGACAAAGCCTGACGGTACAGTGGACATCGACGGATAGGCGGTTAGGTTGATCAAGAGGGAAGGCCCTATCTTCGCGAAGTTTTTCCCAATCGGCGATGTTCGTTGGCGTATTTTTCGGAATCGATTGTTCTTCTGCATTCCTATTTCTCATTCCTGCTTCTAACGAAATACCCGCCAGGGGCGTATTCTGGAATCAATCGGAACTTCCCCACCCGATCCGTCTGTTCAAGTTCCTTTAGTTTTTTAAAATAACTTTCTTGTATCGCATTTATGTCGGATTCACGGTCGGTGTCGAGCGCTTTTCTCTTAAGGTCGTATTCATCAGAAATTTTTCCATAGGCGGGCGGTACCCTCAGGAAAACCGTTGAATCAAAAAAGCGTAATCCCACGCTTCATCACCCCACCGGTTCATCTTTCCGATCAATATAATCCGCCCAATCCTGCATCATCGGCGCTCGACGCTCCAGCATGGTGCCGCGTTGATAAGCAGCCTCGACCTTGTCAGGAAGACTGTGCGCCAGGGCATGTTCTGCCAGGTCCCTCGGGTAGTGCCCCACCTCTGCTGACCAATCGCGAAACGTACTGCGGAAACCGTGCGGCACGATGCTGTCTCCGTTCTTGGGATCTATCCACGGCATGGGGGCTTCATCCTCCGTGGTATTCATCCGGCGAACGACTGCTGTCAGCGTCATATCTGAGAGCGGCTTTTGATCCCGTGGGCCGGGGAACAGGTAAGGGCAATCCTCAAACTTCGGTAAGGCTTCGACCAGGGCTATGGCCTGCCGGGAAAGTGGAACCCAATGTTCCCGGTTGGCCTTCATGCGGTCAGCCGGGACAGTCCAGAGTTTTTTGTCCAGTTCGATTTCACGCCACGTAGCTAAGCGGACTTCACCTGAACGGGTTGCAGTCAGAATGGCAAACTCCAGCGCTCTGGCGCCGGAGCCGGGTATCTTCCGCAATTCCTTCATGAAGGTGCTGATCTGCACATAAGGCAGGGCGGGGTGATGCCGTACTTTCTTGAGCTTGGCTGCCGGGGGCAGGAGTGCATCGAGATGTCCGCGCCACAAGGCAGGGTTTTCTCCTTGTCGCCATTTCATGGCCTTGCCATATGAGAGGATCAATTCGATCCGGGAGCGCAGGCGGCTTGCTGTTTCTGTCTTGGTGGTCCAGATCGGTTTGAGGATTTGCAGCACGTCTTCGGTCGTGATCTCGTCAATCGGTTTGCTGCCGATGACGGGGGAAGCGTAGGCAGCGAGGGTGTTCTCCCATTGCTGGGCATGCTTGGTATTCTTCCATGCTGCCTTGTGCGTCTTGATATATTCGGCAGCCGCTATGTCGAAGGAAATGGCTTTTGCTTGGGATGCCTTGAGTGCAGCAATGGCCTCGGCTTGAGCTTGCTCACGCTGGTTGATGGGGTCGATCCCTGAGCGAACCATTGCCCCCAGTTCAGCCGCCTTTCCGCGAGCGGATTTTGCGGGATGATCTGCCAGTGTGCCAATGCCCATTTCCCGCCGCTTGCCGTTGAGCTGGAAACGGAATATCCAGCTTTTGGTACCGCGTTCCTGGACGCGCAGATACAGGCCGTTGCCATCCGCGTGCATTCCCGGTTTGGCGTGTTCGATTTCTTTGGCAGTGAGTGACATAGCATCCTTTGTGTATGTTTCAGCCCACCATTTAGCCCACCACATTGCAGGGGGATTTCGGTAGATTTCTGTGGACGCTATTGTACTATTTTCTGTGTAACACTATGAATAGTAGAGGTAAACAAGTGGTGGTTAAAGAGTTTGGCGGATCGTTTTGGATGCTAAGTGTGGGGACGCCTCCTCCGCCAGAATTCGATGCAAAACGGCCCTTCTCGGGCCGTTTTGCATTTCTACCCGCCATTTCACCTACCTTTTTCGATGGTGTGCTGCCCGGCTCGCTGCGGGCAGGGCTGTCCAGGCGATTGGTAACATCGGCTCAGACACTGTCTCGTCAAGCGATGCAAACGTGATTTATTCGCCTGGATACCCAAGTTTCGCGTGGTAGACTGAAAAAATGAGTGCTTAAGCTCAATCAGGGGGGGAGATGGCGGCGAATTTTTCTTTGCATTCTGGTGTGCTGCTGGTTGCGCTCCTATGTCTATCCCTGTTCGGATGGGTCGCTAAAGATCTTCATCAATCGCGCGAACGAGAATTGCAGGCAGCCGAACATATCGGCCAAACGCTGGGAAAATTGCTGGAGAGCCATCTTCAGGGAGCGGCGAGCAAGGTCGATTTTCATCTCTCGGATTTCGTGCAGCATTTTCAACAGGATGTGGTCGACCGTACACCGCGTGCGCGCCTGGAATCCGAGTTGAAGCGCTATCTTGTCCATTTTCCAGAAGTGCGCAGCTTTCGGGTTGCCGATGCTGAAGGTCGCTATCTCTACGATGCCAGCGGAACATTGGCTGATGTCAATATTGCTGACCGTCCGTATTTCATTCGTCTCCGCGATGATGCTAATGCCGGGCTGGTGATTTCCCCGCCGCTGGTTTCTCGCGTGACGAACGAGGTGGTGATTGTCTTTGCCCGTCGCTTGCAGGACAGCGCCGGAAACTTTGCTGGCATCGTGTTGGCTACATTGCGCGCCGATTATTTCGAACGTTACTACCATGCCCTGGATGTCGGTCCGCACGGCGTTATTGCGCTGTGGAGTCGGGATCTGGCGTTGTTTGCTCGTTGGCCTGAGTTGCCCGGCTGGCAAGGTCGCCAACTGCCTGACAATCCGATTCTTCCAAATTTGCAGGCAGGGGAAACTACGGGCAGTTTTCATGGTGCGAGTGGCCTGGATGGTGTGAAACGGATATTCGTTTTTCGCGCTGTCGAAGGCTTTCCCTTTGTCGTGACGGTGGGCTTGGCCGAAGCCGAGGTGCTGGCCGAATGGCAGCGCCGGGCGCTGGTTTATGCGCTTTTGGGTGTCATGCTGGTGGCCGCGCTGATTGCGTTGATGCGCTCCTGGGTCATGGGGTATCGCCAGGCTGAGGCGCTGGCCGAAAAACTGGCCAAGGATTTTGCCGACAAATCCCGCGAAAGCCGGGCCTTGCTCGATTCGATTCCCGATCCAGCCTGGCTGCTGGATAACGAAGGCCATTATCTGGCGGTCAATGAAGCCTTTTGTCACTACAAGGGCTTGCCGATGGATCAGGTTATTGGTCATACCGTTGATGAGCTATTCCCGGCGGAAGAGGCCAAGGTGCTGCGCGCCGGCCAGCTTGAGGTCTATCGTAGGGGGGAGCCGGTGCGCGAGGTCGTCTGGCTGAATCTGCGTGGCAAGTTGTCGCCGTTCGAGTTCCTTCGCGTGCCGGTCTATCGCGACGATGGTCAGCCAAGAGGCCTGGCTGGCGTGGCATGGGACATGACGGACCGCTACGAGGCCGAGGAGCGGCAGCGCCTGATTGCCCACTTCTTCGATCATGCCAATGATGCGGTATTGATCCTTGATGCTGAGCGTCGGGTGCTTACGCTGAACAAGGCGGTAACGACGATCAGCGGCTATAACCTGGATGATCTTCGGGGCCAACAGCCGCGCTTCATGCTCGAGAGTTTTCAGGACAAGGCTTCGCTTGATGGCATGGTGCTGATGCTTGAGGAGCAGGGGGGCTGGCGGGGTGAGATGAGAGCGGTACGCAAGGATGGAAGTTTGCTTCCGATCTTTTGCAACGTCACTTCAATTCGCAATGATGCCGGCGAGGTCGTCAACTGGGCAGTATTCGTGACCGATCTCAGCGAGCGCAAGGCAGCCGAGGCGCGCATCGAGTCGCTGACCCACGTCGATCAGCTGACCGAATTGCCCAATCGTCAGGGGTTTTCCCGGATCATGGGCGAGTGGCTGGCGGCGGCAAGGGAGGGGGCGCTGATCCTTATTGATCTTGATCAGTTGAGCCGGGTGAACGATGCCTTTGGTCATGCCGCTGGCGATGCCGTGCTGCGCCGGATCAGCGTGCGCTTGCGAAAAATACTTCGCGATGGCGATTTCCTTGGTCGTTTGGGCGGTGATCAGTTTGGCGTTCTGCTGGCTCAGGGCACACGTCCCATTCTGGCGGAAGTGGTTGCCCGCAAGCTGCTGGATGCGATTGCCAAGCCGGTGATGATTGAAGGAAGTGATGTCGTGACCACGGCTTCGGCCGGTATTTGTCTGCTGGGCAGCGATGGCCACGATGTGGCAACCCTGTTGCGAAATGCCGACAATGCGCTGCATCATGCCAAGGACGCGGGGCAAAATATCTTCCGCTTCTTCTCCGCTGACATGAATGTTCGCATGGCAGAACGTCTGCGTCTGGAGAGTGATTTGCGTTGGGCTCTCTCGCGCAATGAACTGCTGCTGCATTACCAGCCTCAGGTCGATATCAATACCGGCGAAATCATCGGTTTCGAGTGTCTGCTCCGCTGGCAACACCCGGAGCTGGGCATGGTTTCGCCGGTGAGGTTCATCCCCCTTGCCGAAGAGAGCCGGCTGATCCTGCCGATTGGCTCCTGGGTGCTGGAAGAGGCGTGCCGGCAAAACAAGGCGTGGCAGGATGCCGGGATGGCGCCCAAGGTAGTGGCCGTCAACCTGTCAGCGGTCCAGTTTCATGGTGCTGATATTGTTGCCCTGGTGTCGCAGGCGCTGCAGAGCTCCGGCCTGGAAGCGCGCTATCTTGAGCTGGAAATTACCGAAAGCGTCATCATTGAGGATCCGGAAAGAGTGATTCGCATCATGGAAGAGCTCAAGGCGCTGGGGGTTGGACTGTCGATTGATGATTTTGGGACGGGTTATTCCAGCCTGTCCTACCTGAAGCGATTCCCGATCGACAAGATCAAGATCGACCGTTCGTTTGTCCGTGATCTTGGGCGTAGCGACAACGATGCAGCGATCGTCCGCATGGTGATTGGCATCGCGATGGAGTTGGAGCGCAAAGTGATTGCCGAGGGTGTTGAAACCGTTGAGCAACTCGAATTCCTGCGTAGCCATCATTGCGACGAATACCAGGGTTTCTATTGCAGTCCCGGCGTGCCGGCCGGGCAGATTCCCGATCTTGTCGCCGCTCGGCGGGCATGACGCAATAGTCAGTCTTGACTCTGGCGACGTCTGGCAGGCATCAGCCGAGGAAACTGAACTTCACTTCCGCTCCGGGAGCTTTACCCGGACGGTGGGCACCCATCCGTGCAATCATTTTCGGTGGCGAAGAGGCGCAGGGCGCGCCCTTCTGCGAAGCAGGCCTGGTCGCCTGGCCGGAAAATGTGGCGGCGAAATAATCACAGCCGCATGACCAACTTATACTTCAGTTTTCCCCGCTTAACTTCGGAGCCTTTCATGCAATACGGCGCTTATTCGACCGATTCCCTGATGACCATCACCAACCGTCCCGATCTCGTCTTTGAGAGTGGCGAAGGATCGTGGCTAACTGACCATCGGGGCAAGCGCTATCTCGACTTCATCCAGGGCTGGGCGGTCAACTGTCTCGGCCACTGCCCGCCAGAAATCACCGCTGCGCTGACCGCGCAGGCCGGCAAGTTGCTCAATCCCAGCCCGGCCTTCTACAATGGCCCGATGGTCGAATTGGCCGGCCTGCTCACCGCCAATTCCTGCTTCGACCGGGTCTTCTTCGCCAATACCGGGGCCGAGGCCAACGAGGGGGCGATCAAGCTGGCCCGCAAATGGGGGCAACTGAACCGCGAAGGTGCCTTCGAGATCATCACCTTTGGTCATTCCTTCCACGGCCGCACGCTGGCCACCATGTCGGCTTCCGGCAAGGCAGGCTGGGATACGCTGTTCGCCCCGCAGGTCTCCGGCTTCCCGAAGGCGGTCTATAACGACATCGCCTCGGTCGAAGCGCTGATCGGCCCGAAGACGGTGGCGGTCATGCTCGAACCGGTGCAGGGCGAGGGCGGCGTCATTCCCGCCGACCTCGATTTCCTCATGGCACTGCGCGCGCTGACCGAACAGCGCGGCATCCTGCTCATCGTCGACGAAGTGCAGACCGGTGTCGGCCGTACCGGCAAGCTGTTCGCCCACGAACATGCCGGCATCGCGCCGGATATCATGACCCTCGGCAAAGGTATTGGCGGCGGTGTGCCGCTGGCCGCGCTGCTCGCCCGCGAGGCCATCTGCTGCTTCGTGCCGGGCGACCAGGGCGGCACCTACAACGGCAACCCGTTGATGGCGGCGGTCGGTGTCGCGGTCGTCAAGCGCATGCTGGAAGCGGGTTTCCTGGCTGACGTGGCGGCCAAGGGGCAATACCTGAGCCAGCGTGCGTGAGTTGTCGGCCAAGCACGGCCTGCAGGGCGAACGCGGTTCAGGTCTGCTGCGTGCCTTGATCCTCGACGACGAGCGCGGCCCGGAAATCGTCCAGAAGGCACTGACCCAGGCGCCGGTTGGCCTGCTGCTCAACGCCCCGCGCCCGAACCTGCTGCGTTTCATGCCGGCGCTCAACGTCAGCGAAGCCGAGATCGATCAGATGATCGGCATGCTCGACGTCCTGCTTGCCAAATGAGCGGCAGCGGCGAGATGCGGCAGCACCCGGAGCGCGCCATCGTCCGCCGGGTGATCGATGAAGGGCTGGCCGACGTGGCGGTGGACACCAATCCGCTGGCCATCGCCCTCGGCATGCGCATCGTGTCGGCCAGCGAGGGCCGGGTATGCATGGGCTACGTGGTCGGAGCGCCCTTCACGCAGGGCAACGGTTTCGTGCAGGGCGGCATCATCTCGGCCATGCTCGATTTCGGCATGGTCTTCGCTGCCTTCTCGCAAGTTTCGGCTGAATCTTCGGTGACCACCGTGTCGCAGACGACCAATTATTTCCGCCCGGTGCTGGCCGGCGAACTGTTCGTCGAGGCAGAACTGGAAAAGGCTGGCCGGATGCTGATCAACGCCCGCGCCGTCCTGCGCGATACCAGCGGCAAGCTGCAGGCCAGCGCGACGGCGCCGATCGCGGTGATCAAGAACGTCGCAGCTACTTGATGGCTCAGCGGGCAGGCAAGGGGGCTGCAGTAAGCCGCTCACCGCTTGCGTCAAAGTCGTAAAAAAAGCGCCCTGAGGCGCTTTTTCCTTGGCTTCCGGCCGAATTAGCCGCGAACGCTTTCCGGCAACTTGTCCTGGATGATCTTGAGCAGCGGCCCGAAAACCTTCGGCGTGCCGGCAACCAGATTGCCGGTTTCTAGATAGTTGGCGTCGCCGCGCAGGTCGCTGACCAGGCCGCCGGCTTCGGAGATGAGCAGCGCACCGGCTGCCATGTCCCACGGGGACAGGCCGAATTCCCAGAAGCCGTCGTAACGGCCGCAGGCGACATAGGCCAGATCGAGGGAGGCAGCACCGGGGCGGCGCTGGCCGGCGGTCTTCTCGGCCAGTTCCTTGAAGATGGACAGGTAGAGATCGATCTTGTCGAACATCCGGTACGGGAAGCCGGTACCAATCAGCGATTCACCGAGGCGGGTGCGGCGCGAGACGCGAATACGGCGCTCATTGAGGAAGGCGCCGCCGCCCTTGCTGGCGGTGAAGAGTTCGTTGCGGTTTGGATCGAAGACGACGGCCTGTTCGACAATGCCGCCCTTAGCGAGGGCGATCGAAACTGCATATTGCGGCATGCCGTGAATAAAGTTGGTGGTGCCGTCGAGCGGATCGATGATCCACTGGTATTCCCCATCGCCCTTGCCGGCGGCCTCGCCAGACTCCTCTGCTAGAATGCCGTAATTCGGATAGGCCTCCTGCAGGGTTTGGATGATCGCGGCTTCGGCAGCCTTGTCGACCTCGGTCACGAAATCGTTGGGCTGCTTGGCGGTCACCTTGAGCAAGTCGAGGTCGTTCGAAGCGCGATTGATGATCTGGCCGGCGCGACGCGCTGCCTTGATGGCGATATTCAGAGCTGGATGCATGGGCTTAAAGAGCTAACGGGCGGCCAGTGCCACCCGATATATATTTGAAAGAACGAATTTTACACCATGAACCCAGAAGTCCTGCTGTCGCGTATCAGAGTCGTCCTGTGCCGTCCGAGCCACCCGGGCAATATCGGTGCAGCAGCAAGGGCCATGAAGACCATGGGGTTGTCCAATCTGTATCTGGTGTCCCCGAAGCAGTTTCCCGATCCCGAGGCGGATACGCGGGCAACCGGCGCTGTTGATGTGCTGGCGCAAGCCACCGTCACCACTTCCCTGAAGGAAGCGCTGGCCGGGACTGCCTTTGCCGTTGCGCTGTCGGCGCGGCAGCGTGACATCGGTCCGGTTCTCGGGGCGCCGCGCGAGACGGTGGCCCGACTGATTGCCGAGGCTGCCGCCGGGAGCGATGTGGCGCTGGTTTTCGGCAACGAGACTGTCGGTCTGACCAACGAAGAAATCCTGCATTGCCAGGCGGCGGTGACGATCCCGACCAACCCGGATTTTAGTTCGCTCAATCTTGGTTCAGCCGTTCAGGTGCTGTGCTACGAGTGCCGGATGGCCGCATTCCTGGAGCAGCCACCCGTGGTGGTGCCGGGGGTGACGCCTTTCGCCTCACCGGTGGCGACGCACGACGAGATCGAGGGGCTTTATGGTCACCTTGAAACGATCATGACCGATAGTGGTTTCTACAACCCCGAGCAGCCGGGGCGCTTGTTCCCGAAACTGCGCCGCTTGTTCGGCCGAGTCCGCCTGGAGAAGGATGAGATCAATATCCTGCGTGGCATCCTGGCCTCGACTCAGGTAAAGACCGGCCACGGTCGCAAGGGCTGAGCGCAATCAGCTGAAGCTGTCGCGCATTTCTGCCGTCAAGGCTTCGATTTCCGGCCGTAGATGGCCGTATTCTTCTTCCAGCGTTGCGAGTTCGGAAGTCAGCTCCGGTTGATCCTGCATCAGCCATTCGAAATGCCCACCACAGAGCATGTTGGCCACATAGATGACATCTGACAGGGTTTTGGTCGCTGTCGGTGTTGGCCGCATGTGATCGTGGTCAGCCGTGGCCTCGACGATTTCCGCCGGTAGTCCCAAGGCGTTAAGCAAAGAAACGCCAATGCTTTCATGCCAATTGACGATCAGGTACTTGATGCTCTCCGGGCGATGGCGAAGCTCTTCGTACTGGGTAGCCCGATAGAGCATATAGAACGCACCCAGGTCATGAATCAGCCCGGCCAGCATGGCTTCGTCTGCGTTCATGCGGGTCATCTGCCTGGCGATGACACAGGCTGCGGCAGAGGTCTGGATTGAATGCTCCCAGAGGCCATGGGTGATTTCTGAAAACTCGGCCATGCCTTTGGCGCGCATCAACTGGGTCATCACAATCGAGAGCGCAGCCGTGCGCACTGCGTTGAGTCCGAGGCGGACGATGGCTGATTTAAGGTCGACCACCTCATTTCCCTGCGGGTTGAAGGCGACGGAATTGGCCAGATGAAGCAGTTTGGCTGAAATCAGCGGCTCTACTGAAACCGCATGGGCAATGTTGGCGATGCTCTGATCACGATCCTGCAGAGCTTTGCGCAGACGTAGTACAGCATCGAAATAAGTTGGAAAAACCACCTCGCCAGAGAGTTCCTTGGCGATATCGGCCAACATCTGAAAGCGCTGTGCCTTCAGGGCATCGCCTTTCTTGTCCGGATCGTTGGGAGCAGGGAGATCAGCAGTCTTCATGGCTGCATTATTCAACAAAAACCCCGCCTTGTGGGCGGGGTCATCTTCTCTAGACAGAGATTTGGTGGGCGCTGACGGGGTCGAACCGCCGACATTCTGCGTGTAAGGCAGACGCTCTGCCAACTGAGCTAAGCGCCCGGGCAACGATTAGTTGCAAGCATCCTTCAGGCCCTTGCCCGGACGGAATTTCGGCTGCTTGGCGGCCTTGATTTCGAGGGTCTTGCCGGTACGCGGGTTGCGACCGGTGCGGGCAGCGCGCTCGCCAACGTAGAAGGTGCCGAAACCGATCAGGCTGACGCTGTCGCCGGCCTTGAGTGCACCCTTGATGGCTTCAACGGCGGCATCCAGTGCGCGACCGGCAGCAGCCTTGGAAATATCAGCTTCGGAAGCGATGGAATCGATCAGATCAGTCTTGTTCATTTAGGTCCCCTAATGGATCAAATTGGTGTGGTTGAAATTCGTGAGGACGGATTTATATCTCCGCCGAAATCCTTGTGTCAAGCGGATTTTCGGGCAATCGACGGGCTTCGATCAGAGAGGAAAGGTTGCCGGAGATAGTACGTCGGCATCCTTTCCTTCAAAATCAATGAGTAAGCAGTGTTGTAGCCCCTGCGGCCTCGGTTGACGCTGGTGTGCCGGAATTGGCATCAGCTTGCTCAGGAAGGGCCTCTGGCTTGTGTTCCAGCGCGCGTTCCAGTACTTGATCAATCCACTTGACCGGGATGATTTCTATCTTGTTTTTGATGTTGTCAGGGATCTCGGTGAGGTCCTTGACGTTCTCTTCCGGAATCAAGGCGATCTTCAAGCCACCACGTACGGCCGCCAGGAGTTTTTCCTTGAGACCACCGATGGCCAGCACTTCGCCGCGCAGGGTGATCTCGCCGGTCATGCAGACATCGCAGCGGACCGGGATGCCGGTGTAGGAGGAGACCAGCGCCGTGGTCATGGCGATGCCGGCGGACGGGCCATCCTTCGGCGTTGCGCCTTCCGGAACGTGGATGTGGATGTCGGTCTTCTCGAAGGCCTCATCCTTGATACCAAGGCGGCGCGAACGAGCACGGACAACGGAGCGGGCGGCTTCGACCGATTCCTTCATCACGTCACCGAGCGAACCAGTACGCAGGATATTGCCCTTGCCCGGCATGTTGGCACATTCGATGGTCAGCAGTTCACCGCCAACTTCCGTCCAGGCCAGACCGGTGACTTGACCGACCTGGTTTTCCTTTTCGGCCATGCCATAGCTATAACGCTGAACACCGAGGAATTTGTCGAGGTTCTTGGCGTTGACCAAGATCTTCGAGTCACGCTTCTTCAGCACCAAGGTCTTGACCACCTTGCGGCAGATCTTTGAGATTTCGCGTTCCAGCGCCCGGACACCGGCTTCACGGGTGTAGTAGCGGACGATGTCGCGTACTGCACTGTCGGCAACGGAAATTTCGGTTTTCTTCAGGCCATTGTTCTTGATCTGCTTGGGCAGCAGATAGCGCATGGCGATATTGACCTTCTCGTCTTCTGTGTAGCCGGACAGGCGGATGACTTCCATCCGGTCGAGCAATGGGGCAGGAATGTTCAGGGTGTTCGCGGTAGCGACGAACATGACGTCGGAAAGGTCAAAATCGACCTCGACGTAATGGTCCTGGAAGGTGTGGTTCTGTTCCGGGTCGAGTACTTCGAGCAGCGCGGAAGAAGGGTCGCCACGGAAGTCCTGGCCGAGCTTGTCCACTTCATCGAGCAGGAAGAGCGGATTGCGTACCCCAACCTTGGTCAGGCTTTGCAGAATCTTGCCCGGCATCGAGCCGATATAGGTCCGGCGGTGACCACGGATTTCGGCTTCATCGCGCACACCACCCAAGGCCATGCGCACGAACTTGCGGTTCGTCGCCTTGGCGATGGATTGGCCAAGCGAGGTCTTGCCAACGCCAGGAGGGCCAACTAAGCAGAGAATCGGTGCCTTGACCTTGTCGACGCGCTGCTGCACGGCAAGATATTCGACGATGCGTTCCTTGACCTTGTCCAGGCCGTAATGGTCCTGATCAAGCACCTTCTCGGCTTCACGCAGATCCTTGCTGATACGCGTCTTCTTGCGCCACGGCAGTCCGATCAGTGTTTCGATGAAGTTGCGGACGACCGTGGCTTCGGCCGACATCGGCGACATCAGGCGAAGTTTTTTCAACTCGCCCTCGGCCTTGGCTTGGCCTTCCTTGCTCATGCCGGCCGCTTTGATCTTCTTGTCCAGCTCTTCGAGATCGGCACCTTCTTCGCCTTCGCCGAGTTCCTTTTGAATGGCCTTGACCTGTTCGTTCAGGTAGTACTCGCGCTGGCTCTTTTCCATCTGGCGCTTGACGCGGCCACGGATGCGCTTCTCGACCTGCAGGATGTCGATTTCAGCTTCGAGCTGGGAGAGCAGGCGGTCGATACGCTCGCGGATGCTTTCCATCTCCAGCACTTCCTGCTTTTGCTCCAGCTTGAGCGGCAGGTGAGCGGCTATGGTGTCGGCCAGGCGACCGGCATCCTCGATCCCGGCGATGGAGGACAACACTTCCGGCGGGATTTTTTTATTCAGTTTGACGAACTGGTCGAACTGGGCAACCACGGCACGGCGCATGGCCTCGATTTCGTGGTCTTCAACGCCGGGTTGGACGAGCGGAACGGCGGTGGCCATGAAGACCGAGGATTGCACCTCGATGGCTTCGACGCGGGCGCGCTGCGTGCCTTCGACCAGCACCTTGACGGTGCCGTCGGGCAGCTTGAGCATCTGCAGGATGTTGGCCAGGCAGCCGATGCGGTAAAGATCTTCCGGCTCCGGTTCGTCCTTGGCAGCCGATTTCTGGGCGACCAGCAGGATATTCTTGCCGGCTTCCATGGCCATTTCGAGCGCCTTGATCGACTTGGGGCGGCCGACGAACAGCGGGATGACCATGTGCGGGAAAACGACCACGTCGCGCAGCGGCAGCAGCGGCAGTTCGACGGTTTCCGGGAGCGTGTTGGGGTTCGACATTACGATGCCTTTGAAATAGGTATGTGCCCCCTAAGTGGGGGCGGGGAACCGCAATTCAAGTCCCGGCTCAGTTCGAGCCGGAAACCTTGGGCTGGTCAGCGTAAATGAGCAGGGGCGGGGTGTCGCCGCTGATCATGTTTTCATCGATAACCACCTTTTCGACATTTTCCATACCTGGAAGTTCGTACATCGTGTCGAGCAGGGCATGTTCCAGAATCGAGCGCAGGCCACGGGCACCGGTCTTGCGTTCCAGGGCTTTCTTGGCGATTGCCGACAGGGCTGTCGGGCGGATTTCCAGCTCCACGTCTTCC
The DNA here is from genome assembly GCF_020510625.1 of Ferribacterium limneticum. Lineage (NCBI taxonomy): Bacteria > Pseudomonadati > Pseudomonadota > Betaproteobacteria > Rhodocyclales > Azonexaceae > Ferribacterium > Ferribacterium limneticum. The sequence goes on along the minus strand of NZ_CP075191.1, from coordinate 2,507,390 downwards.
ATTGAGAAGAGTTTCTGGTATTGCTTGATCAGCGCGTTCTTCGGTTCGGTCAGAATCTGCACCAGTGCCGACTCTTCCAGTTCCTGCAAGGTGGCAACTACCGGCAGGCGGCCGATCAGCTCGGGAATAAGGCCGAACTTGATCAGATCTTCCGGTTCGGCTTCAAGGAGAATCCTGCCGATGGCCTTGCCATCATCCTTGCTCTTGACCTCAGCCCCAAAGCCGATGCCACCCTTCTGGGAGCGGTTCTGGATAACCTTTTCCAGACCGGCGAAAGCGCCACCGCAGATAAACAGGATGTTGGTGGTATCGACCTGAACGAAATCCTGGTTCGGGTGCTTGCGGCCACCCTGGGGAGGAATGGAAGCAGTAGTACCTTCAATCAGCTTGAGCAGCGCTTGCTGTACGCCTTCACCGGAAACGTCACGGGTGATCGACGGATTGTCGGATTTCCGGGATATTTTGTCGATTTCGTCGATATAAACGATACCCTGCTGCGCCTTTTCGACGTCGTAGTCGCACTTCTGGAGCAGTTTCTGGATGATGTTTTCGACATCTTCGCCGACATAACCGGCTTCGGTCAGCGTCGTGGCATCGGCCATGACGAACGGGACGTTGAGCAGGCGAGCCAGCGTCTGGGCGAGCAGCGTCTTGCCAGAGCCGGTCGGGCCGATCAGCAGGATATTGCTCTTCGAAAGCTCGACGTCATCGGCATTGCGGGCCGTATGGCGCAGGCGCTTGTAATGGTTGTATACGGCGACGGAGAGGATGCGCTTGGCGACTTCCTGTCCGATGACATACTGATCAAGAATGGAACTGATTTCGCGCGGCGTCGGCAGGTCGGAGCGACCAGCCTTGGCGGCTTCTTCGGGAAGCTCGTCGCGGATGATGTCGTTGCAAAGCGAGATGCACTCGTCACAGATGAACACCGACGGTCCGGCAATGAGCTTTTTGACTTCGTGCTGGCTCTTGCCGCAGAAGGAGCAGTAGAGCAGTTTTTCCTGGCCGCCTTTAGACATCGTTAGCTCTCCGTTCAAGCCGCGTCGCGGCGGGTCAATACCTTGTCGATCAAACCGTATTCTGCGGCTTCAGTGGCAGAAAGGAAGTTGTCGCGATCTGTGTCTTTTTCAATCCGTTCCAGCGGCTGGCCACTATGCTCGGCCATGATCCGGTTCAGGCGGTCGCGAATCGACAGGATTTCCTTGGCGTGGATGGCGATATCCGAGGCCTGGCCCTGGAAGCCACCGAGCGGCTGGTGAATCATCACGCGGGAATTCGGCAGGGCGAAACGCTTGCCCTTGGCGCCGGCGTTGAGCAGGAAGGCGCCCATCGAGGCGGCTTGGCCGATACATAGTGTCGATACATCGGGCTTGATGAACTGCATGGTGTCGTAGATCGACATGCCAGCCGTCACCGAGCCACCCGGCGAGTTGATGTAGAAGTAAATGTCCTTGTCCGGGTTTTCCGCTTCAAGGAACAGCAATTGGGCGACGACCAGGTTGGCGCTGGCGTCGTTGACAGGGCCGACAAGAAAAATCACGCGTTCCTTCAGCAGGCGCGAATAGATGTCGTACGCGCGCTCACCGCGTCCGCTCTGTTCAACCACCATCGGGACGAGGCCGAGTGCCTGCGGATCCCAGTTGCTTGCGTTGTCGATATTCATGTCAGCCCTTGTTTGTTGCTTGTTGGTTACATTCAAGACGATTGTCGCTTTCGCGACAAGGTCTGGATTACTGCTTCTGACCCATCAGTTCATCAAAAACTGCGGCCTTTTCGGTGACCTTGGCCTTGCTCAGCACCCACTCGACCACATTGTTTTCGATGGCGACGCCTTCGACTTCCTGCAGACGCTGCGGCTGAGCGTAGTACCAGCGGATCACTTCTTCCGGGTGCTCGTAGCTCTGGGCGGTTTCTTCAACCATCGTACGAACCTGTTCCGGGTTAGCCTGAAGCTTTTCCGTCTTGACGACTTCAGCAAGGATCAGGCCAAGGGTGACGCGGCGCTTGGCCTGGTCGGCAAACCACTCGGGCTGGATCGGCATATCCTTGACCTTCATGCCGCGCTGTTCCATATCCTGGCGGGCAGCTTGCATCAGACGCTGGATTTCCATGTCGACCAGAGCAACCGGTACGGTGATCGGGTTGGCCTTGAGCAGGGCTTCCATGACCTGGTCCTTCAGCTTGCCTTCAATGCGACGCTTCACTTCGCGCTTCAGGTTGGCTTCGATCTCGGCGCGCATCTTGGTCACGTCGCCGTCGGCGATGCCCATGCTGGTAGCGAACTCGGCATCCAGTTCCGGCAGAACCGGGGCCTGGACCTGCTTGACGGTGATGTCGAACTGAACTGTCTGGCCAGCCAGATCCTTGGCGTGGTAATCAGCCGGGAAGGTCAGGTCGAAAGTCTTGGTTTCGCCAGCCTTGGCGCCTTCAACGGCGTTTTCGAAATCAGGCAGCATCATGCCTTGACCGAGCACGAACGGGTAATCATTGGCCTGGCCGCCAGCGAACGGCACACCGTCCTTCTTGCCAGTGAAGTCGATGACGACACGGTCTTCCTTGGCGGCGGCGCGGTCGGCGTCGGCGTAGGAAACGCGCTGCTTGCGCAGGATGTCGAGGGTCTTGTCGACTTCAGCGGCGCTGACTTCAAGAACTGGACGCTCGACTTCGGAGGCCGACAGGTCGCCCGGGGTGAATTCCGGATACACCTCGAAGATGGCCGAGAACTCGAGATGCGAGGTGCTTTCGCTGGTCTTCGGCTCAATGCGCGGATAGCCGGCAACGCGCATCTTCTTTTCGGTGACGGTTTCGCCGAAAACGCGATCCAGTTCTTCGGACAGCACTTCATGGCGAGCCTGGTCGCCATACTGCTGCTTGACGATGTTGAACGGCACCTTGCCCGGGCGGAAGCCTGGCACCTTCATGTTCTTGCCCATGCGCTTCAGGCGCTGTTCCATTTCCTTCTCGACATCGGCAATGGCGATGGAGAGATCGACGCGGCGTTCGAGTTCGTTAGCTTGTGCAGTAGTTGCTTCCATGAGAATTCCTTGTGACTACGGAGCCGAAAAATAAAGCTGACAATAATATCACGGTCACTCTTCCGCGCGATGCTTAGAGCCATTCTCTGGAGCCGGTGAGCTTTTTCTTGAGCGAGAAGTAGACAGCATCAGCGGAAGTTCGTACAATGCGCGCCTTCTTCAGCGGCGGCTGTAGCTCAGTTGGTAGAGTCCCGGATTGTGATTCCGGTTGTCGTGGGTTCGAGCCCCATCAGTCGCCCCAAAAAGCTCTGAAGAAACAAAGACTTAGGCCACCAACCCGGTGGCCTTTTTCTTTTGCGCTTTCTCTGGTAAGCGCATGGTAAGCAAGCCGCCCGGTAAGCAGAGCTATCGAATTCAGCACGAGATTTGATACATGCACCGCCCTGAAGTACTGGGAGCGAGGGCGAAAACCGCCCATGGTCTATGCGTTATAGATAGACCCTACACACTCCAAAACCTGAAAATATTTATTCAGCCGGCCAAGCTGTTGATTCAGATGCTTTTCAGGTGTGTCTAGTGTAGTGCAATCCTGACAAATACCGTTATAAATCATAGTGTTAGGATTTACACGGCGTTTTTTGCTCGATATGCTGACCCCTCTTTCAATCAAACGAGGGTTTGCAGCATGATGAAACACGCAATGCGGGTGGCTATGCGGGGTCAGCAGTTCAAAATGGCGGTGCTCAATAGCGAGGACACGCAATTCGCCCTCGATATGAACCAGGAGACGCTAGCCCATTCAATCCTTAATCCCGCCGATGCCCTGCGCTTGATGATCTGGTCACGGCCCGGTGATTGTTTGGACTCGGACGATGCCGCGGCCATTTGCGAGGCACCGCCTGATTTGTTTTATGCGGAGGGCGTCCCGACTATGACCCAGGCAGACTGGGAACGCACGTTAGGGCGCTTGACCCTGTCCCTGTTCGCCAGCATGCGCAACGATTGGCGACAGGCGCAAGGGCGCGATGAATCCGAATTTGAGGACGTATTGACGGCGCCGGCTGATTTCTTTTGGCTGATTAAATCAGGGTTGAAGGTTCAAGCAGAGCATTAGAAGAACGATAAAGCTGTAATGCTTTAGAGGCCCTTGCAGGGCCTCTTTTTTTGTCCCGTATTAAAGATTGCGTAGGCGCATAGTCCGTTCGGACTATTTAAACGATACGGCGCGGCATTGCTTTGAAATATTTATTCTGTATATTTATATGCGCATAGACTTTACTGGTGTTTCAAATAATCTACGTTTTGGGGCGCATCAATGAAAAAACTAACACTCGCGGCATCGGTCGCACTTGTTCTGGCAAGTGGTTCGGCACAGGCGGAATTGTTTGATCGCGGTGGTGGTCTGCTATACGACGACGTACTTAACATCACTTGGCTGCAGGACGCGAACTATGCCAAGACCAGCGGCTACGATGCCGACGGGCTCATGACCTGGACGGAAGCCAATACGTGGGCGGCCAACCTGACATTCCACGACAGCGCGCGCAATGTGGACTACAGCGACTGGCGCCTCGCCGCCAATGCCCCAGTGGGTGCCGACTGGAATTACACCTTTTCGTACGGTGGCGGCACAGACCGGGGCTACAACATCACTAGCCCCAAGAACGAGCTAGCCTACATGTACCACATCAATCTAGGCCTCAAGAGCCACTTCAGCACCTCCGGTGCCTCCCAGCCAGATTACGGCGTGTTCGGCAACGGCACTTCCGGTGGACAGGCCGACGTCGGGCCGGTGCTCAACCTCCAGTCGTACTACTACTGGTCCGGGTCGGCGTTCGCGATCGATCCGGAGGGCTATGCCTGGTACTTCCGCCCCCTCGACGGCATGCAGACCTACGTGACCCAGTCCAACTTACTGTTTGGTTGGGCGGTTCGCTCAGGTGATGTCGCTGCCGTTCCGGAGCCCGAGAGCTACGCCATGCTTCTAGCGGGATTGGGGTTGCTGGCTGGGGTTGCTCGTCGTAAGAAGAGGTAACTATCCAGCTTCACTGGTAGAAAAACGGGAACTTCGGTTCCCGTTTTTCATGGTGCTATCTCGCCTTTACCGCACTCAGCATGCCCCCGCTTCGCATTTCTTCAACGAGCACTTGACGGCACGCATTGGCCATCATGTCACCCAGGCGTTTGCCCTCGTTGCCGGTGTGCGTCTCAACCTTCGAACTGCCGTCACTGTTGATAGTGATGTTGTTCGTTACCGAAACGTCACCATGGCCACCCTCAGCACGAACGCCAAGCTTACCGTCAGCACCGCGGGAAAGCGGCATGATGGCTTCCGGGCCGGCTTCAGCAAAGACGCCACCCTTGGCGAATTGAAATAGCTTTGGCGTGTCGTGGATTTGATTGGCGTACTGGTGCAGGCTCGGGGAGCTATAGACCCCGCCCTTTGCATTGGCGTTCAGGCTGTAACTTGACGTGTTTCCAAGCCATGTGCCACCCCCAGCGGCAGCAGAAGGGCCAGCGCTTGAGGTGCTTGGACCAAACATGCTGCCGACTGCACCAATGGCTAACTTGGCCAAGCCCATGGCTGCCTGCTTGGCTGCGATCTGGGCCAAGGACTGAAGCACGGACTTCGCGAAATCCTTAAAGGCCAGTTTGCCGGTGGTGGTGAATTGAACAATAGCGTTTTCAAGGACGCCGGTAACCGATTGGAACGTGTCCTGTGCCTGCTTGGCCGCGTTGCCTGCATCCTCGGCATAGCTGTTGAAAGCCTTCTTCCAGCCGAAAGCAAAAGTCTTTTGGCTATCGAAGCTGTTACCGGTCGCACTGGCTACCCGCGCTCGTTGCAGGGCAAGCTCGGTTTCTGCACCAATCAAGGCGCGTTTCTGTGCGGTCTCGTCCTCAATGTCACGAATGATGCGCTCTCGAATGGCCTTGCCGTCGTCCTCAACCTTGTACAGGGCCTGAGCAATGGCAAGGCTGCGCTGTGACATCGTGGCCAGTTCAGATTCACGGCCGATGCGATCAGTGATCAGTTCATTGGCTCGCTTGTAGTCGTCCAGCATCGTGCCAGCTTTCTTGTCCGCCTTGTCGGTCTCGTTCTGTGCGGTGCGGGCTCGATACACTTCCCAATAGGCGCCGGCAACTTGCTTCTGTGATTCGGTCAGGACCAGGGCGCCGGATGAAATATCGGCTTGAAACTTGGCGTACTCCTTCTGTGCCTGCGTCAGCTTTTCAACGCTCAGCAGGTCTTCAGTCTGAACGGCTATTTTCTCGTTCAGGCCTTGGATGGTCTTGCTGTAGTCGTTGGCGTGCGGGTCAGGGGTGTCAGGTGCTTTCGGCGTGCTGCCGAAATTCTGAGTATTCAGGGCGGTGCTTTTCGGTGCGCTCTCGTCGGATGCTTTTTGGAGCAGGCGGTTTCGGGAAGCAATGGCCCCCTTTAACTTCGCCTCGATAGCCTTGATGTCGCGTTCCGTGCCTTCTGCCAGCCAATCGCCCACACTCCAGCCGGCGCTACGCTGTTGCTCTGCAATGCGGCGCTTTTCCTGCAATTCCTTGAACAGGTCATTGACCTGATTTTCGGCGCGTTGGGTCGGGTTGATCTCCACGCCCATGGCCTTGGCCATGCTCATTCCCAGGCCGACAAAGACGGCATTCAGGGCGCCGCCTTCCTTCTGAGCCTTGACCATCCAATCGGTAATATCTTTGGCAGGGCCGACAACGGCCACGGCCATCTGCTTGGACAGGTCACCCCAAGCAAATTGCAACTTCTTGACGTTCTTCTGATACTCGTCAGCAGCAATGGCCTGCTCAGTCGTCACCTTGCCAACAAGCTGGCCTTGCTCGGCAAGGTCTTTGAGGTAGGGGATTAGGGCGGCGCCGTTCTTGCCCAAAATCGCCATCATGGCAGCGGACTTGCCCCCGCCATCAGCGAAGTTTTCTTGCGCCTTGGCGAGCTCAAGCATGGCCTCGGCCGGGTCCATGTCCCGCAATTTCTTGAGGTCCAAGCCCATGGCAGCAAGGGCCTTGCCGGCTCCCTTGGATTCGTCGTCCGTGCCGTGCAGGGCCTTGTTCAGGCGGATGATGCCACCCTCAACTTCGCCCATGTCGTGGTTTCCGATCTTGGCCAAGTCCTTAAGGGCGGACAGGTTGCCGACAGCGGCGCCGGTTTTTTCTGCCATGTCCTTCAGGTCGGCAAGGCTATCGACTGCCGTATTGACGCTAGAAGCAAGGCCAGCAATTGACGCGGCGCCGGCTAGCGGGGCGGCTATGCCCCTTGCCATGTTGCCAAAAGCAAGCTCAATGGCCTTGGCCCGTTGAATCGCCTGTTGCTCGATTTGGCGGGTTTTCCGGTCGGCGATGCGGGCGGCTTGATCCATGCCGGCTTCGAATCCACCGGTTTGGACAATCAAGTCCAGGCTAAGGGTGCCAAGGCTGTTTGCGCTCATGCGGGTTTGCTCCAAAACATCATCATTTGCTCAGCGTCGATAATCTCCACCGGCTTCTGCTCAGGCACGCCCGGCAGGAAGTCATGCAACTGCGCTTCGCCACCATTGGCCCGGTTAAACATCGTTGCGAGGCAGGCCAGTAAGTAAGCAAGGCGTGCTTGACCAATGCCGCCATGCTTTCGGCGGTATTCCATCCACAAGCACGCTTCTGAATACGTCATGCGCTGTTTCACTTCCTCAACTGTCCCGCCTATCGCCTGAGCTATTTCGATCCAGGCTTCATCAGCGGGCGTTAGTTTTTTACTGCATTGACCTGATTGATAGCGGTCAGCATGGCAGCGGCCAGGGACACGTCCAGGCGCTCGGCGTCGTCCCGTGTAATCGGCGTTTGTTCGGCACCTTCGCCAAGCAGGACGGCGGCGGCGATCAAGGCCACGGTCGAATTCTGTTCGTCGTTCATCAGGCGCTCGGCATCGCCGAAAGCCAGCTTGCGGACATAGAGGTCAAAGGAATGATCTTTCCAGGTGACGGGGACTTTGACCGGCTCAGAGGAAACGAAGGCGCCAGCGGTGCGGAGTTGTTCTAAGTTCATTTTTTTAAATCTCCTTGGTGTAGGTGTAGTGCAGGGTTGACCGGTAAAGCCGGCTCGGCTCGTCCCAGGTGTTTTGAAAGAATGTGACGGTGCCGGCTGAATCTATGGCCCGGCGAATTTCCCGGGTAACGGCTCGGCATTGGGCGGCGGTTTCTGCCCATACGTCGATTTGCGCCTTGATGTGGTCGGTGCTCGGGGCGCCCTCCAGGACGTTGAACGGGGAGCCGTTCAGTTCCTGCCACGTTGCATAGGGGAGTTGCTCCAATTCGGGCGCGGTGCCGAATTCGAAAAACCGCGTGGGGTTGGTACCCAGGCTAGGGGCGCCGGCTTTGACCAGGGCGAATAGGCTCATTTAAAAAGTGCCTTCCTGAGTTCTTCGGTAATCGTGTCCAGGATTTCTTGCGCGTTGCTCTCCAGGGCAGGGGCCATGAACGGGCGGGCCGGCAGGTTCTTGGTGCCGAATTCATGCATACGCCAGTAAAACGGCGTATTTGGATTTTTCTTGGCACCGCCCTTGATGCCGACACGGGCAACGAACTTATTACCCCGCCATTTGGTGACCAGGGCAACGGACGACTTGACCCGGATGTCGTCCGGCTCGCTCAGGTCTTCCGGCGCATTGGCGCGGACTTCATCGCGAACCGGCACCATCGCTTTGCGGGCAGCCGTGCGAACGCCTTTTTTACCTACCTTTTCGGCGGTCTCTTTCAGGCGTTCGAGGATGGCCGCTAGCTCGGCTTGATTAACCTTGAGCATCAGGCAGCCGGGCGAACTTCGAAATGAACGGTGATCTGCGGGCCGGTCTCGGTCAGGCGCTCAGTGATGTTTGATACGCGGGCCGGGAACGGTAACCACGATCTGCCAGCGGGTCTGTCAAAGCTTGCGCCCAATACGGTCGGGGCGGTTACGCCGTCATCATCGCCAAAGGTCCATTGCGCAATTGCCTTGGAGGTCAGCAGGGCATTGATTACATCAAGTGCGGCCTGTGTTGAGGTCGCTTTCGGGAACGTGAAAGGCGGGAACTTGTTGTCGTCATTGGTCACGCGGTTGATTGGCGAACCGATACGAACAATGGTCATTGCGCCTTGCAACAGGTAGAGGTCTTTTGTTGGCATGGTGGTATTCCTCGGGTTAGGTCGTGCAGGGCACGGTTAGGTATTCACGGTTTGAATCAGGGTCAGGCAGGAAGCCCAGGGGCTTGTAAATCGTGCCGTCAGGGCCGATCAGGCGCATGTCGGTGGTCAGGCCGGAGAGGTGGCGGATGGTGATGCGCACGCTCACTTTGCTTTGCACGGCCTGTGCTGCAATGAAGTCGCGAACGCTCAAGGCTTCAATGGATGCATACACTTCTGCCACCAGTGCCCAGGTGGTCGCCAGGGTTCCGCCCGCGTCTTGCGTGCGGGTCGGGGACTCAATGCGGACGCGATGCCGGAGGCGTCCGGCTGCAAGGGGCTTAGACACAGGTCGGCTCACGGAACATCTGAAGCAAGGTTTTCACGTGCTCAGAGAGCGGGGCAGCGGTTGAGCTTTCGCGGTTCATCCATAGCTCACCCAGGACTAGCAGGGTGACGGCGTCCAGAGCGGCGGCGTAGTCGGTGCGGCGTTGGATAGCTTGCAGGGCATCGGCAGGCGGCGTGCCGATATAGGCCTGAATCAGGGCTTCAGCCATGGCTAAGCGTTGATACAGTTCAATGTCGTCATTGGTTCCATCGATGCGGAGATGGCGGCGGGCGTCGACAACGGTGATGGTCATTGCGCTTGCTCCTTCGGTGCAGCCAGTGGCACGTCCTGAATCTGGCGGAAAATCTCGTCCCCGCCTGCGACTGGGGCGCGGCCTTCGCTTGCGCGGCCTTCGTTGATCGTGATCAAGCCGGCTTTGATTGATGCGGCAAGGACGGTGGTACGGGTTGCCGTGTCGAGACGTAGCAGGCTGGATTCGTCCAGTTCGGTGCGCAGGGTTGGCGGTAGTTCCAGGCCGTCGTCCAGGGAGAGTTCCAGGGCCTCGATATGCGATTGCAAGCAGTCGGTCAGGTATTGGAGGTTCGTTGCTTCGGATGACGTGTAGGGCGCTGCAGGGCCGGCGCCGATCTTCCAGGCCGGAACGTGGAAGGCGCGGCAAACGTCCTGAGCGCTGAATGCAAGCTGTTCGATTAGCTGGGCATCGGTGGCTGTGGTCGCCATGCTTTCATATTTCAGGCCGTCGCCAAGCACGGCAGTTTTGCCGGCGTTGTCCCCGGTGTAGTTGGCTTCCCAGTGCGTTTTAAGGCGGTTGGCGGTGTCGTCCGAGATGATGCCGGGAGCAGTCAAGATGCCACCGGGCCGGCTGCCGTTCTGGAAAAACTTGCTGCTTGAATTCTGGATGTTCAGGGCTTGGGTTGCTGCAAGGCCGGCAGCAACCAGGGGCGAGACCCCTACAAGCGGGTGAAACGGGGTCATGGCCCGGTCATGGATAATTTCACGGGCCGGGACAACGACGTCACCAATGGTGGCGAGGTGGCTAGTTTTCAGCCGATAGAATACGGCGCCATCCTCAGAGACCAGCGGCGTAACGCTCAGCGGGTCAAGGACATGCAGGGCGATGACAATGCCGCGGGCGTTGCGACGTTTGAGGGCGTACGTGTTGCCGTGGAGCAGCTTGCTGGTGATCCACTGGCTAATGAATTGGGCGCGGTTCTGGTATTGGTTCGGCTTGCGGAGCAGGGCGCTGTACTCGTGCGCGGTCGGTGCCCAATACGTGCCCATGTCTTTGGTGATGCGCAAGGGTAGCTTTGCAATGTCGTTGCTGATCAGCGAGACGCAAGCGAAAACGGCTGAATGGGCAAGGGCTGTATCTACTTCAATTGGCGTGCTGTTCTGCCACGCGCCGGGGCTGCTTTCACGAACGAGCGGGAACCAGCCATTAGACCCGGATGAAACGGGCTGCAAGGCTTTTTTGAAACTTAAGTCGAATCCTAAAATCTTCATGGCTGGTTCCTTGTTGGGGCGGAACGAGTCCGCCCCGGTGGTGCTTAGGCGTACTTGGCTGCAGAGATGCGATAGACGGCAGTCGGACGACGACGCGCCCAGGTGATGCCGCGAATTGCCTTGATGGCCACGGCGCCGTTCTGCCAAAGGCTCACAAGCTGGGCAGCGGTCGGGGTTGCGGCATTGCCAGCCGGTGCGGAGTCCATTTCAAGCGATGCTTCGCGGGAGGCGTCGATTGCAAGGCCACCTTCAGCCAGCAGGATTTCATTCTGTACGGCCAGAATCACGTCATAGCCCGCAACAGCGGTGCCCGGTACGTTGGTGCTGAGAATTACCGGGAGGCCTTCGAAGGTGCCACCGGTCACAAAGTCGATACCCTCAAATTCCCGGGCGCCGTTGACGTTGCGCATCATGCTCAAGGCCAGTGCCGTAGTCGGGTGCATAACCCAGACGGCGGAGGCAAGCGGCTGGTTAGCTGCGGCGGCTGCACCGTAAGCGGCTTTCACGTCGACACGAACGGCGGCTGCGGTGGTGCCGGTCGTTGCGGCGGTGGTCGCAGCATTGGCGATAGAAGCCGGCTTGACGTTGGCCACGCCTGCGTTCGCTTGGTCAATGAACGCGATGTCGATTGCATTGGCGCAAGTGGCGATCAGGTCGTCACGGACCAGGGCTTCAGCGGACGGCTCAGAGCGGCGCAGCAGTTCCTCAGAAAACACGGCGATGGCGCCAAGCTTTGCCTCGCCAAGGGCCACATTGGCGAAAGCTGCGGACGTGACCGGGGCCGGCTTGGCTTCGCCGATCCAGCTAGCGGAGGTTCCAGAGGTGGCCTTAGAAAATTTGATATTCATCGGAACATTGCGAACCTGCGTCATCTTGGAGACGATCAGGGCCGGGCGCAGCAGCTCGATAAATTCAGAGGCCATCAGTTGCGGTTCGACCAAGGCGGAATATTCCGCGCTGGTGGTCGTGCCGGAAGCAACGGCAGCTTTCAGGCAGGTTTCGACGCGGCTGCCGTAACCCATACCCTTGGCAATTTCCAGGGCTTGCATGGGGTTGCCGTGCGACAAGGCCAGGGCCTTGGTGAATCGCACAAAGTCCGTGCCCTTCGGTGCTGCGTCGCGTACTTCGATATACGGGGCGGCGATGCTCTTGGAGACCGGGGCGGCGGTCTGGGCTTGGCGCTGCTCGGCAGCTTGCAGGCGGGCGAGGTGCTTATCGATCTGCGTTACTTCATCTTGTGCGGCGTCGTAGGCGGTTGCGTCGTCACCTTGGAGCATAGCGCCCTTGGTGACGAGGCCGTCCATCTTGGCAATGGCGGCGGCTTTTTGTTGCTCGAAAGAGCGGATTTGTTCTGCAAGGGTCATGGTGTGTTTCTCCTGAGGCTGGGTTTTTACAAGCCGGATAGCGGCTTCGGGGTTGGCGGGCACGGTGGTTAGCGATAGCTCCAGCCATTCCCATTTTTTGAATCGGTAACCGGTGGCGATCGGCACGCTTTCGGTCACGTTGCATCCGATCGATACGAAGGGAATCAAGCCGGCTTTGACCTGTTGCCAGACTTCAGCAATGCCGGCAGTTGCGTCCTTGGCGATGCGTGCAACGAACTCGATGCCGGCAGGGGTTGCGGTGGCTTCAATGACATGGCCTAGCGGGGCCTTGCGGTCGTGCTCGTGGAGCAGAACCAGGGGCAGGGTGAAGGTTGCGCCCATGGGCTCAACGATGTCCCCGGCTCTGTCCGTGGTCGGTGTCGTGGCAATGCCCCGGATGATTCCTTCATCATCAAAGGACTTAATTTGAAGCTGGCAGAAAGCAGTTTTTTTCATAGGAATATCATCTGGTAATCAGGTTGGCGGGCCGGCTCAAGGGTCTTGCTTGCAAGGCCAAAGGCCATGGCGAGGGCAACCATTCCGTCAATGCGGCTGGTCGCTTTGCTTTTGTCGAGTTTTCGACCCCCTGCAGGGTCTCGAGCGACGACGGCGCCGGCTGCGCACATGGTCAAAACTGGGTGCCCGCCATGGCGAACGCGCCCATTCAGGAACTCGGCTTCCACTGCGTCCAATGCGACGCTCATGTCTTTGAAGCCTTGGCCGTGTTCGATCAGGGGCAGGGTCAGGCCGATTGCGTCGAATTCCTTTTTCAGGATGTCGATACGCCACCGGTCAAAGGCCACGCCCTGAACGTTCAGGCCGTCGGTGATTTCGGCAATGTCCTTGGCCACTTGTGCGTAATCAACGGTTGCGCCGGGTGTCGTTCGCATGAAACCTTGTTCCACCCATACGTCGTATGGCTGGCGGTCACGGCGGGCGCGCTCTGCCAAGCCATTGGCAGGCGTCCAGAAATGCGGCTGGATATGCCATTGGCCGGCAGGGTCACGGCCAATCAGCACCAGGGCGGTAAGGTCGGTTCGGGCGCTCAGGTCAAGGCCGGCGAATACTTCCATGCCGTCCAGGTACTCGGCAGGCTCGCTGCAAGCTTCCCAGGTGCTGCGGCTCATGAATGGATTCGTCAGGGCTACGCGCTGGTTCAATACCAAGTTTCTGAAGGTGGCTTCAGCGGACGGCATGCGCTTGGCTTCTGCGGCTTGCTGCTCCACGTCGGCAAGGCTGCGGAAGATACCAAGGGCGGGGTTAGCGGCCTTCCAGGCGGCGGGGTCGTCAAGCTCGGCGTCAGCAGGTGCTGCATAGACGTGTGACACGATGCGCGGGTCACCCGATGCCGCGGCATCGTCAAGCCAGATGCTGAACAGGTCGGCAGGGTCGGCTGCCTGCGTGCTGATTGCGATCAGTAGCGGGGCCTCGTGGGCGCCTTGGCTCGTCGTGATGGCGTCGACAAATTCGGAACGCGGGCCGCGGACTTGGCCGACTTCGTCCAGGATTGCCAATACAGGCGACAGGCCGTGTGAGTTCTTAGCTTCAGCAGCAAGGGCGCGGTACTCGGTGCCCATTGGCAGGCCAAACAACTGTTTGCGGGAATCAACAACGCGGACGAGGTCGGCAAGGTCGGGGTTCAGGCTGATCATTTTCGCCGTGAGGTTGAAAACGATGGCCGCTTGATCCCGGCTCATGGCGCCGGAAACGATCTGCGAATTTTGGAGGGCTTCAGGGCCTACTAGATGCACCAAAACGAGACATGCGATTGTGGCAGTTTTGGCATTTTTTCGAGCAATGCTCAAGTAGGCTTTCTTTGTGCCTACCGGATTGTCATACACATCCAAAATGAAACGGCGTTGAAAGTCTGCAAGCTTTATAGGCGAACCAACGAGCACGCCCTCAGGCACGCGGCAGAATTTTTCAATAAACCGGATGACGCGTTCGCCGCGGGTCAATTCAACCTCGCACGCGGGATAAGGTCGTCGGCAGCATCGATCTTGGCGGCGATGCCGCGGGCGGTTTCGTTCTTCTTGCCTTGGTGGTCGGTCTTGCCACTGGTGGCAATGGCGTGGATTTGCAAGGCGCGGCAGGTGGTCACGGTTCGCCGCGTGGCTTGGTCCAATAGATTGGCCGCGGGGTGTGCGTACTTCTTGCCCTTGTTGTCGGTCAGGACGTGGCCATCATTGGCCAGTTCTTCAGCCAGTGACTCCAGGGCGGCTAAGTCCTTGGCGAGCAGGCATGCAAGGATCAAGTCCGTTTCAGTCCAGGCGCTTAGGCGCTTAGCACCAATGATTGCAGGCCAGTACTGCAAAGCCTGAGGTTCAAGGCTTTGCGGTGGCAAGGGCAGGGACTCGGTCAAAGCTTTGGCCGTCTCTACAGCAAACCCGGTGGAATCAGCACGTGTTCTCACTCGCCAGCCCCTTGAATATTTGCCGGCGAAATTCCGTTTGCGATAAAAAAAGGTGGCGGGGGCGATGTATTGAAACTACATCCGGCAGACTTATTTACACCCCCCTTGGCCTGTGGTGGCGGGGTTCCGTAACGCTTGGTATATGCAAGGGCGAATGCCTGTTCAGCATCGTCCAATGATTGATAAATGCCGATGTATTGGTCATTCAGGCGAGCTATGAACCCGCTTTCAGCACACGTAACGCCGGGGACGGTGCCGCGGTAAGTGCCAAGGTCAAGGGTGTTTTCCAAACTCGTGCGAGCGTGCAGGTTCTCGATACGGTCGTCTGTCGGGTTGTCATTGCGGCGGCGTATCCAAGCCTTTGCCGGGAACTCGCCATGGTGCCAAAGCCACACAAGGCGGCTGCGCAGGTATTTGGAACCCATATAATTGATATGCCATGCGCCGGACTGCTTATGCAGGCAACCAGCGACGGCGCCGGCTTGGGTGCGCTTCGGTGCTGGGGCTTTCCAATAAAGGACGCCGTCCTTGTAGTCGAACAGGGCGCGGACCAGGGCAGGGTCAAGGTTCTTATTCATCTGTGCCCCTGTGCCACGGGTGACGTACGTCTAACGGCAGGCCTTCAAGGGTTGATCCCTTGAGATAACCGGACTTCTCTAGCGTTTGCTTGGCGCCGTCGTGGCAGGTCTTGCAAAGGCTTTGCCAATTGCTGGCAGCCCAGAACAAGGCGCTATCGCCGCGGTGCGGCGTTACGTGATCAACGACGCTTGCAGGGGTGCGGTAGCCCTGTGCGGCGCAATAGACGCAAAGCGGGTGCAAGGCCAAGTGCCTTGCCCTTGCGATACGCCAGCGGTGCCCGTACATGCTTGCCATAATCATTGCCTAAGTTGATAGGCGAATCATATGCAATAGCTGTTCGCTATGGAATGGCGGACGAGGTCGAGGACAGGGACAGGGACAGGGACAGGGGTTTCAGGTCGCTGCCTGCAAGGGTGGCTACAGGTTTTAGCCAAGTGGCTACAGGTTGGCTACAGGTTTTTAAAAACCTGTAGCCACCTAAAGCCTTGCAGCACAAGGGATTTGCAAGGGTGGCTACAGATGACACAGGTTTTGGCCTCAACTTCTCTCTATAGAAATGTTTTTTTTCTTCTTTTAAAAAAACAATTTTCCACGCGTTTAATAGAAGAAAACCTGTAGCACCTGTAGCCAGCAGCCCGAAACCCTTGCAGCACAAGCGTTTAAGTGGCTACAGGTTTTTAAAAATCTGTAGCCAACCTGTAGCCACCCTGTAGCCACCAGCCCGAAACCCTTGTGCTGCAACGATCTAAGTGGCTACAGATTTTGAAACCCTTGCAGCACAAGCGTTTAAGTAGCCACCCCCAATGAAAAAGGCGCCTTGCGGCGCCTTGAATGATCAACCTTGCATCAAGCAAGCCCGATACCTTGAAAGCCTCGGTCACGACTGCCACCATCACGCTTGGTTTTGGCCTGATAACCCAAGGCGACAAGGCGCAAGCTGAACGCCTTGCCTGTGACCGAATGCTTAAGGTTCTGATCGTGTGCCCAGTTCTGGAACTCCCGGAACAGCAGAGCATGCGAAATGAATGCCTGCGTGTCGCTGGCATCGCATAGGCATCGATCTTCCAGGAACTGGGCCACCTGATCAGCATCGGTACGCCACGCCTTGAGGGCTGCATCAGACGATGCTGGAACGGTAAAGCCCCCACGCTCGATAACACTTGCAAACGCGTCCAGGGCCTTAACCAGGATGCCGGGCAACTCGTCACGCAGCTTGTCGGCAAGGCCGATTTCCCGCGTGCTCTCGTTGAATGTGCGGTTGAACTGAACAATCAATGCACGGCGGAACATGCCGTGCGAGAGGTCACGCGTGTGCGGCATGTGGTTCGTGCCCGTCCAAAACGTGGCATACGGTTTGTAGTCGAACGGCTGGCCAAACTTCGCCGCACCGCTCACGAGGTCGCCACTTGTAAAGCTCTTGAGCGCAGCATCAGCCAGCATCGCGCCGACTGGCAATTCAGGGCAGATATTCGCCAGCTTGCCATGCAGGCGCTCGCGTTCAACACGATCCCCCAGCTTGCCCGGTTCAACGGATGCCACTTGACCAGGACCAACCAGGGAGCGCAGCACGTCAAGCAAAACGCTCTTGCCGTTGCTGCCACTGCCAACCAGGATTATGAATTTTTCAAACTGACAACTTTGCGTCAAGGTATATCCGATCATCTCCAATATGACTTGTGCCTTGTCGGTTGCGTCCTCGTCCCCTTCGAAGATTTCAGCCAGGAACCTATCGAACCGCGGGCAGGTCGCTTGCGGGTCAAAGGTTACGGGTAGCTGCGTCGTCAGGTAGTCGCCGCGATCATGCTCACGCAATGCCCAGGCCCCCGCCTGATAGTGCAGCGTGCCGTTCTGCACGTTGATTCGGCGCGGCGCCGGCTGGTCGAAATGGGCGGCGGCTGAATAGGCCTCGTCCCTTGCCAGGGCCACCACGGAACGGACGGTGCCGTCCGTTACGGCCTCCTGTCCCTGTAGCATGCCCATGGCAGCCCGTCGAATCTCGTGGTCAAGGACACGTTCCCAGACGCCGGCATCTCGCCAGACCCAGAAAGCCCCCTGCGAGTACAGAACGTTTCCCGCTTGGAAAAAATCAAGCGTCTGTCGGGCAAAGTACAAATGATCCTTTTTCGGCTCGCTCGAACCTTGTCGGAGGTCTTTGACGAGGTCACGATAAGTGACGCCCATTCGCTTGGCTGCCAGCTTGATCAAGCTGTTTCGCTCGAACTCCTTCAAGTTGGGGTCAAGGTGCATGTCAGTCGCAAGGGTGAAAACATCGTCCTTGCCGGCAGCCTGAAAAGCATCTGTCCATTGTGCGGCGGTGCGGGTAAAGGCGCTTGCAGCTTCAGGGGAAACGAGGTTCTGAATATCGATGGTCACCATGTTAAAACCCCCGCAAGTCGTTACACGGCATCGATGCCGGCATGATTGAACGGATGCCCCCAATGCTTAAGTTAAGGTCACCATCGCATGCATTGCGGTATTGATCCCGCAATTGCTCTTCCCGCTTGCGGGGCGTGTTGTACTTGCTGCCATCGCCCTTGTGATTGGCTATCAGGCTAGTGCACAGCGTGATCAACTGATCTTCGCTAAGCCCCATGGCCTCAGCGGTTACGCCCAATTGCATGGCGATCTGGTTAAACCCCTTTGGTGAATCAACCTTGCCGGCTGCCAACAACAACAGGCTTGGCGGTAGGGCGGCGCCGCGGGTGTGGAATCGCTCCTTAAGGGCGGCGCCAACCTTGGATGTCTCGCGCTTGCGGGCATCCTTCTTGACGCGTTCAGCAGCCTGCTTGCGCTGCATGCCGCTGAAGATTTCAGCGAGACCGCCTGCAAGGGTCGGTGTAGCCGGTTCCAGGACAGGGCGCGGCGTGCTGCATAACTCGTTATACAGTTCCGGGGTTATGGTCATGGCCTCGCTAAACGATATAGATACTTTGTGCAGGCCGTTAGGGCGTTGCACATTGTATTGACGCCACATGCGGCCCTTCTTTTCCGAATAGACAACATCGTCGATAGTCGGAGTTTGTAGCCAGCGGGATTTAACCATCAGCTTATAAATGCTCGGCAGGTGTTCAGTAGCACCGGGCTTGACCATGAAGCAGGCCATTGGCACTTCGATGTGAAAGCCCCGCCCGCCTGAACATGCCAGCCGGATTTGTGCCGGATTAACATCAAGGTCAATCAGCTTTTGGATACATGCTTGAAAGTGGGGAATTACAGATTCCAGGCCGTCTTTACCGTCGAAGTCGATATACAGCGGGCCGGAATATTTAAGTTCGTCGGCGTCGGTCTCGAAGTCGTGATTAACGTCAAGGACGGTGGCAAGCATTGGCTTGAAGGTGTGCGCGATGTGTTCGCGCTGGGAAGCCGGGGCGGCTATCCACTTGCTGTGCTCTGACGGTTGCCAGAAGAAATGCATGCTGCTTGATGATGTCATTTTTGACGATCTCCATATTGAGGTCGTCGCGTACCGTTAAACGGCATAGGCTGTTGTTTGCGTCCTGCCACGCTGTGGGCAGGGGCATCATGCTTGCCAACATGAGGCCAGGGTTTTCAGCACCCCTGAAAGGAAGTAACCGCGGTGGTCCGCAACGATGTCGCCGCAACGACTTCCAAGCTGTTTTTTTGTAATTATCCTTTTGTAATCAATGCGGTTAGGTTATAATTTGCCTTGATCTGACCGCAACCAGATCAAAGCTACACCAGCCCCTCACCTTGGGATAGGCGAGGGGCCTTTTTTCGTCAGTCCATCAGGGCAAGCTGTACGATTTTCAGCGGGTCGAACATGCCGTCATTACCGCGATCCACTGCACGTAGAGCGGCGGCAATCTTGATGGCTTTCGCTCGGTCCTTGGCCTCGCGTGCAAATGCTGCCCCCGCGGCCAGGATGGATTTTCCACATGTCGCTTCGATCTTGTAGGCGCCGGCCAAAAACCAAGTGATTGCGTCTTTGTTGATTGGGTTCCCGTTGAACGTGAATCCGTGGTCAATGTCAGGAACAGCGCCGGCAATGATGGCGAGGTGTGCCAGGAAGCTGGGGGCCAATTCGGTTGGCTCCTTGAACTCGATATTCACATTGACCGTAATTTCAGGCTGGCGAGGGATAAACGGCTTCGGGAAGGTTTCCGTTGCACGTTCGATCATCGATAGCAGGTGCTCGCGTCCAAGGCTGGCTAGGTGTGTGGTCATGGTGGATTTCCTTAAACGGTTGCAGATGAAGAGTGACGGGGAGCAGACAGCTTGCTGTTAATCCATGCGTCAAGGTCGGCAGCTAAATAGACCGCACGATTTCCAAACTTCCGGAGGGCAGGGCCTCCACCTACAGTCACAAGTTTTGCAAGCGTAGTTTTTGAGCAGGGCAAACCCTTGGAGCGGACATATTCAGAGGCGGCGGGGCGGTCCAGGTATTTTTCTTCTGTGGTCATGGCGAGGCCTTATTTTTATCGGGGCGGCGCATGAAAAAGCCCATGCACCAGCCCGCAAGTTGATTTGCGGTTTGGTGCATGGGCTTTCAGTTTGGGCTGTCTGTCAGTGTCTTTCGGGTTGCCCCGGGCTGTAAGTCCCTTGTCCTTGGTAGTACGCTGTCAGGCTTCGGCTGCCATGCTCACGTTGCCTGCGTACGGCCCCTTTTGGGGTTGGTGCGATTATATGAAGTAAGAAACGGGTATGGAATAGCAAATTCGGTAAGGCGAAAGAACTGGCTATCTATTCCGGTAAAGGTTCTGTGCTTGCCTTGCTGCTCACCATGCCTGCCATAGCAACAGATGCAGCACGCTCAGCCAATGTGGAACGGGCACGCTCTGCAAAGTGGATATAGCGTTGTGTGGTTGAAGCCTGCCTATGGCCTAGGGCTTCCATTACCTCGTGAGAGCTAGCTCCACTCATTGCTAGATGACTGCCTAGGCTATGGCGAAGGCCATGCAATCCAAAATTGGCGGGCAGCTTTGCCTCTTCACGAACAGCTATCCAAGGCTTTGCTAGCGCGATGGCCCCATCGCCCTTGGCTGGCTTGAAAACGTAGTCCTCAGGTTTCCCCTTGGCTTGGCGCTTCAGAATGGCCACGCCTTCAGCCGGCAAAGCAATGATGCGGGGCTTGCCTGTTCGCTTTCCGGCTTTGTGGGCTTTCGGTGGCAAGGTGATTAGGCCAGTTCGAAGGTCGCAATACTGCCAAATTAGATTTGAAACTTCGCCGCGCCTAGCACCGGTCAAGGCAATCAAGCGGATGGCATCGGCAGCGGCGGGGCGTATGCGGAGCTCCTTCTGCATCTTGTCCAGGGCGTTGAATAGCACGGTGTAATCGGCTGCCGTTTCCATGATCTGCTCACGTTGGCCAGAGCCTGCCACCTTGAGCGGGGCGGCGGGGTTGTCCTTCAGGATGTTTTCGGAGATAGCCCAGGCATAGGCAGCCCGTAACAGCAGGACGCATTTGTCAGCGGTGCCGGCACCGCCCGTGACCTTTGCCAAGCCACGCGGACCCGTCTTGAATCTCCCTGCGGTTTTCCCGTCACGGATTGCAGCTTGCGCCCGTCGCACGTCATCGGCGGAAATTTTGTCCGCGATTGAATCGCCAAGTAGGGGAATCAGATGGCGCTCAATTCGTCCTTTGTCGGTGGCCTTCGTCGTCTCTGCATTTTCCGCAAACTTGGGCGAGGCTTGGTATTGCGTCAGCAGTTCTGCAACTGTAATGGCGGCAAGGCGTGCTTGCTTATGCCCCATCGGGTCGCCACCATTTAGCACCTCAAGGGATAGGGCCTTGGCACGCTTGCGGGCCTGTTCCACGGTAAGCGTGTCGGACAACTTGCCGATGGTGTAACGACGGGTCTTGCCTTCTTCGGTGCGGTACTGAAAGACGAACGACTTTACACCGGAGGTGAAAACCTTAACCCCGAATCCTTTCGGGTCGTCAGCCCATACAAAGGCATCCTTGCCAGATGGCTTAAGATTGTCGACTTCGACCTTGGTTAGCTTCGCCATTTCGCACCCCTATTAGTTCGGTTTTTCTCTGCTTACTTCTCGCTCTGGTAAGCACATGGTAAGCAGAGAGCGGTAAAAGTTAGTAATTTCTTGCCTAACAACCGGACTAATAGTAATGCGTAAGTATAGGAATAACAAGGAAATTAGTTTAAATAGTAACTCCTAGTAAGCAGCGGTAAAGGGGTTGGTTCTGGATTGTGATTCCGGTTGTCGTGGGTTCGAGCCCCATCAGTCGCCCCAGAATTTAACCCCCGCACACCGCAAGGTCTGCGGGGGTTTTCACTTTGGAGTTCGCGAAACATGAACGACGCTGTGTTTTCCGGTCTGCAACCAGCCACTGTCTGGGTGCATTTTTCTACCCTGTGCGCTACGCCACGTGCTTCTAAGCAGGAAGCCGTGCTGCGCGATTCATTGCGGCAATGGGCGATCAATCGAGGCCTTGCCGTCGAGATCGATGCAGCGGGTAACCTGATTATCCGCAAGCCGGCCAGCACCGGGCGCGAGAAGTATCCGGGTGTGGTGTTGCAGGCGCATCTCGACATGGTTTGCCAGAAGAACGCCGATAGCAATCACGACTTTTCTCGCGATTCGATCGTTCCAGTCTTGCGTGACGGCTGGCTGGTGGCCGAAAAGACCACCCTGGGGGCGGATAACGGTATCGGTGTCGCCTTGATTCTTGCCGTTCTGGACGACAACTCGCTCCGGCATGGTCCTATTGAAGCTTTGCTGACGGTCGATGAAGAGGCTGGCATGGGCGGCGCGCGTGGTCTGGCGCCGGGAGTGCTGCAAGGCCAGTTGATGCTGAATCTTGATACTGAAGATTGGGGCGAGTTTTATCTGGGATGCGCTGGCGGTCTTGATGTCAATGTTGAGCGTAGTGGTCTTTCCGAGCCTGTTCCGGCGGGGCATCAGGCTTGGCGGATCGAACTGAGCGGTTTGCGCGGCGGGCATTCTGGGGTTGATATTCACGAGGAACGGGGTAACGCGATCAAGTTGCTGGTTCGTGTGCTGCGCGAACTGGAGGCAACGTTTCCGTTGCGTCTGGCTGAACTTTCCGGGGGGACGGCTCGGAATGCCTTGCCGCGTGAAGCTTCGGCCGTGATCCTGTTGCCAGGAAATGTGGCCGACTCTCTCGCTCCAGCGGTACTCGAAGCGCAGCGCTGTTTGCGGGGCGAACTGCGCGGTGTCGAGGACGGATTGGAACTGCGCGTCTCTGCCTGCGAGGTGACGGCGGTGATGTCGTCGAGTGAGCAACGAATCTGGTTGTCTTCGCTGCACGCTGCGCCGCATGGTGTGCGTCGGATGAGCCGCCAGGTGCCGGGCGTGGTTGAAACCTCCAATAACCTTGGTATGGTCGAACTGCACCCGAATGGTGGTTCATGCAACTTCATGGTGCGTTCGCTGATCGGCAGTGGCAGCATGGCATTGGCTGATGAAATCGCCAGTTTGTGGGCCTTGAGCGATAGCAAGGTCGAAAAGGAGGGTTATTACCCAGGCTGGGCGCCGAATCCGGATTCGCAGTTGCTCAAGTTTTGCCAGTCGGTCTATCGGCGGGATTTTGGCACCGACTCGAAGGTTCAGGTCATCCATGCCGGTCTGGAGTGCGGCATCATCGGCGACAAGTATCCGGGGATGGATATTGTTTCGTTTGGTCCGACGATTCGCGGTGCGCATGCGCCGGGTGAGCGGGTCGAAGTGGCTTCGGTGGAAAAATGCTGGAACTTGCTGACGGCGATTCTGGCCGAATTGCATTGAGAGGGAGCAACCGATGAGAATTGCCTTGATCCTGATGTCCCTGGCCGGATTGGCTGCTTGCAGTGTCGAGACGGCCGGTACGGCGGCCACTGCTGCAGCCATGAAAAAACAGGAAATCGAGCAGGGGCGTGCGGCGATGGAGAAGGTTCAGCGCGATCTGGATGCAGCCAATCAGCAGGTGGCGCAGCGCGCGGCGCAGGCCGAGGAAGCGACGAAATAGCCTTTAGCGACGGCGGATGGCTTCACGCCGGGCGAGGCCAAGCTTGGTCGAACGTTCCATCTTTTGGACAAAGGCCGGGAAGTCGAGGCCGAACTTGGCGCGCAGTTCCTTGGCGTAGTTGTGCAACCAGCGCCAGCGTGGCTCGAAATAGCGTTCCTTGAAAGCGTAGAGCACGTGGTTGCCATCGTCGGGTACCGAAATCACGATGACCTGATCATCAAAAACGTGCATCGCTTCGCCGATCAGGCCAGCGTAGCTTTCCTTTTCGCCAGCCAGATTGATGACCAGCACGCCGTTGCCTGACAGCTTGGCGTAGGCGTTGTCGAAGAACTCGCGGTTGGCCAGACTGGGCGCGAAGCCCGTTTTGTCGAAGGCATCGACGAGCAAGGTATCGATGCCCTTTTCCGTGTTTTCCAGATATTCCGCGCCATCGGCCTCGATGATCTGCAGGCGCTCGTCGTCAGGCGGCACCATGAAGGCATCGCGGAAGGCGATCACGTTGGGGTCGAGTTCGATCGCTGTCAGTTGCGTGCCGGGCATGCGGCGGTGGCAGAACTTGATCAGTGAGCCGCCGCCGAGACCGATCAGCACGATGCGTTTCGGCCGTGGCTGGAAGAGCAGGAAGGCCATCATTTTCTGCGTGTAGCGAATGGCCAGATCGTGCGGCGCCTTGAGCGACATTTCGCTCTGCATGAGGCGGACGTTGAAATAGAGGAAACGCGATTTGCCGTCGTCGATGACGAAGGGCTTGGGGTAGCTTTCGTCGAGCAACTGGGCGCGCAGTTCGCCAGACTTGGCCCAGGCCGGCTCCAGCATCAGCACGGTGCCGGTTTCGACTTCGAACGGGCTGGGTAATTCGTAAAGCTTGGTCAAGCGGCCAACTTAGCCCGGCAGGTCGGCGGCGTGCAGCAGGAAGACGTACTCGTCTCCAGCCGCGGTATCCAGCCATGTGAAGGGCAGCTTCGGGTAGGCAGTTTCCAGCGCTTCACGGTTGTGGCCGATTTCGACAATCAGGATGCCGTTCTCAGTCAGGTGCTTTTTGGCTTCACGCAGGATGATGCGCGTGAAGTCCAGACCATCTTCACCGGAGCCGAGTGCCAGTTCGGGCTCATGCAGATACTCCGGCGGCAGTGCGGCGACGGATTCGGCATTGACGTAGGGCGGGTTGGAGACGATCAGGTCGAACTTGCGGCCCTCGATATTCTTGAAGGCATCGGACTGGATCAGTTCAATGCGGTCATACAGACCGTAGTCGGCGACGTTGCGCTCGGCAACGGCAATGGCGTGTTCGGACAGGTCGACCGCCGCTACTTCGGCATTCGGGAAGGCAAGGGCGGTCAGGATGGCCAGGCAGCCGGAACCGGTGCACAGATCGAGAGCCGATTCGATGGCCCACGGGTCATCGATCCAGGGCGCCAACTGATCGTCGAGCAATTCGGCAATGAAGGAGCGCGGCACGATGACGCGGTCGTCCACATAGAAACGATGTTCGCCGAGCCAGGCTTCATTGGTCAGGTAGGCGGCTGGCAGGCGATCCTCGCAGCGGCGGCGATAGATTTCGAGCAGTGCTTCGCGTTCGTGCGGCAGGAGGCGGGCATCGAGGAAGGGTTCCAGCCGGTCGAGCGGCAAGTGCAGGGTGTGCAGGGTCAGGTAGACCGCTTCATCCCAGGCGTTGTCGCTGCCATGCCCGAAGAAAAGCTGGGCGGCGTTGAAGCGGCTGACGGCGTAACGGAGATAGTCGCGAACGGTGATCAGTTCGTTTTTTGCGGAGAGGTCGCTCATGCGGTCATCAATTGTTCAAGGATACGGCGATAGATGGCGGACAGCTTGGGTAATGCGTCGACGGCAATGCATTCGTCGATCTTGTGGCTGGTGGCATTGACCGGGCCGATTTCCAGCATTTGCTTGCAGATTTCGGCAATGAAACGGCCGTCGGAGGTGCCGCCGGTGGTCGATAGTTCGGTTTCGATGCCGCAGATTTCGCGGATGGCGGCGGTTGCTGCATCGGCCAATGGGCCGCGGCCGGTCAGGAAGGGGCGGGCGCCGAGCGTCCATTTGATTTCGTAATCGAGTTTGTGCTTTTCCAGGATGGCGCACAGGCGTTGTTGCAGACCTTCCGGCGTGCTGGCCGTTGAAAAACGGAAATTGAACTTGACCTCGACGCTACCCGGTACGACGTTGGTGGCGCCCGTGCCGCCGTGGATATTGGAAATCTGCCAGGTGGTCGGCTGGTAATATTCGTTGCCCTGGTCCCATTCAGTCGCGGCCAGTTCGGCCAGCGCCGGGGCGGCTTCGTGGATTGGATTGCGACCCTTTTCCGGATAGGCGATGTGGCACTGGATGCCCTTGACCGTCAGCACACCGGACAACGAGCCGCGGCGGCCGTTCTTGATCATGTCGCCGAGCC
The DNA here is from genome assembly GCF_020510625.1 of Ferribacterium limneticum. Classification (NCBI taxonomy): domain Bacteria; kingdom Pseudomonadati; phylum Pseudomonadota; class Betaproteobacteria; order Rhodocyclales; family Azonexaceae; genus Ferribacterium; species Ferribacterium limneticum. The sequence continues at coordinate 2,481,706 of NZ_CP075191.1, read as the reverse complement.
TGTCGACCGAGGTTGGTTCGCCGATGATGCAGAAATCGAGCGTTTCGCCGCGAGCTTTCAGCGCTTCGACGACGATGACGGTACCGTCGGTGGCGTCGCCTTCTTCATCGGAGGTGAGCAGGAAGGCGAGGGAACCCGGGTGGTTCGGGTTGGCCGCTATGAAGGCTTCGGTAGCCGTCACCGAGGCGGCGACAGAGGACTTCATATCGGCTGTGCCACGCCCGTAGAGCATGCCGTCGCGAACTTCAGGGGCGAAGGGCGGCGAGGTCCATTTGTCGAGCGGGCCGGTCGGCACGACATCGGTGTGGCCGGCGAAGACAAACAGCGGGGCGGTCGTTCCGCGCCGGGCCCAGAGGTTGGTGACGCCGTTACGGTTGATGAATTCGATGCTGAAGCCGAGCGGTTTGAGGCGCTCGGTGATGATTTCCATGCAGCCGCCATCTTCGGGCGTGACCGAGTGGCAGGAAATGATCTGCCGGGCCAGTTCAAACGTCGGGTCGGACATCAGTGGGTTTCTTCGTCGTGGTCGGCCAGGCTGAGGGTGAACTCCTTGAAGGAAGTGCCGCCGTCGCTGGTGCTGTCGAACTCGAGTGCTGCATCGGTCTTCTTGTCGTCCTTGCCGTTGGTGCTGCCGAATTCGGAATTGTTGATCAGCCACGACAGATTGGTCGGCGAATCGGCGTTGGCCAAGGCTTCGTCGATGGTGATGGTGCCGCTGCTGTACAGGTTGAACAGATCCTGCTCGAAGGTCTGCGATCCCGGGGCCAGCGTTTGTTCCATGGCGTCCTTGATGCCCTGAACTTCGCCGCGCTCGATCAGCTCGCTGATGTGGCGGGTGTTGAGCATGATTTCGCTGGTCGGGATGCGCTTGCCGTCCGGCTTCTTGACCAGGCGCTGCGAAACGATGGCGCGCAGGGCGACCGACAGGTCGAGGAACAGGGCCGGCCGGTTTTCGAGCGGGAAGAAGCTGATGATGCGATTCAGCGCGTGATAACTATTGTTGGCGTGCAGCGTCGCCAGGCAGAGGTGGCCGGTTTGCGCGTAGGCGATGGCGGCCTGCATGGTTTCCTTGTCGCGGATTTCGCCGATCAGGATGCAGTCCGGCGCCTGGCGCATGGCGTTCTTCAGCGCATTTTGCCAATCCATCGTGTCCATACCGATTTCACGCTGGTTGACGATGGATTTCTTGTGCTTGAACAGGAATTCAATCGGGTCTTCAACCGTCAGGATATGGCCGGAACGGTTGGCGTTGCGGTGATCGAGCATCGAGGCGATGGTCGTCGACTTGCCCGAGCCGGTGGCGCCGACGATCAGGATCAGGCCGCGCTTTTCCATGATCAGTTCGCCGAGGATGGTCGGCAGGCCGAGGTCGCCCATGGCCGGGATGTTGCCCAGAATGAAACGGATGACGATGCTGGTCGAACCGCGCTGGCGGAAGATGTTGACGCGGAAGTTGCCGACATTGGGCACACCGAAGGAGAGGTTCATCTCCATCGTTGCCTCGAAGGTCTTGATCTGATCCGGCGACATCAGTTCGTAGGCGATCTTCTCGATCATGTCCGGCAGCATGACCTGCTGGTTGACCGGGATCGTGTTGCCCTGGATCTTGATGTGGATCGGCGCGCCTGCGGAAATGAAGATATCCGAGGCCTGCTTTTCGGCCATCAGTTGGAACAGTTTGTCGAGAATCATGACAAGACCTTCGTGGGTTGGCTTGGCTTAAGGGCGCAGCAGTTCGTTGATGCTGGTCTTCGAGCGGGTTTGCGCGTCGACCTTCTTGACGATGATGGCGGCGTACAGGCTGTAGGCGCCATTGGCCTTCGGCAAGGTGCCGCTGATCACGACGGAGCCCGGGGGGACGCGGCCGTAGGTCACTTCGCCGGTTTCACGGTCGTAGATCGGCGTGCTCTGGCCGATATAGACGCCCATGGACAGCACGGAGTTCTCGCCGATGATGACGCCTTCGACGACTTCCGAACGGGCACCGATGAAGCAGTTGTCTTCGATGATGGTCGGGTTGGCCTGCAGCGGCTCAAGGACGCCGCCAATGCCGACGCCGCCGGAGAGGTGTACGTTCTTGCCGATCTGGGCGCAGGAACCGACGGTGACCCAGGTGTCGACCATCGTGGCTTCATCGACATAGGCGCCGATGTTGACGAAGGATGGCATCAGCACTGCGTTCTTGGCGACGTAGGAACCCTTGCGGACGATGGTGCCCGGCACGACGCGGAAGCCGCCTTCGCGGAATTGCGCTTCGCTCCAGCCTTCGAACTTGGTATCGACCTTGTCGAAGAAGCGGATGTCGCCGGCTTCCTGGATGCGGTTGTCACGCACGCGGAAGGAGAGTAGCACGGCCTTCTTGATCCACTGGTGGGTGACCCAGTCGCCGTTGATCTTCTCGGCGACGCGCAGGGCGCCGGAATCGAGCATGCCGACCACCTGGTTGATGGCAGCGATGGTGTCGGTCGGGGATTGCGGGGACAGCTCGGTGCGGCGTTCCCAGAATTGTTCGATGATGGCTTGTAGCGGATGGCTCATGTTCAGTTCTCTCTGATTACAATTGTTGGGCAAATTGGCGGATGCGTTGGGTGGCTTCGAGGCATTCCGCCAGCGATGCGACCAGCGCGATGCGAACGAAGTTGGCCCCGGGATTGACGCCGCGCACTTCGCGCGCCAGGAAGCTGCCGGGCAGGACCACGACATTATAGTGTTCGAGCAGGCCGCGGGCGAACTCGGTATCGGCGATGGGCGTCTTCGCCCACAGGTAGAAGCTGGCGTCCGGCATGCCGGTGTCGAGCACTTCGGCGATCAGCGGCGTGCAGGCGGCAAACTTCTCGCGGTACTGGTTGCGGTTGTCGAGCACGTGCGCTTCGTCGTTCCAGGCAGCGACGGAGGCGGTCTGCACCGGCGGTGCCATGGCGCAGCCGTGGTAGGTGCGGTAGAGCAGGAATTTCTTGAGAATCTTCTCGTCGCCGGCGACGAAGCCGGAACGCATGCCCGGCACGTTGGAACGCTTGGACAGACTGGAGAACATGACCAGCCGTTCGTTCGTACGGCCGAGCAGTTTGGCTGCCTGGAGGCCGCCGATCGGCGGGTTGGCTTCGTCGAAATAGATTTCCGAATAGCATTCGTCGGAAGCGATGATGAAGCCGTACTTGTCGGACAGCGCGAACAGGGTTTTCCAATCGTCCAGCGAAAGCACCTTGCCGGTTGGGTTGCCGGGCGAGCAGACATAGAACAGCTGGACGCGCGACCATTCTTCTTCGCTCAGGCTGGCGTAATCGAAGGCGAAATCGTTGTCCGGCAGGTTGTTCAGGAAGCGCGGCTCAGCGCCGGACAGGTAGGCGGCGCCTTCGTAGATTTGGTAGAACGGGTTCGGGCTGACGATCAGCGGCACATGGCCGCGGCTGGGGTCGATGACCGTCTGGGCGAAGGAGAACAGCGCCTCGCGGGAACCATTGACCGGCAGGATTTCGGTTTCCGGATTCAGGAAAACGCCATAGCGGCGGTCGCACCACGCGGCGATGGCCTGGCGCAGCATCGGCACGCCCTGGGTGGTTGGATAGTTGGCCAGGCCCTTCAGGCCGCCGGCCAGCGCATCCATGATGAATTGCGGTGTCGCGTGCTGCGGCTCGCCGATGGAGAGCTTGATCTCCTTGAGTTGCGGATTCGGCGTCACGCCGGCAAACAGGGCGCGCAGTTTTTCGAAGGGGTAAGGCTGGAGTTGGGCGAGGTGCGGATTCACGTCGGGCGTCGAATGGGTGTAAAAAGCGGATTATCCCTGAAAACGGTTTCGCTGCCTCGTGAACAAATATGCTTTCCCCTGCCTGATTCTTGCCGTCTCGCTGCTGGCGGCATGTGCCGTTGGTTATCAGGCTCGCGGCAGCCTGAGCGACGTGCCCGGAGAGATGCGGGGCAAGGGCTTTCCCGGCAATGCCAGCGGTGGCGGACGTTTCGCGCTGGTCGGCCGTGACGGGCAACTGCAATGCGATGGACAACTGACGCCGCCGGACAGTTCGCCAATACCCGGCAGCTGCGAGGGAGAGAGCGGGAAGGGCATCGTTCGTTGCAGCGATGGCCGCGAAGTGGCGGTGCGGTGGACGGCGATCACCTGCCGCTCGTTCGAGGGCAGCGGCGAGGATAAATTTGGAAATCGGCTGATTTTTCGGGTTGACCGCAGGAGATAGGGTTTGAGCACGGAGCGTGCCCCGGCGTTGCAAATTCTCCCATTTTTGGTCGATGCTCTATGACAATGCAGATTAACAACCGGGAAAACCAAATGAATCTGACGCCGTTTCTTGTACGTTGGATGCGCGGGATATCGTCGTGCATGCTGATATTTGCGTTCGCCGCGATATCTTGCCCAGTAGCTTTCGCCGAGGCAGAGAAAATTTATCGCACCGGGCTCGAGGCAAAAAAGGGAAGGCTGGCGGTGTCGCCTGATGGGCAGCAGCTTGTTTTCACGACGGATCGAATGACCCACGGCTTGCGTTTGCTGGATTTGCGTTCAGGGGTCACTGCGATGATTCCGGAGGGAGTGGGGCGCAATTTCGGTTTTCCCGCTTGGTCTCCCGACGGCAAGCAGCTTGCCGTGGTGTCGGCAGAGGTGCGGAACAACGTTTACAGCCTCGATGGTATGGAAATTGAGCTTCTTGAGGTCGGCTCCTGGCAGCGACGAAGCATTGCAGCGGGGGATGGGGTCAAGTTTTCCCCGTTTTTTTCGGCAGACGGCAAAAGGGTCTTCTACTTCAAGGGAGCAAAACGGGAGAGTGGCAAAACTCCGGCCAGCCGCTACGACCTATATGCCGTCGACTTGGCTAGCGGCCAAGAAACCCGGCTGACCCACGAAGAGTTTTATCAAGCCGCCAAGGGTGACGAAACACAAGCTACCGTGCTATTTCACGCCACACCCAATTTCAGTAAACATATCAAGGATGCTCAAGGTAAGGAATCCAGAAATGCCTTGTTCATGTACGAACTGGCCACAGGCCGGATGTCTCTTCTTGCTATCGATCAAAGTAGCAGTATTTTTGATTTCTCTAATCCGCTACGCGATTCATTGGGCAACCTGTATTTCGTCTCGGCCAAGGCCAATCCAGGCGGTGGCAACTACCTATGGTATTTGGTGCGAACCAATCGCGAGGGCAAGCAGGCAGAAATTCTGACGGAGTTGCCGATCTCGATGCGTTTCAGTATTGCCAAGAACACCGGCGAAATATACGTGATGGACAAGAAGGGCGAAGAGCTGATCATTCGCCGTCTATCTGCCCAGGCTGCCCATTAGAGCTGCCCAGACGGTATGGAGATGTTTCGTTCTCGTGAACCTTGATTGTTGTAATCGAACGATTACAATTCACCTATGTATTCGATCAAAACCCTGCCTGAATTTACCGAGTGGCTAAGCGCTCTGAAGTACAAGTCGACGCTGATCCGCTTGGTCCGTCGGTTGGACAAGGTTCAGCGTGGCAATCTTGGCGATGTGAAGGCGGTCGGTCATGGCGTATTCGAGATGCGTGAGCATTTCGGGCCGGGCTGGCGGATGTATTACGTGCAGCGCGGAGCGTTTTTGATTGTGATGCTGGGCGGTGGCGAAAAATCGACGCAGGCCGCCGATCTAGCCCGAGCCGTGAAGTTGGCGGCGACGATCAAGGAGTGATGGTGATGACCAAGAAAATTGACCCTGTGGGTCTGCCCGAATTTGATCTGGCCGAATATCTGGACAGCGAAGTGGCGATTTCGGAGTACCTGAACCAGACTATTGCCGATGGCGACATGGCTGAGCTCGCCCACGCCCTGGGTGTGGCGGCGCGCGCTCGTGGCATGACCGAGGTGGCCAAGGCTTCCGGTATCACCCGGGAGGCGCTCTACAAGGCGCTGCGCCCGAATGCCAGCCCGCGTTTTGAAACCGTCAGCAAGGTTTGTGCGGCACTCGGTGTTCGTCTGGTGGCGCAGCCGATCAATTCATGAAGCTTGCTTTCTGATCGCTTCCTAAAATCGCTGATTTTTGGTGTCGACCTGAGTCAGCCGGGCTAAAGCTTCGCAGACGCTGTTCAACCGTTTCGAGCGTAAAACCGTCCTGTCATGGAGGGCTACCCGATGTCTGGAATATTCATTAGTTATCGTCGCGACGACTTGGCCGGGTTCGCCGGGCGACTGGCCGACGCGCTGGCCTCAGCTTTTGGTGCGGACAACGTATTTCGGGATATCGAGGATATTCATCCGGGGCAGGATTTCGTCCTGACCATCGAAAAACAGCTGAAATCTGTCGATGTGATGCTGGTCATGATCGGCCCGGCTTGGCTGACGGCGAGCCGGAACGGTGTTCGCCGACTGGACGAGCCGGATGACTTTGTCCGGCGGGAGATTCAGGCCGGGCTGGCATCGGGCAAGGTGGTGCTACCGGTGCTGGTTGATGGGGCTTCGATGCCAACGGAAAAGGATTTGCCACCGGCCATTGAGGAGCTGGCCCGCCGCCAGTCCTTCGTTTTGTCGGACGCGGCTTGGGGTTCGGATGTGGCGCGTCTGGTCGAGCTGATTTCGTCCTTCTCTCCTGTCAGGCGACGCTTTTCCATGCCTTGGGGATTGGCCGGCTTGGTCTTGGTCGCTCTGGTGGCGCTTGGCTTGAAAGGGCTTTGGCCGGAGCGATCACCTGACGCGGGTAGCCCTGCTTCCGGGCAATTGACGCCAGCCTTGTCCGGGCGCTGGGTTGCCCAGGTGAAATACGATTGGGGCGCTGAACACGCGGAGATTTTGGATCTGCATTTAAGCAAGGGCGAAATACACGGCACTGCCAGCTATCTTGGCCTGCCACGAATGCTGGAACAGGGGCGCGTGGATGGAGAGCAACTGAGTTTTATCACGCATAGCCAGGAGGTCCTGGGGGAGGGGCCTGGTCGCGAGGTGACTCATCGTTATCGGGGGGTTTTCAAGCAGGGAGAATTGCATTTCGTGCTGGAAAGCAGCGGCGGCCATACGGCTCACATACCGGTGGCGTTTGTGGCGCGGCCCTCGGCCAAGCAGGGGAGCTAGCCCGGGCGTCCGGCATTTTTCCGATTCGCTTAGCCGAACAGGGTGATCTTCAGTTTCTGCAGGAAATTCAGTTCGGCCCACCACCTCATTCCCCTTTCCCGGAAATCGCTACCCGTTTCGGTCAGCACCAGCTTTCGGGCGCCGAATTCAGTCTTGCCGATTTCGGCGACGAAGCCAGATTCCATCAGGTAACGAGCGATGGCCGGTTGCACCTGCTGGCCGGATAGCGTCCAGCGCGAGCCATAACCTTCGTCGTCGCCGCTCAGCATCAGCATAGGTTCGAAATCGCTGATCAGGCGCAGTACCTGCAGTGTTTCCGCGCGCTGGGGAATGGCGGCGAACGGCATGGTCGGCTCCGGCGGATCAATAGAGGATTCGACCGGGATTGGCTGCCCAGCGTTCCAGCGGTTCCAGCGAACCGGCCAGCGGATGGTGTTCCATGACGATACTGCGTGCCGAGAAGTGGCGGTTCAGTTCGCAGTACAACTCGTCGTCGCAGAAGCCGATGGCGGCCGCTTCGGCCCGGCTGTTGGCAAAGATGATGCGCTCGATGCGTGCCCAGTAGGCGGCCGACAGGCACATCGGGCAGGGTTCGCTGGAAGCGTAGAGGGTGCAGCCGTGCAGGTGGAAATGATCCTGGGCGGCGCAAGCGCTGCGGATGGCGCCGATTTCGGCATGGGCGGTCGGGTCGTGGCTGGCGACGACGCGGTTCCAGCCTTCGGCGATGATCTTGCCGTCGCGTACGATGACGGCACCGAACGGGCCGCCTTCGCCGCTTGCGCTGCCTTGTCGCGCCAGTTCGATGGCACGGGCGAGAAACTGGTCATCCGGGTTCATCTGGGCGATCCCTCCACGGTACTGCGAAGTCGATCAAATAGGTCGATGCTATTATACGGCCCCCAACATGGCGGGGGCATTTGCCCCGCCGCAATCAGGCATGCGTCTCACCAAACTCAAACTCGCCGGCTTCAAATCCTTCGTCGACCCAACCGCTGTGGCCGTTCCCGGCCAGCTGGTCGGCGTCGTCGGCCCCAATGGCTGCGGCAAATCCAACATCATGGATGCCGTGCGCTGGGTGCTGGGCGAATCGAAAGCCTCGGAGCTGCGCGGCGAGTCGATGATGGACGTCATCTTCAACGGTTCGTCGAACCGTAAGCCGGTGTCGCGTGCTTCCGTCGAGCTGATTTTCGAGAACCTGCTCGGCCGGGCGCTCGGCCAGTGGTCGCAATACACCGAGCTGTCGGTCAAGCGCACGCTGACGCGGCAGGGGCAGTCGGATTACTTCATCAACAACCTGAAAGTCCGGCGCAAGGACATTACCGACCTCTTTCTCGGTACCGGCCTCGGCCCGCGTGCCTATGCCATCATCGGCCAGGGCATGATCTCGCGCATCATCGAGGCGCGGCCGGACGACCTGCGTGTATTCCTGGAAGAAGCAGCCGGCGTTACCCGCTACAAGGAGCGGCGCAAGGAAACCAACGGCCGGCTGGAGGATACCCGCGAAAATCTGCTGCGCGTCGAGGATATCCGCCAGGAACTCGGCAACCAGATGGAGCGGCTGGAAGTGCAGGCTGAAGTGGCGCGCCGCTACCAGGGCCTGAACGAACAGCTGGTCCAGCGCCAGCAGGTATTGTGGCTGCTCAAGAAGCGTGAGGCCGAGGCCGAGCGGCAGCGGCTGTCGCTGGAAGTCGAGCGGGCCGTGACCGAACTTGAAGCGCAAAGCGCCGCACTGCGCGAAACCGAAGCGCGTGCCGAGGAAACGCGTGAGGCCCATTTTGCCGCCGGCGATGCTTTGCACAATGCACAAAGCGAGATGTACACGGCCAATGCCGAAGTTGCCCGGCTGGAGGCGGAAATCCGCCATCGCCGCGAGTCACGCAGCCAGCTTGAAGCTCGCCTGGCTCAGCTTGAGGACGAGCTGAAGCACTGGAGCGAGACGGCCGAGAGGCTGGCGGAAGATCGCCTGAAGTGGGAAGAAACCCAGGAAATCACCAAGCTGCGTGTCGAAGAGGCCGAGGAGCGTCTGCACCAGCAGATGAATATTGCGCCGCAGGTGGAGGAAGACCATGCCCAGGCTCAGGAGGAACTCCAGCGTTTGCGAACGCGAACGACCAGTGGCGAACAAAAGCTGGAAGTCGAGCTGACCAACAAGTCGCATGCCCAGCGCGCCCTGCAGGCGATCATCCAGCGCCGGGAACGCTTGCGCGAGGAAACCTTCGGCGAGGCGCCGGACGAACTGGAACTGGCCGAAAAGGAAGAGGAACTCGCCCTGCTGCGCGAGGAGTTGGCTGGCGACCAGGACCATCTGCAACAACTCCAGCAGGAATTGCCGCAACTGGAATCCCGCCGTCGCGAAGCGCAGGCTGAGTTGCAGCGCATCGAGCGCGAGCTGGCCGCTGGTCAGGCTCGCCGCGCCGCGCTGGAGCAGATGCAGGCGCGCACCCAGCAGACCGGCAAACTGCCGGAATGGCTGCGCCGCCACAATCTGGAAGGCGCACCGCCGCTGTGGCAGAGGATTCAAGTCGAGGCCGGCTGGGAGGATGCGGTCGAGGCTGTGCTGCGCGAGCGCTTGAGCGCCATCGCCTGTGACGACCCCGCCAAGATCGACGAATGGCTTAACGACCGGCCGGAAGCCCGACTGGCCGTGGTTCTTGGCGCCTCCAGTCATTCCCGCGAAGGCGGGAATTCAGATGCCGCGGGAGCGACGCTGGCGGCCCGCGTGCGCAGCGACGATCCGGCGATCCGCAGCGTGCTGGTCGACTGGCTGGGTGCCGTGCGTACGGCAGAATCGCTGGCTGACGGGCTTACCCGGCGCGGCGAACTGCCGGATGGCGGCTTGCTGGTGACTCGTGGCGGCGATCTGCTGACCCGCAACAGCGTTACTTTCTTTGCACCGGATCAGGGCGAGCATGGTTTGCTTGAGCGCCAGCGCGAAATCGAGGCCCTGGCCGAAGGTGTCGCCCTGGCCGAAGAGCAGGCCGAGAGCCTGCGCGAGCAACAGGCGGTGCTCGATGAGCAGCTCGAAGACAAGCAGGAAGAAATGGGCGAGATTCGGCAGTACGTCACCGATCGCCAACAGCGTGTACATGCGGTGCAGATGGAAGTGCTCAAGCTGACGCAGGCCATCGAGCGCTACAAGGAACAGAAAGAGCGCATCGCCGAGCAGTTGGCTGAACTGGCCGAGGAGGAAGAGGGCGAACGCGAACGGGAAATGTCGGCCGATGAACGCATCGAGGAAATCCGCGACGGCCTGGGCCGCATCCGCGTGTTGGTCCATGGTGCCCAGTCGCGGCTCGACGAGTGCGAGCGTGCCGTGCGTGCCGAGCGTGAGCGCAACGCCGATCTCGATCGTGCCTTGCGCGAAGCGCAGTTCTCGCTGCGGGAAAGCGACGGTAAGTTGCAGGATGTTTTCGCCCAGCAGGCGACGGCTCAGCGCGAACTGAATCGCATCGAGAAGGACCGGGCGCAGTGCGCCGAGCAAGTCGAGGCAGCGCCACCCGATGTCATGGAAGGTGCCTTGCAGGCGGCACTGGAGGCGCGCCAGGCAGCCGAGAAGGTGCTGGCTGAAAAGCGCGATGCGCTGGAGTCGGCGACCAATGCGCTGCGTGGTTTCGAGGAACAGCGTCTGCGCATCGAGCAGGGCCTGGAGCCGCTGCGCGTTCGCATCGGCGACCTCAAGCTGAAGGAGCAGGCGGCGGCGCTCAATACCGAGCAGTTCGCTCAGCAGCTGGTCGAAGCCGGCGCTGACGAAGCAGCGCTTCAGACCGAACTCGGCAACGCCCGACCACCGGCCTTGCAGGGCGAAATCACCCGCCTGGCCAACGCCATCGCCGAGCTTGGTGCGGTCAATATGGCCGCCTTGCAGGAGCTGGAAACAGCCACCGAGCGCAAGGGCTACCTCGACATGCAGGCGGCCGACCTGAACGAGGCGATGGAAACGCTGGAAAACGCCATTCGCCGCATCGACCGCGAAACGCGCGACCTGCTGCAAAGCACTTTCGACACGGTCAACGGCCATTTCGGGCAACTGTTCCCGGAATTGTTCGGAGGCGGTCGGGCAGAGCTGGTGATGACCGGCGAGGAAATCCTCGATGCCGGCGTCCAGGTCATCGCCCAGCCGCCAGGCAAGAAAAATTCGACCATCCACTTGCTGTCCGGCGGCGAAAAGGCGCTGACGGCGATCGCGCTGGTGTTTTCCATGTTCCAGCTCAATCCGGCACCGTTTTGCCTGCTCGATGAGGTTGATGCGCCGCTCGACGACAGCAATACCGAACGTTTCTGCGCCATGGTCAAGAAAATGTCAGGTGCAACGCAGTTCCTGTTCATTTCCCATAATAAAATCGCGATGGAAATGGCCGAGCAGCTGGTCGGCGTCACCATGCAGGAATCCGGCGTGTCGCGCGTGGTGGAAGTGGATATCCAGGAAGCTTTGAAAATGAGGGATGCTGCCTAGTGGTCTGTTTGGCGCGCCCGGGAAAGAGATTGAGATGACCGAACTCCAGATGGGATTGATTGGCCTGGGCGCGACGGCGGTGGTCGGCGTCCTTGGCTACAACAAGTGGCAGGAATATCGTCAGCGCAAGCTGGCCCAGGCGGTCATGAAACCGCATCACGAAGACGTGTTGCTGGGCGATGGGCCGAAAGCTTCGCCTTCGCCAGCCGAGATCGAGCGCAACGAACCGGAAATCCGTATCGAGGCAGCACCGTCGGTTGAGGAGCGCGTTGAACCTGTCTTCGTTGACCTGCATCCGACCTTGCCTTCGGATGACATGCAGCCAGCCAGTACGCCTGTTGCAACGCCGGAAATGCCGGTCTTTGTTGATACGCCACTTCCCCCTGTCGAGACTCTGCCGGTTGCCCCGGTTGCCGACGAGGAAATGCCGGAAGTGGCGGCTGGCGAAGTGCCGGCCGAACTACTCGACCCGCGGCTGGAATTCATTGTCGCCATGGAACTGGTCGAACCGGTATCGGCCATCCAGATACTGCATTCGCAACGTTCCATCTTGCATCGCTTGAACAAGCCGGTGCATTGGGTCGGCTTCAACGAGCGGACCCGCGAATGGCAACGCCTGGCGCCGGACTGCGACCTGAACCTGCGTCGCCTGCGTGTTGGCCTGCAACTGGTCAATCGTCTGGGACCGGTTTCCGAAGGCGATGTCACCATCTTCACCAATGCCATGCAGGCCCTGGCTGACGAATTGATGGCCGTGGCCGACATGCCGTCGTCTCGCGTGCTTGATCAGGCAGCGGAAATCGACAGTTTCTGTGCCGCAGTCGACCTCGAAATCGGCCTGAATCTGGTCAGTCGGGCCAGCGCCTTCTCCGGGACAAAGATACGCGCCCTGGCTGAAGCAGCGGGCATGGCGCTGGGTGTCGATGGCCTGTTTACCCGTTACGACGATAACGGCCGAGCCCAGTTCAGTCTGCAGAACTACGAAAGCACGCCATTCTCGGCCGATGCCCTGCGCACGGTAACGACACACGGTTTGACCTTCCTGCTCGACGTGCCGCGGGTTGATCACGGCGAGCGCGTCTTCATGCAGATGAGCGAGATCGCCAAGCGCTTTGCCGATACGCTGCAAGGCGCGCTGGTCGATGACAATCGCCAGCCCCTGAGCGAGTCGCAACTCGACCACATTCGCCGCGAATTCATCGGCAAGCCGCAGGCGACAATGGCCAGCTTCGGCCTGCCCGCCGGTTCGCCCCAGGCCCTGCGGCTCTTTTCCTGATGGCGGTTCCGGCAGTGACAGTCGAGCGCGCCGCCTGGCTGCGCGCCGAACTGGACAGGCATAACCATGCCTATTACGGACTCGATGCGCCTACCATCCCCGACGCCGAGTACGACAGGCTGTTCCGCGAACTGCAGGGGCTGGAGGCTGAATATCCCGAATTGCTGACCGCCGATTCGCCGACTCAGCGCGTTGGTGCTGCGGCGCTCAAGGAATTCCCGCCCCGCCTGCATGGCGTGCCGATGCTGTCGCTGAACAATGCCTTTGCACCGGAAGAGGTCGAGGCCTTCGACAAGCGTGTCCGTGACGGTCTGGAAACGATCGCCGCGATCGACTACGCCGTGGAGCCGAAATTCGACGGATTGGCCATCAGCCTGACTTATGAAAACGGTCTCTTCACCTGCGGCGCGACGCGCGGCGATGGTGTGACCGGCGAGGACGTGACGCCCAATTTGCGCACCCTGCGCTGCATTCCGCTGCGCTTGAGGGGCGAGGGCTGGCCGGCGCTGATCGAAGTTCGCGGCGAGGTGCTGATGTTCAAGGCCGATTTCGCCGAGCTGAATGCCCGGCAGCGCGAACGTGGTGACAAGGAGTTCGCCAATCCGCGCAACGCGGCGGCTGGTAGCCTGCGTCAGCTCGACTCGAAAATAACGGCCGGGCGACCGCTGTCCTTCTTTGCCTACGGCGTCGGGGCGGGTAGCAATGAACTGGCCGTCAGGACGCATGGTGAATTGATGGATCGACTGGCTGGCTGGGGTTTTCCGGTGGCCGTCGAGCGCGGTGTCGTTACCGGTTCGCGCGGCTTGCTTGGCTATTTCGCGGAGATTGGCGAAAAACGTCCGGCGCTGCCCTACGACATCGACGGCGTCGTCTACAAGGTCAATCGTCTCGACTGGCAGGACCGGCTGGGCTTTGTCTCGCGGGCGCCGCGCTTTGCCATCGCCCACAAATTTCCGGCCGAAGAAGCGCTGACCGAAGTGCTCGGCATCGACGTCCAGGTTGGCCGCACCGGGGCGATCACGCCGGTTGCCCGCCTGAAGCCGGTTTTCGTCGGTGGCGTGACGGTGACCAATGCAACCTTGCACAACGAGGACGAGGTGCGACGCAAGGATGTCCGGGTGGGCGATACAGTGATCGTTCGTCGCGCCGGTGATGTGATTCCCGAGGTCGTCGCCATCGTTCCCGAGAAGCGGCCGACCCGCGACCTGTTTGGCGGCGAGCCGCTACACCCGCCGTTCGAGTTGCCCAAAACCTGCCCGGAATGTGGCTCAGCCGTAACGCGCGGCGAAGACGAGGCGATTGCCCGCTGTACCGGCGGCCTCTATTGCCCGGCCCAACGCAAGCAGGCGCTGTGGCACTTTGCGGCGCGGCGGGCGATGGATATCGAAGGCCTGGGCGACAAGCTGGTCGATCAGCTGGTCGATGCCGGGCTGGTTCATTCGCCGGCCGATCTCTATGGCCTGAGCGTCGAGACGCTGGCCGGACTGGAACGCATGGGTGAAAAGTCGGCCCGGAATCTGGTCGCCGCCATTGCCCAGAGCCGGCAGACGACACTGGCCAGATTCATATTTGCGCTCGGTATCCGCAATGTCGGCGAGGCGACGGCCCGCGACCTGGCCCGGCATTTCGGGCAACTGGAAGGCATTATGGGGGCCGAGGCGATAGCCTTGCAGCAGGTGCCGGATGTCGGCCCGGTGGTTGCGGCCAGCATCGTCGCTTTCTTCAACGAGTCACATAACCGTGAAATCATTGCCCGCTTGCTGGCGGCCGGCTTGCAATGGAGCGAAGGGCAGCCCGCCGATTCGGGGCCAAAGTTGCTGGCCGGCAAGACGCTGGTTCTGACCGGTACCTTGCCGACGCTGAAACGTGACGACGCCAAGGCGATGATCGAGGCGGCGGGCGGCAAGGTCGCTGGCTCGGTATCGAAGAAAACGGATTACGTGGTCGCCGGCGAGGAAGCCGGTTCCAAGCTTGAAAAAGCGCAGGAACTGGGTGTGTCGGTGATCGATGAGGCTGAATTGTTGAAATTGCTCGAAAAGGGAGTCGAAGAATGAAGAAAGTTCGCAAAGCGGTGTTTCCCGTCGCCGGCATGGGGACGCGTTTCCTGCCCGCCACCAAGGCCAGCCCCAAGGAAATGCTGCCCATCGTCGACAAGCCGCTGATCCAGTTTGCCGTTGAGGAAGCTGTCGCCGCCGGCATCACCGACATGGTTTTCGTGACTGGTCGTTCCAAGCGTTCGATCGAGGATCATTTCGACAAGGCCTATGAGCTGGAGAGCGAACTGGAGGCGCGCGGCAAGCACCAGATGCTTGAGTTCGTTCGCAACATGATTCCGAAGAACATCAACTGCATCTACATCCGTCAGGCCGAAGCGCTGGGTCTCGGCCACGCCGTGCTGTGTGCCAAGCCGGTGATCGGTGACGAGCCTTTCGCGGTTATCCTGGCCGACGACCTGCTCGATGGCAAGCCGGCCGTCATGAAGCAGATGACCGATACCTACGACTACTACCGCTGCTCGGTGCTCGGCGTGCAGGACGTGCCGCGTGCCGACACGCGCAGCTACGGCATCGTCGATGCCCGTGCGGTGGCCGATCGTGTGGAGCAGATCAATGCCATCGTCGAGAAGCCGAAGCCCGAGGACGCGCCGTCGACGCTGGCTGTGGTCGGTCGCTACATCCTGACGCCGCGCATCTTCCATCACCTGGAAAACGTCAAGCCGGGTGCCGGTGGCGAAATCCAGCTGACCGATGGCATCGCTTCGCTGCTCAGCGAAGAGCAGGTGCTGGCTTACCGCTACGAGGGTACGCGTTACGATTGCGGCTCCAAGCTCGGCTACCTGCAGGCGACGGTGGTATTTGGCCAGCGTCACCCGGAAGTCGGCGCGGATTTCGACGCCTACCTGAAAACGCTGGGAGCCTGAATGGACTTGAAAAAAGCCCAGGCCATGCTGGCCAACGCCGAACTGATCCACAGCGAAGCGGTTGTTCAGGGGGCGGTGACCGAAGTGGCTGCCGCCATTCGTGAGCGGCTGGCCGACAAGTATCCGCTGGTCCTGTGCGTGATGACCGGTGGCGTGGTGTTCTGCGGTCAACTGCTCACCCAGCTCGATTTCCCGCTCGACTTCGACTACCTGCACGCTACGCGCTACGGCCCGGAAACGCAGGGTGGCAAGATTTCCTGGCGCTCCGCGCCATGGACTTCGGTCAAGGGGCGCTCGGTGCTGGTCGTCGATGACATCCTTGACGAAGGGGTGACGCTGGCTGCCGTCAAGGAAAGCCTGCGCCGCATGGGCGCCGAAGAGGTGCTGACGGCCGTTTTCGCCGACAAGCTGAACGGCAAGGAGAAACCGATTGCCGCTGATTTTGTCGGCTTGACCGTACCGGACCGTTTCGTCTTCGGCTTTGGCATGGATGCCGGTGGTGTCTGGCGTAATCTGCCGGCCATCTACGCCATGAAGGATGATGTGTGAGCGGTGCGACTGTCGCTGAGTTCATCGGGTACTGGGAAGCCGAAGGGCAAGCCTATGTCCGGCGTGGCGACTATGAGTGGATGGCGTCGCTGGTCCCCGGCAAACGTGTGCTGGAAATCGGCTGCGGCGTTGGCTTTGCGACGCAGGCCCTGGCCGGCCGTAGCCTGGCGGTGCTCTCCATCGACTCGCTGGCTGAGTGTCTGGAAACGACCCGGCCGCGTGTCGCGGGCAATGATGTCACCCTGTTGCTGGCCGATATTTCCAAGCTGACCGACGAGCAGCGGGCAGTGATCGACGCCTTTGCGCCGGACACAGTCGTCTGCTGGCTGATGGGCGCCCCGGCAGAAGTCACTGGTGCGACGCCAAGCGATGCCGGCAAAGCGGTCATCGCCTATCGCGAAAAGATCCACCGTGTCGTGGCCGAACTGGCCGCCAGCTTGCCGACCGTGCAGTTTCTGCATTTCGTTGATCGCACCGTCATTCCCTGGCAGGCCAAGGATATTGGCAGGGATACGCTGGTTGGTTACCACAATGGCAAGACACTGGCTGAGTTGCCATTTGCCGGCGAGCGGCGCAATGCGCTCTACCGCAAATTGGAAGAAAACACGGCCGAGATGGCCCGGATGAAAACGCACCCGTCGCTGAAAGGCGCGGTGCCGACGCTGGCATCACTGCTGGCTGAAAGGAAGAATTAGCATGCTGGCAATCATTGGCGGCAGCGGTCTGACCACGCTGTCCAACCTCGACGTATCGCACCGGGAAGTTGTGCGTACCCCTTACGGCGAAGCTTCAGGAGCCCTGGTTTTCGGGCAGATCTGTGGCCAGCCGGCGGTCTTCCTGCCGCGCCACGGCTACGGCCACACCATCCCGCCGCACATGGTCAATTACCGGGCCAACATGTGGGCGCTGCACCACCACAAAGTCAGCGGCGTCATCTCGGTGGCCTCGGTCGGCAGCATCCGCGCCGACCTGCAGCCGGGCGACATCGTTTTGCCGGACCAGATCATCGACTACACCTGGGGGCGCAAATCGACCTTCTTCGACGGTGTTGGCACGCCGGTCACCCATGTCGATTTCACCGAGCCTTACGACGCCGAATTGCGCCGCCGCATTCTCGGTGCCGGCCAACAGTTGAGCATCGATATCAAGGTCGATGCGGTTTATGCCGCAACGCAAGGCCCTCGCCTCGAAACGGCGGCCGAGATCAACCGGCTGGAGCGCGACGGAGCGGATGTGGTCGGCATGACCGGCATGCCCGAGGCCATCCTGGCCCGCGAACTGGGCTTGCCCTATGCGGCGATCAATGTCGTGGCCAATCATGCGGCCGGCCGCGGCAGCAGCGTCAATGGCATCCATTTCGAAAGCCTGGAGCATGTGCTGCAGGAGGCGATGGGGCGGGTCAAGTCCGTCGTCGAGAAACTTGTTGGCAGCCCGGACAATTGCCTGCCGATGGGGATTTCGGTCTAGTCCGTTGGTCGTTGTGCAGACACGATGACGTAATGCGCCGTGGCTAATCTGGAGGTTCTAACAACCTCCGGATGGCCGGCGCAATGACTGATCGAACATCCTGCGAGGGCTCGCCTTCCGGCCAGTTGGCGGCGGCAGCGGAAATCCTGGTTGGAGCCCGGTGCATGCTTCCGGTGCTCGCCAGATACGCCTGTTTTGCCACCATTCGGCGAATTCATTGCTGCGCATTCCTGACCCTGACCCTGCTCGGGGCTGGCCAGGTGCTGGCCGAAACCGCCGATGGGCGCATCCCGCCCAAGGCTCGCACCCAGGTCGAGCGAGGCGAAACGATCAATTTGCTGATTCACCTTGCCGAGGATGTCGCGCTGTTGCCGGAAACCGGACGCAGGGCGGCGATCACCAGACCGGCGCTACGTCGCGCCATCAAGGAGCAGATGCTGACAGCCGTCGTCGGCAAGAATCTCGAACGCCTTAAGACCTACGATCAACTGCCGATGCTGGCAGTGCGCGTACGCGATGTCGCGGCCCTGGAGCGTCTGGCTGCCCGCAGCGAAGTGCTCGAGATATTTGAAGACATTCCGCTCTATCCCATCCTGAGCCAGAGTCTGCCGCTGATCGGCCAACCGACCGCCAGTGCCGTCGCGCAGCAGGGGAGCGGCACAGCCATTGCGGTGCTCGATACCGGCGTCGATTACACCAACGCTCTCTTCGGCAGTTGTACGGCGCCAGGTGTTCCCGCTGGCTGCAAGGTGGCAGTCGCCCTGGATACCGCGACGGATGACGGAGGGCGGGATGACAATGGGCATGGTTCAATGGTGGCCGGCATCGCTTCGTCGACGGCGCCGGCGGCGAAGATCATTGCGCTGGACGTTTTCGACGGCGACAGTGCTTCCAGTGTCGATGTCGTCGAAGCCATCAACTGGGTGATCGCTAATCGCGTTACCCACAACATCACCACGATCAACATGAGCCTGGGTGGCACGACCAAATTCACCAGTGCGTGCGATAACGGAAATCCGTTTCGGGTGGCAATCCAGGCGGCGCGCACGGCAGGTATCGTCAGTTTTGTTGCCAGTGGCAACGATGGGTACACCGATGGAATTTCGATGCCGGCTTGTACCACAGGGGCGGTTGCCGTGGGGGCCGTCTACGATGCCAATGTTGGCGGCCTGACCTGGACGTCCTGCACCGACAGCACGACCGCAGCCGACCGGGTTGCCTGTTTTTCCAATAGTTCCAGCCAGCTCGGGCTACTGGCGCCGGGGGCGCTGATCTCCGTCATCGGCTCGTCGGGCGGCGGCACCTCCTTTGCCGCACCGCATGCCGCCGGGGCCTATGCGGTTCTGCGCGGTGCACGCCCGACCGAGAGCGCCGAGGCCTCTTTGACTCGCTTGAGCAGTTTCGGCGTTGCGGTCACCGATGGCCGGAATGGCCTGAGCTTTCCGCGGATCAATCTGGCTGCAGCATTGCAACTGCCGGCCAACGATGCCTTCTCCTCGGCGACGGTGATCGCTGGTCGCAGTGGCTCCATTCTTGGCAGCTCCGTGCTGTCGACCGCCGAAAGCGGCGAACCGGCACATGCAGGCGCCTCACCCAATCGCTCCGTATGGTGGAAGTGGACAGCGCCGGCCGGCGGGGATGCGACATTCACTACCAGCGGCAGCGGATTCGACACGGTGCTGGCTGCCTACACCGGCAGCACGGTTGGTGCACTGGCGTCTGTCGCGGCCAACAACAACGAATCGGGCTCGCTGACGAGCAGCAAGATCAGCTTTCGTGCTGCGGCGGGAACCACCTATTTCCTGGCTGTCGCCGGCAATGCCGGGGCTACCGGCGCCGTCTCGCTGAACTGGAGTTTGGTCGAGCCGGTGGCAGACTTGGCCGTCACTTTGGTGGCAACACCCGATCCGGCGGAGGCGGGGAGCGATGTCACCTACACGGCGACGGTCACCAATAACGGCCCTTACCTGGCGGAATCGGTACTGCTCAACATCGCGCTACCGGCCGATGCGACGATTCGTTCGGCCAGCAGCGGTTGCACGGTGGCGATTGGCGCAGTGGCCTGCGAACTTGGCAACATGGCCGTGGCTCAAGCGCTGACCCGACAGGTGGTCGTGCTGGCGGCGGCGTCCGGAAATCTGACGCTTTCGGCCAGTGTCGACGGGGCTTGGGGCGATCTGGTGGCGAGCAACGACAGCGCCAGCGGTTCGGCGGTCATTGTCGCAGCGCCAAGCAGTGACAATGGCGACGTTCCTTTGCCCGCCTGGAGCCTGCTGTTGATGGCGGTCGCGCTGTGGCGCGGCGTCGTTACGAGCCGGCGCTAAGCTGCTTGGCTTCAGTGTCCAGAGATGCCCGTCGGTCCTGACTGAGCGCCAGTATCGCCATGGCGCCGAGTGCGACCCCGATGCCCAGTCGGCCGCCGCCGTGGAGGAAGCGGTGTGCAGCCATCAACGGCGAGAAATGGTCGGGATCGTAGGCGGCGAGAAACATGTCCCATACATAGGCATGCAGGGTGAGCGGGATGTCGATCAGCATGAAGAGCAGGCCGCCGGCACTGGCCAGGGCGGCGCGCCCGAGTCGCCGGCTGATTCCACCCGGCCAGGCGAGGGCCAGGCCAAGGCCGATGGTCAAGGGTTGGAGCATGGCGCCCACCGTTGTGGTGACTTCCAGCCAGCCCTTGGGGTGCGGTTGGACCACCTGCGTGCCGACGACCGCCATGCGAAGCAGATTGACCTTCAGGCGGATCACCGTGTCCTGGCTGGTGTGGTCGATACCGAGGAAAAGAATGACAAAACGGTCGTCAAGCCAGACGATCAGTGTTTGGACCAGCGGTAGCAGGAATTCGACCAGATGCCGTCCGCCAAGCGCGGCCAGGGCGATCGACAGGGCAAATCCGGCGAGCAGCCCGCCAATGGCGGCGGCAGGTTCAGGCCACTCGGCGGCGGAGGGCGTGGAGGATGACATAGAAATAGCCGGCAGTCAGCGCCACAAGCAGGGCAGGCAGGACGGCCGTGTGCAGGATGTCGAACCAGCTGCGGTCAGCGCGGAAGGTGTAAAAGAGCGTCAGGATACGGGCCTGATTGAGCAGAAAGACCCAGCCAAGGCCGGCGCCGAGTGCCAGTAATCTGCTGCGCCAGGGCATGCGGGTGGCGATGAAGGCGGCAATCAGCAGAAACATCACTTCGGTGCCTTCGCAGCCGTTGAGGATGTTGAGGCCGCCACCCGATGCCTTGATGCTCGATCCGTTCGCTCGGGCGGCAATTTCCGGCGTCAATGTGCGGACCAGCATGGCGGCCGGAACGACAGTGGCCTGATCAATAACCAGGCGCTCGACCCAGGTGCCACGGGCCGACTGCCATCCCCACTGCAGCAGTGCGAAAACCGCCAGAAAAAGAATCAGCGAGCCGGCGGCCGGGCGTGGCTGGCGGGATTCGGGCTGGTCGACGCCCCCGTCGGGCAGGTAGGCGGTGCCAGTGGGTGAGCGCAGGAGCATGGCTGTCGCGGAAGTGGATATCCATGCATGCTGCATGAAGTGCGTGACAAACTGGTGACCGGCCTGGTTTCACCGGGCACCGCTTTCCCGGCGCCCGTGAAATCCCTTAAACCTTCAGCCGCTCCATCAATTCCGTTTCCAGACGGATGCGGTTGTGGGTATCCCGCAAGTCACCGCCGCTGATCAGGAAGACGTCTTCCGCCCGTTCGCCGAGCGTGGTGATCTTGGCCGTATGCAGATAGGCGCCATGCTCGGTGAGCGTGTTGGCCACCGTGTAGAGCAGACCCGGGCGGTCGGCGGCGACCAGCGACAGGATGAAGTGCGTACCCTTTTCGTCGCCACGGATGCTGACTTCCGGCTTGATCGGGAAATGCTTGACCTGTCTCGACAATCTGCCCGACGACGGTACGTCTGGCGGCATCTGGTGCAACAGGCGCTGCTCCAGTTCATGCTCGATATAGGCCACCATTTCGCGATCGTTGTCGCGGTCTTCGACATCCAGCACAACGAAGCTGTCCAGGGCGTAGCCATGGGCCGTGGTGTGAATCTTGGCATCGACGATGCTGTAGCCGGCACGGGCGAAGAAGCCCACGATGCGGGCGAAGAGATCGGGTTGATCCTGGGTGTAAACCATGATCTGCAGGCCTTCGCCTTCCTGATACGGACGGGCCCGGACGACCGGCTGGTTGTTGTAGATCCGGTAATGCAGGGAGCGCGTGTGCCAGGCGATTTCTTCGGCCGAGTGGCGCAGGAAATAGACGGTGTCGAGCTGCTTCCACAGGCGTTCATGCACGGTGGCCGAGAGCGCGAAGAAACGCAGCAGGCGCATTGCTTCAGCCTGGCGTTCGGCAATGATCCCATGCGCTGCCGGTGCCTCACCCTGATTGATGTGGTGGCTTGCCTGGTAGTAAAGGTCGGCCAGCAGCTTGCCCTTCCAGTGGTTCCAGACCTTCGGGCTGGTGCCGCGAATGTCGGCATGGGTCAGCAGGTAGAGCGCCTGCAGGTGGCGGGTGTCGCCGATCAGCCGAATGAATCTGGCGATCACTTCGGGGTCGCTGAGGTCTTCCTTCTGGGCGACCTGCGACATGACCAGGTGATTTTTGACCAGCCAGACCACCAGCTCGGTGTCCTCTTCGTTCAAGCCGTGATCGATGCAGAACTCGCGGGTGTCGACCGTGCCGAGTTCGGAGTGGTCACCGCCGCGCCCTTTGGCGATATCGTGGAAGAGGGCGGCGATATAGAGCAGCCAAGGCTGCTCAAGCTCGCTCATGATCCGTGAGCACAGCGGGTATTCGTGAGCGAATTCGCTCATCGTGAAGCGGCGGATGTTGCGCATGACCTGCAGGATGTGCTGATCCACGGTGTAGACGTGGAACAGGTCGTGCTGCATCTGGCCGACGATGCGCCCGAAATTCGGCAGATAGGTGCCGAGGATGTCGAGTTGATTCATGCGCCGGAATTCATGGACGACACCACGCTCGCCTTGCAACAGCTTCAGGAAGGCGGCACGGTTTTCCGGGGCGGCGCGGAATTCCGGTGTGATCTGCTCCCGGGCGCGCCACAGGGCGCGCAGGGTACGAGCCGTCATGCCGAACAGTTCATGGCTTTCCTGCATGACCAGGAAACTGTCCAGGATGGCCGCGGGTTGGCGTTCGAACAGGTTTTCGTCGCGGATGTCGAGCAGGTTGCCGACCATCTGGAAATTTTCGTCGAGCTGCTGCGGCGTTTGCTCGCTCTCCGGGGTAAGGGCAGCCCCCATGTTTTGCAGCAGGATGGTATTGAGCACGGTCACCGTCTTGGCATTCCGGTAATAGACCTGCATCAATTGTTCCGAGGCGCGCTTGGCCTCATTCGAAACGAAACCGTAGTTGGCGGCCAGGTTGCCCTGGTAATCAAAAAGCAGGCGATCCTCACGCCGACCCAGCATGAAATGAAGGCGGATGCGCAGGTGGCGCAAGTATTCCTCGCATCGCTCGGCCCGAAGCATTTCTTCCTCGGTGACAATCCCGCCTTGCTGCAACTCAGCCCAGGTCGATCCGTAGCCGGCCGCCTTGGCAATCCAGAAAATGACCTGGATGTCGCGCAGTCCGCCGGGCGACTCCTTGCAGTTCGGCTCCAGGCTATACGGGGTCTCGTTGAAGCGCAGGTAACGTTCCTGTTGTTCCAGGCGCTTCGCTTCGCAGAAGAGCAGCGGATCGAGATTGCCGCGCAGCCGTTTCTGGAAAGTGGCAAACAGCTTGGCGTTGCCGGTCAGCAGGCGTGCTTCAAGTAGCGCGGTCTGTACGGTGATGTCGCTGGCCGCTTCATTCAGGCATTCCTGGACAGTCCGCACGCTATGGCCGATTTCCAGGCCAATATCCCAGAAATGCCCCACCAGCCTTTCGAGCTTTTCCTGCAGGGTGGCACTGGCTTCCTGCGGCAACAGGATGAGCAGGTCAATGTCGGATGCCGGATAAAGTTCGCCGCGCCCGTAGCCGCCGACCGCCGCCAGAGCCAGGGAGGCCGGAAAGTCCAGCGACTGCCAGAGTTTTTCGAGGACGGCATCGACATGCTGGCAACGTTCCCTGAGCAAGGCCGGGGCATCGTTGCTTTGTTCGTAATTCAGTCGCAGCTGGTTTTGGTTGGCCTTGACTTCGGCCCGCAGGGCGGCAACGTCGCAGGCCATCAGCCGATCCAGTCAGGCTTGGGGCGGCATCCGGCCGAGAGGGTCAGCACCTCGTAGCCGGTCTCGGTCACCAACACCGTATGTTCCCACTGCGCGGACAGGCTGCGGTCCTTGGTCACGATGGTCCAGCCATCGGCCATTTCACGGATTGCTGCCTTGCCGGCGTTGATCATTGGTTCGATGGTGAAGATCATGCCCGGCTCCAGTTTCGGGCCGGTGGCCGGCTTGCCGTAATGCAGCACCTGCGGATCTTCGTGGAATTTCTTGCCGATGCCGTGACCGCAGAACTCGCGAACGACCGAATAGCCACTCTTTTCGGCGTATTTCTGGATGACGGCGCCGATGTCGCCGAGGAACGCGCCTGGCTTGACGACCGAGATGCCCAGCCACATGCATTCGAAGGTGATTTCGCACAGGCGCTTGGCTTGGATCGAGCCTTCGCCAACAATAAACATCCGGCTGGTGTCGCCGTGATATTCGTCCTTGATGGTCGTGATATCGAGATTGATGATATCGCCGCTCTTCAGCACGCGCTCGCCCGGAACGCCGTGACAGACCTGCTGGTTGACCGAAGTGCAGATCGATTTCGGGTAAGGATCGTAACCGGAAGGGGCGTAGTTGAGCGGGGCGGGGATGCAACCTTGGACATTGACCATCAGGTCATGGCAAAGCTTGTCCAGTTCGTCGGTTGTGATGCCGGGTTTGACGAAGGGTTCGATGTAGTCGAGAACCTCTCCGGCGAGACGCCCGGCAACTCGCATTTTTTCGATTTCTTCCGGGGTCTTGATGGTGATGCTCATGGTTTTTCTATGGTGCGTTGGGGATGGAGAAGGATAAATGATGGGGCTTGTTTCGCAAAGCAGGGCGCGGCGGAAATGGCATACTGCACAGGTTTTCAACTTGCTCGTATTGCGATGAAGATTCTTCTGCTCGGTAAGGATGGTCAGGTCGGCTGGCAGTTGCAGCGCTCTTTGGCGCCGCATGGTGAGGTCGTGGCTTGTGGTCGGGCGCAGTGCGATTTGTCCGATCCCGAGCAGATTCGTTCCGTGGTGCGCGAAGTTCGCCCTTCCGTCATCGTCAATGCCACGGCTTACACGGCAGTCGACAAGGCGGAATCCGAAATTGAACTGGCGCAACGCATCAATGCCGAAGCGCCCGGTATTTTGGCTGAGGAAGCGAGGTCGCTCGATGCCTTGCTGGTCCATTACTCGACGGACTACGTCTATGACGGCACCAAGACTTCTCCCTATCTGGAAACCGATCCGACAGCGCCACAGAGTGTCTATGGCCGGACGAAGCTGGCTGGCGAAGAGGCGATTCGCGCCGCTGGCGGCAAGTCGCTGATTTTTCGAACCAGCTGGGTATTCGGCGCGCGCGGCGGCAACTTCGTCAAGACCATCCTGCGTCTGGCTAGGGAAAAGGAAAGTCTGAATGTCGTTGCCGACCAGATCGGCTCACCGACCCCGGCCGCCCTGATCGCGACGGTGACCGGCGTTGTGCTGGCCATGCTGCATCAGGGGAAACTGCTTGAGCCGGGCGAAAACCGTCTGTATCACCTGGCGGCTGCCCGGCCGGTCAGTTGGTGCGAGTTTGCCCGGACGATCGTCGGGCTGGCCGGACAGGCGCCCGGCTTTGATCTGCGCCTGAAGCCCGAGGCGATACAGGCGATATCCACGGCGGAATATCCGACGCCGGCGCGCCGTCCGGCCAATTCACGACTCGACTGCAGCCGACTGGAGAACGACTTTGGTTTGCAGATGCCGGACTGGCAGCCTTACCTTGAACGGATGCTGCAATTGCTGGCCTTGAAGCAGAACGGCTACTGAACCGCCATTTGGGCTTTTTAGTTGTCCCGTGTGCTGCTATAATCGTTGGGTTTTTCTCGGTCATCATGGCTGGAAAAAACGGTTGCCTGCGTGGTGCAGGCGACCAAAATCCACACATCCGCCGATTAAGGGTGTCCGTCAAAACTCAATAATGACGGGCGTTTCCGGCGGGTGGAGGTTCAACCCTTAATAGGAATATTGCTATGTCCGTTACCATGCGCGAAATGCTGGAGGCTGGTGTCCACTTCGGTCACCAGACCCGTTTCTGGTCCCCCAAGATGGCCCCGTACATCTTCGGTGCCCGCAACAAGATTCACATCGTCAACCTCGAAAAGACCCTGGCCAAGTACAACGAAGCCATGGCTTTCGTGAAGAAGCTGGCTTCCGGTCGCGGCACCATCCTGTTCGTCGGTACCAAGCGCCAGGCTCGCGAAATCATCGGTGAAGAAGCGCTGCGCGCCGGTGCTCCGTTTGTTGATCAGCGTTGGCTGGGTGGCATGCTGACCAACTTCAAGACCGTCAAGACCTCCATCAAGCGTCTGAAGGACATGGAAGTTGCCGTTGAAGCCGGTGAGCTGGAAAAGATGCCGAAGAAGGAAGCGCTGACCTTCCGTCGCGAACTGGAAAAGCTGCAGAAGTCCATCGGCGGCATCAAGGATATGGGCGGCTTGCCGGATGCCATCTTCGTCATCGACGTCGGCTACCACAAGATTGCCATCACCGAAGCTGAAAAGCTGGGCATTCCGGTGATCGGCGTGGTTGATACCAACCACTCTCCGGAAGGCGTTGCTTTCGTCATCCCGGGTAACGACGACTCTTCCCGCGCCATCCAGCTGTACGCCCGTGGCGTGGCTGATGCGATCCTCGAAGGCCGCAGCCAGGTTGTTCAGGATATCGTGGCCGCCGGCGGCGACGACGAGTTCGTCGAAGTCCAGGAAGCTGCTCAGTAAAGTTGTAACGGCGGAGCTTTAAGCTCCGCCTGTTTTAAAAGCTCAGGAGAAAAAATATGGCGGCAATTACCGCAGGCATGGTGGCAGAACTGCGCGGCAAGACCGACGCGCCCATGATGGAATGCAAGAAGGCCCTGACCGAAGCCGATGGCGACATGGCCAAGGCTGAAGAAATTCTTCGCGTCAAGCTGGGCAACAAAGCCTCCAAGGCTGCAGTCCGTATCGCAGCCGAAGGCATCGTCGCGGTCAGCATCTCTGCTGATGGCAAGCTTGGCTCGATCATCGAAGTCAACAGCGAAACCGACTTCGTTGCCAAGAACGACGAATTCATCGCCCTGTCCAATGGCTGTGCCGCACTGGTGGCTAACCAGAACCCGGCCGACGTTGCTGCGCTGTCCGCGCTGCCGATGGGCGAAGGCACGGTCGAATCGACCCGTTCCGCACTAGTCGGCAAGATCGGCGAAAACATGACCATCCGTCGCTTCGTTCGTTTCGAAGCCAAGGGCAAGCTGGTTTCTTACATCCACGGTGGTGCCAAGGTTGGCGTCGTGGTCGATCTGGTTGGCGGTGACGAGCAACTGGGCAAGGATCTGGCCATGCATATCGCCGCTTCCAAGCCGAAGTCGCTGGATTCCACTGGTGTCCCGGCTGAACTGCTGGAAACTGAGCGTCGTGTCGCTATCGAAAAGGCCCGCGAAGCCGGCAAGCCGGAAGCGATGCTCGAGAAGATTGCCGAAGGCACCGTCCAGAAGTACCTGAAGGACGTGACCCTGTTGGGTCAGGTCTTCGTCAAGGCCGCTGATGGCAAGCAGACCATTGAGCAGTTGCTGAAGGAAAAGGGCGCTTCCGTCGCCGGCTTCACGCTGTACATGGTCGGTGAAGGCATCGAGAAGAAGGTTGATGACTTCGCTGCCGAAGTCGCTGCCCAAGCTGCCGCAGCTGCTGCCAAGAAGTAATTGAAAGGAATGCCGATGTCTACGCCCAAATACAAGCGCATCCTCCTGAAACTCTCCGGCGAGGCCCTGATGGGGAGCGACGCCTATGGCATCAATCCGCAAACCATCGCGGGCATTTGCGGAGAGATCAAGGCGGTCGCCGACATGGGTGTGGAGATCGGCGTCGTGATCGGCGGTGGCAATATCTTCCGTGGCATGGCCGGTACGGCCACCGGGATGGATAGAGCCACTGCAGATTACATGGGCATGCTGGCCACGGTGATGAACGCCATGGCGCTGTCCGATGCCTTCCGTCAATGCGGCCTGAACGCCCGCGTGCAGTCGGCGCTGAATATCGAGCAGGTAGTCGAGCCGTACATTCGCGGCAAAGCTATCCGCTATCTCGAAGAAGGCAAGATCGTCATCTTCGGCGCCGGTACCGGCAATCCATTCTTCACGACCGATACTGCTGCAGCATTGCGCGGTTCGGAAATTGGCGCGGAAATCGTGCTGAAGGCGACCAAGGTCGACGGCATCTACTCGGCCGACCCCAAGAAGGATCCTTTGGCGACGCGTTATGACAAGATCAGCTTCAATGAAGCGATCTCCAAGAGTCTGGCGGTCATGGATGCGACTGCCTTCGCGCTTTGCCGCGACCAGAAATTGCCGATCAACGTATTTTCGATCTTCAAGGCGGGCGCGCTGAAGCGCGTGGTTTGTGGTGAAGATGAAGGTACGCTGGTCTATTGCTGAAGGAGACAAAAAATGATTCCTGAACTTAAAAAAACTGCTGAAGCAAAGATGCAGAAGTCGTTAGAAGCGCTGCGACTTGATCTCCAGAAGGTCCGTACTGGCCGTGCGCATACCGGCTTGCTGGATCACGTCCAGGTTGATTACTACGGTTCCATGGTGCCGGTGAATCAGGTCGCCAACGTGACCTTGGTCGATGCACGCACTATCGGCGTGCAGCCATGGGAAAAGGGCATGTTGCAAAAAGTTGAGAAGGCGATTCGTGATTGCGATATGGGCCTGAACCCGGCTTCGCAGGGCGATCTGATTCGTGTGCCGATGCCGGCATTGACCGAAGAGCGCCGCAAGGAAATGATCAAGATCGTCAAGACCGAAGGCGAGGGTGTCAAGGTGGCGATCCGCAATCTGCGTCGAGATGCCATTTCCCACCTGAAGGATGCGCTGAAGAAGGGTGAAATCCCGGAAGATGACGAGCGCAAGGCTCAGGACGATGTCCAGAAGCTGACTGATCGCTATATCGTAGAAGTCGACAAGATGCTCGCCACGAAAGAGGCTGAGCTGATGCAGGTTTAAGCCGGTTCCGCCAGGATTGCCGGCTAAATGGCCTTCTTTTCAAGTTCAACGCGACAGGTTCCGGAATCGGCGGCTGTGCCCAAGCACGTCGCCGTCATCATGGATGGCAACGGTCGCTGGGCAAAAAAGCGCTTTTTGCCGCGCGTGGCTGGTCATGTCAAAGGGGTCGAGCTAGTCCGCGAGATGGTCCGTGCTTGCCTTGAGCGTGGCGTTCAGTATCTGACTCTTTTTGCCTTTTCTTCCGAGAATTGGCGCCGGCCTCAGGAAGAGGTCACCTTGCTGATGCAACTTTTTGTCAAAGCGCTCGAGCAGGAAGTCGAGAAGCTTGACCGGAATGGTGTCCGTCTGCGTGTGATCGGCGATCTTGACCGCTTCGAACCTCGTTTGCAGGAACTGATCCGGCAGGCCGAGGCCAAGACAGCCGGTAATACCCGTCTCGATCTGACCATCGCAGCCAACTATGGTGGGCGTTGGGACATCATGCAGGCCGCCAATCGGATGCTTGCCGCGCAGCCGGAAAAGCGCGAGGGCTGGCAGGAGTCCGATCTCGAACCGCATCTCTCTATGAGCTTTGCGCCAGAGCCTGATTTGTTCATTCGCACTGGCGGCGAAGAGCGGATCAGCAATTTCCTCCTTTGGCAGTTGGCCTATACCGAGCTCTATTTCACGCCGACGCTGTGGCCCGATTTCAATACAACAGAATTTGACAAGGCGATTGCCTCGTTCCAACAGCGCGAGCGTCGTTTTGGCCGGACCAGTGAGCAATTGGTGGAAAAAACCGATGCTTAAAACGCGCGTCATCACGGCGCTCGTTCTGATAGCTTTGCTGCTGCCCAGCCTGTTCTATTCGTCGCAGGCGACTTGGGCGCTGCTGGTTGCCGGCTTCATCGGGATCGCTGCCTGGGAGTGGGGGGCGTTGCTCGGTTGGTTGGCAATTTCTCGCGTGATTCTTGGTGTGTCGACCGCATTGCTCTGCGCTTCGCTCTCTGCCGTTGATCCGAACGTGATTGGTGCAGGTGAGATTTTTGCTCCGGCCAATCCTTGGGCACTTCTTGCCTATGGTATTTCAGCGGTCTTCTGGTGTCTGGTGATGCCATTCTGGCTGAAGAACAAGTGGTCGCTTCAGGGGTTTGGCGGCGTGCTGGTTGGTGCTGTTGTGTTGCTGCCGACCTGGCTGGCGATGGTGCAGTTGCGTGGGCTGGGTGCTGGCGCCCTGCTTGGCATTTTGGCCGTGGTCTGGATGGCCGACATTGCTGCCTATTTCTCCGGCAAGGCGTTCGGCAAGCACAAGCTGGCCCCGTCAATCAGCCCCGGAAAAACTCGCGAAGGTGCGATTGGCGCCTGTGTCGGCGTCGTTATTTATGGCACCGTTGTTCGCTTGGTGTTCGGATTGGACACGATGCCCTGGGCTATGTGGATTGCTGCCTTGGTTGGCGTGACCGCGATCAGCATCATCGGCGATCTTTACGAGTCCTTGCTCAAACGCAAGGCGGGCATCAAGGACAGCAGCAATATCCTGCCGGGGCATGGTGGCGTGCTTGATCGCATTGACAGTCTGACCTCGACTTTGCCGGTGGTAGCGCTGGTCTGGTTGCTGTTGGCTTATCGGTGAGTTTGACGTTGCAAAATATCACTGTCCTGGGCGCTACCGGATCGATCGGCGTCAGTACGCTGGATGTGATTCGCCGTCATCCTGATCGCTATCGCGCTTTTGCCCTTTGTGCGCATTCCCAGGTCGACAAGTTGTTTGAGCAGTGCGTTGAATTCCACCCGCGCTTTGCCGTGTTGCGCGATGCCCCTTTGGCCGAAAAGCTGGCTGAGCGCTGTCGCTCCGCCGGGCTGGAGACAGAGGTCCGGCATGGCGTCGAGGCCCTGATTGAATTGTCGTCGTTGCCCGAGGTTGATGCGGTGATGGCTGCCATCGTTGGTGCGGCCGGTCTCGAACCGACCCTGGCCGCAGCGCGGGCGGGCAAGAAGGTCATGCTGGCTAACAAGGAAGTTCTGGTCATGGCCGGTGAGTTGTTCATGCATGCGGTGCGTGAGCATGGCGCGACCTTGCTACCGGTCGACAGTGAACACAACGCCATTTTCCAGTCGCTGCCAGCTGATTTTGCGCGCGGGCTTGGGTCTTGTGGTGTACAAAAGATATTGCTGACGGCCTCAGGTGGACCTTTCCGTAACTCGCCGCTGGCCGATCTGGCCAATGTCACGCCGGAGCAGGCCTGCGCCCACCCAAACTGGGTCATGGGGCGCAAGATTTCAGTCGACTCGGCAACGATGATGAACAAGGGGCTGGAGGTCATCGAGGCACACTGGCTTTTCGCTGCGCCGCCCGAAATGATTCAGGTCGTCGTGCATCCGCAGAGCGTGATACATTCGGCGGTGCAGTATGCAGATGGTTCGGTGCTGGCTCAGTTGGGCAATCCCGATATGCGGACCCCGATTGCCTATGCGATGGCCTGGCCTGAGCGAATTGCCGCAGGTGTCGAGCCACTCGACCTCTTCAAGATTGCCCGCCTCGATTTTTCTGCACCTGACTTCGAGCGTTTCCGCTGTCTGCAACTGGCTTACGATGTTTTGCACGAGGGCGGTACGGCGCCGGCCATTCTCAATGCAGCCAACGAAATCGCAGTCGCCGCCTTCCTTGGCGGTCGACTGCCGTTCCTTGGAATTCCCGTGCTTAACGAAGCTGTTTTGCAGGCGATGCCGACCGGTCCCGAGGGGAGCCTGGCCGATGTTCTGGCTGCCGATGCCGAAGCTCGCCATCTGGCCAGCCAATTGATCCGGGAACAGCGTTTCGCGTGAACGATCTGCCGTTTTATCTCGCTGCTTTTGCGGTGGTCCTCGGCGTCCTGATTGTTGTCCATGAACTGGGCCACTATCTGGCGGCGCGCTGGTGCGGTGTCAAGGTTTTGCGTTTTTCTGTGGGCTTTGGTCGCATCCTGTGTAAAAAAGAACTGGGTGAAGATCGCACAGAGTGGGCGTTGAGCGTTTTTCCGCTGGGTGGCTATGTCAAGATGCTTGATGAACGCGAGGGCGACGTGGCGGCCAGTGAGGCTCATCGCGCCTTCAATCGGCAAGGGGTCGGGAAGCGCAGCATTATCGTTGCGGCGGGACCCTTGGCCAATTTTGCTTTGGCGATACTTCTCTATTGGGCGATCTTCATGCATG
Source organism: Ferribacterium limneticum (assembly GCF_020510625.1). Classification (NCBI taxonomy): domain Bacteria; kingdom Pseudomonadati; phylum Pseudomonadota; class Betaproteobacteria; order Rhodocyclales; family Azonexaceae; genus Ferribacterium; species Ferribacterium limneticum. Next base: position 2,449,649 of record NZ_CP075191.1, on the reverse strand, counting down.
GCAGCGAGGAATTGCTGCCGTTGCTCGGGACGCCGCCGGATGGTTCTCCGGCAGCGATGGCTACTATCAAGAACGGTGAGCAGGTTCGCCACGTTGATGGGGAGCCGGTCGCAACCTGGAACGACCTGCGCTGGTTGTTGCTACAGAAGGCAGTCGATCGGGAAAGTGTCGAACTGGAGGTGGTCAACGAGCGGCGTGAAATTGCTTCGCATCGCCTCTATCTTGCCGCTGCCGGAGAGCAGGGCTGGGAAGGCGATGCGCTGGAAAGGCTGGGTATCCGTTTTTATCGCCCAGATATGCCGCCGGTGATCGGTAAGGTTGTGGCTGGTGGTCCGGGTGCCAAGGCGGGTTTGCAATCGGGAGACCGGGTGCTGGCGATCGATGGCCAGCCGGTCGCGCGGTGGATGGAATTTGTTGCGAAGGTGCGGGATTCAGCTGGGCGCTCGCTCAGGCTTGATCTTGAACGTGTCAGTGGCAATGTGTCTGTCGATGTAATTCCGGAAGCGGCTTCCGAGCGGGGACGTAACGTCGGCAAAATCGGGGTGGCTGTTGCTGAAAATCCCGATTCCAGACGGGAGGTACGATCCTTTGTCAGTTACGGGTTTTTCGAGGCTGGCCGTCGGGCACTGGTCGAGACTTGGGATAAGTCGGCGTTCAGCCTGGTTATGATGGGCAAGATGCTCACTGGCGAGGTGTCGTGGAAAAATCTGTCAGGGCCGGTAACGATTGCCGACTATGCCGGGCAGTCAGCCCGACTCGGGCTGGACTATTACCTCAAGTTCATGGCGCTGGTCAGTATCAGTCTAGGTGTCCTGAATCTGCTGCCCATCCCGGTGCTGGACGGTGGGCATTTGTTGTATCATATGATTGAAGTCGTCAGGCGCAGGCCGCTTTCAGAGCGGGCCATGGAGATTGGACAGCAGATTGGTATGTCTATTCTCATCTCCTTGATGGCTTTCGCCTTTTTTAATGACCTGACCCGCCTGTTTAACGGCTGAACGATGAAAAAATCCCTGTTGTCCATTCTGATTGCCGGCATGTTTGCCACGCCTGCCTTGGCATTCGAACCTTTTGCAGTCAAGGACATTCGGGTTGAGGGTATTCAGCGCACCGAAGCGGGTACGGTTTTCGGGTATCTGCCCGTCAAGGTCGGTGAGACTTTGACCGACGAAAAGGCTGCGCAATCGATCAAGGCACTGTTTGCGACCGGATTCTTCAAAGATGTCCGGATTGAGGTCGAAAAAGATGTGATGGTCGTTGTCGTCCAGGAGCGCCCGGCTGTTGCGACGATTAATTTTGTCGGTCTCAAGGAGTTCGACAAGGATGTCATCATCAAGGCGCTCAAGGAAACAGGGATCGCCGAAGGTCGTATTTTCGATCGCGCCTTGCTGGAAAAGGCCGAGCAGGAACTCAAGCGCCAATATCTGACGCGTGGCAAATACGCTGCCAATATCACCACGACAGTCACGCCGCTTGAGCGTAACCGCGTTGGAGTCAATTTCAATATCGAAGAGGGATCTGCTGCCAAAATCAAGCAGATCAATATTGTCGGTGCCAAGTCCTTCAGGGAGAAGGATTTGCTCGCCCAGTTCGAATTGACGACCCCGAGTTTGATTACCTGGTATACGAAAAATGACCAGTATTCCCGGCAGAAATTGTCGGCTGATCTTGAAAAACTGAAGTCTTTTTACATGAATCAGGGCTATCTGGAATTTGCAGTCGAATCGACGCAGGTTTCCATTTCTCCTGACAAGCAGGACGTTTATATCACTGCCAACATCAACGAAGGGGATCGCTACCAGGTCTCCTCGGTCAAGATGGCCGGTGATTTTTCGATGTCTGAAGATGAGTTGAAAAAACTCGTCACGATCAAGCCCGGTGATGTATTTTCGCGGGACAAGCTGAACGCGACGACCAAGGCGATCAGCGATCGCCTCGGCAAGGAAGGTTATGCCTTTGCCAACGTTAACGCTGCACCGGAAATCGATAAGGAAAAGCGCCATGTCGCTTTCACGATCTTTGTCGACCCGGGCAAGCGAGTCTATGTTCGCCGCCTGAATATCACCGGCAATACCAAAACTCGGGATGAAGTGGTTCGTCGCGAAATGCGTCAGATGGAAGGCGGCTGGTACGATGCCGACAAAGTCACCGCATCCAAGCAGCGAGTTGATAAGCTGGGTTTCTTCTCGGAAGTGGCGGTTGAAACCCCTGCCGTCGCCGGAACTTCCGATCAGTTGGATGTCAACGTCAACGTTACCGAAAAACCGACCGGCAACCTGATGCTGGGCGTGGGTACCTCCAGCACCGACAAGGTCATCCTCTCGGGTTCCATCGCGCAAAACAATTTCATGGGTAGCGGCAACAACGTCGCCATCCAGGTCAATTCTGCCAAGACGTACAGAACCTACGTATTCTCCTATACCAACCCATACTTCACGCAGGATGGGGTGAGTCAGGGCTTTGACGTCTATCACCGGACCGTCAATACGACGTCAACGACGCTTGCTTATTATTCGTCATCATCGACCGGTGGCGGTATCCGCTTTGGTTTCCCGATTGGGGAAAAAGAGTCCATCGGTCTTGGCCTGGGGCTTGATTCAACCAGCATTACCACCTACACAGAAACGCCGTCTTACTACAAGGATTTTGTAAATAAGTTTGGCGAGACCAACATTTCGGTTCCGCTTACCCTGAGTTGGGCCAGCGATGGAAAAGACAGTTATTTCTTTCCGACCAAGGGAACATTCCAGAAAGCTTCTTTGGAAGTCGCTTTGCCTGGTGGCGATTTGACCTATTATCGGGCCAGCTACCAACTTCAGCATTTTGTACCGCTGAACTCGAAATTTACCTTGATGCTGAACGGTGAATACGGGATGGCCAATGGTTATGGTACTTCCGGGCTTCCGTTCTTCAAGAATTACTATGCCGGTGGTGTAACCTCTGTACGCGGCTATAAGGCCTCGTCCTTGGGGCCGGTCTATACAGATCCTTCCACGAATACGCAGTATCGCCTGGGTGGAAATCGCCGCGTGATTGGTAATGCCGAGTTGCTGTGGAGTCTGCCGGGAATGGATAAGTCCTTCCGTATGGGTTGGTTCTTTGATGTGGGCCAAGTCTTTGGCAGCGATGAAAAGTTGGATATGGCTGATCTGCGCTATTCATCAGGTCTTTCTGCAGCCTGGATTTCACCAATCGGGCCGCTAAAGTTCAGTTTTGGTCGGCCTTTGAACAAGAAAGAAAGCGATAAGTCCGAAGTGTTCCAGTTCCAGTTGGGCACCACGTTTTAATTCAGGAGTGTCAAGTTGAAAGTCAAAACAGTTGTTCTCGCATCGTTGATGTCCGCCTTGTTCGTGACCGGTGCTTGTGCCGCCGAATTGAAGGTTGGCTATGTGAATACGCAGCGTATTTTCCGTGATGCGCCGGCTGCACAGAAAGCTGCCAAGAAACTCGAGGGCGAATTTGCCAAGCGGGACCAGGATCTACAGCGCATGGCCAAGCAGTTACAGGGCTTGCAGGAGAACCTGGAAAAAAATTCGGTGACCATGGCTGAAAGTGAACGTCGCACGAAGGAAAAGGAATTTGGCGAACTTTCCCGCGAATTCCAGCGCCGTCAGCGTGAGTTCCGCGAAGATCTCAACCTTCGTCAGAATGAAGAAAATGCCGCAGTGATCGAGAAGGCCAACAAGGCAATCAAGCAGATTGCCGAGGCCGAGAAGTTCGATTTGATCCTGCAGGATGTAGTTTGGGTGAGCCCGCGTCTGGATGTGACCGAACGTGTAATCAAGGCGCTGTCGGAAGCCAAGTAATGGCTTCGCTAGGCAAGGTTGTGCTGACGCTTGCTGACATCGCCGCCCAATTGGGCGGCGATGTGCTTGGAGATTCGCAAACGCCGGTTTCAAGGGTTGCTCCTGTTGCTACTGCCGGAGAGGGGGAGATAACCTTCCTGGCGAATCCAAAATTCCGAAGCCAATTGAGTGCTTGCGGGGCTTCAGCCGTGATTCTGCGCCCGGATGTGGCCAGCGAATTTTCCGGTCCGCGTATCGTTACCGCTAATCCCTACGCTTACTACGCTCGGGTTGCGACGCTACTGAATCCTTATCAGAGCGGACTTAGCGGCGTTCACGCGAGTGCTGTTGTCGATTCGCCTGTTCCGGGCAGCGTCGTAATTGGCCCCAATGTTTACGTCGGTAAAGACGTTGTTTTGGGTGAAAACGTCGTGATCAACGCCGGTTGCGTGATTGGTGACGGTGCCAGCATCGGCGCAGGTACGCTTTTGCATGCCAATGTGACTGTCTATTTTGGGTGCGACATCGGGCGCCGCTGCATTATTCATTCGGGTACGGTGATCGGCTCCGATGGCTTCGGATTCGCGCCGGAAGGTCTGTCCTGGATAAAGATTCCACAGATTGGCAAGGTCGTGATTGGCGATGATGTGGAAATCGGCGCCAACACGGCGATCGATCGCGGTGCACTTGAAGACACGGTGATTGGCGATGGCTGCAAGTTGGACAATCAGGTCCATGTCGCCCACAACTGCCGCATTGGCGCAAATACGGTACTGGCTGGTTGCGTTGGTATTGCGGGTAGTACGGTTTTTGGCGAACACTGTATTGTCGGCGGTGGTAGTTTGATCTCCGGGCATTTGAATATTGCTGCAGGGACGACGATTTCCGGCGGTACGACGGTGATGAAGAGCATTCTGAATCCCGGCGTCTATACCAGCGTATTCCCGCTGGATACCCATGAAGAATGGCTGCGTAACGCGTCGCATATTCGTCGTCTTTCGAAGTTGGCAGAGCGTGTTTCCGAGCTAGAGAAAAAACTTAAAGAAAAAGATATAGAAGGTTGATCAAATGGACATTATCGAGATTCTTGAACATCTGCCACATCGTTACCCGTTCTTGCTGGTTGACCGCGTACTCGAAATCGAACCGGGCAAATCCATTCATGCCTACAAGAACGTGACGATCAATGAGCCGTTCTTCGTTGGGCATTTTCCGCATCATCCGGTGATGCCGGGGGTGTTGATCATGGAAGCACTGGCTCAGGCTGCCGGCATTCTTTCTTTCAAGTCGATGGATGAAAAACCGTCGCCGGATACCGTGTTCTACTTCGCTGGCATTGATGAGGCGCGTTTCAAGAAGCCGGTGATGCCAGGCGACCAGCTGCACCTGCACGTTGAAATCGAGCGTCAGATGCGTGGCGTCTGGAAGTACAAGGCAGAAGCACGCGTCGATGGGCAGCTGGCTGCCTCGGCCAAGTTGATGTGCGCCAAACGGGATCTCTGAAATGATTCACTCGACCGCTATTGTCGATCCGGGTGCCAAGATCGGTGCCAATGTCGAGATCGGCCCCTACGCCATCATCGGTGCCAACGTCGAGATTGGTGACAACACCCAGATCGGGCCGCACACTGTTATCAAGGGACATACCAAGATCGGTCGTGATAACCGGATTTTCCAGTTCTGCTCGCTCGGCGAGGTGCCTCAGGACAAGAAATACGCCGGTGAGCCGACCCGTCTCGAAATTGGCGATCGCAACACGATCCGCGAGTTCTGCACTTTCAATCTCGGTACGGTTCAGGATGCGGGCGTTACCCGGATTGGTGACGACAACTGGATCATGGCTTATGTGCATATTGCGCACGATTGCCAGGTCGGCAACAAGACGACCTTTGCCAACAATACCCAGTTGGCTGGGCATGTGATTGTCGATGACTGGGCGATTCTCGGCGGCTTTACCGGGGTGCATCAGTTCTGCCGCATTGGCGCGCATGTGATGACGGCAGTCAGCACCGTGATCCTGCAGGATGTGCCGCCTTATCTGATGGCGGCCGGCAATACGGCGACGCCTTACGGTATCAATGTCGAAGGTCTGAAGCGTCGCGGCTTTACTGCCGATGCGATTACTGCCCTGAAGCGTGCCTATCGCACCCTGTACAAATCTGGCCTACTGCTTGAAGAAGCCAAGACCAAATTGGCTGAAGAGGCCAAGACCCAGCCGGATATCCAGCGCCTTGTCGATTTTCTCGAGGTCTCCAAGCGAGGCATCATTCGCTGATATGGGAAGCGCTGTACGGATTGCCATGGTGGCAGGGGAGGCCTCCGGGGATCTCCTGGCCAGCCACCTGATTGCTGCATTGAAGACGCACCTGCCGGATGCCGTTTTTTACGGGATCGGCGGGCCGAAGATGCAGGCTCAGGGTTTCGATAGCTGGTGGCCGATGGAAAAGCTGTCGGTCATGGGCTATTGGGATGCCCTGAAGCATTACCGTGAAATTGCCGGTATCCGCCGCCAGTTGAGGAATCGGCTACTTGATCTGAAACCGGATATTTTCATCGGTGTCGACGCACCGGATTTCAACCTGGGTCTGGAAACCAATCTCAAGGCAGCCGGCGTGCGGACCATCCATTACGTCAGCCCGTCGATCTGGGCCTGGCGTGGTGGCCGGGTCAAGAAGATTGCCAAGGCGGTTAACCGTGTGCTGGCCCTGTTCCCGATGGAGCCGGCGCTCTACGAAAAGGAGCGGGTGCCGGTGACCTATGTCGGTCATCCGCTGGCCGACATCATTCCTTTGCAGACCAACAAGCAGGCGGTTCGGGAAAAGCTTTCGCTGCCGCGTGATTACCCCATCTTTGCCATGCTGCCGGGCAGTCGCCAAGGTGAACTGGCCATGATGGCCGAGACTTTTGTCGAAACGGCCAAGATCATTCGCGAACGACATTTGCCGAACGCGATGTTTGTCGTGCCCTTGGCGACGCGTGAAACACGCCTGCAGTTCGAGTTGGCCATCTATAACCAGCAGGCTGGCGATGTGCCGTTCCGCCTGCTGTTCGGCCATGCCCAGGATGCGCTTGGCGCAGCCGATGTATCGCTGGTGGCGAGTGGTACGGCGACGCTGGAAGCGGCGCTGATCAAGCGGCCGATGGTGATCACCTACAAGATCGCCAAATTCTCCTACTGGTTGATGAAGCGCATGGCCTACCTGCCGTATGTCGGCTTGCCCAATGTGCTGGCCGGGCGCTTTGTGGTGCCGGAAATTCTGCAGGATGAAGCGACGCCGGAGAACCTCGCCGAGGCCTTGGTCAAGCTGTACGAGGACAAGGAGAACGCCGAGGCGGTTGAAGAGGCGTTTACCGATATCCATCTGCAATTGCGCCAGAACACCGCTGACAAGGCCGCTCATGCGGTCATTGAATGCCTGAACTGATTGTCCCGGTCGGCCTCGTCTGTGGCATTGACGAGGCCGGGCGCGGCCCGCTGGCCGGGCCGGTTGTCGCTGCTGCGGTCATTCTCGATCCAGAGCGCCCGATTGCCGGGCTGAACGATTCCAAAAAGCTGAGCGAGAAGAAGCGCGATGCGTTGGCCGAAATCATCCGGGAACGGGCACTGGCCTGGGCGGTGGCGGAAGCGACCGTCGAGGAAATCGATCGCCTGAATATTCTGCAGGCGACGATGCTGGCCATGCAGCGCGCCGTGGCCGCCTTGCAGGTGAAGGCGGAAAGTGCGTTGGTGGATGGCAATCGCTGCCCCAAACTCGATATTCCTTGCGAAGCAGTGGTCAAGGGGGATGGCAAGATCGCCTCGATTGCGGCGGCCTCCATCCTCGCCAAGACTGTGCGCGATGCCGGCATGCTGGTCTTGCATGCGCAGTATCCGCAATACGGTTTTGACCGGCACATGGGCTACCCGACGGCGGCGCATTTTGCGGCCCTGGAAGCGCATGGTGCATCACCGGTGCATCGGCGCAGCTTCGGGCCGGTGGCAAGGCAGTTGTCGTTGCTATGAAACTGATCCAGTCGCGCGACAACGCATTCTTCAAGCAACTCAAACGGCTGGCCGAGTCTGGACGTGAGCGCCGGAAGACCGGGCAGACCTTGCTTGATGGCGTGCATCTGGTCGAGGCTTACGAGAAAGCCTTCGGGCCGCTGGAGAACTTGATCGTCGCCGAGTCGGCGCTGGCTGGCGGGGAGATTGCGGCTTATCTCGAAGGGCGTCAGCCGGTGGTGCTGGCTGATGCGCTGATGCGCGACTTGGGCCTGGTGGATACGCCGAGCGGCCTGTTGGCTGTGGCGCCCATGCCGCAGCAGACGGCGGCGATTGACCTTGGGAATGATGCCGTCTTGCTCGATGGTGTACAGGATCCAGGCAATGTCGGCACCCTGTTGCGGACGGCGGCAGCCTCGGGGGTGAAGCAGGTGTTACTGGCGCCGGGCTGTGCCTCGGCCTGGTCACCCAAGGTCTTGCGGGCCGGGCAGGGCGCGCATTTTGTCCTCGTCATCCATGAAGAGGCAGATCTGGCGGCTTTCATGGCTGACTATCGTGGCACGACGGCCGTGACCTGCCTGGATGGTGCGACCTCGCTTTACGAGGCGCGTTGGACCGGGCCACTAGCCTGGGTGTTCGGCGCCGAGGGGCTGGGCGTGCGCCGAGAATTGATCGAAGCGGCCAAGCTGAGGATCAAAATTCCCATGCCGGGTGCGGTCGAATCACTGAATGTCGGCGCGGCGGCAGCGGTTTGCCTGTTCGAGGCATTGCGTCGGCGGCTCGGGTAAAGGGCGCTACTGGCCACAATCGCTGCTGATTGACCCGGCCATCAAATTCGTCACTCCCGCGAAGGCGGGAGTCCATGGTTGAACTGGATTCCCGCTTGCGCACCCCAAGGGTACTTCCTGCGGGGCGCTGGAATGACCCAAAAGACACCCGATCAGCGCAGCTTCAGTTCCTGCAGGATCGTCGTCGAGATTTCCTCGATTGACTTGGTCGATGAATCCAGCCAGCGTATGCCTTCGCGGCGCATCATCTTTTCGGCTTCGGCAATCTCGAAACGGCAGTTGGCCAGCGAGGCGTAATTGCTTGAAGCGCGGCGCTCTTCGCGAATTTGATGCAGACGCTCGGGCTGGATGGTCAGGCCGAACAGCTTGGAGCGATGCTTTTCCAGCGTGCCGGGCAGGCGGCCGCGGTCGAAATCTTCCGGAATCAGCGGGAAGTTGGCCGCTTTCAGGCCGAATTGCATGGCCAGATAGAGCGAAGTCGGGGTCTTGCCGCAGCGGGAGACGGCGACGAGGATCACATCAGCTTCTTCCAGATCGCGGTCGGTGATGCCGTCATCGTGCGCCAGCGTGTAGTTGATTGACTCGATGCGCTTCTTGTATTCCGAGCTCTCGGCCGAGCCGTGCGAACGGCCAACCGTGTGGTTCGACTTGATACCGAGTTCTGCTTCCAGTGGGGCGAGGAAGGTGTCGAAGTACGATAGGCAGAAGGCATCGGCTTGGTGAACGATGCTGGAAAGTTCGGGATTGACCAGCGTCGTGAAGACGATGGAGCGCATCCCGTCGCTTTCTCCCTGGCCGTTGATTCGGGCGACCGCTTCTTGCGCCTGCTCGACCGTGGTCAGGAAGGGGATGCGGATCTGCTTGAACTCGATGTCCTCGAACTGGGTCATCAGGCTGTGGCCGAGGGCTTCGACCGTCAGGCCGGTGCCGTCGGACACGAAAAAAACGGTGCGTTTGATAGTGGTAGGCATTCGGTGATTTTACCCGCTGTTACGCAATCCGGAGGCGATGCCGTTGATGGTCAGGTGAATGCCGCGGGCCAGGCGCTCGTCGGTATCGCCGGCGCGGTGGCGCTTGAGCAGTTCGACCTGCAGATGATTCAGCGGGTCCATGTAGGGTGAGCGCAGCTGCAGCGAGCGGGCGAGCATCGGGTTGTCGGCGAGGAATTCATCCTGTTCCAGAATGGCCAGCAGGTGCTGGCGGGTCAGCGCCCATTCGGCCTTGATGCGGCTGAAAATGTGCTCGCGCAGTTCGACATCGGCGACCAGTTCAGCATAACGCGAGGCGATGGCGAGATCGGTCTTGGCCAGCACCATGTCCATGTTCGACAGCAGGCTCTTGAAGAAGGGCCAGGCGTGGACCATGCGACGCAGCGTGACGAGACCATCGGGATTGGCTTGCAGGTAGCCATCGACTGCAGCACCAAAACCGTACCAGCCGGGTAGCATCAGGCGGCATTGTGCCCAACTGAAGACCCAGGGAATGGCGCGCAGGTCTTCGATGCGCTCGGAGGCCTTGCGCGAGGCGGGGCGGCTGCCGATGTTCAGTGAGGCGATTTCGGAGACGACCGTCGACTGGCGGAAATAGGTGGTGAAGCCCGGGGTTTCATAGACCAGGCCACGGTAAGCATTGAAGGCGCGGGCTGAGAGTTCATCCATCACGGTGTGGAACTGCTCGGCCGGCTCGACGCGGTTTTCATGGTCGGTCAGGCTGGCTTCGAGCGTTGCCGCGAGCAGCACTTCGAGGTTGCGGCGGCCGGTATCGGCGTTGCCGTACTTGGTCGAGATCACTTCGCCCTGTTCGGTCAGGCGAATCTGGCCGGCGACAGCGCCGGCCGGCTGGGCGAGGATGGCGTGATAGGTCGGGCCGCCACCGCGGCCAACGGAACCGCCGCGGCCGTGGAACAGGCGCAGGCGGACACCGTGCTGGCCGAAGATGCGGGCCAGTTCGATCTCGGCCTTGTAGAGTTCCCAGCCCGAAGTCAGGAAGCCGCCATCCTTGTTGCTGTCGGAGTAACCGAGCATCACTTCATGTTCGTCACCGCGGCCGGCAATCAGTTCGCGGTAGGCCGGAATGGTGAAGACACCCGCCATGGTGGCGGCGCTCTTCTGCAAGTCTTCGATGGTTTCGAACAACGGGATGATGTTGACGTTGAGTTGCGGCTGGCGAGACCCATCCCCACCCCGACCCTCCCCTTGAAGGGGAGGGAGTGAGGGCAGGAGCAGGCCGGATTCCTTGAGCAGCAGGGCGAGTTCGAGCAGGTCGGAAACGCCGTCGGTCTTCGAGATGATGCAGTTGGGCAGTGCCGCATCGCCGTATTTCTGGCGCAGTTCGCGGGCGGCGAAGAAGATGGCCAGTTCGCCCTGCGTTTCTTCTGAATAGTTCAGATACGGCGAGTACAGCGGACGCGGCGTGCTGATTTCATCGACCAGCAGCTTGATGCGCTCGGCTTCGGACAGCGCCTCGTAATCCGGGCAGCGGCCGGCGCCAGCCAGCAGTTCGGCAACGCTGCGGGCGTGCACTTCGGAGTTCTGTCGGAGGTCGATTGGCGCGAGGTGGAAACCGAAGACCTGGACACCGCGCAACAGTCGGCGCAGGCGGCCGCCGGCCAGCCTGGCGCTACCGTTGAGCTTGAGAGAGTTGTTCAGTACCTTGAGGTCGGCGCGCAGGGCATCCGGGGTGGCGTAGGGTTCGGCATTGCCGATTTCGTGACGGACCGGCTCGATGCCGTCCAGGAAACGCGCCGTTGCCGCCAGGCGGGCATAGATGCCGGACAGGGCGCGGCGATAGGGTTCGTCGGAGCGTTGCGGCGAGTGGTCGGTCGAGTGCTCGGCCAGGGCCAGCAGTTCTGGCGTGACCTTGACCAGCAGGTCGGAGAGCGGCAGTTCTCCGCCCAGTTCATGCACTTCGTCGAGGTAGTGATTCAGTGCGGCGGAGGATTGCAGGCGCAGGGCTTCGCGCAGGATGTCGGCGGTGACGAAGGGGTTGCCGTCGCGGTCGCCGCCGATCCAGCTACCGACGCGGAAGAAGGGCGGCAGGGCCCAACGCGTATCGGGGTAGCGCTTCTGCAGTTGCTCCGTCGCCTGAATGTAGAGGCGCGGCAGTTCGGTGAAGAAGGTTTCCTTGAAGTAGGTAACGCCATTCTTGACCTCGTCCAGCACCTTCAGGCGAACCGGGCGCAACATGCGTGACTGCCACAGGGTGAGGATAGAGTTGGCCAGCGCGAGGTCGTTGTCGGCTTCCTCTTCCGGCGTCATCTGCAGGCGTTCGCGCTGATCGAGCAGGCGGGCGAGATCGCGGTGGTTGCGGATCAGGCTCTGGCGCTGGACTTCGGTCGGATGGGCGGTGAGCACCGGGGCAACGACGGCATGCGCGAAGAAATCGGCGATGGTTTCTGGCGAGACCTTGGCGGTGGCCAGCGCATCAAGGGCGAACACCAGACTGCCTTCGCGTGGTGGCGAAGCAGCCAGATCGTGAGCACGACGTCGGCGGATGTGGTGCTCGTCCTCAGCGATGTTGGCCAGTTGCAGGAAGTAGCTGAAGGCGCGGACGACGGCCTGTGTCGTGTCGCCCGGCAAGGGGTCGAGCAGGGCGGCGAGTTCATTGCGGGCCGCCGGGTCGCCATCGCGGGCAAAGCGGACGGCGGTCTGGCGAACGCGCTCGACGATGTCGAACACCGACTCGCCCTCCTGTTCGCGCACGGTATCGCCGAGGATACGGCCGAGCAGGCGGATGTCGTTGCGGAGGGGTTCGTCCTTGTTGCTATCGAGCGCGCGTTCAGACATTGCTATTCCCATCATGAATGATCCCCGGTCAGGCGGGGATCAGGTAACTGTTGCAACAGGGCTCTCCCGCCGTAGCGGGAGGTGTGGCAGGCTGCTTTAGTGCTTGCGGACCAGCAGCACCGAGGCATCGGCAATTTTAGCCAGTTGTTCGGCGACCGAACCAAGAAGAAGCGTGGCCAGGCCGCGCTGGCCATGACGGCCGATGATGATCAGGTCGACGCCCAATTCCTTGGCCTTGTCGGAAATGGTTTCCGAAATGCGGCGATTGAGCGCTTCCAGCATCAGCGGTTCGGCATCGATACCCGTTGCCTGCTGCATGGCGGTATCGAGCAGCTTTTGTCCGGCCAGGGTAATGCTGGCCACGGCGCCTTCAAGATTGATGACGCTGGACAGGGCGTGGCCGTGAATGTTCAGCATGGTTTCGTCGGCAACGTGCGTGATGTAGAGCTTGGCATTGCTGCATTTGGCAATATGCAGGGCTTCTGCCAGTGCGCTGCGGGAGGTGGCGCTGTCATCAATGGCGACGAGGATTTTCTTGTACATGGAGTTCTCCGATAAATTTGGCGTATGGGACGTAACTTAACAATTCGTTTGCGTTTGCGCTGTTAGGGAAATCCTCAACACGTTGGCTGTGGGCGACTGCATTTTTCGAGCAAATAGGCGATGGATTGGTAGTTGATGCCGGTTTCGGCGGTCAGGCCGATTTCGCAGGTGCGGTTGGTCGATACGCCGCAAGCGCAGTTGGTCGGCAGAGCCTTGTGGATGTGGCGCAGGGCATGCTGGTTCAATTCCGGCACGACAAAGCCGCGGTCGCCGGCAAAGCCGCAGCAGGTCACGCCGGCTGGCTCGATGATCTGCCCGGCGCAGGCCTTGAGCAGGGCACGCAGCTTGCCATCGGCACCGGTCTTGCGAACGCTGCAATTGACGTGCAGGGCGACCGGTTCGGCCTGTTTGGTGATCATCAGGCGTGGCAGCAGGGCATCGTGGGCGAATTCGTGGAAGTCGTAGAGTTTGAGACGGCCGGCGAGATGGCTCTGCATGCGGGCCGAGCAGGTGCTGGCATCCATGATCACTGGATACTTGCCGTTCTCCGAGGCCTTCATCAGTGCCGCTTCCAGCGTCTTCGACATGCCTTCAGCTTCTTCGACCATGCCCTTGCTGGCCAGCATCTGGCCGCAGCACAGTTTGTCGAAGCCTTCGGGCAGGATGGGTGCATAGCCGGCGCGGGTCAGCAGTTCGATGATGACGTCGCCGAGTTGCGAGTCGCCTGATTTCGCTGGCCCGAAGATACGGCCACCGCAAGTCGGGAAATAGACGACCGGGTCGCCGTTAGTGCTTCGCACCACGGGGGCCTTGCCGGCATGCGGCATGTTTTTCTTCCACGCGCCGCCGGAAATACGGCCGAGGAAGTTGTCGCCGAGGACGCCGGAGACGGCGTGACCGACCTTGAGGCCGAGGCGCGAGGCATTGGCCAGGGTGCCGAAGTTTTCACCGGTCCATGCATTAACCGCGCGTGCCGTCTCACCGATCTTGCGGCCACGCAGGCGGCGGGTCAGATCGCCGGTGTCAATGCCGACCGGGCAGGCTGTCGAACACAGGCCGCAGCCGGCACAGGTGTCGAGGCCCATGTAGGCGTAGTCTTCGCCGATGGGCCCGGCGGGCTCGCCGGCAACGGCGCGGCGGGCCAGTTCGCGGACGCTGACGATGCGCTGGCGCGGGCTGAGGGTCAGGCGGTGCGAGGGGCAGAGCGGTTCGCAGAAGCCGCATTCGATGCAGCGGTCGACGATGTCCTCGGCCGCCGGCATCGGCTTGAGGTTTTCGAGGTGGGCGTGCGGATTGTCGTTGAGGATGACGCCGGGGTTGAGCAGGTTGTCCGGGTCGAACAGCTTCTTGATGCGGCGCATCAGGTCGGTCGCTTCCTTGCCCCATTCCATCTCGACGAAAGGCGCCATGTTGCGGCCGGTGCCGTGCTCGGCTTTCAGCGAGCCATCGTATTTCTTGACCACCAGGTCGCAAACGTCGTCCATCAGGCGGGCGTAGCGGTCGACTTCGGCCTGGTCGCCGAAATCCTGGGTAAAGACGAAGTGCAGGTTGCCTTCCAGCGCGTGGCCGAAAATGATGGCTTCGTGGTAGCCGTGGTGGCGGAGCAATGCCTGCAGGTCGAGCGTGGCATCAGCCAGTGAGGCAACAGGAAAGGCGATGTCCTCGATCAGCACGGTGGTGCCGGTCCGGCGCATGGCACCGACTGAGGGGAAGGTGCCCTTGCGGACCTTCCAGTACATCTCGCAGGTCGCCGGGTCGGTTGAGAACTGCATCGGCTCGACGGTGGCAATGCCGGCCATGGCGGCATGAACGGCAGCGATCTTTTCGTTGATGCCCTCTGCCGTAGCGGCGCGTACTTCGATCAGCAGCGCGGCGGCATCCTCGCCCAGTTGGCGCATGATGGCCGGCAGTCCGGGCTTGTTCTCGACGGAGTGCAGTGCGGGACGGTCGAGCAATTCGACAGCGGAAACCGGTTGCGGCTTGAGGCGGATGACTGCCTCGCAGGCGGTGCGGATATCCGGGAAGAAGACCAGCGCGCTCGCCTTGAACGGGTCTTCGACGACGGTGTTGTAGGTGATGCGCGAAATGAAGCCGAGGGTGCCTTCCGAGCCGATCATCAGGTGGCTGAGGATGTCGATCGGGTGCTCGTAATCGACCAGCGCATTCAGGCTGTAGCCGGTGGTGTTCTTGATCTTGAACTTGTGGCGGATACGCTCGGCCAGCTTGGCGTTGGCGCGGGTGTCGCTGCCCAGACGCTCCAGTTCGCCGAGCATGACGGCGTGGGTCTGGGTGAAGGCATCGACGCTGAGCGGGTCTTCGGTGTCGAGCAGCGAACCGTCGGCCAGCATGACGCGCAGGCCGGCCAGTGTCCGGTAGCTGTTCTGGGCTGTGCCGCAGCACATGCCGGAAGCGTTGTTGGCCGCAATGCCGCCGATCTTGGCGGCGCCGATGGAAGCAGGGTCGGGGCCGATCTTCTTGCCGTGCGGCGCGAGGCGGCGATTCACCTCGCCACCGATGATGCCGGGGCCAACCTTGACCTTGCTGGCGTCGGCATTCTGCTCGTAGGTGGCGAAGCCTTCGCCGATCAGCGCCAGGATGCCGTTGGTGATCGCTTGCCCTGAGAGGCTGGTGCCGGCGGCACGGAAGGTGACCGGGGTGTTGTTTTGCCTAGCCGTTTGCAGGACCAATTGGGCTTCACGCTCGTTTTCGATGACGGCGATGACCTGCGGGATCAGGCGGTAGAAGCTGGCATCGGTGCCATAGGCCAGGCGGCGCAGGTCATCGACGATGATCTGGTTTGGCGGCAGGTGTTGGCTCAGGTGCTGGATGAGTTCGCTCATGGGTTTGTCTCGGTATTCTTTGTGTTGCGCTTAATTGGCTATCCGGCTTGAGTAAGCTTGAGTTTCCGCCTTGCTGGCGGGCGTACTTTCTTTTGCTTCGCCAAAAGAAAGTAGCCAAAGAAAAGGCGACCCCTGGGGCGGTGCCGGGCTACGCCCGGTTCCCTGCGCTACTCGAAACGCCGGGCACCCCAAGAGTACTTCCTCGCGCTGCTTCGCATCGCTCAGGGCGCGGCTGGCTAAACTCGCCTGCGGCTCAAACAACGCCAGCCGAAGGCCCCCGGCATTCCTGCGTTGCTCGGCACCTTCCAAGGGGCCCGGTGAGGCGTCCACGCTGAACCTGTGGGATATATTTTTTAATTTTTTTGCCGGTTGGCTGTGGCGGCTAATTTTTTGGTCGGTGCATGGTTCCGAGACGCCTTTAGGGCCCCTTGTGGAGCGCTGAGCAACGGAGAAAGCGGCGGAAAAAGGGCGAGGACTGTTTGAGGGCATAGCCCGAGTTCCGCAGCCCCCGGCGGTTTCGAGTAGCGCAGGGAAGTTGGCGTAGCCAACCGCGTAACTCGGGGTCGCCTTTTCTTTGCTTACTTTCTTTTGGCGAAGCAAAAGAAAGTGATGTCGCGCCTCAAGCGCGAAAACCAGCGGTTCCAATAGAGCGCTGCTCATTTAGCCGCGGTCTTTCAACATATCCCTCAACCGCTTAGGCGCCGGCTTCAACGGCACCCGAACGCTCGTCCAGGCCCCTTGCTTCGATGGCATCAGCCACGCAAACCGACTCCCCAGCCAGCTCACAACACCGTACAGGGACGGCGACCGATAAACCGCCGCCCATCCCCGCCATATGGACGTCATCAACCAGCTATATCCCGCTCCTTGACCTCGCATCGCCGGATTCGCATGCGGTGCCGTAAACGCCTCTTCCCGCAGCCGCATCAACAAATCCGGAATCGGAATCTTCACCGGACAAACCTCCCCGCAAGCGCCACACAGTGACGAGGCGGTCGCCATGGAAGAAGTCGCCTCCAGCCCGAGCATATGCGGCGAGATGATCTTGCCGATCGGGCCGGGGTAGGTGGTGCCATAAGCATGCCCGCCAATCCGCGTATAAACCGGGCAGTGGTTCATGCACGCCCCGCAGCGGATGCATTGCAGCGTCTTGCGCAATTGCTCATCGGCGTAGGCTTGCGTGCGGCCGTTGTCGAGCAGCACCAGATGCACTTCGGTCGGCCCGTCCTTCTCGTCGGCCTTGCGCGGCCCGGAGATCATGTTGAAGTAGGTCGAGATGTTCTGGCCGGTCGCGGAGCGAGTGAGCAACGAGAGCAGTGGCGGCACGTGGTCGAGCTTTTCGACGATCTTCTCGATGCCGGTGATGGCGATATGCACCGGCGGCGCGGTGGTGCTCAGGCGGCCATTGCCCTCGTTTTCGACCAGGCACAGGGTGCCGGTTTCGGCGACGGCGAAATTGACGCCGGACAGACCGATGTCGGCGACGAGAAACTTCTCGCGCAGCACCTTGCGGCCGATCTGGATCAGTTCATCGACGTTGTCGGTGTAATCGACGCCCGGGACTTTCTCTTCAAACAGCCGGGCAATCTCTTCCTTGGTCTTGTGGATGGCCGGCATGATGATGTGCGAGGGCTTTTCGCCGGCTAGCTGGACGATGTATTCGCCCATGTCCGACTCCATGGCCTCGATGCCGACCGCCGCGCAGGCGTGGTTCAGCTCGATTTCCTCGCTGACCATCGACTTGCCCTTGACCATCAGCTTGGCCGAATGTGCCTGGCAGATGCCGAGGATGATGGCGTTGGCTTCATCCGGCGTTTCGGCCCAATGCACCTTGATGCCGTTGCGGGTCAGGTTTTCTTCCAGTTGCACCAGCAGGCTGGGCAGCTTGCCGAGGTTGTACTGGCGAATCTGCTCGCCCAGCGTGCGCAGGGTTTCCAGTTCTTCCGGGCTGGGGAACTGGGTGATGCGCTTGTTGATCAGGAAATCCATGGCGCCACGGAAACTCTGGCGCAGGAAGGGATTTTCAACCACGTCCTTGGCGCGGGCGCGGAAGCCCTCGGAGGGCATGAAATTCATTGCATGTTCGCTCATGCTTCGTCTCCGATCAGCAGGACAACCAGTTCTTTCGGGCCGTGGGCGCCGTAGGCCAGCGTTACCTGGATATCGGCGGTCTTCGACGGCCCGGAAATGAGCAGGGCGTTGGTCGGCAGGCCATCAGACCAGCCTTCGGCCGTCATCGCCTCGTAAAAGGTGTTGTGGATGGTCGAAGCATCAAGCAGGACGATATGAAGCGGCGGCACCAGCGACATCAGGCGCGGCTCGTTTGCATCAGGCCACAGCACCAACGTGCCGGTTTCGGCAATGGCGCTGCGGGCGACGGTCAGGCTGGCCGGGATGTCGTGGAACATCTCCTCTTTCCAGTCTTCGATCCGGTGGTCGTAGCCTTTGCATTCGATTTCACCGGCTGGCAATTCGGCGATGGCCCGCGCACCGTGGGCCGTGCCGGGCGCGACGAGCAGTTTGCCGACCTGTTTGGCCGACAGCACTTCCCACAGCTTTTGCAGCCAGCTGGCGCGGGAGACGGCATAGACTTCGGCATGCGCGAACTCGATGCAGTTGCGGAAACGGGCGGCTTTTTCGGCCGTGCTTTCGCTGCTGCGATGCGCGGCATACCAGGCGGCGACATCCGGGGCGGCTTTCGGCAGCACCGGGGCGGCGTTCAGCTTGGCGAGAATGCGATCACGGGCGCTCATTTGGCACCTCCGGTACGACGCAGCAGGAAGCTGGCGATATGTTCGCCGGGCAGGCTGGGTTTCGAAAGGCCGGCCTGTTGGTCCTTCCAGGCAGCGTGGCCGAGGATGTTCATCAGGCAGCCGCAGTCGGCGCTGACGACGCGTTCGGCGCCGGTGGCTTTCAAGGCCTTGACCTTGTCTTCGACCATCGCCCCGGAAATTTCCGGCTGCTTGACCGAGAAGGTGCCGCCGAAGCCGCAGCATTCAGATTCATGATCCTGCTGGGCGACCGTCACTTTGTTAAGACTGCCAAGCAGCTTGCGCCCGGTCAGATGCACGCCCATTTCACGACGCGCCGAGCAGGAGGTGTGCAGCACGACGGTGCAGTCGCTGCCCAGGTCTTCCGGCTGGAAATTCAGGGCATTGACCAGGAAGTCGGTCAGCTCATAGATGCGGGCGGAGAGGGCTTCGGCCTGTCCCTTGCGTACCGGATCGGCGGCAAAAAGGGTGGGGTAGTGGTGCTTCATCATGCCGGCACAGGAGCCGGATGGCACCACGACTGGCCAGTCATTCGGGAATAGCGTCAACTGATGCGCCGCGACCTTGCGCGCTTCATCGGGAAAGCCGCTGGTGTAGGCCGGTTGGCCACAGCAGGTCTGTTCTTCCGGAAAGTGCACACGGATGCCCTGGCGTTCGAGCAGGGTGATGGCATCCATGCCGGCACCGGGAAAGAACTGGTCTACGACGCAGGTGGCGAAGAAATAAACGTCGCCGGGGCGGGGCGGCGGGGTTTGCGCTTGGGTCATCTCGTCTCCGGTGTGAATTATTTAACGGTCAAATGGTAAGACCAATAATCGTGTAAGTGAAAATTTACGTGAATACCGTGACTTAGTCAATTATCTAAGGGAAAGTCCTATGCTTGCGCTTTGCTGAATGGCTGGCTAAAATGTGTTGGTCTTACCAATCAAAGTGGTCTTACCAATGCCAAACAAGGTGCAGGTTCCGCGTATTTCAGATGCCGTCGCTTCGACACTGGAGCGCCGCATCCTTGAGGGCTCGCTGAAGTCCGGCGATCGTCTGCCGCCCGAGCGCGAACTGGCGATCGAGTTGGGCGTTTCCCGCCCGAGCCTGCGCGAGGCCATCCAGAAGCTGGCCTCCAAGGGCATGGTAACCAGCCGCCAAGGGGGCGGTACCTATGTGACCGATGCGCTGGAATCGACTTTCTTCGACCCCTGGCAGGACATGATGGGCAGCTACCCCAACCTGCGCGAAGACATGCTTGAATTCCGCCGCATGCTCGAAGGCCAGGCGGCCGAATGGGCCGCCGAACGTGCCACCGATGCTGACCTGCAGCGCCTGGATCAATCTTTTAATGCCCTGCAGTCCTCTTTTGAGGGCGACGACACGGCCAAGCGTTCGGATGCCGACATTGCCTTTCATCAGGCCATCGGCGATGCCGCACACAACGTACTGCTTGCTCACCTGTCAGCCGCCTTGCTGCGCCTGATGCACGACAACATTCGCCTCAACCTCGGCGAGCTGAAGATGGTGCCGGCGGCCAGCCGCCTGCTGATGAGCCAGCACGCCGCCATCCATTCCGCCGTGCGTGAGCGCAAGCCGCAGGCGGCCCGTTCCGCCGCTGAAACGCACATCGATTTTGTGCGCGAAACGCTGGCCCAGACACTGCGTTCCGTTGCCCGTCGCGAAACGGCCGAGCGACGCCTGAATACCGATTTCTCAACTTCCTGATTTTTAATTTGACCCCGAAAGGACTCCCCATGGAAGCGCTTGTCATCCCCTTTGAAAAACTGCGCATGAATGACGTCGAGCAAGTCGGCGGCAAGAATTCATCGCTTGGTGAAATGATCAGCCAGCTGGCTGATACCGGCGTTCGCGTGCCGGGTGGCTTTGCCACCACAGCCCACGCCTATCGCGTCTTCCTGGCCCAGTCCGGCCTCGACGCCAAGATCAATGCCGTCCTCGACACGCTGGATGTCGAAGATGTGAATGCCCTGGTCAAGGCCGGCGCCGAGATTCGCCAGTGGGTGCTCGACACGCCGTTCCCGATGGATCTGACCATCGCCATCACCGAGCAGTACCAGCGCCTGGTGGCCGATTCCACCGCCGACATGTCCTTCGCCGTGCGCTCTTCCGCCACCGCCGAAGACCTGCCGGACGCGTCCTTCGCCGGCCAGCAGGAAACCTTCCTGAACATCGTCGGCCTGGAAAACATCATGCACGCGATCAAGGAAGTGTTTGCTTCCCTGTACAACGACCGCGCCATTTCCTACCGCGTCCACAAGGGCTTCCTGCACGCCGACGTCGCCCTGTCGGCCGGTATCCAGCGCATGGTCCGTTCCGACAAGGGCGCGGCTGGCGTGATGTTCACGCTCGATACCGAATCCGGTTTCCGCGATGCCGTCTTCGTCACCTCCAGCTATGGTCTGGGCGAAACGGTGGTGCAGGGTGCTGTCAATCCGGACGAGTTCTACGTGCACAAGCCGATGCTGGCCGCCGGCAAGAAGGCCGTCGTGCGCCGCAACCTCGGTTCCAAGATGATCAAGATGACCTTCGCCGCCGAAAAGGTCGCCGGCAAGTCCACGATTACCGAAGATGTGCCGGAAGCCCAGCGTCACGAGTTCTCGATCAACGACGAAGAAGTCATGGAACTGGCCCGCTACGCGATGATCATCGAGAAGCACTACGGTCGTCCGATGGACATCGAATGGGGCAAGGACGGTGTCGACGGCAAGCTGTACATCCTCCAGGCACGTCCGGAAACCGTGCAGTCGCAGGCCCATGCCGGCAAGGTTGAGAAATTCAAGCTCAAGTCCTTCTCCAAGGTGCTGGCCTCCGGTCGCGCCATCGGCCAGAAGATCGGTGTCGGCCCGGTCCGCATCGTCAAGGACCCGAAGGAAATGGACCAGGTCAAGCCGGGTGACGTGCTCGTCGCCGACATGACCGACCCGAACTGGGAACCGGTGATGAAGCGCGCTTCGGCCATCGTCACCAACCGTGGCGGCCGCACCTGTCACGCTGCCATCATCGCCCGCGAACTGGGCATTCCGGCCATCGTCGGTTGCGGCGACGCGACCGAAACGCTGACCGAAGGTGAAATCGTCACGGCCTCCTGTACCGAAGGCGACACCGGCCACGTCTATCGCGGCAGCCTCGATTTCGAAGTCACCACCCGCGACATCACCGCCATGCCGGACGTCCCGGTCAAGGTCATGATGAACGTTGGCAACCCGGAACTGGCCTTCGAATTCGCCCAGCTGCCGAACGCCGGCGTCGGTCTGGCTCGCGTCGAGTTCATCATCAACAACGTCATCGGCATCCACCCGAAGGCCATCCTCGATGTCGAGCGCCTGCCGGCTTCGAAGCGCGAGGAAATCAAGCGTCGCGCCCGCGGCTATGCTTCGCCGAAGGACTTCTTCGTCGAGAAGCTGGTTGAAGGTGTTTCGACGATTGCTGCTGCCTTCTGGCCGAATCCGGTCATCGTCCGCCTGTCCGACTTCAAGTCGAACGAATACCGCAAGCTGCTCGGCGGCGAGCTGTACGAGCCGGAAGAAGAAAACCCGATGCTCGGCTTCCGCGGTGCTTCGCGTTACGTCGCTCAGTCCTTCCGCGACTGTTTCGAAATGGAATGCCGCGCCATGAAGCGCGTTCGTGAAGAGATGGGCCTGACCAACGTGCAACTGATGGTGCCGTTCGTCCGTACCGTTGGCGAAGGCCAGGCGGTGGTCGATCTGCTGGCCGATCATGGCCTGAAGCAGGGCGAAAACGACCTGAAGCTGATCATGATGTGCGAAATCCCGTCCAACGCCCTGTTGGCCGATGACTTCCTCAAGGTCTTCGACGGCTTCTCGATCGGTTCCAACGACCTGACCCAGCTCACCCTCGGTCTCGACCGCGACTCCGGCCTCGTCGCCAACCTGTTCGACGAACGCGACCCGGCTGTCAAGATGCTGCTGGCCATGGCCATCTCTGCCGCCAACAAGGCCGGCAAGTACATCGGCATCTGCGGTCAGGGCCCATCCGACCACCCCGATCTGGCCGAATGGTTGATGGATCAGGGTATCTCGTCGATCTCCCTGAACCCGGATACCGTGGTTGATACCTGGACGCGTCTGGCGAGCCACAAGAAGGCCTGATTGCGCCGCTTGATTGAGCGCTGACAAGAAGAAGCCGGGGAAACCCGGCTTTTTTATGTCGATAAAAACATCATGTCGCTATTTTCAGACAGCCAAGGCTGTTGTTGTAAGGTGGTTTGAACAGATTCTCATAAAATGCCGTTGGCAAAAAACGACAGTGGCTCGTCAAAAATCAACGAGCCACTGAATTTTCAAATTTATCGTTCGCTTGTTCCCTCTGTGCAGGAGGAAGAGGAACGAAGACTAAGGCTTATTTATAGTAGCCGACGGCGCAGACCTGGTCGCCAATCCTGGTGACGTAGCTGATTTTTTGCACCGGCTCGGTGGCGCCCGGGCGTGGCCACTTGTAGGAAACCTCGGCAATGGCGCCATCCTTGGCGGCTTCGTAAAGTTTGCTGCCAACCGCTTCGCCGGCGGCGTTCACAAGGCCTTTCATGCTTTTGCCGTTGAGCGTCGGGTGAGCGGTGAAGTTGCCGTCCGGTCCGCCGCAGAAGGGGTAGAGGTCACGATCCCGGAAACCATTTTCACCCTTGGCGATCTGGGCCAGCGCTGCCGGCTTGTCAGCCTTTACGGCGGAAATGGTTTTTTCGAGCATGGCCTTGGCTTCGGTTGCACTGCCAAACTCGGCGGCGCTGACAGCAAGGTTGCTAAAGCCGGTAGCGGCGGCGATCAGGCTGAGTGTGATGATTTTTTTCAATGTAGGTCCTTTATTGATCAATCACCATGGCCGGGTGGACATGGTGTGCCTGGTCTTATGCAAATTCGATGCCAATTGGATGTTTGGTGTCACCTTGGTTGTCAGGTTTGAGCATTTTCACAGCCTGTCGTCCATTCTTCCTATTGATTAACGCCGGCTTAGTTTCGCGTTGGGTGGGTGAAAAGCGCCAATCTTGAACTTCATATATGGATATTTAATATGAATAAGCAGGTTTAAAATAGGCGATTTTTTCAAATTGAGGCGCAGATCAGGATTCTGTGTCTCTCATGCAAAAATCTGGGGAGTTATCTATGAAGCACCGATTCGGCCGTCTCGCCGCCATGGCAGTTGCCACTTCGCTGGTTGTGGCGTTTGCTGCGCCGGCGAATGCGAGTATTTATCGAACCGCTACCGGTTATTCGATCAGCGACATGTATGTATTTGGCGACAGTCTGTCGGATGTGGGGAATATTTCGGCGGCTACCAGTGGCGCTCAACCGCCGGCGGCGTCTGGTTATGTCGATGGCCGCTTCACCAATGGCGGGAATTACACGGACTATCTGGCGGCTTCGCTCGGCGTAAGCAATACAGCAGCGCTGACAGGGGGCAACAACTACGCTTTCGGGGGCGCCAAGATCGATGCTGGCATGTCGCCACCGGGGCTGCTAGCGCAGTACGGCATGTACGCCAATAGCCATGCGCTTGCCGATCCCAATGCCTTGTTCATCGTCTATGGCGGAGGGAATGACATCAATGACCCGAGTGTCAATCTGGCTGATTCCCTGAGCAATCTGGGCCTGATTCTTGGTGCGCTGATCAAGCAGGGCGCTACCAATATCCTTATCCCGAATTCCCCTGACCTGGGGCGAACGCCCCAGGCGTCTTCGAATGCCGACCTGATGATGGCTCGCACTCAGGCTTACAACATGGGATTGGCCGCACTGATCGCCCGGGTGGAATCACTATTTTCCATCGATCTGCTGACGGTGGATGTTTTTGGCTTTAGTGGGCAGATTCTCGATAACCCGGCCGCTTATGGGCTGAGCAACGTCGAGGCTAGCTGCCTCGGAAATCCGGCATGCACCGATCCCGCCAAGTATTTCTATTGGGACGGCATTCATCCGAGTACGCCGATGCACGCATTGCTGGCCAACGAAATGCTCTCCGTTATTGATAGAAATGCAGTTCCTGAGCCGGCGACCCTGGCCTTGATGGTCTTGGGCTTTATGGGCCTGGCATGGCGCCAACGTCGTTGTAACGGCTAGACCCGTTCGCAGTTCAGGGGCTTTCGCCCGCTGCTAAACGGTGGCCAACGAAGAAGACCGGACAACCGGCCTTCTTCGTTGCAAACTTGACTGTACCGTCAGCGTGAAATTATCCCGATAATGCGGCCTTTAACGGGCGGAAGCAGTGATGGCGGATAGCAATGGTGATAACGAGACCTGCCTGATCGAGGGCTCAAGCACACTGCGCAACGTGCGCCGCGATTTTCCGGAATGGCACCTGGGACGCTCGCCCTTCGTTTTTTGGGCGCTTGATGCCGATATGCCGGCTGTTCGTGAACGGGTTGCTGTGGCCGGGCAACATATGGCCGGCTTACTACTCGATGACTATCGTCGCCAGTCTCATATCACACTCGATCTATGCGGGTTTCCCGCCCAGGCGCCCCGGCATCCCGATGACTTTGGTGCCGAGTATTTGCAGAAGCAATGCGATGCGCTACGCCTGGCAGGTCTGTCGGATTTCGAAATTGAACTGGGCGGGCTTTCCAGTTTCTCTTCGGCGCCATTTCTGAGCGTCGTCGACCGGGGCGGCTCCATTGCAGCACTGCGGAAATGTCTCGCTGTGGATGGCAGCCATCGATTGTTTGGAAACTATGTGCCACACGTTACCGTCGGGCTCTATGCCGATAAATGGCCGGTAGAAAGTGTGAAACGGCGATTGACTGGCTTTGTTTCCGGCGCAGCGCTGCGCTATCGAATCGAGCGCGTCAGCCTGATGAGCTACAGCCCCGCCGAAGTGGCCGGCGCTCTGGATATCCTTGGTGACTACTGGTTTGCCAGCGGCGAAATGCGCTGGCACGCTGCAGCAAGAAAAATGGGGTTTCCTGATCTTTCGGGTTGAGTTTTTCCAGCAGCAGTACGATTTTGCCTCGATCGAGATGAGGGCCGGGCAGGAACGATTGCTTGCTGCATCCCGGCCTCTTCCGGCGGTGCAGCTTTGCTATCAGACGCGCAGGTCAAATCCAGCGGATGGCTGAAAATGTGCCGGCTCGCCGAGTCATCAGGGTTTGCCTTGGGGCACAATAGCTCCAGGAGGTGAGAGATGGTTGCGAAAGGCTTGGTCGATAAATTGCGTTCGATGATCGGCTCCGGTTCGGAGCGCGTCGCGCTGACGGCACGAGGTGTCGAGCAGTTGCGGGCCCAGTTGCGCGAATGCGCCGAAGGCCAGGGCGGCGAGGTTTCGGCCCGCGCTCGGGCGGCACGCTTGGCCGATACTTACCTTGGTCTCAACGATCAGGGGCGGCATCGCTTCCTCAAGCTGATCGCGCTGGAGTTTGGGCCCGATCCGGCCAAGGTGGCAAAGGCACACGCGGCCTACCAGAAGGCGGTTGGCACGCCGGAGCAGTGGAAGGCTGAAGCGGCGATGCGTATCGCCATGCGCTCTTCACGCATCCGCATCCTCACCCAATTCAATGCGATTCCGCAGGGCGTGAAGTTCCTGGTCGATCTGCGTGCCGACTTGCTGCGCTACCTTGAGGATGACCGGGAACTGGCCGTGCTCGATCGCGAGCTTGAATCTCGCCTGAGCGCCTGGTTCGACGTCGGTTTTCTTGAGTTGCAGCGCATCACCTGGAATTCGCCAGCCGCCTTGCTCGAGAAACTGATCGAGTACGAGGCAGTGCACGAAATCCGTTCATGGACCGACCTGAAGAATCGCCTCGATTCGGATCGTCGCCTGTACGCCTTCTTCCACCCGCGCATGCCGGCCGAGCCGCTGATCTTTGTCGAGGTGGCGCTGACCGACCATCTGGCCGACAACGTGCAGGCCTTGCTGGATGAACATGCGCCAGTATTCGACAACCGCAAGGCCGATACGGCAATTTTCTATTCGATCTCGAACACCCAGGTCGGTCTGCGTGGCGTCTCCTTCGGCAATTTCCTGCTCAAGCGCGTGATCGACGATCTGAAGCGCGATTTTCCCAAACTGGCCAATTTCGCCACGCTGTCGCCGATGCCGGCGATGGCAGCCTGGTTGCGCAAGAATCCGCAGGCCCTGGCGGATGCCGGTATCGAGTTGTCGCTGGAGGAGTTGTCGACCGGTACCTGGGCGGCCGACAAGAAACTGGTTCGTTCCCTGCGCGATCCGCTGAGCCGTCTCGGCGCCCGTTATCTGGCCAGCGCCAAGCAGGGCGGTGGCGAAACCGGTGCGCCGTTCGACCCGGTGTCACGCTTCCATCTTGGCAATGGCGCCCGGGTCGAGCGCATCAATTACCTCGGCGACAGTTCGGCCAAGGGTTTCCGGCAGTCATTTGGCCTGATGGTGAATTACCTGTACAGCCCGGATGACATCGAAACCAATCTCGAGGCCTTTGCCAGCCAGGGGAGTATTGCCATGTCGGCGATGGTGCGCCGGCTGGCGAAGCGCGCCTAGCGCGTGGTCTTCAAGACCAACCAAAAAAATGGTTCACATGCAACGAACACAGCTTGCTTTTTAATTAAGCAGATTGCGTTTGTAGTATTTATGAAAAAATCATATTTGGTGTTTCGGATTTTCATCCGGTTTCGCATCGTACCGATGTCTTAACCGTTGTTGGCGTTGCTAGACTGAGGTGCAACGCCAGTTCCCGCCTTGTTTCTGCCATTTATAGTGAAGCGGCCTTGTGTCGATATTTTTTACATATCGAGCCTGCGCTGGCGCACGGTTCAGAAAAATATATATAAAAAACATCAATATAAGACTGTTTTGATCTTGTGGAATGATATTTGCTCTATCTGTGCCAAGTAAATCATATTTGGTTTTTTTGGAGAAAATCGTGAATGTCAACCAAACCTTGTCAGCCCTGACGCTGGCCTCAGTATCGCTCTTGATGACGGGTAGCGCATTTGCTGCACCGTGCACGTTTGACAAAACCGTGACTTTGGAAAATATGTGGGTTACCGGTTCTAGCACCAATATTTTATCTGAGGCTGGCATCCAAGCTACGAGCTGCTACGGGGTAGCTAATGGGAATAACGTTGTTTCCGAGCCGGGTGGGAGCGATAACCTTGGTGTGATTGATACAAGTGTGCTTAATGGCGGGTCAACTGGCCAGAACACTTATTTCGACCCTTACTATCTGCCAGGTGTTCAAAGCGACAGTCAGGTTCATTTCAATAGCGCCTATTCCCCTCTGACAACTACCAGTGCCTTGGTGGATATGGACCGTGACGGCGTTGCCGATGATCCGGGCTGGATATATCTCGGGAAAAACGGTAGTGACTATGGCATATTTGGCACGCTGAATCTGGCGAAGTATCTCACCATCACGGTAGGTGGTATGGGTGGCACCTCCGGAACCTGGGAACTGAAGTTGGACCCGAGCATCATCCCGGCTGTTCAGGACATTCTGGGCCCCAATGCTTTTGATCATCTCGCCTTCGTTATGAAGGCAGGTAATTATTTTGCAGTGTATGACTTCGACTTCAGCATTTTGGGACAGAAACTGCCGTCTGGTACGTTCGATTACACGACGGCTTATTCCTTTAGCGGCAATTGGAGTACGAGCGATTTAGATAATAAAGAGATCTCTAACTTGGTGTTTTGGGCGCGCGACCCAGTGTTGCCGCGCAACAATGTTCCGGAACCCGGTTCGCTGGTGCTTTTGGGGATTGGTTTGGCTGGCTTGAGCATCATGATGCGTCGCCGCCGTAGCTGATCTCCTGCTCGGGTCGGCAATGAATCGGGAGCTTCGGCTCCCGATTCATATTTCTTTGACACAACTTTGATCAAGGCTGCAGTTTCCATTTATCGCATGCCTTCCAGTGCCATCTTTCGCCGCAGAAAGGCGATCTGCGTTTGCAGCGGCAACTGCTTGGGGCAGACATCGTGGCAGCCGACCAGCGACATGCAGCCGAAGACGCCATCGTCGTCGCCGATCAGCTCGTAGAAATCCTCGTCGCTGCGCGTATCGCGCGGATCGAGCCGGAAGCGGGCGATCTTGTTGAGGCCGACGGCGCCGACGAACTTTTCCCGCATTTGAACAGTGCCGCAGCCGGCGATGCAGCAGCCGCACTCGATGCAGCGGTCGAGTTCGTAGATCGCTTCGGCGGTGGCCGGTTCCATGCGCGCTTCGAGGGCGTCGAGGTCGGTCGGCGTGTTGTTGTGGATCCAGGTTTGAAGGCGCTCGCTGGTGCCGCGCATCCACTTGCCGGTATTGACCGATAGGTCGCCGATCAGCTCGAACACGGGCAGCGGCGCCAGCGTGATGCGTTCGCCGAGATCGCGGGTCAAGGTCCGGCAGGCCAGGCCGGGGCGGCCGTTGACCAGCATGGCGCAACTGCCGCAGATGCCGGCCCGGCAGACGAAATCGAACATCAGCGACGGGTCCTGCAAGGCGCGGATTTCGTTGAGGGCGATGAACAGCGTCATGCCCTCGGCTTCCTCGATTTCGTAGGCTTGCAGGTGCGGCACACTGGCCGGATCGGCCGGGTTGTGGCGGAGGATTTCAAGGGTCAGGCGGCGTGGCTGGCCATCTGGCTTCCGGCGGCGGAGCAGGGGGATCATACGGGTTCTCCCGGGCGGGCATTGTCGCCGCGCAGGTGGGCGGGGAGCAGGTGGCGGAAAGGCATCAGGGCGTGCTGCACGCTGTGGCGATCAGCATTGGCCAACTGTGCCTTGATTGTTTCGATCTGGTCCATGCGGCGGGCCGTTTCCGGATGTTCGATGGCATCGCGGGCTCCGTAGCCGCGCCAGCCGGGTGGCAGTTCCATGCGGCGGACATCGAGCGCTTCGTAGTGCAAAGAGGGAACTACCTGCTTGGGATTGCTCCAGTAGGCCAGCGTGCGCTTCAGCCATTCGGCATCGTTGCGCTGCGGGTAATCCTCACGGAAGTGGGCGCCGCGGCTTTCAGTGCGTTGGCGGGCCCCGTGGGCGACGCAGATGGCCAGCTTGAGCATTTTCTGCAGACGCCAGGCCAGCGTCAATTCCGGGTTGGCGCCGGGCCGGTGAGTGCGCAGGCCGATCTGCCGGCTGCGCGCCGCAAGCTCCGTCAGTTCCTTGACGGCTTCGGCCAGTTGGTCGCCATGACGGACAATGCCGACCTTGTCGGTCATGATTGCCTGCATGGCGCCGAGTAGGGCCGCCGGGTTTTCCGGGCCGTGGTTGTCGGTAATGGCCGAGAATTCGGCTTGTGCCTTGTCGGCGCATTCGCGCAGCAGGGCGGTCGAAAGGGAGATGTCACCAGCGGGCGAAGCGCAGAAATCGGCAATGGCTTCGCCGACGATCATCCCTGAAACCACGGTTTCGGCCACTGAGTTGCCACCCAGCCGGTTGAAGCCATGCAGATCCCAGCAGGCAGCCTCGCCGCAGGCAAACAGTCCGCTCAGGCCGTAGGCGGCGCCGTGCGCATTGGTGCGGATGCCGCCCATCGAGTAGTGCTGGGCCGGGCGAACGGGAATCCATTGTTTGGCCGGGTCGATGCCCAGGAAGTAATGGCAGATTTCCTTCACTTCGCGCAGCTTGCGGTCGATGTGCCGGGCGCCGAGCTGGGTAATGTCCAGCCAAAGGTGTTCGCCGAAACGGTTCTTCGCTCCCTTGCCGGAACGAATGTGCGCTTCCATCCGCCGCGAAACGACGTCGCGCGAAGCCAGCTCCTTCTTTTCCGGTTCGTAGTCGGGCATGAAGCGGTGGCCATCGATATCGCGCAGCAGGCCGCCATCGCCGCGGCAGCCTTCGGTGACCAGAATGCCGGCCGGGAAGATGGCCGTCGGATGAAACTGCACCGCCTCCATATTGCCGAGCGGTACGACGCCGGTTTCCAGCGCAATGGCAGCACCAATGCCTTCGTTGATCACGGCATTGGTCGTCGACTGGTAGATGCGACCGAATCCGCCGGTGGCGATGCAGGTGGCGCGGGCAACGTAGGCCAGCAGCTTGCCGTCGATCAGGTTGCGGACGATGGCGCCGTAGCAGCGCTGGCCATCATGGATCAGCGAAACGGCCTCCATGCGCTCATGGACCGGAATGCCCTCGGCAATGGTCTGGTCGCTGACGGCGTAGAGCATGGCGTGGCCGGTGCCATCGGAAACGTAGCAGGTACGCCACTTCTTGGTGCCGCCAAAATCGCGGGCGGTGATCAGGCCGTGAGCCTCTTCCGGCTCGTTCAGCGTGACCCGCTGGTTATCGATGATCGCCTCGCGGTCGCCGGCCTGAACGCGATTCCACGGCACTCCCCAGCCGGCCAGTTCGCGTACGGCTTTGGGGGCGGTATGGACGAACATGCGGGCCACATCCTGGTCGTTGCCCCAGTCGCTGCCACGTACCGTGTCTTCGAAATGCACATCCTCGTTGTCGCCGGCACCCTTGGTTGTATTGCCGAGGCTGGCCTGCATGCCGCCCTGGGCCGCAGCCGAGTGCGAACGCTTGGGCGGCACCAGGCTGAGAATCAGCACCGAATTGCCGCGCTTGCGGGCCGCCAGCGCGGCGCGCAGCCCGGCCAGCCCGCCGCCGATGACGAGGACGTCGGTATGGATGGTTTCCATGTCAGTGCCTGTCGGTGGCAGAAATGCTTTGGGGCGGGATGTAGCGTTCGCCGGCATGCTCGGCATGGGCGCGCCCGAGATTGACGTAGGCCAATAGCGTGAGCAGGCCGAGGGTGATGAAGAAGGCGCTGATCGAATGGCGAACGATGGTCAGGCGACGGCGGCTGCGCTGCGGATCGCTGCCTTCCAGCCAGCCCCACTTGATCGCCAGCCGGTACAGCCCGATTCCGCCATGCAGTTCGGCGGCAAACAATAGTCCGAGATAGAGCGGCCACATGTTGCCGGTCCATACCCGGTCGGCAGATTCGTAAGGGCCGATCAGCGCAGGCTGGGTCAGCATGTCATATAGATGGATGGTCGCCATGAAGAACAGCGCAAACCCGGTCAGCATCTGAAGCCACCACAGCGAAGTGTCACCATGCTGCAGGCGGTTCTTGTGCTTGCGGAAGGCGCTGAACTGGCGATAGCCGGCGGGAAACTTGCGCATCGCCAGACCGGCGTGGCCGACAAAGAGGGCAAAGATGACCGCGACCACACCGGAGACGAGGATCGGATAAGGTTTGCCGAGGAAATAAGCGCCTTCGAAGAAGCGGGCCACCGTGTAAAAAGCCTGTTGGCTGATCAGGATGGTAGACACGAAGAACATGTGCGCCATCAGGAACACGGCGAGGGCGAATCCGGTGGCGCTCTGCAACAGGTCAAGGCGGGCCGGCCAAGGGCTTTTGCGCGGCGTGCTGCGTGCCGTGCCATGCGTCCGGGATTGGGGAAGTGCTTCAACGCTCAACTGGCCGCTGGCGTTGGTTTTGATCAGGCTGCTCATGGCCATTTTCCTTGCAAGAACCTTTGAACTGCGAAGGCGAGGGCCAGTGGCTGAACGGGCGCTGTCACGGCAGGGAGCGCACGCCACATGCCAGCCACTGACATGCTGCTTGTCTCCAGCACTTGTTGTTATGAACTCAATTTAGCACAACAAAATTGATGTCAATGGGAATAATGCTGCGCAGCAACAAAATAGCGGTTTGATTGCCCCAAACGCAACATTGTTTGTAGCGGCAGCTTGTTTTTTGCGGAACGGTTCCTGATTTTGCGATGCAGTATGAAATGGCCTGTTGTCGCCATCTGGTAAAATTCGGCCCTGATTTTTAAGGCCTTCCTCCTTGTCCTCCCTCCCGGAAATATTCTCTCCCGAAGGCCCGCTCGCCCGGGCCATCAGCGGTTATCGCATCCGCGAACAGCAGCTCGACATGGCCGAGCGCATTGCCGCCGCCATCAAGGGCTGTTCGGTCTTCATCGCCGAGGCCGGCACCGGCACGGGCAAGACTTTCGCCTACCTCGTCCCGGCGCTGCAGTCGAACGGCAAGGTGATCGTGTCGACCGGCACCAAAACCCTGCAGGACCAGCTGTTCAACAAAGATTTGCCGATGGTCCGCGACGCCCTCAAGGCGCCGGTCAAGATCGCGCTGCTCAAAGGCCGGGCCAACTACGTCTGTCCCTACCACCTGCAGCACGCCATCGCCGACGGTCGTTTCCTGACCCGCGAGGATGCTGCCGACGCCCGTCGCATCTCGGTCTTCGCCAAGACCACGCAGAGCGGTGACAAGGCCGAATGCATCGAGGTTTCCGAGAATTCACCGGTGTGGAGCCACGCCACTTCGACGCGCGACAACTGCCTCGGCCAGGAGTGCCCGGACTACAAGGAATGCTTTGTCATGCTGGCGCGGCGCGAGGCGATGGCGGCCGATCTGGTTGTCGTCAATCACCACCTGTTTTTCGCCGACGTGATGCTGCGCGACGAAGGCATGGCCGAACTGCTCCCCGCCTGCAACACGGTCATCTTTGACGAAGCCCATCAGTTGCCGGAAGTCGCGACGCTGTTCTTCGGCGACAGCATTTCGACGGCGCAGGTGCTCGATCTGGCCCGCGATGTGCGCGCCGAAGCGCTGACCAACGCCCGCGACTGCCTGGCGCTGCCGGAAACCAGCAAAAAAGTCGAAAAGGCCGCCAAGGATTTGCGTCTGGCCGTCGGCGTCGACAGCGGCCGCTTCTCCTACGGTCAACTGGAAGAAAAGCCCGATTTTGAAAGCTCGCTGAAGGCGCTCGAAGCCGAGGTCATCGCCTTCGCCGCCTTGCTCGAAACCCAGGCCGAACGCGCCGAGGGCCTCGAGAAATGCTGGCAGCGCGCCACCGAACTCGTCCAGCACCTCGGCCAGTGGCAGAACCCAACGCCCGGCTACGTCCGCTGGGCCGAAGCCTTCACCCATTCGCTGCAGCTCAACGCAACGCCGCTCAACGTCGCCGAAATTTTCCGCAAGCAGATGGGCGGCCATCCGCGGGCGTGGATCTTCACCTCGGCCACCTTGGCCGTGCAGGGCAAGTTCCACCACTACTGCGCCGAACTCGGCCTCGGCGAGCCGGATTCGGCCTGCTGGCACAGCCCGTTTGACTACGACAAGCAGGCCATCCTCTACGCGCCGCTCGGCATGCCCGACCCGAACGCCTGGAACTACACCGACGCCGTCGTCGACGCCGCCTGGCCGGCCGTCAAGGCTGCCAACGGCGGGGCATTTTTCCTGTGCACCAGCCTGCGTGCCATGCGCCGCACGCATGAACTGCTCAAGACCAAGCTCGAAGACGAAAACATCGACATGCCGCTGCTGGTTCAGGGCGAGGGCAGCAAGAACGACCTGCTGCAACGCTTCCGCCACCACGGCAATTCCATCCTGGTCGGCAGCCAGAGCTTCTGGGAAGGTGTCGACGTGCGCGGCGAGGCGCTGTCGCTGGTCGTCATCGACAAGATCCCCTTCGCGCCGCCCGACGACCCGGTGCTCTCGGCACGCATCGAGCAGATGAAAAAGGAAGGCCGCAACGCCTTCATGGAATACCAGCTGCCGCGCGCCGTCATCAACGTCAAGCAGGGCGCCGGCCGGCTGATTCGCGACGAGAACGACAAGGGCGTGCTGATGATGTGCGATCCACGACTCATATCAAAGCCCTACGGCCGCCGCGTCTGGCAAAGTCTGCCGCCAATGAAACGAACCCGCGAACTGCAGGTCGTCCTCGACTTCTTTGCCCATCGTTGACCATGACCCAACTCTCAAATAACGCCGTCACTCCCGCGCAGGCGGGAGTCCAGATATTCAGGTGTGCACTGGATTCCCGCTTACGCGGGAATGACATTTCAGGGTGGTCGCGGTAAATCCATGAAAACCATCTTCGAGCAAATGCGCGCGCAGCAGCCGCAATTCTTCTCCAGCGCCGACATCACCATATCCGCCGGGCCGATGCAGGCCATGGCCGACATCATTACCGCTATCGAGTCGGTCGTCGCCATGCCGGCCTATCAGGCGCACGCCTTGGCCCAGGCGCCGGAAATCGCCCGCCTGCCGGTCAAGTCGAACGGCGTCTTCATGGGCTACGATTTTCACCTGACCGAAACCGGCCCCAAGCTCATCGAGATCAACACCAATGCCGGTGGAGGCCTGCTCAACGCCTACCTGCTCGCCTCGCATGGCCACGCTGAAGAGGCCGCGCGGATTCGCGACGAATACGTCGCCATGTTCCGCGAGGAATGGCGTCTGGAACGGGGCGATGCACCGCTGCGCCGCATCGCCATCGTCGACGAAAACCCGGCCGAACAGTTTCTCGCCCCCGAATTCGCGCTCTTCAAGGAATTGTTCGAGCAGCACGGCATCGCCGCCGTGGTGGCCGATCCGGGCGAATTCGAGAGCGATGGCCAGCAGCTTCTGCACGCCGGCCAGCCCATCGACCTGATCTACAACCGCCTGACCGACTTTCCCCTCGATGCCACGGTGAACCGGAAAATTCGCGCAATTTTCGAATCGGGTGGTGTCGTTATCACGCCGCATCCACGTGCCCATGCCCTGTACGCCGACAAGCGCAACCTCATGCAGCTCTCCGACGACACTGCGCTGCAGGCGCTCGGCGTCGATGAATCCACCCGCCAGACGCTGCTCGCCGGTATCCCGAAAACCGTGATGGTCTCGCCGGAGCAGGCTGAGAAATTCTGGGCTGAACGCAAGCGCTGGTTCTTCAAGCCGCCGGCCGGCTTTGGCAGCCGTGCCGCCTACCGCGGCGACAAGCTGACCAAGCGCGTCTTCGAAGAAATCCTGCACGGCGGCTACATCGCCCAGGAAATCGCGCATCCGTCCGAGCATGTCGTGCCGGTCGATGGTGTCGAAACGACCATGAAGGCCGACATCCGCTGCTACGTCTACGCCGGCCGCATCCAGCTCGTCGCTGCCCGCCTGTACCAGGGCCAAACCACCAATTTCCGGACGCCGGGCGGCGGTTTTGCCCCGGTTTTCGTGGCCTGAGCGAGTAAAATCTGCCCATGAAAGTTTTCGGTATCGCCGGTTATTCCGGTTCCGGCAAGACGACCTTGCTGGAAAAGCTCATCCCCCAACTGACGGCGCGTGGCCTCAAGGTGTCGGTGATCAAGCACGCCCACCATGGCTTCGACATCGACCGCCCGGGCAAGGACTCCTACCGTCACCGCGAAGCCGGTGCCACCGAGGTGTTGCTCTCCTGCGGTGACCGCTGGGCGTTGATGCACGAGCGGCGCGACGAGGTTGAGCCGACACTCGACGAACTGATCGGCCACCTCTCGCCCTGTGACCTCGTGCTGATCGAAGGTTTCAAGCAGGAACCGGTGCCCAAGCTCGAAGTCTACCGCCCTGAAAACGACAAGCCGCCACTGTTCCCCGAGCGCACCGACATCGTCGCCGTGGCCACCGATGCCGCCATCGAAACCGGCCTGCCGACGCTGCCGCTCAACGACTACGCCGCGATGGCCGATTTCGTCATGAACCACCTTAATTTGCAGGCCCGCCCATGCTGAGTTTTGAACAAGCCCTGGAAAAGCTGCTGGCCGCCGCCCAGCCGGTCGAGGAAATCCGCTCGCTGCCGATTACCGCCGCCGCTGGCCGCATTCTCGCCGCTTCCCAGCAATCCACCGTCGCCGTGCCGCCGCTCGACAACTCGGCCATGGACGGCTACGCCGTGCGCGTCGCCGACATCACCGCCGCCGGCGTCTGTCTGCCAGTCAGCCAGCGCATTCCGGCCGGCACGGTCGGCACCACATTGCAGCCGGGAACCGCCGCCCGCATCTTCACCGGCGCCCCGGTCCCGGCCGGTGCCGACGCCGTGA
Source organism: Ferribacterium limneticum (assembly GCF_020510625.1). NCBI lineage: Bacteria > Pseudomonadati > Pseudomonadota > Betaproteobacteria > Rhodocyclales > Azonexaceae > Ferribacterium > Ferribacterium limneticum. The sequence goes on along the minus strand of NZ_CP075191.1, from coordinate 2,413,434 downwards.
TCATGCAGGAACGCTGCGAGCATGGTGAAAACGGCGTGGTCATCAACCACGTCCCGCGCGATGGCGAAAACATCCGCCGGGCCGGCGAAGACATCTCGGTCGGCGCCGAAATCCTCAAGGCTGGCACCAAGCTGCGCCCGCAGGAAATCGCCCTGGCCGCCGCGGCCGGCCTGCCCGAACTGCCGGTCTATCGCCGCGTCCGCGTCGGCGTCTTCTTCACCGGCGACGAACTCGTCCAGCCGGGCGAGCCACTGCCGCCGGGCGCCATCTACAACTCCAACCGCTACGCCCTGCGCGCCCTGCTCGAAGGCATGGGCTGCGAAGTCCGTGACCTCGGCGCCATCGCCGATACGCTCGAAGCCACCCGCGATGCCCTGCGCCGTGCGGCTGCCGACAACGATCTGGTGCTGACCAGCGGCGGCGTTTCGGTCGGCGAGGAAGACCACGTCAAGCCGGCCGTCGAAGCCGAAGGCCGGCTCGACATGTGGAAGATCGCCATCAAGCCCGGCAAGCCGCTCGCCTTCGGCGAAATCCGCAAACAGGATGGCAAGGCCTGGTTCCTCGGCCTGCCGGGCAACCCGGTCGCCGCCTTCGTCACCTTCCTGACCATGGTTCGCCCGTTCATCCTGCGTTTGCAGGGGGCGGCCAGCGTTTCGCCGCGTGTCCTGAATCTGCCGTCTGCCTCGGTGTGGGGCAGGGCCGATGGCGCCCGCCTCGAATTCCTGCGCGGCTGGCTCAACGACGATGGCGCCGTCGAGTTGTACAAGAATCAGGGCTCGGCCGTCGTCACCTCGCTGTGCTGGAGCGACGGGCTGGTCCTCAACCCTCCGGGTAACACCATCGCCGTCGGCGACACCGTGCGTTTTGTATCCTTCGCGGAGCTGCTGTCGTGAGCGTCAGGATTCTCTACTTCGCCGGCCTCAAGGAGGCCCTCGGCCTGCCCGGCGAAACCATCGATCTGCCGGCCGGCGTCGCCACTGTCGGCGGCTTGCGCGACTGGCTGGTCGGGCAGGGGCGCGACAAGCTGGCCACCGCCAAAAACCTGCGCTGCGCCGTCAATCAGGACATGGCCAAGCTTGATGCCACAATAAAAGACGGCGACGAAATAGCCTTCTTCCCGCCCGTAACCGGCGGCTGAAAATAGAAAGATAAAAAATGTCCATCCAATGGTTCCCGGGGCACATGACCCAGGCCCGCAAGAAGGCCGGCGAAACGCTGGCCGTGGCCGATGTCGTCGTCGAAGTGCTCGACGCCCGCCTGCCGCAGGCGAGCAGCAATCCGATGATCCACGAACTGCGCGTCTTCCGTCAGCGCCCGTGTCTCAAGCTGCTCAACAAGGCCGATCTGGCCGACCCCGAAGCAACGAAGGCCTGGCTGGCTTTTTTTGATGCCCAGCCGAACGTCAAGGCCGTCGCCATTTCCTGCAAGAAAGCCAGCGACGTGGCGCGTATCCCCGGTCTGGCCCAAAAGCTGGCGCCGCACCGCAACGACGCCGTCAAGCCGCTGCGCCTGATGATCATGGGCATCCCCAACGTCGGCAAATCGACGCTGATGAACGCGCTGGTCAAGAAAAAGGTGGCCGCTGTCGGCGACCAGCCGGCCGTCACCAAGAGCCAGCAGCGCATCGACATCAGCAACCGCCTGACCCTCTACGACACCCCGGGCATGCTCTGGCCGAAGATCGACCACCCCATCGACGGCCTGATGCTCGCCGCCAGCCACGCGGTGGGCGTCAATGCCTACATCGACGAAGAAGTCGGCACCTGGCTGGCTGAATTCCTGCTCGAAACCTACCCGGCGCTGCTCAAGGCTCGCTATGGCTTTGCCACGGAAGGCATGGATGCCGTCGGCGTCATCGAAGCCATCGGCAAAAAGCGCGGCTGCGTGATCAAGGGGCGGGGCGGCGAAATCGATATGGAAAGAGCCGCCGCCATCCTGATCCTCGACTACCGCTCCGGCGCCCTCGGCCGCATCAGCCTGGAAACGCCTGAACTTCGGGCGGCGCGTCAGGCGCGCTTGGCGGCCGCGGCCAAGCAGGCACCCGAAGATATTTGATGTTTTTGATATATATGTAGTGATTTTGTCAGTTCATTGGTTAAAATTGCCTTCAATCCATAGGGGGCTATTTGCCATGAACTACCACCTGCGATACTTGCCGTTGCCGGATGTCACCGAGGGCATGGTCCTCGGCGCCCCGCTGATCCTCACCGAGAAGGGGGTCATCAGTTTCAGCCTGCCGGAAGGGCATCTGCTGACGGAAACCAATCTCCAGCAAATGAAAGTCCGTCACGCCGAGTTTGTTTGCGTGCGGGAAGAAGATACCCGCAGCGATGACGAGCGGGCCGATGCCTGGGCGCAAGCCGAGGCCCGGCTGCAACGGATATTTCGCGCCGCCGATCTGAGCCTGCCGGCGATGGCCAATCTTTACGAGGCGGTGCGCGCCTATCGGAGAACATGATGGCGCTACAGCTCACCGACCAGGGAATCATCGAACGCTCGAAAAGCATGCCCGCCTTTCCGCGGGTGGTGACCGAGATACTTGCCACGCTGGACGATGATGGCGCAACCCTCGGGGCGCTGGTTCATCATGTCGAGCGCGATCCGGTAATCACCGCCCGTGTGCTGTCGATCGCCAATTCGGCGGCGATGGCCGGGCACTCAGGCTCCGATGTGCACGACGTTCGCAAGGCCGTTTCGCTGATCGGCCTGCAAAAAATCCGGGAAATCACGCTGGCCGTCAGTCTGGCCGAATTCGCGCATGGCTGCCGCATGGCCTCGTATTTCTGGGAGCACAGCGTCGCCGTCGGTATCTGCGCGCTGGAAGTCGGCCGCTTTACCCACCAGGCTTCGGACTACGCGCTGGTTGCCGGCTTGCTGCACGACATCGGGCAACTCTGGATGGCGCATTTCCACCCCCTCGAATTCCAGATGGTGCGTTCCGCCGCCAGTAGCGGCAGCCAGGGCATCAACGAAATCGAGCAACGCTACTTTGGCGTAGACCACTGCCACATCGGGCGTTTGCTGGCGACCAACTGGGGTTTACCGCAATCGGTCATTGATGCGATCTACTTCCACCACGATCCCGACCAAGGCCTGGGCGAAAGCCTGGTCGCCATCACCCATGTGGCAGAAGTGCTCTCCAATGCGCTGGATCTGACTGGCCGCGACGGAAACATGGTCGCCAACCTGTCAGCCGCCGCCAGCGAAAAACTGGGCATCGACTTGAGCCAGGATCTCGGCCCGCTGTTTGGCCGTATCGAGGCCCGGACTGAATACGCCTGCCGGGTTTTTCGCTAACCAAACTCGGCGCATTGCCTGCGATACCCAACAATAGGGCGCCATCACCTGTTGTTTCCTTTGATGCGAGTGACGGAGCACGTCGCCATATTGCCGTGTTGCGCACAACGCGTATGCCTATTGTGTATGGCGATTTCATTGCGACCGGTAGGGCAAAGACATAGACTGGTGTTTTTCATTGATCGATAGCCCTCGCAGTACTTAGACGATAGCGAAACTGCGATACCAGCAAAATTAGAAAGGAAAGGGCGTGTCAGAAGTCCATGTTAGACAGTTAGAGCAATATCTCTCGAATGCAATAGTGCCTTTGATTGATGTTACAGATCTCGCAGGTATGCCGGATACAAATATTCAACAAGCTTCACTTAGCCGGGCACTTACTGCATTTTCGATAATAGGACTAACGGGAGTTTCAGTCGATAAAGTAGCACCGTTTGTATTAGATGGCGGACGCGATCAAGGTATCGATGGTTGTTTTTATGACGAGATCAAAAATACCTTAGTTTTTGTGCAATCAAAATGGCACAACAGCGGAACAAAGACTATTGCAAAAGGTGACGTCCTCAAGTTTTTGCATGGAATAAAGCTGGTGTTGTCTGCTAATTGGGATACGTTTTCACCTAAGTTTCAAACGCACAAATCTCTTATTGAGCAGGTGCTTCTAAAACCAGATGTTTCTGTAACTGTTGCTGTGTCATTTACAGGTGACAATCGATTAGGAGATGAATGTGATGAGGTATTGAAGCAGTTTGAGTCTGAGCAGAATACTGTGGGTGACTTTTTGGACGTAAAAGTATTGGATTTGCGCGCCCTTCACCGACTTTTTCGGGCCGCCACTCTAGCTAGCCAGTCCCCATTTACCGCAATGCTCTTAGATTGGGGGCAGACCACCGAACCTCACCAAGCAGTTTATGGGAGGGTTTGCTGCGAGGAGCTTGCGAAGTTGTATCGAGACGTCGGTGAGACTTTATTTGAACCAAACATTCGGTCTTTCTTGGGCGATAGTGAAGTAAACAACCAGATAGTGTCTACGCTTTTGAATCGACCTGACGATTTCTGGTATTTGAATAACGGAATTACCGGTATCTGTACAAAATATTCAAAAACTGCTTTTGGCGGGGGTGACACTCGACAAGCGGGGACATTTGTTTTTGATGGTATTCAAATCGTAAACGGCGCTCAAACCATAGGTGCAATTTTAAAAGCCTATGAAAAATCACCGACAAAAGTCGCAAAAGCATTCGCTGCGCTTAAAGTAATTTCTTTGGAGGGAACACCTCTTGGTTTTACTGATATTGTCACTCTCGCAACAAATAAACAGAACAGGGTAGAAGAAAAGGACTTCTTATCACTCGATCAAAATCAGACTCGCGTAAAACTAGAGTTGGCTTCGCAACAAATACAATATGTTTTTAGATCCGGTGAAAGCGTAGTTGATAAGAAAATAGGATTTGATGTTACGGAAGGGATACTTGCTTTGGCCTGTTCTTCCCGCGATGTTGCCAATGCAGTACTTGCCAAGCGAAATATTGGGTCGTTGCTTGATCGGAAATCTTCCACTTATCAATCACTGTTTCATACTGGGATTTCTGGGAACTCTCTTTGGAGCGAAGTAAAAAAGCTTAGAAAGATAGAGTCAGCCTTATCGCGAGTTCAGGCTTCAACTGCAGATTCCAAGAAGAAGCAAATCTTTACTCATGGCAATCGCGTATTGTCATGGGCTGTATTCAATGCAGCAAATGTTGTTGATATAAATGATGAGACTTCCTTGGATACCTTTCTTAGCAAGGCTATGGAAGTCACAGATGGATTTGTAAAGGGAAACTATCCCGAAGCGTATTTGGCAGTGTTTTTCAAGAACAGCCAAAAGTGCACAGAACTTGCCAACCAGATTCGGGCTATTTTGTTTTCAAAATAGCTCTCAAATTGACAATGGTGGTTAGCTTGATTTGTCTTTGCCTCCGCCTCAACGCCATTTCAATTTTGGCCGTAACTTTCGGTTGAACGTAACAAGAAGAGCGTTCAGCTAAGGCGCCGTCTGGTCCAGCACCGGCCAGATCCGCCAATGCCCGCAGGCCGAGCGGGCGCGGCGTTCGGAGTTGTCCCAGCCGCCGCCTATGCACAGGCCTTCAGATGTTTCGGATTCGATGATTACGGTGCCCGGCTCGGTTCCGGGTTGGCGCCAACCGCTCCAGCGCTCGCAACTGGCGCAGCGTTTGCGGTCGACGGCCTGGCTCAGCAAGTCTTGGCGGCCTTGCAGGAGGCGATGGTTTGGGCGGCCGGGGCAACCGGGCCGCCGGCGCCGATCCAGCCCTTGATGCCGTGCTTGACGTTGTAAACGGTGGCGTAGCCGGCCTGTTGCGACAGGAACTGGCTGACCGGCTTGGTGCGGTTGCCGGTGCGGCAGATGACGATGACCGGCTCGTTTGGCTTGGCGAGTGGCTTGACCTTTTCGAGCCAGCCGGCGGCGTCGTATTTCCCTTGTGCGTCAAAGAAGGTCAGCAGCTTGCTGCCGGCGACGATGCCGGTTTCTTCCCATTCGGATTGCAGGCGGATGTCGATGACCGGAACGCCGCTTTTGGTCAGTTTTTCGAGTTGGGCATTGTCGATGTCGATCACTTCGGCGTGGGCGAAGCCGGTTGCGGCAATCAGGCAGGCAAGAAAAAGGTGGCGCATGGCAATCTCGTTTATCAGAAAACGCTGATTATAGACTTTAAGTCCGACTGGCCAATTGACTGCATCGCCAGCCGCGAGGTTCCCGTCCGCATGGGATAATCCACGTTTTTTCCGGGGCAGCCATGGCGCTCAAATCCACTATTTTCAAGGCCGAATTGCAGCTCGCCGATCTCGACCGTTCGCACTTCGGCGACTACTCGCTGACCATTGCCCGGCACCCGTCGGAAACCGATGAACGGATGATGGTCCGTCTGCTGGCCTTTGCGCTGAATGCTTCGGAAACGCTGACCTTCGGGCGTGGCCTGTCTGCCACCGACGATGAAGGGGATTTGCAGGATCTGGACGCCACCGGCAGCGTCGAACGCTGGATCGATGTCGGCCTGCCCGATGAAAAGCTGATCCGCCGCGCCTGCAATCGGGCACGTCACGTCATGGTGCTGAGTTACGGCGGCCGGACGGCCGAAATCTGGTGGCAACAAACGCAGGGCAAGGTGTCCGGCCAGAAGAACCTGCGCGTGCTGGCGCTCAGTGTCGAGGACAGCAAAGCCCTGGCCGGCCTGGCTGAGCGCGGCATGCGGCTGCAGTGCACGATTCAGGACGGAACGATCTGGCTGGGCGGCGAGCAGGGCCACCTCGAGCTGACACCGAAAGTTTTGCAGGCACCCGAATCGGCATAGAATGTTGGAATAATTTTTCCTTCCGACTGACTTCTTTTTGCGAGGTGACTATGGCGGCAAATGATGATGACGAGTCCACAGCGGTAATCGTTGGGGTATTGGCCGGTATCGTTCTGGCGGTGGTTGCTGTGGTTTATGGCGCCAGTGCCGGCAAGGGCTACAAGCCTGCGGCGCAGGTTGCCGAGCAGGCTGAAATCGCGCCGGTGGGCGAGGCGCTGGCCAAGGTCTACTTCGCCGTTGGCGCCGCGGCGCTCGACGATGCCGACAAGGGCGTGGTCGCCAAGACGCTGGAAGCGCTGGGTGCGAATCCAAAGGCCATCGTGCTGCTGTCCGGCTTCCATGATCCTTCGGGCGATCCGGCCAGAAACGCCGAACTGGCCAAGCAACGCGCCATGGCGGTTCGCGATGCGCTGGTGGCCGGTGGTGTTGCGGCTGAGCGTGTCAAGTTCCGCAAGCCGGAATCGACCGTTGGTGCCGGGAGTCCGGAAGAGGGACGTCGCGTCGAGATTCGCGTCCAGTAAAGGGCGCGTTTTGGGCGATGAAAAGGCAGGCTGCGGCTTGCCTTTTTGCTTTTTGGGGCCGGGATGATTATTGGCCTCATGTTGGCGGCAAAATAGGCGAATGAACAATCGATTTCCGGTGAAAGGATGGCAGCGTGAAAAAACAGAAACAGCCCAAGGATGATGCAGCGCGCACCGATACCGTCGAGCCGGCGCGTGGCGGCAAGCTTCCGCCGGATTTGAACACGATCAGATTGAAGCCGCCTCGCGATCTACGGATCAGCTCACCGCCGGACTCGACCGTTTTCCAGCCGGTCGACAGGGTGAAAAAATAGCCCGAGGCAGCGGGGGGCTGGCGACTTGAGCAACGGGATTGCTGTTTCCTGCCTGATGCCGACGTTTTCACGCCAGTATCTGTTGCCGCGGGCGATTGCCATGTTTCGCGCCCAGCAGCGGCAGGATGCCGAACTGGTCATTGTCAGCGAAGAGGCGCTGCCTGCCCGGCTGATGGCGGCCAATCCCGATATTCGCGTCATCGATTGCCGCACCGGGCTCAGCCTGGGGGAGAAGCGCAATCTGGCCTGTGAGGCGGCGCGGGGGGACATATTGGTCCATTGGGATGATGACGACTGGCAGGCGCCTGATCGCCTTGCGCGTCAGCTGGCTGCCTTTGCCGGCCCGGAATGCCTTGTATCGGGGTCGAGCCGGGTGCATTTTTACGAAGCATCGACAGCCCGATGCTGGGAGTACGGCTACGAGAACCGAGATCGCCCATGGGTTTGCGGTGCGACATTGGCCTACCGGCGGTGCTACTGGCAGCAAAACCGCTTTGCCGATATTACGGTTGGCGAGGACAACCTGTTTGTCTGGACGGCCGATGCCAGTGAAGTCCATGATCTTCTCGATGTCGGCTTGACCCTCTGCACTATTCACGAAGGCAATACGAGCCCGAAAAACACGGCGGATGCGTGGTGGCGGCCAATTGCACTGCCCGGAAAATGGCAGGGTGTTGTTGGCCAGAATCAGGGTGAAGGTTCGCGCTGCGCGAGCAGCTAATCAAACGCGAGGCAATTCTCAGCGTTTGATGATGTTCCAGACGAATTCCGCGCCGGCCGAAATCAGGTCAATGGTATCGATGATGCCGGCGTTTTCCGGCTCCTGCTTCATGCGCTTCAGGCGTGACTTTTCACGTTCGCGCATCACGATAGCGTCCCCCAGTAATTCGACATCGCGGGTCGTGCGGTGGACTTCGGCATGCTGATAGCGGCTCAGCGCCTGTTCGACGGCACCGGAATCGAGGATGGTGATTGGTGCGCGGCAGTGGCCGCAGGCGTGATCCTTGCGGATATCGACCGGGGCACCACAGCCCATGCAGCGGATGATGCCGACCTTGGCTGCCAACTCGTCGATTTCTGCCGGGTTGAGTTGCCGGACGAAACCCTTTTCGATCATGAACTGGGCGAAGGTGGTGAAACGACCGTGTTTCTGCAGGCAGCGGTGGTAATTGAACTGGCCACCATGTTTGGCGACATCCAGGCCATGCAGCAGCCGTTCGTTGCAGCGCGGGCATTTCAGCGGGTCACGCAGCGGCGTGCGCTGATCATCATGGTGCTCATGCAGCAGCTTGAAGAACTCGATGATGCCGCCTGGCGTGATCTGGGCGCTTTCGAATTCGTCGAACCAGATGCCCTGGCAATGGAAGCACAGGTCGAGGACGACTTCGCCATGATGCAGCCGCTCCAGGCGGTGCTTGGTCATGGTCTGCTGGCAGGACGGGCAGGGCAAGGGCTTCATGCCGATATTATGCCGGACGAATGGTTCCCAGGTTGAGCTTGACGCCCTTTTTCATCTTGCCGATGACGTGCATTTCGCAGGCCTTGCAGTCGAACTTGAGGATCAGCTTTTCGTTGCCGTTGATCAGCGTCATCGGGTCCGGCTTCAGGTGTTTTACCTCTTTCGGACACAGGTTGAAGCTGTAGCGCAGGCAGTGGCGGGTGATCATCAGCGAGACCATACCTTTTTCGTTGCCAGCCTCGTAGGCTTCTTCGATCAGTTTGACGCCGTGTTTCTCGTAGAACTGGCGGGCCTTGGCGTTGAAGACGTTGCCGAGGTAGGTCAGTTCTTCCTGCGGGTAGGGCACCGGGTTGGCGGCCGGCGTGGCGCGCAGTGGGCGCGGGTGACTGGCGATACGGGCGGCTTCGAGCTTTTCGGTGGCTTCACGGCGCAGGGCGTTGATCGCACTGACGGGCAGGAACCACGGCTGCGACAGTTGTAGTTCGACCGGCTCAGCGATGAACATGGTGTTGCCGAATTTGCTCAGGTTTTCCTTGAGCTTGGCCAATGCCTGATCGGCGTTCTGGGCAATTTCGTTACCTATCTTGTCGCTTCTCGGCAGATCGACTGCAGCCGTGACTCCGTCTTCGTCCGTCAGCGTTAGGCGGAAGCCGTCTGCTGTCTCGGAGAACAGCGGCTTCACCGAAATGCAACGGTCGGCAGAGTCCTTTTCCAGCGCCCGTTCGAATTCCTGATCGCGGTTACGGAACAGCGTAGCGCCTTCGGTCAGCGCCTCCGGCATTTCGGCCGGGAAGAGCTTCTTGCCTTCCGCCCGGTTGATGCGCATACCGAGCAGATCGCCGTGTGCGTCGTAAAAGCAGACGCCATCGCCATTGTGGAAGTCCTGGTCGGTATTGACCATGAACCAGCCGTCGCCGATCTCGGCTACATCGCCAATCAGTTCGCCGACGAAGGCTGGCGAATCGAAGGCGCCGATGTCGTCCTGCCGGTCATTGGCGAAGTAATCCGTGTAGCCACGGTTAAAGGTCTTGTCCGGCTGCGGCGTGAAGGTGTAGGTGCTGCGACCGCTGGAGGCGCGGGTGAATTCCGGGTTGTTGGCGATGATCTCGTCGAGCAGCGTGCGGTAATGCGCCGTGATGTTCTTGACGTAGGACAGGTCTTTCAGGCGCCCCTCAATCTTGAACGAACTGATTCCGGCGCGGGCCAGTTCCAGCATATTGTCGGTCTGGTTGTTGTCCTTCATCGACAGCAGGTGCTGGTTCTCGGTGATCGTCTTGCCCTTGTCGTCGACCAGCGTGTAGGGCAGGCGACAGGCCTGCGAGCATTCGCCGCGATTGGCGCTGCGCCCGGTGTGGGCCTGGCTGATGTAGCACTGGCCGCTGAAGGCGACGCACAGCGCGCCATGCACAAAGTATTCGAGGGCGAGGGTGGTTTCGTCGGCGACAGCCTGGACTTCCTGAATCGACATTTCGCGGGCCAGGACCACTTGCGAAAAACCGGCCTTTTCAAGGAACTTCACCTTGGCCGGATTCCGGTTGTCAGTCTGCGTACTGGCATGCAACTGGATCGGCGGCAGGTCAAGTTCGAGCAGCCCCATGTCCTGGATGATCAGCGCATCGGTGCCGGCTTCGTAGAGTTCCCAGGCCAGTAGGCGGGCGCCTTCCAGTTCGTCGTCGTGCAGGATGGTGTTCAGCGCAACGAAGACTTTTGCCCGGTAACGGTGGGCAAAATCGCACAAGCGTCGGATTTCGGCGACGCTGTTGCCGGCGCCGTAACGGGCGCCAAAAGTCGGGCCACCGATATAGACGGCATCGGCCCCGTGCTTGATGGCCTCAATGCCGAAATCGGCGTTTTTGGCCGGCGCAAGGAGTTCGAGAGGGTGTTGAATTCGAGTCATGGCGCCTTAGTACGTGAAACGCGGGGCAAGTTCTTCGATATTGAACTCGCGCAGGATGGCTTCGGCCCGTTCGCGGGCATTCTTGCGCGGGTTGCCGCGCTTGCTGGCGATGATTAGTTCGTTTTTCATCGAATGTTCCCAGCCGACCAGTTCGGTGACGGTGACGTCGTAGCCATGCGACTCGAGCAGCAGGCAGCGCAGCACGTTGGTCAGGTGGCTGCCCAGTTCGCGAGTGTGGATCGGGTGTCGCCAAAGTTCTGACAACGGTGTCTTGCCCAGCGATTCATTCTTTTTGGCGCGCATGCTGGCGGCCACTTCGGCCTGACAGCAAGGGACGAGGACGATATGGCGGGCGTTGCGGGTCAGGGCGAAACGGATGGCGTCGTCGGTGGCTGTGTTGCAGGCGTGTAGTGCGGTGACGACATCGACGGTCTCCGGCAGTTCGCTGGACGACAGCGAATCCTCGACCGTGCAGGCCATGAAGCGCATCCGCGGAAAGCCAAGCCGGGCGGCCAGTTCGCAGGATTTTTCAACCAGTTCGGCGCGGGTTTCGATGCCGACGATCTCGCCGCTGGCACGTTCCTTGAAATAGAGATCGTAGAGGATGAAACCGAGGTAGGACTTGCCGGCCCCGTGGTCGACCAAGGTCTCGGCGCCATCCAGCAGTGGTTCGATGAATTGATAGAGGTGATAGACCTGCTTGAGCTTGCGCCGCGTGTCCTGATTGAGCTTTCCATCGCGGGTCAGGATGTGTAGTTCCTTGAGTAATTCAAGGGACTGGCCGGGGCGGATTTCCGGGATGGCGGCAGGTGGTTTTGGCGTCTTCATGGGGCGCAATTATCGCATTCAAAGTTCTATTGAAATTGTGTCAACCGAATCAAAGTCGGGTCGTTATTAGGCTCATGGTGATCAAACACCGCAAACCTACGGAGAGTGAGAAATGGGCAGTCTGAGCAATGAATCCTTCGAGCAGTTTCTGGATTCCCTGAAGAAAGCCGGTATTACAATTTCCAACGAAGTCGAACTGCGCGAGCGTTTGGCTGAAGCACAACGGTGGCGTTTCGCCTTCCAGACCCTGGCCGCCAACGGCAAGACCATCGGAATCTGCTTTGAAGATCATTCCGAAGGCCGCAATGAAGCCGAGATCGACCGTGCGTTCAACGAATTCCAGTTTTCCGAAAAGAGCAAGGCGGTTTTCTCAGCCAGCCTGAAGCACTAAAATCCACATACACCGGTTTTGAGCCTCGCATTGGCGGGGCACGAAAGAAGAACGGGCGCCGAAATGGCGCCCGTTTTGCATTGGGGCTCCGCAATGATTCGTTGCGGTGCCAGCCCGGAATCAGCGGGTAATCGGCTTGTAGCGAATCCGCTTCGGCTTGGCGCCTTCTTCGCCCAGGCGACGGCGCTTGTCTTCCTCGTATTCTTGATAGTTGCCGGTGAAGAAGTTCCACTGCGAATCGCCTTCGGCGGCCAGGATGTGCGTACAGATTCGGTCGAGGAACCAGCGATCGTGCGAGATAACCATCGCGCAGCCAGCGAATTCGAGCAGCGCATCTTCCAGCGCACGCAGGGTTTCGACGTCGAGGTCGTTGGACGGTTCGTCAAGCAGCAGCACATTGCCGCCGGCCATTAGGGTCTTGGCCAGGTGCAGGCGACCGCGTTCGCCGCCGGAGAGGTTGCCGACCTGCTTGCCCTGGTCGGCGCCCTTGAAGTTGAAGCGGCCGATGTAGGCGCGCGACGGCATCTCGAACTTGCCGATTTGCAGGATGTCGCTGCCCTGAGCCAGCTCTTCGAAAACGGTCTTCGTGCCATCCAGGCAGTCGCGCGACTGATCGACGTAAGCCATCTTGACTGTCGGGCCGACGATGACTTCGCCGGAGTCCGGTTGTTGCTGGCCGGTAATCATCTTGAACAGCGTCGATTTACCGGCACCGTTCGGACCGATGATGCCGACGATGGCGCCAGCCGGAATGTTGAAGCTGACGTTGTCCATCAGCAACTTGTCGCCAAAGGTCTTGGTGACGCCGTTGAACTCGATGACCTTGTCGCCCAGTCGCTCGCCGACCGGAATGAAGATTTCCTGCGTTTCATTGCGCTTCTGGTATTCCTGGCTGGACAGTTCCTCGAAACGAGCCAGGCGGGATTTCGACTTGGCCTGACGCGCCTTCGGATTGGAACGAACCCACTCCAGTTCCTGCTTCATCGCCTTCATGTGGGCGTCGATCTGCTTGTTTTCCGTTTCCAGGCGGGCTTCCTTCTGCTCCAGCCAGGAAGAGTAATTGCCCTTGTACGGAATGCCGTGGCCACGGTCGAGTTCGAGAATCCACTCGGCTGCGTTGTCGAGGAAGTAGCGGTCGTGGGTGACGGCGACGACGGTGCCCGGGAAGCGGACGAGGAACTGTTCGAGCCATTCGACCGATTCGGCATCGAGGTGGTTGGTCGGTTCGTCGAGCAGCAGCATGTCGGGCTTGGCGAGCAGCAGCTTGCACAGCGCGACACGGCGCTTTTCACCGCCGGATAGCACGCCGATCACGGCATCCCAGGGCGGCAGGCGCAGCGCGTCGGCGGCCAGTTCCATCTGGGCTTCGGTGTCGGAGCCGGCGGTAGCGATGATCGCCTCCAGGCGGGCCTGTTCTTCAGCCAGCTTGTCGAAATCGGCTTCCGGGTCGGCGTAGGCGGCATAGACCTCATCCAGCTTGGCCTGGGCCTGCATCACTTCGCCGAGCGCCGATTCAACTTCCTCGCGCACGGTCTTGGCCGGGTCGAGTTGCGGTTCCTGCGGCAGGTAGCCGATGGAAACGCCGGCCAGGTGTTGCACTTCGCCGTCGTATTCCTTGTCTACGCCGGCCATGATCTTCAGGACGGTGGACTTGCCCGAGCCGTTCAGGCCGAGCAGGCCGATCTTGGCGCCGGGGAAGAAGGAGAGGGAAATATCCTTGATGATCTGACGCTTGGGCGGGACGATCTTGCTGACGCGCAGCATCGACATTACATATTGAGCCATTCGCTTGCCTGTCTTTATGAGTGAGTTTTTTCGATGCGCGAAGTCTACGGGGCTTCAATGCAAATGACCAGCCTCCCGGATACCGGGGGCTGGCCATTGTTTGTTTGGGTAAAGTGAAAAACTAGAAGTGAAGGTTGCCGAGCGTGCGATGCAGCAGGATGGCAGGTGCCTCGACGCGTGGGCAGGTACGGAGTGTTCCGACCTGGGTAAAGCCAAGCTGCCGACGGTAATAGCCGGCGTGGCGGGGATTGACTTCGATGACGACATCGGTCCCGCCAAAAACAGCCCTGGCGTACTGATAGGCGGCCTTGAAGAGTGACTGCATCAATTCCGGGTCGTGGCAATCAAGATCAACCGCCAATCGAGTCACTTCGCAGATCACCTTGGCTGGTTTGCGCAGCCTGGACATTTCCTGAGCGTAGAGCGCATCGGCCAGTAGTCCGGAGCCCGAGTCACGCGAAGCGGTCAGGGTCGCGACCAGTTCACGATCCAGCCAGGCGCCGAGCGTGACGTGGTTTGGATCGTCAAGCTGATGGCGGGGCGGAGAAAGTCGGTAACCGCGCCAGGAGTACATGCGGCGAACCAGAGCGCCGCAGGCACGATGCTGCTGATAGGTCACTGCCGGGGCGATCATCAGTTCCTGCGAACCGGAATCTGCGCACGTGCCATTACCCAAGCCACTTATGTCAGGCAATAAATGGGCGCCCAAGTGACCTTGCGGGGGAGGAAATTTCGGAGGTACTACATGATGCATGGATTGCATTTTATGGTCTGCCTAAAATGTAATCAACCAGCAACGGCGCTGAGGGCGATTGCCGGTTCGTCCCGATGGTAGAACTGGCCTGGCTTTTCGGCAGAAAGTGCGTTGATGTCGCCACACAATTCACCGCCTTCGTCGATGACCAGCTTGCCATAGCGAATCTTGCCGCTGACCCGGCCGGTGGCGTGAATGATCAACTGGGAGCGTGCGGTCAGTTCGCCGTCGAAGCTGCCATGAATTTCCGCGATGTCGATGCTGACCTTGCCGGAAAACGAGCCCTTATCGGCAATACGGATTACCCGGCTGTCCATGGTGGCTTCGACGCGACCTTCGACGACCAGGGTGTCGCAATCGAGAATCTCGGCACCCTTCAGCTTGACGTCGGGGCCGACGATCAGGCGGGCACCCATGACGTTTTCGGAGGCGGTGGTGGTCTCCGGTTTTTCAGGGGGGGTTGGCGTTGCTGCCGGGGCAGGTGATTCGGTGACCGGTTTCAGGCTGGCTGCGCTTGAGCCGAGGATGCTATTGACCTCCTTGCGGGTGATGCTGTCATTGCGGTTTGTGATGCTGGGTTTGTTGAACATGAAAACTCCCGTTTTGAGGTTTGCGATGATTTGGTGTCCCGGGAGCTATTGCGATAAGCGTGCCATGAAACAAAAATTTAATATAAACAATAAGTTATAAAAATTATTTAAACTTGTATATTGAAATGAATGGCCCTGCTGTCGTGAAATGGCGACAGGTTTATTTGGCATTACCCGGAAACGTGACTAGGCTATAAGAAATAGCTGTCGTCAAAATGCGACAAAACTGTAATTGTCTGTTTCTTATCGATAATTTATTGCAGGACAGGGCGTTTCTGACTCGTTCGCGATGCCTCGTTCAATTAGGGGAATGATCGATGCGGTTTACACTGGGAGTTTCCAAATCAGTACGCAAATGAATCGAATTTCCTTTCGCCAGGGCATGCTGCTTGGCTTTGCACTGATCGTTTTGCTGCTTGGCGGCGCCGCCGTGCAAAGCTGGCTGGTGGTCGAGCAGCTGGTTGAGCAAAGTCGCCGTGGAAGTGAGCAGGCCATTCAGTTGACGGCCGCCATTCAGGAATTGGGGGAGCGTACGGTCGATATCGAACGTAGCGCGCGCCAGTATCTGGTGCTGGATAACCCGGTATTTCGCCAACGCTTCGACGAACATCTGACGCAATCGCTGGCGGTGGTCGATCGGCTCGATGGCATGGCCGCCGAACCGCTGCTTCCTTTGTTGGGCGGTTGGCGCATGGTCGCCGAGGCGTTGCGCAGTGGCCTGGAACAAAACATCCCGCAGGCCGAGATCATTCCGCTGCTGGCCCGCATGGCCGAATTGAACGACTTGCTGAAGCAGGGTGGGCAGCGCTGGATCGAGGCGCAGAACCGCAAATCGCTGGACGAACTTGAAGTCAATCGGCTTCGTCTTGGCGGGCGGATCGGCTTGGCCTTGCTTGGGGCATTGCTGGTGGCGCTGGCCATAGGCTGGTGGCTGGTGCGCCCGGTGCGCCATCTCGAACAGGCGATCATCCGGCTTGGCGCCAGTCGCTTTGACGAAGCGGTCAAGGTCGGCGGTCCGGCCGACTTGCGGCAACTGGGCAAACGGCTCGACTGGTTGCGGCAACGCCTGGCCGAGCTGGAATCCGATCGCGAGCGGGCCTTGCGCCACGTGTCACATGAGCTGAAAACTCCTTTGACTGCCTTGAAGGAGGGCATTTCGTTGCTCCGTGAAGAAGTTCCGGGGCCTCTGGCTTCCGGACAGCGTGAAGTGGTCGAGATCCTTCAGCACAATGTGCGTGGCCTGCAGGAGCAGATTGAAAGCCTCCTGACCCTTAACGCGGCAGCCTTCGAGGCACGTCGCCTGCAGATCGCCCCGGTCAGGCCGCGCAAGTTGCTGGCCTCGGTGGCGCAGCGCCGCGAACTGCACAGCCAGTCACGGCAGTTGAATATCGTTGTCGAGGCTCCTGAAGAGCAGGCCATGCTCGATGCCGAGAAAATGACGGTCGTCCTCGACAATCTGTTGTCGAACGCCATCGATTTCAGTCCGGAAGGTGGCGAGGTCCGTCTGGTGGCTTCGCATGCCGAGGGCCTCTGGCGCTTTGAATGCATCGACCAGGGGCCGGGCATTGCCGATGAAGACCGGCAGCGGATCTTCGATCCCTTCGTTCAGGGCCAGCGCGAGGCTCCTGCGCCACGCCAGGGCAGCGGTGTCGGCCTGTCCATCGTGCGCGAACTCGTCCGAGCCATGGGCGGTGCGGTCTATCTTCTCCCGCAGGCTGCGGGCGCCCATTTTTGTGTGGAAATACCTGATGAGCAGTAATAGCAAAATATCTTTCCTCAAGCTGGTTGCGATTTGTTCGCTAGCCTTGGCGATTGCCGGCTGTACGAGTGCGCCGGTTGTCAAAAAGCCGGTCCGCGTTGATGAAACGACGCCGGAAGCGGCCCTGATTTACAACCACGGCCTGAACAAAATGACGGCAGCGGAACTTGGCCGTGAGCGCATGGTGCTCAATGCCGTGCCGCAGACACCCTATACGCAGGTCAGGATGGCGATGTGGCTTGGCCACCCGCGTGTGCAGCAGGATCTGGGCAAGGCACTCGCCCTGCTCGACAACGTGCTCAAGTCCAGCGATCCGGCGGCGACACCATTCCATCCGCTGGCCCGCTTGCTTTCCGACAACTACATCGAGCGCGCCAGGCTGGAAAGCCAGCTCGACAAGCAGGGGCAGCAAATGAAAGAAAGCCAGCGCAAGGCCACCGAACTCCAGGAAAAACTCGACAGCCTGGCCGATATCGAACGGACACTGACCCCACGCTCACGGACGACACGCCCCGAAGGAGTCAAGCGATGATCGCGGCGCCGGCAAAGGCGGTCGGCGCCCATGTGCTGGTGGTCGATGACGATGAGGACATCCTCCGCTTGCTGACTATGCGCCTGCGGGCGAGGGGGTTCCGGGTATCTGCGGTCGGCTCGGCCGAACAGGCGCTCGCCCAGATCGCAGTCGATCCGCCGCGGCTCGTTGTCAGCGATGTTCGTCTGCCCGGTCTCGATGGTCTGGCATTGTTCGAGGAAATCCGGCGCACGCGGCCGACCTTGCCGGTCATTCTGCTCACGGCGCACGGCAATATTCCTGATGCCGTCGATGCCACCTCCCGTGGTGTCTTTGGCTACCTGACCAAGCCTTTCGACAGCCAGATCCTGCTCGAAAAGATTGATCGCGCCCTGCAGCTATCGGCACCAACGCCGCATGTCGGCGAACTGCCACCAGTGACTGCCGAGGCAGACGATGCCTGGATGGCCGGCGTTATCTTCCGCAGCAGCCGCATGGCCGAGTTGATGGCTGAAGCGCGCATGATTGCTGCCTCCGACGCCAGCGTGCTGATCCGTGGCGAAAGCGGCTCCGGCAAGGAGGTGTTGGCGCGAGCCATCCACCGGGCCAGTCCGCGCGCCAAGGGGCCGTTTATCGCCATCAATTGCGGGGCCATCCCCGAGCAATTGCTCGAGTCGGAATTGTTCGGCCATGCCAAGGGCGCCTTCACCGGCGCAGCCACCAACCGCGTCGGCCTGTTTCAGGCGGCCAATGGCGGCACGCTCTTCCTCGACGAAATCGGCGACATGCCGCTGGCCCTGCAGGTCAAGCTGCTGCGCGTGTTGCAGGAGCGCGTCGTCCGGCCGGTGGGCACGACCAAGGCCGAGCCGGTGGATGTCCGTTTGCTGTCGGCCACCCATCGCGATCTCGATGCCGCCATGGCGCAAGGCCAGTTCCGCGAGGATCTCTACTACCGCCTCGATGTCGTCTCCCTGACCCTGCCGCGTCTTGATGAACGGCGAGAAGACATCCCGCTGCTCGCTTCCCATTTCGTCCAGATACTCGCCGGCAAGTACGGCAAGCAGGTCAATGGCTTCGCCCCGGAGGCGCTGGAGGCATTGGCTACTGCCGCCTGGCCGGGCAACGTCCGGCAGCTCTTCAATGTGGTCGAACAAAGCTGCGCGCTGACCTCGACGCCATTGATCCCACTGACCCTCGTCCAGCGCGCCCTGCGTGTGCCGGCCATGGATGCCTTGACCTACGCCGACGCCAAGCAGCGTTTCGAGCGCAATTACCTCGTTCAGCTACTCAAGCTGACCGATGGCAACGTTGCCGATGCAGCACGCATTGCCGAACGCAACCGGACAGAGTTCTACCGTCTGCTGCAAAAGCATGACCTGACCCCGGCGATGTTCCGCAGTGACAGCGAGGCGATGGCCGAACGCTGATCCGGCAGGGTCAATCAGGCTGACGGGAAATACCTGTCGCTGGCAGACGACTGAATCAGGCGAATGGTTTCGCCTTGTTTTTTATTAAGCATATGATTTAAAGCGGTAAATTAAATCTGGCACGAAGTTCGCATTGAGCATTGGCATTCAATAAAAAGGGGAATCGCCATGCTCATTCGTAATTTCTTTGTCGCCACGCTGGTTGCCGTCGCCACTTTTGTCGGTCTGGCGCTTTCCGCCTTCGCCACCGATGACCCGCAAGTCCTGGCCGCCGTGGTTGCCAATAACGATGCGCTCGACAGCACGCTCACCGACAAGGTTGAAACCATCCTGCGTACCGATGTCGGTCTGGCCGGCTCCAGGATTCGGGTCTCTTCCAAATCTGCGGTAGTTACCGTTGCCGGCACGGTTCCCGACGAACATGCCTTGCGTCGGGCGCTCGATCTCGCCAGCAGCGTGCGCGGCGTGCGCGAGGTGCGCAACGGCATGGCGGTCGATGCCCAAAAATGAAGGTGCCGCGGCGAGCCGGGCTTGCTTCAGGGCTGGCTCAGGCTGATTCCAGCGTTACCAGCAGTGCGTTTTCAGCAACTGTATCGCCCTCGGTGACGTGGATTTCCACCACCCGGCCAGCGTAGGGGGAGGGAATATCCAGCGCCACCTTGCCGGTTTCCAGCGTCAGGATGTTGTCGTCCCGTTCCACGACATCACCGACCTTGACCAAAAGTTCGAGAATGAACACGTTGCCGCTCGCACACGAACCGCAACTTGACCAGCACTCGGGGTATTTCGGCATTCGGACGGAGACTGTGGACATCGCTTTTTTCCTGAAAACCCTTGCATTCTACGCTCGTGTCCGTATAATGCGCCGCTCTGACAGTGCGCCCGTAGCTCAGCTGGATAGAGTACTTGGCTACGAACCAAGGGGTCGGGCGTTCGAATCGCTCCGGGCGCACCATTCAGAAATAAGACCAATCAATAGTTTGGTCAGTTGTTTTTAGCAGTGCGCCCGTAGCTCAGCTGGATAGAGTACTTGGCTACGAACCAAGGGGTCGGGCGTTCGAATCGCTCCGGGCGCACCAGTTAAAAACATGCAAAAGCCACCGTTCAGGTGGCTTTTTTGTTTTCTGCGTGGAATTTTAGGTTTCTCTCACCAATCTGTTTCAGTTGGATATACACCTGTGTTTTTTTTGTCCTGGAAATGGATTTAAAGTTTTTGTAGCAGTAATCTTTGGGGTGTAGATTGGTAACGTAAAGGAGGTTTCCATGCGCTACTGTGTTTTTTTTGCACTGCTACTTTGTTCGAATGTGTCCAGCGCAGATGTGTTTACATGTCACACGTCATCTGGAGAAACTGTTTATTCCGATACCCCTTGTGCCAAGGGCGCGGTGATTGAAAAAATAAGCCCAAGTGAATCGGACAGTGATCCCGCCGCTGCCAAGCAAGAGCTTGAAAGACAAAAGGCTTACACAGCAAGGCAAGCGGCTGAGAATGCAAGAGAAAGAGCTGCTGCACCAGGCCCCGCCTCCCTTCCTGATTACTCAAGTCCTCCTCCGGCATCGCCAGCGCCGACACCTCTTTCGCCGTCATCGTCAGTGACATCGCCAATACCCCCCAATGCACGGTAATTTCGAATTGGATCCTGTGGCAATAATCGGGGGTTGGCTTCAAATATGAAGTGCAACACCTTTGGTACGGAATAACCGTAATAGGAAAAGCCACCGATTCGGTGCAATTCCGTTCAGTTAAGAGGAAAACCCTTCGAATTCGTCGTTCCCGCGCAGGCGGGAACCCAGTGATTTCAAGGTTCTGGATTCCCGCCTGCGCGGGAATGACGCTTAACTGAACGGCATTCCACCGATTCGGTGGCTTTTTCTATTTTCGCTGCCAGTTCATCAATAAACCGCCGTTCGCCAGGAAGGCTCCAGTGTCCTTGCGACAAAGGCGGTGGCGCCGACGGCACCGTGGCATTCGGCGATCAGTTTTTCATCTGGTCTGATCCAGGCTTCTTTGGCCATGCTGCAGACGAGCAGTTGGACGTCTTCGGCGGCGAGTTCGCGCAGGAAGGCTAGGATGGATTTTTCGCGGGTTGGGGTGGCGTAGCTGTTGGCGGCGATGCCTTCGACCAGCCAGCGGGCGGCTGGGCCGGCGAAGTGGATTTCGACCTGGCAGTCGAGGGCGCGGGCGGCGAGGGCGTGGACGAGCGGGGTGGTGATCAGTTCCGGGTGGTCCGGGGTGGCGGCCCAGATCAGGAAGGCGAGATTTTCTGGGGCGGGCGGATTATTGCTGCTCATCGAAACTGGCCTCGGGTTCGATTTTCAGGATGTGGGCGCGGTAGGCGTTGGCATCGACCAGTGTGGTCGAGTCTTCCTGCCAATTGGTTGGTCTGGCACGGGCCATCCAGCCGGCGCCGTAGGGGGCTTTATTGACGAGGGCCGGGCGTTCTTCGGCGGCTTCGTTGCCTTCGAGCAGGACGAAGGAAATCGGGGCGTGGACGGCGAGCACGGTCTTGCGGCATTCGACGGTGCCCATGCCGCGCCCGAGTTCGACTTCGGCGCCTTTGGGCTTGGCGGTGAAGGCAATGATTTCGCCGGCCAGGAAGATGCCGAAACTGGTGGCGCCGATCAGGACTTCGCCGTTGTCGCCGGGCTGCACCCACATGTCGTAGCGGGGGAAGTAGAGGCGGTCGTCGGGGATGCTGCCGGAGAAAGGGGTGTGGGCCATGGCGGGGAAAAGTAAAAAGCTACGCTCGCAATGCATTCAGGACGCGAAGACGAGCCGAAGGCAGTGCTCTTGCACGGCAAGGCGACAGCGACGCCCCGCAGGAAGTCCCCTTGGGGGACAAAGTCATGGATGCATTGCGAGCGAAAGCTGGCGGAAGGAAGCAGGAGTCGAACCTACCCAAGCCTGTTTGACAGGCCCTGACGGTTTTGAAGACCGTCCGTCCCACCGGGGAACGATTCCTTCCGTTGTTCATGAACCGAATTGCTCCGGCGAACCACGCAGCACGTGGGTGTCGCGCACGCGGCGAGTGTAGCCGATGCGATCGAAGAATTCGAGGATGTGGATGGCGACTTTGCGGCCGCCACCGATCTGGTCACGCAGGTTGGCGGCCCTAGCGAAACCGTGTTCGGTATTGAGCGTGGCGACGTAGCGGGCGAGGGCGGCAACGGCGCTGGCGGTGAAGTAGTGGTCGTGCGCCACCGGGTAGGCTTCGCCGATGCGGGCGACTCGCTTGAACAGGGCGCGGACGGTGTCTTCGCCGACGCCGGTGGCTTTGGCGACATCGCGAACACGCGGCGGGCCGTAGGGTTCGGCATCAAGCAGCGGCTTTAGCGTCTGCCACAGGTCGCGGTCGCTGGCGGCCATCTGCACTCGGTGCTCGGGCAGATGCAGCCAGGCGTTGGTCTGGGCGATACGGCCGCTGGCCAATGGCGCGGCCAGCAGGGCATCGAAAGCCGGGCGGGAGAGCGTGGGCAGCGTCAGGCGGCGCAGGCGGTCGCGTTCGACGCCGGGCATATCCGGGGCGCGCTCGTGTTCGGCCGCCAGCGCGGCGAGCAGTTTTTCTTCGAGGGCCAGCCAGTGGTCTGGCGAGAATGCGGTGTTGCCGACCCGCTTCAGGCTCAGTTGGCCGGTGATGGCCTGCAGCGTGGCCGGATCGAGATTGCGATTCAGCGCATAGGTATCGAGTTCGACGCCGGCAGCTTGTTGTTCGGTGGCGAGTTGCAGCGCGGTGGCAGGGTTGTCGTCGGCCAGCGCGGCGAGCATGGCTAGGCGTTCCGGGCTGCTTTTTTTGCGGCTGGGCGGGAAGATGTCGAGCACTCGGCCGCCGCCAATGGTGTGGCGGGCCGAGGCATCGCGCAGGATGAAACGGTCACCGGCCAGTGTGCCGATCTCGCGGTCGAGCGTGATTTGTGCCCAGTGCTCGCTACCGGGCGCGATCTCGGTTGCACCGAGCAGGGCGACGCGGGCCGGAACGTCTTCGGCGCCCAAGTGTAGATGCACCTGCGTCCAGTGCTTGAGGGCGGGCTGGCCGGAGAGGACGCGGATTGTTGCGTCGAAACGGCGCACCGGTGCATGCAATGCTGGGGCGACGATCCACATGCCGCGTTCGACGTCGGCTTTTTCGATGCCGGACAGAGCGAGGGCGATGCGTTGCCCGGCGTGTCCGGATTCGGCCGGCGCGTCCTGCACGCGCAGGCTGCGCACGCGAACGGGTTTGTTGGGCGGCGAGAGTAGCAGTTGGTCACCGGCTTTGACGCTGCCGGCGAAGGCGGTGCCGGTGACGACGGTGCCGGCGCCGGAGAGGGTGAAGCAGCGGTCGATGGCGAGGCGGAAATTGCTGCCCTCTCCCCCGGCCCCTCTCCCGCTTGCGGGCGAGGGGAGGTTGGATTGCTCTTCGAGATAGGCGCGCAGTTCGGTAATGCCTTTGCCACTGGTGGCCGCAACCTGGAAAACCGGGGCCGCGGTTAATGCGGTGTCGGCCAGCAGTTCGGCAATCTCGGAAATGGCCTGGTGCCGGCATTCTGGCGAGGCATTGTCGATCTTGGTCAGTGCTACCGCCCCGCGCTTGATGCCGAGCAGTTCGATGATCTCCAGATGCTCTCGGGTCTGCGGCATCGGGCCATCGTCGGCGGCGATGACGAGCAGGGCAAAGTCGATGCCGGTGGCGCCGGCCAGCATGTTGTGGATCAGCTTTTCGTGGCCGGGGACGTCGATGAAACCAAGCGTTGGCGTGTAGGCGTAACCAAGGTCGACGGTGATGCCGCGGGCCTTTTCTTCCTTCAGGCGGTCGCAGTCGACGCCGGTCAGGGCTTTGACCAGCGTGGTCTTGCCGTGGTCGATGTGGCCGGCGGTACCGATGATCATGCCGCGCCTTCCCCTGCTTCAACGAGCATCAGCGCATCCCCGCAGGCCAGCTGGCCGGAGGTGAGCACATTGGCGCGCAGCCCGCCGCGCCCGACCCAGTATTTGACAACCTCGGGCGCCGACAGGGCTTCGTTCGCCAAGCGCTGCCCCAGCGTGCGGCAGGGTTCGCAGGTTTCGATGCCGAGCAGCAGGCAGTTGCCGAGGCGGAACTGGCGCCCGACGAGTTTGTTCAGGCGGATGCCACGCGTCACGATATTGCGGCGGGTGATCGCGAGATCGTTGGTGCGCCCGGTATGGGCGCAGAAACGCTCGATTTCCTCGGCCTCGACCAGCGTCAGTTGCTGTCCGGCCCACTCCGCCTTGGCGAAATGGCGATCACCGACCATGCCTTGCCCGGCCAGCACCTCGATTTGCCGGCATTCGCGCTGCGCTTCGCCACGGGATGGACTGAGGAAAAGGCGTTCGACGAGCATCTACGCGGACTGGCCCGAAAAGTAGTCGGTAGCCGCGGCCATCGCCGCGCTGTCGGCCAGCACGGCATCTGGCGCGCCGCCCTTGCCCCAGAGCGGCTCCTGCCATTGCATGCCGAGAAATTCGGCGCACAGTCGATAGCTGTCGAGCATGGGTTGGGCCTTTTCGCGGTTGCCGCTGGTGGCGATGACCCACAGGCGCTTGCCGGCCATCCCTTGCTTGAAATCGAGGTCCGGGACGCGCAGCCAGGCGCTCCAGTGGTCGAGGTAGGTTTTCAGCGGCGACGGGATGGAGAACCAGTAGACCGGTGAGACAAAGACCAGATCGGTGGCGGCCAGCGTGGCGTCGAGCATGGACTTGGCATCGGCCATCGGCATCGGATAGGTGCCGGCGGTATGACGCAGATCGACGAAGGGGGGAAGTTCCAGATCAGCCAGCTTGACCCAGGTTTGCTCGGTGCCGGCCGGCAAACTGGCGGCAGCACGACGGGCCAGCGTTTCGGTATTGCCGACATGGCCGGGTTCGCGAGTGCTGGCGTTCAGGAAGAGGAAATGGGACATAGCAGTATTTGAGTTGGAAAACATGCCTATTCTGGCATGCCCGACCCGTTATCCGGGTCGGGCCGTCATGGCTTATCCGAACATGTCCTCGTACATGCGCCCGGCCCAGGCGAAGTCTTCGGTGACCAGCTCGTCGCGGCGCAAGTTGTCGTCGTCCTGATCCTGAATGATGATGCCTTTCTCGTTGACGTAGTACTTGAAGCGGACCGCAACGTCTTCACGCGGGGCCGTATTGACCATCATGAAACACAGGTTGTCGGGCAGCGCGTACTTGGGTTCGCGGCCCTTGACGCGCTGGGCAATGTAATTGGCGACGATGCGGCCCTGGTAGTTGGCGACGTGTCCAGCCTTGGGATAGAAGCGGAACTGTGGCGAGACCATGCCGACCGCGTCGCCGATGACGTAGACGTCCGGGTCGTCCTTCATGTTCAGGAAGAAGGGATCGACGCCAGCCCAGCCGGTCGGCTTGCCTTCTTCGTTCTTGCCGATGACGCCAGCCTTCCAGGCCATGTCGCCGGCCTGGTGCGGGGCCATCAGGATGCTGTGGTCGAAGCTGAAGTCGCCCACCGCGGTCTTGATCTTCTTGTTGAAGGGATCGACTTCCTTGATCACGGCCTTTGGCACGTAAGTGATCTGGTCCTTGTAGAGGTTTTCGAAGGCTTCCTGGAAGCCGCCGGTAATCGGCGCCGGGCTCGGCTTCGGGTCGAGGATGGTGATCCGGCCCTTGATCTTGCGCTCCTTGAACAGGCCGGCGATCAGGCAGGCGCGCTCGTAGGGCGACGGCGGGCAGCGATGCGGCGGAGGCGGCAGGGTCATCACCAGATCGCCACCTGTGAAATTCTGGATGCTCTGCTTGAGGCGGAAGTGCTCGGCATTAGGAATGTAAGCGGCCGGGAACATGGCGCGGGTGTATTCCGCCGCCTTGCGGTCATTGCCGAACCAGGCCTCGTAGTTGTAACGGATGCCGGCGCCGATGATCAGGTAGTCGTAGTCCAGCCAGCCCTGGGCCGTGATGACGCGCTTGCGTTCGCGTTCGAAGGCGGTGACTTCGGTCTGGATAAACTTGTAATCGTATTTCTGGGCGACTTCGAGATAGCTGAAGGTCAGGAACTGGACGTCGACGACATCGACCAGCCACTTGTTGCTCATCGGGCACGAGAAGAAGACCGGGTTGCGTTCGAGGACGACGACCTCAAGGCTGGCATCCAGCTTCTTCAGGTGCTTGGCGGCGCTGATGCCGCCCCAGCCACCACCACAGATGACGACGCGCTTGCCGGTAGCTTTCGGCAACAGCGGATCGGACTGCATGTTGATCAGGAAAGGCAGCGGGCTGGTCGGCTGGGCGATGGCCGTCGTGGCCCCCAGCGCGGCGCCCGCCGCCAGGAATTTCCGGCGATTGAACGTCATGGTTATTTCTCCATTTCTAAACCACCCGGACACGGAGATGCCCGGATTTACGGGGGCGCCCTTGCGGGCACAAAAGAAAACAGCAGGCGGTACGCAGACCGCCCATTAGTGGTCTGCTTTGTGATGGGCGAAACGAAATGAAGGCGCTGGATTTGCTTTCCTGGCTAGGCGCAAACCGCAGCGATAGCCGTAGCTATCGCGAGGATGAGCAACAACGCCAGGGACGCAAAGACAAGCTTTCATGTTTCGCTCATTGCAAAACAGACCACCATGCTGCTTTCAAAACTTCAGATGCTGCAGCTGGGTGACGAAGCGGGCTTCGTCCTTTGCTTCCAGGCAGCGCAGATCGAGGTGATACGTGTCATCGCGGATGTAGCCGATGACCGGCGTCGGCAGGCCACGGAAGGCAGCCTCGATGGCGAGCAATATCTTGCCGGGCTTTCTGGCGGTGGGGCGGCAGACCAGGGCGGCAGAGGGGAGGCGCTCAACCGGCAAGGCGCCGCTACCGATCTGGCTGCTGCACGCTTCGACACTGACAGCGGCCAATTCGCCGAGTGCTGCTTGGGCTGTCGGCAGCACACGTTCGGCCAGCGCGGTGATTTCGGTCACCGGCCGGGTCAGCAGGCGCAAGGTCGGCAGGCGTTCGGCCAGGCGATCCGGGTCGCGGTACAGGCGCAGCGTTGCTTCCAGTGCGGCCAGCGTGGTCTTGCCGACGCGCAGGGCGCGCTTCAACGGGTTCTTCTTGATCTTGGCGATCAAGTCCTTGCGGCCGACGATCAGCCCGGCCTGCGGGCCACCGAGCAGCTTGTCGCCGGAGAAGGTGACGATATCGGCGCCGGCAGCCAGTGCCTGTTGAGGCGTCGGTTCGGCCGGCAGGCCGTGGGCAGCGAAGTCGCAGAGCGTGCCGCTGCCGAGGTCGATCATGAAAGACAGTCCGGCGGCGTGGGCGATGTCGGCAATTTCCTTTTCATCGACGGACTTGGTGAAGCCGGTCACTGCATAGTTGCTGGTATGGACTTTCATCAGCAGCGCCGTTTTCGGCCCGATGGCTTCCTGAAAATCCTTGGCATGGGTGCGGTTGGTCGTGCCGATTTCGTGCAGCTTGACCTGTGCCCGGCGCATCACGTCTGGGATGCGGAAGGCACCGCCGATCTCGACCAGCTCGCCACGCGAGACCACGGCCTCCTTGCCCTGTGCCAAGGCGTTGAGGGTCAGTAGCACGGCGGCGGCGTTGTTGTTGACGATGGTCGCGGCGATATCAGGCGAACCGCCGGCGATCAGTTCAGCGAGCAAGCCGGAGACCAGATCGTCGCGGTCGCCACGGCCGCCGGAGGCGAGGTCGTATTCGAGCGCGCAGGGCGAACGGGCGGCTTCGACCATGGCGGCGATGGCTTCTTCGGCCAGTTGGGCGCGGCCGAGATTGGTGTGCAGCACCGTGCCGGTCAGGTTGAAGACCGGGCGTAGGTTGGCCTGGCCGGCATCGTTGGCCCGGCGCTGGATGGCGGCGAGCAGGGCGGCTTCATCGGGCAGGGGCAGGCCATGTTTCAGGCTTTCGCGGGCGGCCGCCAGTTCAGCCCGGATGCAGCCGGTGACCAGTTGGCGGCCATGCGCTTCGATGAGATCGGCTAGTTGCGCCAGTACGCGGTCAACCGCAGGGAGATTTCGTTTTTCGTTCATAGGCTTTCACCCGGACCGGGCAGAAAGGTTGATCAATGGATTTAAGCGTTGGCGCCGATCAGCAACAGGTTGGGGCCGGAGCGCTCGTAGCCGGCCTCGTCGACCAGCATGTCGAGCGCCAGGGTGGCGAGGTCGTCGGCCACCGGATCGACGCGCGGGTCTTTTTCCTGATAGACGATCTTCAGGTAGCTCTTGCAGGCATCGCAAGTCTCGGCGCGGACGGCACCTTTCGAGCCTTCGACTTCATGCAGGGCGACGCCCTTGTCGGTATCGCAGGCCGTGCAGGTCGCACGCGGCACGTTCCATTCGGTATTGCACAGGCTGCAATGGAGGTAGCGCAGGTTGTTGATGGCGGCACCCAGGCGGACGATGCTGGCGACTGGCAGGCTGCCGCAGCAGG
Source organism: Ferribacterium limneticum (assembly GCF_020510625.1). Classification (NCBI taxonomy): domain Bacteria; kingdom Pseudomonadati; phylum Pseudomonadota; class Betaproteobacteria; order Rhodocyclales; family Azonexaceae; genus Ferribacterium; species Ferribacterium limneticum. Next base: position 2,385,166 of record NZ_CP075191.1, on the reverse strand, counting down.
GGCAGACGCCATGGACATCGAGCGGTTGAAGCTGGCTGGCATCGAGCTGGCTGGCCAGTGCCGTAAAAACGATTTGCAGGGCGGCAGCGACGAAGGGCAACTGGGCGGCGTGTTCGCTATCGGGTTCGCCGGCCAGCAGCATGTCGGCCAGCTTTTCAAGATCGGCTTCGCTGGCGGAAAACAAACCCTTGAGTGCCTTTTGGGCGCCCTCAGGAACTTCTTTTTCCAGGCGCTGGGCCAGTTGCTGCAGCGCAAAGCGCCAGGCAGCCGGGCGGGCCAGGGAAGATGCATTGAGCGGCGGCATGCCGTGGGTGCGCGCCTGTTCGAGGCTGGCTGCGTCGGGCAAGGGCAGCGTCGGCAGGCATTTCAGGATTTCGTGCTGGGCCTGGCTGAGTTGGCCGAGAAAGCGGAGCCAGTCACCCAAGCTGTGTTCTTCGGCCAGCGCGGCAAAGCGCGCGGCGCGGTCGGCGAATATCGAACCGGGATTCGGCAGCAGGTAGGGCGCAGCCTCTTCGGCCGGAGGGTGGAAATCGATCGGTTGGGTCTGCATGGTTATATCGGCTTTTTTCCGCCCTTGGCGAAATCTTGCGGCGGGCTATCAGGAGTTGTTTTTGAAAAAAGAAGGGGATGCGGGATGTTCCCCGCAGAGCCCCTCTGAACGCAAGGTAAAACGGTTAATCCGTCATTCCCGGATTCGCTCCCCCGCGAAGCGGAGTCCAAAGCGTGCAAAGCAACGGGAATCCAGCAGTACTTTCTGGATTCCCGCTTATGCGGGAATGACGGCAGTGTTTCATTTGCCAGTCACCTGACGGTACCAGCCACGGTGATGCTGCTTGGCCCAGCCGCGAGTCACCGTCCCGTACCACATGGCGCGGATGGTGCCCTTGACCCAGATGGCGGCATAGACGTGGACGAAGATCATGCCGATCATCACTGCCCCGGCCGCAGCGTGCACCACGGCACCCAAGCGGACGAGCGTGATGTCGAAACCGAACCAGGCGCGCCAGATGAGCAGGCCGGAGACGGTCATCAGCAGCATGCAGATGGCCATCACCCAGAACATGACTTTCTGGCCGCCGTTGTACTTGCCCTGTTCCGGCATGTCGTGGTCGTTGCCATCCACCATGTTCTTCGCCTTGGCCAGCCATTCCTTGTCCGCTGGCGTCATCTTGTTCAGATGCTTGAAGCGGAAGAACAGCCCGAGGAAGGACAGCGCCATCAGCACCCCGAGGTAGGGGTGGATGATGCGGGCCCAGGTCGGGCCGCCGAACAGTTGCGTCAGCGGGAAGAAGGCCGGGTGGAAGAAGGCCAGACCGGAGAGGGCGAGCAGGATGAAGCTGATGCCCACCACCCAGTGATTGGCCCGTTCCTTGGGCTCATAGCGCTTCAGGTCTTTCGGATCGCGGATCATTTTGCATCCTCCTTCTCGATCTCGTCCTCGATCTCTTTCGAGACCTCGTTCGGACCCTTGGTCACGTAATGGAAAAGGCTACCCAGTGCGACACCGGCCAGAGCCAGCGTGGCGAGCGGCTTGGCGAAGCCCTTCCACAGCGAGACCAGCGGGCTGATCGACGGATTGGCCGGCAGGCCGGCATACAGGTCAGGCTTGTCCGCGTGGTGCAGCACGTACATGACGTGCGTGCCGCCCACCCCTTGCGGGTCGTACAAGCCGGCCTGATCGTAACCGCGCTCTTTCAAGTCGGTGACGCGCTTGGCCGCGTAGTCCTTCATGTCCTCCTTGCTGCCAAACTGGATCGCGCCAGTCGGGCAGGCCTTCACACAGGCTGGCGCCTGGTTGACGGCCACCCGGTCGGAACACAGCGAGCACTTGTAGGCCTTGCTGTCTTCCTTCGAGATGCGGGGGACATTGAACGGACAGCCGGTCACGCAGTAGCCGCAGCCGATGCAGTTTTCCTGATGGAAATCCACGATGCCGTTGCTGTACTGGATGATGGCGCCCGGGGCCGGACAGGCCTTGAGGCAACCGGGGTCGGCGCAGTGCATGCAGCCGTCCTTGCGGATCAGCCACTCGAGCTTGTTGTTCTGCTCGACCTCGGTGAAACGCATCACCGTCCACGACTTGGCCGTCAGATCCATCGGGTTGTCGTAGACGCCGTGGCAGTTGCCCACTTCGTCGCGGATGTCATTCCACTCCGAGCAGGCCACCTGACACGCCTTGCAGCCAATGCAGGCGGATACGTCGATAAGCTTGGCGATTTCGATGGTTTCCCGCACTTGCGTGGAGGGCGTCGTCGTCGCGGAGCGCTGTTTGATGTCTAGCGATTGCAGTGCCATATCAGCTCTCCTTTACGCTTTCTCGATGTTGACCAGGAACGCCTTGTACTCCGGCGTCTGCGTATTGGCGTCACCGACGAACGGCGTCAGGGTGTTGGTGAGGAAGCCAGGCTTCGTCGCCCCCTTGAAACCGAAGTGGATGGGAATGCCGACGGTGTGCACCTTCTTGCCATCAACGTCCAACGCCTTGATCCGCTTGGTCACCACGGCCACGGCCTTGATGAAGCCGCGGTTGGAGCGCACCTTGACCTTGTCGCCGGCCACGATGCCCTTCTCCTTGGCCAGTTCCTCGCCGATTTCGACAAACTGTTCCGGCTGCATGATCGCGTTGATGCGGCTCTGCTTGGTCCAGTAGTGGAAATGCTCGGTCAGGCGGTAGGTGGTTGCCACGTACGGGAAGTCCTTGGCCGTGCCGAACGCTTCCATGTCGCCCTTGTACACCCGGGCGGCCGGATTGGACTTGGCCTTGGGGTTCTTCGGGTGCATCGGATTGGCGGCGAGCGGGCTTTCGAACGGCTCGTAGTGCTCCGGCATCGGCCCTTCGGCCATCAGGTCACGACAGAACAGACGCGCCACGCCTTCCGGATTCATGATGAAAGGCATCACGTTCTCTTCCGGTGCTGCATCCGGGCGCATGTCGGGAACGTCATTGCCGCCCCAGACCTTGCCCGTCCACTTCAACACCGTCCGCTTCGGATCCCACGGCTTGCCCGAGGGGTCGGCCGAGGCGCGGTTGTAGAGGATGCGGCGGTTGACCGGCCAGGCATAACCCCAGTTCATCGTCTGGCCGAGGCCGGACGGGTCGGCGTTGTCACGTCGTGCCGACAGGTTGCCGGCCTGTGACCAGACACCGCAGTAGATCCAGTTGCCGCAGGTCGTCGAGCCGTCGTCGCGCAGATGGGCGAAAGTGCCCAGCTGATCGCCGGCCTTGACCAGCACCTTGGTCGGATCCTTCGGATCGGTGACGTCGGCCAAGGCTTTGCCGTTGAACTCCATCATCAGCTCTTCCGGCGACGGCTTGGTCGGGATGCGATAGGCCCAGGTCAGCTTCTGGATGGCGTCGGCGAAGGCACCGCCATCCTTGGCGTACATTTCCTTGAGCTTCAGGAACAGGGCCGCCATGATCTCGGTGTCGTCCTTGGCATCACCCGGACCATCCGCCGCCTTCCAGCGCCACTGAATGACACGGCCGGAGTTGGTGAAACTGCCGGAGGTTTCGGCAAACAGCGTGGTCGGCAGACGGAAGACTTCGGTCGCAATCTTGGTCGGATCGACTTCGTTGAACTCACCGTGCGGCTTCCAGAACTCGGAAGTGTCGGTGGCCAGCGGGTCCATGACGACCAGGTACTTCAACTTGGCCATTGCATCCGACACCTTCTTCTTGTTGGCGACGGAAGCCAGCGGGTTGAAGCCCTGGCAGAAGAAACCGTTGATCTTGCCCTGATACATCTGGTCGAAGATTGACAGCACGTCGGAGGCGCCACCCAGCTTGGGCATGTAGTCGAAGGCGAAGTTGTTGTCCTTCGTCGCCGCATCCCCCCACCAGGCCTTCTGCAGGCTGATGTACCACTTCGGGAAGTTCTGCCCGTAGTTCATCTGCCCCGGGCGCATGGCCTTCGGCGTCTTCTTTTCCAGGAAGCTCTTCAGATCGGTGTCGGCATCGGTCGGCGCCGCCAGGTAGCCCGGCAACTGCTGGGCGTAGAGCGCGAAGTCGGTGATGCCCTGAACATTGGCGTGACCGCGCAGCGCGTTGATGCCGCCACCCGCCATGCCCATGTTGCCGAGCAATTGCTGGATGATCGCCATGCAGCGGATGTTCTGGGAGCCGACAGAGTGCTCGGTCCAGCCCAGCGCGTACAGGTTGGTCATTGTCTTGTTCGGCGCGGCCGTCTCGGCAATCATCTCGCAGATCTTGATGAAAGCGTCCTTCGGCGTACCGCAGACCTTGCTCACCACCTCCGGCGTGTAGCGCGAATAGTGGGTCTTCATGATCTGCCAGACGCAGTTCGGGTCTTGCCAGGTTTCGTCAACCTTGGCGAAACCATCCTCGCCCATCTGGTACTTCCAGCTGTCCTTGCCGTAACTGCGCTTCTCCTCGTTGTAGCCGGAGAAAATGCCGTCGTCGAACTTGAAGCCCGGATCGATCAGGAAAGCCGCGTTGGTGTAGGCCTTGACGTAATCGTGGTGAATCTTGTCGTTGGAGATCAGGTAATTGATGACGCCGCCGAGGAAGGCGATGTCGGAACCGGAACGGACAGGCGCATAGAAATCGGCCACCGACGCAGTGCGGTTGAAGCGCGGGTCGACGACCACGAGCTTTGCCTTGCGGTTTTTCTTGGCTTCGATCACCCACTTGAAGCCGCAGGGATGCGCTTCAGCCGGGTTGCCACCCATCACGAAAATCAGATCAGCGTTCTTGATGTCCACCCAGTGGTTGGTCATCGAACCACGCCCAAAACTCGGAGCCAGACTGGCCACCGTGGGAGCGTGTCAAATGCGCGCCTGAGTGTCGATCGAGGTCATGCCCATCGCGCGAATCGTCTTCACAGTCAGGTAGCCGGCCTCATTCGGTGCTGCTGATGATGCGAGGAATGCAGTGGTCGGCCAACGGTTAACCGTCAGGCCATCCTTGTTCTGGGCGACGAAATTGGCGTCGCGATCCGCCTTCATGTGCTTGGTGATGCGGTCGAAGGCTTCCATCCAGGAAATCTTCTTCCATTCATTGCTGCCCGCTTCACGCACTTCCGGCCACTTCAGGCGATTGGCGCTTTGCACCATGTCGCGCAGGCCGGCACCCTTCGGGCACAGCGTGCCGCGATTGACCGGATTGTCCGGGTCGCCTTCGATGTGAATGATTTCCGCCTGCGAGTTTTTCGACTTGTCGCCGGTGGAGTAAATCAGCACGCCGCAGGACACCGAGCAGTACGGACAGATGTTCCGTGTTTCGGTGGCGCGGGCGAGCTTGAAGGTACGTACTTCCGCGAGGGCTGCGGTCGGTGAGAATCCCATCAGTGCGATGGACGACCCCCCTAGCCCGGCGGAGCAGACCTTGAAGAACTGCCGCCTATTCATGTTCATTGAGCTTTCCTCCTCATGCGACCCCATGTCGCAATGGAGGTACATTGCAACGAACGTGCCATTTCGGCTAAGTCGTTGAACATTGAGGAATCGGGGGTTCAGGTCTTGCGGCAGAGGTGGGACATTTTGTCCATCTGGCGGCGGGTCGGGACAAATTGTCCCGGTTTTGTCCTACCATTCAGAGAGCTGAGTCGGCCTGTTGACGGGCGTCTTGAGGAAAAACCGATCGTCCCGGGCGCCCCCAGGACGTCTGTTAAAACCGCTTCAGCGGCCGCGCGGCTTGCCGGCTTTCGGGCTGCCTTTGGCGGCAGGTCGCGCTCCTCCGGTGCTGCGAGCACCCGTGCGCTTTCCGCCACCTTCATCGAAACCAACCCAGTTGCCCGGTACACCCTTGCCGCCCCGGCCCCCGACGACCTTGGGCTTTTTCGGCTTCTTGGCCGCGATGGCGCTGGCGCCAGTCAATGGGACGCGATGATCCGGCTCGAAACCGGGTTCTTCTTCGCGGCTCAGGGTCTGCTTGATCAGCGTCTCGATAGCGGCGAGCAGGGGGGCTTCGTCGGCGCAGACCAGCGAGATGGCCTGACCGGTGGCACCGGCCCGGCCGGTGCGGCCGATACGGTGAATGTAGTCTTCGGCGACGATGGGCAGGTCGTAATTGACCACCTGCGGCAGGTCGTCGATGTCCAGACCGCGGGCCGCGACGTCGGTAGCGACCAGAATCTGCACCTCACCGGCCTTGAAACTTTCCAGGGCGCGCAGGCGGGCCGGTTGCGGCTTGTCGCCGTGGATGGCGTCGGCCTTGATCTTCTTGGCCAGCAAGGTGGCAACCAGTTCATCGACACCGCGCCGGGTCTTGACGAAGACCAGCACCTGGCCCCACTTGCGGTCCTTGCGCATGAACAGGAAAAGTTCAGTCTTGCGCTTCTTGTCGACCGGCACGACCCACTGCTTGATCGCCTTGACGGTGCTGTTGCGCGGTGCAACTTCGATGGACAGCGGATCGCGCAGGCGGCCTTTGGCCATGCTGCGGATTTCGTCGGAGAAGGTGGCCGAGAAGAGCAGGGTCTGGCGCTTCTTGGGCAGGGCGGCGAACAGGGTGTCGAGTTCATTCGCGAAGCCAAGGTCGAGCATGCGGTCGGCTTCGTCGAGGACCAGCGTCTGCACCTGCTTGAACTTGATGGCGTTCTGGGTGAACAGGTCGATCAGCCGGCCCGGGGTGGCGACCAGCACATCGACACCGCGGCGCAGGCGCATCATCTGCGGGTTGATGCTGACGCCGCCGTAGGCCGCATAGGTGCTGACGGCCAGATGCTCGCCATACTGGCGGAAACTAGCATGGACCTGCTCGGCCAGTTCGCGCGTCGGCACCAGGACCAGCACACGGATCGAATTGCTGGCCACCTTGTCTTCGCTTTCACTCAGGCGCTGCAGGATGGGCAACGCGAAGCCGGCGGTCTTGCCGGTGCCGGTCTGCGCTGCAGCCATCAGGTCGCGCCCGGCGAGAACGGCTGGAATGGCCTGAGCCTGGATTGGTGTCGGCGTTTCGTAGCCGAGCGTTTCGAGGGCCTGGAGCAGTGGGGCGGCGAGGCCGAGCGAAGAGAAGGTCATGGCGGGCAGTAAAAAGCGGAAAGGCGGGAGTTTAACCCGCCGCTGCCTCGCGGCCCTCGCCGATGATCAGAAGGTGATGACCTTGTCGGCCCTTACCGTGTATTCCGCCAGTTCGATCAGGGTGCCGATGCTGGTGCCGGGAATCAGCGGCAAATCGCCCAGACCACGGGCCAGCGCGCAGGTCCGGCACAGCTTGATGGTGACGCCGGCGGCGACCAGTTGCTCAACCATGCCCTGCAGGCCGTTGCCGGCGCCGTCGATCTGGTTGGGCAGACCGACGACGGTGGCATCGGACATCAGGAAAATGCTCAGTTCCGGCTTGTCGTCCCGGCCAGCCAGGGCGGTGGCCAGACGCAGCGCGGAAAGGCAGCGTTCGCTGCCGTAGGGTGGGGCGTGGATGATGATCAGGATGTTTTGCATGGGCGTATCCGAAGTGATGCGATAAAGGAAAAAACTACGACTTTGGCTTGCCAAGCAGGCGGTTGATGCTTGCGGAGAGGTCAGCCATGTTGATGGGTTTGGTCAGGAAATCATCCATGCCGGCGGCCAGGCAGTTCTGGCGGTCTTCTTCGAAGGCGCCGGCAGTCAGGGCGACGATCGGCAGGCGGGGCTGGCCATTGGCCATTTCCCAGCGGCGAATCTGCGTGGTCGCCTCGAAACCGTCCATGACCGGCATCTGGCAATCCATCAAAATGAGGCTGGGCCGCATTCCCTGGGCAATGGCATCGACGGCTTCCTGGCCGTTGTCGACACTCTTGCACTGGATGCCCATCTTGCCGAGCATGGCTTGGGCGACCTTGCGGTTGACGGGGTTGTCCTCGACGATCAGGACAAGGCCCACCAATGTCGGTGACGCCGTCGAAACCTCGACGGTGGTCGCGCGTACCGTCTTGCGGCTATCGACATTGCTGGTCTGGTGAATCGCCTGAATCCGGAACCAGAAACGCGATCCCTTGCCGGGTTCGCTGTCGACACCGACATCGCCCCCCATCAGCTTGGCCAGGTTGTGGACGATGGAGAGGCCGAGGCCGCTGCCGCCATACTCGCGGGTCGTCGAGCTGTCGGCCTGGGAGAATGGCCTGAAGAGCAGGGGGAGTTTTTCCGGTGGAATGCCGATGCCGCTGTCGGTAACGGAAAATTCCAGCAGACTGGCGTCTGCGCTCGGCTCAACTTCGCGGCCTTCAATGCGGATGAAGCCGCTGGCGGTAAATTTGATCGCATTGTTGATCAGGTTGGCGAGCATCTGACGCAGGCGCATGGGGTCGGCCAGATAACGCTGGTCGACGGGGCCGTGCCAGACTGCCTCGATGACGAGCCCTTTGGCTTTGGCCGATTCGGCAAACAGGGTGGCTGCTTCGTCGACGATTTGCCGGGGAGAGAAGACCGTCGGCGTCAGCGCCAGCTTGCCGGCTTCGATCTTGGAGAAATCGAGGATGTCGTTGAGCAGTGTCAGCAGGCTCTGGCCGGAGTTGAGTATCGTCCTGGCGTGATCGTGTTGTTCCTGCTCGGTTAGCCTGGAAACCAGCATCAGCTGCGCCATGCCGAGAATGCCGTTCATCGGCGTCCGGATTTCGTGCGACATGGTGGTCAGGAAGCGGCTCTTGGCCAGATTCTCGGCTTCGGCGATTTCCTTGGCCTTGAGCGCCTCTTCTTCGGACCGCTTGCGTTCGCGTTCCTTTTCCTTGAACGATTCATAGTTCTCGAAAATGAAGAACAGGGCGATCAGGTAAACGCAGGTTGTCGCGATATCCAGCGTTGAGTAGCCGGTCGCGAAAAGCCCCGAGACATGGACGGCGACGATGGACAGAATGATGCCACCCAGCCACAGGCGGCCGATTTTCCGGCCCTTGAGAAAGAAACCCGAAGCGGAGAGCAGGAAGAACAGCGACAGGCGCATCGTGTTGTTCGTCGCCAGCAGGTAGATGGCCAGAAAAAGGACGAACGACAGCGATATGGACAGGGTGCTGACGATTTCGACCTTTTGCGGATTCCGCCGCAGGTAGAGCAGCAGCCCGAAGTTGAAGCCGGCAAAGACGAAATCGACGATCCCCATGGTGACGCTGGTCTGCCAGCGGACAAAGCCCATGATGCTGGCCACCAGGCCGGCGAACAGGAAGACGCTGTAGAGGAAGCCGATCTTGGCCTTCGACTCTTCGTCCATGGGGGCAGTCTGCTCGATGGGCTGTGGCGAAGCGGGCATCAGGTCTGTTCTGCTTAAGTCGATCAGTCAGCGCTAAGGATGCCCGATCGTACCGCTATCGCCGTGTCAGCAACAGCCCGCATTCCAGGTGGTGGGTGTAGGGGAACTGGTCGAACACGGCCGAAGCGGCGATCTGGTGGGTGTCCTGCAGCGCGGCGACGTTGTCGCGCAGGGTTTCCTGGTTGCATGAGATGTACAGGATACGATCGAAACTGCGGGCCAGTTCCAGCGTGACGCCATCCAGCCCGCTGCGCGGCGGATCGACGAACAGGGTGGCGTGGCGGAAGGGGTCGAGATCGATGTCCTTCAGACGCTGGAATTCTTCGCGGCCGGCCAGGGCATCGCTGAATTCCTCGCTGGACATGCGAACCAGCGCCACGTTTTCAATATGGTTGGCGGCCAGGTTGTACTGGGCGGCATGCACCGACGACTTGCTGACTTCGGTGGCCAGCACGCGCTCGAACAGCGGCGACAGCGCGATGGTGAAATTGCCGTTGCCGCAGTAAAGCTCGACCAGGTTGCCGCCAAAGCCGGCTGCCTGCTGGCAGGCCCAGCCCAGCATCTGGCGATTGACCCCGCCGTTGGGCTGGGTGAAGCTGCCTTCGACCTGTTTGTAGCGCAACTGACGGCCATTCAGCTCGAAGCCTTCGAGCACCCAGCCGCGGTCGACGACGATTTTTTGGCCCCGGCTGCGGCCGATCAGCCCGATGCCCAGTTCGGCCGCCATTTCACGGGCGGCAGTCTCCCAGGCCTCGTCAAGTTGGCGATGGTAGATCAGTGTGACCAGCATTTCGCCACTGAGCGTGGCGAGGAAATCCGCCTGGAACAGCCGGCGGCGCAGGCTCTCGTTGCCCCGGAGCTTGTCGCGCAGGCGCGGCATCAAGGCGCAAATCGATTCGGCGGCCGGCGGGAAGGTCTCAAGGGTAATTGGTTGCTTGGGATCTGCCGGATCGAACATGGCGTAGTTGAGATCGTCCCCTTCGTGCCAGATACGGAACTCGGCGCGCATCCGGTAATGCAGCGGCGTGGAGGCATGCACGGCCGTATTCGCAACGCCGAAAGGGGCGAAGTTTTGCTCGAAATGGGCGACCTTGGTCGCAAGCTGGATCGGGTAGTCGGCGGGGTCGAAAGTCGGGAGCGGCATGGTCTTGGAGCGGAGGCAGATTGGGCCGTCGGGTGACGGTCGCGGAAGGGGCGAAATATACGCCGGTCTGCCGGGCCGGGCGAGCGGTCAGCGCATTCGCTGGCGCAGCCAGGCACTGGCCTGATCGACGGCAATCGACAGCAAGAGCATGGCGATGATTACGGTCGAAGCTTGCGCGTGGTGGAACAGCGAAAGCTCGAAATAGAGCAGCTGGCCAAGGCCGCCAGCGCCGACGAAGCCGAGGATGGCGGCCATCCGGATATTCATTTCCCAGCGGTACAGCGTGTAGGCGATCAACTGTGGCGCGGCGCCGGGCAAGGTGCCGTAGAGGAAGGCGAAGCCGCCGGGGGCGCCGGCCAGGCGTAGCGCATTGCCGGGCGTAGGCGGCGCGTTGTCGAGCGCTTCGGCGTAGAGGCGGCCGAGCACACCGGCGGTGTGCAGGGCCAGCGCTAGCGCGCCGGCGAAAGGGCCGAGGCCGACAGCGAGGGCGGTGATGGTGGCCCAGACCAGTTCGGGTACCGAGCGCAGTGTGTTGAGCAGGATGCTGAACGGCGCCCGCCATTTGGGCAGGGCGAGCAACAGCCCGGCGATGGCCGCCAGCAGGGTGCCGACCACTGAAATGGCCAGCGTTTCCCAGATGCCCTTACCGACTTTGGCCAGCCAGTCGGCCGAAAGGTCGGGCGGGAAGAAGCCGGCGACGAATTCGCCGATGGAATGGGCGGCTTCGGTCGAAAAGAGTTCGCCAAAGCCGATGTCGAGCCAGCGGAAGCTGGCGACGATTGCAGCGAGCAGCGTGACTAGTATGCCGATGCTCCGCCAGCCGAAAGGCGAGGCCTGATTCGCGGGCGGTGTGTCGAGCGCCCGGCGTAGCCAGCCCGACAGGCCGTCGGCCGCGAAGACGAGGCCCATGAAGGCGAGCAGGATGGTCGCCGCTTCGCCGCCGTTGAGCATCCTCATCGCCTGGTCCATCAACTGCCCAAGACCGCCGGCGCCGACGAAGCCCATGACCACCGAGGCGCGGATGGCGCATTCCCAGCGATAAACCGTGTAGGAAGCCAGTTCCTTCGAGGCCTGCGGAACCAAGCCATAAAGGATGGCCAATGGCCGTCCGGCGCCGTTGTGGCGCAGCGCCCGGGCCGGGGCGGCATCGACCGATTCGAGAATTTCGGCATAGACCTTGGCCAGCATGCCGCCGTAAGTCAGGCCCAGCGCCAGCACACCAGCCGCCGGGCCAAGGCCGAAGACGCGGACGAAGAGCAGCGCCCAGACCAGCTCCGGAATGCCGCGCAGGACGGTCAGCAGGCTGCGGGTAATGGGGTTCAGCGTGGCCTTTTCGCGCCCGGCACCGGTCGCCAGATAAGCCATCGGCACGGCGATCAGGAAAGCCAGCGCCAGGCCAGCGGTGGCGATGGCCAGCGTTTCGAGCGTCGCCTTGACCAGATAGCCCATGAATTCGCCAGCGGTTTCCGGCGGCAGGAAACCGGCCAGGAAGTTGCCGATGACCTTGAGGTTGCCCGGATCGAACAGCACGCCGGGCTTGACCTCGGCAGCCTGGAACAGCGGCCAGAGGATGACCAGCGTCGCCAGCGCGCCGATCAGGCGCGAGCGGGCAGAGGGATCGCGGTCGATCCTGTTCACGTTGATCCAGCCGTCGTCCCCGTGAAAACGGGGACCCAGAGGCTTCCTGGATTCCGGCCTACGCGCCCCGCAGGAAGCACCCTTGGGGTGTGGGAATGACGGAAAACAGTCAGCAACATGCCGCCCGCGTCGCCGCATCATTGGCGGCTGCCTGTAACAGGAAAAGCGGTTCATGCGCCTGCACCGGCAGTTCGTCGCCTTCGCTGGCGTACAGCTCGTGCAGCAACGGCACGCTGACGTCGCCAGCCGGCAGATCAAAGGCGATCCGCCCAGCCTTGACGCCGACGATGCGCGAGAAATTGCCGATGGCCAGATCGACGGCGTGCAGGCTGGCGACCAGCGTCGCGCCGCGCGCTTCAGCCTCGGCGATGAGCAGGCGGATGGTCGCCAGTGCCAGAGCCGGATCGAGGGCGGAGACCGGCTCGTCGGCCAGGATCAGTGCAGGCTGCTGGTAGAGCACGCGGGCAATGCCGACGCGCTGCAACTGGCCGCCGGAGAGTTGGTCGCAGCGGGCAAACAGCTTGTCGGCCAGATCGACGCGTTCGAGCGCGACACGGGCGCCCGGGATGTCGAGCGGATAGATCAGCGAGGCCAGCGACTTCCAGGCCGGCCATTGACCGAGCTTGCCGGCAAGGATGGCGGTCACCACCCGTTGCCGACCGGGAATCGGTGGCGATTGATGGACGGTGCCGATTCGGGAACGCAACGCGCGCATGTCATTCCCGCGCAAGCGGGAATCCATCGGCAGCCTGGATTCCCGCTTGCGCGGGAATGACGGCGTTGCTGCCACGGTCAACCGCGCCCCGAAGGAAGTCCCCTTGGGGGAGAAATTTTGCCCAAAATCCAAAACCTCCGCCGTCCCTACGGTCGGTGCCAAGGCGGTGCCAAGCACCGAAAGTAGCGAGGTCTTGCCGGCGCCGGAAGGGCCGATCAGGGCGATGCGCTCGCCCTTCTCTGCCTGAAGCGTGATGCCTTTCAGCGCGGCAAAGCCATTGGCGTGAGTCAAGCCCACGCCGTTCAGTCTGAAACCCATGCCCGGCTTACTTCAGCAGGCCGGCGGCTTGCGCTGCCTTCTCGATGCCGTCGTAGTTTTCCTTCTTGGTCGGGATGAACATGGCAGCACGTTGCAGGGCGAGGATTTCCTTGTGTTCCGGGTTGGCCGGGTCGAGCTTCAGGAAGGCGTCGGTCAGCTTCTTGACCAGTGCGGGATCGAGGTCACCGCGCACCGTCCAGTTGTAGTCGAAGTAGGGCGGCGTGGTGGCGAAGACGCGGACCTTGTCGGTATCGACTTTCTTGGCCTCGACCAGCTTGTCCCAGACGGAGGCGTTCAATACGCCAGCTTCGGCCTTGCCGGCGGCGACGAAGGCGACAGTGGCGTCATGCGCGCCGGAGAAGGCGACGTTCTTGAAGTCCTTTTCCGGGTTTAGACCGGCCTGTTGCAGGAAGAAGCGCGGCATCAGGCTGCCCGAGGTGGACGACGGTGCGCCGAAAGCGAAGGTCTTGCCCTTCAGATCAGCCAGAGACTTGATTGCCGGGTCAGCGGTAATGAATTTGGAGGTGAATTTGGCATCCTCCTCGCGCTGGGCGATGGGAATGGCTGTGCCGTTGGTGCGGATCTTGGCCTGCACGAAGGTGAAGCCACCCAGCCAGGCAAGGTCGATTTTTCTGGTGGCCAGCGATTCGACCACGGCGGCGTAGTCGGAAACCGGGGTGAAAACCACCTTCATGCCGGTCTGCGCTTCGAGGTATTTGCCGAGCGGGGCAAACTTGCGTTGCAGTTCGGTCGGTGCTTCGTCGGGGATGGCCGAGACACGCAGGACTGCGTCGGAAGCGAGGGCCGGCAGGGCGGCAGAAACGGATGCAGCGAAAGCGCAGGCAAGCGCACCCTTGAGCGCCACGCGGCGCAGGGAAGAAAAGCTCATGTTGTACTCCGATTTTTCCAGCAACCGCCGCCGTGCGGATGTCACGGCGGCTTACAAAGGCGCCGAAGCGCCAACCATTCGATGCGGTACGCAGACCGCAGGCGGCATGATAGCCGTTTCTGTCGTTAGCAAAAGCGGGGCCAGCACCAAGGGAGGCGCTGATTAGTTCGTCATCCCCGCGCCGGTGGGGATCCAATCCGTTGATTTTTCGGGATTCCCGCCGGTGCGGGAATGACATTTCCAAATAAATAAGCATTTCCCACGAGGACGAATCCAATCGGTCGAAGCAGCATGCCAAGCGGGAAATGTGTCATTTTGTCCCCGATCGCTTGGACAAATTGTCCAGCGCGGCTGTCGGGAATGCGTGCGAAAATTACTGTTCAAAACAGAAAACAATTACTGGCGGGGACATGGAAGAAAGCTTGGTCGGCGGACGCGAGGCGCCTTGGCGGCAGTATTCGGTACTGATTGTTGATGATGAGCCCGGGATGCTCAGCTTTCTGCAGCGGGCCTTGAGTTCGCGTTGCGGCCTGGTCGATTGCGCCGACACGGTCGAGGCGGCGCGGCCGATGTTGAGTCGCAATCGCTATGACCTGATCGTGCTCGACATTGCGCTGCCCGGTTGCTCGGGCATCGACTGGCTGCACGAGCTGCGCCAGGATGGCTACGCCGGTGACGTCGTGTTGATGACGGCCTACGCTGACCTCGATACGGCCATCGACGCCTTGCGCGCCGGTGCCGCCGATTTGCTGCAAAAGCCTTTCTCGCTGGCGCTGGCCCTGAATGCCATCCAGCGCTGCTTCGAGCGCTCGACGCTGGCTCGCGAAAACTTTGTGCTGCGCCGCGAGATCAGCACGCATGCGGCGGATATCGAAGGGGTCGTTGGGCAGTCCGAGTTGATGATCAAGGTCTGTGAGCGCCTCAAACGCATCGCGCCAACCCCGGCGACCGTGCTGCTCAGCGGCGAATCCGGGACCGGCAAGGAAGTCGCTGCCCGGGCCTTGCACCGGATGAGCCTGCGCGCGACCGGGCCTTTCGTGCCAGTCAATTGCGCCGCCATTTCAGCCGAGTTGATCGAGTCCGAGCTGTTCGGGCACATCAAGGGGGCTTACACCGGGGCGCAGCAGAGCAGGGAAGGCCTGTTTTATTACGCCCGGGGCGGCACGCTTTTCCTCGACGAAATTTCCGAGTTGCCGCCCGCCGCGCAGGCCAAGCTGTTGCGGGTGCTGGAAGAGCGCCGGATCAGGCCGGTCGGCTCGGAGCAGGAAGTGGCGGTCGATGTCCGGGTGATCGCGGCAACCAACCGTGACCTGAAAACCGAAGTGGTCGCCCAGCGCTTCCGGCAGGATCTTTATTACCGGCTGCAGGTGCTGGAAGTCACGCTGCCGCCGCTGCGCGACCGGCCGGAGGATATTCCGCTGCTGGTCGAGCATTTCATGGCCCAGCTCACCCCCAACCTCGGCGTCCCGCCGCTCAGCCTTGATCCGCGCACCCTGGCTCGGATGGCCGATTACGACTGGCCAGGCAATGTCCGCGAACTGCGCAACCTGGTCGAGCGTTCATTGATTCTCGGCTGGTTCGACATCGGGCCGGAGCCGGAAATGGGCATCAGCGTGACCGCTGGCAGCGATGAAACGCTGGAGGCCGTCGAGAAACGCCACATTCTTGCCGTGCTGGCCGCCTGTGAAGGCAACAAGTCCGAAGCCAGCCGGCGGCTCGGGATCTCCCGCAAGACCATGGACCGAAAGTGTCAGGCCTGGGGTCTCTGACCACGCCTGACCGGCGCTCCATTCGCACCCGCCTGCTTTTGCTGGCGCTGGTGCCGCTTGGCGTCGTGCTGCCGCTGATCATGCTGGCCCTGGCTTACTGGGGCGGCAATTATTTCGACCAGTTGCTGGTCACCAAGGTACGCAGCGATCTTGCTGTTGCCCATGGTTATTTCGAGCGCGTCGCCGAAGGCGTTGGCCGTTCGGTAACGAGTCTGGCGGATTCTGAACGGCTGGCGCGGGCGCTTGGCCGGGAAAAAAAGAACGATACGCAGCGCAGCGCAGCCAATGTGGCCAAATTGCTTGGCTTGACCCAGCTTGAGCAAAAGCTCGATTTCCTGCATTTTCTGGACATCGAACGTAGCCAACAGGACGGCCGCGTCTGGCCGGTGATCGCCGCTGCGCTGGATGGCAAGGCCGGGACTGCAACCGAGGTGTTTTCCACCGAACAGCTGGGCGCGATCAATCCGGCGTTGGCGGCGCGTGCCAAAACCCCCTTGCTGCCCACCACCAATGCCCGGCCGGATGAGCGGGAAGTGGAAACGCGTGGTCTGGTGGTGCATTCGGCGGCCCCGGTCTATGACGCTGGCGGCCGGCTGATCGGTGTGCTCGAAGGCGGCGTGCTGCTCAACAAGAACCTCGATTTCATCGACCAGATGAATGCCATCGTCTATCCGGAAGGCGCCTTGCCTTTTGGCAGCGCCGGCACGGCAACCCTGTTCCTCGATGATGTGCGCGTTGCGACCAATGTCCGGCTGTTCGGCGATACCCGGGCGATCGGTACGCGGGTCTCAGTGGTGGTGCACGATACGGTCATCGGCCAGGGGCGAACCTGGCTGGATCGGGCCTTCGTCGTCAGCGACTGGTATGTCTCGGCCTACGAACCCTTGCTCGATGGCCAACAGCGGCGGATCGGCATGCTCTACGTCGGCTTTCTCGAAGGCCCGTTCAAGGCGGCCCGTCTGCAGGCGTTTGCTGCGGTGGCCGGGCTGTTCGTCCTGGCCATGTTGATTGCTGGCGCCTTCGCCGTCATGTCGGCGCGTCGTGTTTTCAAGCCGATCGAGCGCATGCACACGACGATGCACGCCATCGAGCACGGCAACCCGGATGCACGGGTTGGCAACGTCGAAAGCCAGGATGAGCTCGGTGAGGTTGCGGCGCATTTCGACCGTCTGCTCGACCAGCTGCAGGCCCAGGCCGATTCGCTGAAACGCTGGGGGGCATCGCTCGATGCCAAGGTGGCCGAGCGCACGGCAGAGCTCCAGCAGGCGGTAGCCGATCTGAAAGCGGCCCAGTCGCAACTGGTGATGAACGAAAAGCTGGCGGCCATCGGCCAGCTGACGGCCGGGGTGGCTCACGAAATCAACAATCCGATTGCCGTCATCCAGGGCAATCTCGATGTGCTGCGCGATGTGCTCGGGCCGCAGGCCGAGCCGGTGGCCAAGGAGATCAAGCTGATCCACGATCAGGTTCAGCGGGTGCGCCTGATCGTCGCCAAACTGCTGCAGTTTGCCCGGCCGCAGGACTATGTCGGCTATCTCGAACCGGTCGAGACCGGCCAACTGATCCAGGATTGCCTGTTGCTGGTGCGCCACCTGCTGAACAAGGGCGATATCGCCATCGAGCAGCACATCGATTCGACACGTCAGATCCTCTGCAACAAGAACGAGTTGCAGCAGGTCATCATCAATCTTTTCGTCAATGCCATTCAGGCCATGCCCGAGGGCGGGGTGCTGAAAATCGCCATCGAAGACTGGGATCAGGCCGACATGCCGCTCGGTATTCGCCTGATTGTGACTGATTCCGGCCCCGGCATCAGCGATGCCGATCTCGCACAACTCTTCAAACCCTTCTTTACCGCCAAGAAGCCGGGCGGCAATGGCCTGGGGCTGTGGGTCAGCCAAGCGCTGGTCGAACGTTACGGCGGAAAGATCAGCGCGGAAAGCGGGCGCGAACAGGGAGCCAGCTTTACCGTCTGGCTGCGCCTGGAACCGCAAGGCCTGTAGCCGCGGAGGCCAGGCCTCCGCCGGTGCGGGCTTTACTCGAAACGGCCGTTGTCCAGCCCGTTGGCCATGCTGGTGGTGATTCGCTCGAAGGGCAGGATTTTCTTGCCCTTGTGATCCTTCATGAAATCGTCGGCGTCGAGCTTGCTGGCCAGCGGCACGAATTCGTGGCCCATGGGGCCAAGAACATCCGAGCCGACGACAAACAGCGCCTTGCGCGCATCAATGCGTTCCAGATTGTAAAAATCGGTGACGTAGATGCCGGTAAGGTCTTCCTTGCGATGATTCGGGGCGTACTTGTTCAGGTCGTTGAGGAACTTGAACATGTCCTTGGCACCATCGAAGAAATGAGCGTGACCATCCTTCCAGGTCACCACGGCAACCCAGTTCGGATACTTGGAGACCAGCATGCCGCAAACCGGGCAAAGGTCCTTGGCGCCGGGCTTGGGCACGGCCTGGGCAAAGGCCAGGCTGGCGCAGAGCGCCAGCCCGAGGCCGAGAAGGGCGCGGCGTTTCATCAGCCCTTCTTCATTTCTGCGGCACGCTTGCGGCGCTCTTCGCGGTTCTTGCGGATCATGCCGACGTCGGAAGCCATGTCGAGGTAGGACTCGCGCAGTGCGTCATTGAAGTTGCCCAGCGAGCCGCCATGCTTGGCCTGGAATTCCTTGGCCGTGCTCAGCGAGGCGAAGGAATGTTTCGACCGCTTGGTCATGGCGTGCTTGAGATCGGCACCGATCAGGTAAACCATGCCATCGACCGGCGTCAGCGGACGCGGTTCGACGGTGGAGCCGTAATCCGGGCCCCAGATGTTCTTCGGCTCGCGGTCGATATTGACGCCCAAGCTGAGCGACAGGCAATGGATGGAGCAGACACCATCGCTCAGGTCATCGGCGTACTGGACCAGCATGCGGGCGCGGTGATGTTCCTTGCGATCCATGCCGCAATACGGGCACTTCGGATATTTTTCGAACTCGTTTTCCAGCGGCTTGGCATCAGCCGCCTTCTTGGGGATGAACTGGTTTGGCGTTCCGTCGGTAGCGCAGGCGGTGTTTGCACTGGCCTGTGCTGATACGGCGGCGAGGCCGGACAGGGCGGATAGTTTGAGAAGGTCGCGGCGTTTCATTTGGCTCTCCCTGAAGTGTTTTATTGGCTGTTCAATATTAGCCGCCGGTGATGCGGACCACCTGCGACATAGTGTCGCACTCAGCCCAGCAGATTGTTCATCACCGTGTAGTAGCGAATACCCTGCCACAGCGTCGAAACGCCCAGCGCGATGACGAACAGCGCGGCGCCTTTGAGTAGCCAGCCACGCAGTTTTGGGCCGAGCTTGCCGAACAGGAAGGAGGCCGAGAGCATCGAGGGCAGGGTGCCGGCACCGAAGGCCAGCATCAGCAGACCGCCTTCCAGCACGGATGGCGCCGTCGTTGCCTTGACCGCCATCGCCATGGTCATCGAGCAGGGCATCAGGCCGTTGATCGCGCCGCCGATCAGCGCGCCAACGACCGGACCTTTCTGCACCGCCAGCGTGAACTGTTTGCGCAGCCAGGCGATGGGCGCGAAGCCGAGGCGGTTGCGAAAGGGCGAAACGCCGAGCAGATCAAGGCCGAGCAGGATGACGATCAGGCCGGCGATGATCTGCAGCAAGCCCTGCAAACGGCCGAATTCCCCGGTGGAGACGAGCACCGCGCCAATGGCGGCAGCAATCAGGCCAACGACGCCATAAATGCCAACCCGCGCCATGTGGTAGGCCAGATACGGCCAGATGCCCTTGGCGCCGAGTTTCATGAAAAATCCGGAAACCAGCCCGCCGCACATGCCCAGGCAATGGCCGCTGCCGAGCAGTCCGGTCATGAAGGCAAGCCAGTAGGAGAATTCGGCGATGGCGTGGTGCTGTGTGTGATCCATGGTTTTTGGCGGAAGATTGAGTCTGGCTGGGCAAATGCAGGGCAAAACATACGCTCTTTGTGGCCATTCGTGCAATTTTACGAGCGCTTTCAATGCGGCAATTAGCCGCAGGGGCGATGGAAAATATCTCTCTAAAATGCGGCCACCGCTTACCCATCGCTTTTTCGGCTGACGACTGCAATTCATGGCCAACGCCATCACCGGCCTCTACATTGAACATATCGGAGAAATCCGCCGCTTTCTGGCGCGTCGACTTTCCTGTGTCGAAGCCGCCGCCGAGTTGGCGCACGAGGTGTTTATCCGTTACATGGTGTCCCAGCCGCAATCCCCCGTTCAAAACCCGCGTGCTTTTTTGTTCCGGATCGCCGGCAACATTGCCATCGACCACATTCGGGCCAACCCGCAAAAGCCGTGGCAATCGGTCGATATTGCCGACTGCACCGAGCTCGTCTCCGACTATCCTGAACCTGAGCGTTTCGCCATTGCCCGGCAGCAACTGGATCAATTGCGGCGTGCCATCGAGGCTTTGCCTCCCAAGTGCCGGGAGATTTTTATCCGCCACAAATTCGACGGATTGCCGCAGGCCGAACTGGCCAGGGAATATGCCGTTACTGTGAATGCCATCGAGAAGCACTTGGTCAGAGCACTGGTTCACCTTCGCCTGAACGTCGCGCTGGCATGAATGATCGACTGAACGCCCAGAGCGCAACTGAATCGCTGGCCGAAGAGGCGGCCACGTGGTTTGTCCGCATGCGCGAGCCGCAGGTGAGCGCACATGAGCGCCAACACTTTCAGCGCTGGCTCGAGGCCTCATCGCTGCATCAGCGTGAGTACGCGAACTTCCAGAAGCTATGGGGCGATCTTGATGGATTGCCACGTCCCCGCAGGAAAAACAAACGGCGGGCAGTAGTGGCGACCACCGTAGCCGCATTTGCTGCTCTTTTTCTTGTTCATGGGCAGTTTGCTGTCGATGCGGAAAATGTCACAAAGATCGGCGAGGTCCGGCAACTTGTCCTGGCCGACAATTCGGTGCTTGAATTGGATGCCGACACCTTGCTGCGGGTTGAGTATTCGCTGTGGAAAAGACGGATCGTGCTTGAACGCGGACAGGCTCAGTTCAAGGTGGCGCCGGGTCTGCGACCGTTTGAGGTGGTCGCCGGCGATGGCACGATGCGTGACATTGGCACGACCTTCAATGTGCGCGAAGACCAGGGCAAGGTCAGCGTTTCGGTGCAGGAAGGTGCCGTCGAAATCAGCCTGCGCAGCAGCGCACAAAAATATCTGCTGACCGGCGGCCAGCAGGCGGATTACCAGAATGGCCGGATTTCCGCCGCTCCGGCGCAGTCGGTCAACGTCGCCCCGTCTTGGCGGAGCAATCGCTGGATATTTGACAATGTCTCGTTGGGTGAGGTCGTTCGCGAGATCAACCGCCAGCACGAACACCCGCTCAGGCTGGCCGACGCTTCGCTCGACAACTACCGGGTCAGCGGCGTTTTCGACCGCAGCGACCGCTCCGGGCTGCTCAAGTCCCTGGTCGCCATTCTGCCGCTCAAGGTCGAAGAAAATCGCGATGAAACCTTGCTCAGGCGGCGCTGAATAAAAATTTTCAAAAATGAATGTCAGGGCAGGGCGCCTTTTTACGTCTTAACAATTATCAGGCGGTAAGGCCGGATAAAAACACAACGTAAAAGGGGAACCCAAATGCACCAGCCACTGCGTCTTGCTTTAGTTGTCGCAGCCATCTATTCCTGCGGCGCGCTCGCGCAATCGAAAACCTTCGACATCGCCGCCCAAAGCCTGCCCAAGGCGCTGACCACGCTTGCGACGCAAAGCGGCATCCAGATCCTGTTCAATGCCGACGAGCTGAAAGGTCTGCAAGCCGGCAAGCTGCAAGGCAGTCTGACGCCGGAAGAGGCATTGCGGAAGCTGCTTGAGGGCAGCGGATTCATGGCCAGCAGCACCGGCAAAGGGAGCTTCGTGATCCAGAAGCGGCCGCCGGCGGAGGGGGTGAATACGCTCCCTGCTGTTTTAGTCACTGCCTCCGCCGAACGTGGTTACAAGGCTGCGAAAATCACGGTTGCCGGCAAGACACCGCAGACGTTGCGCGAAATTCCAAATTCTGTATCGGTGCTGACCCGCGACCAGATGGATGACCAGAATATGGTCACCACTTGGGATGCGCTGTCGCAAGTTGCCGGCGTTCAGGCGATTTCAAACGATATCACCCAAGGTCAGTACCATTCACGGGGTGGGGCGCTGGAGTTGCAGCATGACGGTATTCCGTCCTCGATGCCGCTATCCGGTTATCAACAGTTCGACTTGCCGATCTACGAGCGGGTCGAAGTCCTTCGCGGCCCCGCTGGCGTTTTGCAGGGCTCCGGCTCCTTTTCAGGTACTGTCAATTTTGTCAGGAAGCGTCCCAAGGATGTCTTTGCTGCCACCATGGTTGCTTCAGGCGGCACCTGGAATAACTACCGGCTGGAAGGCGACGTGACAGGCCCGCTCAACGAGAGCGGAACCCTGCGTGGCCGGGCTGTTGCCTCATACATCGACCGCGACTACGTTTACAACCGGGTTCATGACCAAAAATGGCTGGCCTATGGCACGCTGGATTTCGATTTCACGTCGGCGACCAAGGCGAATGTCTTCTTCGCGTACCAGAAGAATGATTCGACCGGTTTCTCAGGGCTGCCTTCCTACACAAATGGATCGTTTCTGTCGGTGCCCAGATCGTTCAATCCCTATCCGGATTGGAACAGGTCAGCGTGGGATACGCTTGATATTGGCGGCGAACTGAACCACAAGTTCGATAACGAATGGATCGCCGCCTTCAAGCTCCAGCGGCGCGACCAGAGTTTCTTCTTCAAGGACAGCTATCCCACCACAGGGGTCAATCCGGCAACCATGACGATTGCCAACTACGCACGCCGGGAGTTCCAGTATGACTACCAGAACGATGGCGTTGATCTCTATGCCGCTGGTCCCTTCAACTTGCTGGGCAGAAAGCATGAGCTGCTGGTTGGTGCCAACTACAGTCGTTTTGAAAGCACTGGGCGGGGAGCGAACCCGAATTCTGCCGGCAGTGCTTACCTGAATGTTGCCAATGTCAGGTTGTCCGACCCCCCGGCGGTACCCGAACCGGATGTCATCTACAAGGCCGGTAGCCAGAACGTCACGAAGCAGAGTGGCATCTACAGCCGGCTGACCCTGAATATCGCCGATCCGCTCAAGGCAACCGTCGGCGGTCGTTTTAGCAACTACAGCTACAAGTCCCACAATATTGCACCGCACCCGACGCCGACCGATTGGATACAAGGCGGCAAGGCCAGCGGTGAATTTACGCCCTATGCCGGTCTGGTCTACGACTTAACCCGGGACATCACGCTCTACGGCAGCTATGCGGATATTTTTGTCCCGCAGACCCAGCAACGGGTTGATCTAAGCACGCTGGATCCACGCGTTGGCAAGCAGACAGAAATTGGCAGCAAGATTGATTTCTTCGGGGGAAAACTGGCCGTCACGGGAGCGCTATTCAAGATTCGCGACACCAACCGGGCGCTGTCTGATGCCAATAATCCAGGCTACTACATCTCGGCCGGTGAACTCGAAAGCAAGGGCTGGGAGTTGGAGTTGGTCGGCAGTCCCTTGGCGCGCTGGGATATTTCCGCCAGCTACACGAACCTGAACACCAAGTGGCTCAACAACGGGACGAGTACGGGCCAGCCGGTCAGCTTCTGGTATCCCAAGGAGATCTACAAGTTGTGGAGCAAGTACCGTTTCGGTGAAGGCCCGCTCAGCGGTTTCAGCCTTGGTCTGGGCATCAACGGGGCGACCCAGTCAGCGAGCGGCGCCCCGAGTGCGACTGTCGCCGCCCGGGAGCAAAACGGCTACACCGTCGTCAAGGCACAGATCGGCTACACGATCGACAAGAATTACGCCCTGACCCTGGATATCAACAACCTTTTCGACACGACGTACTACACCCGCCTTGGCGGAACCAATACCTACAACACCTATGGCGACCCGAGGAATGTGGTGCTGACACTTCGCGCCAGCTATTGATGATCTGACACCTGGCCCGGAGGAGACTCCGGGCTTTAACCGGAGATGGGGATGAAAAGAAGAGATCTGCTCGGCGGCCTAATCCTGCTCGCCATGGCGGGCAATGGATCGGCGCAGGAAAGCAAGGACGTTCGCACAGAGACTGTCGATCCTGCGCCACTCGACAACGAACTGGAGAAATATCCGCGTTGTGTCATCTGCAACATGGATCGCCGCAAATTTCATTACGCCCGGCATCTGCTGCATTACGCCGACGGCCATGTGCAGGGTACCTGCTCGGTGCATTGTGTCGGCGAGTGCATGCTGCGTGAGCGGCGGCGTGGCTTTCAGGCCATCTATGCTCCTGACTTTGCGGCAAGTGCTGACCCCAAGCCGTTGATTGAGGTTTCGTCCGCGACTTACCTGATCGGCAGTGATCTGCGCGGCGTGATGACGCCGGTCAGCAAGGTTTCATTCGCCAGCCGTGAAGCAGCTTTGCAGGCGAAACTGACTTACGGCGGCGAAATTGGCAGCTTTGCAACGGCGATCAGTGCGTCTATGCAAGAAACGGCCAATAGCCTGCTTCGCCGCTACGACAACGATCTGGAGCGCTTGCGGCGTAAACGGGACGCCAAGCCGGCTGCTTGAGCTGCCGTAACCCGTAATCGGAAGTTATTGGCGTAAGCACAAAGAAATTAACCGGGGAAACGATTCGTAACCCCGGTTAATTTCAGCTTAATAGCTTTTCCCTGCCTCGCGGGCGCGGGTTCCTTCGCGCGCGATTGC
The DNA here is from genome assembly GCF_020510625.1 of Ferribacterium limneticum. NCBI lineage: Bacteria > Pseudomonadati > Pseudomonadota > Betaproteobacteria > Rhodocyclales > Azonexaceae > Ferribacterium > Ferribacterium limneticum. Next base: position 2,360,780 of record NZ_CP075191.1, on the reverse strand, counting down.
GGTCAATGCCGGAATGTCTGCCTGATAGTTCCTGCCGTTCGGGCCGCGCCCCGTTTTGATCAGGACTTCCTTGTCGCCGAGTTCAGTCAGCAAACGGCTCACGGTTTCCGGCGTGATACCCAGAATTCCGCCGAAGTCGGTCAGGCCGAGGCGATGCACCCGGTCGCTGTCGCCAATCTGCAGTTGCAACAGGAGCCTGGCCAATCTGACCTTGGCTGGCACGGTGTTGCTGACCAGTTCGGAAAGCCAGTTGTCGGCATCGCGCAACGCCTCTTGTGATTTTTCAAATAGCCGCAGCTGCAAGCCTGGGTGGTTGTTTATGAAATCACGGAAATGTGCAATCGGGATGCGACACAAATGTGCCTCGGTCAGCGCCATCGCCGTATGTTGCTGCTCACCTGAGAAAACCGACTCCAGGCCGACGACGTCATTCTTTTTCAGGAGCCGGACAATCCGCTGATTGCCACTTGCGTCGTAGCGCATCAATTTGATGGCACCGTGGCGGACGCAATAGACGGCGTTGGCCGGATCATTCATGTTGTAAATGGTGGCGCCGGCGTCAAAAACGAAATCGTTGATGGGGATGTGGAAGGCTTGAAGATCTTCAAGGCTCACATCGGCGCAGACCATCGTGCTGCGTAGTGAACAGGTGAAGCAATTGCTGCGTCCAGAGCATTTGTGTGTTTTATTGATGTTGGCCATTTGTTACTTAAGGATGTTGATTCGCCGGGGGCGAACGGCTTGCCCGACCTGTATTTAACGTTGCAGGCGCAGGGAGTTGGCGACGACCGAGGTTGAGCTCATCGCCATGGCGGCTGCCGCGATCATCGGGTTGAGTCGGCCGGCTGCGGCGACCGGGATGGCGATCACGTTGTAGCCGAGCGCCCAGAACAGGTTCTGGCGAATGATCGCCATGGTCCGGCGTGACAGGTCGATACCGGCTGCAACGCGGGCGATATCGCCGCCGACCAGCGTGATGTCGGCCGATTCGACGGCAATGTCGGCACCGCCGCCGATGGCAAAACCGACGTCGGATGCCGCCAGTGCCGGCGCGTCGTTGATGCCGTCGCCGATCATGCCGACTTTTTCGCCGGCTTCCTGCAATTGGCGAATGGCCGCCAGCTTGTCGGCCGGCGTGCAGCGGGCCAGCACATGGTCGATGCCGACTTCACGGGCGACGTGGCTGGCGACGGCTTCCAGGTCGCCGGTCGCCATCACGGTTTTCAGGCCGAGGCGATGGAGCAGGGCGATGGCTTCCCGGGCGCCTTGGCGCGGCTGGTCGGCGATGGCGAAAATGGCGACCGTATGGCCGTCGACCGCAGCAAATACGGGTGTCTTGCCTTGCTCGGCCAGGCGGTGCGCCTCATCGGCAAGTCGCGCATAGGCGACGCCCATTTCGTCGAGCAGGGCGGCGTTGCCGATGATGATGTCCAGCCCGTCAACCTGTGCCGTAACGCCACGCCCCGGGTGGGCGGCAAAGGAGTCGGCAACCAGCGCATCTTTCTGGCGCGGTTTGCTCCAGTCAGCCAAGGCTCGCGCCAGGAAGTGTTCAGAACCGGCTTCGGCCGCACCGATCAGGCTGGCCAGCCGCGCTTCACCCATGCCGGGCAGGATGAAGGTGTCGGTGACTACCGGCTTGCCTTCGGTGATCGTGCCGGTCTTGTCGAAGACGACGGTGGTCAGCTTGGCCGCTGTTTCGAGTGCCTCGCCGTTGCGGATGTAGATGCCGCGCTTGGCGGCCTGGCCGGTGCCGACCATGATCGCCGTCGGCGTGGCGAGGCCAAGCGCGCAGGGGCAGGCGATCAGCAGCACGGCGACCGAATGCGCCAGTGCTGCGGACACCGGGGCGCCGGCCATGGCCCAGCCGCCGAAGGTCAGCGCGGCAATGCCGCCGACGGCCGGCACGAAGCGCGCCGAAATGCGGTCGGCCAGTTTCTGCACCGGCAGCTTGCTGCCCTGCGCCTGGTCGACCAGTTTGACGATGCCGGAGAGCACGGTGTCGCCGCCGACGGCGGTCACCGTCATGACGAAACTGCCATTGCCATTCAGGCAGCCGCCAATCACCTTGTCGCCGGGCGCCTTGGCCACCGGCAGCGATTCGCCGGTGATCATCGCTTCATCGACCGAGGAAGCGCCTTCGAGCAAGCAGCCGTCGGTCGGAATCTTGTCGCCAGCTCTCACACGTAGGCGGTCGCCGGTCTGCACCTCGTCGATGGCCACTTCAAATTCAGTTCCGTCGGCCTCGATGCGCAGCGCCGTTTCCGGCTGCAGTTCGATCAGCTTGCGAATCGCTTCGCCAGCCTTGCCCTTGGCTCGCTCTTCCATGTAGCGGCCGAGCAGCACGAAGGTGCAGATGCCAGCCGCCGACTCGAAATAGACGTGGTGATGCATCTGCAATACGCCGGGAATGCTGTAGGCCCAGGCGGCGCCGGCGCCGATGGCGATCAGGGTGTCCATGTTGGCTTCGCCCTGCTTGGTCAGCATCCAGGCCTTGCGAAAAATACTGTTGCTGCTGCCGAACAGGATGGCCGACGACAGCGCGAACTCCATAACGCGTAACGCCGGCGAGCGATGCATGGCCATGCCGGAAATCATCACCGGCACGGTCAGGATGGCTGCCTGGATGAAACGCTTCTTGGCTTCCTCGACGCGCTCCTTTTCGCGCTCGACGATCAGCCGGCGCTGCGCCAGCGTGTCCATCGGCCGCGTTGCATAGCCCAGCGCACTGACCACCTTGGCCACGCCATCGCGGTCGATCACGCCATTGACCGTCACCGTCTCGGCGGCAAAATTGACCGAGGCGTAGCGCACGCGCGGGTCGCGCTTGAGCTTCATTTCAATGAGCAGGGCGCAGGACGCGCAGCTCATGCCTTCGATGGCCAGCGAACATTCCTGCACCGGGCCGTCGACCGGCGCGGCAACGACCGGCGCCGCCTTGGGTGCGGCGATCAGGTTGCCGAGTACGGCATCCAGCGTCGCCAGCAGCCGCTCTTCCGGCAAGGCTGCGGGGTCGTATTCGACGACCAGCGAACCGATGTCGGCGACGATGCGCACCTCCTTGATCGCCGGATGCTTGCGCAACAGGATTTCCAGGATGTAGCACCGCTCCTGTTCCCTGACGAGCGAAGGGGCGAGGATGCGCAGACGGCGGCTCAGGCGGTGGGCAATCCGGAAATGCTTCATGGGGTCACTTGGTCTTGCGGTAACGAACGAGCAGGAAGACGAGATAGAACACGGTCAGCCAGGCGTTGCTGTTGGCTACCGGGTTCTGCAGCCAGCGCTTGGTGATCAGGTCCCAATGCACGCGGATCAGGTAGAAGGCGACGATGTCATTGAAGAAATTGGTGATCGCCTTTTCGGTCAGCGCGCTTTCGACCATCGGCTGGAAGCGGGCTTGCAGTGAGCCTTCGGGTGGCGGCGCTGCCGGGATGATCACAGCCTTGACCTTGTCGAGCAGCGGCTGGAAGCCGTTGTTCAGGTCGAAGGACGGGGCGGCTTCCGGCTCGGCGGCCGGAGCTGCATCAAGCGGCAGGCCGGGCAGCAGGCTGAACAGGTGGCGGGCGACCTCGGCCGTGCTCAATGTCTGGGCATCGTAGCAAATGGAAATTCGCTTCCAGCCGCGGTCCACTGCCGCACTGCTCAGGCCGGCCAGGGTTTTCATGCCCTGCTCGATGGCGGCCACGGCCGCTTCGCCACAGATCTCCGCCGGTAGTTCCAGGCGCAGATAGCCCGGCTCGCGGTGCAAAACGACGATTCGTTGCGCCAGTTCGGCGGTTTGCGTCATGTTGCCTCCGTCAGGCCGCCGGGGTTTCGCTGGCCGGTGCGGCCGGTGGCGGATTGCCCTCGATCTTGTCCTGGGCTTCGGCCATCAGGTCGTTCAGGTTTTCCTTCTGATGCAGCGCGAAATCCTTGCCCATGCCGGTCGCCTTGGACAGGCCATCGACGATTTCCTTCTGGTATTTGAAGAGCAGGAAACCGGCCGCAATACCGCCCGCCGCACCAACCGCCAGCAGGGTCAGCGGATTGCGCAACAGGGCGCTGCCGATCAGGCCCTTGCCGGCGGCAAAGCCGGTGGCGGCCATCATCGCGCCGGTGGCGACCGGCTTGGTCATCATGTGGCCGGCCTGACTCATCATGTGCGGCATCTGCTTCATCATTTCTTCGGTCATCATGGTCGTTTCCTTTCAGGATTTGTTCGGTTGATTCTGCTCATTTTGAACCGGTGCTTCCTTGATGTCATGCAACATCTCGTAAATTCCCCGGCAACCCTCGCAGCAGAACTGATACTGCTTTTCCGGCGTATTGAGCACGAAGGGCTTGACCCCGACATCGAGGCTGCACAGATCGCAGGCGCGGTTCTCGCTCATTGCAGCAATTCCTGGACATGACGGGCGAAGGTGGCTTCATCGGCCTCGCCAACAATCTTGCCGCGCACGATGCCCTTGCTGTCGATGAAGAAGGTGGTCGGCAGGCCGACCACGCCGTAGCTGCGGGCGATGGCCGAGTTTTCGTCGAGCAGGGCGGGGTAGGTGACGCCGATCTTCTTGATGAAGGCATTGATCGTCGCCTTGTCCTGTCCGGCGTTGATGGCCAGCACCTGCAGCTTGCCCTTGTTGGCCTGATAGACCGTTTCAATGGCCTTCATTTCGCCTTCGCAATACTTGCACCAATCGGCCCAGAAACGGATGACCAGCGGCTTGCCGAAATAGGCAGCGGGGAAATGCTCGGCCCCGCCATCGGCCCGGAAAGTCTGGAAGGTGGGCGCAATGCTGCCGATGTTGACGTTGGCCTTGGGTGCTTCCTTGCCGCAGGCACTTAGAAACAGGGCAAGAATCAGGAGAAAAATGCGCATCTCAATGTTCGATCAGGATCAGATTGGAAGTCAGCACGAACCAGGTGGCCAGCGCCGTGAACAGAATATAGCCTGCTGCGGCCAAGCCGGAGAAACGGCTGGAAATGGCAGGAATGATCTTGGCCAGACTCGGCACCCGGGCGAAGGGCTGCATGGCGCCGGCACCGAGGCCGGCCGCCGTGGCGACGAAGAGCGGAATGTAGAGCCAGTAGCCCTGGTAATCGTATTCCGGCTTCAGGATGCAGAACGGGCAGTGGTGGTGCGGGTGTTCGTAGATGTAGAGCGAGATGAAGGAGAGCACGCCGGTGATGGCGGCGACAAAGCCGCCCGCGCTGGTCAGGGCCAGCAGATAGCCGCTAACCCGGCTGCCACGCCGCCAGTGCCAGAGTGCAACGCCGATGGTGGTGGCCATCGTGCCATAGAACAGCCAGAGGGCCGGCAGCGGTTCCAGACCGGAGGCCTCGGCGGCAATGGTCTTCGACTCCTCCGAGAACATGCTGCCGCAGCAGGAGGTGATCACGTTGGCCTTGAGGGCCGAGAAATACTGGAATTCCAGCCAGAAACTGCTGGCCAGCACGGGCAGCAGGAGCAGTAGCAGGCCGTACTTGATGCGCACCAGCGGGTAATCGCGGGCCTGAGTATCGACGTAGTTTATGGCCAGCCACATGGCGGCCAGGAAAAAGATGGCCATCTGCGTGATCAGCGACGGAAAGCCGTAGCCATTGACGTTGAGCGTGCCGACTGCGCACATGGCGCCGACGAACATCACCGACAGCCGGTCGGCGTTGAAGACGAAGAGCAGCAGCGCCGCCAGCTGGGCGAGCATGACGAAGGACAGCAGCGTCGAGAACAGGTAGGTACGGCGTTCGAGCGCCAGTTGCCGCTCGGAGCCGCTGTTGATGTCCCAGTAGCGGATGACTTGCACGGCAAACGGCGCGGCGGCAAGCAGCATGAGCACCGCGACGCCGGCGGCCATGAGCAGCGCGATGATAGCGGGCTGGAAGAGCATCAGTCTTCGGTCAAGCGACCGTCGCGCATACCGACGACGCGATGCACGGCACTCGATTCGACGACCAGTGGATCGTGGCTGGTCAGCAATACCGTCTTGCCAGCGGCGGTGAAGCCTTCGAGGATGCCCATGAATTCCTTCGATAGCGCCGTGTCGAGATTGGCCGTCGGTTCGTCGGCGATGATCACTTCCGGGTCGTTGATCAGGGCGCGGGCGATGGCGACGCGCTGCTGTTCGCCACCGGACAGCCATTCGACCTTGGCGGCGCTGCGGTGGCCGAGCTTGAGCTGGTCGAAGATGCCGCCCGCCTTCGTGACCAGTTCGCTGCGCGGCCGGCCGGTCGGGAAGGCCGGCAGGATGACGTTTTCCAGCGCCGACAGGCCCTTGATCAGGTTGAACTGCTGGAAGATGAATCCGAAGCTTTGCCGGCGGATGTCGGTCAGGAAACGTTCGGGCAGGCCGGAAATGTCCTCGCCCTTGAAGCGCACGCGGCCGCTGGTCGGCCGGCTCAGGCAGCCGACGATGGTCAGCAGCGTGGTTTTGCCAGACCCGCTCGGGCCACGGAAGGCGGTGACCTTGCCGGCCTCGATATTCAGGTCGATGCCGTGCAGCGCCCAGTATTCATTGGGCTGGTTCTGGTTGAAGGCTTTCTTGATGTTGCTGAGTTCGATCATCGCATCACCGCATCAGGGTCGGTGATTGCCGCCCGCCAGATCGGCACCAATACCGCCGCCGTGTAGGGAAACACCGTGAAGAAGAAAAGGGTGGCGATCTGCAGGCCGTCCACTGCTGGCACCAGCGTGAATTTCGGGTAGAGCACCGACCAGCCCTTGAGCACCGGCTCGAAGACCGCCGCACCGAAATGGAAGACATGGACGTAGGCGGCGATGAAGCCAAGCAGGAAAGCGGTCAGCGAAATGAGCAGGCCCTCCCAGGTCTTCATCCGAATGACGTCGCCAGTCTCCCAGCCGATGGCCTTGAGAATGCCGATTTCGCGCTTTTCCTCGGCCGACAAGCCGGAAGCCTTCTCCCAGGCGAGGATGACGAAGGCGAGGATGGCGCCGGCCAGCACCGTCAGGATGATGCCTTCGCGCCAGTCGAAGACGCTCTGGTAGGTGCGCAGCACTTCCTCGCGCAGGATGGGGCGGGAATCGGGCAGCGCGCTCGACAGCTTGGCGGCGACGGTGCGGACTTCCTGTGGATTGGCCACCGACAGCGCAATGTCGGTGAAATGCCCGGCCGGGTACTCGAAGAAACTGCGGAAATCGCTTTCGGAGAGCAGTACGAGATCGGCCGAAAGCAGCTCGGAGTCCGGCGACAGCACGGCCGAGACCTCGAAGGTGAACAGCTTGCCGGAATAGGAGCGGAAGGAAATCGTGTTGTGCTTGTCCAGCCCCCGCTCGCGGGCCAGCGCGTTGCCGACCATGATGTGGCCATCGGCCACTTCGTCGGCGGGGCGCGCCATGAAAGTGTAATTGGCGTTCAGCACCGGGTCGTAGTAGTAGCCCCAGAGCCGGCCTTCCTTCTTTTGCACGCCCCGGATGCGGCCGATCTTGTCAAGGTAGCCGGGCGGGATCAGGTCATGCCGGCCGGCGACCATGCGCTGCAAAATCACTTCCGGCGAACCCGCCAGGACGAAGGTGGCCTCGCTGCGCAGGGCGTGGGTGAATAGCGTCAGCGAGGCCAGCACGAAGACGAGCAGCGTGTAGGCCAGCAGCAGGCCGATGTTCTTCGTCTTGCGCCGGGCCAGTGAGGCCAGCGTGAAATCAATCAGGTGACGTTGTTTTTCCAGCCAGATTCGCATGGGATTGGGTCAGGATAGCCGGGGGAGGGAGCAGCGAGCCGCTCGGAAAATGGTCGAAGGCGCCGGGGTGATCCTGCAGCGCCGAATGCAGGTCGGCCTGGGTCGGATGGCGGGTGTAGCGGGCTTCGGTGAATAGTGCCAGATCGGTCAGGCCGAATTTCTCGACCAGCGCCCGGTTGGCGGACAGCTTTTGCTCGTCTTCCATGGTCAAGCGGAAAAAGAGGCCAAAAATCAAAAGGCACGCAGCGGCCAGCGCCGCGAGTAGTCCGAGTGCGACAGTCGATGGACGCATCAAAGCAGTTTTCTGACCGCAGCGACTACCTTGTCAGTCGGTGCGCCGAGTTCAAGAACGCTGGCCAGCTTGCCATCCGGCCCGATGACGTAGGTCGAGGTGGTGTGATCGACGGCGTAACTGCCGTCGCTGCGCTTCGCCTGCTTGATGTAACCCGCACCGAATGCCTTGGCCAGCGCGGCGATTTCATCAGCGGTACCGGTCGCGCCAATCATTTCCGGATGGAAGAAGGCCGTGTATTCCTTCAGATGCTTGACGCTGTCGCGCTCGGGGTCGACCGAGATCATGATCAGTTTGACCCGGCTGCGCTCCTCGCCGCTCAACGCCTTCAGCGCCTGGCCACCGGAAGCCAGCGAGGCCGGGCAGATGTCCGGGCAGTTGGTGTAACCGAAATAGACCAGCAACACTTTCCCGCGCAGGGTTTTGGAATCGATCGGGCCATCGGCTGACTGCAGCACGAAATCGGCGCCAGCCGGCAATTTCGGATCCCGTGCCTGCTGACATCCGAGCAACACCACCATCGCCAGGGCGACGGCAATTACGACAAATTTTTTCATGGTCCGGAAAAACAAAGGGCAGACGCGAAGTCTGCCTGTGGTGATGCCGCTTTGCCAGCAGTTAGATCAAAAACGGTTCGAGGCCCGCATCAGGGCGCCACGCAGGGCGATGGTCACGGCTGAACCGAGGCCGACACGTTGGGCAACGGCCGGCAGGATGATCAGCGAGGCCAAGGCAAAGCCAGCACCAAGCAACAAGGAAGCCATTTCTGGCTGATTCTGAGTATTCGGTTTTTGATTCATGGCGCTCTCCCTAACGCGTTTGCGCCATCCTACCCAGTTTGTGCTGCGCAGGGGATGCGACATATTGCCGCATCCCCTGCGTAACGCCGTTGCGATGGTGTTTTGAGGTATCGCACAAGACAGTTGATTTACTGTCGGCTGGCTTCAATTGAAACGTTTTACCGCTACCGAAAATCAACTGACAAACCTTTTCACGGTGGCTTTTTTCATTTTCAGGCGGTATAAAGCCCCGAGGTTCGCTGGCCAGGCCATGAACCACCCGATTTGCCATTTGAATTGCTAGGACTGATATGAACGTCGCTTCCCGGATACTCAAAGCCTTTGCGGCGTGCTTGCTGATGGTTTTGTCGCTGCTTTTGCCCTTGACCGCCCTGGCGAGTGACCACGGTGGTGGCGGTGCGCCTGAACCGATGGTTTTCACGGTCAATCTTGGCACGGGCAATTACCTGCAGTTTGGCCTGATCTTCGAGACCGCTTCGCCGGAGGCGGCCCATCTGCTGGCCAGCCACAAGCCGCAGGTTCAGCACAAGATCATCCTGATGCTCTCCGGCAAGGACTCGGCGACTCTACGGACCCTGGAAGGCAAGAAGGCTCTGATCGAGGAGATCGTCGAACTGGCCAACCATGTCATCGAAGAAAACGAAAAGACGGGCGTCAAGGACGTCTTGTTTACCAAGTTCCTGATTCAGTAATTCCGGAACCATAGCCCCAATGACGCCTTATTCCACGTCGATCGATGCGGTGCTCGATGCCGTGGCCGAGCAGCTAAGGAATGCGCGGCGCGCCCTGTTCATTACCGGTGCCGGCATTTCGGCCGACTCAGGCCTGCCGACCTATCGCGGTGTCGGTGGTCTCTACGACAGTGAAACTACCGAAGAGGGCCTGCGCATCGAGGATGCGCTCTCCGGCGAGGTGTTTTCGATGCGTCCGGACATCACCTGGAAATACCTGATCCAGATCGAGGAAAACTGCCGTGGCGCGAAGCCGAATGCTGCGCACCGGACGATTGCCTGCCTCGAACGCCATCTCGACCGGGTCATGGTGTTCACCCAGAACGTCGATGGCCTGCACCGGGCGGCGGGGAGCCAGGAGATCGTCGAGATTCATGGCAACCTGCAGGAGCTGATGTGTACGGCCTGCAGCCACGAAGAAGCTGCCACCGACATGAGCGGACGCGAGGTGCCGCCGCTATGTCCCGCTTGCGGCGCCGTGCTCCGCCCCAAGGTCGTGCTGTTTGGCGAAGCCTTGCCGGAGGATGAACTGGATCGCTTCATCGAAGCCTTTCAGGAGGGCTTCGATATCGTCTTCAGCATCGGCACGTCCAGCGTCTTTCCCTATATCGTGCAGCCGGTCGTGCTGGCGGCGGCCAGCGGCATACCGACCGTCGAAATCAACCCGGCGCGAACCAAGCTCAGCGATACCGTCGATTATTATTTGCCGCTCGGGGCGGCCGAGGCGATGAGCGGGATCGTCGAGCGGCTGGGGCTGGACCCGGACGATTGCTGACTTTTGTGGCCTTTGCCACAGGCACGCGTGATGGGAATGGTGCGGTGCACAAAAAGTTGTTGACAAGCCACGAACTGCGGTTAGAATGAACTCATGCTGCACTGCAACATAAATGGTGCGGCAAAAAAATCACCCCAACCCCAGGAGAATCACAATGTTCACCAAACCCGAAGATTTCGCGAAGTCTGGCGTCAATTTTGCCCTGTTCTTTGCCAACACCACCTTTGACGGTATCGAGCGTCTGGCCCTGTTGAACCTGGCTGCTGCCCGTTCCGTTTTCGAAGCTTCCCTGTCCAACATCACCACCCTGCTGGGCGCCAAGGATGTTCAGTCCTTCGTTGCCATCCAGAAGGAACTGGCTTCCCCGTCCATCGAAAAGGGCATGGAATACTCGCGCAACGTGATCTCCATCGCTGCCGAAACCAAGGACAAGATCGCCAAGGAAGTTGAAACCCACGTTGCTGAAACCAACGCCAAGGTTTCCGGCCTGGTCGAAAAGGCTCTGGCTTCCGCTCCGGCTGGTTCCGAAGTTGCCGTTGCTGCTGTCAAGACCGCCATCAAGTCGGCCAACGAAGCTTACGAAGGTCTGAACAAGGCTGCCAAGCAAGCTGCTGAAGTTGCTGAAGCCAGCGTTGCTGCTGCTACCAGCGCCACGATGAAGGCTGCCAACGTCGTTGCCGCCCCGAAGGCTGGCAAGAAGGCTGCCTAAGCGTCGAAAGATGCTGAGCCAATAAGCCGGAGCCAGTCTGCGGCCACCGAAAAAGCCCTTGCCTGGTCAAGGGCTTTTTCTTTGATGATTCGGAAAGGATATTCCCATGCCTCATACCCACGCCTCAACGAAGGCTGAAGCGATTCACGATGCACTGGAGGTTTTTCAGGAAGTGCATCACCACCAGCCGGACGCCCACGAAAAAGCCCGACTCGTCTCCGACACGATCAAGGAGTGGGAGCACGAGCAGGTCGAGGAAATGCATGCGGCGGATAACGCTGCCTGATCAGGCGGAACACGCATGAAAAACGGGGCTGACTGGCCCCGTTTTTATTTTTGAAGATACGCCGCGTGTTTACTTGCGCGGCGCCTTCATCGGTTTGCCCTTGCCGCCGCGACTGCCGCGGCAGATTTCCAGGCGTTCGCCTTTCAGCTTGCCGGCAACGCCTTCGACGACCGGGATGACCTCTTCCAGCGCCGTCTTGCCGGGAGCGGCGTCGATCAGCTTGAGGCCGCGGCCCTTGGCCAGCAGGCGGACTTCCTCGATGTTGAAGACCAGAGCGCGGCCATCCTTGGTCACGCAGGCGATTTCGCCTTCGGCCGGGGCCGGCATGAAGATGGCCGGGGCTTCGCCGTCGCCGAGCGTCAGGAAGGCCTTGCCGGCCTTGCCGCGCGACAGGAAGTCGCTGCCCTGGCAGCGGAAGCCGTAGCCACCGTCGGCGGCGACCAGATAGCGCTTGTCGGGCGAGACGGAGAGGGCAAGGCAGAGCTTGCCGCCATCCTGGAAGTCGATCACCGAAGTGGCCGGCACGCCATCGCCCTTGCCGCCGGGAATGTCGGCGGCGGAAATGGAATAGGCGCGGCCGAGGTGGTCGAGGATGATCAGCGAATCGACCGTCCGGCAGGGCAGGCAGGCGAGCAGGCCGTCACCGGAACGGAAGGTCAGCTGGGTCGGGTCGATGTTGTGGCCGGTGCGCGAACGCAGCCAGCCATGCTTGGAGACAATCAGCGTCGTTGGTTCATCGACGATGGACACCGTCTTGGCATCGGACATCGTGACCTTGGCGTCGGCTTCGATCAATGTCCGGCGGTCGTCGCCGTACTTCTTGGCATCAGCCTCGATTTCGGCCGCGACGCAGGCGCGCAGGGCTTCTTCGGAGTCGAGCAGTTTGTTCAGGCCGGCCGCTTCTTCGCGCAGCTTGGCCAGTTCTTCACCGATCTTGATGCCTTCCAGCCTGGCCAACTGACGCAGGCGGATTTCGAGAATGTCTTCAGCCTGGATTTCCGACAGCTTGAAGTGCGCCATCAGGTCGGCCTTGGGATCGTCCGATTCGCGGATGACCTTGATGACGCGGTCGATGTCGAGCAGGATGGCCTGCCGGCCTTCGAGGATGTGGATGCGCTTTTCGGCGGCGGTCAGGCGATGGCGCGTGCGGCGCTCAACGGTGGTCAGCCGGAAGCGGCACCACTCGGCGATCATGCTGTACAGCGAGGCCTGACGCGGCGTGCCATTGACGCCGAGGATCGTCAGGTTGATCGAAGCGTTGGTTTCAAGGCTGGTGTGGGCGAGCAGCATGCGGACCAGATCATCCTGCCCCTGGCGCGACGAGGCGGGTTCGATGACCAGGCGCACGGCATGTTCCTTGCCTGATTCGTCACGCACGCCGCTTTCCGAGATGGACGACAGGAAGGCGGCTTTCAGGTTCAGCTGTTCCGGCGTGAACACCTTCTTGCCGGCCTTTTCCTTGGCAACCGGGTTGGAGCAGGCCTCGATTTCCGACATCACCGTGGCCGTCGACACGCCCGGCGGCAGTTCGGTGATGACCAGCTTCCATTGGCCGCGGGCCAGGTTTTCGATTTTCCACTTGGCGCGGACGCGCAGGCTGCCGCGGCCGCTGCGGTAGGTGGCGGCGATTTCCTCGGGCGAAGAAATGATCTGCGCGCCACCCGGGTAATCCGGTCCGGGGATCGTCGCCAGCACGTCGTCTTCGCTGAAATCGGGATTCCTGATCAGATTGACCGCGGCATTGGCCACTTCGCGCAGGTTGTGCGCGGGGATTTCTGTCGCCATGCCGACGGCAATGCCGGAAGCGCCATTCAACAGCGCAAAGGGCAGACGGGCCGGGAGCAGGGCGGGTTCGTCGTTGGCGCCATCGTAGTTGGGCTTCCAGTCGACCGTGCCTTCGTCGAGTTCGGCCAGCAGCAGTTCGGCAATCGGCGTCAGGCGCGCTTCGGTGTAGCGCATGGCGGCGGCGTTGTCGCCGTCGCGCGAGCCGAAATTGCCCTGGCCATCGACAATCGGGTAACGCAGGCTCCAGTCCTGCGCCATGCGGACCATGGCATCGTACACCGACGAATCGCCGTGCGGGTGATATTTACCGATCACGTCACCGACGACGCGGGCCGACTTCACATGGCGCGGGCTCTTGTACAGGCCCATCCGGTGCATGGCGTAGAGGATGCGGCGCTGCACCGGCTTCTGTCCATCGGCGGCCGAGGGCAGGGCGCGGCCGGTGACGACGCTCATGGCGTATTCGAGATAGCGGCGGGCGGCGTAGTCGGCCGGCGAGGGGATGTCGCTGGCCGGGCCGTTGGCCGAGGGCGGCAGATCCGGCGGCGTTCCCGATTGCTCGGCCGAGGGCTCCAGTTCGGTTTCGGGGGCCGGCAAGTCGGTAAGCGGCTGGGCAGTTTCGTTGCCAGTGGCGAGCGGGGCGTTTGGGTCGAAGAGGTTCAATTGGTCGGTCATGCTGTTCGGCGTAGGAGTTCTTTCCGTGAGCGCGCGATCTTACTCGAAGTTACTGACCGCGGCGTTGCCAGCCCGGTCAGTCAGGCGAATGGCGGGCGATCATTTCCTTGAGTTGGGCGCTATGGATGGGTTTGGCCAGGAAATCGTCCATACCGGCTTCGAGGCAGGCCTGACGGTCGGCTTCGGTGGCATTGGCCGTCATGGCGATGATCGGCATGTGCCGGTTGCCCGATTCCATCTCGCGAATCCGCCTGCTTGCCTCCAGACCGCCCATGACCGGCATCTGCATATCCATCAGAATCAGGTCGAAATGCCGATCTTGCAGAATGTCCAGGGCCTCCTGGCCATCGCAGGCCAGGCTGATTTGATGCGACCAGTTATGCAGCATTTTGGCCGCCACCTTCTGATTGATCGGGTTGTCCTCGACCAGCAGGATCTCAAGGCTGCGTGGCTCTATAGCCGGAGTGGCCGACGGTGCAGCATCCTCGGCCGGCATTTCCGTAGCAATCGGCAGCTTGATCGTAATGAAAAAGGTGCTGCCCTGGCCGGGCGTGCTCTCGACGCGGATTTTGCCCTGCATCAAGTCAAGCAGGCGGTTACAGATCGAGAGCCCGAGCCCGGTGCCGCCATAGCGCCGGGTCGTTGAAGTATCGGCCTGGGTAAAGGCTTCAAAAACGGCATCGAGCTTGTCGGCGGCAATGCCGATGCCCGAATCCTCGACAGTAATTTGCAGGGGGCAATAGCCGGTATCGGCACCGGGCAGGACTTCGGCGCGCAGTGAAATACGTCCGGCCTCGGTGAATTTGATCGCATTGCCGACCAGGTTGAGCAGAATCTGGCGCAATCGAGCCGGGTCGCCAATGAGATGCTGCGGCACACCGGGGGCAATCTCGGCGACGAGTTCTAGCTGCTTCTCGCGGGCGCGGGCCGAGACTGTCTGCAGGCATTCCCGAAAGAGGTCGGCAATGGCAAACGGAATTGCCTCCAGTTCAAGCTTGCCGGATTCGATCTTGGAGAAGTCAAGAATATCGTTGATGACATCCAGCAAATGCTCAGCCGAGATCCTGATGATGCCGAGTTGCTCGCGCTGCTCAGCGTCCAGCGGGGTGTCGAGCAGAAGGTCGGTCATGCCGATGACGCCGTTCATCGGGGTCCGGATTTCATGGCTCATGTTGGCCAGGAACTGCGATTTGGCAATGCTGGCGTCTTCGGCCACTTCCTTGGCCGTTTTCAATTGCAGCTGCGTGGCATGAATGAGGCGCAGGAAACGCCACGACAGCCCGGTAACGCCCAGGATAACCAGCCCGATCAGGATGAACTGCAGGCGCCGCATGTTGCTCTGCTGACTGGCGTGGCGATCTTCCAGCTGGAGCAGGCTGTTGTGGCCGGCAAAGAACAGCCGGTTGGCATTTTCGTTGAGGCGGAAGAAGAACGAGGGAATGGTCTTGTATTGCAACTGGATCGATGCCGTGGCCGCTTCAAGGCAGGCCGGTTTGTTCAGGCCGCATTGATCTCGCTGTTCAAGGGCGGCAATCAAGGCCCTGGCACGCTGATTGATCTGCTCGATGTAGGGCGCGATTTCAATGACTTCCAGCACCGCGGCCGAACTTTTTTCCTCGGGCATGTAGCGATATTCGCGGACCATTTCGTCCTGACCCTCGATATTCAGGGCCAGGCGCTTTGTGACCACGCCACCGCTGTGCAGTACTTCGATGGCGCCAGCCAGCTCCTGTGAGTCGAGGTCGATCTGCTGCAGCAGACGCTTGCGCGCAGCGAGGTTGGCCGTTGACAGCTGGAAGAAGACGCTTTCGATGTTGCGCACGGAATTGACGATGTGTTCGCCGATTGAGAGCCGGGCCCGTTCATTGCTGCGGCGCCGCTCAAGATCTGCAATCAGGTTGGTGGTGATTTCGCTGATCGCGACCACGGCCATCAGGCCGAAACAAAGCAGCGCGATCAGCCAGAGCGTTGCGCGCTTGCTGGAAAATGACGTGGGGCGGTCGGCGGTTTCCGTCATCAACAAGGTTTAGCGGGTGCGGTTGTCGAGAAAACCGTATTTGCGAAAGATGGCCTGACCTTCCGGGGATGCCGCGAAGTCGATGAACTTCTGGGCAAGCGCCGGGGACTTGGAAAAATTCAATTGAATCAGGAGCAAGGCCTGTGGCGCGGCAAGCTTGGTATCAAGGTCGATGACCTCAAGATGCGGCGCGTTGTCCGGAAAGAAGGCGGTTGCCCGCCAGTTCAGCGCAATATCGCCTTCGCCGCGGCGCAGGCTCAGGTTGATCGCCCGCGAATCCGGCATCATCAGCGCCGCCTTGGCGACGGCTTTCGGGTACATCCTGGCACCATCAAGCACCCGTTTGCTCTCCTGGCCGATGCTGCCGCTTTCGACATTGCCAAGAATCAACACCAGATCCTTGCGCAGCAATTCCTTCAAGTCAGCCTTGACCTGCTTCGGGTTGCCCTTGGGAACGACGATGGAAACCTGGTTGTAGCCGACCAGCTTGTGATAACCAAGCAGGCCCTCGGCCTGATGACGCGCCCGATACGATGGTTCGCCCGGGAAGTAAATGTCGCCAAGCTGGCTGCGTTTGGCACTCTGGTACAGGTCTTCGGAACCACCCTGGGAAATGGTGATGCGTACCTTTTCCGTCTGCTCGAACTGTCGGGCCAGTTCGGTGATTGGCCGCACCATCGTGATGCCGCAATAAATCAGCAGTTCCTTTTCCTGGGCCTGAGCGGATGGCAGGGAAAAAAGCAGCGCGATGAACAGGCAACGGCCAAACAGTTTTTTTAAGAGCATGGTTCCTCCCGATAGCAGCCTTCCATTGTACGACCGGCCTTGAGTCAGAGCGACATCCCGCAGGAGATTACGGGGCAAGTCCGGTTTATTTCGTATCCGTGCGAAGTCCGCTGGACGGAGCGCCCGGCGGCAGGCTGAATTCGGCCCGCTTGGGCAAAACGGCCGCTGCCCATGTTTTGAGTGATCGTCCGGAAAGGTTGCCGCGCCACTTGATGGCGGAGCGATCAGCCCTTCCTTTGCTCTAGCGAGGCGAGTAGGCTATCTGAAACCATTCGGCATGCTGCGGCGACAGAAGCTTGGCCCGGTCGGCCAGTGGTCAGTTCGGAGCTTGCTTCCGATGACGAACCTCATCGAATCAGAGGGCATCATGTATCAGCGCGACACCTCCCTGACGACCGACCAGAAGGCGCTGGCGGTCAATCTCGACCCGTTCAAATACGGCTCCATCGTCGAAATCGGTGCCGGGCAGGAAGTGGCGCGCCGCTTCTTCAAGGTTGGGGCGGCCGCCGGCACCATCGCCAAGACCATGTCGGCCTACGACATGGCGATCAGCGACGATATTTACGGACACGTGCACCGCTATGTCAGTCGCGACCGCCTGCTGCAGATGCTGGATACCGAATTCCGGCAAGTGGTGGACCACCTGACCCCGCTGCGCGCCAAGAACACCACCTTCTTCGCCTACGCCGCCACCGTCACGGCGCGCAGCTTCAAGCAGAAGAACGAATGCCATGGCTGGGTCGGCATCCGTCTGCAACTTCATCCCGGCGCGCCGCCCAGCGACGTCATCCTGCATGTCCGCATGCTCGACAACGACAATGTCCATCAGGCCGACGCCCTCGGCATCCTTGGCGTCAACCTCATCTACGGCGCCTGCTTCAATCACGAACATCCGGAATGGGTGATCGAAGGGCTGGCCGACGGCCTGACTCAGGAACGCATGGAGGTCGACCTCATCCACTTCTCCGGGCCGCACTTCGAAGAAGTCGAAAACCGCCTGATGAACCTGCATCTGATCCGCAGCGGCCTGACCCCGGCCGTCGTCTTCAATCCCGACGGCAATATCGTCGTCCCTGGCGATCTCTTTCATAGCAAGCCAGTCATGGTCATGCGCGGCGACTACAAGCCGGTCACCTGCATCGACGTCGACATGATTTCCGCCGGCCTCAAGCAGTTCAGCCAGCTTGCTGCGGTAGATGAAAGCGACATCGTTTCGCTGGCCGAAATGACCCTCAGCTCGCTGCTCAGGGGCGACCGGCTCGACGGCACCGATTTCCTGGCCCGTGTCGATCTGCTCGCCTCGCTCGGCTACACGGTGATGATTTCGGACTACGTGCGCTATTTCCGGCTACGCGCCTATCTCCGGCGCTATACCCAGAAGCCGATCGGCATCGTGCTCTCGGTACGCGAATTCGAGGTGCTGTTTGACGAGAAATTCTACGACTCGCTGGAAGGCGGCATCCTCGAAGCCTTCGGCAAACTCTTCCCGGACAACACCCACGTCTACGTCTATCCGGTGCGCCTGTGCGCCGAGCAAGGATCGAAGCTGATCACGCTGGCCAACGTTGAAGTGCCAGCCAACCTGTCGCATCTGCTGGCCCACCTCGTCGAAAACACCAAGCTGCTCGCCGTCGAGCCGGTCGACGACAGCCACCTCTGCATCGACGCCCGGGAAGTCCTGTCCAGCCTGCAACACCACCGCAGCGACTGGCAAAACTGTGTGCCCGAAGGCGTCGCCCGGCTGATCGTCGAAAAGCGGCTGCTCGGCTACGACAGCCGCTAGCGGCGGGGCTTCAAGCCTTGGCGCGGTCCCGCTTGGCCGAAGGTGCCGCCGCCCGCTGGGCCGCCAGGCGCTTCAGTAATTCCGCCGCCGGCTCATCGGCCGGGTCTTGCGGTACCAGTTCGCCCCGGAAAGCCTTGGCGAGCAGGGCCGGCGTCAATTGGCCGACCTGCTGGCGGGCCGTGGCGAGCCGGGCTTCGAGGCGGTCGGCGAAGGCGAAGAGGAGCTGGATGCGGCGGACGATTTCGGTTTGTTCGGGGAGCGAGGGCAGTTGAATTTCAAAGTTTGCCAATGCAACACCTGTCAGGTGCTTGATTGTCGTGCCGGTGAACAAATCCTCAAGGGTGTTGTTGTCGGCTGCGAATTTCAGTGAAAACGCAAGCCACTGTGACAAAAGCCTATTAGGGTCTGGTCTGACGCGGTGCAATGCCTTTTGAAAGATATATCGTTCATTTTCACCTTCCCAAATGGCACAACGGCCAGGCTCACCACCCTCGCAGATAAGAAGGTCGCCAGTTTTAACCAACAGTGCATCCCGTTCGCTGTCTTCGATCCGCATTTCTTGGATGTCGTTCAAATCAAAGTCAAACCACCGAACGTTCACATTCCGTAAATATGGGGTAAGGCTGCCGCTGTTCTTGCCTTTGTCCAGCATTTTTCCTAAACGGGAAGTCGCAACTGTTAATAGTTTTGCTTTGGGATAAGGGTAAATTTCTGTATCCCCCGTAGCCAAACGCCAATCCTCAGTCAGCCGTCCCGAAGTGGCGGCGGCGAGGATAGATCGGCGGAAGCGTTTGAGCAGGGCCGGGAGGTGGTCAAGGCGGTCGCGGCAGGCATCCACCCGCGCTAGCACGCTGTCGAGTTTGTCGGCGATGCGTTTTTGTTCGGGGAGCGGGGCGAGGGGGACTTTCCAGTCTTTAATGACTGCTTGCGAAATGTTGGGTTGTGCACCGCCTTTTCCCGCTTCGACAAAGGCTTCTTTTTGTGAGCAGAGAAAGTGGTACAGGTATTCCTTTGTCGTTGCTTCGGCGTGCGGAATCCCAACGGCGCAGGCTTGGTTGGTCGTGGCCGGGATGCCGAGAATGCTTGTTTTGCCAATCGTGGCGCCATACATCGCGATTGCAACGGAGCCGGCAGGGAATAGCTTGGCGCTGGACTTGGAAAGACCTTCCACCGAAATGGATTCTTCGGTTGAACTAACAAAGCGTGGCCCAAGCTCTCCTGTTTTGATCCATGGAATGCCGCCACCGTAATAGCTCGGTTCGCTTCGTGAGGGGGTGCCGCCAGAGCCCCAGGCTGCAATTTCGCCGAGGGTTGTCTGTGTCCAGCCGGCTGGCTGATCGCTCATTCGGCTTCCTCCTCTGTGGTTTGCGCTGCGTCAGCGGCGCTTGCCGCTGCACCCTCACCCCCGGCCCCTCTCCCCTGAAGGGAGAGGGGAGTGGTGGTGGCGGTTTTAGCCCCTCCCCCGTCCGGGGGGAGGGGTTGGGGAGAGGGCGCCGTGGCATTCAGCATTTCCCAAAGCCGTTCAAGCACAGCTTCTTGCTGCTGAGTCCATTCGTTGTTCCAAATGCGAAATACCCGGTAGCCTTCAGCATTTAGCCATGCATCGCGCGGCGTGTCGTAGGCAACCGCCTCTGCATGCTGACTGCCATCAAGTTCAACAATGAGTTTTGCCGACAGGCAGACGAAATCGACGATAAACGGGCCGATGACTTGTTGGCGGCGAAACTTGAAGCCGGCGAAACGATGCCCGCGGACTACTTTCCAAAAAGTTTGCTCAAAAGGCGTGGCGTTGACTCGTAGTTCGCGGGCGCGGTCGCGTTTGGCTTGATTGATCATTCCGCGTGACCCAACTCCGCCAAAATCGCCTGCAATTCAGCCAGTGCGCCTTCCAGTTCGCCCATCGCTTCCTGCGCCAGCACGGCGGGTTCGGGCAGATCGGCGGCGTCTTCGGCGTTGTCGTCTTTGAGCCAGGCGATGTCGAGGCTGTCGGCGCGTTCCCTGATCCATTCGCGGCTGAAGCGGCGGAAGCGGCCGGTTTCGCCTTGGTCGATGCGTTGGTGGTGGGGCGCCCCCTCTCCCCCGGCCCCTCTCCCCGCTGGGGCGAGGGGAGTGGTGGTGTTGGTCTCGGCGCTTGGATGGGCGAGGGGAGAGGTGGTGCTGGGGATGGTGGCGGCTTTAGCCCCTCCCCCGTCCGGGGGGAGGGGTTGGGGAGAGGGCGGCGTGCCGGCAAAGGCGGCTTCAAATTCGGCGAAGTGCCGGCGGGTAAGCGGGGTGCGTTTGCCGAAGCGGGGCATGTTGGCGCGCAGGTCATAGACCCAGACTTCCTTGGTGCCGCCGCTGGCGTGTTGGCTTACTTTGTCGAAGAAGAGCACGTTGGTCTTGACGCCCTGGGCGTAGAAGATGCCGGTGGGTAGGCGCAGGATGGTGTGGAGATTGCATTTGTCCATCAGGTCGCGGCGGATGTCGGCGCCGACGCCGGCTTCGAAGAGGACGTTGTCGGGCAGCACGACAGCGGCGCGGCCGCCATCCTTGAGGTGCCGGACGATGTGCTGGACGAAGGCGAGTTGCTTGTTGCTGGTGCTGTGGGTGAAGTCGTCGCGGGTCGGGCCGCCGCCGCCTTTGGCGGTGCCGAAGGGCGGGTTGCTGAGGATGATGTCGCTTTTGGGCAGGCTGCTGCCGGCGTTGCCGAGGGTGTTGCCGAGGTGGATGACACCTTCGGCATCGCCTTCCATGCCGTGCAGCAGGCAGTTCATCAGGGCGAGCCGGCGGGTGCCGGGGACGAGTTCCATGCCGATGAAGGCCTGGTTACGCTGGAATTCGCGTTGTTTGTCGTTGAGGTCGTAGAGGTTGTCGGTCTTGGCCTTGATCCAGGCGTCGGCAGCGATCAGGAAGCCGGCGGTACCGGCGGCGGGGTCTTGCACGGTTTCGCCGGCTTGCGGGTCGAGCAGGGCAACGATGGTGTCGATCAACGGGCGCGGGGTGAAGTACTGGCCGGCGCCGGATTTGGTTTCGGTGGCGTTCTTTTCGAGCAGGCCTTCGTAGAGGTCGCCGAGGCCGTCACGCTGGGCGGAGAACCAGTCGATGCCGTCAATGGCGCTGATCAGTTGCCGCAGATGGCGGGGTTCCTTGAGCCGGGTTTGGGCGTCGGCGTAGATGGCGGCGATCAGCGGGTCAGTGCTTTGCGAGAGGCCGAGCAGTGTGGCTTTGTAGTGGTTGAGCAGGTTGGCGCCATCGAGCCGGGCGATGTCCGGCCAGCGGGCGCCTTCGGGCAGCTTGTGGCCGAGCATGACGCCGCTCTGGGCGTTTTCGTGTTCCATCTTGATGAAGAGGAGCAGGACGAGTTCGGTGACGTAGTCGGAGTAGTTGATGCCGTCGTCACGCAGGACGTCACAGAGGTTCCAGAGTTTCTGGACGATTTCGTTGTTGCTCATGGGGTGGGCCTTGATGGTGATTCTTGAAGTGAAATGGTGGCGCTGTTTCCCCTCTCCCCCAGCCACTCTTCCGCAGGGGGCGAGGGGATTAGTGAGGCGGGCCAGTGGATCTGGTAGCGGGTGTTTCGCCCGCCGCCGGGGAGCTTGACCAGGCAGCCTTTGGCGAGGAGATCGGCCAGGTGACGGGTGGCGGTGGCTTTGCTGACTTTGGCGACAGCCTGGTATTGGGCGGCGCTGATGCCTTGGGCGAAGCCGCCGCGCTCGGCCTGGTCGCCGTCGAGCAGGCGGTTGAGTACCTTGATTTGTTCGGGGCCGAGGCTGTGCTGGCGGTGCTGGCGCCAGAAGTCGCTTTTGCCGAGCACGCGGTCGATCTGGTTTTCGGCGCGGGCGATGGCGTCGAGCAGGGTGGCGAGGAACCAGCTTAGCCAGGGGGTGAGGTCGAGCGCTTGTTCGTGCTCGGGCAGCGTCTGGGCGCTTTCGAGTTGTTGGTAATAGCCTTTGCGGTCGGCCAGGATGGCGACCGACATGGCGTAGAAGCGGATGCTTTCAGGTTCGCCCTGGGCTAGTGCGAGGTCGGTGAGGACCCGGGCGATGCGGCCGTTGCCGTCATCGAAGGGGTGCAGGGTGACGAACCAGAAATGGGCGATGGCGGCGCGCAGCAGGGGGTCGAGCCCGGCGTCGTTTCGGCTGGCGTTGAACCAGGCGAGGAATTCGACGACGCGGGTTTCGAGGCCCCGGCGCGGCGGGGCTTCGAAGTGCACGGTGGGGCGGTCGATTCGGCCGGAGACGACTTGCATGGCTTCGTTGCCGCGCCAGTCGCCGATGCGGATTTTGCGGCCGAGAAAGCCGTCGTCGCCGGCAAACAGCCAGGTGTGCCATTGTTTGAGGCGGGTTTCGTCGAGGGGGGCTTCGAGGTTGGTGGTGGCATCCCACATCATTCGGGCAAGGCCTTCGCTGCCCGGCTCCGGCCGGTTGTCGTCGGCTTGCAGCCCGAGCCTGCGGGCCAAGCTGGAGCGCACGGAGGCGACATTGAGGCGTTCGCCTTCGATGGCGCTGGAGTTGATGATGTTCTGGAGCAGGGTGTCGAGATTGAATTCGGCGCGCAGGGTTTCGTCACCGGCCCGGGTGCGCCCGAGCAGGCGCCCTTGGGCGACAGCGGCCTGGCGCAGCGTCGGGGCGAGGGTTTCGGCTTGCCGGCCGAAGTTGGGCCAATCGGGGTGTTGCCAGATCCAGCGGGGCATGGGGGCGGCTGATGTTTAGGTCGATGAGCCGAATGTTAGCATTATTCGGCTCACCAAATGAGCCGATGCGTGGGCTTGTTCGGCTCAGGAGGCGTCAATTACCGCGCTTGAGGTCGCGGTAGAAATTTTCATGTGGGCCGAGTGCTTCTAGATAGACCAGCCTGACTTCGTCATCGAGCGTGTAGCCGAGCAAATAGAGTTGGCCCTGGCTGCGAAATTTGTGGACCAGCAAGTCAGCCAGATCGCCTTTTTTGCGTTCGCCAATGCCCGGGGTGGCGGCGACTTCCTCAACGGCGGTATCGACATCGGCCGCTATGTTGTCGTGAAGTTTTTTGTACTGTCTGGCAAAGCGGCGGGTCTGGCGAACGCCATAGCTCATGCCCCACGACTCCTTGGTACGAAGGGGGTGCTTTGCTCCCGGGGTTCGGCCATGGCGGCAAAGGATTCGGCAATGAAGCTTACTGGCAGGTCAGGGTTATCAAGGGCAGCGCGCCCGAGTTTTGCCCAGTATTCAACCTGGCCGGCGATGGTCCGGTGCTCGGCGGCGGCATCGGCTTTGGCCAGGTCGTAGAGCGTTTGGTCGATGCGGATGGATGTGGTGGTCGACATTGGAACCTCTTGCTACATTTGTGGTAAATCAGGATAGCACGCCAGGTGCAGGCGTCAAGTCAGGCCGCATTTGGCCAAAGCCCTTCGGCGAGCGCGGTCAGTACGTTGTCGAGCTTGCCGCCGAGCATGGCGTCGAGCCGTTTGGCGCCACCGTCGGTGGCGAAGGCGCGGTTGACGAATTGCTGGTCGATGACGACTTCGTGGTGCAGTTGCTTGGCGAGACGGTCGAGCCATTTTCGCTGCACGGTGCTCCAGGCGGTGAGGGTGTAGATACGCTGCATGGCCCGGGCGACGCGTTGTTCAAAAGGTTGCAGGGCTTCGCCGAGCGCGGCCTGGCGGATGTAACCGATGATGCTGGCGGCGATGTCCTGGTTGCTGCGGTTGCGCCAGGCGGTTTGCAGGCGGGCTTCGGAGTAGCCGTGTTCATCAAGGAGCAGGCGGACTTCGCGCAGTTGCTCGCGGGAGAGGTCTTTCGGGCGATTGACGACGACGGCCAGTGCGGCGGACTGGTTGAGTTGCTGGTGAATGAAGTGGTTGAAACTGTCGAGATAGTCCTCGGGCTTGTTGTAGTCGCCGTAGCTTTGTTCGCGGGCGAGCAGTTCGTCCTTGTGGCCGGAGATGATGGGCTTGTAGGTGCTGCCGATCATCAGCCGGATGCCTTCGACCTGGGCGATCAGCGTTTTATGCTGATTCAGAAAGTCGAGGGCGGCTTTGGGCCCTTGTTCGCGCAGGTGCTTGTGCAGGATGGCGGGGGCGACGCCCCAGTGTTGCTCGAGTTCGTCCAGCCGGGTTTTTAGCGCTGGCTTTTTCTCGGCCTGATGGGTGGCGCTGCGCAGGATGCGCATAAGTTTCTGGCTGATGGCGTCGAGCACGTCGTGGGCGTGGGTCTGGCCCTTGCGGCTGCCGGGGGCGGTGTGGCTGAGCGGGTTGTCGAGTTCGCCGACCAGTTGTTCGAGCGTGATGTTCGGGTCTTTGACCAGCGGCTGCATGGTGTTGACGGCTTCAAGTGCCTGGTAGATGCCGACCGGGTCGTAAATCTTGAAAACGGTTTTGCCGATGTCGTCGCAGCGGCGCGTGGCGCGGCCGATCATCTGTTCGTAGAGGATGCGGGAGCGAACACGGCGCAGGAAGACGATGTGGCTGATGGCGGGTACGTCGATGCCGGTGGTCAGCAGATCGACGGTGATGGCGATGCTTGGAAAACGCTCGTTCTTGTAGCGGGCGATCAGTTGCTTGATCTTGTCTGACTGGCCGGTGATCTTGCGCACGGCGGCCTCGACGTATTCGTCGCCGTAGAGGGCCTTGAAGGCGGCGTCGAGCAGGCGCTTGACCATGTCGGCATGGAGGTCGGTGGCGCAGAAGATCAGGGTTTTTTCTTCGCCGAAGGGGTCGAGTTCCTGGGCTAGTTGCTCGCAAATGACGCGGTTGAAGTCTTCGTTGATGACGCGGCGGTTGAAGCTGTCGACGTCGAATTTGAGTTCGTCTTCGAGTTCCGATTGCTCGATTTCGCCGGTGCCAAGGTCGATGGCGCTGACTTGCTCTCCCTTGGCGAACTTGATGCCGTGCTTGCTGAGCAGGGTTTCGTAGCGGATCGGCGGTTCGTGGTCGATCAGCCAGTCGTCGGCGACGGCTTCGCGGTAGGAGTAGGTGTAGACCGGCCGGCCGAAGATGTCGCTGGTGTGCTTGGCCGGCGTGGCGGTCAGGGCGATCCGGGTGGCGTCGAAGTAGTCGAGCACACGGCGGTAGGTGGAGAGGTATTGCGCCTGGTCGCGCACCTGCAGTTCGCCTTCGGACATCTCCTGGTCGAGCGTGTAGCCGCGGTGGGCTTCGTCGATGATGATGCAGTCGAACTCGTCGATGCCGGGCGGGGTGTCGGACTGGAAGATACGCTTGACCATGGCCTGCACGGTGGCGACCTGGATGCGGGTTTCGGCCTCTGCCGCCATGTCGCCCATTTCGGCGATGTTGTAGGCCTTGGAGAGCGGCAGGTTTTGTTCGAGCGTGGCTTCGTCGAAGTTTTCCTGCGCTTGCTGACTGAGGGCGCTGCGGTCGACCAGAAAGAGGATGCGCCGGAAGCGTTCGGTTTTGAGGAACCGGTACATCAGGCCAATGATGGTGCGCGTCTTGCCCGTGCCGGTAGCCATTGCCAGCAGGCAATCGGATTGGCCGGCGGCAAGCGCTGTTTCGACGGCCTGAATGGCGCGTTCCTGATAGTTGCGCAGGTGGAGGTAGGCGAAGCCTTCTTGCTGCAGCCGGGTTTCGGCGGCGCTCTTGTTGCGCGTCAGCATATCCAGCAGGCCGGCCGGGGTGTGGAAGTCCATCAATGGCCGGGCGAGGTTGGCCGGGTTGCGGACGTCGCGGAACCAGGTGCCGCTTTGTTCGGCCAGTTGTTGCAGGTAGGGCCGGCTGTTGCTGGAATAGACGAATGGGACTTCGAAGTGGCTGCCCTGGGCGTCGGGCCAGCCGGCGGCAAGGCCTTCGAGTTGCCAGGCGGGCAGGGCGATCGGCAATTGCCGGTAGCCGCGCGAGTAGCGTTCGGCCTGCGGAATCTTGCCGGCAACATTGGTGTTTTCGCGCTTGGCTTCGACCACGGCGATGGGTGTCAGGCCGGCGAACAGCACATAATCGGCGGCTTCATTGCCGAGCGTCGGCCATTCGGCGATTGCGCGGTTTTTGCCTTTTTCCGGGCGGCTGCCTTTGGCGTAGGTGATTTCCTGAGTGTCGGCCTGCCAGCCGGCTTCGATCAGTTGCTGGTCGATCAGGATGCGGGTGAGTTCTTCATTGAGGCTGAGTTGCTGGCTGGCGGCATGGGTGCTTTGGCTGACTTGTTGCGCCGATTTCTGGCTGGCTTCGAGCTGGCCTTGCAGGGTTTGCAGGCGGTGCTCGAATTCCTGTTTGACGCGATCCAGCGTGGCTGCCTGTTCTTCGGCCAGACTTTGATAGGTGCGGGCTTCGGCGTCCATTTGACTGGCTAGGACGGCATATTCCTCTTTTTCGCGGGCGATCAGTTCGGCGAGTTGCTGTTTGCTTTCGAGGGCGGCGTTTTGGCTGCCGACTTCGGCGCGCAGTTGGTCAATTTCGCTTTGCAGCTGGCGCACCGCAAGGCTGGGATCGGCTGGCGGCAGGAAAGGACCGGGCCGGAAACTGGCACCGGCCTTGCCAAAGGAATGGTGAAACCAGATGGCCAGTGTCCGGGCGACTTTGAGGCCATCCATGGCTTCCTTGTGCCGGGTGCGGAACTGGTGGGTGGCTTTGTTGCCCTCAATGCGCAGGATATGAAACATCTCGCGGATGGTAGGGTCGAGGCGGATTTCGCGATTGAGCCGGAACAGCAGGTCGGCTTGCGTGGTTTCGCTGTCGAACTCGATACCGCTGCGGGCCGCGATGTCCTGGGCCAGCGCTTCGCCCAACTGACGCAGCTTGATCAGCGTGGTATTGGGGTCGGCGGCGAAGACCTGCTCGGCGGTGGCGGCCAGTTGCAGGAAAACGGGATCATGTTCGGCGAGAAAGGCGAAATTGCTGGAAATGGTCAGGCCCCGGCTTCAGTGGTGGTCACTTGCATATGACATGGCTGGGAATTTAACGCACTTTCATGCTGCGGGGGCAGTTCGTTGGCTTTCCGGGATGCCGCTTGTCCGGTGCAACATGATGAATTGTAAAAATCCTTTCATGTAAATTCACCAAACCTGTCGTCGAATGCCACTACCATGAAGCTGCGCTCGGTCATTCGTTACCGGTGGCGTATTTGTTCAATCAGCCACACAGGAGAAATCGCATGGGAATTTTCAGCAACATTTTGGCCAAACTGGGTTTTGGCGATGAGAAGAAGGAAGTGGTTGCCGAGGCAGCGCCAGCCGCCGTCGAGGCGCCCGTTGCTGCAGCGCCGGTGGCGATCAGTGCCGTCGATGTCGTGGCCAAGCTGGAGTCGTTGGCGAGCGCGCATGCCGAAAACCTCAATTGGAAGGTGTCCATCGTCGATCTGCTGAAACTGCTGGGTCTGGACAGCAGCCTGGCGGTGCGCAAGGAACTGGCTGCCGAACTCGGTTGCCCGGCCGATAAGATGGGCGATTCGGCGCAGATGAACATGTGGCTGCACAAGACCGTGCTGCAGAAGCTGGCTGAAAACGGCGGCAATATTCCGGCTGAACTGCTGTAATTTTCCTGCCCGGTTTCTGTTCGAAGGCCCGCTTTCTTGGCGGGCCTTATTATTTGGCGGCTCAGCCGGCGAGGCTCTCGTCGAGCAGACGTTCGCATTCGACCATCAGCGATTCGGCGATTTCCGAATGATGGTTCGGGTCGAGCGATTCCATCATTTCGTGGGCCGTGTACATGCCGGCTTCGCGCGACAGGCTGCTTTCGATCTGGCGGGCGAGCTGGTCGCTGAGGGCGGAGAGTTGCCGGCGTTCGGCGAGCGACATCTTGTTTTTTGAACGAGACAGCCAGTCGGCGGCCAGGCTGGCGCCCTGAGCTTCAGTCAGCCACTGGCCGTATTCGTAGAAGGCCGTCAGGCGCTCGGCGGCCAGCGCAAAAATCAGCGCGATGCGCATGCCGCGTTCGGTCATTGATGGAGCGGCAGCCTTCTCCCAAGTCATTTTTTCACCATCTTTTGTTATCCTGCCGCACCTTATCACGCCCGCCCGGTGGAATACCCCGAATGCCACTGAACACCCTTGAAGACCTGCGCACCGGCAAGCTGGCCGGGAGCCGGCGCATCAAATTGGCCTGCGGACTGAGTGAGTTTCCGCGCGAGATTTTCGCTTTGGCCGACACGCTGGAGATTCTCGATTTGTCGGGCAATGATCTGTCGGCCTTGCCCGATGATCTTCCGCAACTGCACAAGCTGCGCATCCTGTTTTGTTCGGACAACCGGTTCACCGAGTTGTCGGCGGTGATAGGGCAATGTGCCCAGCTGGAAATGGTTGGCTTCAAGGCCAACCAGATTCGGCAGGTGCCGGCTGCGGCATTGCCGCCCAGACTGCGCTGGCTGATTCTGACCGATAACCGGATTGCCGAACTGCCGCCGGAAATCGGCAGTTGTCTTCGCTTGCAGAAGCTGATGTTGGCCGGTAACCAATTGCGAACGCTGCCGGCCGAGATGGCAAGCTGTACCAATTTGGAACTGGTGCGTATCGCAGCCAACCAGCTTGCGGCCTTGCCGGAATGGCTGCTGTCGCTGCCACGGCTTTCCTGGCTCGCCTTCGCCGGCAATCCGTTTTGCCAGGATGCACCGGTTCAAGCTGAAGTGTCGCCCATTCACTGGGACGATCTGCAGGTCAGTCATCAACTCGGCGAGGGGGCTTCGGGCGTCATTCATCAGGCTGAATGGCGCTGTGGAGAGGGTACGCAGCCGGTGGCGCTCAAACTCTTCAAGGGCGCGATGACCAGCGACGGCTTGCCGCTCAACGAGATGAATGCCTGCATCACGGCCGGAATGCACCCGCATCTGATTCCGGTGCTCGGCAAGCTGGCGGCGCACCCGGAGGAGGCCCACGGGTTGGTCATGGCCTTGATCGATAGCAGCTTCCGCAACCTGGCCGGGCCGCCCAGCCTCGATTCGTGTACGCGTGACGTTTATCCGGAAGAGGCCAGTTTCGACCTCGACGCCGCCATTCGCATTGCACACGGCATCGCCTCGGCGGCCGAACACCTGCACGCCCAGGGCATCGTGCATGGCGATCTGTACGGCCACAATATCCTGCATGGCGATGACGGGCAGGCCCTGCTCGGCGATTTCGGCGCGGCCTCGTTTGTGCCGGCGGACAACCCGCTTGTCGCCACGGCTCTGCAGCGCATCGAAGTGCGGGCGTTTTCCTGTTTGCTCGAAGAGTTGCTGGCGCTCTCTGTGCCTAACTCTGATTTTGCGACCACAGAGACAAAGGCTGGCCCTGGGGGCGACCGGGAAAAAATCGAAAAATTGCAATCCCTGCAGGCCAACTGCGCCCAGGAAAACGTCGCAGCCCGCCCGCTGTTCGCTGAAATTGTCTCGGTGCTCGGCGCCTTAAGACTGGCCTGACAGGGCCCGCGAAATCTTGTGGCGGGCCACGGTCGGGCGCGGCACTTTTTCGTCGAACCAGCTACGCACATCCTGATCGAGGCAGATACCGTGCATGTAGTTGTAGAGCGCCTTGTTCAGTGCCTTGCCGAGGCGGTCGTGATCGACGCCGGTGGGGTCGATGAACTGCACGTCGTTCTTGGCAAATTTGCCGGGCGGCAGTGGCTGAAGCTTGATGCCGTATTCGGCCGGGTTCATGCCAACAGGCGAATGCACGGTGCAGGCGAAGCGGTGGAAATAGCCGGACTGGATGCAACCCTCGGCGAATAACTGGCGGACGTATTCCAGCGCATCGACGGTGTCTTGCACGGTTTGTGTCGGGAAGCCGTACATCAGATAGGCATGGACGAGCACGCCGGCGTCGGTGAAAGCGCGCGTGACGCGGGCGACCTGATCGACCGAGACACCTTTCTTCATCAGGTCGAGCAGGCGGTCGGAGGCGACTTCCAGACCGCCGGAAATGGCGATGCAGCCGCTGTCGGCCAGTTGCAGGCAGAGTTCCGGCGTGAAGGACTTTTCGAAGCGGATGTTGCCCCACCAGGAAATCGCCAGATTGCGCCGCTGCAGTTCCTCGGCCAACGCGCGCAGGGCTTTCGGCGGGGCGGCTTCGTCGACGAGGTGAAAACCGGTGTGGCCGGTTTCGGCGATGATCTGCTCGATGCGGTCGACCAGCACCTTGGCGCTGGCCGCGTCGTAGCGGCCGATGTAGTCGAGGCTGACGTCGCAGAAGCTGCATTTCTTCCAGTAGCAGCCGTGGGCGACAGTGAGCTTGTTCCAGTGTCCGTCTGACCACAGTCGGTGCATGGGATTGAGCATGTCGAGCAGCGACAGGTAGCGGTCGAGCGGCAGGCCATCCCAGGTCGGCGTGCCGACTTCCTCGAAGGGAACGTCCGCTTCGCCGGTGTTGAAGTAGCGGACGGCGCCATCGACGCGAGTGAAGGTGCGGACGAGGTTGAGGCGCGGGCGCTGGCCGGCCAGATACTCGAACAGCGCCAGCAGCGGCGTTTCGCCATCGTCGAGGGTGATGTAATCGAAATAGTCGAAAACGCGTGGCTCGGCCAGTTCGCGCAACTCGGTATTGACGTAGCCGCCGCCAAGCACGGTGACGATCTTCGGGTGTCTGGCCTTGATCGTCTGGGCAATGCGGAAGGCGGCATAGACCGAACCGGGGAAGGGCACGGAAATCAGCACGACCGCCGGCTGGCTGCGCTCGATGGCTTGCAGGGTCAGCGTGTCCAGCGTTGAATCGACCAGCGTTTTCGGTGCGGCCAAGGCCGTGGCCAGCGGGTTGAAGCTGGCCTGGCTCTGGGCCAGTGATTCGGCGTAGCGGACGAATTCGAAGCGGGTGTCGACCGCCTCGCGCAGCACGTCGGCCAGGTCGTTCAGGTACATCGTGGCGAGGTGCCGCGCCCGGTCCTGCACGCCGAGCGAGCCGAAAGCCCAGGCCAGCGGGTCGCCACCCTCTTCGTCAACGTAATTGTCGAGCGAGGCGAAACGTGGCCCCTCGGGCAGGAAGGCGCGGGTGCAGATGCGGTGGGC
Organism: Ferribacterium limneticum; assembly: GCF_020510625.1. Classification (NCBI taxonomy): domain Bacteria; kingdom Pseudomonadati; phylum Pseudomonadota; class Betaproteobacteria; order Rhodocyclales; family Azonexaceae; genus Ferribacterium; species Ferribacterium limneticum. The sequence goes on along the minus strand of NZ_CP075191.1, from coordinate 2,329,604 downwards.
AATCGAGCTGTCACGGCCCTGCAGCAGGGCAATGGTTGGGCCGATGGAGGCGAGGTATCGGTCGAACTCGTTGAGGAAAACCTTCAGCGTATTCGAGCGCTTCTTGCCGGGGATGGCTTCGGCCGCCGCCTTGATCTTCGGCAGGCCGGCCGGGGAGAGCAGTTCGAGCACCAGGGCCAGGGCGAGATCGGTCTGTTCGGCCTGGAAGCCACGGGAACGCAGGAAGCCAGTGAGGTAGGCGGTGGCCGGGTAGGGCGTATTCAACTGCGTCATCGGCGGGATGACGGAGAGGATGCGCGGGCGGGTGGGGGCGGCAGAGGTCATTGCCCTTAGTTTACCCGTGGATGCGCAGAATCGTTTCGTACGGCTTGGTCAATTACGTTGATCAGGCGGCTCGCCAGGCGCCCATGCAGGCGATTGATCGCTGCGCTCTCGGTCAGCAATCAATCGCCTGGCTGTGGCTATTTCACATGCTGCCTTTGCGCAGATAGTTCAGGTGCCAGCTGAGTGCCTCGTCGAGCAGATGGGGCGTCTGTTTGCCCGGTGACAGGTTGAGCGAGCGCTTGTAGTAATCCATCAGCAACGGCTTGAAATTCGGATGGGCACAGTTCTCGATAATCACCTTGGCTCTTTGCTTGGGCGACAGGCCGCGCAGATCGGCCAGGCCTTGCTCCGTGACCAGCACCTGCACGTCGTGTTCGGTGTGATCGACGTGCGAGGCCATCGGCACGATGCAGGAAATCTGGCCGCCCTTGGCTTGCGATGGCGTCATGAAGATCGAAATGTAGGCATTGCGGGCAAAGTCGCCGGAGCCGCCGATGCCGTTCATGATCTGGGTGCCCATCACATGGGTCGAATTGACGTTGCCGTAGATGTCGGCCTCGATCATGCCGTTCATGGCGATCACGCCCAGACGGCGGATGACTTCCGGGTGGTTCGAGATTTCCTGCGGACGCAGGATGATGCTGTCCTTGAAGCGAGCCAGATCGGCGTTCAACTCGGTCAGTGCCGAAGGCGACAATGAAAAGGCAGTGGCCGAGGCCATGCTGAGTTTGCCGGACTTTATCATTTCCAGCATGCCGTCCTGCAGCACTTCGGTATAGGCGGTCAGGTTCTCGAACGGGCCATCGTTGAGGCCGGCGAGAACGGCATTGGCAATGTTGCCGACGCCGGATTGCAGCGGCAGCAGGTCCTTGGGCAGGCGACCTTTCTTGACCTCATGCTCGAGGAATTCAAGGATATGGCCGGCAATATCGCGGGAATTATGGTCGGGTGCCGAAAACGCCGAGTTGCGGTCCGGGCTGCTGGTTTCGACCACCGCAATGACCTTGTTCGGATCGATCTTGAAATACGGCTCGCCGATGCGGTCGCCGGTGCGAACCAGGGGGATGGGCTGGCGGTGGGGCGGCAGGTTGGTGCCGTAATAAATGTCGTGCATTCCTTCGAGCAGCGGGTTCTGCCACGAATTGACTTCGAGGATGATCTTGTCGGCCTGATCCAGCCAGGTCTTGTTGTTGCCGATGGACGACGACGGAATCAGCCGCCCGTCTTCCAGGATGCCCGAGACTTCGACCACGGCGACATCGAGCTTGCCGAGAAAGCCGAACCAGACAAACTGCGCCACGTGGGAAAGATGGATGTCGATGTATTCCATCTCACCGGCATTGATGCGCTTGCGGCAGGTCGGGTCGGACTGGTAAGGCAGGCGCATTTCGACGCCATCGACCATGGCCAGCGCACCATCCAGTTCAGGGGCGGTTGAGGCGCCGGTCCACACGCCGATCTTGAATTTGCGGCCGTGCAGGTTGGCATCCATGATGCGCTTGGCCAGTTCGGTTGGCACTTCCTTGGGATAGCCGGCACCGGTAAAACCGCTCATGCCGACATTGACTCCCGAGGGAATGAGGCTGGCCGCCTCGCTGGCCGACATGATCTTGCTGCGCAAAGCGGTGTTAAGGACGCGGGATGCTCCACCCATGGCTAAAGGCTCCTGAATAGCGTTATGAAAGAGAGGGAGTCTCCACGACCAGATCGAAAAAAAGCCCGCACGGTGGCGGGCCAAATCCAGATCCTAAGCGCATGAAGGTCTGGAGGAGACAGTGCGCAAATCTACCGAAAATACGGAAACCGAACGAACGAGATATTTTTACTCCATGCTTAAGAAAAACTAAATCGTCACGTTCGGCTCAAAAATCAGTTGGCTGGCTTCGTTTCGGCGGGAGCCGCTGCTTCGGGCGCCGGAGCCGGAGCCGGGGCTTCAGCCGGTTGGCTGGTTTCGGCCGGAGCGCTCGGCGCTGCTGCCGGCAGGCTGGGCGGCGTGGCTGGTGCCGGCAGCGTGATGGTTTCTTCTTTTTTGGTACAGGCCGAGAGGGCGACGGCCAGCAGTGCGACCATGAGCAGGGAGCGTTTCATCAGGGATATTTCCTTTCACTAATTTGCGGGATGGCTTGTGGATAAGCCGGATGGCAAAGATAGGGAATCGCTTGCGATGGAACAAACGACAAATTATGATCCGGCGGTTTAGAAAAACTTAATCGTCGATGAGCTATCGCCTGCCTCCCCTTGCTGCTCTGCGCGCCTTCGAGGCGGCCAGCCGCCACCTAAGCTTCAAGAAGGCGGCGGAAGAGTTGCATGTCACGCCGGCGGCGATCAGCCAGCAGATCAAGGCGCTGGAGGAATACGTCGGTTTCAGCCTGTTCCATCGTCTGACCCGGGCGCTGGCGCTGACTGCGCAGGCCGAGGCGATGCTGCCGAAGTTGCGTGAGGGCTTCGAGTGCCTGGCCGCGGCGCTGGATACGACGCGACCGCCGGGCGAAGGCGTGCTGACCGTCGTCGCGCCGCCTTCATTCGCGACGCGCTGGCTGGTTCCCCGCTTGCCCCGCTTCGCTGCCGAGCACCCTGAAGTCAAATTGCGCCTGTCGAGCCAGAGCGATGCGGTCGACCGGCCCGGCGAGTCAGCAATGGCTGATGAGCCGCTTGATTTGCGAACGGCCGATATTTCGCTGGCGATTCGCTACGGGACCGGCGATTACCCCGGTTTTCATGTCCGGCAGCTTTTCGCCCCGGCCTGGGTGCCTGTCTGCTCGCCCCGTCTGGCGACGGCTGAACGACCGCTGGATACCCCGGATGATCTGGCTCGCCACGTGCTGATTCACGATGAAACCATCCATGACGATCCATACCCGCCCAATTGGCAGGAGTGGCTGAGCCGGGCGAGTGTGAGCGGGATTGATGCCGAGCGTGGCCCGCGTTTCTCCAACGCCGTGCTGGCTGTCGAGGCCGCACTGGACGGGCAGGGGGTTGCCTTGGCCTTGCTGCCGCTCGTCGAGGCCGATATCGCTGCGGGACGACTGATCATTCCCTTCAACCTGAGCGTTCCGTCGCCTTACGCCTACTTTCTGATCATGCGGAAGGTCTTTGCCGAACGGCCCCCGGTCGCCGCATTTTGCGACTGGTTAATGACCGAGGTTGAAACGGTCCGCCGAATGTAGGTCCTGTCTCGTGCATGAACGAGGCGATGGCGTGACCAGGAAGCCGACGGATTTTCCTGCGGATACGCTCAGTAGAACAGCTTGCCCAGGTCAAGTGTCGAGGCCCTGCCGACTTCATCGCGATTGCCTTCCAGCCAGCGTTTGGCGTGCGCCCGGCCTTCGTCGCGCAGTTTTTCGAAGAAGGGACGGCTGACGGCGAGTTTGCTGTCGGCGGGGAGTTCGCCCAGAAAATGTTCGGCGCTGATGGCATGGAAGCGCAGTCGGGCCAGGCGTCGTTCCAGGCTGGTGCCCGGCAGGCGGTCAAGCAGCCAGGTTGGCAATCGACTGGGGCTGATCTGTTCGCGCAGGTGGGCGAACATGCGCATTTCACGCAGGAAGGTGGCGTTGAAGGCGAGTTCGCGCAGACGTTCGCGGATTTCGTTGGCGGTGTCCGGTGTTTCGCTGTAGCGCAGCGGCGTCAGCAGAATGAGCAGGATGTCCGGCGATTCGCACTGGTAGCACAGCGGAAAGATGGCCGGGTTGGCGCTGTAGCCGCCGTCCCAGTAAGGTTGATCGTCGATGTAGATGGTTCGGTGGATGGTCGGCAGGCAGGCAGAAGCGAGCAGGGCGTCGGCCGACATTTCGTGGTTGTGGAAGATGCGCAGCTTGCCGGAGTTGGCATGGGTCGCGGCGATGAACAGCTTGACCGGGCTTTCCTGGCGCAGGCGGGCGAAGTCGAATTGGGCTTCGACAATGTCGCGCAGCGGGTTGAGGTCGAAAGGGTTAAGTTGCTCCGGGCTGAGGTGGTTGGTCCATTGCAGCATCATTTTCAGGGCGGGGGAGAGGCTGGCCGTGCCATCGTCGTTGCTCTGGAACAAGGCCGAGTCGGCAATCGCCAGCCAGAAACGCTCAAGCGCCTCGCGAGCGCCCTCGGGGCCGCCGGTCATCAGGCCATGGGCCAGGCAAACCGCGTTCATCGCCCCGGCGCTGGTGCCGCTGACACCGTCGAAGCTGAAATTTCCCTTTTCGAGCAGGGCGTCGAGTACGCCCCAGGTGAAGGCGCCATGGGCGCCGCCGCCTTGCAGGGCGAGGCTGATGCGGGTTGTGCTTGCTTGAATGGGCATGCGGTGCTCCTGTTGCAATGCTGGACTGCCAAGATCATGCCACTGTGGCGCGACGGCGTTATTTCGATCAGCTCGCCGCGTAGCTGATCAGGTCGACTTCGGCGGCTTCCAGACGCAGGGGAATCAGTGCCTGATAGGCCGGCGAGTTGTACCAATCGTTGGCCGATTCGGCATTGGGAAAGCGGATGACGACGGTATCGGTGTGTTTATGCTCGCCACCGAGCACGGCCAGCTTTTCTCCGCGAAAGACCAGTTCGGCTTGCCAGGGGGACAGCGTGGCCGGCACCTGGCTGCGGTATTCGTCCCATTTGGCAGCATCTTTGATCGTGATGTGGCCGATGACGTAGTTCATTGTGACTCCATGCTGGTGCTTGATGTGTGTGGCGATAGCGCTGCCATCCGGAGTGACATTGGCAGGGAAGGAGTTCAGCCGGAAATGTGGCCGCTCGGAAGAGTTTGCAGCTCTCGCGCTGAAGGATCAAGAACCTGCATTGCGGATGGTGCCAATGACATCCTCCGGGGGCGCTGCTGATGTTTGTTGATGCCTGGATTTGATCGGGTACGGTATCGAATTTGTTATAAAAATTAATTTTATGAATAAAAAATAGATTAAATTAACAAATATGACGATGATATTTCGGGGCCTTCGTTTATCATTCATCGGCAAATCAGAAATTAATAATCTGATGCTTTATGAATGAATTTAGCCCCTGGAGTTTCAAAATATGCGTCGTCTTTACCCTCTTTGTCTTATTTCAATGGCATTTTGCGCTTCTGCTGCCGAGCCTCAGCAGGCAGCCAGGAAGCAACTGGTCTTTGCGGTCAGCGAAGGCACCTCCGGCGGCATCGATGCCGATGCGGCTCGCGCCAAGTATCAGCCCTTGGCGGATGTGCTTGGCCGCGCCATCGGCGGAGAAGTCAAGGTTGCCTTTGTCCGCGAATTCTCGGCCCTCGAAAAGGGCATGAAGGACAACCAGTTCGATCTGGTGCTGGCACGCCCATCCGACTATCCGGCGCGCGGCCTGCGCGATTACCGCTACAAGTTCGTTGCCACAGCCAAGCCGGATGGCCAGTGCATATTGATCGCGCACAAGGATTCGCCGGTCAAGAAATTGGCCGATCTCAAGGGCAAGAGCTTCGTGATGCCTGAAAAGAATGCCTACATGACGCGCTTCTGCCGCGCCGAACTGCGTGATCAGGGCATCATTCTCGACAATGAAACGGTGACCTATGTCCGTGAGCAGGGCGCCATTCCGTTCTCGATCGAGAACCGGATTTCGGACGTTGGCGGCATCGCGTCCTACTCCGGCGCGTATGTCCAGTGGCAAAAATCGGGCAACCGCGTCATCCACCAATCCAAGCCACAGCCGTACATGCCGCTGGTCGCGTCGCAGGACGTGAGCGCTGATCAGGTTGCCAAGATGCAGGCGGCACTGGCCGGCTTGGGTAATTCCGAGAACGGCATGCAAGTGCTGAAGCGGGTCGGCGTCACTGGCTTCGTGTCCACCGAAGAAAGCCGACTGCGCAAGCTGCTGGAGTGGCTGGGCGTTTAATCGCCGGTTTGCCGCTGCCATGCAAAAGGCCATATCCCGCGGGATATGGCCTTTTTTCTTTTGCTACCGAGCGTGCTGAAGCTTCAGACCAGGCCGAGGCTTTCCTCGACGCCCAGATGCACGTTCATCGCCTGCACGGCGGCGCCGGAAGCACCCTTGCCGAGGTTGTCGAGGCGGGCAACGATCAGCATGCGCTCTTCATTGCCGAAGACGGCGATATCGACACGGTTGGTATCGTTGTTGGCTTCCACGTTGTAGAAACCGCCTTCGGTGGTGGCGTCGAGATCGACCGGCAGCACGCGGATGAAGGGCTCGCCGGCGTAGTAGTCGGCGATGATCTTCTGCACCTCAGCCGGCGTTGCCGGGCGGGTGAATTGCTGCGGGTGAATATAGGCGGTGACGGCCAGGCCCTTGTAGAACGGCCCGACGATGGGCTGGAAGATCGGAGCGACGGTCAGGCCGGTATAAGCCTGCATTTCCGGCAGGTGCTTGTGGGCCAGGCCGAGCGAGTAGGGGCGCGGCGCCTTGAGCGCGGTCTGGCTTTCGGCAGCTTTCTGGTAATCGGCGATCATCGACTTGCCGCCGCCGGAGTAACCGGTGATGGAGTTGGCGGCGATCTGCGTGGCGGCAGGCAGCAGGCCGGCTTCGACCAGCGGGCGCAGTGCCAGGATGAAGGCACTGGCGTGGCAGCCGGGGTTGGCGATGCGCTTGGATGCCTTGATCTTGGCGCGCTGATCCTTGGCCAGTTCCGGCAGGCCGAAGGTCCAGGCCGGATTGACGCGGTGCGCGGTCGAAGCGTCGATCACACAGGTGTTCGGGTTGTCGACCAGCGACACCGATTCCTTGGCCGCGTCGTCCGGCAGGCAGAGGAAGGTGACGTCGGATTCGTTGATCAGGCGCTTGCGCTCGGCAAGATCCTTGCGCTTGTCGGAATCGATCTTGAGCAGCACGACATCGCTGCGCTTGGCGAGGTATTCGTTGATCTGCAGGCCGGTAGTGCCTTCCTGGCCGTCGACAAAGACTTTATAGGTCATGGTGAATCCGCTGGACTGTTGCAAAAATGGAATTCTGGCAGAAATTCGTGACGCTTTGGGGACGGCAGATGGTCAGCGCCCAAGTTTCTGCTTGATGGCGGGCAGGGCGGCTTGTGCGGCGCGCTCGCCTTCGAGCATCGCGTCGTTGCGGGCCGTGAAGTCCCAGGACTTGACGTAGGGCAGCTTCGGGCGGATGACGATGTCGGCGCCTTTGAGTTCATTGGCGCCGATCGCGCCACCCATGATGGTCGTCGTCTGCCAGATGATCGCGGTCAGGCTATCGACCGGCTGGCCTTCTGGCTTGGAAGAAATATCAACCGCAATGACGATGTCGGCGCCCATTTCGCGGGCTGCCTGCACCGGAATCGGACTGGTCAGCCCGCCGTCGACGTAGCTTTTGCCGCGAAACTGGGTGGGCTGGAAAACACCGGGCACTGAGGCCGAGGCACGTACGGCCATGCCGCTGTCGCCAGTCCGGAAGACGACGCGCTCGCCGCTGTTGAGGTCGGTGGCGACGGTGGCGAAGGGGCGGTTCAGCTTTTCCAGCGGCCGCTTGTTCAGGTGCTGGTTGATGAAGTCCTGCAGCGCCTCGCCCTTGAGCAGACCGCGCCCGCCCAGTGTCCAGTCGGCGAAGATTTTCTCGTCGAGTTGCTGGGCAATTTTCTGCATGGCGAAGGCGTCATAACCGGCCGCGTAGAGCGAACCGACCACGGCTCCGGCGCTGGTGCCGACCACATAGTCCGGATAGATGCCGTGCGATTCAAGCATCTTGATCACGCCGATATGGGCAAAACCGCGCGCCGCGCCGCCGCCGAGGGCAAGGCCGATCTTCGGCTTCTGGGCCAGCGGCGCGGGGGCGGGCGTCGGCTTGCTGCCGAAACCGGCGCAGCCGGAGAGGACGATCAGGCTGGCGGTGAGAACAAGATAGGTGGAGAGCTGGCGGCGGGTTGAACGGAACACGATGCAGGGGGAGGGCTCAGGTTGAGGAGGCACGATTCTATCCTGCCACCCCGGTTGCGAGGCGTAACGATACGTAGCAGCGCGTGCTGGTTTGCAACACGCAAAAAGGCCGGTGGATGAGCACCGGCCTTGGGTCTGGCAGCGAAGGTGGGGTCAGTTGGCCGGCGGCGGGTTGACCGGGCCTTGCGGGCCTGGGCCGCGCATACCGCCACGCTGGCCGCGCTTGCCCATCTGCGTCTGCTCGTCAAAGGTCTTTTTCTGCTCAGGCGTCAGCTGGGCATAGAAATCCTTCATCGCGGTGACGTGCTGGCTCATCGCTTCCTGATGCTGCTTTTGCCGTTCCAGCATCTTCTCGGCGCGCTCCGGTGCCGTCAGCTTGGCCATGTCGACCGGGTCGGGGCGCTTGGCGCTGCCGGCAAACGGGTGCGATTCCTGGAACTTGCTCCAGGCGCCTTCCTGTTGCGGCGTCAGCTTCAGCGCATCGTGCAGGCGTTGCTGGTGCATCTTCATGCGGTCGGCGTAGCGGCCTTCGGCATAACGGCCGCCCATCGGACCATCACCCATGCAGCCGCCGCGCTGGGCGAAGCTTGGGGCGGAGAGGACGGCAGCAGTAGCACCGATAACCAGGGCGGCGATACGCAGTTTCTTGCTCTTCAACATGTTTTTTCTCCTTGATCATCACTGGCGGAATGTTCCGCGCTGGAGATGATTAAAGCGCAAACATGTAAGTCAGCTATTTCTGCCGGGGGCTGAAGTGTTGCAAGCTGTTTCTGACCGGAGTTGATCGAACAATCTTTGGCTGAGAAGGGCGAACGAGTAGATCATCAGTCGCTCGTCCGGGGAAATTCGCTCTTCATGGCCGTAGGCGCTGCCTGACGCCTGCGCTTCACGTATTGATTCGTGGCGAGATGCGATCATGGTTCCGTATCGCCGCCAATCGATATCCTCATCTCGCAACAGCAAGGCTTTACCGATGTCATCCAGAATGACGCGAACTTCGTTCGTTCCGTAGACCTTGAGCGGGGTGGTTGCAACATCAAATTGCACCAAAATTTCCTCAATGCCTTGTCTTTCAAGCAGGATTTCGGCTTGATCTTCAAAGCCTTGGATTTCCCCGTCCGTAGCCAGAAACGGAATTCTGTTGGCGAGACTGATCAAGCGGGTGAGTTGCGGCGCATCGCTCGCGTTCAAGCGCTCCAGAAACATCCGATAGCCTGTATAAACGCGATCCACTTGCGCGGGCTGGCTGTGTCTTCTGTTGCAGTCGTTGAGTAGCCCGGACAAGCTTGCGGCCAATATGGCCCCCAGAATCGCGACACGGTATGGCTGAGGCAAACCGTTCACGATCCACCCATCTACAAATCAGACGTCCGCCTCAACCAGCCCGCCGTCCTTCTCCATCCAGGCCCGCCGTCCGGAGGCTTCGCCTTTGCCCATCAGCAGCGTGAAGGTGGTGGCCATTTCCTTGATCGTTTCGCGGCTGGCCTGGAAGGGCACCAGACGACGGGTATCCGGGCAGAGCGTGGTTTCCCACAGCTGATCCGGGTTCATTTCACCGAGGCCCTTGAAGCGGGAGACGGTGATCTTGTTTTCCGAGACGCCTTCGTCGCGCAGCTTGGTCAGCGTCTGTTCTTTCTCGGCCTCGTCCAGGCAATAGACCTTGCGGGTATGGCCACGGGCTTCGACATCGACCCGGAAGAGCGGCGGCTGGGCGACGTGGATGTGGCCGCGTTCGACCAGGGCCGGGAAGTGCTTGAGGAAGAGCGTGAACAGCAGCACCTGAATGTGCGAGCCGTCGACGTCCGCGTCGGACATGACGATGATGCGGCCGTAGCGCAGGCCGGTGACATCGACGCTGTCGATCTGTTCGATACCGTGCGGATCAACGCCGACGGCCACCGAAATGTCGTGTACTTCATTGTTCTTGAACAACTGGTCGCGCTCGACTTCCCAGGTGTTCAGCACCTTGCCGCGCAGGGGCAGCACGGCCTGGGTTTCCTTGTCACGGCCCTGCTTGGCCGAGCCGCCGGCCGAGTCACCCTCGACCAGGAAGATTTCGTTGCGCAGGATATCGTCGGATTCGCAATCGGTCAGCTTGCCGGGCAGGGTGGCGATGCCCGACGACTTCTTCTTTTCGACCTTCTGGGTCGATTTCATCCGATTCTGCGCTGCCTTGACGGCCAGTTCGGCAATCTTCTTGCCGAAATCGGCGTGGCTGTTGAGCCACAGCTCGAAGGGGTCGCGCACCATCTGCGAAACGAGCTTGTAGGCGTCGCGGCTGGTCAGTTTCTCCTTGGTCTGGCCCTGGAATTGCGGGTCGAGTACCTTGGCCGAAAGCAAATAGGTCATCTTGCCGCAGACGTCTTCCTGCGCCAGTTTGACCTTGGCCGGCAGGATGGCGTGGTGGTCGGCGAAGGCCTTGATCGCCTCGAAGACGCCCGCCTTCAGGCCGGCTTCATGGGTGCCGCCGTCCAGCGTCGGGATCAGGTTGACGTAGCTTTCCGGCTTGCCGCCGCCTTCCTCGAACCAGGCCAGCGCCCAGGTCGCCCCTTCGCCGACGGCAAAGCCATTGGCGGTTTCAACGTATTTTTCACCAACGAAAATCGGTGCCACCGGCGTGCCGACCATCATTTCGTTGAGGTAGTCCGCCATGCCGTTCTGGTAGCACCAGACCTTCTTGTCCTGGCCTTCGATGTCCAGTTCGACCGTGACATTGGGCATCAGCACGGCCTTGGAGCGCAGCAGGTGCTCCAGTTGGGCGAGGTTGACCTTGGGCGAGTCGAAATACTTGGGATCGGGCGAGATGCGCACCGTGGTGCCGGTGTTGCGCTGACCGCAGTCGCCGAGACGGCTCAGTGGCTCGGTGACGAAGCCGGCGCCGAAGGCGATGTGATGGATGCCGCCACCGCGCTTGATCTCGACTTCCAGCCGGATCGACAGGGCGTTAGTGACCGAAACGCCGACGCCGTGCAGGCCGCCCGAGAAACGGTAGGCGTTGCCCGATTCCTTCTTGTTGAACTTGCCGCCAGCGTGCAGCTTGCAGAAAACCAGTTCGACCGCCGGCCGGCCTTCTTCCGGGTGAATTTCGACCGGAATGCCGCGGCCGTTGTCGGAGACCTCGATCACGCCATCGGCGCGAATCGCCACGGAAATCTTCTTGGCAAAACCGGCCAGCGCCTCGTCGGCGGCATTGTCGATGACTTCCTGCACGATATGGGTCGGGCAGGTCGTCCTGGTGTACATCCCGGGACGTTCCTTGACGGGTTCGAGGTCCTTGAGGACACGGATTGAGGCGGCGGAGTAGTCGGTCATGCGCTCTGAGATTCGGGTGATAATGGCGGTCCACCGCAGGTTGCGGCGCGGACCCGGATTCTACCTGCCAGCGCGCCTGCCGTAATCCTCCAAAGCATTTTTCGAAAAAGGAAAGCCCCGATGAACATCGCCCAGATCGCCACCACCCGCCATACCTGCAAGGCCTTCGACCCTGCCCGCAAGATTCCGGCGGCAGTGATGGATGACCTGCGCACTGTGCTGCGTTTCGCGCCGGCCTCGGTCAATTCCCAGCCGTCGCATTTCGTGGTGGCGGCCAGCGATGAAGGCAAGGCGAAGATCGTCGCTACCCTGGCCGGTGGTTTTGCCTACAACGCGCCAAAGGCTCAGAACTGCTCGCATCTCGTCGTGCTCTGCGCGCGTACCGACCTGGATGAGGCGCATCTGGCCGCCGTGCTGGCTCAGGAAGATGCCGATGGCCGTTTTGCCACGCCGGAAGCCAAGGCGACCCAGAATACGTCGCGCAGTTTTTATGTCGGCCTGCACCGCGACAAGCAAGATCTCGATGTCTGGATCGACCGTCAGGTCTATATCGCCCTCGGTACGCTGTTGCAGGCGGCCGGCGCGCTTGGCGTCGATGCCTGCCCGATGGAAGGTTTCGATGTCGCGGCCGTCGATGCCGCGCTTGGCCTCCGTGAAAAGGGCCTGCGTGCCGTGGTGATGGTGGCGCTTGGTTATCGCAGCGAAGGCGATTTCAACGCCAAACTGCCCAAGTCGCGCCTGCCGGATACGGCTGTTTTCACGGATATCTGATTCCGGCGATGCCCGCTTCCGGGCAGGGCTGCCCGGATACCAGCGTGGCATAATCGTCGGTCTGAACCACCTCGCTTGAGGAGACTGCCATGGGAAACGAAATCCAGAACGAAGGTCCGCAGCGCACGCTGCGCCCGCGCGGCAAGGATCGCCGCGGCGTGACCCGCATTTCTCCGCCGCCTTTCTACACGCGTGAGGGCAAGGTGGTCGTCGAGCGACGTTCGCCCTGCGAGCGGCGGGCGACCTGGATACGCGAATTTTCTCTGGATACGGCCGGCGACGGCTCAACGAATACGGAATCCTGATATGGCCGGTGCCAGCCTGCTCGCCCTGCTTGACGATATTGCGACGATTCTCGACGACGTGGCGGTGATGACCAAGGTCGCCGCCAAGAAAACCGCCGGGGTGCTGGGCGACGATCTGGCGCTCAATGCGCAGCAGGTTTCGGGCGTGCGGGCCGAGCGGGAAATACCCGTGGTCTGGGCGGTGGCCGTTGGGTCATTGAAAAACAAGGCCATCCTGGTCCCGGCGGCCCTGGCGATCAGTGCCTTCATTCCATGGGCAGTGACGCCGCTGCTGATGATCGGCGGCCTCTACCTGTGTTTTGAAGGTGTCGAGAAGCTGGCGCACAAATGGCTGCACAGCGCCGACGAAGATGCCGCGCACCATGCCGAGGAAGTGGCGGCGGTGGCTGACGAATCAGTCGATCTCGTCGCTTTCGAGGCGGAGAAGATCAAGGGCGCGATTCGTACCGACTTCGTGCTGTCGGCTGAAATCATCGTCATTGCGCTCGGCACGGTGGCCGACAAGCCTTTCGTGTCGCAGATCACGGTGCTGGTTGGCATCGCGTTGCTGATGACGGTCGGTGTTTATGGCTTCGTGGCCGGCATCGTCAAGATGGACGATCTTGGTTATTACCTGCTCAAGAAAGGCAGCGGTGCCATGCGGGGTGTCGGCAAACTGCTGTTGCTCGCTGCGCCGAAACTGATGAAAGCTTTAACGGTGATCGGCACGGCGGCCATGTTTCTGGTGGGCGGCGGCATTCTGGTCCATGGCATCGGGCCGGTGCATCACTGGATCGAGCATGTTGGCGGGCTGGCCGGAGCGCTCGGCGGTATCGTCACGATGGGCCTGGATGGCCTGGTCGGCATCATCGGCGGGGCGCTGGCCCTGGTCGCGGTGACCGCTTTCGGCAAGCTGGCTGGAGCGGCTAAAGGAGCAAAGGCATGAGCAAGGCACTGCGCTGGTCGGAAAAATGGTTCCGCTTCGGTCTGTGGATCGTGGCCTTCGTTTTTGCCAGCTTCCTGATCGGGCTGGGCGGGACGATTGTCCAGAATCTGCCCAAGGTCGAGCACCGGGTCACGCTCGAAGATTTCATCGACAAGCCGGCGGCACAGACCTTGCGGGCCGAAGTGAAGGCGATGCAGGAAAAGCGGCAGGCGGCGCAGGATGCCCACGATCAGGCCCAGCTCAAGCTCAACGGCGCCCGGGCCAATTCAGCGGCAGCGCGTGACACCTTCAACAACTGGCTGGCGACGCGCCACGCCACCAAACAGCCGGACCAGGATGCGGAGCTGATTGCCCGGACGCAGGCGCTTGATGAGCTGAAGATACTCGAACGCAAGGCGCTGGCCGATGTTGAGCGCCAGCAGCAGGGTCTGCTCGATGCGCGACAGGCCGAGGAGCGGGCGCAGCGCGACATGCGCGAACTGGAGCGGGATGCCTCCGGCAAGCTCGCCGTCGCCTATCGCGATCAGGAATTGCGTGTTTTCGCCTATCGATTGGCGCTGACCCTGCCGCTACTCGGCATTGCCGGCTGGCTGTTCGCCAAAAAACGGCAAAGCACCTGGTGGCCGTTCGTCTGGGGCTTCATCTACTTTGCGCTGTTTGCCTTCTTTGTCGAGCTCGTGCCCTATTTGCCAAGCTACGGCGGTTATGTGCGCTACGTGGTCGGCATTGTCATTACCGTGCTGGTCGGCCGTTACGCCATCGTGGCGCTCAATCGCTATCTGGAGAAGCAGAAGCTGGCCGAAGCAATGCCAGATGTCGAGCGGCGCAAGGAATTGAGCTACGACACCGCGCTGGCCCGGCTGGCCAAGAAAGTCTGCCCGGGCTGCGAGCGGCCGGTCGATCTGACCAATACGGCCATCGATTACTGCCCGCATTGCGGCATCTGCCTGTTCGACCATTGCGGCGCCTGCAAGGAACGCAAGAGCGCCTTCGCCCGCTTCTGTCATGCTTGCGGAGCGGCGGCTGGGCAGGGGAACCAGGGTTAAATTGCCGGCATCGGGGTTGTCAAAAAGGCTCCCTGAGTTTGATTCAACAAATTACCCAAACCCGGCTCTCGAGACGTCGGCATTCGGCCAGAATGCCGCCGGTGGCCCTCTTGTAACCACGGCCATTTGAGCGTCAGTTCCACTAAGAAAGCTGCCGGACGGCCTACTTTGGCTCCTCGGCCGAAGCAGTCCTTCGCCATTTTTCGATAAATGTCTGCTTTCCATTTCCAAGCAGACGGAGCCAGATTGCTTAGCCGTTAACTCGCGCAGAGAAGCCAAGGGTATCCACTAAGACCATAGGCATTTTTTTATTCAGGGGGAATGGAAATATTATTGTGGTACGCACAGATGGAGCAAATAGCCCTTTTTCTCGACCTGCGCCTCCTTGAAAGCTATGCTGCCTCCATATTCAAAGCAGGCATCGTAAGCTTGAGAAGCATTGTGCTTTGAAAAGTCTGGGCGCCACAGGAGAGGGACTGAGCCGATGATCAATCATGTAGATATTGCAAACTTTGGTAGCTTCCAAGGTCTGGAATGGAAAAAAACCGTTCGGGACAACGGAAAAAACGTCAAGCTCTTCCAGCGTCTGAACATCCTCTACGGGCGCAACTACTCTGGCAAGACGACGCTCTCTCGCATCTTCCGTTCGTTGGAGACAGGTAAGCTTCCCCTAAACTATGTAGGTTCATCCTTCACCGTGACAGGTGATAAGGGTGCAGTCACTCATGCTGGCCTGCAGACCCACAACTACGACGTTCGGGTCTACAACCGCGACTTCGTGACCGACAACCTGAGTTTCCTTGTCAATCAGGAAAACGCTGGCGTCATCAAGACCTTCGCCATCGTCGGTGAGCAGAACAAGGAAATTGACGACGCCATTGCTGCCATTGAAGTCAAGCTTGGGAGCGTGGAAGGTAAAGCTGGACTACGTTTTGATCTGGAAGCCAAGAGGAAAGAGGGTGATCGCACCAATTCTGCCCACACCTCCGCGGTAGGTGCTCTGGAGGGCAAGCTGCGTTCACATGCTGCGGAGAAAATAAAAAAGAACCGTCAGTACGGCACCGCTGTTTACAACATTGACCACATCAAACGCGATAT
The DNA here is from genome assembly GCF_020510625.1 of Ferribacterium limneticum. Lineage (NCBI taxonomy): Bacteria > Pseudomonadati > Pseudomonadota > Betaproteobacteria > Rhodocyclales > Azonexaceae > Ferribacterium > Ferribacterium limneticum. The sequence continues at coordinate 2,314,006 of NZ_CP075191.1, read as the reverse complement.
TGCTTCCACCAAGAAGCCCGGCTTTGTCGCACTGACCACTGAGGAACAGGCAAGTAAACTCAACTTGCTCAAGCAAGAAGCCCTGCCTGACATTACTGACAACCTAGCCATCACCCTTAAGCTGGAGGTTCTGCAGGCAACTGCCGAACCTCTGCTTTCCAAGGCGATAACCCCAACCAAGGCGATTGAGGAACTGCTCAAAGACAGCGCATTGCAACTCTGGGTCAAGCAGGGGATGGGGCACCACCGGGAGAAACGAAGCACCTGTGCTTTCTGCCGACAAGATCTGCCGCACGACATATGGCAGGTGCTCGATGAACACTTCAGCAAAGAATCAGGCGACCTAGAAACAGCCTTAGACGCTGCTATCACGGCAGTTACGAACGAAATAGACACCATTGCAGGACTCAATACCTTCACAGGTGCTCAGTTTTACGCTGATGAACGCACAGCGTTTGAAGCAAGCAGCAAAGCGCTGTCGCAAGCTCTGGCCTTCTACAAAAAGGACTTGGAAGCGCTGAATAAATCGCTTGAGACTCGGAAGAACAACCTGTTCCAGCCTGTGTCGTTGAAGGCTTCTTCGCATAACGCAAAGGAAATTGGGAAGCATGTTGACGATATCAATGCGTTGATCGTCACTAGCAACGGCAAAACTGCCACACTGGAAAAGGACAAGACCGCGGCCAGAGATGCACTTCGCTTGGCTGACGTGTTCGCGTTTGTGGACGCAATCAGCTACGACAAGGAACTTGACTGCATAGCCACCCTGAAGACGGAGGCTGACCTGGCAAGCACGGCCCATACGGAGGCGGAAAAACTGATTCGTGACGCCGAGGCAGAAGTCCAAGCTTTGAGGGCCAAGCAGAAGGACGAGCGAAAGGGTGCCGAACGGGTCAACTCCTTGTTGAACAATTTTTTCGGCCATGACGGTATCAAGCTAGAAGCACGTGACGGTGCTGACAAAGCCTCTATGAAGTTTGAGATCACGCGAAACGGAAAGGCAGCGTACAACCTCAGTGAGGGCGAGTGCAGCCTTATCGCATTCTGCTACTTCATGGCAAAACTTGAAGATCCAGAGAGCAAGGGCAAAGACTTGATCATCTACATTGATGATCCAATCTCAAGCTTGGACGGAAATCACATCTTCTTCATGTTTAGCTTAATTGAGAGCTTGATCGCAAAACCGACTAAGCGGCCAGACGGCTCTAACTCATATCGCTACAAGCAACTCTTCATATCCACACACAACCTGGACTTCCTAAAGTACCTTAAGCGACTGTCCATTCCGACAAAAAAGATTCCGGCTGGAGAAGGTAAAACTAAGAATGTCAGCGATCATGAGCACTTCATGATTGAGCGCAATGGGGCGTCAAGCAACATCCTGCTCATGCCGTCCTATCTCAAAGACTACGTTACGGAATTTCACTATCTCTTCCACCAAATCTACAAGTGCAAAAACCAAGCTGCGGCAGCAGATAACCATGAACCCTTCTTCGGTTTTGGCAACAATCTGCGTAAATTCCTAGAAGCATTCCTGTTCTTCAAGTATCCACATCACGATGATAGGAGTGATGCCTTTGAACGAATCAAGAAATTTTTCGGAGAAGAGGAAGACACAGCCGTTGCACTAGTCAACCGTCTCAACAATGAGTTCTCCCACCTTGAAGCTGTTCCTGATCGGAGTTTCAAGCCAGTTGAAATTCCAGAGATTGCCAAGGTTGCCAACTACGTTCTGGATAAAATTTATGCCGCTGACAAGGCGCAGTACAACGCCTTGCTAAAGAGCATTGGTGAGCCTGAGAGAGTGGATTAATGGATCGCTCAAAATGTCCGGTTGTTGGACTGCAGTCGCCACATTAGGCCGAATGGCCGCTTTGGGTCGGGGCCGGCTGTAGCCTGAAGTGCAAAGCGTACATTAGCGGCCACTCTTTGTGCGATGTCCGTTGCCCCTCTCGTTGCCGCCATTGGCGGCGACATACATCAACGGCCGCTAAGGCCGATCAGTTCGCATTCAGTACTTGCCCTGAACGGCAGTAGCAATCAGAAGCCTGGCACTGGCGCTCAGAATCGGCGAATGCCAGGGTTGGGGCGAAACGGGCTGCTACATCCGACCAAATCCCCCGCCCATTCCGCCGCCGGAGCCACCCATTCCGCCACCGCCGCCGGGGCCACCGCGGCCGCTTGGGCGTTCGCTGTTGCGCTCTCCGCCGGATTTGCCGCCTGAGCCACTGCCCAGCCCGGAGTAGAGCGCCGGAACGGTCTGCGGCAGGGTTTGGTCGGCGATGGCTTTCTGCTTTTCGTCGAGTGAGCCATAGAGCTTGCTAGCCGCTTCCTGGATTTCCTCCATGGCCGTCAGGCGGTTGCGAACGGTCTCGACCTTCTGGCTGATCTGCCGCAGGGCATTCTGGCGGCTTGCAGCATATGGCGGCATTTTCATCTGGTCGGCCATCAGGGCGCCGACTTTTTCCTGGTAGGCATCCCACAGCACGGCCTGAGGCGGCGTCAGATTCAGGGCTTCGGCCGTTTTCTGCAATTGGGTCTGCAGGTTGTCGACGACCGTTGCGCCACCGCCGCCTTCCATTTGGCCGTGCCGTGGCTGGCCGCCATCCGGGCCGTTGCGTCCATCCATCGGCGCGCAGGCCGTGATGGCCAGCAATGAGAAAATGAGCAGGGTGGTGGCTTGGGTTTTCATGCTTGAAATGAGAGGGTGAAGGATGCCGAATTGTCGGCAGAGGTCGCGTAAATTGCCGTTAAGCCGGCGTAACTATTTGTCTTTTCGACATTTGCCGGGCCGGGCGATTTTGCTAACCTGAATGCTTGCCTTCACCGGGATTCGCCGTGCCCATCCGCCAAACCCTCAAGACTTCCAATGTGCCGGTCAGGATCTGGACCGATGATGTCGATGACAACTCGCGTCAGCAGCTGGCCAACATCGCCAGCCTGCCGTTCATCCACCACCATGTCGCGGCGATGCCCGATGTGCATCTGGGTATTGGCGCCACCATCGGTTCGGTGATTGCAACGCACAAAGCCATCGTGCCGGCGGCCGTGGGGGTCGATATCGGCTGCGGCATGGTGGCCTGCCGGCTTTCTATCGGCGCCAATGCGCTGGATGAGAAGGCGCTCAAGAGGATTTTCGAACAGGTCAGTGCCGATGTGCCGGTCGGCCGGGCTCAGCACGAGGATGGCCGGGCCTTGATCCTGGCGGCGCGCCCCTTCGAGCCCCGTCTGGAACTGATGACGCAGAAGCACCCGCAACTGCTGAAAAGCTTCGGCAAATTCTCGAAATGGGTCAATCAAATGGGTACGCTCGGCGGTGGCAACCACTTCATCGAGGTCTGTCTCGACGAGTCCGATCAGGTCTGGGTGATGCTGCACTCAGGCAGCCGCGGCATCGGCAATGCGCTGGCCAGCTATTTCATTGAACTGGCCCGGTGCGACATGGAGCGCCAGCAGATCCATTTGCCGGATCGTGACCTCGGCTATTTCAAGGAAGGAAGCGTGCATTTCGACGATTACGTCGAGGCGGTGCATTGGGCGCAGGAATACGCCTTTGCCAACCGCGAATGCATGATGAATCTGGTGCTGGCCGCGCTGCGTCGCCACCTGCCGGCCTTTTCGGTGACCAGCGAGGTGGTCAATTGCCACCACAATTATGTCGCCCGGGAGCACCACTACGGCGCCGATGTCTGGGTCACCCGCAAAGGCGCCATCCGCGCCCGGGCTGGCGATCTTGGCATCATCCCCGGTAGCATGGGGGCGCGCAGCTACATCGTTCGTGGCATGGGCAATCCGGAAAGCTTCGATTCAAGCGCCCACGGGGCCGGTCGGCGGATGAGCCGCAACGCCGCCACTCGCGCCTTTACCGAGGCCGATCTGCGCAGGCAGACCGAAGGCGTCGTTTGCCGTAAGGACAAGGGGGTCATCGACGAGATTCCGGGAGCCTACAAGGACATCGATACGGTGATGGACAACCAGCGTGATCTGACCGAAGTGCTGCACACCCTGAAGCAGGTGGTGTGCGTCAAGGGCTAGCCTGCATCCCGACAGGCGCTCAGCCGAGCAGGGTAACGACGATTTCCCGCTGGTGGCTCTGCGTACGGTGTTCGAACAGGTAAATCCCCTGCCAGGTGCCGAGCAGCAGGCGGCCATTGGCGAAGGGCACGGTCAACGAAACACCGGTCAGCAGCGAACGGGCGTGGGCGGCCATGTCGTCGTCGCCTTCCATGTCGTGGCGATAGGCCGGGTCGCCATCCGGTGCCCAGCGTTGCATCAGCATTTCGAGATCGCGGCGAACGCTGGCATCGGCGTTTTCAGTAATGGCCAGCCCGCAACTGGTGTGGCGCACGAAAATATGGGCAATGCCGGCATCGACCTTGGCCTGGCGCACCACGGCAGCAATCTCATCGGTAATTTCGACCGAACCCCGGCCGCGGGTGCTGATGACGAGGCGTAGTTGTTCGGCCATGGCTTTGCTCAATCCTTCTTGAGCAGCCCTTGCAGCGCGGCAAACGGGTTGTGCGTCGCGCCGCCGCCACGCTTGCTGCTATCGGTATAGCCGCGGTCGGCCTCGATCTGCTTCTGGTGCTCGTTATCGTGGCAGTAGAGGCAGAGCAACTCCCAGTTGCTACCGTCGTTCGGGTTGTTGTCGTGGTTGTGATCGCGATGATGCACGGTCAATTCGCGCAGGTTGGCCTGGGTGAATTCCCGGGCGCAGCGGCCGCAGATCCACGGGTAGATTTTCAGGGTGCGTTCCCGGTAGCCCTCGGCGCGCTGATCGGCGGCCTTGCGGGCGTCGAGGACGAGTTTGTCGAGTTTGCCGTGGTCAATTGCTTTCATGGTTCGAGCTCCGTGAGTTTTTCGCGATTCTACGCCGCAGCCCCTAAAATGTGGCTTTACCCCAAACCGCCCTGACACCATGCCCCGCATCAAGATTGAACTGCCCGAACGCTTCAGTTTTTCGACCGAAGTACCGATCTATATCGGCCACATCAACTACGGCCACCATCTCGACAACGCCCAGCTGATCTCGCTGGTTTCCGAGGCTCGGGTACGCTTTTTCAAGTCGATGGGCTACAGCGAACTGGATGTCGAAGGCGTCGGCATCGTGGTCGCCGATGTCGCCGCGCAATATCGCTCGGAAGCCTTCCACGGGGAGACGATGGTCATCGAAATGGCCGCCGACGACTTCAATAAATACGGTTGCGACCTGGTCTGGCGCCTGAGCGACAAGGCGACCGGCCGCGAGGTGGCGCGCGGCAAGCACGGCATCATCTTCTTCGACTACGCCGCTCGCAAGGCGACCTCGGTACCGCCGGCCTTCATCGCCAAGGTGGGCGCGGCGTGATTCCGATCCGCTACGTTGAGCCGGTCTTCCGCCCGCCCAGCGAGGCGGAATCGCTGATCCTGCCGGTCACCGATGGCTGTTCGTGGAACAAATGCACCTTTTGCGAGATGTACACCGCGCCGCAGAAAAAATTCGTGGCGCGGGGCGAGGACGAGGTGCTGGAAAGCATCCGCCTGACCGGCCAGCGCTACGGCAACGACATTCGTCGCGTTTTCCTGGCCGATGGCGATGCGCTGGTGCTGCCGACTCGCCGTCTGCTGGCCATTCTCGAAGCGATTCGCACCCACATGCCGGCTGTGCGGCGGATTTCCAGCTATTGCCTGCCGCGCAACCTGCGGAAAAAGGACCAGTCGGAAATCGACGAACTGGCTGCCGCCGGCCTGAAGATGGTCTATGTCGGCGCCGAATCTGGCGACGATCAGGTGCTGGCCGCCGTCAACAAGGGCGAAACCTTCGAAACCACACGCGAGGCGCTCGACAAGCTCGGGTCCGCCGGCATCACGCGCTCGGTGATGATCCTCAACGGGCTGGGCGGCAAGGCGCTGTCGATGCAGCACGCTGAAAACTCGGCTCGCCTGATGAACGAAACGCAACCCGAGTTTCTGTCGACGCTGGTTGTCAGTTTTCCCAAGGGCGAAGAGCGCTTCCGCAACGACTTTCCGGGCTGGGAGCCGCTGGGGCAGCACGAGCTGTTCGTCGAGATGGAGCGTTTTCTATCTACGCTCGATCTGAAACGCACGGTTTTCCGCAGCGATCACGCCTCGAACTGGCTGGTCCTGAAAGGCACACTCGGCGCCGACAAGGAGCGGCTGCTGGCCCAGGTACGCCAGGCCATCGCGGCGCCAGAGGCCGCCCATTTGCGGCCGGCCTGGGCGCGGGGGTTGTAGCTTCGATTGGCTTGGGTTTCCGCCTTGCTGGCGGGCGTACTTTCTTTTGTGTGGCCAAAAGAAAGTAGCCAAAGGCGGGGTTCATCGCTAGCGAAGCTAAAAGGCCACCCCTGGGTCGGTGCCGGCTACGCCGGTTCCCTGCGCTACTCGGAAAGCCGGGCGGCTGCGGAACTCGGGGCTGCGCCCCTCAAACAGTCCTCGCCGAAAGCCCCCGGCCTTCCTGCGTTGCTCGGCACCTTTCAAGGGGCCCGATGGGGCGTCCACGCTGAACCGGTGGATTTCATTTTTAGGCGTTTTTTCGGGTTGAGCGAGGGAATGTCAATTCAGGTCGTGCCGGTTGAGGCGGGATGTTTTTCGGGTCCCCATGAGAGGCGCCGAGCAACGCAGGTAGGCCGGGGGGTGTCGGCTGGCGTTGTCTGAGCCGCAGGCGAGTTTAGCCAGCCGCCCGGCCTGCCGAGTAGCGCAAGGAACCCGAAGGGCGCCGACCTTGGGGTCGCCTTCTTTTTGGCTACTTTTTCTTGGCGAAGCAAGAAAAAGTACGCCCGCCAGCAAGGCGGAATCCCAAGCTTGTTAAACCGAACCGCAAGCCAACCTAAATGGCTTTCCCAACTCGCAGGGCACTGAAGATGGCCAGCACTTGCAGGATGGCAATGCCAACCAGCACCTCGCTGAAATGTCTGGCATCCATCAGCCCGCCGAAAATAACCGGTGCCATGGCGAGGCCCAGGTCCAAGCCCGAATAGACGAAGCCATAGACTCGCCCGTAGGCGGCCTTGCCGAAACGGGCCGTGGCGGCACGGCGCACCAGCAGGTCGCGGGATGGCCCGGCGGTGCCGGTGCAGAAGCCGATGCCAGCCATTAGCGGCAGGATGCTCCAGGAAGGCATGACACCAGCGGCCAGCAGGATGGCGAGCAGGGCAGCAACCCCCAGCGCGCCGGCGATCAGGTGGTCGTGCTCGCCTTTCTGGGCAAGAAAGCCGCCGAGGATGATGCCGACTGCGCCGCCGACCAGATAGGTCGACAGCGCAAAGGCTGCCGTGGTGATCGACAGCCCATACAGCGCCTGCAAAATCGGGCTGGCGAAGTTCTGGATGGTGCCGAAAGCCGCCGTGATCAGCAGGAAGAACAGGAAGCACAGCCAGACGGCGCGCGAACTCAGGAAGGCGAACGTCGTCCCCGCTGGTTCGCTGGCCTTCTCGGTGTGATGTTCGACCGGGTCGGTCAGCGCATCTCGCCGCCAGAACAGCAGTGCCAGTGCAGCGATGGCCATGGCGCTGGCACCGAGCGCCGCAGTCCGCCAGCCGTACGCGGTGGCGAGGCCGGTGAGAAAGATCGGAGCGGCAGCCCAGCCAAGGTTGCCAGACAGCCCGTGGGCTGAAAAGGCATGTCCGAGGCGTGCTTGCGAGACATGGCGGTTAAGTACCGTGAAGTCGGCCGGGTGAAAGACACTGTTACCCAGCCCGGCCAGCGCGGCAACGGCGATCAGCATCGGATAGCCGTTGGCGAAGTAGAGCAGCACGCCGGCCAGGGCAAAGCAGGCGATGCCGCCGCCCAGCACGCGTGCCGCACCGAAGCGATCGACGAGAAAACCGGCGCTGGCCTGGCCTATGCCGGAAACCACGAAAAACACGGTCATCGTGGTGCCGATGGCGGTGAAGCTCAGCCCGAATTCGGGCATCAGCCAGGGAAAAAGTGGCGGCAGCAAGAGGTGGAAGAAATGGGAAACGCCATGGACGAAGCCGATCACCGAAATGACTTCGATGTCGCTGCGCTGGGGGGCGGGCAGGGTGGCGGTCGTCATGGATAAAATCCGAGTAAAACGTTAAGGATTACAGTCTAGCTTTCCGATCTATTGACCGTGATGCGATATTCGGACAAAAATTATCGCAATGCAGACAGACCTTTCCTTCGACGCCGTACCCCGCCGCGCCCCGACCGCCGAGTTGCCGATGACGGTCAACCTGCGTTGTCCACCGGCCGACGTTTATGTGCCGCCGCATCGCCACGACTGGGCGCAACTGGCCTATCCGCTGCGCGGCGGCATCCGGATTTCGGCAGCCGGCATGACCTGGCTGGTGCCCGCCTTGCGCGCCGTGTGGATCCCGCCGCATATCGAGCACGACCTGCTCATGCTCGGCGAAGTGGAGTTCCGCACCGTCTATATCGCGCCGGAAGTTGCCCCGCTGCCGCTCGATGCCTGTTCGGTGATCGAAGTTTCCGACCTGATGCGGGCGCTTTTTGAGGCCCTGAGCGAGGCCGAGGGCGACGGTCAGGAGCCATCGCTGCGCCAGCGACAGGTAACGGCATTGCTGCTCACCGAAATCCGCCGCGCGCCGCCGCTCTCGCTGGGGTTGCCGATGCCGCAGGACCGACGCCTGCAGGCCTTGTGTCAGGCGCTGATCGACGATCCCGCTTCCGCGCTGTCGCTGGCCGAGTGGGCGGCCCGCGTCGGCGCCAGCGAGCGGACGCTGGCCCGTCTGTTCGTCAGCGAACTGAAATTGAGCTTTGGCGCCTGGCGCCAGCAATTGCGCCTGGCCCGGGCCCTCGACCTGATCGGTCGCGGTCGCCCGTACGGCGAAGTCGCGGCGGAACTGGGCTACGCCAGCCAGGCCGCCTTCTCGGCCATGTTCAAGCGCGCCTTTGGCGTGCCGCCGGGCCGCTTCATGCAGGAACGCAGCACGCCGCCCGCCGGCGAACTGCATAACGACTGACGAGGGAAATCAAAGATGTAGCAGCCGGCAGTGCAATCGTATGAACGTGGACTCCCTCCCCTTCAAGGGGAGGGTTGGGGTGGGGATGGGGCAAAATTCCCCGTTGCGTTGCATAGAATGCTCCATTTTGCACCCCATCCCCCTCCCTGCCTCCCCCTTGAAGGGGGAGGAGGCGGTCCCCCCAGCATTCATTCGATTGCCCCGCTGCACCCGACCTGAAACTGTCGGCACGCAGCGTACACAGCTACACTGCGCCTTTTACCGAAGGAAGCATGACGATGGAACGCTGCCCCTGGTGCGAAGGATTCGACCTCTACCGCGAGTACCACGACACCGAATGGGGCCTGCCGCTGCGCGACGACCGCGCCCTGTTCGAACTGCTGATCCTCGAAGGCGCCCAAGCCGGCTTGTCCTGGGCCACCGTGCTCAAGAAACGGGCGCACTACCGGCTGGTATTCGACAACTTCGACCCGCACAAGATCGCCTGCTACGACGAGCAAAAAGTCGCCGCCCTGCTGGCCGACCCCGGCATCATCCGCAACCGCGCCAAGATCGCCGCGACCATCCAGAACGCCAAGGCCTATCTGGCGCTGACCGCCGGGGGCCAATCGTTCAGTGATTTCCTGTGGTCTTTCGTCGGCGGGGCGCCGCTGCAAAACGCCCGGTCATCGCTGTCCGAAGTCCCTGCCAAAACCGCACAATCCGATGCCCTGAGCAAAGCCCTGACCCGCGCCGGCTTCAAATTCGTCGGCTCGACGATTTGTTATGCGTTCATGCAGGCGACCGGGATGGTCAATGACCATCTCGTCAGTTGCCCGCGGTATGAGGAAGTGCAGGGTAGATATCGGGAATGACGGGCTATAGGTTGCTTTTGGGTGCTTGCCGAACAAAACTGTCGTTTAGTACGTGGTGATCAAAATGGAACAATCGGCCAGTAGCCGGCCGTCAAGGAGCTTTCCCCGTTGCGGTCAAAATCGGCCGGCTATTCTCAAACCTTGATATTCCATTTGATTCTCGGCACGCTTTCGGCATGGATAAACTCTTTTCGTAAGGCCCTCATGAAAACCGCTATCTCTGCTGTCGTTGCTGTACTGCTAACAACCAATGCTTACGCGGTCACCGAGCTTGTTATGCAAGAGGGCGCAACAATCGAAGCCAGAAAGGGGAACAGATCAGTAATAGTGACCGCTGGCAAGGGGTTTGACAGAACCTACGAGTGGGATCGCTGCAAACTCAAAAGTGATATGGGGGCGAGAAAGCAAAGATGGTACGGGAGCATGGGAATCTATGACGCAGCCCCGTCATCCGGATTATCCATCGGGGGTTGTTCTGGAATTTCCAGAACAGTAGTCGAAGAAGGCCAGATCCATTTTGATGATCTGCAATTTGCTAAAAAATGGATCGAACGACGTCCCAAAAGTTACAAGACCGTGTGGACCAATGATGGACTGCTTGTGTCGTGGAATGTCGTTCCCGGACGGCGACAGTTGAATGTCGATGTTTGGTTAATGTGCATTAACGGGAAACGTCCGAAACAGCTTGATGGCGCTAACGATTCCACGGTAACCGTCTTGCCAACTTCAACAGGGAAAAGCATTCATGAGTGTGCTCAAGTTGGTCAGGATGTCATTGACCAAACGCGCTCGCAGCTCGAAGAGGACTGGAAAAAGATTGATGGGTGGATCGCGAAAGACAAGGAATATCGTGATCGCCGTCCAGTGCCGAATAAGTAGCCAAGGCGTGTCAGCTTTCCCGAACTAGCTACTTCCGCTTTGGGCTCGTCGTTGCCAGTCAATAGCAAGTGATTGCCCGCCGGCTTCGGTCCGAGTTGCGGCCACACCGCGAACCTCCCCCACGCCTCACTCCCCATCCTTCTCCAACTTCAGCGACGCCGAGTTGATGCAGTAGCGCAACCCGGTCGGCGCCGGGCCGTCGTTGAAGACGTGGCCGAGGTGGGCGTCGCAGTCGTGGCAGGTGACTTCGGTGCGGATCATGCCGACGCTGCGGTCGACGTGTTCGTCGATCAGTTTTTCGTCGTTCGGCGTGTGAAAGCTCGGCCAGCCGCAGCCGGAATCGAACTTGGCTTCCGAGCGGAAGAGCGGGGCGCCGCAGCAGATGCAGTGGTAGGTGCCGTCTTCGTGGGTGTCCCAATATTTGCCGGTGAAGGCGCGTTCGGTGCCTTTCTGGCGGGTGACTCGGTACTGGATTTCGTCGAGCTGGCTGCGCCATTCGACGTCGGATTTTTCGATTTTCGGCATGATTTTTTCCTTGGCTTCCCCGCTTGGAGTGGCTGGGCAACAAATAATTCCGCCGGCAGTCAGCTCGGCTGGTTTTGGCGCAGTTGGGCGACATCGCGGCCCGGCGGGGCGCCGAACATGCGGCGATATTCGCGGTTGAATTGCGAGGGGCTTTCGTAGCCGACGTGGTGGGCGGCCGAGGCAGCGTCCGCATCGCTGACCAGCATCAGGCGGCGCGCCTCATGCAGGCGCATCTGCTTTTGATATTGCAGCGGGGTCATCGCGGTCAGCGCCTTGAAATGGTGGTGCAGCGATGATTTGCTCATGTTCGACAGGCTGGCCAGGCGGTCGATGCTGATCGGCTGGTCGAGGTTGGTTTTCAGCCAGTCGATGGCGCGCACGATCTGGTGGCTGTGGCTGCCAGCCGCCGCCGCTTGCCGCAGGCGTGTGCCGAGTGGGCTGGTGAGCAGGCGGTAGAGCAGTTCGCGCTCGATGATCGGGGCGAGCACCGGGATGTCGGCCGGCGTATCGAGCAAACGGGCGAGGCGCAGGGCGGCGCCCTGAATGTCGGCGCTGATGGTGCCGACGGCAATGCCACGGTCGACGGCATCCAGGGCCCGATTTTTGGGAATGGCCGCCGACAGTTCGTTGATCTTCAGCGGATCGAGAATCAGCCCCAGCCCGAGGTAGGGCTCACTGGCCGAGGCGCGGGTGATGCGCGAGAACATCGGCAGGTCGACCGACGAAATCAGGCAATGCCGGCAATCGTAGTCATAGACCTCGTCGCCGACCGTGATGCGCTTGGCGCCCTGAACCATCATGGCGAAAACCGAGGCCATGATGGCGCAGCTCGGTGCATCGGTCGTCGAGCCACGAAACAGGCGCAGGCCGGGGATCGCCGTCTCAACTGTCCCGTCATCCGGGCAATGGCGGTGAAGAATCCCGGCGAGCTCCTCGCGCTGGCGAATCAAGGCGGCATTTTCCATGGCGATGGAATCTATTGGGCGAGGTGGGGTCAGAACGGCAGTATCCATGGCCGACAGCGTAGCGGTTTTGCTGGCGGCCGACGAGAGGCGATAGACCGTTTTTGGAGGATCAGGCAATAAGTCTGCACGATTGGGTTATCGCTTGCCACTTCGTATCGCCGACACTATTTGCACAAACAGCGGTCATTCGATAGCCCGCTGTCCCCATTCCGACGAGGAGCTTGCAGATGATCAAACTGACTATTAACGGCAAGGCACATCAACTCGATGTGGCGCCTGATACGCCGCTGCTCTGGGCGCTGCGCGACACGCTGCAGATGACCGGCACGAAATACGGCTGCGGCCAGGCGCTGTGCGGCGCCTGTACCGTGCATGTCGATGGAACGCCGGTGCGCGCTTGTACGACGCCGGTGTCGGCGGTGGTCGGGCGCAAGATCAGGACCATCGAGGCGGTAGATAGCGAGCGCGTCGGCAAGGTGGTGCAGGAAGCCTGGCGCAAGCTCGATGTCGTCCAGTGCGGCTACTGCCAGTCCGGCCAGATCATGAGCGCCGTCGCGCTGCTCAGCCAGAATCGCAAGCCGACCGATGCCGATATCGACAACGCCATGTCGGGCAACCTCTGCCGCTGCGCCACCTACGTCCGCGTCCGCGCTGCCATCCACGAAGCTGCCAAGGCTTTGGCCTGAGGAGTCTGAACATGAGCGAAATCATCATTGAAAGCCTCAGCCGCCGCCGTTTCCTGCAAGGTGGCGCCGGCCTGACGCTGGGCTTCTGCCTGCCGGTGATGGCTGCTGGGGCCGCCGGAAAATCGGGCGTTGTCGCAGCCAGCACGGCCACTTTCGAGCCGAACGCCTTCTTGCGCATCGGCGCCGACAACAGCGTCACCGTCATGTCCAAGCACCTCGAAATGGGGCAGGGCACCTACACCGGTCTGGCCACCATCCTGGCCGACGAGCTGGATGCTGACTGGAAGCACGTTCGCGTCGAAGGCGCGGCAGCCGATGCCAAGCGCTACAACAACACCTTCTGGGGCCCGGCGCAGGGCACCGGCGGCAGTACGGCGATGGCCAATTCCTGGGATCAGATGCGCAAGGCCGGGGCAAGCGGTCGGGCCATGCTGGTTTCGGCCGCTGCCAAGCGCTGGAATGTCGGCGCGACGGAGATTGTCGTGCGCGACGGCATCGTCAGCCATGCTGCCAGCGGCCGCAAAGCCAGCTTTGGCGAACTGGCACTTGATGCGGCCAACGAAACCGTGCCGACCGAGGTCAAACTGAAAGACCCCAAGGATTTCCGCCTGATCGGCAAACAGGCCAAACGCAAGGACAGCGCGGCCAAGACCAACGGCTCGGCGCAATTCACGCAGGATGTTTTCCTGCCCGGCATGCTGGTGGCGGTGGTCGCCCATCCGCCGCAGTTCGGCGCCACCGTGAAGTCCTTCGACGCGAGCAAGGCGAAAGCGATCAAGGGTGTCGTCGATGTCGTGCAGATTCCACAGGGCGTCGCCGTGCTGGCCACCGACACTTGGAGCGCCAAGAAAGGGCGCGATGCGCTGTCGGTCAGTTGGGACGACAGCAAGGCCTTCAAGCTGGGCAGCGACGAAATCCTGGCCCAGTACAAGGAAATGGCCAAGAAGCCCGGCCTGATTGCGAAACAGACCGGCGATACGGCGAAAACCTTTTCCGGCGCCGCCAAGGTGGTCAGCGCCGCCTTCGATTTTCCTTACCTCGCCCATGCTGCGATGGAGCCGATGAATTGCGTTGTCCACCTCAAGGCGGATGGCTGCGAAGTGTGGAACGGCGAGCAATTCCAGACTGTCGATCAGGGCCGGGTGGCCGCGCTGTTCGGCCTCAAGCCGGAACAGGTCAAACTCAACATGCTCTACGCCGGCGGCAGTTTCGGGCGCCGGGCCTGCACCCAGTCGGATTACGTGCTGGAGGCGGCGCATATCGTCAAGGCGATCAACGGCAGGGCGCCCGTCAAGCTGGTCTGGCTGCGGGAGGACGACATGCGTGGCGGCTTTTACCGGCCCATGTTCCATCACGCGCTGGAAGCAGCGCTCGATGGCAGCGGCAAGCTGGTCGGTTGGCATCACCGGCTGGTCGGGCAGTCGATCCTGACTGGTTCGCCGTTCGAGATGATGGTCAAGGATGGCATCGACCGCGTTTCGGTTGAAGGCGCTTCCAATCTGCCCTACGCCATTCCCAATCTGCTGGTCGATCTGCACACGCCGACCAATATCGGCGTGCCGGTACTCTGGTGGCGCTCAGTCGGCTCGTCGCACACGGCTTACTCGACCGAGGTGTTCTTCGATCAGGTGGCGGCGGTGATGGGCAAGGACCCGGTGGCCCTGCGCCTCGAACTGCTGACTGAACACCCCAAGCACGCTGGCGTGCTCAAGCTGGCCGCCGAAAAAGCGAACTGGGGAACGCCGCTCAAGGCAGCCGCCGGCGAGCGTCGTGGCCGGGGTGTGGCGGTGCATGAATCGTTCAACTCCTTTGTCGCCCAGGTGGCCGAAGTGACCGTCAAAAAGGATGGCTCGATCAAGGTCGACCGCGTGGTGTGCGCGGTGGATTGCGGTACGGCGATCAACCCTGACAACATCCGTTCGCAGGTTGAAGGGGCGGTCGGCTTCGCGCTTTCGGCCGCCATGAGTGGCGAAATCACGCTCAAAGGCGGGCGTGTCGAGCAGGGTAATTTCGATACTTATCCGCTACTGCGCATCGGCGACATGCCGAAGGTCGAAGTTCATATTATTCCTTCAACTTCCGCCCCGACCGGCATCGGCGAACCCGGCGTGCCGCCGCTGGCGCCGGCCGTGGCCAATGCCATCGCCGCCGCCACCGGCAAGTTCCTGCACAAGATGCCGTTCAATACCGCCGAGCTGGTGGCCTGACATGGACAGCCTCGATACGCAGGTCCTCGACGCCGCCCGCAAATGGGCCGCAGCGGGGCATCGCTTCGCGCTGATCACCGTCGCCCGGACCTGGGGTTCCGCCCCCCGGCCACCGGGCGCCTGGATGATCCTGCGCGACGACGGGCAGGTGCAGGGTTCGGTTTCCGGCGGCTGCATCGAGGACGACCTGATTCGCCGCGCCGCATCCGGCGAATTTGTTGACGGCGGAACCCGCCTGCTGCGCTATGGCGTCACGGCCGACGAAGCGCATCGCTTCGGCCTGCCCTGTGGCGGCACGCTGGAACTGGTGCTCGAACCGGCACCGGATGCCGCACTGCTCGAACAACTCGCCCAGCGCATCAGCACCGGCCAACTGGTACATCGGCGGGTTGCGTTGGCGAGCGGCGCGGTCACTCTCGAAGGCGGCAGCGCCGGGGACAGCCAGCAATGGGACGGCCAGACGCTGGTCACGCTGCACGGCCCGGCCTGGCGCCTGCTGATCATCGGCGCCGGGCAGATTTCGCGCTATCTCGCGACCATGGCGCAGGCCCTCGGCTATCGCGTCTACATCTGCGACCCGCGCAGCGAGTATGCCGACGGCTGGGATGTCCCCGGCACCGAGCGCATTGCCGCGATGCCCGACGATGCGGTCACCGAACTTGGCCTCGACCCGCGCAGCGCCGTCGTCGCGCTGACCCACGATCCCAAACTCGATGACCTGGCCCTGCTCGAAGCCCTCAAGTCGCCGGCTTTCTATGTCGGCGCGCTCGGCTCAAAGGCCAACAACAGCAAGCGCCGAGAACGACTGCTGCAATATTTCGACCTCTCGCAGGCCGAAGTCGACCGCCTGCACGGCCCGGTCGGCCTGCCCATCGGCAGCCGAACGCCGCCGGAAATTGCCGTCTCCATCCTGGCCGAAATGACGGCTGTGAAAAATGGGCAAAATTCCAGGTGGCCCCTGGGGGCTGCCGTTGATTCCATGATCGTGGAAGCCGCCGATCCCTACGCCTGCAAGGCGACATGAACGACTGTGCCGGCATCCTGCTGGCCGCCGGTGCCAGCCGGCGCTTCGGCACCGACAAGCGCCTGCATCGCTTGCCCGACGGCACGCCGATGGCGCTTTCCTCGGCGCGCCACCTGCTTGCTGCCTGCCCGCGCAGCCTGGCGATAGTGCGGCCGGGTGACGATGTGCTGGCTACATTGCTGACTCGCGCCGGCATGCCGGTGATCGTTTGCCCTGATGCCGAACTTGGCATGGGTCACACGCTGGCCGCCGGCGTGGCGGCTGCTGCGGAGGCCAGCGGCTGGCTGGTCGCGCTGGCCGACATGCCTTACATCGCCGGCGACAGCTATCAGGCCGTCATCGCGGCATTGGCCGATGGCGCGGCAATCGCCCGGCCCACATTCGAAGGCCGGCCGGGCCATCCGGTCGGCTTTTCGGCGGCCTTCAAAACGGAATTGCTCGGCCTGCGCGGAGACCGTGGCGGCAAGGCCATCATCGATGCGCATCGTGAGGCGCTGCGCCTCTGCCCGGTCGATGATCCCGGCGTCGAGCACGATATCGACACCCCGGCCGCGGCCCGCAAGTAAAGCGCGACAGTCGCTTGCCGCAGGCATAAACTGGCGCTGTCCACCGCCCCGTCGGGCGGGCAAAAGGAGGCGGCCATGGCACTCAAGATTTTGAGCTGGAATGTCGAACACTTTCGCGGCGGCGACCGCACTAAAGCCGTCGCCGAACACGTACTCAAGCACAAGCCGGACGTTTTCGCGCTCTATGAGGTGGAAAACCTCGGCGTGCTCGAACTGATGCGGAGTTATTTCCCCAAATACGTTTTTCACATCACCGACGGGCCGGAAGCGCAGGAAATCCTCGTCGGCTTCAAGCAAAACGCCAGTTACCAGCCAACCTTCGTCCAGAAGCGGGAATTCAAGGCCTACAACCCGAGCCTGCGACCCGGCGCCAGCCTGACGCTGCGCAAGGGCAATGCCTACATCAACCTGCTGTTCCTGCACACCGACAGCGGTACCGATGCGCCGGCCTTCGGCAACCGGGCCGAGATGTTCGCGTACGTCTGGAAAATGAAAAAGGCCATCGACAAACTGGGCGAGGAGGGGCAGTTCGTCGTCACCGGCGATCTCAATACCATGGGCCTGACCTTTCCGCGTCCGGCCAAGAAAAACCTCGTTGTCGCGGCCGAACGCGAGATTGCCGCCCTTGGCGAAGCGGCGGCCAGCGCGAACATGACGCTATTGAGCAAGGAACATGGCGCCACTTTCAACAATGGCACGCTCGAATCCGATCTCGACCATGTGCTGGTCAGCCAGGGGTTGGCTGTCAAGGCGCAAGGCAAGCGGCCGGATGGCAGCGCTTACCAGGTCGGTGTGCGCGGCTGGCAGCAACTGAGCGGCCCGGCGCGCGCCGAATTCATCGCCAAGGTTTCCGACCACTGCGCGCTGGTCTTTGAAGTCGATTTCTGAATCGGCGTGACGGGCGCCGGAGCGTCAGCTATGATTGAGCGATTGTTTTGAAAGCACGCAGATGAACCCGAATCCCCTGACCGATGCCGACCTCGACCGGCTTGAAGAATTGCTCGAGCAAGAAATTTTCAATGGCGAGGCAATGCGCCTCGACGAAATCCAGGCCATGCTGTGCGCCGTCGTTAGCGGCCCCCAACCGGTTGCGCCGGCTGTCTGGCTGACCGAAGCGCTGGGCAAGGGGCTGGAAGCCGGCGGCAACCCGAATGTCGAAGCCGCACTGGAACTGCTGATGCGCCTCAACAACGACATTGCCGCCTCGCTGCTGGCAGGCGAAACCATCGCGCCGGTGCTCTATCCGCTCGACGAAAGCTGCAAAGACTACGACTACGAGGCGTGGGCGGATTCCTACATTTTCGGTGCCGGCCTGGCCGGCGACTGGTACGAAATGGCCGGCAAACATGCCGATGACCTCTCTGAACTGCTCGAACCGCTGTTCCTGCTCAACGGCATGCTCAAGGAAGATGCCGAAAAGAGTGGCGAACGCTGGTTCCCGCCGGCCGAAGAAGCCCGGCTGGTCGCCGATATCCAGGAAAACCTGCCGGTCATCGTCCAGACCCTGTACAACTTCTGGCGCAACAAGCGCACCGGCGGCACGGTGCAAAATGACGAAGCCAAACCCGGCCGTAACGACCCTTGCCCCTGCGGCAGCGGCAAGAAGTTCAAGCAGTGCTGCGGTAGCCCGGAAAAGCTGAACTGATCGACGTCTTGCCGGGTACGTCCAGCCCGTCGCCGTACCGCAAAAAGTAGAGCCCCGAAAGGGGCTTTGCTTTTTTCAGGCCGTTCATCCGAACGGCCTTTTTTACGTTTAGCCGAGGTCGACCGGCACGAATATTCGTGAATTGCCGCGTTCGATCAGGATGGCGGCTTTTTTGCCGGATTTGGCGATGATGCCGCGTAGCTGGTCGATGTCGCCGATGGGCTGGCCGTTGACCGCAACGATGATGTCGCCCGGGCGGATGCCGGCGCGGCCGGCGGCGCCGCTGGCTTGTTCGACGAGCAGGCCACCTTTGACTTCGGCCTGACGCTGTTCTTCCGGGGTCAGCGGGCGGACGGCGACGCCGAGACGGCCTTTGTCGGCCGATGGCGTTTCGCTGGACGCCACTTTTTCCTCGCCGAAACTACCGACCTTGACGTCGATGTTGCGTGTTTCGCCCTTGCGCCAGACCTGCAGGTGGGCGGTTTCGCCGGGCTGCTTGATGGCGACGGCGGCCGGCAGTTCGCCCGAGCTCTCGATGGTTTTGCCGTCGATGCCGAGAATGACGTCGCCCGGTTCCAGCCCGCCCTTGGCGGCCGGGCCGCCTTTTTCGACGGAGGCGACCAGGGCGCCGGCCGGCTTGGCCAGGCCGAAGGTGTCAGCCAGCGACTGATTGACTTCCTGGATGCTGACGCCGAGCTTGCCGCGCTGGACCTTGCCGTGGGCGACGATCTGCTTCTCGACATTCATCGCCACCTCGATGGGGATGGCAAAGGAGAGGCCCTGGTAGCCGCCGCTGCGTGAGTAGATTTGCGAGTTGATGCCGATCACTTCGCCGTTCATGTTGAACAGCGGGCCGCCGGAATTGCCAGGGTTGACCGCAACGTCGGTCTGGATGAAGGGGACGTAGCTGCCGTCCGGCAGGTTGCGTGACTTGGCTGAGACGATGCCGGCGCTGGCGCTGCTTTCGAAACCGAACGGCGAGCCGATGGCGAGTACCCATTCGCCGACCTGGGTTTGCAGCGAGGTACCGATCTTTACCGTCGGCAAGTTTTTGGCGTCGAGTTTCAGCACGGCGACGTCGCTGGCCTTGTCGAGGCCGAGCACCTTGGCCTTGAACTCGCGCTTGTCGTTGAGCTTGACGGTGACTTCCTCGGCACCGTCGACGACATGGGCGTTGGTCAGCACCGTGCCGTCAGGCGTCACGATGAAGCCGGAACCGAGGCCCTGCACGGGCTGCCGGCTTTCCGGTATCTGCCCGCGGAAGTGGCGGAAGAACTGGAAGAACGGGTCATTCGGGTCCATCTGCTGGAGATCGGGGCCGTTGGCCGCCGTCTTGCGCGTGCCGGTGACACTGATGTTGACCACGGCCGGGGCGTTGCTGGCGACGATGCTGCGCATGTCCGGCAGGCCGTTGGGAGTGTTGATGGGCGCCGCGGCAGGCGCTGTGACGGCGGCAGTTGGCTGGGTGGCGGCATTGGCATTGCCGAAGGGCACGTTCTGGCCGAGCGAATAGGCGCCGCCCACGGCGGCGGCAACGGCAAGGGCGGCCACGGTCATTTTCAGGGGTTTCAGTTTCATGTTGAGCTCTTGTCGGGTGGATTGGTTGGACATTGATCAGAGATTTTTGCCATGCAAGGAAAGCCAGGGGGAATGGGCGGCCTGCTCATCGCCGGTCTCGCCGGCTCTTTGCGCGGTTTCACTGGATTTGGCCGGGTCCGGGGAAATACTTTCGCCGGCGAAAGCCGATCCGCCAAACAGCGCACCGAGCGAGCCGGCAACCAGCAGCGAACGAAGTATGAGCCGGCCGTTTCCGGCAAGGCGGCGGGATGGTCGGATGGCGGCCGGGGTGTCGGCCAGGCCAAGATGCTGGCGAGACACCCGCATGAATCGGGCAAGCGTCTGTTCTTGCCAGTGGTGGTCGGATTGCATCGGGGACTCCTTGTCGATATCAGCAGGGAGCTAGTGTTGCGCCAGAACGCAATTTTTCAAGTAGCGTTTGTGCGACGATTTGTATCAAAGTTTGTCGGCGGACCCAACCCCGGTGGCCATTGGTGCGGCGTTTTACCTGAACCGGACATCGCTTCTCAACAGGATGATTGTCTTACTGCTTCGGTGATGCAGGTCGCATTGAGGAAGGTTTGGCCGGGGGAGTTGTCGGCCGCTTGTTCATCAAGGGGGGCAGCTGACCGGCATGACGTTTTGGGCAGCAAAGAGCTGGTCAGCAGCCATCCTGAGCAGCTGGTTTATCGAGTCGCACCGTGAACCAGAAAGTGCTGCCCATGCCGAGTTGGCTGTCGACACCGATGCTTCCCCCCATCGCTTGCACCAGTTTCTTACTGATTGCCAGCCCCAGGCCGGTACCGCCGAATTTTCGGGTCATTGAGCCGTCGAGTTGTTCAAATGCGGAGAACAAACGTCCTTGCTCTTCGGCTGGTATCCCGATGCCGGTATCGGCTATCTCAAAGTGCAGAACAAGACTTGTCGCGCTTTCCTCGCCGAGTGCCGCACGAAGTTGAACTGAGCCAGCGGCAGTGAATTTGATGGCGTTGCTGGTCAGCTTGGAGAGGATTTGTTCGAGGCGTGCCGGGTCTCCATAGAGCTGGCGATTGGCCAGGGCAGGGTCAAGGCTCAGTTCGAATAGCAGATCCTTCTTGCGAGCGTCCGCTTCGAATCGTGAGGAAACGCGTTCAAGCGTGTCGGCTAGCCTGAATCCAGCGTTCGCGAACCGTATTTCACTGGCCTCGATATTGGCGAGCTCAAGAATATCGTTGATGATTTCCAGGAGTTGATTGGAGGCCACCAGCACCTTGTCCAGTTGATCAGTCTGCTTGGGATCTGTCGTAGCGCGCCGGACGATTCTTGTCAGGCCGAGGATGGCGTTCATCGGGGTCCGTAACTCGTGACTCATGGTCGCCAGGAAAATGCTCTTCGCCCGATTGGCGGCTTCGGCGGCCTCCTTGGCAATCGAAAGCGCCGCCGTGCGTTGCTCGACCAGCATTTCCAGACGCTCCCGGTGGTCGGCCAGTTCCGCCTCTGCCTGCTTTTGCGCGGTGATGTCCCGGGCAATGGTCGATACGCCAACGATTTCACCATTGGCATCGAAGATCGGCGAAATGGTGACTGAAACATCAAGCCTCACGCCATCCTTGCGCAGCCTGACTGTTTCAAAGTGATCGATCTGTTCGCCAAGCTGAATCCGTCTGAGGATCGCTGCTTCCGCATCCTGATGATCCGGCGGAAAGATGCGCTGCAAGGGCTGGCCGATCATTTCCTCGGCAGTAAAGCCAAACAAAGCGGCCGCTCCCGGGTTCCAGCTGGTGACGATCCCATCCAGTGACTTGCTGATGATCGCATCTTCCGATGACTGAATGATCGATTCAAAATGCCGCAGATGGCGCTCCAGCAACTTGAGCGGCGTGATGTCCGAAACCAGCGCATAAAAACCCTTGACCCGTTGATCCTGAACATCAGGCAAGTAGTGGGTATAGGTCGAGCATGCGCTGCCGTCCGGCATGTACAACGTATCCTCGAAACGCTGCATTTCACCCTGCAACACGGCGCGGATATGGGGTTCCACATGGCGAAACGATTCTTCGCCAAGGAGCGCCTGCAAGTGCAGGCCGCGCACTTCCTCTGGCGCTTTCCCGAAAAATTCCCGATGGCGGGCATTGGCAAATTCGCAATGCAGTTCGGCATTCCAGTAAGCGACCAGGCCGGGAATGTTGTCGGTCACATCAAGCAGGAAGCGCTCGCGCGCCTGCAATTCGTGCGTCATCGTCCGGGCCAGTTTCAAGGCACGGGCTCGGCTGGTCGTCAGCAACCAGGCAACCAGTGTCAGCAACAGGCCAAGACCGACGCCACTCCACAGGATCAGTGGCGCCTCGTTACTGCCAAAACGCTTGGCAAAGCCTTCGGAAGCCACCATGGAGAGCGCCCAGGTACGCCCGGCGATGACCATGTATTCGTTGGCGTTGAAAATGCCGGATGTCCCCTCCGCTTGCGTCGGGTACCGATACATCAGGGTCTGAGGGGAAAGTT
This sequence comes from Ferribacterium limneticum, assembly GCF_020510625.1. NCBI lineage: Bacteria > Pseudomonadati > Pseudomonadota > Betaproteobacteria > Rhodocyclales > Azonexaceae > Ferribacterium > Ferribacterium limneticum. The sequence goes on along the minus strand of NZ_CP075191.1, from coordinate 2,291,672 downwards.
CTATCCCGTCATGGATGGCAAAACCGATTCCCGGCGGCAGCTGGCCGTAGAGGCTGGCCATCAGGTCGCTCATCCGGAATGCCGCGTATACCCAGCCGATCAGCTTGGCGCGGCGCTGTTCTTGCGTGGCAAGTCCGGTATCGCCCGCATAGATCGGCAGGTACATGATAAAACCCGGCTGTTCATCAGGCTCCGTTTCGACACGCAATCGTACCTTCCCGGAAATCGTGGCCATGCCGGTGTCTCTTGCCCGTTCCATGGCCAGATGCCGGGCCGGCTCAGACCAGCTATCGAACCCGTAGGCAATCCGGTTGCGACCGATGTAGGGCTCGCGTTGGACGATGGGGGCGTAGGCGTCGCGCACGCCTTCCGGTGAAATCCGGTAATCGGCAACCCCAAGTCGGCGCATCTTGGCGAGATGATCCTCTTTCTGGGCGGCGGGTACCCAGTCGATCTGGCCGATGGCCTGAATGCCGGAGAAATTGGCATCCAGTTGAAGCGTTGCGACATAGTTGCGAAACGCGGTGCGATCAATTTTTCCGGCAGCGACGTAATGCGCCTGCACCCCGCGCAGCAACTGCTCATACGCCCCCATGCGTTGCTCGATACGACTGATCGTTTCTTGCTGGGCGTGATTGAAATGTGTTTTTAGCTGAAGCTGGCTATTGGCGCGCTCATGATTCCAGGCTTGCCAGGTCAGGCCCAGGGTCAGGAGCAGGATGCCCAGCGGTAACCACAGTGCGCGCAGGTGTGCCATCAAGGAGCCTGGAATTCAACCATTTCTGCCGCCAGATCCGTCCGGAAATAGCGTTCGAAGATGCGGCGCATGGTTCCATCGGAACGCATGCCGTCCACCAGGGCGCGCCATTTTTCACGCTCCTCGGGGGGCAAGGCTTTTTTCGACATGATCAGACCGTGCGGTACTGCCGGGTCATTGAATTCGACGATGGTCGTCACATCGTGAATCCTTTTCTCCTGGAGCGCCGGGTAGTCGAAAGGCTCGATGATCATGCCCTGTATCTTGTTAGCCAGCAGCAATTCGTACAAGGGCGACAAGCCGCCGGCCTGGCTGACGCGGTTGCCTGCCGTCAGCCGGTCCACCAACTGGTTGGCGTTGGTGCTGTAGCGGAAGCTCCGGATGACGCCGAGTTGCAGCCTGTCGTTTCGCTCGAAATCGGCAATCTGGCTAACGCCCGCGTCCTTGCGCGTCAGCAAGTAGTATTTGTTGCTGACATACCAGGCAAACGCCGCGAAACGTTCGCGTTCAGGATTGGTGATCCCGGACAGGCTGAAATCGAGTGCGCCGGATTCGATCAGTTGCCAGATCCGGGCGCGCGGCATCAGGCTGACATTCACCTTGCAACCGCTGCGACGGATCAGTTCATCGGCAACGTCCTTGTCGATTCCGCGGTCCGTCTCGGCCGAGTAGAGCAAGCCGTGTTCATGGAGGCCCAGGGTAAAGCTGCGGCCACAGTCAGGGCCGGCGGCCTGTACGGCTCCCCCAAGGAAACAGAGCATGAAGAGCAATGCGCGACAAATTTTTTTCATTTTTGGGCCCGGTCGAGATTGCTTACTATTATTGCCAATTGAATGTAAGAAAAATGTTTTTATTTTTTTTGTTATTTGTTGACGGTCAATGTAAACGTGATTACATTGACCGTCAACAAAGGCCTCAATAACTCAAATATAAGCGGAATTCGTGACCCGGTCACTCAAGCAACTCGTACTCGCTGCCGCCAAGGAATTGTTTCTCACGCGGGGTTATGACGCGGTCGGGGTGCGGGATATCGCCGGTGCCGTGGGGCGCCAGCCAGTGCAGATATATCGCTTGAATCTCGCCAAGCCGGACATCCTCGCCGAACTGATCATCGAACTGAATGCGGAGGAAATCAGGCAACTGCCGGAACTGCTGGGCAGGGTCAAGGGGGAGAGCCTGAGCGAACGGGTTTGCTCCTATTTTCTCGAACTTTATCGCCTGGACATCGAATTCCTGCCGATTCGCTCAGTGGGGGCGGCTTTCGGCTGGATGTGGAACACCCGCTATGAGCAGGAAATCATTGGCCAGGTCCTGCAGTTGTTGCAGCCGGTGGCCGGATGGATGGCCGAAGCGGGGTTGGAAGGGATAGAAGCGCGGGGCTATGGCATCTGGTCGGTGTATTACGTCGGATTCCGCCGAGCCGCCATCCACGGTGGTAGCGCCGAGGATTGCATCGCCGAAATCCGGCCAACGCTGGAAATTTTGCTGGGCAAAAATGCCGATGCGGGTCGATCGGCCTCATCACAGGGGGAGTCGTCATGAAATTCTCAAGTTTTCCGGGGCGCATTCTCGGCGCCTTGCTCGCGGTATGGCTGGTCTCGGGTTGTGTCACGACACGCTATGAATATGTGGCACCGACGACCGAGCACGGACGAATGTGTGCCATGCAATGTTCGACCTCCAAGGAGTTCTGCCAGCAGAACGAGATGAACCGCGCCCAGTACGAACAGCAAGCCTGCGAACAGCGCAGCGACTATCAGTATCACGATTGTCTGCACCACGCCCGTAGCGACAAAGACGCCAAGCACTGTTTCCGCCAGGCCTGTTTCAGCAATGCGAACACCTGGCGCTGTGATGAAAACTACCGGCAGTGCTTCACCGGTTGCGGCGGCACCGTCCACACCATCAGGGAGGAATGATCGTGAAAAGATTTGCTCTGCTTGCCCTGTTGACTGCCACGTTGGCCGCCCAGGCCGCCGGCCTCGAGTACTACAAGGAAGGCGCCATCTGCGACAGGAAATCCGGCTTCTGCGCCGACCACATGGGGGTTTCCGTGGCCCTGACCAAAATGTACCTCGGCGAAAAGGCCGAGCAGAAGCTGATGGCCGAGATCAACAAGGTCGGTATCCAGGACTTCGACGCCACGACCTTCACCATGCGCGGTGGCCTGACCTGCGATGCCAAGGTGAAAACCTGCTGGACCAATCGCTACGACAAGAAGGTGGATGCCAAGGCAACCAGGACGCTTTTCGGTCAATAAAAGCTCACGCAACCCAAAAGGCGGGCCAATTTTCAGGGGGTATTCATGAACACGAAACGCAAGGCAAGAATCGTCAGGAAAGGAGCTGTCTCCGGGCGAAGCGCGTATCTGCTACTGCCAGGGGTTCTGTGCTCGATATTTGCGCCGGGCTCGGCATTTGCAACTTGTAGCGCCACCGGAGACACCATCCAGATTGCCTCCAATTGCGAAGACCTGAGCATTGGCAATTCCACAACGGGGGTGACGATAGGCCAATCAGCGACGGTATCGCCATTCTTTGCCCTGGACGCCGTATCGATCAATCCGGCGGGAACGGTGAGCGGTACCTTTCTGAACCAGGGAACCATTACGTCTGGCTTTGGCCACAACGCATTCGTAAACCATGGAAATGTTTCGGCGCTAACCAACGAAGGCACGATAACGAATGGCTCCACCAATAATTCATATGCCGCGGTATTGAATAACAATGAAATCGGCACGCTAACCAATAGAGGGATCATTTCTGCAACGGTCGGTTCATTTGGCGCGGGCGCCCAGGCGATCTTGCAGAGCGGCCATATTGGAACATTGATTAACTCCGGCACCATCTCGGCCCAAAATCGCGCGATTTATTTCACGCCAGGCTTCACTGCCAGAATTGATACCTTGATCAACTCGGGAACCATTGAAGGCGGCATAAGCGGTGCCCCGACCTCCACCTTTGCCAACGCAATTGAGCTTGGGCCTGGCAACTCAATTGGCACGATTCTAAACACCGGAACGATTGATCACAGCGTTTGCGATGCCGGTGGAACCTGCTATGCCGCAATCAATAACGCAGGCGGCTCGATTGGCACGATTACCAACCAGGGGAACCTGACCAGCGGCAATACCGGCAGCACCGGCTACGGCATTATCAACGGCGTTACCGGAACAATCGGCACCCTCAATAACGCCCAGGGCGACTTGAAGTATTACGGCCCACTCCCAGCCAACTACAACACCATCATTGCCAGCCCAGCCAGTTACGGCAAATTGAATGTTACTGCGCCCTCAGGTCAGACGAGCTTTGGCATCGCTCAGGGCTCTGCGCTGACCAACAACACCTACACCGCCGTGCTGACCGGCGTCACTGCCGGCAATCTGGCAGCGACCAGCGGTGTCTATGGCGGGGGCCTGGTGCAGATGAACTGGCTGCTGAGCAACCCGGCGGGAACGCAGTGGGATCTCACCGCCACCTCGATCCCCGTTACGCCGACCAGCACTGGGACCAGTTCAGGCAACAAGCTAAGCAACGCGCTGTTGATCTCGTATGCCACGAGCGGTGCGACGGCGATTGCCAACAGCGGAAGTTTGCTGGGCGCCATTCAGTCACTGACCCCGGCCCAGGCCAACGGGCTGTCCAAGGTCCACGCCGAAGGCTATTCGTCGAACATGACGATCAACCTGGAGCAGATGGGGCACATCACCAATACGGTGATGGATCGCATCCATGCGCCGCTCTCCGGCCAGAATGCGACGTCGGCGGCCTATGAAATCGATCAGGGCCGCTACTTCTGGGGCGATGCCAGCACCATGAAAGGCTCGGTAAGTAGCTACGACAATCTGGCCGGATTTGGCTACCAGCTCTCCAACATCGTCATCGGTAGCGACCTTGCCCGGAATCCATCCGGCGGATTCGGCGTGTTCGGCGGCGTCGGTTACACGACGATGACTGAACCAGAACAGGTATCGCAGGACTTTTCATCGACCAACTATTACCTGGGCCTCTACGGTGGCCAATACCTGCCGAACAGCTTCAAGCTGTCCGGCGCCGTCGGCTATATCTACAGCGATTCGACAGCCACGCGTAACAACCCGAATATCGGCGCCTTCACCGGCGGTGCAGCGAAAAGCAAGTATCAGTCGAACGGGGTGTACGGTGCCCTGAAACTTTCCCGCCCCTTCCTGGCCTCCGAGCGCCTGGCGCTGACGCCATTCGCCGGTGTTTCCTATTCACAGTTGTGGATGGGTCAGGCGAATGAATCGGGGGGTAATGATTTCAACTATTCGATTTCAGCGACCAGCGCCCGTTCGATGCTGAGCTTTGTCGGTGGCGAATTCCTGATGCCGCTGAGTCATGGAACGAAAAACCCGCTGTCGCTGGCCGGCTTCTACCGCTTCGGCTACGACTGGAGCGCCGACCAGAACGCCGCCCACGAAATCACCGCCAACAGCCACCTGTTTGGCTCATTTACGCAAATCGGCGCCAACAAGGGACCGATCAATCATCTGATAGGACTGGGTTTGCAGGGCTACATCGCCCCCGGAGTCTCAGTACGCGCCGGAATCGTCGGCCGGATTAGCTCGCACGGTAACGAGATTGGTGGCGGTGGCGAGATACGTTGGGAGCTGTGAGTGCAATTGCCGCTCGTGCTCGTGCTCCGTGTTCGGGTGTCAGGGAGAAATCCTGGTTAGCCGTTTCGGTCGACAGTTTGTCCAGCGAGAAACTCAAAGTTCGTGCCGGCAAATCGGTGGATCGTGACGGCATATTTGTCGAGGATTTCGGCCTGCTAGCCTCGGCTGTGCCTTGATCGCCCGGCCGATGGCCGATTCAGAAATCAGAGTAGTTCGGTATCTTCGTGCGAATAGGCCGGTGCGCAGCAGCACAGGATGTGCAAGGCTTCTGACCCCGTGTTTTCCACGCAGTGCGGTGTGCCCGGGGCGATCGCGATGCTGTCGCCGACTGCGATGGCAAAACGCTCACTGCCCAGGGTCATCAGGCCGCGACCCTTGGTCACGTGGTAAATCTCTTCGGTGATTCCGTGCCGGTGCAGCCGGGTCGTGCTGCCCGGCGGAACGACGGCTTCGGCCAGGCTTTGCTGGCGAACCGCGTGCTGGGTGGGGTGCAGCAGCTCGCGGATCTCCGAGCCATCCTTGGTGATGTAGGGGGCAACATCACCCAGCGATGTTTTCAGGCTCACTGGCCGCCCCAGGGTTGGATCGGCACGGTCGAGATGGCGTTGGCTGGGGCGCCTTCGATGATCCGGCGGCTGATCGCCAGATAGATCAGCACGTTGCGTTTCTTGTCGAAGAAACGGTGGATCTTGGTTTCCTTGAAGAGCAGCGAGGTGTCTTCGCTGAACACCACTTCGTCTTCAGCCAGCTTGGCTGGCAGGTTGATCGGGCCGATCTGGCGGCAGGCCAGCGAGAATTGCGACGGGTCTTCAGCCAGCCCGAAGCTGCCTTTGACGCCGCCGGTGCGCGCCTGGCTGACGTGGCAGGTGACGCCCGATATCTTCGGGTCATCGTAGGCATAGACGCAGACCCGATGGTTGGCGCCTATCAATTTCCAGGCGGTGGTGGCGCAATCGATTTCTTCGGCGGCAACCGGCAGGGCGAGGGCTGCGAGGAGCAGGGGGAGCACATGTTTCATGGCTTTATTCTAGGTTGTTGGAGCGTTTCAATGGTAACGGAATCATCTTGCTGACGTATTTCGCGAGCAGCTTGTAGGCGTCGCGGTCGAAGGGCGGGCGCGAGCCGTCGAGCAGGGCGTGGATTTCTTCGTCGCTTTTCACCGTGCCGAGGTAGCGCCAGCCCTCGACCAGATGGGCTTCTTCGCCTTCGCGGATCAGCGCCGGTCCGGTGAAGGGCCAGGACACCAGCTTCAGGCTAGTCAGTGCGGTCATCAGCCGCATGGTGTGCTTGGCCAGCGGCTCCTTGCCGATGCAGGCACCCTTGCAGCGCTTGATCTGGTGGCCGAAGCAGGGTTTGCCCGGCTTGGCCTTGTCCAGACCTGTCAGGACATCACACAGATTGTGCGATTCGGCCAGCGTCCGCAGCACCTCGTTGGCTTCCTTGGTGCTCTTGAACAGCCCGTAGCAGGACGTGTGAATGTCGAAATCCAGGTCGGCGGCCAGTGCCAGTTGGGGGCGCAGCCAGCCTTCGCCTTCATCGACCAGCGTCCAGGTGCAGACGTCGTCGTTCTTGCGCAGTTGGCGGTTGGCCGTCGGCAGCAGGGTCTTGACCAGCCGCGACTCCTTGAGCAGGGCGCCGATCTCGCCGGCTGTTTCGATCCAGTCGATGCGCCTGACCTGTTGGGCCAGCGCCATCTCCTTGGCTGAACTGTGGTCGCCCGAGAAATGCGACAGCACCCGCTGGCGGATGTCCTTGGCCTTGCCGATATAGAGCGGCAGGTCGTTGTCGCCGTAGAACAGGTAAACACCGGGCGATTCCGGCAAGTCATCAAGAATGCTGGCGTCGATATGCGGCGGCAGGCTGGGGTGGGCGTTCTGTGCCTTGAGCGCGGCATCGATGGTTTCAAGGCTGCGCTTGAGGTGGATCTTTTGCCAGAACTGGTGGATCAACTGGGCATCGGCCAGCGCCCGGTGGCGGGCCTCGGCACGCAGGTCGTGGCGCTCGATCAGGCTGTCGAGATTGTGCCGCTTGTGCTCCGGGAACAGGGTGCGCGACAGCTTGACGGTGCACAGCACGGAAGCGCGGAAGGTAATGCCGAGTCGCTTGAATTCGTTCTTCAGGAAGATGAAAGAGGTGTAATATAACTTCATGGAAAACAGAAAAGTTTATAGCTATCTCCGCTTCTCAGCAGCCAAGCAGGCCACTGGTACGAGCATTGAGCGCCAGGCTGAGTATGCACTGAAGTGGGCTGAGTCACAGGGCATGGTACTCGATCAGACCCTCACCATGAAGGATGAGGGTCTCTCAGCCTACCACCAGAAGCACGTTCGCTCTGGTGCCCTTGGCCTCTTCCTCGAAGCAGTTACAGCTGGGCGAATCCCTACAGGTTCGGTGTTGATCGTCGAGGGCCTTGATCGCTTGTCCCGGGCTGAGCCGATCCAAGCGCAGGCTCAGCTGTACCAGATCATCAACGCTGATATCACGGTGGTCACCTCCGTGGATGGCAAGCAGTACAACCGGGAACGCCTCAAAGCTAACCCGATGGACCTCCTCTACTCGCTGCTTGTGATGATCCGAGCACACGAGGAGAGTGAGACTAAAAGCAAGCGCGTAGCTGCTGCTGTCCTTCGACGTTGCCAGGGGTGGGAGGCCGGTACGTTCCGTGGCAAGGTGCCAGGCGGAAAGGACCCCTCTTGGGTGCGTTGGAACGGGCAGGCGTTTGAGCTTGAGCCTGTCATGGCTTCCGCAGTCAAGACCGCGATCCAGTTGTACATAGAGGGCAATGGTCCGGTTCGTATCCTGCAGCTCTTCGAGGAGCAGGGCATCCCTATGACTGGATCACAACGCGCCTCAAACGCGCTGGCACTGATCACGAAGCAGCCTCGCTTGTTCATCGGGCAAAGGCCTATTTCCACGTGCGGAGAGTCGTTCGTGCTGGAAGGGTACTACCCTCCATTGCTCACTGCTGAGGAGTACGCACGACTGCTGGCCGCGATTGCAGAGCGTAAGCAGGCCCCGCGTAGGGCTGGCGGCAAGAGTGACTATCCTAGCCTGTTCACTGGGATGTCATTGGCGTTCTGCGGGAACTGTGGGGGCAAAATTGTCTCCTGCAACAGCACACGCCAGTTCGAAAGCGGTCCTTCGGTCTATCGCTGGGTGCGCTGCACGACGTGCTCTCTGACAGCCAGCATGGCTCGCCTGAAGAACCAGCAGGCTAGTGCCGGCGCGACAGCGATAGAGAAAGCTGTGCTCGACTATTGCTCTGATCAGCTCAACCTAGACGCCCTACTGAGTGGCGGTGGTAGGGATGCGACGCTGCAAGCCGAACGAGCTTTAACTGCCCAGACTCTTGCTGAAACTGAGCACAAGATCACAAAAATCCTCGACGCAGCCCTTGAACTGGACGAACTGCCGCAGGCGTTGCTGCGAAAAGCAAAGGAGCTTGAGGACTCCTTGGTTGGACTCAGGGACAGGATTCACCAGCTGGATGCCAAGGTGACTGCAGGCGAACCCGCTGAGGCTACTTCACTTGAGTGGGCTGCGTTGAGGGAAGGGGTGATGGCACTGGACTACGACGCTCGCCTGAAGTGTCGGCAGCTAATCGCCAATACCTTTAGCAAGGTCCAGTTCTTTTTCAAGGGTGGGCGTATCCCAGAGAACTGTGTAGATATCCTACTCACCTCCAGAACCGGAGTATCCCGGTGGCTACGGATTGACCGTAAGACTGGGCAACTGGTTCGAGGGCTGGAATTGGTTAAGTAGGGAGGTGCTACAAGACACCTGCTCAGCTTCATTTGTCCGGGTCAGTGACTAAGCGACGATTCTAGCTGTCACATGTATCTCGTTCTTTTGACTCTCAGGAAATGCAACGTAGGTTTCCCAGTCGAAAGTGCTCTCGATGAATATGCCAACCTCAACTGTTTCAGCGCCAGTGATCACCTGGCTGAACCTGAACGGCCCCTCAGCACTGATACCCGTTGACTGAGAGATGATGGCCACACCATCCTTCTTAACTGAAAAGCCAGCCCCATGTATCGATCGAACCTGAATGAGGGTTTTCTTCAATGGCTGCAACTTGTACTGCAGCACGGCCCTGTGCAGAGAGTCGATATTGAAGAGCCAGTCAGGTGTGATAACAACTGACGACACTTCATCACCCTGAACTTTGATGCGTCGATACACAGCGAACAGGTTTGTAGATGGGGTTCTATCGAGTTTAGATAGTTCTACTTTATCTATTGAGAGGTTCATATCACGGCCAAATTGTTACTGTCACATTGACAGGTAAAGCAGACGATCTATTTGTGTACGTGCTTGATCCATTGGCAACAACAACGCTCGACATGGATAGAACAACGTCCAGCACGTAAGCACCGTCAGCAGGTGCCACAAACTGCATGATGAAGGTTGCTGTTTGATACTCGTTTCTTATGTCTCGTGAGACACCTATAGTTCCATGCACAACACCGTTTACTTTCAGCTGAGCCTGACATCTCGATGCCTGCCACGTGTAATCAGTTCTATGCGGAAGCAGCACATGTACCTCAACAATAGTCTGCCTACCATTCAATAGATTGACTGTGTTGGTGAGCACTTGTCCAGACGTGACACCTGCATAGCTTTCAGCGTAAATCTTGGTGACTCGCTGACCACCAACCCGCAGCTCGTCAAAGTCAGCCACAGCTGCTTTAACTGAATACGGAACATCAACTGCAGCCCTGTCTAGTATCAATCCCATCTCATGCACCCATGATGAGTAGTTCTGTTAACGTGAGGCTGCCGACTGCAAGTTCAAACGCAATCACCCTTGGGCCATCAACACCCTGAGGGACTTTCCACACATGTGTGAAATCCAATGAGCGATTGCCACTTGGGTAATAGCTTGACCCTATATTCGAGTAGGCAGGGCTAAGTGTTCCTTGAGTCAAGCCGTCGTAACTTGGCAAGTACAACCAGTCTGAAGGGTCTGTTTTATCCACGAAACGACAGTATCCAGGTGACGCGTCAACAGCAGTCACCATGGCACTCACTCTGAGCACGATGCACTGCCCCTGTCGGACAACCTGTACCATCCTCACCCATTCCGTATATGGCACAACATAATTGTGCTTAGGTCTAGGTTTCACCTTGAAGCACCTGCCAACAGGAAGCAATTGCGGGATTCTCCCGGTCGGCCCCTTGCCGGCAACAGCCAGGTCGAATCCGAACGACTCATCGGAATCGTCGATTATCGGTGCGGAAGAAAGCACAGTACCTGCGCTCAGGACGTCAGCCTTGAACGTGCTCTCATTCCCAGCTTGCTCAAGCCTGACAAGTGTCGAATCAATCATCAAGCTCATGACCCCTGCTGCCCCCAGAAGTAGATTACAAGGGATGCAAAGCAGCTACCAGGCGGGATCAAACCGTCCAATGCGACAGTGATCCATTCACCAACTACGGATATATCCTGCTGGCTGATGAACACGCTGATGTCACCGGTCCCGACATACTGACCGCTGAACGCAGGATTGGTACTGCACTCCAATGTGATCGTCATCCCTGCGTTTAGAGGTAGCGCATCCACACTGAAGGTGACTGTCGATGAGAAAACCTGACCCGGGGCAACGACGAACTTGTCAGAGTACAGGTAGGTGTCAAACGATGTTCCGTAGGTGGACGGCGTTGTGAATTTTATGCACGACCTTGTATCGACGTTGGCAGCACTCCATGAACCTTGAGCACCTGCAACCTGCGTGGTCCAATTCAACAGTCCTGCATCGAAACTGCCATTGAGAATGGCAGGTGTGCTGGCGTTGGAAACAATGGACAGGTTACCGTTGATCACCATGCCGTTCTCATCGAACGTCATCTTGTCAGAGGCGGCGTTGCCAAGTGAGAGCTTGTAAGCGTTAACATCATAGCCAAGCCAGAACCCACTACCATTATCAAATGCGGGCTGCCCACCTCGGATATGACCAGTATTGTCGACCTTCATCTTGCCGGTCTCTAACTCACCAACGCTGGCGCTGATAGCCTTCAGATCGATAGATGCGATGTGCTCTGCCAGAATAGACTCGGGGATCATGTCACCACCGTCGATCTTATTTGTCCAGGCCGATACACCATCCCATCGGTAAAGTTTTTTCTCTACAAGGTGGTAGACGACCTGCTGACCACCTACGTCAGCTGGGCTGGCTGGTAGGGTTGAGACGGATGGCAAGCCTCCTGCGTTAAAGCTGCTGCCACCTGACTCAGCGCTAATGTTCAGGCCAGTCTTCCCGAACAGGTCATAGTAGGCTGCCTTGAAGAACCAGCTGCCTGTACCCATGTGCAGGAAGGATGTTGCCGGTCCCTCGTAGATTTTATTGCTATCATCGGGCGTGAATCCCGAAGTCTGGGAAGCCCAGAAGATCGTCCCGGCATAATCAGCTTTGGCTGGCTTACCAACCGTTACCGCAAAAGCCTGTACGCCTTCATCTACAGATGGAGCTGGAGCCTCAGCCATTTGCGAGTTGGTTACAACGATTGATGCCGTAGCCCCGTGTGCTCCTGAAGGGGAAATCCCTTCCACTTCGACAGTCAGGGTACGAGAAGGGGCGTCAGACTGGTCAGCCGCCATCTGGGCGAAGCGGTAGGTAAATTGCAGATCGGGAGTTTCAAACTGGCGCACGATGGTAGCGCCCACCTTGAACCGCACGTAGTAGCCTCTCACACGAGGCAAGGCTACCCAGCCCACTGTCAGGTCCGGACCTTCCCACGCTTCCACCAGAGATACAGTGGTAGCTGAATAGACACTGGTCGGATCAATACTTGGAACCACAAACGTGTCAGATGAAACATGCCCCGGGCGACCAAGGATTGATACACCCGCCACGCTGATCTCATAGTCGCCGGGGGTAGCGTCCTCAAGTTCAACTTCAGTCACCGCCACGTCAGGCATGCTTCTCCAGGTGCCCCCACCGTAACGATAGGAGACTGTGTAGGTTGCCACGTAGGGTGAGCCGATGGCATCCCAATGGATAGTAACCCTCGGACGGTAGTAGCCATTCTGATCGATGTAATGCACGATCGTGTGGGTCAGGCCAGTGGGCGCTGCCAGCTTCTCAGCCGGCCGAGCCGGCGTCACGGTATTCGCAAGGGGTTCGAACTGCGTGCCTTGGTCAATAGCGGCGAACTTGCTCGGGTTGTACTGAAGGGCAGTGATCTCGTAGGTGATCCCCTCCAGTTCCTTCATGCTCACCACCTTGAACAGTTGCGGTGAAACCGCCGTACTGGCAAGGACCCATACCGATTGTGTGTTTGGCACCTCGGAGAGCGCCGAAGTCAGGTCCAGTTCCGTGGTCTCGCCGGGAGTCAGGAACACACCCCTCTCCTCGATGGTTCCATCAGGCTTGATCACTGAGAGCGTGTAGGCCTCAGTACCAAGGAGGGTTACCGACTTGTCCAGCGTAATCTTGTTCAGCGTTGCAGCTTTGACTCGACCGCCCAACCGCGCCCCAGCCTTGTCGTTGTCCATGACCTTGATCACGGCTCCGGGGTAACAGCGCAGGTGTTCAAGGCCCACCTTGAACGTGACCACATCAGTGAGATAGCGCTCCGTCAGGAGAATCCGCTTACCCATCCGGTGAGCCTGCCCGCGTGAAGCACAGCCAATGGCCACCAGTTCAGCCTGTCGGATGCCATAACGTTCGATACCCTCGGGGTCCTCAACGTACTCCACCTTGCGGCGATACTGGTCGAGCGGGTCGTTGTAGCTAACTAGAGCAGTGGTGTGTCGAACAGACCGGGAAGACCCGTTGTAAGTGAAGAGGCCGTCAATTACGTTGGCGTTTGTGAATTGGTAGGCAGCGTCTGCAGGCGCATCCTGCGTGCAGGACAAGCCGCCAGAGGCCCAGAACAGCATGCCGGCAAACAGTCCGGTCATGTCCGACAGGACCTTGAAAGCTTCCTCTCTCGTCTGCAGATACATGTTGCAACTGAAGCGAGGCTCTTGGCCTCCATAGCCATCAGGTACAAGCTCGTCGCAGTACTTGCCAATCGCGTACAGGTTCGCCTTGTCTACTTGAGATTCAGGGACGAACTCACCAAGGCCGTAGCGCGGGTTGGTCAGCAGATCGTAGAAGCACCAGGCAGGGTTGTCCGACCAGGCGACCTTCATCTCTCCGTTCCAGATACCTCCAGAAGTGCCCGGCCCGGTGGTGGCATACACGCGAGTGATCGGGTCGTAATTCTTCGGAACCCTGATCCGCAACCCTTTCATGTCATAAGCACGAGTAGGGATGGCAGAGAACTGGCTGGCATCGATAGTGATCCCAACGAGGGCCGAGTTCGGGTACGAGAACTTGGAGTCAATGAGGGCCGTCAGCGAGGCCCATTGTAGGTCTCGTAAGTTGTAGTCGTCAGAATCAGGGGTGGTCTTAGCCACTTGTATAGTCCAAGGACCATCTCCGGGGAGTTCGATACGGTAGTCCTTACTGTAAGGACTTGAGGCCTTGCCGGTGATCGTGTCGGTGATAACGACTGCACCATTCACGCTGATCTGGACGCCTACCGATCCGCCAGTAACATCGCCCGACGTAGGGTTCTGAGTGGAGAGGCGGGGCACAGTAACCATGATGCGGGCTGCGTCATAGTAAGCACCGATCAGCATGCGCGTCAGAGGCGTACCAGCAGTCACCTCGCCGATGGACGAGGCAATAACCGCCTCAGTGGCTGGGAAGCCGGGAACGTGGGTCTGGACAACTGCACCGCTACGAGTTTCAACAGTGAAACCGTTGAAGTTGTAGGATGAATCCGCATTCTGCAGAGGGGTGTCGTCGATTAGAATGGACTGAAAGCCATTCACTAGCCCCTCTACCTCTCCCTCAGAAACAAGGTCTAGGATTCTTGCATACTGGACTGACGCCAGCGTGTCCGCTGCGATTGTCGCTGCACGCGGGGTTGATGCGCCGCTGTCACCACCACCGCCACCTGCACCTCTAACGTAGTTATGCACCTGCAGTCACCCCTGCTGAAATTACCTGAGAACCCACGACGAGCCGGCCATAAAGGACCGGCACAGGGTGGCCCTGTGAAACCGTATTCACTGCGCCTGAAAAGGCGTATGAAGTGAGTTCCTGCTCGTCCAGAACGCCCTGGACATCCGTATCTTTCTGACCTGACACCATCATCGAGAGCACGCCGCTGATCGCAAGGTTGGCTGCGATTGCATAACCAGTCTGAACCCCTGACGAGCTCAACCACCCGGCACCTGCTGGGCCTAGGTAATAGCTGGCTACAGCCACTACTGCTGCAAGGAGGATTGTCGATAGGCCGTTGTTATCACCACCTGCTCCCTTGATTGCAGGGACAATATGGATGTCAGGGTTCAATCGCGAAGCCACCATATCGGCGGGGCTTTGCATTTCAACGCCATCGACCGTAACGACGAACCCGCTGTCGCTGGCGATCACATCGTGCAGAAAGGAGGGAAGGCTGGCGCCGATCACCTGAATAGCTTGCAGCACTGAATGAACTTCCAGTTCGAAGCACGAACCGTAGCGCTCAGCAAGGTTTCCGTGGAGCGTGATCGTAGCCATCAGACAAGGTCCTTGGATGAGATCGCCGTTGCGATAACTTGGGAACCAACCACAGCTCGCCCGTAAAGCACCGGAACCGGGTTACCTTGCCGTGACACGTTGAGAGCGCCGCTGAATCTGTAAGAAGCTTTCGACGCGCCTCGCTCCAGACCTGCAAACGTGAGGGACCTGGCGCTAGGGGCAAAGATCATGCCGATTACTCCGCCGATGATCAGGCCGATGCCGACGTCAACCAGAAAACCGCCACCGAACTCAGCTGTAAGCACCCCCACAACAACAAGGACGATACCTAAGACGACCTGCCAGACGCTGCCGTTGCCGCCAGCGCCCTTGATAACAGGGATAATGTGAATCTCTTGGCCTTGCACAGGGTTCGCAAGTTCGTTCGAACCTATGTTGGATTCACCTACCCATACGTGGTACTCGTGGCCGATGACGTCATCCGCGAAGGTAGCGAAACTTGCTCGAAGAAGCGCTATGGCTTCCGCCACAGACTCGGCAGCTAGGTCGAACCTGCTGCCGTACTTTTCTGCCAGGTGCCCATGGAGGATTACAGGGGTCAGCATTTCGACTCGTGCCTCAATATAAAGTTGGTGCACTTCTGCCAGTACCCTCCGTAAGGCGTCTTGCAGGAGAGGGCGTTGCCAGAGTGGTGAAGCATCAAACCGTCACCAAGATAGACCGCAACGTGGTTCGGGACAGGGGTGATACCGTTCTGCATAATGATACCATCGTCCATCCTTAAGGTTCCATCTGTCACTACGCGGAAGCCAGCTTTCCAGAAATTATCTGGAGTGAGGAGGTCCTCGCCGTGCTCCCACCAAGCGCCGTCCCGGGCAAAGTCAGGCAGGTCGAGACCGATTGTGGCGTAGTAGTCACGGGCCAGTGAAAAGCAGTCCAGCACACCAGGCACAAACGGACGCCCGATCAGCGGAGCTTTGAAATCAGTAGGCTCGATCTGCTTGTAGGCACCCGATGGCAGCGCGACAATGATCCAAGGGAGCTTAGTACTCTCGCAGCCTACGAGGTCGGCCATGCTCGGTTCCGGCGAGCCATGCAGGTGGGAGTGCACCACCGCGATGATTCCTTCACGCTCAGCCTTCAGGTAATCCGCAGGGTGGATCACAAACTCGACATCGGTCTCTGCAATGTTCCGGCAGGGGCGGTAGATGGGGTGGCCATAGGGTACAACCACAAGCCCGCAGGCCTCTCTCTGTGGAGTCTCCTGAGCGTGCTTGAATGCTTGCTCGAAAAAAGGGCGAACATCAATCATTCTTGTTTCCTGTAGGACGCGTTGGAGTTTCTAACGCCTGTAATGTCAAGTATTCTGGCCATTACGAAATAATCCCGACTGCAATAAAGGCGCCGAACGGCAGGACTGCGTAGGATCCAAACCTGAGTTTGCAAGAAGACAAGCGCTTGCCACAACTATCAAGTCCAGCTTCTGAAGTGGGGTTGTCTCTTCCGTCTGCCACGGGTCCGCCCGTATAGCCGCAGTCAGGTCCGCGGTAGCGCCACGTGCAGGTGTTGGCGATACATTGCCGGCGAGGAAGCAGCACTCCCTGAACGTCCCAGCTCGCTGCGAGCTCGAACTCCACCATCATCTTGGTTTCGGTAGCCTTCCGGTCGATGTACCAGACTTCCTTGGGGAACTCCTGCAGGGGGTTTGCTGTTGGATTGACCCCGCCCGGGAAATTCACGGCATCGAGGTACTTCGCGAAGGTTCTGCGACGTGTGATCTTGCAACCGATCAGGTCGTCGAAGTCCTTCAGCAAGCTGGAAATCAAGCCCGTAACATTGGCGACACGAACAGTCGGCCTCGGCATTCTCCCGTTACCAGTGGCCTCGAAACCCTCGGCCTTGACCGGAAACGCGGTGTAGGTTCTCCCGTTCCAGACGATGTCAGTATTGACGCTGTTGCGACCCGGGTGAATGAACAGCGTTCCGCCACCTATGCCTGTCAGATCAACCTCAAAAAGATCGACCAGCGCCCCGGGAGCAAGGAGTTGTACATCGCTCGTAATGCTCATAGGTCAAAAACTTCTTCCAGCGTGCAGGATAGTGAGCAGTCAGTGTCCGTGCTCAGCACACGGCGCCAGCCAACACACTTGAACTTGCGAGCAGTCTCGCCGGGCGGCGCCCAGTCAAAAGGTTCGGCCCCCTTCTTCAAGCGAAGGAACGCAGACATCGCATTGACATCGGCCAGCGTTCTTTTCGAGAAGACAAGGTTCCACCTTGATCTGACTGAGTTGATCCCGTCCTCGGCCCGCTGCTCATAGCCATCGCCGAACTTTGCGGAGAGCACGGAGGTCGAGATGTCTTCCTCTGCTCCGTGATCTGGTATCCATACGAATGTTCCGCTCATCGCCCAGTCCTCACCTTCTCAAGCAGCCCGCCGCTGCGCATCTCCTCGACGAGCTTCTGTTTCACGATGGCACCCACGCTCTCGCCAAGTGCCTTGGCGTCCATCTGGTTCGGTCCCTTGGTTTCGGTGGTGGTCTCGCTATCGCCATTGGCCTGGACGGTGACGCTGACATTGACCTCGATCGGGCCACCGCCACCGCCGCCACCGCCTATTGCGCGAACGCCAAGGTCGCCTGTCGCCGTCCGCGTGAGGGGCATGATTGCCTCGGCGCCGCGCTCAGCGAATATTCCAGCGCCCTTGGCGAAGGCGAAGGCACGCGGGCTGGAATAGACATTGTTGCTGTATTTGGAAAGCGACTCGGAGGCAAAGACGTTGCCATGGGCACTCATCTTGATGCCAGAACCAAGGTCTCCACTGCTGTAGCCTGGCGTTGTCGTGGCTCCTGCCGTGCTGGAACTGGAGCTAGAACTCCCGAAGTACGCGCGGGCAAGGCTTACTCCCAGCTTCACCAGGCCCATCGCAGCCTGCTTTGCTGCGAGCCTCGCCAGTTCCTGCAGCGCAACCTTGACCATGTCCTTGTAGCTGGCCTTGGTATTGGTGGCGAGGTTGTAGATGGCGTCCTCCATCGTGGAGGTGCCCGTCTTGAAAGCATCAGCCGCCATCGTGGCTGCGTTCGAGGTGTCTGAGATGTAGCTTTGGTAGGCCTTGTTCCAGCCCGTGCTGAAGGAGCGCTGAGCTTCATACTCCTCAGTCGCCATGCGATCCTTTTCCTTCCTTGCTTCCTCGTGAGCGGTACTCAACTCAGCAAAGTTTTCCTTCGGCTTGGCTACAACTTTGCCGTTCTCGACAGTCAGGTTGTTCGCTCGCTTCTGGAACTCCAGTTCGTCCTTGCGGGCAGCAATCAGCTTCTGCACTTCAAGCTCGGTTTTGCCGATCAGCGTGATCTGGAATGCAAGCTCTTCACTTTCTTGCTGCTTGGCGATGATGTACTCAGCAGTGTCCTTGTTCAGGGCCTGCTGGTTCTTCGTCAGGGCAAGGGTGGCTTCTGCTTGTGCAGTCTCGCCAGCCTCTTTCACCTCGGCCAACTTGCCGCGGGCAGCCTCTTCGTCGGCTTTCTTGCCGCGGCGATGCGCCAGTTCGATCTGCCCCTTCAGGGTCTCGGCCTGGTTGTTGAGCATCTGAATCTCAGCCTCGTACTTCTTGGCGATGCCTTCAGATTTGTTGATGACGAAGTTCTCGACGTCCGTGTCAATCTGGGCGGCGATGGTCTCGTATTCCTTCTTCGCGACCTTGAGGGCAGACTCCATGCGCTTGACTGCGGCACGCGAGAGGTCGTTCTCAGCAGCGCGATCAGGGCGAGCTCCGGAGTAGCTCAGCTTCTTCTCGTCAGCCTTGGCCTTTTCTTTGGCCGCTTGAGCTGCAGCTGAGTCGCCCTCCTGCTTGCCAGCAAGTGCCTCATTGGCTTTGTAGTAGCTGGAAGAGGCAGCATCACGCTTCTTGACTGTATCAAGGTAGGCGCCTAGGGCCTGTGTCTTCTCTCCCTCTGCGTAGACTCCACCGTGCCCGTCGTCCATAGAGGAAACGTAAGCAGCCCGAATAGCCTCATCGTCACCTAGTCCGTATTTCCTCTTGATGAGCCCTTTTTGCGTCGAAAGCTGATCATTGATAGTAGCCAGACTTGAACCTGCATTAGTCACAGCCGACTTGACAGAGGCAGTCGACATAGTGGCTAAGTCACGCATCACATCAGCAAGACTCTTCTGTACGCTCTCAGCAAGCCCCTCAACCTTGGTCTTGATTCCATCAACCGCTTCGTAGGTGCGATCACGGAACAAGTAGAAGGCTGCGCCGGCAGCCGCCGCCGCGCCAACGATAAGCGTCAGGGGCAGGGTTACGCCTGCCAGTACTGCAGGAAGTCCTGCCATTGCGATACGCAGGCCAGCTGTGCCGGTGAGTAGCGGACCCATGGCGCCAGTAGCTGCCATACCCGCCGCAGTCATGGCGGCGAAGGGGCCGGCAGCCGCTGTCAGAGCTGTACCAAGGAGCGTGACGGCGCCCGCCGCCGCCTGGCCTACTGCCAAAGCGGCGATGGCCTTGACGATCATTAGGATGCCATCGACGTTCTGTGCGGCGAAGGCGCCGAGCTTCACGAGCTCAGTCACAATCGACTTCAGACTCTCGACGGTGGCAGGGTCTTTCAGAGCGTCACGCAGCGCCTTGATCGGCTCAGCAAGGAGTTCGTTGCCGCTGCCGGCCTTGGTGAAGAGGTTGTCCCAGTCCGCTCCCAGTTGCTGCAACTGGTAACTGGTGGATTTCGTCATCGCCTCGTTCTGCTTTGCCAGCAGACCAGCCTGTTCCCCTGCTTCTTTTTGCTTGTCGATGAAACCCTGAACGTCGTTGAAGATGCCTCGGAACGCTTTGGCACCCCATGCGTTGAACATGGAGTCGATCATGGTTGCTTGGCTCTTAGGGTCGTACTCCTTGAGCTTATTCACCAGTTCAAGGATGCCTTGTAAGTTGTCCTTGACGTTGCCTGCCTTGTCAAACATAGAGAAGTCGATCTCCTTCGTAACCTTCTCCGCCTTGGCAGAAGTGGGCACGTAGAGAGACTCCATCATCGAGCGAGTGTAAGTACCTGCCTTACTGCCAACGATGCCTTGCTTACCCAGCATCGCGATTGCCGCTGCAGCCGTTTCCATCTTCACACCGTACTGCTCGGCCACGCCAGTTACGCCCTGCATGGATGTCGCTACGTCGTGCAAGTTGGCCTTAGTCTCCTGGGCCACATAAGCCAGCACGTCACCTGCACCTCTGAAGTTAGCAGCAAGGCGGTTCGGGTCTTCACTATGCAGGTTGAACACTTCCAGTACGCCAACAAGGTCTTCGGTTGCCGTCTTCATCGTGGTCTCGCCCATCGTCGAAGCTGCGATGATGGTGGGCAATAGACCTAACCCCTGCGAGGCTTCAACTCCTGTCTGTTGCAGGGTCCGCAGGGCTGCTGCAAGCTCGTTGACACTTGCCGGCGCGTCCTTCACGCCTTCGAGGCCTGCTTGAACCTGCTTGTAAGCGTCAGGGGATTTGTCATCGCCAATGGCCGCAATGTAGCGGCTCTGGTAGTCGAACTCGACGCCTTCCTTCATCGACTTGCGGGCAGCAGTCACCGCAGCGTAGGCGCCGATCATGTGACCCACGTAGCGCCCGTAGGTCAGCCACAGGTTATCCATGCCACCAGCTACGCCTCGCAAGGTGGAGTGCAGCATCGCCTGCTGGTCCCGATGGTGAGCGACGGCAGCGGAGTGGTCATTGACCACCTGCTTGGCAGCCACATGCGCCTTACCTACCTTGCTCACGTTCGCTTCAAGCTGGCGGTAATGCTCGTTCAGCTTGCTCAGTTCAGCTGACGGCCCAGCTGTCAGCTGAGCTACGGAATTCATCACCTCATTGGTCGAGGAGCCGCGGCTGATCTTGCTGGCAGAGGCCGTGGCGTCTGCGGCAAGCCCCTGCCGCTTGTAGAAGTCAGCAAGGCCGGCTTCGCGGGCAGGGAAAGTGCCAACGCCCTGTGCAGCAAGGGAGGTTGTCAGTGTGTTGCGGTTGGCTTTCAGTTGCGGAACCTGAGCAGCCGCCTCGTTGGCGATGCGCTGGGCGCGGGCCTGGTCTTGCAGCGAAGCAGTGACCTGCAGGATGCCGGCCTTGCGCTCAGCTGCCTCTTTCTTGACAGCTTCAGCAGCCGATACCGATGCGCTGATCTGCTCGCGGGTCAGGTTCGAGATGACTTTGTAGGAGTGGCCAACGCCTTCGACGGTCGTGCGGTAGCTGGCCCACGCAGTCTTCGACTTACTGATAGCCTGCTCTTCAGCAGCGCCACTGGACCTTACCCCAGACTGATACTCAGCCAAGGTGGTTTTGAGTGCCTGGACTTCCTGCTTGATCTTGGCGTAGCCATCCGTCAGCGTGCCAAGGTTGGACAGGCTGGTCTTGAACAGGTTAATCGACGCGGTGAGCTCCTGCAGGCCCGTGCGGGCCTGCGAGGAATCCACTCTTAGGGCAATGGTACTGACTGCGTCTGACATGCTCAGCCTCTTAGGAGGTCTTGTTCTTTTCCGCGATGTACTCCAAGAAGCTGGAGTCCATTGCCTGCACCACTCTGAGGAGCTTCAGAGCCTCCTCTCGATCAAGGTCCAGCATCAGCGCGTAGTCCTTGATCTCCCCAATCGTCACGGGGTTTAGTCCGTAACCGTTGCTGCTTCTCGAAGCGCTCAAGGTGAAGAACGCTTCGAGGTATTGGTTGCACTCAGGTCGGACGCTTGGGCGGATGGCGAGGGCATTTGGAATGATCCCTGTTTCCCTCGCCATGTCCTGCAGGAACTTGACCTGCGGACCCCACTGAAGCTGCCAGCTGAGTGCCTCCCTTAGTTTTTTACCTGCTCGGCCTCGACCTTGACACGGTAGTTGTTCATGTCATCGGAGAGCGCGGCCACGGCGCGGCGGAAGTCCTTGACCAGCAACAGAGTCTTGGCGTTGTCCTTGGAGTAGTCCATCGGAGCGCCCTTGAAGCCGACGTTTTCCCAGCCCAGCAGGATGGATTCAGCGAAGACTTCAGCCATGATCTCGTCGGAGCGCTTGTCAGCGGCTTCGTCCTGAGCGTCGAGTTCCTTCTGGAAGGTTTCGACTTTCTTAGTCAGGGTCTTGACGTACTTGCGGTTGCCGGCGCGGGCGATCAGCAGCTTGGCGCCATTGAACGGCAGCCAGGTACCATTCACTTCAGCGAGTTCGTCGGTAGCAAAAGAAGCGAAAATATCCAACATTTGTTGTTCTCCTTGTAGGTTGGGTGCTCTTCAAAAGTTACTTCTCAGTGTTTCTCGTTTCAATCCACGCCCTGAGAGCGGTGTTTCTCAAAGGACCCTGTTACCAAGGTGCTTTGAGAAACGGGGCAGGTGCCCCGTTTGCTTAGGCCGCTAGGCGGTCGATGATCATCGTCCGTGCGGTTACCGGATCAAGGATGGCGGTGAAGGGCATTTCCAGCACCGCATCCTGGTTCAGGCCACCAGCTACAACCTTGGCCGAGGAGTACTTCAGCTTCGGCAGGGTCAGCACGTAACCGTTGCCGGCGCCGTCCTTGAGCGTCCAAGAGATCGAGGAGGCGGTACCGTTGATGAACTTGTCGTAAGCCGTGCCGTCCTTCAGATAGACGGTCATGGAGCCGCTGACGTTGATGGTGCCACCAGCAACGCCGACGAAGCCGTAGGTACCGATGGCGGTCTGGCCGCGCAGGGCGTTGTCGAAGTCCAGCTTCAGTGACTTGATGAAGGTCGAGGTCATTGCGACGCCGCCTTCGAGCAGCTGGCCGACGCCGGTAATGGCGTTCATGACGTCGAAGGTCTGCGAAGCAGTAGGCGAGCCGGGCAGGGTGGTAGCAGCAACCATCGCACTGGCGTTCATGCCAATGAAGTCGAAGTTGCCGGTAACGATGGCGCCAGACTCGAAGCTAAGGCTCATCTTGTTCGGAGACATGCCGCGGTAGGCAAGGAAGCGATTCACGTCAGAGAAGTTCTTCTCCAGCGTGAAGTACTTCTGGGCAGCGCCGTTCGAAACACGCGAGGCCGAGATAACACAGCCAGCGACACCAGCACGGTTGCCAGTACCCGGGATCGGGGTGGCCGTATCGACGGTAATAGCAGTAGCCGTCTTAGACAGAACCTTCAGGAAGGCCTTGTCGGCTGCATCACCAGGCGCCTTCAGGCGGAACCACTGGCCAACAGCAAGGTTTGCAAAAGCATCGTTGCCAGTCGGAGCCACGGAAGCGGTCAGCGTGCCGGCAGTGGAGTCGATACCAAGTGCAAGTGCGGTGCCTTTGCCGGCAGTACCGTAGTCAGCCCACGCACCCTGAAGCACAGCTTCGAGCAGCGAGTCATATTCCTTGAACGACATCTCGAAGTTGAAGCCGCCCGAACAGGAAGCGCCAACCTGCACGAGGTCGGTGGTCTGGCGATCGGAACGGATTTCCTTGGAGGTTTCGGTTTGAACCGCGAAGTCCAGCGATTCGCCGGTCATTCGCAGATTGGTGCCGTTGCCTGAATTTGGGGTAGTACCAGCAACAGCTTCAGAGATGTAGCGGAGCTGTACCAGCGAGGTCGATGCGAGAGCCATAGAGTGTCACCTTTGTGATGATCTTGTTTTTTTTTTTTGGAGTCTAAGCAAGAAACGTGCCTAGGTCAAGAGGTTGAATCGAAGTAAAACGGGACGTGCAGTTCCTGTGTCTTCCATCCGGAGCGCTCTGGCTTCTTGCCAGGCTTCGGTACAGTGGTAACCAACCCGCTGACGGACTTGCACTTCAGCTGAAGCGTCAGCGTGTCCATGAGCTGCAGTGCCTTCACTGTGCCGGTTCCTGCCTTGGCAAAGATGGTCAGGAAGAGGGAGCCGGTAGTCCTGTGGTTGGGAGCAAGCCCGAGGTCGATCTGACCTGCGTCATCCCACATGTACTCAATCTGGAGAGCAAGGTCGCCAGCCTTGGATAGGTCGATCGGCGTGTTGTCCCATGACACAGCAAGGGTAGGGTAGGCCGTGAGCGCGGCTTCCATCAGGCCGGCAAGTGCTGTACGGGCTGTTTCATAGTTCATGTTGGGAGGTTCCTGAATGATGTGATGAAGCGTTCAATGACACGACCCCCATCAGGGTTCTCGTCACGAAACTTAATCTGGTTTTTCTCGATCTTCCAGGCGTAGGGTTCGTCATGCACTGCGCTGTTGGAGATAGTGATCGTGTCGCCCACCCTAGCCCGGTTGATGACTGGGCCTCCGTGGGAAAACGAGAAGGAAACAGCAGGGGCCGAACCCTGCTGGAACATGGCTGCGTCGTGACCTTCAACAATCTGCCCTACGCTGCGAGCTTTCGCTGTGCCGGCAGCGCTCACAGCGTGGTCATTGAACGTCAGGTCGATACCGTTGATGGCAACTTTCCAGTTCGCTGCAAAGTCACCAGAGTACTGTGGTGAGTTGGTAGCCAGCCAGCGCAGGGCATGACCGCCAATAACCTTGAGCTTCAGTGTGGCCTTCCGCTCCGCTGCAAGGAGAAAGGCCTCTAGGTCCTTTGCTACCTGATCAACGTTGCTGGCATAGATCACACTGGCCTCACGTGACAGGACCAGATCGGGGTTTCGTCATATGCAACGACTACTGAGTAGGTCTGGCCTCCAACTACAAAGCGATCACCTGCTTTGACAGAGGCGACGTCCGTCTTGGTGACCAGCACCTGCATGTCACCGGCTTCGTAGTCCGTGCTGTACTGGGCGAAGTACTTGAAGTGCTCCTGCCAACGCATGTGCAGGCCGGTGACGGAGACTGGAGCCTCAGTCCACGTGTCCGTGTTCGGCACATAGGTCCGAGAGATGGACGTGATGGTGCTGCGGGGGCTGGGCAACTCCACGGATGAAGCAGCCAGAAAGCCGGCTTCAGTCGGGTAAGTCGAATGCACCAGGAAGAACTTGCTATTCAGCTCGATGACGCTTGGCACGCCAACAGCTTCACCTTGCCCGAGGATGACTTCGAAGGTGTTGAACAGGTCGGAAGAGATTTCAACCTGCTTGTTCGTTTTGATCCAGACAGGCGCCGCGTAGGCTTGGGAACCTCCCGTACCAGCTATACACTCAGCAAATGAACGCAGGTTAGCGAGGCCCTCAGCTTTGTGAAGCACGTACTTGTGCCGAATTGCCAGAGCGCCGAAAAAGTCCTGATGCTTGTCGCCAATCAGCCACGTAACCCCTTCCACAACAATGGCGTGTCGAGCCGGCATGACCAACTCAGGAGCTGTGGAGAGGATACGGCGCACGGTGCCGAGGCCGTCCCGGGTCGCGTCGTCATACAGCCCGAACTGCGCCTTGAAGGTAGCGGAACCGTAAGCATCTTGACAGATGGTACGGTCGAAGTAGGAGGCAGCTTTGGCGAGGCGCATTATGCGTTGGTCACTCGATCGACTGAAGGTGCTGCTCCAGTCAGGAATGGAAGGGCAACCTGCCCGTTGGTGCTTTCACCAAGCTCAGCAAGGGTTTCCGACAGCTGCTGCTTGGCTCGCTGGAAGTTCTCCTCAAGGGCAGCAAGGGTTTGCTTGTAGGGCTCGCCCGCGAAGCGTGACATGCTGGCCTTGCCGTCCGAGATCGACTTCGGGCCTGCCATTGGCAAGCCTATGCCAAGGTGGCGAGCCACCTGGTACGTGGCGAACAGACGGGTAAGCAGCACCAGTTTCTTCTGCGCCAGTGTTCGGCTGCCCTCGGCAATAGCCAGTGTCAGCGTATAGAGCGCAGGCAGGTTCGGGCTGATCTCCAGCATCTCCAGAGCCAGCTTGTCGTCGTAAAGACTCAGGGCAAGGGTTGCATCCTCGACCTCATCCTCAGAGACGCCAATGACCGCACGAACGTCTGCATACGTCGTGTAGGTGGTGATCATTATTTCGCCTCGATCAGGTTGCCAAGGGCAAGTTGCGTGTCAGTCCATGCCGACGCGACGAGGGGCTTTGGAAACGTCGAGTACGTCTCCTTGGTCAGCGGGTCGATCAGCGAACAGCCGTAGCCCACAGTGACCTCGATGACCTTGGCTTCAGGTACAGGCTCTGGTGCAGCGTTTGGGGTTTTCGTTTTTACAGCCATGGTGTTCTCCAGAAAAACAGGCCCTTCTTGTGGAAGGGCCTGTTATGCAGCCAGTTCAGCCCAAGGCTTACAGCTTCAGTTCGAGGACGTCGAAGGCGTCGTCGAACAGGCGCTCGACCACTTCACCGGAGTCGAAGCGCATAGCGGTGGAACGCTTCAGCACGAACTGCTCGACAGCCTCGTAGGCAGCCCAGACCGAATTGACGCGGTGGATGCCGTAGCGGGCATCGAGGCCAACGATGGTGTTCGCCGGCCACAGCGGATCGGTCGTGATGAAGATTTGAACGTTCTGCGGCCACAGCGGGTTCATGACAACCATTTCCGTGTTCACACGCGGAGAGTTGGCGTTGTCGTTCGTGATGATCGGCTTGCCGGTACGCTGCTCGATGGCCAGAGCACCTGCCAAGTCGGTGATCACGTGGGTGATCGTGCGACGGGTAGCGTTGTTGATCAGGAAAGCCATCCAGGCCTTCTGGGTCAGCACGCCGGCAGTAGCGATCGAGGTGTCGAAGGTGTTGGCCTTCTTGACCTTGTTGGCGATCGCGGAAAGGGCGCCCATGCCGATATCGTTGTCACCGTTGAGCAGGGACAGGATGTATTCGTTGGCACGCTCGTTACGCTCGGTCGCACGCTGGCGAGCAAGGGCGAGGGTGACAAGGTCGAGGGAGGTGCCACGCAGCGCCTGGTCGGAAACTTCCATACCGATCGAGCGAGTCGGGATGGCCCGGCTGATCTGCGAAGCGGTGATGGTGAGCATCGAGGTCGGCAAGGACAGTTGGCTGATCGCTTGCGAGCGGGCAGCTTCCGGCTTGCTGAAGTTCAGGATCGGGCGTTCCCAGCGGTCGTTGCTGATCGTCTCGTCGAGAGCAACCAGGCGGTCGAACGCGTTCGGGTTCATTTCAAGATCGGCCACCAGTTTGTCTTCGACGGCGGCAAGGATCGCCGCCGGGAAGAGGATACGCGAGGTCGGAACGGCGTCCTTGACGATGACGCCGGCTTCCATCCGCGGGCGACCATTCAGGACTTCGTCCATGGAGGCGGAACGCAGGCCGATGGAGCGGTCACCGCGAACGAAGATGCCTTCGGAGGCGAGCAGCTGGTCAAACGTGTTACCGTTGGCGGAAGCCGGGAACTGGCGATTGACGTACTGCTCGAAAGACAGGTTGTTGTCAGCAGCAACCCGGTACATGGAGACGTCAAGGGTGACTTGTTGAGTCTGCCCTGCGTCGTCGATAAAAGCGGCCATTTATATTTCTCCTTGTGGGCTGCTGATTAGGAAACGCGTTCGATGGTGCCGACAGTGCCGACAGCACCCGTACCAGCGGAACCAAGGGAAACGACGCGCCAGACATAATCCATGCCGGTCTGGGTCGTGGCCTTGCACACCTTGACAGCGCCAGGCAACGCGGTGCCCTTGGCGGAAACGGAACCGACAACAACGCGGTCGCCGACAACGAGAGTGCCGGTGCCCGGGGTTGCTTGCAGGCCGTCGAACATGACTTCTTTGTAGTCGCCAACCGAGCCGGCAACAGAGCCGAAGGTGTAGCCATCGACCTGAGCAGCTTCCAGGGAGGTGATGAAACCTTCGATCTGGTCACCGGCAGCCGCCAAGGAGAAGCGGGATTCCCCGTTCGTCTTGACGAACTTGCCGACTTCTTCTTGGCCGTGGTTGTTCGTGACCTGCGTAGCGCGGGTCGCATTCGCTGCGTCCGTACCTTCAGCCAGCCGAGCCGACTTGGCGTTGGTAAGGATGCGTTCCTTCATTTGAAACTTAGCCATTTGGTTTTCTCCTTATTTGGCTTTGGATGCAGAACGCACCGCAGCAAGGCGAGCCTTGTGAAGCGGGTCGATCGTGACGGTTACCGGGGTTTCGATGGCTGCATCAACTGCAGCAACACCTCCAGCCTTGAACTTGTTCTTGAACTCGCCGGCCAGTCGCTTGTGCTCAGCGATAACTTGGAGCGGGGCCATGGCCGAGATATCGGTGGCCGTGCCACCAAGTGCGACCTGTAGGTTGCCGATGGCAGAACCAGCGATCTCCATCAAAGCATTGATGGAAGCCTTGAAGGTTTCGTGCTCCCCCTCGATCTGCGCCAGCTTCACGTTGGCAGCCAGAATGGCGCTGTCCTTCTCTTTGATTTCGGCCTGTAGGTAAGCGACGACGCCCGCGTCAGCTGCCACGGGTGCAGCAACGGCAGCCTGTGCTTCGACCGGAGCAGCCTCTTGACCTTCAACCGGAGCAACCACTGCAGCCTGTCCTTCAACCGAAGCAACTGCAGCTTCAGGGTTGGCAATGACAGTATCCGTAGAGCCTTCGACAACGGGTGTGGAAACAGCGGCTTGTTGTCCGCCTACAGCGATGGCAGCGATTTGCTGCTCAGTCAGTGCCTTCTTCATGAGGCCTCCTTGATGAGAGTTTTTGAAATTGTCGATAAAATTTGCTGGTGTGTCAATAGATTCTGCTTCTAGTCCTGACAGCAGCTTGTCGAAGGTGGTGATGCCATCGACCAGAGAAGCGCCTACAGCAGCCTCGCCTACGAACTCACGCCCCTGTGCCATGGTGTCTTCAACGACCTGCATCGTCTTGTTACGCATGTCAGCAACGTGGCCTGCGAAGACGTTGTAGGTAACGTCAAGGAGGCTCTGAAGCCCAGCGATTGCCTCCTTGCTGGCCGGCTCGACGCTGTTCAGCAGCGCTTTGTACTTGCCAGAGCGGACGACCGTAACGCCGACGCCAGATTCCTTCAGCTGCTTGCTGTACTCCATATGGGTAGCGATCACGCCGATGGAGCCAACAAGTGCAGTGCGGCCGGCGAAGACCTGGCCAGCAGAGCAGCCCAGCCAGTAAGCAGCTGAGGCCATCGTGCCATCGGTAAAGGCGACAACAGGCTTGACCTTGTCATTGATCATGCGGATCAGAGTTGCTGTGTCGCTGACACCATTCACGGCGCCGCCACCAGAATCAATATCAAGCACGATCGAGCTAACTTCTGGATCGTTGGCTGCGGCAATCATCGCCTCGCGGATCGCGTTGTAGCTGGTGATCCCGAAGTACTTGTTCCACTCGCTGTCGCGATTGACAAGGGACCCCTTGATGCTGACGATGCCCACAGAGTCCTGCTTGGTTAGCAGGTAGGGTAGTTCGTCCTCAGTGTTGTCCTTGGCATAGTCGCCAGCCATGACCTTGTCAGTGACGGACTGCTCGGCGTCAAGAGCGCATTGCAGGCTGGACTCGGTGCCCGCCCAGACTTTACCTTGTGTGGTTTTCACGTTACTTCCTCCTCGGTGTTGCCGGCTAGGCGAGCTTCAAGCTCACGCTCTTTAATCTTCAGGTGCTTCATCTGAAAGAACAGTCCAGTGAGGTAGCCAAGGATTGCAACGGCTGCCGCAATAGCCATACTGAGGTCACTAATCAACCAACCAAACAGCAGAACACTGCCGCTTGAGGTGTAAGTAATTACGCTCGATACCTTTTCACCTACTTCAATCACTTTCGTTCTCCGTATTCACTGTTTTTCTGTCTTCGATAACTACTTGCTGGCAGGCTCCGAGCTGGATGACAACCTCGTCTGCTTCTCCTGCGAGGTTGTAAAGGTACTCAGCAGTCTCGATCGAAAATTCGGCTCCCGCTTGACCATCACATCCGCTGGGGCTGGTGCCAGGCGCCTTGACTCCACTTGCAGCGTTGGCGTTAAGGCCGGTTGGCTGGCGCAGCTTGAGAGTGCCATTGCGAATGTCAGCAACGCGGCGAGCATTGGTAGCTTTTTCATTGAGTAGTTGCTCCTGGTAGTGGGCAGAGTTGTCGGCTAGAGCTTTGGCGTGCGTGGCTTCATCGTCACGGGCCTGCTTCTGCAACCGGCTAACGTCGGCGAGTGCGGTACGCAACTGCGTGCTTTGCTGGCTCTGCCAGACCAAGCGCTCGCTCGTCACGCCAGCGTCGTACTGCCAGTTGCCAACGCCAACAAGGGACAGGCCCCATGCAACGATGAGGGCAAGGATCAGGTAGGGGTTCATTGCGTCACCGCCTGCGTACCACGAAACCAGTAACCGAGAGCGAGGGTGAGGGCAGGTGCCCAGAGTGCGGCATAGTCCTTGAAGCTGAGCTCGTGGGTAGAAAGCGCCCAGAAGGAGGCTGCCTGCAAGCTGAGGATGAGCACGATGGTGATGCCGGCAGCGAGATCGAAAGCCTTCATTTGCGCACTCCGGTCAGGCACAGTGCCGCCATCTCCTTGCGCCGGTCACACACGCCGCCGCAGAACCTACGGTTCGCCGGCAGGCAGCAGTTCCGGTGCTGGACAGACTTGAAGTCGAGGATCGTGTTGCAGGCCAGTTCGTGCTGTTCCGCCTTCAACTTCTTCGGGATCGAGGAGTTGCACACGGCGCCAACGCCGACATTATAGGAAAGGTCGACAAACGCATCGTACTCATGCTGGTAGAGGGCAACATCGCCGAAGCAGGCCCGCAGGCGCACTTCTTTGTCCTCAATGTCACGCACAGCAAGGCGGATTGCCTGCGTCGGCTTGATCTTGTCACCTGCTTTGACAGGCTTGCCGTCTGGGCCGGTGGTGGAACCTATCCCAAAGGTATGCGGATCGCCAGGCACAGGCACAATCGCCTGCTCGGTGTAACCCTCCTGCAGGGCAATGCCAGCGAAGCCGGCAGCCGATAGGGAGAGTGCTCCGACAAGGATGCGCTGCCTGATCACGTGCGCTCCTCGAAGGAAACCCACTTGGCCGGCGCAACCTTCTTTGGCTCTTCCGCATGAACCGGCATCGAGAAGGTGATGCCATGCTCGGCATGCGTCAGCCAGAATGCCTGCTGGGGTATCTCGTAGCCGAAGCCACAGGCCATGGCGTATTCGTCGTAGCCAACCAGCGAACCGTTCGAGATGAAGCGCTGGGTCGCGGCATACGTGTGGTAGTGGCCGTGGATCATCGTGTTGTACGGCTTGTTCAGCTGGGACTGCAGCGAGCGCCGCTTGTGATCACCACGGATGATCGGGCCAAAAGAACCAATGATGCCGTCGCCACCCTTGCCAAGCTGGTCACCGTGGCACAGGTGGTAGGTATGATTGAATACCTTGTAGGTCAGCTCAGGGCTAGTCGGCGCGTCGATGACAACGCGGGAATCGCCTTGGAAGTGCAGGGCAAGGAACTGGTACAGCAACCAGTCTAGGTTCGTCTCGTTGCGGTGCTTGGCGCGGGGCTTGCGCGTCGTGCGACCATGGTTGCCGGCCACGCATGGGACATACACGTAGTCAAACTCATCAGCAAGGAACTCAATCTTCGAGATCAGGGCCGACAATAAGTTGAGCAGCGCTGGGAAGGTCGGACCATCGTTGGTCTCCTTGAGCTCATCGTGGATATCGCCGGCAAGGAGGTCGCCACCAAGACAGAGGACAAAACCCGGGTAATCCACACCAGCGATGTGCTCACGGAGCAGCATGACAGCCTTTTCGATGACCGTATCCAGGCGCCGGTTAGCTATCCCGATGTTGTATTCGTTGATCCCAGAGACTTGCTTGGCATCCACGACTTCGCCCCAATGCAGGTCAGACAGCAGCAGAGTTGGTACCGAAAGGCTGTGCCCGCTGCTGGATGGCGTAGTCAGCCAGATCGGTGGAGCCAGTTGGTCGAACTCTTCCTTGATGCCAAGGATTTTGGTTTTGACATAGTGGTCGTCCAGTGTCTCTCGCTTGAACAGGGCGAGCTGGGCTTCCAGCTGCTTGACCTTGTCAGCAAGGATGAGTTCCTGCGTCAGCGCCTCGGGCTTCACCTCGGCAGCCAGCTGAGCCACGGCGCCGCGAAGTCCAGCTTTGTCCAGGTGATACTGAACAGTCGAGACGGCCATGTTCAGAACCCGTGACGTGGCTCGCTGACTCTGCCCGTTGGCCATATAGGCTGCGACAATCTCCTCAGTGCTATAAGCCATCAGTTGCCACCAGCGATTGCGACAAGGTTTGCTTTCATGGGGTCAGCCTTCTTGTTTTGGCCCTTCACGCCCTTGGGCGCGTCGGAGTTGAGGTTCTGGTTGAGCGTCGAGCCGCTGTTCGAGTCGCCGTTCGGGTTGCTGTCGGTAGCCCCTGACTTGCTCTTGAACATCGTGCCGGCCAGCGGCTTGTAGCCCTGCGGAGGCAGGTGGCCGGTCAGGTCAAGGCAGGCCTCGTCGTCTGTCAGCATGCCGATGCTCAACAGTTCCAGCACACGGGACTGCTTGAGTGACTTGAACGTCTCCATCTCCGCTTCAGGACGCAGGTCGATCGGTGCGTAGGCGAACTCGACATAGACGTCCATGCCGTAAAGGCGCAGCGCCAAGGTGAAGAGACGGGAGTAGAGCTCATTGACCTTGGTCTGGACGCCCTGTGCATTGCGCATGAACAGCATCGTCTCGGTCGAAGCGATGTTGCTCGACATCGTGCCGTGGCCAAGGATGGCTGGCAGGGTCTTGGCTCCGGTCGCGAGCTTGGCGTCCGAGATGTCGCGGATGATCTTGTACTCGTCCGCCAGGCTGATGTTGCCGTTGTTCAGCAGGTTGATGCCGAGAGAATCAAGGGTGACCAGAGCCTCGTCAGGTGCAAGGTTGGTTACTGAGTCCTTGATCTGGGCGACGACGCCAGCTACCCACTCGGCCTTCTTGACTGGGTCATGCTGAGCTTCGGCAGGGATGCTGCGCGACAGCTTGGCCTCGTCGATAGTGACGTGCAGGCGAGGGTGGATGGCCGTCTGCACGACGCGCCGGATGTCGTTGAGGAACTCGGCGGCAAACAGGCTCGGCTGCAGGGCCGGCTCCATCGGCGACGATGCGTAAGGCTGAAGCAGGTCCTGGTCGAGCGCCATATAGAAAAAGCAGGGGTTGTCGAGATCAACCTTGTTGCCTGAAAGCTCCTGCTTGGGCCGCAGGATGCCCTTGCTGTCCGGGTAGAACTTGATGTGCGTAACCGACAGCGGCTGGATGTAGGCAGGCAGCCGAGCCTTGTCAAGCACAAGCTCACAGGCCATGGCACCGTAGCTCATGCACTCCTTGACCAGCGACTCGCTGATGCCGGTCATGGAGCCCATCGACGCGTAGCCGTTGTCGTAGTTCGGCAGGACGTTGAAGCGGGTGATCAGCTGCTGCAGAAGGCTGGTCGCTTCAGGGTTGAAGGTGCCGTCCGGGTTTTTGGCGTAGGCCGTGAATTTGGAGGTGATCGCCGAGCGGGTGTAAGCGAAGACAGCTGCGCTCAGGTCCGGAGACGTGGCGATGAACTCGCGCATGACCGCGTTCGTACTCGCCCCCGTTCTTAGGGTGGTCAAGTCTTTGGAGGCGATGTTTCGGTCTTCCCTTGGCAGAGAGGAAGACGTTGACGGCCTAGCTGTCTTGAGAAAAGACGGAAGGGCCAACGGCCCTCGTTTTACCTTTGGTTCAGCGACCGGCGCTAGGCCGGCTGCCGCACTCAGGTTCGTGAAAAATTCGCGAATGCCCATGGAGGTTTTTACCTCTCTTGTTATTTTGACCGAGGATAAGCGAAAACCGTGCCAAGGGCAAGCTAGTAACTTGGGAACATTGTGATGTCAGCCTTTGTGGAAACATACCCGCCACCCAGACTGGTCATCGCTGCATCAATCTGGTCAAGCATGGCCGGGTAGAAGTCGCCACTTCCACCTAAACCGCCGAAGTTCATGCAGTGCAGCAGAACAGGTTTTCCGTTTATCGGCACAAACACAGGCCCATTACTATCTCCCCCAATAACCCCGGCGAGGGCTGGATTGGAGTGATTGGTTCCCCAATCAGCGAATGCGGAGGGTGTGATAGCCATTGTGCCCGTCCACCAGTTGTTTCCACTGACACGTGAAGGTATTACTCGGAGGCGCGTTGCCGCGGTTCGCCCGATATTAAGTACTGGGATTGGGTATAGCTGACTATCTACATAGGCCTCTGCCCTGAAAGACGGGATGTAATTTGCCCATGTTGCAGGTAGAAACGAGATCGGCTCTATCGAGGTGACTGCCTCGTTCAGCAGGGCCACACTGTTGTCTCCGCCAATACGCACAGCAATACTGCTTTGAACAGTTCTCGTCTGGTAATCTCCAGCGCTATCCTTGAAAACCACTTGGCTGTTGTTTGGTAAAGTAGCGTGACCCACCATCAGGTGTCTAGGTGAGATGAGAACAGCAGGCAGGCCCGCTGTTGCAACCGTGATTGCGGACAGATCAAGTGCGCCCGAGAACAGGTTCGGATTCCTGATGTAGTTCGGGGCAGATGTGCCGCCACTTGCAGTGAGAAACAGGTTGCGCGTACTGGCGTCACCTGTCTTACCTTCAATCATGCCCCTGATTGCGTTGTCTATGTGCCAGGCCAGTGAGCCTGCAGCATACGAACTGACCTGCTCATGAACAACAGGGGCATAGCTCAGATATTGCGACACTTCATATTCAGCACAGAGTGTGCGCACTCTGATTTTCGCCAATCCACCCGGCCCAACGCACGTAACTAGCCCACTGCCGTCAATCGTACAAACAGCAGGTGTTTGGTTGGAGAAGGTATATCCAGGGCGTATCGAGCTTTCTGTAACAGTCACCTGCGCGTTAGTTCTCACAGCTTCATCAGTTACCTTATTGAGAACTATGTCTTGCGTTTGAACTGGTTCAGAAAAGGTTGCAACTACCTCCTGTGTTGGAGCTATTGCAACTGTTGGGTTTTCAGCGCCGACGAAGGCGCGAATACTGCCACCTCCGCCATCAAAGACAACTGAAGGCATATTTATGCAGTAGTGCTGTTGACGATCAACCCCAAGCTGGCTAGTGCCGTGAGCAGGCTCGCCAGAGCCGCGTTTCCACCACGAGAGCCTGACACGGTGGGCTGTGCAACAGGTGCAGCCTCGAAGAACCCGATCACAGCTTCACCTGCCACTTCAGTGATATTAAGTGGCATAAAATCATTTGCAGTCAGTACAGCAAACTCACCTGTAGCAGTAGCACCCTTGCCTAGCTGTACATAGACAGAGCCACCAGTTCCTGCTGTTGCGTGCGTGCTGTGACCACCTTGAAGCGTAATTGGAGGGAGACTAGCCCCAGAAACGCTTGAGGCTTTAACTTGCATTAGGAGAGACGAAGCACTCATAAGTGACATCGAAGCTGTACTAGCAAGGCTAAGGGATACCCCATCACGGTTTTTAAGTGTAACAAGCTGTGCCGAATTGTTACTTGCGTTATAAAAATCCACTGGTACCAATCCAAACACCTTTGCGCCAGCGTCATTCAGCACAACGAGAGCATCAACGTCTGTAGCAACAGCAATTTCCCCTCCACCGTTGATAAGAGTGGTCAGGGTGGCAAGGGCAGCTTGCCTCGGGACGATACTGGCGTGTGCAACTCCATCTGCATCAAGAGCGAGGATGCCGTTGGGCTGACCCTTCTGCGCATTGATTTGGGCGTCAGCAAGGGCTTCAACCTGAGCCTGGTTGAAACCACCACCGCTACCTCCGAGGGATACTGGGAGATTGTCCGGACCAATCAGCTGCGTGCCGTCATCAGACCAGAAGGGCACCGCACGTGCCTTGCCGCCGCGATCCCTGAAACCAAAACCGATGCCGTCGATATCGACCAAAAAATCAGGTGTGCCGTTCGCCATGCCCATTGTCATCTCCTTGATGATCTTGTTGATTTAGAGCGCAACGAACCGCTGCGTCTTCTTGATCCCCTTGAACTTGCGGGGAGGTAGTTTCATATCGGGTCGGCGCTTGACCGGCACATACTCCGTCAGGCTGAGCTGCATGCGGTTCTCTGCCCGTGCACCCTTCACGATAACGACGTGGGGAAACCAGCCCGACAGCGACTTGTGCGGCATGAAGCCGTCGCCGGCATCGTAGTCAAAATTGGCCCAGGCATCCGTGAAGCAGTTGTGCTCGATCTTCAGGCCGAGCCAGCCACGCACGCGGTTCTCCACCAGCCAGTAGAGGCAGACGAAATAAAGGAGGATGGCGCCAAGGAGAATTCGAGCTTTCATACTTGGATTCTACGTTGTCGCTCTTCTAAGTTCAAGGTGTCAAACTCCGAACTTGCCCAAGATGATAGGTACGCCCTCAAGGACGCCCGCTGATACACCCAGCATACGCGAGGCGACAAGGGTGTAGAGCAGGGAGTGATGAAGGTGATCGTCACCCTTGGATTTCTTCCAGACCATGATGAGCTCCTCGTTCCGGAATTCCTTGACCCGCTTCTGGTCTCGCAGGTGTTCCTTCCAGAGATCGTCGTTCTCGTCCATGACCTTCAGGATGCGCCCGCTGCGCAGTTCGAGCATGACTTGGTCGAAGCCCCGGTTCCGCACCACATTGACCTGCTTGATCTGCTCCTGAGCCTTCTCGTCGTCTTCTTCCTGATCCTTGACCCTGAACAGCTCGATGCCCTTGGTCTCGACATAGACCGCGGCGAACAGGTTGTTGTCGTCCTGCTGCATGGACAGGACCGTCTCGGCGTAGGGCACCGAATCCACCACCGTCATGCGGACCCGATACTGCTTGGCCAGCTCGGCTCGCCGCTGCTTGACTTTGTGCATCGGGATGCCCTCAGTCTTGACGATGATCAGCGTGCCGTCGCCGCACACCGCGGCGATCGTGCACCAGCAGATCAAGCCCATATCAAGCCCCATGACGTAGCTGAAGCCGCCGCCCGGGTACTCGCTGATCAAGGCTCGGTTGAGTTCTTCAAGGTCAAAGCTCGACTCCTTGTCCTCCATCGACTCGCCCAGGCGCTGATTCCGGAAGTCTTGCGGGCGCTTGTATTCGACGCTGGACTTGATCAGGGCCGAAGGCTTGATGATGGCCGGGCAGTCAAACGGAGAGCACTGATAGCCTGCGGCGACGTAGGCGTCACCCGGATTCTTGACGACCCACTCCCGGTTCGCCGGCCCCAGATCGACCGGCTTCCAGCACTCAGGGCAAGCCACGTAAGCTTCCTGCCAGCGGAAGCTGTGACTGCGGAAATCCCCCTTGGTGATCCTGTCTAGGTCACGATTGAAGTCCGGAATGACCACGTTCTCGTAGTACTGAGGGAAGAACCAGTGCCCGCAATGGTTGCACTTGCACAAGTTGAAGTGCTGGCGCGACTCCTTGAACAGCAAGTCGATGCCGAAGTCCGGGATCGACGGCGTGGAGAGCTTGATCTTCTCAGCGTAGGACGAGTGGTTGAGGCGTGACTCGTACAGCGTCATGACCTCCTGCGACGAGTTGTCCACTTCATCGTTGATCAGCAAGTCGGCAGGGACGGAGATGGCCTGACGATCGACCTGCGCACCCTTCAGATAGAGGAAGGAGTCGCCGAACTGCTTCATGGACGAGTTGTCGATGTCGCCGGAAACCGCGTCACGCAGATACTCAGAGCTGTCGATCACCGGGTCAATCCGGGTCTTCATGAAGTTCTGCGCCGCGGTCGCCGCGGGCAGGGTGTAGATCGTCGAGAACCCGTTCACCAGCACCGACTTGGCCAAGGCAAGGCGGGCGAAGATTTCCGACAGGCCCATCTGCGCCGCCTTCTTGACCACCTTCTCCTGCGAGTTGTCTCTCAGGATTTTTTCTTGGTACTCGTGGTCCTTGAACGAGAACTTCCGGCCCCGGATATAGGTGTGCTCGGTGATGAACTCACATGTCGTGTCGTGGCCGTGCGCTGCGAGAGAGGACCGCAGACGTGAGATGTGGCGCCGGAACGCCTCGGAATTGACGTAATCAGGCGCGTTCGTATTCACGAAGGAACTCCTCGGCTTCTTCCAGCGGAAGCTTCTTCATGGCGCGGATCAGGTGCGTTTCCATGGCCTTGAAACGCTCGGCGGTATGTAGTTCCGTCTGCAGCTTCGTCAGCTGGCCTAGGATAGACGCCACCGAGTTGGCCACCTGCGCCTTCTGGTTGGCCGGCACGCGACTGGAGGCAAGGGTTGCAATCTGCAACTCCTTGACTCGAGTGAATTGGAGCACAAGCTCCTGCGTGAGGTCGATATCACTCAGCGCATGGGCAGGCAAAGACGCCTTCACGGCCTCATAGAGGTCGATCCGATCCGCCAGGCTGATCTTGGACAGGGGGTCAAGGAGGTAGCGCTCGGCGATGCTCTCGACCGGCTCCTCAACCTCCTCACCAGGCGCGACGGCGCGTGGCACGTCGTTGAAGTCTTCAAAATCTAGGGCTTTCATGAGCCTCTTCTTATTTTGTCAGTGATTTAGTTGAATTTACGCTCGTTTCGTGCGTATTTCCCTCGTATTGCTCAGCTTTTCCTTCAATTTCTGCTGCTTTTTCTCAAGTGCAGTGCCCACCGTGAGCTCCAACTGCTGCGCCAAAGTGGTTCGTTGCTGGTTCGTCATATGCTTCAAGTCACCAATCACGATCTGGTGCAGCGCCAGCAGCGTATTGACCCGGCGATAGACCGTCCGTTCCGTGGTTTCAGCCTGCAGGGCGGCATCTTCCGGCGTCTCAGAGCCGGCGATCACACTGATTGCTGCCTTGACCACGCTCAACTTCTTGCTCGACACGTCCAGATAGTGCGACTGAATCGCCTTGATGCGCTCGGGCCGCTTGAACTCAGGCTTCGCGATGTTGTTCAGGGTTCGTGGTTCGACCTCGAGCAGGGCTGCGTAGTGATCCCGAACCTTGCGCCGCTCGCCTCTCGTCGCGAAGTTCGCGCTCAGGGCATCCCACGCATCAGCGTAGAGGCCCAGCTTGGCACCAAGTTTGCTGACACGAATCTTCTCTGCCTTAGTAGCAGGAGGTCTTGAGAGTAGGTCGCGGAAAGGGTTCACCATTTTATTGTACGTGCTTGAGGTTGAGGATGACAAGTTGTGTTACAGGGTGTCTGCTTGTGTGTTAATGTTTTGTGACACGTAAGCTGCAGAGTTACTCCTGAGTTAAACTATGACTTGGGTTCTATGACCTTAGTGCAGGATTCTATCCTCGATCATGAGCTTGAGCAGGTTCTCTACCTTGTATCCAAGCTTGCGAGCAGTTTCCTTGAAGGCCTCAGTCTCTTCAGCGTCTGCATAGATGGTTGAGAGCTTGACCTCGAGGTCAAGCGGGTTCGGGTCCAGCAGGCGCCGCTGGATCAGGTTCGGAATGGCCTGCAAGGGTCGTTGCATGTAATCGTGAATCACTTCACGAACCACTGTCGAGATGTTTGGCGCCTTCCCATTGTTACAGGTTGTAATACTCGCTAGGTCGTTCGGACTAAGCTGGGGCACTCTTATCGTAATATTTTTGAACATCTCGGTCTCCTTCAGGTTATGGAGCCTGTAGTGTATCTGCTACGCACAACAAAAGCAATACAAAGTTTGTTGGAGTTTCCGGGCTGGAATTTCTTTGTGCATTACAACTGTAATGGCAGAGTTTTAAACTATCGGTTCGGTTTTTGAGGGAGTAGGTGCGGGCCGCGTTCTCATACGGGGCGAAAAGCTATGCCGTCACAGGGCATGCCTTACCCTACCTGCTAGGGCGAGCTGGTCCGCCTCACTGGTCCGCCTTGCTGGTCCGCCTCGCTGGTCCGCCTCGCTGGTCCGCCTCACTGGTCCGCCTCGCTGGTCCGCCTTGCTCTTCTCTTAAACTGTATAGATAGATTCCGCTTATGGGCGCATAACGTTTATCTTGTTTGCCAGGGCGCATAACACTTGTTATGGATAACACTTGTGTTATGATGTGGTTGTGCTCATAACAAAGCGCACCTTACTGGTAGGGATTACCAGACATCTAACTTTGAAGAGGTTATTACCATGAACAATTCCGCCGTTTCCCCTGTTATCGTTGCTGCTGCCTTCCTCGTTGAGTCTTGCGTTGTTGCTGCTGCTGCCCGCATTGAAGCCGACGGCCGCAAGGGCGCTGCCCTGACTGCTGCTCATGCTGTGCTAGATGCTGGTAATACCTACCAAGCCGTGCACGATGCTGCTGCTGCTGCCCGTGAAACGGCAGGCGGTAAGACTGCGCCGAAACACATCCAAGCGGGCTATAAGCTGGCAAAGCGCTTTGCCACCATCGCCGAGTTCTGCGAAAAACAGGGCCTTACCTTCAAGGACGTAGGCGCGACCGTGGGCGAGAAAAAAACCTTCTCTCTCAATATGGCAGAGAAAGCCACGCGCACCGATAGCGACAACGAGGGGGTAAAGGCCTTCGCCGTAGCTTTCCAAGCGGCCAAGGGCCAAAGCCTTATCGCTCGGGTTTGCGCTGCAGAGGAAGCCGAAAAGCTGGCCGTTACGGCGGCCAACAATGCAAGCCTTGAAAGCGCCCGTGCAAAGATGCGCGCGGCCATCCTCGCCGAACTTGAAGCCGAACAAGCGGCCAAGCAAGCAGACGCGGCCAAGCCTGCCAAGCGTGCCAAGGTCGCCTAACGTCAAATATTCCCGGCCGGGAATATGTCCGGCCGGGAATTCTCATATGAGAATGGAGCTAACATGTTTAACCCTGCCTTAAATAGCAATACTGCTTACGATAGCGAGCCTTGTCTTACCCCCGCCGAATGTGACAATCTACAAAGACTTTTAACCCATGTAGTCCAGTTGACTTTATGGAAGACTCACTTGACTGGAGGCTGAAAAGGGCGCTGCTTGATTTAAAGCATGCAGCTTTCTAACCCCCCCCCCCCAGAGAATCTTTCGATTCTCATATGAGAATGTCTTAATCGGCGTTCTCATATGAGAATTCCCCAGAAAGCCCGCCACGCAAAACGGCGGGCTTTTTCACGCCCTGAAAATGGCGACACGAAACAAACCGTTCTCATATGAGAACGCGCTCTTTAAGCAGCAAACGGAAAGAAAAGCCAGCACGCAGCGATGCACTGGCAGTCGTAGCCTAGAAGAAGCATGGCCGTGTAAAAGGCGTAAGAAGCCTGCGGCCAACCAGCCGAACCCTGAGCGCGTCGAGTGACAGCATAGTGAGGCCAACGAAGCCCCGAACTTGGATCGTGTCAAAGCGCATCCATTGCACTCGATCGCGATACAGCATGAGGAAACCGGCAATGGCCCAACTTGTATAACCGACCCCGGACGTTGTAGCCGGCCTGGACCCCGTCGTGATGACGCCATCCAGGTCCGCCAAACGCGTTCGGCTTCAGGAACCCGAACCAGAACCACGCCCAGCGCCCCGTCGATAGACGCCACGCTGGGTCGGGTCTGGCAAGCGGAGAGGACAAGCTCTGAACCACCGGAAGTCGTTCTCATATGAGAACGTGCCTTGATTAACCACTGGGAAGACCTGAAAGGCTACGAGGACGGATAACAGCTCGCCGTATGGCGTCCTGGAGGCCGTCGCCGTTCGACCCTTGACTCCGAAAGCGCACTAAAAGGCGTAATAGGCAAGGAGGACGCTCGGCACTCTGTGGGGTCCACATTAGGTGTGGCGGCAGTCATGCGATTGGTATGACCAATTTGGACGCTATGAGGGACGCGGTTCGGGCCGGGGTTGGTCTGTGTAATTTGAAGACGTTCTCATATGAGAACAAGCGTTGATACGCAAAAGCAGCGGAAGCCGTTAAATCGGTGACGCATGAAGATCGAGCAGACCAACCCGAGCGGCCCCCGTTTCCAAAACGGATTCTGAATTTGAATCTGGTTCGGAAACGGGATGAACGTTGACGTTGACGTTAACGTCAACTAGCAGTCAAAAAACGCCCAGCCTGGGCTGTCACGTGAAATTCTGCACCAACTTGGTGCGTGTTCTCATATGAGAATTCAGCTTTGGAGAAGAAACGATGGCAATTATGGAAAGCAACCTGCGCAGCTCAGTTGGCCTGATGCGCCGCCGAATCAACAGCAGGCCCAAGCTCAGCTTGCAAGTCTATGCTCACTTGAAGGCTGAGGATGTGATGGGCTTTGGAGTCACTGTTCAGGAACTGGCCAACCGCCTGGTCTCGATCGCAGTC
This sequence comes from Ferribacterium limneticum, assembly GCF_020510625.1. NCBI lineage: Bacteria > Pseudomonadati > Pseudomonadota > Betaproteobacteria > Rhodocyclales > Azonexaceae > Ferribacterium > Ferribacterium limneticum. The sequence goes on along the minus strand of NZ_CP075191.1, from coordinate 2,249,858 downwards.
CAGGCTCGGGTTCGAAAACGGAGTCAATCTGAGATCGCTGATCGAATGCACAGGGAAGCGATGTGATCAGCGTTCTCATATGAGAATCACTCACCGTACAGTTTGCGAGCTAGGTTGTCTCGGCTCTCTTCTGCACTCTCGCAGCGCTGTTGTAGCGACTTGACCTGCTGCTGAGCCTCTAGCAGGTCCAGTTCAAGTTTGTTTGATCTGGCGTCAGGTTGAGAGGCCTTTACAAGCTGAGCTTCGAGCAGTTGCTCTTTCAAGGCATCCTCAAGGGTGTATTGCGCGACCAGCTTTCGGTTCAGGCTACAGGCTTCTTCGAGTAGCGCACTGAACAGTTCGGCTAAGGACTCGGCTTCTGGCTTCCAAAGCAATTCCTGAAACTGCTTCGCTTCCTCCTCAGTAAGTGAGAACTGAGCTTGAACTGGAGTTGAAACCTGATTTTGAGTTGGAGTGGGGGCCTGGACCGTGAGCTGAGCGAGAAGTTGCTTAACCTCTGACAGCTGGCTCCGAGCCTGAGCAAAGGTCTCAGTCAGAAGTTCGGCAGCTTCTACAACCGCAGAGCTTGGGTTAGCTGCTCTAGGAGTGAGCAGTGGTTTGAGGTACTTTGAGATTGTTGCAGGGTCTCCACTGCCGAGTAACTTACGGACTTTTCTCACAGATGGAGTCAGCCCTTGACTCTGAAGCTCAGCAGCCGCATTAACAACATCTTGAACTGTAATAGCCATGTCAATCTCTCAATACTTAAGGTTGGCTTCAGGCTTACACTGAGGTAACAGCCCTTTGATAATAGAAAGCTGAGCTAAGGCTTGATTTAGCTGAGCAGTAAGTTCTGCCACAGAGGCCTCTAGGTCCAAAGTAGGGTTCGGGCTTACAGGTACGAGCAATGGTTTGAGATATTTCGCAATTGTTGCAGTGCTACCCCCGGTTATAGCTTGAACACTCCGAACCGAGACCCTTTTCTGGTTCGCTTCCAGGTCAGCAACAGCTTGGGCAACGCTTTGAGATGTGATAGCCATCTTCTTCTCCTTGTGTAAAGCACGAATCATACCAGATTCCTAACGTTATGGCAACTGTTAGGGCGAGCAGAGCCATAACGTTAGGGTTTTTGTTAGGGTTTCGTTAGGGTTTTTCCCTAACGTTATGGAAAATAGCCTAACACTCTGCTTAAAAAATAGGCAAAACTGGTAGGGTTTCACCCTAACGTTAGGAGCAGTGTTGCCTAAAAAATAGGCAATTGCCTAAAAAATAGGCAAAAATTGCCTAAATAATAGGCAATTTAGGGAAAAATTTCCCATGTAACCAGTCCGAGTTTTTCAGGAAAGGCAAGGTGGTAAAAGCAGGTGCAACTAGATGATTAGATTAGGTTTAATAAATAAATAAAGTAACCATTTTTCTTCTAATCTAGCTTGCATTTACATTCCACAACGTTTCCGCTCAGCAAAATCGCCTTCCAACAAAAACACGATTTGCTCAATTTTCTCCTTGTCCTCTCCACCTATACCGAGCTTTCTCGCCGTCTGCCTCAAATCGCCTATTTTCGCCTTGTACGAACCCGAACCAGATCAAGCACTTACATACGATTCTGCGTCCCTCTGAAAACGCGGCTTACATGCTTTTGCCTACCTGAAATCCGAACCTGATTTTGGTCCGAGTTCTCCTCTGGAACCCGCATCTGGCTGTTTCGCTCCGTCTAGCTCGTTAAAGGGTTCCTGATTTCTTTAACCGCTTGTAACCCATTGACACATACAAGCTAGAGGCTTAACATACAGGCTAAGCCAGTGGTGGTAAAGATCTAAAGCTCACAACAATAAGGATAAACCAATGTTCTCCCTCGACTCCGTTCCCTTCTCTCGCCTAGAGGGCGACTCACTAGTCAATTCGAACCTCAGTAAGCTCTCGGACCTAGATTTCCTTGAGGCCTTCCGCTCGCGCTGGCTAACTACGGCGCAGCTTGCAAAGGAGCTTGGATACTCTCATGTCCAAAGTGTCCACTCAATCTACAACTCGAACACTGAACTGTTCCCTGATGCGCTCTCCACATTTGCCGATGTGCCTACCTCGGGGGGTACTCAGCGTACTCGGGTGTACAGCTTAAAGGGTTGCTACCTTCTAGCCATGCTGGCTACGACTCCAGCTGCTGTTAAGTTTCGAGCTGCGGTACTGGAGTTAATCGAACAGCAGCATTTGAATTATATTCAGCGCCAGCTTGAGGCAGACAGAACCCGAGCGGCAATACAGCTTCAGCTTCAGAACGAGGAGCAAGCTCACGTTGACACCAAGATCGAGACCTCACAACGCTTGGCCGAAGCAGATAGGCTGCGCATCGAGGCGCTTGAGGCCTATGTGTCCAGCAAGCTTGCTCACCTTCAACTGGCTGTTGTTGATCGAGGCTCTATCCCTGTTCAGTTCAAGCAAGCTCAGCAACCTAGAACTAAGGAGGAGGTTCGAGTAATCAACCTGCTTATGGAGCATCCTGGGCTTTGTATTGCGGAGGTAATCCGTAGGTTACCTGACCTTGGTTTCGAGGCGGTTCGTAAAGTAGTAGGCAGGATGCGCAAGGATGGACTCCTTGAAGCGATCCAGCTGTGTGACGCTGACTATGTTGTGTCTCATCCAAAAGATAAGACTGCTTTCTACTGGGTGTTCAGCACCTTCCCTCGTGTTCGGTTCTCTGACTCCGCTCAGGGTTTTCGAATGTAATCAAATTCTCATATGAGAATCCCAACCAGGCCCTAAATGGGCCTTTTTCACGTCAAGAAATTGACAACCTTAACTTCGGAGATCGAAATGAAAAAGCACCTTGATACCACCCTGACCGCCCTTGCACTCGCCCTTGGCACCTTGAGTGATGACCTCTACGGCACGTACTGGGCGAATTACCGTTACACAGACGAACCCGAACCTGAATCGGATTCTCAACTTGAGCTACTGGCCATGGCCCGAACCGCGACGGCAATGCGAGACGTCATCACGATTGTGTGGCGGTACGACCGCAAGGAGCTTCGTAACCTCCTTGCCAACCCGGACTACGAAGCCATTCATGCTGTGCTCCAAGAAGTGCTGGCTATCAAGGAGCAAGCCGCGGCTCGGCACCGGCAGCGCAAGGCTGAAGAGGCTCGTGCTGCATTCTCCCTTCAGGCTCGATTCCACATGAAGGAAGCCAACCATGGGTAAGCCGCTCCACTCGCTCGACGTCAAGTCCTTCTTCCGGGACACGACTGAGCACGTCATCCTCGGTATCTTCGCCGGCCTGATCCTTGCGGAGCTGGCCACCTTGATCCTCGCCGCCTGCGGGGTGGTGCCATGACCTTCGTCGCCTACCTCGTGGGCATGGTGCTGTGCTTCGCTGGTGCTGTTCTGGTACCGAACCAAGGGCAGGCCTTCGGCCTTGCCCTTGTCGCCGTCCTGCTGGCCACTGCGGCCGCCGTACAGGGAGACATTCTCAAATGACCATCGAAGAAAAGCTTCGGGACTCGTTTGAGTCCCAGTTTGCTGAGCCCCCTTATGAGTTCAGCTTCCTTCGCTACGGTGAGGATGACGCATGGCCTGGACACTACGCTAACTACACAGTGCAGTGCGCTTGGGAAGGATACCTTGCCGGTGCCCTTGCCGTAGTTCCAGGTGAATTCAAATGAGCTACATCTGGGTATGGCTCGGCAGCGTCGTGGGTCTCTGGATTTTTGGGATGCCAAAGCCTGAAATGTTCAAGATTGGCTTCTACCAAGCTTGGATACTTGCTGTGCATTACGGGCAGGTCAAGTACTTCCCTTGCCTGAACTGAAGCTCTGGTGGAAGCAGACGTGGTGCGATCACCCCTTCCCCATGAGCTTTATCCGTATCGGCGGCAAGTGTGAGCGCTGAGGAAAGGAGTTCTGAAATGAAATCCCAGCGCTCCTCGCTATTCCGCCGCCTGGTCCTGATCTGGACAGGCATGGGCGACATTTGGATGCCCTTGTCCGTGGCTCGCGAACTGTGGCGGGCCGCTGAAGTAAAGCAACCCTCAATTCACTGAAAGGAACTGGAATGCAACACCAATTCAAAGTAGGCGACAAAGTCAAGCTTGTCCGCAAGGTCACCACTCAGGAAGGCTGGGAGGATATCTGGGTCGATAGCATGGACAATGCAGCTGAAGCCCTTCAGGGTAAGGAACTGCTCGTTGAGCACATCAATGAGGATGGGGTGGGTATTTACCCTTCGGGCTGCATTTTCAACTATCCGAGCGATGCTTTCGATTTGGTCGAAGCTCTGGAAACCTCAGTCGAAGGGAACTGAAATGCAAATTGATATCAACAAGAAGTACCGGACTCGCGATGGGCATCCGGTTCGCATCCTTTGCTGTGACAAGCTTGGCGATTGCTTCCCAGTTGTCGCTCTTATCTCCTACCCGAAGGGCCACGAGGAGACCAACCTCTACACGCTGAACGGGCGCTACAACAGTGTTGGTACCGACCAGCGAGACCTGATCGAGGTCTCGCCCTATGAGGACTTCGTGATCGACGAGCCGGTCATGGTGCGTCACAGTGCAAGTGATCCTTGGCGCCGCCGTCACTTTGCAGGTGTGTCGGAGGCTGGCTCGCCTATCTCCTGGTCTGATGGTCAAACTTCCTTCACATCAAGCACAAAACTCGCCTGGACTGAGTGCCGACGCCCGACTCCCGAGGAACTCGCAAACAAGCTCTAAATCCGTCTAGTTCTCATATGAGAATTTGACAACCGTAACTTTGGAGACCAAAGCATGAAATCAGCAATCAGCAAGATTCAAGATGCAATAACGAAGGGCGCCAAGCCCATGTTCCGCACCTATGCACCTCTTGAGGATGGGGTGTGCTGGCGTGTCGGCCGAACCTATCGAAGCATCGAGGCGGCCATCCGTGTCGCTACCACCATGTCGAACTCCAGAGATTGGGTTGAGATTCGTGACGACAGCAAACCCCTAGCGAAACGCCTCATTGCTATTGCCCGCAAGGGCATGCTGTTGAACGACGTGGTGATCTGTGAAGCATCGGAGGTGCTGCAATGAATACCCGCGACAAGCAAATTGAGGTACTCAACACTACCCTTCAGCGCCTGCTCAGTGCGCCCCTCTTTATCAACATTTACCTGTGTCACCAGATTTGTAGGGCCTATGCAGGGGATGTGCCTTTCTCTCCCTCTGGCTGGACTCCCCTTGAAGCGGAAGTTCTGCGGCCTCTGCGTACCAAAATACTACTGGCAATCTACCCCTGCACAACGGTTGATGGTTACTTGGAGCATAACCAGATTGAGTCGGGGAAGGAGGCCGCAAGGGCGTTCCGCATTGCTCTCTTGACCAAGTTGCTGGCTGAGCTTGAGGTGGAATCATGAACGGCTACAAGCTTGCTGCACTCAAGACCCACTTGGAATGCCTTCAGGACGCTGAAACGAACTACTTCCTTTGCATTGCGCTCAGAGACATGCTTGACGCTTGCGTGTCTGAGGAAGCCCAAGGTGCAATTCAAGCGCTGCGCCTCGAGATTCAAAGCGTCATTGGCGAGCACTTCACTGCGGAGACCTACCTCATGCATGAGGTCTTTGTCGACGAGGTCGAGCCTCGTGGGGTAGTTGGCAACGCCTTCCGTATCGGCATGGTGTTGGCGCTGATCGAGAAGTACTCGAAGGAGGAAGCATGAAAACTATGCACGATTTGATCCTGGCAGCACAGGCTGGCTGGGAATATCGGATGGAGCACGGCAAGCGCTTGAGTGAGGGCCACACCGGGTCAGTGTACATCTGCGACACCCTCCACTACCAAGCCCACCTTGGCCTGGACGAGCAGTTCGGACACCTGCTGGTCGAGGTTCGTCTGGCCTGCGATTGGATTAAGGCTCGTATCGAGGATTGTTTCTCGGCTGAGCAGTACGTCATCCTCAAGATGGACGAAGCGAACCTCGAAGCGCTGAACGAGTTCCTCCTTGTTGTGGATGCCGATCATCCCGCCGTAATCAACGAGCGGCGCAAGCTTTTCGCCGAATTGCTGGTCAAGTATCCAGTGGTGCAGTCATGAGGATCAAGGTCAGTGAAGCAACGCCTGTCCAGCTCGACTATCTGGTTGCGGAGTGCGAGGGCTTCGACATCGTCAAAGACCCATTTGGATTCCAGTCTGGGCTTGAAGCTGGTTGGTGGATTGATCGAGGTGGGCGCTATCACCGGATTGGTGGGGGCTACAGCCCCTCGACCTTGCCAGAGCAATCGTGGCCGATCCTTGATCGAGAGAAGATAACTCCCTGGTGGTCCGCATCCAACAATTGTTGGATGGCCAGCAAGTACGGGGTGGATGTGAAAACCTATGGGGAAGACTCCCTGATCGCTGCCATGCGGTGCTGGGTAATCAGCTTGTTTGGTCCCGAGGTGGAGGTACCAGATGGCCTTTGAAACCCGCTTCGGCAAGCTGGTCTCAATCCGGAAATCACCTTGGGGCCGGCGCTACCCGAACCCGGTCAATACCACGATCAACTTCCCGGCAGACAAGGGTGAGTTCGGTGGGAGCTGCAATCGCAGTGCCTGCCTGGCACCGGGCGCCAATTGGTACAACCACTCGACCCGCAAGTATTACTGCCGAGCCTGCGCTGAGTGGTTGAACACGGACAAATTCAACAAGCAGGACGCGCTGGACCTTTGGGGCCACGACCTGTGTACGGAGGGAAAGCATGCCTAACATCTACCCGATTCAACTCGGAGCAAACCATGCTGAGGCGCTGATCAAACAGCACCTTTACAGCGAGTTCAGGGAAGCAACATACCTGCACTCATCTCGCTTCACTGAGTATTTCTTCTACGGTGAATTGCTTGCTGATGGCGAGGTGAAGCTCAGCGTCAGCCATAACTCCGACGATGGCTTCTGCATGAGCTCTGGACCTTGCTTCAAGGGTTCGATTCGTCCGTTCGACAAGAAGGCGATCGCCTCACTGGAGGGAAAAGCGAAGTGGCGCATTGCTCGTGAAGAGTACGAGCGTCGGCAACTGGAAGCTGAGATTGCTGCCGTCACTCAAATCATGGACGAGATGTTTGGAGTGAAGCCGTGAGTGATTACACCGACAACCAGATTTGCCTCTTGGCTCTGACTAAGGTCCGAGCGCAGTTCCAACTTGGAACGAACCAGATGCAGTACCTGTGCCCAAGTCTCAGGTGGGAAATCAACGAGAAGCTGAGCCGTGAGCCAAAGCAGCTCAGAGCAACCAACCTTGTCCAGCAGCTCAGACGTGAAATCCTGAGCCACATCTCAGGCCTTTACATAGTTGAGGAGTTCATCCGTAAGCGGGATGGCCTCAGTTACGTGCGGCATCATCGGGCAATTGACGAGCGATCCAAAGCTCTCCGTCTCGAGATACTGGACAAGCTGGTCGCTGACTATGCTGTCCGGTGCGATAAGGAGGAACAGCCATGCTTGATGTGATCGACGCTACCCAGACCTACCGCATGGCTCGTATCGAGGAGACTGACACCTTCATCGACGGGATCAAGGCCAAGGTTGGCAAGTACTGGGGCTTCTACCTGTACAAGCCAGGCGAGTACGTCCATTGCTGCGAGATCCCGCCCTCGCACTGGCTGGAGTGCTTCGACTTCGAAACGGAAAACAAGATCGATGACGACCTGCATTCTGAACTGGGCGTCTACCTGTACGACTCGTCGCATTACCGGCATGTCGCCAGCGTGGCCAAGCTTGAGACCTGCTCAGTGGGTGACTTCGAAAGCCCTGAAGAAGCCCTTGAGTATGTGCAAGGGAACTATTCATGGATGGGAAATGGGAAATGAAACGTGAAGTTGATGGAAAGAAGTATGAATTGGTGGCGGCGCAAGGTTTTGGTTGCCAGGGTTGTGCTGCTGAGCAGGTGAGTGAAGGAGCTGCTGACTCAGCTCGTGCGGCCCTCTGCGTCAGACTTGGTGATGAGTGCATGACTTCTGAAACAATTTGGCAAGAGGTGCAGTCATGATTGAAAGTATCCATGACCAGTGTGCCGTATCCATCGGGTTGAGGGCGGTGACCTTTCAGGCGGGCCGGCGCAAGGTCGAGGTCGTCGAGTTCGACTCGAACCTGACCCAGGTTCGAATTTACAGCCCGAACTGGCCAGAACCTCAGGTTGTTAATCTCACTCCTGTCGCTCTCTACCTACTCAGAGAGTCCCTGCTTGAACTCGACGATATCGTGTACGGCCAGCACCTTGGGTTCAGCATGAACCCAGAAGCCCACGAGGATGGTTTTATGGTTCCGGAGGAACAACTATGATCAAAATTGGACCCGCAACTGTCAAGGCACTTGACGCCTCGATCGTGAATTGGGCAGATCGTGCGGATGGCGAATCTGTGAGGGGTGCGTGCCCGCTCTGCCTACTCTTCAACCCGAACTTCGCTGGCACTGAAAAACTGAGCTGCGAACAGTGCCCGATCGGGATTGATACTGGTAATCCCTACTGTGAAGACACTCCTTACGCTGAGTGGGAAATTGCTTATGCCGAGGACGCGCAGCGCCACGCGAAGGCTGAACTGAACTACCTCCTCAACCTGCGGGAGGAGTGTGTTCCCACCTTGCCCCTGTACCTGATCCTCGTCGTCGATCTGGACGAGCGCGGCGAGTTCAAAGCCCATGTGGAAGATGAGGGAGGCGCTGAGCTGTTCTCATATGAGAATGGTGAGCTCGTTGAGGATGGCTTCATGAAGTCCAACCTGGACACGGTGGGCCTCCTTGCCCACCTGATCACACTTGGCCTGGTCGATGTTGATGCGAGGTTCGTATGAAAACCGCAGAGCTGATTGGCCCTGCCCTTGATTGGGCGGTAGAACTTGCCAACGGGATACATTGGTCAAACAATGGATACTTCGTGTTCAAAAACGCGGACGGATCAACACGCACTTTTGAACGTAACCCCGAGTGGCACTACTCAACCAACTGGTCCCAAGGTGGCCCGATCATTGAGCGGGAAAAGATCGCACTCAAAGAAAACGGCTATGGGCATTGGTTCGCTAAGGTGCCGGGTGGTAAGTGGGTAGGTAGTTCAACCCCACTAATCGCGGCCATGCGTTGCTACGTCGCCAGCAAGCTGGGCGATGAAGTGGATATCCCGAAGGAGCTGCAATGAACTTCAACCAGCTGATCAACACCCTGCTCCAGTACCTTCGAGAGCACCTGCAGAAGCAGCTCGATGCACCGAACCTGAGCGTCACCTTCGACAAGGAAGGCATGTGCTTCCACGCCCATGGCCAGTGTCGCAAGGTGCATCCCGATCTGGTTGCCGAGTACCCGAATGGGTGGGACTTTGCCCAGGACTACTCACTGGACGAGGTGCTGAAGAAGCTCAACCTCAAGTTGGAGTTGAACCCAAATGATCACCCGTGAAGAAGCAGTCTGGGCAGCCGCCCTCAAAGATATCGGCAACGTGGTCACGGTCACGCACAAGGACAGGGACGGCACCCGCATCGTGCTCCGCGAGCATGAGCGAGGCATGTCGAAGACCTTGTTCGTCAAGGAAGGCCCGCACCACAAGGCGGTCCATCATCAAGTACGGAGGTTTGCAGCATGACCAAGATTGAAGAACTTGAGCGCCTGCTGGAGCGCCTGCCAGCGAACTTCCACAAAACACCCTGCAAGTGTGGCCACCCATCCTGCAAGAAGTTCTTCCTCAACTTCACCGGCTCGGACGGCCGCGTGGATGAAGAAGAGGCGGACCTCGTGATCCTGCTCAGGGAACTTGGCTGGCACATGGTCGATGCGATACGCCTGCTCAAGGAACTGATGCACGACGGCCTTGATACCAAGATGCGAAGCAACCAGGCGGATCGTGCGCAACTTCTTCTGGAGACTCTCGGTGAAAGCTAAACGAGCCTGGATTTGCACACCGAAAGGGACTACTCCTTGCCAGAGGAAGAGGACATCCGTGAGCCGGTCAGCCTGCTCAAGGAGCCTAACTGTTGGGAGTACGACAAGATCGTGCCGATCGTTTATTTCGAGGTGGAATCGTGATTCGAGTCTCATATGAGAAAGGAAACAAATTGACATTCCCAACCCACGTCATGCAAGTCGTCGGCGTGCGCCTAACCCAAGAGGCCGGGCGCAAACTCAGCCACCTTGCTTATGGCCAAGCCGAGAACTGGCTCAAGCACTGGACTCCCCGGGGCACCTTTAAAGCTGTGCTGGGCGAGTCGAGAGAGGACTGTCTTGACAAGTGCAGGAAGCAGATGCAAACCCTCCTTGTCCCTTCGTGGCTGACCTCGGAAAGCGAGATATTCCCTAAATACTTCGAGTTCGAAGTCTCTGACCAGAAGATCGAGGATGGCATGTTCTGGATGGACTCAAGTGTTGTGTGGTGCCAGTGGCACAAGGTGGTGGAATCGTGACCCCGAACCAGGGCCAAGTTGTCGCCCTCAAGCTCAAGCCTTATGCCTCCAAGTGGGATGCGGAGGCCGAGATTTGGGAAATCTTCGAAGGCGTGGAGTGTACTACCTACCTTGGCTGTGCGGACACGCTGGAAGAGGCCGAGAAGGTGGCCCTGTACGACAAGGAGGACAAGAAGTGCTGGTGACCCCGGAAGAAATCGCCGAATCCCTGCGAGCCAAGGGCTACAGGGTTGATGTGGTGCATGACTCGATTCACATCTTCATCGACTCGAAGGGAAGCAGCGTTGCCGCGGAGATGGATATCCGAGCAGCCCTGCAACCCTACCAGGAGGCGGCGCTGGCCCAGCTAGAGCGTTGGGACAGGGTCACGATCCAAGGGCAACGGGCAGAGCTCGTTGATCTGCGGAGCGTCCTGAAGGGTAGCACCCGAGAGGACTTTGATCGGGAGCTTGCCCTTTATGCTCCGGTGCCCTGCGAAATTGATATGAGCCTCTGCTCAACGGCTGAACCCAAGAACCTCCCCTTCTACCGGAGGCTTGAGAAGAAAGGCTGCTGGATTCACGGCCACACTCAGCGGGTTAGAGGCGGAGGTCGCCAAAATTGCAAGGAGGTTATTGAATGGCACGAGCAGGGTCTGCCCTCCCGGACTGCGGCTTCTCTCCGGGGCGCCAAGTGTGCAATCACCCGTTACCTGAAAGGGAAGGAAGATGGCAGAAAGTAAGATTGAGATAACAACGAACCGGAGACCCAAGCAGCTTGTCTCGTGGCGAGACCTGCCTCCCAAGGTTCAAGAGGACTTCGATTACATCAAGTTGTCCCAGTGGGAGGAGCTACGCTTCGTCCAATACAGGGGCGAGTGGTACGACGTGCAAGACACTCAGGGCATCACGATCAGTGCTCCATCCAAGCTGGGCTGGGACATGCAAGTGCAAGCTGACCACCCGTTTGCTGTGTGGAATCGTATTGCATCTGATTCCTACTTCAGCGGCATCCTGTTTCGTTGGAAGGGTGACGAGAAGGTCATTTGCGGGAGATTCACATGCTGAAATCATGCCTACCCCAGCTCACGTGGGTTACGTGGGACGGCAAAGCCCACACGATCTCGCCACAAGCTCAGGTAACAAGAATGGTCCAAGCCTACCTCGAGGCTGCGGTCTTCTTCGACAAGCCCGAGGAGGAGGACTGGGGTGACGAGGAGTTCGCAAGTGCAGCTTTTGATAACGCTCAGTTCGAGTGCGTAGCCTTCCTGAAGCTTGCCAAGTGGCACATCAAGGACTGGGAGATGGAGCAGCTCGGCCACGACTTCTGGCTCACGAGAAACGGACATGGCGCCGGCTTCTGGGACCGTGACTTCGGCGACGAGCACAGCCGCAAAGCCCTGACTGAACTGAGCAAGGTGTTCGGCGAGACCGACATCTACAAAGGTGACGACGGCCTGCTCTACGTTTGACAACCACAACTTTGGAGATTCTCATATGCGAATAATTGCTGAGGATATCTGGCTTTGCCAGGACTGCCTGATGGTCGCCGTCAATGGTGACTACACCGGGCTGGACTACTACCTGACGCCTGAGCAGGCAGCACGCCGGGTCAAGGAAATCGACGCAGGCCTCGCCAAGCTGCCCCACCTCGTTCCTGACTTCAATCTGGACGAGGAAGAGTGGGAGTGCCTGGACTGCGGCAAGCGAGCGAAGCTCATCGACTGCCCGCTGCGTCCTGATCCGGACGGCGATGGTGGCCTGGTGCATTCCTGCCCAGACTGCGCCTTCACTGAGCTGCGCCGCCGCGAGGAGGGCTTCAAGGAGTTCTCTTGGAACCACTGTGGCTGCTGTGGCAGCCATGACGCCGGCAGCCGGCACCGCTTTGCTCAACTGGGAGAGTGAGATGAAAACTTTCAACTATGAACTGGCCCCTGTTCATTGCGAGAACAGGGCAGAGCGTGCTGCGGAGCTTGTTACCGGCACAGTCTTCGCAGTCAGCTACGGTAGCGCCACACAAGAGGCCAGCGCGAAAGCAGCCGAGCTTACTGAAGAGCGCGGCGTCGAGTATGGCGTTGTGCGGGTTTGGTGATGAACGCCCGATTCGAATTCAGCCGCCCCGTCAGCAGGGAGTACGGCTCGAAAGTTCTGCAGGAACTGTTGGCCAAACTGAGGTCTTCACCCTTCAACAACCCCCGCTTCAGACCCCCTATTGTCAAGGAGAAACGCAATGGACACTAAAACCCTGTTCCTCACCGCTGCACTCGCTTCCACCGCAGCCGGTGCCATGAGTCGTGCTCAACCCTACACCCCGGGCTGCGAAAGCCGCAAGCCGGCCACCAGCATGGCGAAGGCCAAAGCCAAGAAGAAGATGGCTCAGGCCTCACGTCGGAAGAACCGGAAATGACTGAAGCTCAGCGGCAGGCTATCAAAGAACTTCGGGCGGCAGGCTTTGCTGTCGTGATTTTTTACCCGGACGAGGTGGGAGATGCGGATGCCAGCAACCTCGAAGAAATCCTTGTCCAACGAGGTAACGAACTACTGGATGAGGTGCTGTGAGCTTCTACACCGACGCCAACGATCGCAAGGTCAAGTACGAAGACATCGCCGTCGCCATCCGGAACCTGCACCCGAACCTGATCGGCGCCCACATCTTCATTCAGCTTGACATCCTCAACCTACGAGATGGATTCAACAACGGTGAGTCGCCCTGCGGCCTGCCGTACTCGTTCTCGGACTATGACCTGAAGGAAGCAGCATGAGCGAAGCGATCGAGTGCATGAAGGCGATGAACCAAGCGCGAAAGGACGCCCGCACCCAACGCCGCGAGAATACACCGGACCTCCTTGACCAAGCCGGCGTTCTCTTCACTGAGCATAACGAGGGTGCCCACCTTGTTGTCGAAAGCCACCTTGGCTACATCGACTTCTGGCCGGGCACCGGGCGCTGGAAGACACGAACCCTCCCACAACACACAGGCTTCACGGTCACCAAGCTGTTGGCCCTGATCAAGCCTGAATTCACACACTGAGGACAGTATGAAATTTGCACTGGAAATCACCTGTAACAATGGTGCGTTTGGTCAAGATGAGGAGTCCCGGAACGGGGAAGTGGCTCGCATCCTGCGCTAGGTTGCTGACTCTCTCGACCATGGGAACGATAGTGGCCGAACTATGGACTACAACGGCAATCGTGTTGGTGAGTTTGAATTCAACGATGAGGAGCAGGAATGAAGCTCTACCAGAAAATCTCGAACCTGCTCGCCGCTCGCGAGAACTGCATCAAGCAGGGCAACCTGACGTGGCAGACAAACCACACGGAAGAAATTGAGAAGCTCGTCAAGAACACGATGCCATCCGGCAGCGGGTTCGACGCCGGCACCGTGCTTGATCTCCATACCAGCAAGCCGAACAAGCTCATCTTTTCGACGGGCTTTCACCACATGGACGAGCACGGTGGTTACGACGGCTGGACACACCACCAAGTCGTCGTCACGCCGAACCTGCAATGGGACTTCGATCTGCGGATCACCGGCCCGAACCGGAACGAGATCAAGGACTACATCCACGATCAGTTCCAGAACTGTCTGAGCTGGGAGGTGCCCCGTGAGTGACCTTGCCAAGCTCAATGAAGCAGGCGAGTGCGACTGTGGCGACTCCTGCCTAGTCGTTGCCAGAGATCATACTGAGTATGAGGCGGGCAAAGTCCTCGACGGCAAGTGGATTGGCAGGGAGGTCTTCACGTCAGGCGATGACCAGGCTGTTCGCCTTTACTGCATAACCTGTGGCACTTACTTTGAGGTACCGGACAATGTCTGACCTTGCCAAGATCGCCAAGGTTTTCGGCGTCCCACTCGCAAACCTAGCGCCCATGGAGGACAACATGGATTACCACACAGACCCCCGGCACGAGCCGGCCAAGGAAGAACCTGACCCTGACTACAGGTACGACCTGCGAAAGCAGGCCAAGCTCGATGGCGAGAGCAGCGAACTGCATCAAGTGAGGCAGCTCGTCGGGATCGCCAAGCAGGCGATGGAAGAAGCACGGGAACTGATCAGTCGTCTCGAACGAGATGCGGCAGTCGAAGCAAAACAACTTCTGGATGAGGTGCGATATGGCTAATGGCCTGCTGCTTGATCGCAGCTACGTCATCGTGATCCATCCCGGTGACCACAACGAGGAAGTAGTTGAGGAGGGCTTGACCTTCCGCAAGGCGCACCACGTGCTCGCCAAGTACCAGCAAGGTATGGCTGCCGACATCATGAAGCGTCTGCCAGACGGCAGTTTGACAACCGTATATTAGGAGATTGACATGATTAAGTTTGAGGTCTCGTATAAGGACGCAGGACTGATCAATAAGCTTGTAGAGCGAGCGTTGGCCCTGGAGTGCTTCGCAGGTCAGGACCGCCTTGAACTGGAGATGGACATCGTAGCTTGCCACGCCAATGGCTGCCAGCTTGCCCTCCAACGCTTGCTCGAAGCCGATGATTTCAACTTCGGTCACGATATCAGTGGCATCCAGAAGTACATCGACCGGAGCACGGGCAAGCTGACAAACTTCTTCCTGCCCCGCTACTCACTGTGAAACAGAAAGGCATAACCATGACTGACACTTCCCTTGTGGAAAAAGAAACGACGTACCGAGTTTGCAACACCGAGCGCAAGACTGTCCTGTTGGTCAAGGTGGATGAGGCCGGCTACGTCACCGTCGAAGACTACAACGCCAGTACGAAGGCGCCGGAATTCGCCCGCCTCCTCAGAGGCCTCGCCAGTGCTATCGAGGAGGACTACCCGAACCTCTTCCCCAAAGTAGGTGCGTTTGTGTTTCAGACCAGCAAGGCCGATGCCCTTGCCCTTGGCAAGAGCATTCTTGAGCAGGCCTGCCCGAACCATGAACCCGTCGTCTAAGGAGACCACCATGAAATCTGCTGCTGAAATCCAAGCTGGACTACCTAACTTCTACGGTACCGAACTGTGGCACCGCTACTCACCGGTGCTGTTCCCGAACGTGCTCCTGACGGACGGCGCCAAATACATTGCTGAAGAGTGCGGCGCCTACTGGCTGATGGATGCCATCGCCTCGTACCGTGGCCAGGTGACGGACGGCTTTGCTGTCGTCAAGCTGGTGAAGAAGGGCAACGCCGCCGTGCTGACGCTGGCCAACGACGACCCGGCTGATGTGCTGTTTGCCCGGCAGGAGATCAGCTACACCGACTTCCCTCTGGATGAAATCAAGCTCTATCTCGTTTTCGATGGGCAGGACTGGACACTCATGCTGACGGGAGAATATTGAAATGACAACTGCAACTTTGGAGAAGGAAATGACCAAGGACGAAATAATCGCTGACTCATGTCTGTTCCAGCGAGCGTGTGGCAAGTTGGTGGAAGCGCACGTCGAGCAAAGCCTGTCCCAGCTGATGTACAGCATCGGCAAGGACCTTGAGGCGGCAGCCAAGCTGTTCGACTACAGCTACGAGGACATGTTTGACTGGTTCATGACGAAGGACTGGGAAGAGCCAGCTCGCGAGGAGGGCTGGGACGAGGTCGACGGCCAGATTGTGAAGCGGGCCGGCAAGCTGGTGGGGTACCCAGCCCACAAGTGGGGGAATTCGAACGACTTCGACAACTGGGACGTGATCAACGAGGCCGGTGGAGCGTTTGATGTGGATGAGCGCTTCAACCTTGGTATTGACTTTGATGCTGAAGCGGATGACGACGAGGCGATCTGGGCGCACCTCTCCGAGGAGCAGAAGCAAGAACTGATCGCCGAGTACGTAGCCACTCAGCAGGATGAGGCTGACTCGTGGCAGGAAGCGTGCGAGCAGGACAGCATCGAACCCTACGAGCGTGAAATTTACGAGCACTGGGCAGTATCGTCGTGGCTCGGCGGGGAACTCAGTGCAAGAGGTGAGCTGGTGTTCGAGTTCTGCAACATGACCATCTGGGGCCGAGGCTGCACAGGTCAGTCAATCATGCTGGACGGGGTGATCTGTGAGATCGCCAAAGCCCAGCCGGATTACTCCTTTATCTGGGGGAACGAATGAACATCAATAAGGCAAAGGCGCTGCAAGTCGGGCAGCAGGTGGGTTGCCCTACTGACCGCGGCGATTCAGCCTATCAAGGCAACGTCACGTGGGTTGGCGAGCATACCTCCACAAACATTTACGGCCACGAGTACATCTGGGTCGAGGTGCAACGACCCGGTAGCCACAAGTCGATGTGGCCTTCCAACAGACTTGGCTAAGGAGCTTTAAATGGAACAAGTCACGATTGACGTTTACAAGTTTGAAGAGCTTGGTACCGAAGCCAAGGACAAGGCAGTTTCCTACTACCGCGAGAACTGGATGGACCACAACTGGTGGGACTCAACCTACGAGGACTTCATCACGATCCTGAACCTGCTTGGCTTCACGCCGAGCACGACCACGCGGCATACAACGAAGGGCAAGAGCTACGAGGAGCCGAACATCTTCTTCAGCGGCTTCTGGAGCCAGGGCGACGGCGCTTCCTTCGAGGGCTACTTCACCATCAGCGAAACGCTGAAGGCTGTCGAGCAGCTGAAGACGCACGTCGGCGAGGATGCTGTTCTGCATGGAATTGCCGAGAGTATTCAGGTCACGTCGCAGGCCTGCCTCGAAGCACTTGGCGCTGGCTGGCCCGAAGCTCTTGGTTCCTGCGTGATCCGCATCACTCGTCCCGGCAGCCCTCGCTACTCTCACGAGATGACGATGGACGTGGACATGGAGCCGGTCTTTGACGAGATCGCCTACCAGCTGGGCGACGACTACGACAAGTTCGACAAGCACGCCATCGTCAATACCTACGGTGAAGCCATGCTCAGCCATGCTCGATCGCTGGCCCGCTGGCTCTACAAAGCTCTTGAGTCTGACTATGAAGCCCAGACCAGCGAAGAAGCAATCGGTGACAGCTATGCGGCGAATGAAGTCCGGTTTCTGGAAGACGGCAGCATCTTTAGCCGGTAACTGACAACTGCAATTTAGGAGAAGAATAAAATGCTATTCAAAACGCGCTTTGACCCATACACCGCACTGTGGCAGTTGCAGATCAAGGAGCCGGTAGCTTGGTTCCTGCCCTCCGCTTGGAAGACGGTGATGACACCGGCTGCATGGCCACCGCCGCCACCTGGGACATGGGTACCTCCCTTCCACCAAGGAGGACCTGAAGAGGTCAGCGTAGATCGCCTGGCAACTTCGAGGTTGCCGCGAATCCCGATGTCGTTTGCGTCCCATAGCGCTGCCATGGAGTACGTCAAGAAGGTCGGCCTCGACAAGCAGTACGCCCAAGCTCAGCCCAACACCTTCGCTCAATTGCTCACCGCAGGGGGAGTAGCAGCATGAAGATCAGCACGAACCACGTGATCAGTTCCAACATCAACCGCATTGGCTACAACGGCACCACCTTGTACATCGGCTTCAATTCCGGCCAGCCGTACTCATATGTGAGTGTGCCATACCAACTTTTCCTCGAGATGCTGAAGGCCGAGAGTGTCGGCAGCTTCTTCCACAACCGAATTCGCAAGGTCTTCAGCTACACAAAGCTAGATTCTGATCCATTCGACGAGCCTGCACGGGCACCAGCCGTAAGCGAGTAAGCCCAGTTCCCTCGGCCCAGCGGGAACTGGGCCGTACCTCAGCAGGTAACACGGAGAAGAATTAGATGCGATTCGAAATTAGCTTTAAGCAGGATGAAAAAACGTGGCAGGTTCGCGCTATTGAGGGTTCCTTTGCTGGGCAAGTTGTTGCTCACGCTGAAGGCCTGACGCTGGAGGATGTGAACTTCATGAATCACACCTTGATCGGCAGCATCAATAGCGCATGGGGCATCGTTCTGAACGATGAAGTGACCACGTCACGCACCATGCTTCGAGCACTTGGAGTTGGTCAGGTTTTCATGAGTAAAGCCTCCACTCCTTTCTTCACAGACCGCTCCGCCTTCTTCTGCGCGGAGACTAACCGGCCTATGACAAATGCGGCACACGTTATGGTACTTGGACGTGGTATGTTTTATAACCTTGCAAGGAGAAAAGCACGAGCATGATCTGGTCACCAAAACCCCCTGAGTTCTACGAGTTCAAGAGCGAGCTCACAGGCAAGGAGTTCAAGCCGAACACACCTGCCAGTCTCGCTGAGTGGAACCTGCAGTGGCTGTTCAACTATGCCGCTTACGCTGCACTTGACGGCACAGTGCAAGGTATCACTGCGCACTACACCGCGCTGGATGGTCACGTCTCGGCTGGCATCGAAGAGGATGTCGAGTCGAACACCTTCGGTATTCGCGAATTGGCAACGACCTGTAGCCCGGTGGCCTTCATGAATGCGGTGCTGCGGCGTCCTTACAAGCAGACAATGATCTACACCCTTGCTGGCGCCGAGGTCTGGAAAGAGGCCCGAGCGGCGGCAGAACGATTGGAACTGAATCTGGCGAGTGTGACGCAGGAGGCTCAGGCTGAAGCCGCCAAGGTCATCCAGTCCGCGAAGATTTACGAGTTCAAGAAGCGAGCCTGACCATGAGCGCCGTTATCTCCAACATGCAGCACGAGGTAGCGGCGCTCCAGTCTTTTCGGGAGCGTCCGCTCCCTATACAATGCAACGAAGCTGTCATTGATCCCGCGTTTCGCGAGGCCATCAAGCAGCTGCAGGACTGCACCAAGCTCCTGCAACTCCACCAAAATAAAAACAATATCGGAGTTTGCATGTCACCCTATGAACTGGTGCGCCAGTACTACGACTTCCCGTTTGAGCTTTACGAGTTTCAGCAGGATGTCATGAATGAACTGGCCCCGAAGCCGGCTGCCGGCTACTACATGGACCCGGGCACGGGCAAGACCGCCACCTCAACTCATGCCGCCCTGTTCAAGGGCCTGACGACCGACGTCGAGCATGTCATCGTGGTCATGCCGCCAATCCTTCTGAACACGTGGAGCCGCTGGCTCAACAAGGTGAAATTCAAGGACACAGGCGAGCCCATTGACTACCTGCGCTACCGAGGGACACCGAAGCAGCGCAAAGCGATGGACCTGCGACATGACTTCGTGTTGATGTCCCTTGCCATCTTCAAGAAGGACTACAAGCGCATCTGTGCCACCTTCAACCATACGAGAGTGGTACTGATCGTGGATGAAGCCACCTCAGTCAAGGGGATCAGCAGCGACAACCACGAGAAGGTGTATGAATTCACACGAGACCAGGACATCCTGCTCCTCACCGGCACGCCGCTGAACTCGCCGAAGGACGTCTATGGCTACTGCAAATTCACAGCCCCGAAGGTCTATCGAAACCTGCACCACTTCGAGAATGTGCATGTGGCCGATCGAGATTTCCACGACAACATTACGGAGTGGCGACACCTCGATCTCCTGAAGGAAAACTTCGAACTCAACTCGAAGCGCATCCTGAAGGAGGATGTGCTGACGAACCTGCCAGCCCCGATCTTCTCGCCGATCTACTATGACTTGGACCCGAAACACCTTGCCCTTTACCGCAAGCTCGCGGAGGAGCAACTCCTTCAGTTCAAGGATGGGTCAAAGCTCGACGCCACGTCCGTTCAGGCCCTCTACCACAACCTGCAGCAGATCATCCTGAATTGGGATCACTTTGCCCAGGATGAATCCTGCGTCTCTGCAGGTTACGAGGTGCTGGAAGAGACGATGGAAGAACTGGGCGACAAGGGCAAGCTGGTGGTGCTGGCCAACTACCGGCTCACGAACCGGCGCCTGGTCGAGCGCCTGAAGAAGTATGGTGGCGTGGC
This sequence comes from Ferribacterium limneticum, assembly GCF_020510625.1. NCBI lineage: Bacteria > Pseudomonadati > Pseudomonadota > Betaproteobacteria > Rhodocyclales > Azonexaceae > Ferribacterium > Ferribacterium limneticum. Next base: position 2,229,762 of record NZ_CP075191.1, on the reverse strand, counting down.
CGTCTATGGCGACGTGCCGGCCAAGCAGCAGGAGAGGGCGGTCGATACCTTCCTTGGCAGTGACAAATGCCGCGTCATCCAGATTCAACCGACGTCAGGGGGCTATGGTATTGATGGCCTGCAGGAGGTTTGCAACAACGTCCTTGCCCTCGAAATTCCGGTGACCCCCAAGGACTTCACGCAGGCCGTGGCCCGGGTCTATCGTGATGGTCAGCGCCTCGCCACCGTGGTGCGTATAGCTGTGGCCGAGAAGACCCTGCAGGTGCGCAAGCTTGAGCAGCTGCTGGACAAGGATGAACTGGTGAACAAGGTTCAAACAAACTATCAGGACCTGCGCGAGGCGCTGGGTCTGTGACTTTGGAGAAGAGGATGTCATGCAAAAGAAAGTTGGCCCCGGGCCAGTGGTGGAGTTTCTGTGGCGAGACCGACATGGGACAGACGGCGCCTGCGCTTTGCACGAGGTGTGGTGGAGAGTTCATTCTCGACGGCACGTCCGATCAGGAGGCCTGTGTTGCCGAAGTAATGGAGAAGAAAGGCTACAGTGATCGACCACGGGAGAAAACGATGAAAGCAGTTGAGATGATGGAAGAGGTTAAGCGTCAAAAGCTGCAACTGGAACGCGACTTAACGGTGATGATCGGGACCAGGTTGGAGCAGTTCTATGTAGATACAGGGCTCAGCCCAGAAAGCATCAGCATCAGCATGATCGAGCGTCGATTCATAAATGAGACCCGAGGTCGATTCTTCCTGAACGGCGTTCGTGCCTCACTCGAGGTGTAGGTGGCACGCCTATTGCTTCGGCAGAGGCTTTCCCGTAACCTTGCAACCTCGCACCACCCCAGACAAAAACAAATACAGGGGCTTTGAAGATGACAAACTTCTTGAGTGAGAGCGCGAACCTTGAACACCTCGCCTCTCTGATCCCCGGCCACGACCGGGACCTGTTCAGCTCCTTTGGGCACTGCCAGTTCGAGGCAGCGTTCAAGGATCGACTTTTCGTGGTGTTCCAGCCAACAGGCCTGAACCCCGACAACACCCACCGTGATCCAGAAGTGCTCACCATGCTCAAGGTTTTGGCGTTCGATGCTGAAGCCGAGTACGGTGCCGAGGTGCTGATCTTCGACACCGTGACTGGCAACGAGCAGTGGGTGGGGCACATCCCGAACCGCCTCTTCAACTACAAAGTGTTCATGCAGGTGCCGCCGTACCTGCAGCTGAAGTGGGATGCGGTACGGGATCGTAACGGCGCCATCAAGCGCTCGCTCTCGTTCGGCCTCCTGATCAAGACAGCGAACCGCAGCGACTTCTACTCGGCAGGCAACACCTACTGCCTACCTCCGAACAAGTTTCGAGCACTGTACCCGAACTACAACCTGCGACTTGCTTAGGAGGCCGGCATGGCTTTTTATTGCTTTTGGTCTCCAAAAAAGGAGGCTTCATGGGAACTTGCGCTCGCTTCCGAAAGGCCTGCGCTTGAAACCGGAGGCAAGGCTGAGTTCGTTACCGCCCTGGACGTCGAGTGTGATTTCACTGACCCGAACGTGGAGATGGACAAGCTCCATTACAAGGGTGACTTCTACCTCGACTTTGACTCAGCGGACATCGATGAAGCGATCGAGCAGGTCCAGAAGTTCCTTGGTCACCTCGTTGAAAAGTACGAACTGGACCTGAACACGGTCAATATCTACGCTTCAGGTGGCAAGGGCTTCCACGTCGTCGTCCCTGAGCGTGTGTTCCTCTCCAAGCCAAGCGCACGTGGCTATATGGGGCTGCCGGCCATCTACAAAGAGATGGCCTATTCCATGTTCTTCGACACGATGGACCTCTCGGTCTATACGGCGAAGCGTGGCCGGATGTGGCGCGTAACCAACTTCCTGCGGAGTAACGGCAAGCACAAGGTGCCGATCACGCCGAAGGAAGCGCTGGAGATGACTGTCGAGTACTATGACAAGGTCACCTCTGTTCCTCGACCACCCGTTCAGCTTGCCCCTCCAGTCATCAACAACAAGCTGGAGCTGCTCTTTGCGCAAGCGAAGGACAAGGTTGAGCGGGCGTTGAAGAAGAACGTGAATCGTAAGCGTGACACGAACCTGCTCACGAAATACGAAGGCAAAACCCCTCCGACCATCGAGCAGCTGATGCGAGGTGAGGGGATCAAGGAAGGTATAGGGTTCCAGCAGATCGCCACGCAACTGGCGATCACTGCCCATGGCCTTGGCCTAACCCGCGCCGACTTCCTTGTAGCCTGCGAAGGCCTGTGCGACAACCACCAAGGTGACGGTACCCGGTACGGTTCCTTCAGGTTGAGGCAGAAGGAACTGGGGCGCATGTTCGATTACATGGCCGGCAACCCCACCTACGACTTCAGCGCTGGAGCGATTCGTGCCCTGGTGGATCACCCTGCCGTCGATCTGATCGTGGGCGAGGCGACTGACATTGGCGCAGACGGCAAGTCGAACCTTGGTATCACCCTTGGTATGTCGGTGGATCAGAGTGGCATCTACAAGCTGACTCCGGATGGCTTCCGCTCCAAAGTGTGCGACATGGGGATGGATAACTTCCGGTACCTGCAGCACCTGGACACAGGGGAAGCTATTGGTTATCAGGCTGACACCTATATCGACGGACGCTTCATCCGCAACCGTAGGTTGTCAATGGACTACTTTCAGTCCAAGTCGAGGTTTCAAGGGCTGACAATGTCCTGTGCCGGCGTAGCCTGCCAGGCGTCGGATGCACAGATTGCTGCACTTACTGACGTTATTCGTCGCGTCACTTTAGCGAATGAGGACTCAAGCATGGTTTATGTTGTGAATCACGAAGGCCTGGACATGGTACCCGTTGCGGACAGTCCGGGAGAGTACGACCTGATCTGGGTCTCGGCGGACGGCGTGCTGTCCAAGCGGGGAATTTCCTACACCTTCATGGACGCGATCTACGGGAGTGAGGATTACCCATTCGGTACCGACCTGCTGAAGGCACCCCGCCTTCTGCCTCCTTCAGGGGAGAAGAGGGAGGGTGAGAAGTACCTGAAGCCGCAGGACATGGAACAACTCAAGGCTGATCTCCACAACCTGTTTCGTATCAACAAGCCGATCAACGTCGCGAAGATGCTGGGCTGGACCATGGCCACGTTCCTGACTCCGCTACTCAGGCATAGGTACAACCAGTTTCCACTCCTTCACGTCTATGGTTCGGCAAGTGCCGGCAAGTCCTCGACTACGAGGGTCTTTGCTCACTTCCAGTTCCATGCAACGGAACCAGCTATGCTCTCCGCGGCCGGCTCTACTCAGGCTCCGCTGCTGCGCCGCGTAACTGGCACCTCATTCATGGCAGTATGGTTGGACGAGTACAAGCCAACGGAGATGCTTCACACAACCCTGAACCGGCTGCGAGAGATGCTGCGAGGAGCCTACAACGGTCTTGTGGTTGAGCGCGGCAAGGTCTCCAAGGATAGTGGTGAATCTCAAGTGGTGACCAAGACAGGTTACCAGCTAGCCCCAGTCTGCTACATCGCTGAAGCCTTGGAGTCCCAGAAGGCCTTGGTTGATCGAAGTATCATCGTCGGCCTGACAGAGCAGGATCGGAACGAAGGGTCAGCCTACTTCTCACAGGTAGAGGACCCCCAGTTCTTTGGTTCAGTTGGACGTCTATTGATCGACACCGTGCTGTTCAAGTACGCGCCAGAGGTGTTCTACGCTGAGCTGGAAAAGAACGAAACGCTCATCAAGGCTTACATGGCATCGTCGCAGTCCGACAGACCTGTATTCAACCTTGCTGCTTGCGCTACGGGCATCCGCCTGCTGCAACGTGCACTTGCCGCCTTCTTTGGCGAGGAGTTCAACAAGGAGCTGGAAGACTTGATCAGCTGTCTGACAAACCCAAGTTCGGAGATGGTCTCGGACATCGCACCAGTGATCAAGTCGGAGATTGTTCAGGTCCTCAGCACAATGGCTTTCCTGTCCAAGTGCGATGACGCGACGGATGATGCGCGTCTTGTTGCTGGCCGCGACTATGGGGTTCTTCCAGACGCCGTCGAGATCAGCGCTCGTCGTGCATTCATGAAGTATCAGCGCCACTGCAGCAACCACCGGATCAAGCCGCTGTTCGCGTCCTCTGAGCCGTTCGTTCAAGCGCTCCGCAGCTACCAAGGGGCGACCAAGCTTGCCGCATCACCGCTTGGTAACACGGACGTGTATCGCTTGGACTTCCATCGCATTTACGAGCGCGATGACATCGAAACCTTTGGTAGTGAGTAACGCACTAGCTCAGGCGGACGCCGCTTGCGGCGTGTCGCCTGGAGCGATGGGTTAGAAGTTCTACGGTCAACTGGAGAAAACGATGGAAAACGAAAAACTGAAATGCACTGTGCGAGGGTCTTTGCGCGGAGGCCGTGCAATGTGCGGATATGTGATTGTTGGCGGTGAGTTCTGCTCGCTAAAACCCGGCGAGTGCAACCTGCAAGCAGGGGCGAACCCGGATGCCGCGAACGGAGTGCAGGCGAATGCACTTCCTGACCCTCTTGGCCTGAGGAATTGCACCCACCCTGATTGTGGTCGGTTTGATGGGCCGCGCTCCGTTGAGTGCAGAGCGATGGCCGATAACGCATGTGCAAGGCCATGACTTCTAACGCAGAGCTAAACGGCGCCCGCAGGGCGTCCGATTTGAGCGCCGAGTTAGGCGCGGGAGGTTGAGAAATGGCACGGACGCAAAGGACGTATAGCTTTAAAGAGGGTCAAAAAATCTCGCTCGATCAGATTTACGACATTCAGGCATTGGCAGGCGGTGACTGGTGGATGCGAGATGGCGAAGACCTATCAGAGTCAAGACGAGAAAAGGATATTGACTTTAGCGAGTCACTTGTATGCACGAGGACCGTGAAGATAACCATTGTTGTTGAGACGCCTAACGAATAGCGTTTATCCGCCGACGCGGACGAGATTGAAGAAGGCAGGAAGTCATATCGGCGGATAAACCTCGTTGGACTGTACCGCCGGACGGGCGATGGTTATGGGGATTGTAAGGAGAGCTTGTCTGAAGTCAATCGAATGGCATTATTTGAGCCGGCGAGTTGATGCACTTCGGGTACAGTTGGGGGCTGATTCAAGGAGAGCAGCCCCACCCCTGATGGGTCGCGTAGGCACCATAAAGCGCCTTGGCGAACTGCAGGACGAGCCAGTCCGAGAATGGCCTGGCCATCCGCCTGCGAAGTGTGCAAGAACGGCTGGATACCCTGTTTCATGGTGGTCCTCGGGCCGTTGCACCGCGCTGCGGCAGCAGTGTTGCTGTTACCCGAAACGCCCCTCCACAATGCGGACAGCACATCGACTCAAGGCGAGCTACCCGGCGCAAGAATGCCGCCACCGATTCAATGATCGTTACTTCCGGCGGCGGCACGGCCAGCGCCGAGCGGGCGGCAGCCAGCCCGACTTTCTTTCTTGCCGGCGAGAGCAAGCCATAGTGCCGGATCCGCTTGAAACCCCTGGGCAGGACGTGTAGCAGAAAGCGGGCGATGAACTCGCTTCCCGCCAGGCGCAGCACGCGCTTCTTGCCCTCGGCATCGGCCCGTACCCGGAAAGCCACGTGGTCATGGGCGATGCCGATGATGCGCTCGTTGGAAATCGCCACCCGATGCGTGTAACGGCCGAGATAGTCGAGCACAGCTTGCGGTCCGCCTAGCGGTTGCTTGGCATAGACCACCCAGTCGTGAGCGTAGAGGCCTTGCTTGAGATGTTGCCAGACTAAGGGTTCGAGAAAGTCGGGCAGATGCCCCTGCCGGCGCAAGTCATCGAGACCGGCGATGAACTTGCCACGAAAGACTTTCGAGAGTGCCCGTACCGGAAACAGGAACCCCTTCTTCGGACAGATCCATTCCCCGCGATCGGAGAGCGCCCCACCGGCCACCAGGGCATGAACATGGACATGCCGCCCGAGATCCTGCTTCCAGGTATGCAGCACCAGCGAGAAAGCCGGCATTCCACCCAGATGGCGTGGGCTGACGGCAAACTCGGTGAGCGTTGCCGAGGTGGCGGCAAACAGATGCTCGTAAAGCCGACGTGGCGCGGCGCCGATCAGCGCGTTGAGCGCATGTGGCAGCGTGAACACCAGATGGAAATACGGCACCGGCAGCACCTCGCGCCGCCTTGCGGCCAGCCACGCCTCCTTGGTCCGTGTCTGGCAGCGCGGGCAATGCCGGTTGCGGCAGGAATGATAGACGTGCCGACTCGTCCCGCAATCGGCGCAGGATTCGACATGCCCGCCGAGCGCCGCCGTGCGGCAGGCGAGAATGGCCCGCCAGACCCTGGCCGCACCTCGCGGCAAGGCATGGCTGGCAAGATAGGCCGGACCGAAGGTGGCCAACACCTCGGCCAGACCGGCCTGACTCACGAGGCGCTTAGGTGGGCGTCAGCAACTCAAGCGGCGAAGTCGTGCCGGTCAGACGTGACTGGGCCAGATGGAAATAGCGCATGGTCGTACTGACATTACCGTGGCCAAGCAAACGCTGGATAGTGTGAATATCGACACCGGCTTCCAGCAGGTGGGTGGCAAAGGCGTGGCGCAAGGAATGAATGCCGCCACCAAGGGGAATGCCTGCGGCTTGGCGCGCGGCATGGTAAATGCGCTGGGCGGTCTTGTCGTAGAACGGGCCATTGCCGGTACCATTGGGGAACAGCCAATGCCGGGGACGAGTGACTCGCCAGTACAGGCGCAGCGTTTCCAGAAGACGCGGTGATAGCAAGGTGTAGCGATCCTTGCCGCCTTTGCCCTGGCGAACCTTGAGGCACATGCGCTCGGGTGAGGATTCGATATCGCTCAGTTGCAGATGGCAGACTTCGGAAAGACGCAGACCGGCCGCGTAGGTGGTGGTCAGCAAGGCCCTGGCACGGATGTCCCGGGCATGGGCGAGCAGACGGCTGACTTCCTCGCGAGTGAGGATTTGCGGCAGGCGTTTGGGGACCTTGGCCATCGGGATGTCGAAGGCGATTTCCCGTTGGCCAAGGACCACTGAAAAGAGAAAGCGGATGGCGCAGGCCGCCTGGTTGACACTGGCGTAAGCGAGTTTCCGCTCGGTGATCAGGTGTAGCAGGTAAGCCTGGATGGCTGCGGTATCGAGGGTGTCCGGAGATCGCCCGGTGTGTTTCGCCAAGTGCCTGACGCAGGCCAAGTAGGTTTCCTGGGTCCGCTCGGCGAAGCCCCGCAAGACCATCGCGTCCGTCATCCGCTGCCGAAGTGTGCTCATGTCCTTCTCCTCTTCTGACTTGGGAACATTCCCAAGGAAAAGGATCGGGTTGAATTGCCCAATGCTTGAGTCGGCGCGCCTCTGGAAAACAGCGCTCTCGTCGAACGCGCTGCCACCGCGTTAGCGGTTTAGTTCAACTAGAAGTAGACGACAAAACTGTCGCCTAATCCATGAAATGCCCAATAAGCTGGAACAGGCGACAGCGGAAACAATTTGCAGCACAGTGTTCTATGCAACCTGTTAAATAGTTGATGAACAAAGGAAACCGGACATGAAAGATTGGAGAAAACATGAAAAAGTAATAGACAACCCGAAGCTAGAGGACTAACATTCAGTCCGTGGCTTACGCCACAACGCCAATGCTAATGCTGATCAAAACCGCCAATGCCAAGGAGAAATACAATGGCCCTTCGTAAAGCTGACCCTACTGAAGCTCAAGCTGCCGCTGCTACTGCCGCTGTTGCCGCAACTGAACAATTCGAGCAGTGTGCTACCACCACGGCTGCCCAGCCAGAAGCTGCTCAACCCGCCGCCCAACCCGCCTTCGAAGCCCCGGAGCAGTTTGTCCAGGACTACACGTCGGCAGAGGGTGGTGCTACCGTCACCGAACGTCCTGAAGTGCAAGTGGAAGAACTGACCGAGGCTTCCGCAGCCGTCGCCCAGAATGCAATCGCCAAGGCGAAGAGCACTGCTGTGGTGGCCGCTCGCAAGCTCGTCGGTGCCTTCACCGACCTGCAGAACGTGATCGCCCTTGATGATGTCGAGGCAATGGGCGTCGGTGCCTTCCCACGTGTGACCGTCGATCTCGGCGGCTTCATGCTGGACAAGGAAGAGATCGGTGGCGAGATCAAGGCGGAGCTCCTCTCGTGGAACTTCCGCTACATGGTCACCACCGGCTCGAACGATGAAGAAGCCAAGAAGAAGGTCAAGGTTTCCTACGATGGCGTGACTGTCATCGGTGGTGAAGAAACCTGTGAGCAAGCCATCGCCGCCTTCAAGGAAGAAGGCTACGAAAAGGCTGACATGAAGTGCTACGTCGATCTGTGGGCCTCCCTTGTTTCCAAGAAGGGTGAGCTGATCGAGGAAGAGGACCGCCCGCTGGTTCAAATCCAACTGTCTCCGGAATCCGTGAAGAAGTTCAAGGCTTTCCAGACGGAACTGGGCTTCAAGCAGGCCCGTGGCATGCTCAAGGACTCGCAGCCGGTCGTCGTCATCAAGGCGCAACGCGGCGAGCACAAGGGTAACCGCTACGGCTACTGCACCTTCGGCCTGAAGTAAGTCGCACCAACCCGGGGCCGGGTCATTCCGGCCCCATTTAACCGCCTACAACAAGGATAAAAACCATGGCACAAGTTATCAAATTCGCATCTGACATCGACGGTACCGAGTTCGACACCCTTGCTGAACAGAGCTCCTACGACGCCGGCCTGCGCAACGCTGCCCAGATCGAAGCTTTCCTCGACGCCCATTACCCGAAGCCGGCTCCCGGCGTCAAGGGCGGCGCTTCCCGCGGCATCGTCAAGAAAGCCATCGCTGCCTGGATCGGCTTCAATACGCCGGCTGCTGCTGAAGTTGTCCCGGTTCAGTACGAAGAGCCGACGCTGTAATGGCTGCGCCCGAGCCACTTGTGACTCGGGGTGATGGCACCATGACGACGGAAGGCTTGATCCCGCACAAGGTGCATCCCTGGTTCGGTTTCCCTATGCCGATCAAGCTCTCCGTTCCAAAGGACGGCGCCCCGAAGTCAGTTATCCAAGCTCCGCTTCGGCGCGGCCAGAGCCTGATTTTCGCCCTGCCTGGCGGTGGAGAGTTCGTCGACGCGGTGCTGTAAAGCAAGGCCACCTCGAAAGAGGTGGCTTTCACGGAGGGTTACTGACCCTCTCTGAAAGCCAATAAAACAAAGAAGAGGCGAACATGATCAGATATCTCGTAGGAGACGTCGAGACTACTGGCGTTGAGGAATCCGACCGCACCGTTGAGGTGGCGTGGATTGAAGTTGATGCTCAGCTCAATGAACTCAACCGGGTCTATTCCCTGATTGACCCGCAGATGCCGATCGGCCCCTCGGCCATGGGCGTGCACCACATCACGAACGAGATGGTGGCTGATGCACCGACGTGGCAGGAACTGTTCGAGCAGGTGATCCCGAACCACTTCGCCAAGGACGACGAGATCGTGCTCGTTGCCCACAATGCCCAGTTCGACCAGCGTTTCCTCAAGCTTGATGGCTTCATGCCGATCAAGGAAGAGGTCTGCACCTTGCGCCTGGCTCGTTACTTCTGGCCGGATGCGCCTGATCACAAGCTGCAAACGCTTCGCTATCTGCACAAGCTTGTGGGTGGCGAAGGCGCCCACGGCGCGATGGAGGACTGCGAGACGGGTTTGGCTCTGCTGCGCTTCATGTGCCAGTCCTACGGCATCAGCCTGAACGAATTGTGCTTTTACACGCGGCAGCCGCTACTCGTGACGCGCATGTACTACGGCAAGCACAAGGGTTCGCTGCTGAAGGACATCCCCCGCGGCTACAGAGTTTGGCTCCTTGGTACCGACCTCGACGAGGACCTGCGTTACTCCTTGGAGAACCTCTAAAGAATTACTCCACCCCGCTTCAGCCCCGCTTTGAGCGGGGTCTTTTTCCAACTAGAACAAGAGGACATCTAAATGTTCCATGTGATCCCGGATGCGTTCTGCATCACGCGCTCGAAGAAGGGCGTCTATAAGCAGGCCAAGGTTTATCGCTACAGCGATGGCCTCTACGTCGGCGCGTGTGGCGGCTTCGTTCGCTTGATGCGCAACGGCGACTGTGCCACGCCTGATCTTTCCTACGTTGAGCTGGAGGTGCCCAAGAGTATCAAGCTTGGGCACGACAATCTTTTCCGTCTCACGTTTTCTATCGTCCAACTATAAGGAGTTAATAATATGGACACGAACCTGAACCAAAGCAGTACTCCACTCACAGTGGGCAAGGTTGCTTTCTCACCCATCCACCAACCACTTGAGGGCTGCGTAGTAGGCAAGGGTGTGACCTCGAAACTTGCCGACCTGAAATTCCCGTTTAGCCACGAGGAAGTCAAGGCAACGCTCTCTACCTTCTTCGCCAAGGCGATGACCGCTGACGGCTACAGCGAACGCGCTGCCGCCTTCATCGACCCCAAGGGTAGCCAGATCGAGGACCTGCTGCACGGCGCCCTCGGCGTGGCCGGCGAGGGTGGTGAAGTGGTCGATATCATCAAGAAGGCGTGGGCCTACGGCAAGCCCCTTGATCACGCACACCTGATTGAAGAAATCGGCGATGCGATGTGGTACTACAACCTGATCATCCGCTCCCTCGGCGTAACTTGGGGCGAAGTCTTCAGTGCCAACGTCGCCAAGCTCTCGGCTCGCTACCCAGACAAGAAGTTCAGCGCCCACAACGCGCTGAACCGGGACAAGGTTGCCGAGCAGGCCGCGCTGAACTCCGTCACGGGGTAGTCATGCGGACGCTGCTAAAGGCGGTGAGGGCCTTGCAGGTCCTCAACCCTGAAGTGTTCAAACCCGGGCCGGCTCGGCTCCGCGGCGAGGCATTCAAGGTTCCACGGCCCCCTCTGCTTTCGCAAGAAAGCTACGCCGGCTTGGAGATGAACGACATCGTCGCTCCTCCCAACCTTGCTGAAACGCCACTGGAATCGTGGCGAGAGTGGTTTAACGAAATCTGTGCGGACTACCTCTACGCCTCTTCCACCGATATCCGTGCCATTACGACGGATATCGCAGGTCGAGCACAGCTCAACCGCAAGCAACGCGCCTGGTTGTTGCCGCTACCCCAAGCTGTGACGGCACAGGGCGCAAGCATCCTGCTTGCCTTCTGCCTCTACGGAGCGGTGCGAGCCGGCGCTCAGGTCCAGATCCTGACCAAGGATAGTTTTGTCGTCGAGAAGGACGGCAGCTCATGGGGAGTACGAGCTTACAGCCCAGCCCCCGGGGAGATTGGCCCGTTGTTTAACTACCTGCACTACCTGCAGGGGAACGTTCGGTGGGGTTCCACCTGCCGGAACGGGAATCTGGTTCGGGCCTTCAAGGAGGCGAGGAAGCAAGGCAACAAGGAGGCTATGCACATCCTGCAGGCCTGCTACTGGAACACGCCCGACACGTGGGCGATGGACTCCCTCTTCACAACTGGCACATAAGGAAAAATAACATGCCAATGTTGATCGGTATCACGGGCAAGGCCCTCAGCGGCAAAGACACATTTGCCGAAATCCTGTTTCGTAACTACAACTTTCTCCCCATGGCGTTCGCGGTGCCGCTGAAGCAGGCGGCAGCGGCAGCTTACGGCATTGATCTGGCGCACTTCCACTCGCAGGAAGGAAAGAAGCAGTACCACGAAGTCTGGAAGGAAACGAACCGGGTCCTGCTGCAGGATTTTGGCGAGCTCATGTGTGAGCGCTACGGCGCTGGCTTCTGGATTCGGCGCTGGCTGATTGACTACGCGGGATTCTCGAACACGGACGACGTTGTGGTCTCTGATGTCCGCAAGGATGTCGAGGCAGAGACCATCCGAGACCTTGGAGGCTTGATTGTGCACCTTGAGCGCGATGGCGCTGGCCTATCGGGCAAAGAGGCTGCGCACAAGACGGAGCAGGGCGTCACCAAGCAGGCGGGCGACGTGGTGATCTGGAACAATGGAACACTCCACGACCTTGCTCGCCAGGCTGACCGGGCTGTTGCCATTCTGCAGGGGCGTGCCAAGTGATCCTCGAAGACAACGAACAGCTGCCTGATCCAATCGACCAAGGTAGTGCCCTTGCTGAGCGTGAGCGGGCTTCACTGCTCGCGGCCCAGCGGAGGAAGGCGGCGCCGGATCAAGTGAAGGTCCAACTCATTGACTACAACGGAGACCCTCAATTCACACCTGAAGGCCAACCGATCATGGTTTGGCCGACTGAAGAGTGCGTCGAGTGCGGGGAACCGATCGGCGCAGGCCGGTTGGAGCTTGGCTACAACACGTGCATCGATTGTGCAACAACCGCTGAGAAGGTGGGTAAAGGGTATGCGAGAAAGTAATTCCCGTCTGCCAATTAAATGGAGATGGCTGCGCATGCTGGTTGTGCTACCTCTCCTTGTGATTGGTCCTGTACTGATCCTGCTCCTAGGTTGGGCAGGACTTTTCACGAAGCTCTGTTGGGCTTTTCTACAACTTTTTGCGAACGCTTGGTGGTTCGTGCAGTTACTCGTGAAGGAGAACTGGTAATGGAAAGAATGTTCATTGACTTGTCCAGCGTTTGCTGGACTTCACTCTTCGCCGGCAAGGACGAAGAATTTGGCATCAAGGTTGAGCACAAGGGCAAGCAGGTGCTGGTGAATTCCGCCCAGCACGGCTACGAGAACGCGATCAACATGATCATGGGCGGCGCCAACATGAACGGCATCACGCCGAGCCGCTTCATCATCATCGAAGAAACTGGCAACTCGAAAGGCTTTCGCCAGCGAATTCTCCCTTGCTACAAGGACACCTCTGGCGACAAGCCCGATGAAGCCTACGCCCAGTTCAACCTGCTGAAGCCCATGATCAAGCAGGCTCTGATGGACGTCGGCGCCTGTGTTGTCACGCACCCGAACATGGAAGCGGACGACGTCATTGCCTACCTCACCCAGTTCCTGCCCGGCGTGATCCTGTCGAACGACGGCGACATGTCCGTACTGTGCAGCGAGCGAGTGAAGCAGTGGAAGGGTGGCAAGCTGCTGGACTCGAACCCGTTTGGCCCCTTCGAGGCGAAATACACCCGCCTCTACAAGGCACTCGTCGGCGACGACTCGGACACGTACCCGGGCGCCAAAGGCTTCGGCGACAAGGCCTTCCTGAATATGGCCATTCAGTTCGGTGATGAGGGTCTGGACGCCTTCATTGACCTTCTCAACCTAGAGGAGCGATATTACTGGAACCAAGGGAAGATCAACGGCAAGCACCTTGGCACACTGGCTGAGGACGTTGCCGAGTTCAAGCCCCTGCAGAAGGTGCTGGACAATATCGACACCGTGGTTCGGTGCTGGATGGTGGCGAAGCTCTATCCGGAGAAGATCAACACCCTGCGCATGCCTCTGCAGTGGCAGGTTGGCATGATCAAGGTTGGTCATTTCGACGAGCGTCTGCGTCCGCACGCCGGCACGGTGACGCTGGTGACGGCGGACAACTACCCGGCGATGATGGCCCGATTGCCTCAGCAATTTGCCGCGTCTCCCTTCGTGACACTGGACATCGAAACGTCGACGCCGCCTGAGTCCGATGAGTGGCTCGCCGCCGCGGCTGAGGATGTGGATGGCAAAAAGGATCTGGGTGTGGATGTGCTCGGCAGCCGGCTCACCGGCTTCTCGCTCACGTTCGGCGCCAACAACCAGCATACGATCTACGTCAGCGTCGATCACCGTGACACGAACAACATCACGGTCGAGCAGGCGCGTCAGATGGTCGATCTGATCCCGAAGAAAATCCAGCGCCCGGTCCATAACTCCAGCTTCGAACTCACCGTGCTCTTCCAGGAGTGGGGCGAGGCGTGGGCGGACAACGGCTGGCACGGCTTCCTGCCGAACATCGTCGATACCCGGATCATGTCCAACTACGTGGACGAGAACCAGTCGCAGGGCCTGAAGCAGATTTCCAAGCGGCTCACTGGCTACGAGCAGGTCACCTACGAGCAGGTCACCTCGAAGGAAGGTGAAGTCGGCACCCTGCCCGAGGGTGGCAGGGTGGTTCGAGAGTGGAACATCTACCAGACCCGGACCACTACGATCCCCAGCGAGGAGACTGGTGAGCTGATCGAGGTTGAAGTCAATGTCAAGGGTCCGGACGGCATGCCGATCGTGCTCAAGAAGATGGAGCGCCGGCAGTACAAGATGAACGAACTGACGGCCCGTGAAGTCCTTGCCTATGGCGCTGACGACACGATCTGCACGTCCGTCGCCTACTACCACTTCCGCACCATCATGGAAATCGAAGGCGTCTGGGACCTCTACAACGCCATCGAGATCAAGCCGGCTTACCTGACGGCACTCGCGTTCGTGCAAGGGACCAAGTTCTCCATGCAGCGCATGCGGGAGTTGTCTGACGCTGACGATCAGAAGTTCGACGCAGCTTGGGCCAATGTTCGTGAGTACTTGGTCAAGATCGGCTACGAGGGCACCATCTGCCCGAAGCTCACCGACCTGTCCGACTACAAGCAGGTGAAGCAGGCCTACTACCTGATCACGGGCGAAGAACTTGCCACTCAGGTGCGAACCGCGTCCAAGATCATCAAGCTGATCGAAGTCGCGGAGCACGACGACGCGCCTTTGCTGGCTCGCTTCATGACCGAAGGCAACCTTGGTCAGATCAACGACTGGATCAAATCGCGCTTCTCCGGTGAGCCTGTGCTGGACGTCAATTCGCCGAAGAAAATGCGCGAGCTCCTCTTCACCCAGATGGGGCTTCCGCTGCGTCTGGTGAATTCCTGCACGCCTACCGAGCGTGAGAAGAAGCCGGCGTTGTACGAGGCTGTCGGCCTTCACCGCAAGCTGGTGAGCGGCTCCAGCAGCGTGACCCTGACCCCTGAGCAGTGCGAACTGCTGAAGGCCAAGGCCCGCACGGACGATGTCACCATTGACTTCGCCCTGCTGGACTGCACCGAGGAGCAGCGCCCAGTACTTGAGGGCATTCAGGACATGAAGAAGGTCACCACCAAGCGTGGCCTCTTCTACCGTCCGTATCGCCACGTGCGCCACTGGAAGACTGGGCTGATCCACGCTCAGGCCAACCAGTGCGCCGCGGTAACTCGTCGGTACAGCTACAAGAAGCCGAACCTGCAGCAGCTCCCGAAGGAAGGCGAGAGCGTTCAATTCCGTTCGTGTTTCGTTCCTCACCACAAGGACGCGGTGATCATCTCCGTCGATGCGCCGGCTCAGGAAATTCGCCTGCAGGCGGGCTACTCCTTGGACCCGAACCTGCTCGCCTGCTACCTTGGCGAAGACAAGAAAGATTTCCACTCGATCACGGCATCCGGCGCTATGAAGCTGGTCTGGTCGCAGGAGGAGTACGAGAAGTGCATGGCGTACTTCGAAGGCGGGCTGCCACCTGACGACTACGCCACCTTCCGCGAACTCCTGCACGCCAAGGACGAAGCTGTCCAGCAGCTTGCCAAGGACCTGCGACGTGATTCGAAGCCGGTGAATTTCGGTTCGTCCTACGGTTGTACGGCGCCGAAGATTCAGGAACTCCTGATCTGTGACTTGGCGACGGCCACGGCCTTCCTTGAAGCCAAGTACGCGAAGTTCGCTCGCTACGAGGAGTGGAAGATCGAGGTGGGTGATCAGGTGAAGCGCGATGGCTACGTCAGCACGGCCATGGGCGGGCGCCGCCACCTGCAGGAAGTCATTCGTTCGGACAACAAGTGGGAAATCGAAGCAGCTTCCCGCCAGGCGTCCAACTTCGTGATTCAGTCTGCCGGTGCGGAGATGTTGAAGCGGGCGATGACGGTCCTGTGGGACTCTGGTGTGATGTTCCGCTGCGACGTTCGGTTCATCGCCATTGTGCATGACGAACTCGTGGTCTCGTGCCACCGCGATCACGCTGTTGAGGTGATCAAGGTGATCCACGAAGCCATGTCCCTTCCCTACACGCCGACGTTCCCAGTTCCTTTCGGTGGTTCGATCTCCCTTGGCAAGAACTTTGCCGATCAGGTCGAGGTGGGCGAGGAGTTCAATGCCGCGAAGATCAAGCGTGCCCTCGAACTCTTGTTCACCACGCCGATGCCGGCAAAGGCAATCTCCAAGGAAGTTGAAACCTACGAGGAGGCTGTACCAGCATGACACTCAAGGTTGGAGACAAGGTTCGGGTTCTCAATACTGATCAGTACGTGTCATGGCTCGCGAAAAAGCTGAAGGACAGAGTTGGCACAGTGACGCTTGTCGGGCCTGACGCTATCGGGATGTGGAAAGGGCAGGCTCACGTCAAGTTTGGACAACGTAATGGGAGGGGTAAGGAGTTCTCTCATCACTTCCTCATCAAGGAGTTGGTAAAGGAACCGGAAGCGTAGCAAACCCGGAGGGCTTCGGCCCTCCAACTCAACCATAACAAGAGGCAATAAATGCCCAAAGCTTATTACAACGAGTTCGACCCGGACGCTGCCCAATGGCTGCGGAACCTAATTCAAAGAGGGGTTATAGCCCCCGGAGATGTCGATGAACGATCTATCGAAGATGTCATGCCTAGCGATCTCGCAGGCTATACCCAAGTGCACCTGTTTGCTGGAGTTGGAGGCTGGTCCCACTCCTTGCGTCAAGCAGGTTGGAGTGACTCCCGGCCAGTGTGGACACTCTCGTGTCCCTGTCAACCTTTCTCCACGGCAGGCAAAGGAGAAGGGGCTTCTGACGAGCGGCACCTTTGGCCTGCAGCCTACTGGCTTATCGAGCAGTGCCGCCCTGCAGTCTTCTTTGGTGAGCAAGTTGAAGCAGCGCTGCGCCACTCTTGGCTCGACCTTGTTCAAAATGACGTGGAGGGCATCGGTTACGCCCTCGGGGCGGCAGGTCTCCCGGCTTGCGGCTTCGGGGCGCCGCACATCCGACAGCGACTGTACTTCGTGGCCTACGACGACCAAAAACGACGCGATCAGGTTCCCGGCTCCGGACTTCGCGCCGACGCCGAACATGACGTTGAACCATGCTGCAGCGCTGGCCCCTTGGCCGACGCCGACAGCGCAACCGGACAACAAGTCGCCGGAAGCCCACCTTGCCATGAAGCAACGGATGGGCGTTCGGGACGGAACTGGTGCCAATCGGACAGCCATCACGGACCTGCAGGTGATGGCGAAGACAGCGCTCTCCTCATGGGTGACACCCTCAGCGAGGGACTGGAAGGACACAGCGGGGATGGCATCGACGGCGACGAACCCGGACGGCAGCGAGCGGAGCAGGGTGGATCAGCTCCCGCGCCAGGCCCAACTAACGGCTTCTGGTCCGACGCCGACTGGCTCCCCTGCCGAGACGGGAAAGCGCGGCCAGTTGAATCCGGGACATTCCCGCTGGTTGATGTCTCTGCCCCCCATCTGGGACGAGGCAAGACCTCTCTGGGAGCACTGGCTCGACGCAATCGCGTCATCCGACTACGTGGTTACGGGAACGGCATCGTGAGCGAGGTTGCTGAAGGATTCATCGCCGCCGCCATGGAGGTCCTGCCATGACCCAGAGCCGTGCCATGTCCATGGTTGAGACCTTGGCCAATATCGCCATCGGGTTGGTGGTCAGCCTGATCAGCCAGCTCGTGATCTTCCACGCCTATGACGTCAAGTTGCCACTCAGTAGCAACGTCGAGATCGTCCTCTGGTTCACAGTGGTCTCGATAATCAGAAGTTATACATTAAGAAGGTTCTTCAACGCTTTGCTTCATAAGGAAAAATAAGAAATGGCAAACGCACATATTCAATTCAGCGAGCTCCGTTTCATCCTCCTCGCAGACCGGACAGAGGTTCGAGTCAAGGTCGAGCCGGCTGGCCCGATCGAGGACATCCCCTTCCAAGTTCTCGGCTGGCACTACGCCTACTTTGAGAAGGGCGTCTCCTGCCTCGACATCATGGTCAGCTGGGCCAAGGGTGAGATCAACCCGATCCTCTGGCCGACGAAGGAAGTGGAAGCATGAGCACCATCGGACAACGTGGCAAGCTTGCCGAGAAGAAGGTTGATGAGGTGCTCAAGCGCTTCAACGAGATGTATCTCGGCGTGGCCTACCACCGCTACCCAGATGCACGTTCGGCCCGCGGCTCCCTGAAGGCGCAGCCTGCTGACTACCTTGTCGCCTCGGCACCGAAGGCCTACCACCTTGAAGTCAAGGAGATGGCCCACGACTTCCGGCTGCCCAAGGACAAGATTGCTCAGCTGCCTTTGCTCAAGAAGTTCAAGCTGGCCGGCATCGACTTCGGCGTGATCATCCTTCACACGGAGACGAAGCTGTGGCGCTATGTGCCCGCCTCGCACTTCGCCGGCCCGGTGCAGCCCTCGTGGGACTGCTCTGAGTTTCCGACCTATGCGACTGCCGAGGAGGCGCTCAGGGCGACAGGGTGGTTCGGATGAGCTATGACATTGCACCTAAGCCCACTGTATTTAAAGGGAATCGCTTTCGCTCAAAGCTTGAGGCGCAGTGGGCAGTCTTCTTTGAGCTGCTGGGCATAGATTGGCAGTATGAACCAGCGACATACCCTATACATGGCGGGGGGATAACTCCTGATTTTCTGCTCAAGTTACCTAGTGGCTGGTGGTTTGTAGAGGTCAAACCGGAAGGGTTTATCGCCTCAGCAGGAAAGGCAAGATTTGCTCAGAGGTATGGGCTGCTTTGCCCCTACGTGCCAGCTAGTCTTCTTCTAGTAGAAGGTAGCCCGTACCAATCTCAGGGGTGGTTCGAGTGCTTAGATAGGGGTTGGAGGTGTGGGTCATCACGTGGGCATGTCCCATCTGAAGTTGGCAGCCCAACTTTATGGCTGGAAGTAGATAGTTTTCACTTTACTAGAGCTAAGGAGGGTACTGCGGACCTAACTAGCGTCGGCTGGAGTGATTTTGTAAGAGAGGCTGAAAGAGCCTGCTGCTATGACTTTATGCAATACCTAAGCAATTCCCAGTAGTACCAACGTCCAACAATAAGGAGTTAATAATATGGACAAAGTTTATATCACCATCACAGGTAGAGCAGGCTCAGGTAAAACTACGCTTGCTCGTGCAATCCACGCACTCTTGTGTGAGCACAACATGAGTGTGCTACATCAAGATGAAGGGATCGACGTACTGAGGAGTGACCTATACCCTTCAGCAGACACCTTGCGAGACATAAAGGTCTGTCACAACATAGTGATGCTCAACGTAGGAGAGTCACTAGGTCGAGCCCTCGAAGAGGTAAATACTCAGGACCTTAAAGCTATCCTCTACGATGCACCTGAGCTTTTCACAGACATTGTGACTGATAGAGGGTACTGACATGGGTATCAATTTCGCACCCATGCTTGCTGGCAAGGTCAAAGACACTGCCAAGCTGCTCTATCCAGTCATCGTCTCGCCGAAGCTGGATGGCATCCGCGCTGTCAGCCCGAACGGCGACGTGCTTCTCTCCCGCAAGCTCCTTCCGATCCCGAACCTACATGTGCAGGCGATGTTCGGACGCCCCGAGTTCAAGTACTACGACGGCGAGTTGATCGTCGGCGACCCCTGGGACAAGGACTGTTACAACACGACGTTCCGTGGCGTTATGAAGAAGGACGGCACGCCCGACGTCAAGTTCTACGTCTTCGATCACTTCCAGTTCTGGGGTGAGGCCTTCGGTGACCGCCTTGGCAAGTTGCCGGCCCGTCTTCCTGATGGTGTGGTGATTGTCGAGCAGCACATTGTCTATTCGGAAGCTGAGCTGCTGCGCCGCGAGCAGGAGTGGCTCGATCAGGGCTACGAGGGCTTGATGGTGCGCAGCGTCACGTCGCCCTACAAGTTCGGGCGTTCTACGGATCGCGAAGGCTTCCTGTTGAAGCTGAAGCGCTTCAGTGACGACGATTGCGAGGTCATCGGCGTCGAAGAGCTGATGAGCAACCAGAACACAGCCACCAAGGATGAGCTGGGCCGCACCAAGCGGGCGACGGATGCCGAAGGCCTGGTTCCCATGGGCACCATGGGCGCATTGCAGGTTCGGGACGTGAAGAGCGGCGTCGAGTTCAACATTGGCACCGGCTTCTCCGCTGCAGAGCGTGAAGTCATCTGGCGCCTGCACGAGTCAGGCCGGCTCATCGGCTGCTTCGGCAAGTACAAGTCCTTCAAGATCGGCGTCAAGGACAAGCCGCGCTTCCCTGTCTGGCTTGGTTTCCGTGCCAAGGAAGACATGTCATGAAGGCCACGTGGCGGAACTACGAACTGGCCGAGCTGCGCCGTCGCCTACTCCTTGTCATCGACACCGCGGAAGGGGTTCGGGACAACGTTCAGCAACTCATCAATGACGACGCTGAAGCCTATGCGGCATTGCCCTGGTGGCGGCGCTGGTTCGCCACTGACCCTTCGTGCGATGACTGGAGGGTCATGAGTGAAGACCAATGGACCCTGCTCTATGCGAAGGCAGAACTCAGAGAGCTTAAAGGTCTCCTCAACCGAATCAACACCGCCGCCGAGGGCGGTGCCTACGAAGTCACGCTGGATCATGACGAAATAGGCAAGCTCGTTTAACTGCAGCAAAGCACTGAGGCCTGCCCAACCTCAGTGCTCCAACCCGGGCACTCTTCTACTAAGGAAAAATAACAATGAAGACCATCTCTTTGATTCTCGCCGCCGTCCTCGCCGTCTCTCTGGCAGCCTGTGGCAACTCTGAACAGCCTGCAACCAAGGCCTACGCTGACGTCAATGTCATCGACCAGAACCAGGCGATCAGTCGCGACAACGCCACGGTCAATGCACGGCGCTTTGCGGCTGACGTCTATCCGAACCTGGACACCCGCGTGGCTGTGCAGTCGGACTCCTCCGTCAAGAAGGATTGCCGCTTTGGTGACGGCTGGGCCAGCGGTGAAATCTACAACGCCAAGACTGGCCAGTTGATTGATCAGATCAAGTGCCAGACCAACGGTAACGGCAAGGGTATCTACGGTTGCCTGCCCACGGGCATCTTCAAGAGCAAGGATTACGCCGCTGAAGATGGCCGTTGCAACACCGAGATCAACGCTCTCGAAAAGTTCAAGTAATCATGATGCTCCTTCACATCGGCGACCTCGTCCTCTGGGGTCTGGTCTGTGCAGCTCTCGGCGGCATGGCCGCGCTCTGGGCACGCAAGAAGATCGAGAAAGCGCTGAGTAGCTTCGGCCTCTAAGCGAACCGCCCGGCCCTTCGGGGCCGGGTCTTTGGAGCAACTATGAAGAAGTGGATTGAAGACAGGTTACTCACCCTGCTGCTGTACCTCCTTGCCGGCCCCGTGCTCCTCTTCCTTGCCTGCTGCCTTATTTACGACAGGCATGCGGAGTGGAGGCTGAAACGGAGTTACAATGCCAAACCCAAGTTAAAGGACTGAGATGAAACCCCTCCTAATCTTGAATGATCTGCACATCGGCGTGAAGCGTAGCGCCGGCACGACCCCGGCCACCCAAGTGGCCCTTCGTCAATCTATCCTGACCCGCCTGCGCGAACTGCTGGACGCCGCCTTCTGCGCCGACGAAGCCAAGGACGTCCTGATCCTTGGCGACCTCTTCGACGAGTTCACCGTCGAATTGGCCGACCTGTGGGAAACCCTAGACATCTTCGCCAGCTGGCTCAGCACATCAGGAAGTCGCCTGATACTGGTTCGAGGTAACCACGACTGGTCTCCGAAGGCCGATCGACTCTCCTCCTTTGATCTACTGGCCTCCTGCCTGCAGCGCATGTACTACGAGCAGGTCAGCATTATCCGAGAGGGCATGACGCTTATCAGCAAGCAGGTCTTCATCATCCCTCACATGCCGAACCAAGACCTGTTCGACATGGAGCTAGACAAAGCGATTGAGCTGGCTAGTTCGGTGCAGGCTGGCGTTCCCCTCTACCTCCTGACTCACTGCAACGTCCTGCCGCCCGCCTGCCACGGCCAGCGCGATCACAGCCTGAACATTGACATGGATCGGGCTGTTCAACTCACGAAGCACTTCACGATCCTGAATGCCCATGAACACCAACATCAGTTTCACAACATCGGTCGAGGTATTTATTGCCTCGGCAACCAGATTCCGACAAGTGTCGCCGACTGTATGGCGAAAGGCGCAGCGCAGAGCGACGGCATTAAGTACGCCCATGAAATCAACGATCAAGGTGTGGTTAAACACCCAGTGTGGGACGCGATCAACGAGTTCTCTCGCATTGATTGGCGTGAGTTGGACCAACCCATCGTCGATACCGTCAAGTTTGTTCGGATCGAAGGCTCGGCGCTGGCTGAAGAATCCAGCCGAGCTGTGGATGCAATCGCCCGTTTCCGAAACCAGTCCGACGCTTTCGTGGTCTCCAACGCGGTTCGTGTTGAAGGCCAGGAGGGTGTTGAAGATGCGGCGGCTGCCACCTTCGAGGGCCTCAAATCGTTTGACGTTCTCGAAGCCCTGCTCGGCGAACTCAACCCGGAAGAGCGGATGGTCATTGAACTGGTGATGAACGACGGGCCGGCACCTTCGCCGGCTGTTGCTAAGTTCCTTGAAGGAGTCGAAGCATGACTGAAAAGTTCTGCGTGGACTGTCGGCACTTTCGTAAGACGGGTCAGCACGTGATCTT
This sequence comes from Ferribacterium limneticum, assembly GCF_020510625.1. Taxonomy (NCBI): domain Bacteria; kingdom Pseudomonadati; phylum Pseudomonadota; class Betaproteobacteria; order Rhodocyclales; family Azonexaceae; genus Ferribacterium; species Ferribacterium limneticum. The sequence continues at coordinate 2,207,285 of NZ_CP075191.1, read as the reverse complement.
TGACAAGTGTCGGAGACCTGGACCCCGTGACCTTGTTACAGGGGAGCCGTACAGCAAGCCTGCACACCTCGAGCGAATTGACGTCGATGGCAACTGTGGCGAGATGGGCACGTTCTTTGAACAGCGCCAGCCCAACGAAACCAAGCTCGGCAAGAAGCGCTTCCTGTTGTGGCTTCCTTGGGCAAACGGAGGTAACTGATGCCCTGCTGTGGCCACTCAACACCCTGGGATTCGGACCCTCGCCGCTGGGAGGCCTGCCGCCAGCAGGCAGCCAAGGTAATGATCGAGGCCGGATGGAGCAAACATGCAAGAAAGTTCGGGGAAGTTCAGCGCCGCAAGGCGTTGAAGCTCTGGGCAAACGGAGGTAACTGATATGAGTTCGTGGAAAGTAACGATGCCGAAGGGCAGCCCTGCTCCTGGCAAAGTGCAGGTCGTATGCAGCATTAAGACATCCCGGGGTTACAGAGGTGAGTTCAGTGCTGAAAAAGCTGATGAGCGCCACACGCTTGCTGCGTGGCGCCTGCTGCATGCCTCACCTGAACTGGCCGAGAAGGTCGTGGCCTTCATTGAAGCTGAGGAGGCTAAAGATGCGCCCAGTAACTGAAAAAGATTTTCGCCGGCCAGAGTTCATGGAGGCGAACCCGGACGACTACGAGTTCCGTGCTGACGGCGCCATCGTCCGCAAGGATCGGTGGGAGCAGGGCTTCCGCCGTATCGTCAATCTCGCCGGCTGCAGCAGCAGTAGTGAGTTCGAGATCGATGACATCATTGCGACGGTGGATAAAAAGCTGAACCCGCCGCTGACCATCTTGGATGACAGGGTTGTAGCTGCTGTTCGTTTTGTTAAGGGTAGCTGTTACAACGAGCACGCTCAGGAACATTTCGACACCCTTGCCTACTTTGTTGAAGCAACCATTGGCATGCCGATTGAGGAGAAACACGATGCTTAACCAACTACGCCTGACCTGCTTCCGCAAGCACGTCGATCGGGTCATTGACTTTACGAATGGCCTCAACGTGGTGCGCGGTGCCAACGAGGCCGGCAAATCAACGATGAATGAGGCCATCCTCTACGCCTTGTTCGGCTCCAAGTTGCTGCGCGAGTCCCTCGACGACACCGTCACGTGGGGCCACAAGGCAAACGCCCTCAAGGTGGAACTCGATATCATTGCAGATCGGCTCTACACCTTCAAGCGTTCGACCTCGGGCGCTGAGGTTGTGTCCGATGGCAAGGTGCTAGTCACTGGCCAGACGGAAGTCAGCGCCTTCGCGACCAACCTGCTGGGCGCCGATGGCAAATCCATCCAGCGCCTGATGTTCGCCAACCAGGGCAACCTGCGCGGTGCCTTGGAGGAGGGGCCGAAAGCGGTGGCTACCCAGATCGAAGTCCTCTGCTCGTTCGATGTCTTTGACCAGATCATCGAGCGCATGCAGGAGAAGCTGACGATCGGTTCGCCCTCCGTGCTCGAGGCCCGGCTGCGCGAGGCCGATGACCGGCTGGCCTGCTGGGTGGAGCCGGTGAAGCCTGACCTTGCCATCCTGCAGGGAGAGGCAGACGTCGCTCAGCTGCGTGCCAACAGCCGAGCCGAGGCAGCAACAGAGGCCGAACGGGAGGCCAAGGTTGCCTACTCCGCTTGGGAGAACGCCGAGAACGCGGCCCGCATGCACACCACGCTTTCGACGAACCTGCGAAAGCACGAGGAGACCTTGGCCCTGCATGAAGCCCAGCTTTCCGCCGCCGAGAAGAAGGCTGCAGATAAGCCGAACCCGGACGAGATCGAGGGCTTGAAGCGCGAACTGCGCGAGGCCGGTACCCGGGAGCAACGCCTGGCAGCCTACGCTGCACTGGCCAAGCTGAACGCTACCTACCCGGCAGCGTTCTGGGAAGGGGAGAAGGCTGGCCTCGATGCTGAGGTTGCCCGCCTAGCCGCTACCATCAAGGCGAACGAGACTGAGGCACGGACCATCGAGAAGCATGTCGCTGAGATTCAGGCTCAGGTTCGAGTCCTGCGCTCCAGGGTGATCACGACACTTGAATGCCCGACGTGCCATCAGGTGCTCGCGAACAAAGCTGCGATCGAGGCGCAGAACCTTGCCCTGGAGGCGGAAGTGGCACAGCTCGTAGCGCCGGTTGCCGCCATGAATGTGCAAGCTACTGGTTTCTGGGCTGCGGCTGTCAGTGCTGAAGCTGAGCTGAAGGAGCTCACTACGCTGAGCACACTTGCTGCTCCGTTCGAGCGGTTTGCTACAGCCTATGGCGAGTTCCTTGAGCTAGACTTCGGCTTTCACCCGCCGAAACTGTCTTGGAAGGGTGTGATTCCAGAGGCTGCTGCGAATGTCCAACAAATCAAAGACCGGCTTACTACGCTCGAACAGCAGCAGGACGCGGCCAGACGGGCGGAAGGACAGGCCGAAACCCTCCGTGCCGCCCTTCCTGACGACCGAGCAGCTGTTGAATCCAGCCGTGGGCAACTCGCCCAGTACCCAGCCGTTGCCAATGTCGACGAACTCAAGCGAGCCAGTCAAGGTGCAGCAGCCAAGGTTGAAGGCCTGAAGGCTGAAGCTGCCACGCTTCGGGATCTTTGGACTTCTGCCAACGCCAAGCTGGCCCGGGTGCAGGAGGAGTACGAGCAGGCAGCCGCCCGCGGCGACGAGCTTCGAGCCGCGGTCAAGCAGTGTTCCGCCGATCTGCAAACGCTGGCCTTCAACAACGCGCTGCTGAAAAAGGTTCGGGCCATCCGCCCTCTGGTGGCTGACCGCCTCTGGAATCAGGTGCTGGCAGCCGTTGGCACGATGTTCACCCAGATGCGCGGCGAGCCGTCGAAGGTAACCAAGACGGATGACGGCTTCCTCGTCAATGGCAAAAATACCCGGGGCCTTAGCGGTTCCACGCTGGACGTGCTGGGCCTTGCCATCCGCACCTCGCTGGTGAAAACCTTCCTGCCCCACTGCTCCTTCCTCGTCCTGGACGAGCCGGCGCAAGGGTGCGACGATGAACGAACCACGAACCTGCTCGGGTTCGTTGCTGCAGCAGGGTTCAAGCAGACCCTGCTGGTCACCCATGAATCCATCTCGGAGAGCTTTGCTGACAACCTTATAGTCATTTAGGAGCAATCATGGAGCAGAGAGATTGGGAGAACCTAGCTGAAGCACTGGCAGTAGAGGTAGTGGTTTCTGACCTCACAGACATGTTTGTTCCAGCAGTAGAAGCTAGGTGCCGAGCAGTAATGCTGGCTGTGACTAACGATGCGAGGTACCTAGACGTTCGGTACCGCATGGGCCAAGCGTTAATTGCCCTTGATGAGCTTGGTTACACAGTAGTCAAGGCGTAGTAGTTCCCATCAACGTCCTCATAAGGAAAATAATAATGGACGAAGTCAAACCGAAAGAAGAAGTTATTCCGATTGCTGGCGTTCTCACTGGCATCTGTGACCTCCCCAACGGAGGCGGAAAAGGCATTGGCATCCAGCTGGGTACCGGCCCGATGTTTGTCATGGAGCCAGAGTACGCGGACCTCCTGATAATGCAGATGGACCTCCTGCTGTCGGAACTTGAGGTGGATGAAGGCTCAGAGCCTCCTGAACCTGAAGAGCCTGATGATGGCTCTGTGCCGAGGCTACACTGATGAGCAAGTGGGATCAGCGTTTCCTAGAGCTTGCTCAAGTTGTCGCCACGTGGTCGAAAGACCCGAGCACCAAGGTGGGTGCTGTCATTGCCGACTCCAACAACCGCGTCATCAGCCTAGGCTTCAACGGGTCACCTCAAGGGGTGGATGACACCTACCTTGAACGCGAAGTGAAGCTTCTGCGCACGATCCATGCAGAGGCGAACGCCTTGCACTTCGCTCACCGTGATGTGACTGGGTGCCACCTGTTTGTTACGCACCCGCCATGCTGCCACTGCGCCGGCCACCTCATTCAGCGAGGGATTGCATCGGTCACCTTCCCGGCACCGACGCGAGACTTCCTCGATCGGTGGCTTACCAGCTACGACGCAGCGATGACGATGTTCAGCGAGGCTGGCGTACTGGTTCGGGAGGTGTCATGAGCGCGATGTCAGTACTGCTTGCTCCGATGCTGGCTGAGAAACCGAAGGTTGTTGATAAGGCAATCTCGTGGTGCTCAGCTTGCAAGGTGCATCACCCAGTCTCTGAGTTTGATGTAGCGAGGGTGAATAGGAGCGGGGTCAAGGAGTACTACTACATCTGCTCCAGGGTTCGTAATGAGCGGAGAAGGGCTGAAAGGGCGAGCAAAAACGACCTTCAGAATCGCTCCAAAATGGACGAACGCGAGCCGGCCAAGGCTTAGGCATTGGCAAACCAGAATCCCCGAGAAGCCCACTAGCAGGGCTTTTACGGGGATTTACCAAAAATAACAATAAGAAGGGCACCAAATGGAAACCCTCGATGCAATAAGCATAACCGTCAGGCTGCATGACGGGATCAGCTTCACTTCAGGTGAGAAAAAATTCAACCTAGCTCTGGTTGATGAGGAAGGTCAAGTGGTTGCGACCAGGGGTCTAGCCGATAAGGTGATGGACGCTGTAGTCGAAGCTCAGAATCAATTCTGGATTGGCAATGGGCGCATGCGTGTCATCTTCCCGTTACCAAGCTGAGCATCCGGCCCGCTTCGGCGGGCTTTTTAACGTCTGGAGTATGAAGTTATATTACGACTACTTCAGGAAGCCATAGTCGAAACGCGCGTTATGGGCGATGAACAGCCGGCCCTCCAGACGCTGCATGACATCGGCGGCCACCGCCTCGAAGGGCGGGGCATCGGCCACCATCTCGTTGCTGATGCCGGTCAGTTGCTCAATGAAGGGCGGAATCCGGGTGCCGGGATTGACCAGTTGCTGCCACTCGCGCACCGAACCGTCTTCGTCGACTTCGACAATGCCGATTTCGGTGATGCGGTCGATGGTAGCGGTAGCTCCGGTGGTTTCGAGGTCGACAAAGGCTAGGGGGCGCATGGGCGAATTTTCTCACGGCCGGCTTGCTCTATCGCTTCTTTTGCCACGAATGCACTACTGCTGGCGTAGGGCTGCCTATTGGCTGCGGTATCTGGCCCGGAGGGGTCGCAAGCGCTGAAATCTGGTGCTGTCCCCGCAATTCCCGTTGCTTCAGCCAGGCTGAAGCAACGGAAATTCAGCTTTCTACTTGAAATTGTAGAAGAGGGGAAAAACAACGCCGCGCATGTCTGGGCGAAAGCGCTGTTCCCCGATACCTGCAGGAGGGCCAAGATTTTCCTTGCGCCGTTCCCCGAGGCGGCGTTCGCCACTGCGTCTCGATTTTGCGATGGGCACAGTGTCAGGCGGGGTGCTCTCGCCAGAACCCAACAGTTCGAGCTCTTGCCGCCTTTCGCTCAGGCGTCTTTCAGCAAAATGTATCGTGTTCACAGTTCAGTTCCGTGCAGGGGGTTGGGTGGCTTCTTCGTCGGTAGTGACAAGCAATAAACGAACCGATTGCCTGCCTATTGGGCTCGACAGAGTCCATCCGGATGATTGGGCGAAATATGCATATGCACTGTCAATTTTCTCGACACCTCACCGGCTGGAAAAGCGGGTGCATGGCGACTGGAACGGGCTGGTAAATTGACGGAAAATTGTCGGCGATACCGCCGGTCTGGCCTGTTAGCCAAATGGACTATGTGGGGTGGCTCGTTAAAAAATGCACAATTGATTCTGACAAATTACCGCAGAATATTTCAAAATTGATAAATCGTTGCCGCTGGTCTTCAGGCGGTATCAACATGTGAGGCTGGTCGATGGGCTTGTTCGAGGAAACGATAACGGCTTGGGGGATTACCCATGAGGCGCTGCTGGACAAGCTGGCGGCCCCCGTTTTCGTCAAGAATCTGAACGGCCGCTATATCTACGCCAACGAGATGGCTGGCTGCATGTTGGGTCGGCCTGCTTCAGAAATCGTCGGTTGCGCTGACCATGACTTGTTCAGCAGTGAGATGGCGGTGCGGATGCTGGCTTGTGATGACAAGCTTGTGGCGAGCGGGAATAGCGCTGCCTGCGAGATTTCCTTGTCCGGCCGCGGTCATGATGGCGAACGATGCTACTGGCTAGTCAGGCAAGTGCTTCGCGACGAACACGGGCAGATTGTCGGGCTGGCCAGCGTGGCGACGGACATTACCGATCGCAAGCGGCAGGAGCTCGAACTGGTCGCGCTGAAGAACAAATTTGCCGCAACGCTGCAGGCGTTGCCGGACCTGATGTTCGAACTAGACAGCGAGGGGCGGTATCTCGATTGCCATGCGCAGCAGTCGGAATTGCTGGTGGCTTCCCCGGGTGACTTGATCGGCAAGACTGTTCATGAGGTTCTGCCGCCTGATGTGGCGGCCATTTGCATCCGCTCCTTGGGCGAAGCCATGGAAAAGGGGATATCCACCGGCTTGCAGTTCCAGCTCGATGTTCACGACGGAAGTCGCTGGTTCGAGTTGTCGGTGGCACGGAAGGCCTCCGCCGGCGACCATCTGCCGCATTTCATTGTTTTGTCACGCGATATCACCGACCGGAGAAATGCCGAGCATGCCTTGCGGGAAAGCGATTCGCTGATGCGCGCCATCGTCGACAACACCCCGGTTGAATATTGGGCCCGTGACCTCGATGGCCGCTGCATCATGGAAAACGCGCTGGTGGTCGAGCATTGGGGCAGCCTGCTGGGCAAGCGTCCGCAGGATAGCAATGTCAGCCCGGATGAATTGGCGGTCTGGCAGTACAACAACCGACGCGTCTATGAAGGCGAAGTGGTCGAGGAGGAAGTCGAATATGAGGTCGACGGCCGGAAGCGCATCTTCAACAACGTCGTCGCGCCGATCAAGGTGGATGGCCGAACCATCGGCATCGTCGGCTTCAACCAGGACATCACCGACCGCAAGCGGAACGAAGAGGAAATCCACCGCCTGGCTTTCTACGACTCGCTGACCCATCTGCCCAATCGGCGACTGATGTTCGATCGACTGGAACATGCGCTGATCGGCAGTGCGCGGCGAGCGCGCCATGGCGCCCTGTTGCTGATCGATCTGGATAATTTTAAGTTCCTCAACGACACCCACGGTCACGAGGTCGGCGACCAGTTGTTGATTGAAGTGGCCAAGCGCCTGAAAACCTGTATCCGGCAAGGCGATACCGCCGCACGGCTGGGCGGCGACGAGTTTGTGGTCATCCTTGAGGACATCGACGGAACCGGGGACGACGCCAATCAGGCCGAACTGATTGCTGGCAACATCCAGGCCCAGCTGAATCATCCCTTCAGCCTGGTCAGGGGCCCGGAAGGCTTGTCCATTGACTACCACTGCGCCTCCAGTACCGGTATTGCGCTGTTCGACGGCACGACGGTCAGCGCCAAAGAGCTGCTGCGCCGCGCCGATACGGCCATGTACCAGGCCAAGGCAGCGGGGCGCAATACCCTGCGATTCTTCGACCCCGCGATGCAGGCCGCCGTAACGCATCGGGCAGCCCTGGAGAGCGAGTTGCGCCAGGCCATCGACGGACAACAGTTCCACCTGTGTTTTCAGGTCCAGATCGATGAATCCGGACGCCCGACCGGCAGTGAGGCGCTGCTGCGTTGGGAACACCCGACCAGAGGCACGATCCCGCCAGCCAGCTTCATTCCACTCGCCGAAGAAACCGGCCTCATCGTCCCCATCGGCCAATGGGTGATGGCCACAGCCTGTCGGCAACTGGCCGCCTGGTCAAAAAAGCCGGCAACCGCCGGGCTCACCCTGGCGGTCAATGTGAGCGCCCGACAATTCAGGCAGGCCAAATTCACCGATCAGCTCAGGGATATCCTGCGCCAAACGGGCGCCCCGGCCACGCGATTGAAGCTGGAACTGACTGAAAGCATGCTGCAGGAAGACACCGAGGCAATCATTGGCCGGATGGCGGAACTCAAACAGTTGGGCATCCGCTTCTCGCTCGACGATTTCGGCACCGGCTACTCGTCCTTGGCCAATCTCAAGCGCCTTCCATTGAACCAGCTGAAGATTGACCAGTCCTTCGTGCGCGACGTACTGACCGATCCCGACGACGCCGCCATCGCTGAAACCATCGTTGCCCTGGGCAAAGGCCTCGGCCTCGAAGTCATCGCCGAAGGCGTCGAAACCGACGCCCAGTGGCGCCTCCTGGCCAATGTGGGATGCCGGAACTATCAGGGCTACCTGTTCGGCCGCCCCCTGCCGCTGGTGGAGTTCGAGCAATTCCTGCAAGGTTGTGATACCGGCGCAAACGATGCGATGGTCGATATTCCGGCTTGAGTCCATCGCCGGGCATCCTCTTGCCAATGCAGCAAACCGGCCGGGGCAGTAGCTGAACCTGGCCCATGCCCGGGAAAACCAATGGCAGACCAAGTGCCGCGCTGGCCCCAATCAGGGTTGGCTATCCTTTGCCGAGGCCTTGTTCGAGCGATCGGTGAAAAACAGCGCTAGCCGCAAAGCCGCGACGCAGCCAAAAGAAGCCCCAAGAATTGCCGCCCAGGACCATTCCGGGAAGAGGTAGGCGCCCAAGGCGGCCAGGGTAAGGAAGATTAGGGCGAAAAACATTTTGAAATATTGTCCCTGTTGATTTGTTCATACGAAAACCGAGCCCGACCCGTTTAGCGCCGTCATCGCCGGAAGCTGGCCTCAGGCGAGGCTTTCCAGTCATTCCGCTTGGCTGACGGGCGGGGTGGTGGTGAATGGTAATCCCCCCATTTTTAGCAGCAGTCAGAAGTAGAGTGGGCTAAAAGTGCTGACTTCTGTTTCGGGGTAATGCCACCGAGCGCCATGTTGGGGCGCTCGTGATTGTAGGTCCACATCCAGTCGGTGGCATAGTTCTGCACCTCTTCGATCGACTCGAACAGATAGTGGCTGAGCCAGTCGTAGCGGACCGTCCGGTTGTAGCGTTCGATGTAGGCGTTCTGCTGCGGGTTACCGGGCTGGATGTGATCCAGCCGGATGCCTCTGCGTTCCGCCCAGGCGACAAAGGTCCCGCTGATGTACTCCGGGCCGTTGTCGCTGCGAATGAATCGCCCCGGATTTGATGGAGGCTCTAACTCTTGAGAAGATAGAGCCATGAAGAAGTCAGTTAAGTTCTCCCCCGAATTTCGTGAGCGCGCCGTGCGCATGGTTATCGAATGCCGTGCCGATCATCCTTCCCTGTGGTCCGCCGTTGAATCCATCGGCGCCAAGATCGGTTGCACGCCGCAGACGCTGCTCACCTGGGTGCGTCAGCACGAACGAGATAGTGGTCAGCGTGAAGGGCCGACCACGGCAGACCAGAAGCGCGTCAAGGAACTGGAGCGCGAGGTCAAGGAGTTGCGCAAGGCCAACGAGATCCTCAAGCTTGCCAGCGCGTTTTTCGCCCAGGCGGAGCTCGACCGCCGATTCAAATCCTGAGAGCGTTCGTCGACAAGCATCGTGATGCCTTCGGGGTCGAGCCGATCTGCAGGCAATTGCAGATTGCCCGTAACCGTCCGGCCACCACCGTCTTTCCGAGTTAATCGGAATCAGGCTGCAGCAGCGTGATGCTCGGTCTTGGCGATCCGCTCGGCGACACGCCAAGGCAGCAGGTCGTCGAGTTCGCTGATTCGGTAATCAGCAATTCGCTCAATGACGAAACGCAGATAGGCTTCCGGGTCGAGGTCGTTGAGTTTCGCTGAGCCGACCAGGCTGTAAATCGCGGCAGCGCGATCACCACCGGCATCAGAACCCGCAAACAGGAAATTCTTGCGTCCAAGCGCCACCGCCCGTAGCGCCCGTTCAGCCGCATTGTTGTCGATCTCGATGCGCCCATCCGAGGCATAGCGGATCAGTGCCTGCCAATGATTCAAGGCGTAGCCGATGGCATCCGCCAGGCCGGATTTCTTTGAGAGTTGTCGTCGCGTGTCCAGTAACCAGGCATGGAGTTCTTCGAGGATAGGCTTGGCCTGTTCCCGTCCTTTGAGCCTGACATCTGGCGGTTGTCCGCGAACCTTGCTTTCAATCGTATACAAGGCTGCGATTCGTTTGAGTGCCTCGGCGGCAATCGGTGAGCCTTGGGCCTGGTGAATCTCGAAGAACTTGCGGCGGGCGTGGGCCCAGCATGCGGCTTCCAGAATGTCACCCGTGGCATACAAAGCATCGAAACCGGCAAAGGCATCGGCTTGCAGAATCCCCTTGAAGGATTTTAGGTGGCTCTGCGGATGCTCGCCCTTGCGATTTGGTGAGTAGGCAAACCAGACGGCGGGCGGCATGTCGTTCCCGGCCGGCCGATCATCGCGGACATAGGTCCATAACCGCCCGGTCTTGGTCTTGCCATCGCCCGGGGCGAGCACCGGCACCGGCGTATCGTCGGCATGCAGCTTCTCGCCGGCCAGCACGTGGTGACGCAGCCGTTCCAGCAAGGGGCGCAGCAGCGCTGAACATTGCCCGACCCATTCGGCCAGGGTCGAGCGTTCCAGATCAACGCCTTCCCGAGCATAAATACCGCTCTGCCGATACAAAGGCAGGTGATCGCAATATTTGGCGACCAGCACATGGGCCAGCAATCCAGACCCTGCCATGCCTCGGGCAATCGGCCGACTGGGTGCCAGTGCCTGAACGATGGTGTCGCAACGGCCACAAGCCAGCTTCGGCCGAACATGGCGAATAACCCGGAAGCTGGCAGGTACGTAGTCGAGTACTTCCGAGACATCCTCACCCAGCGGCTTGAGATGACCGCCGCAGTCCGGGCAGCAGGCGTGCTCAGGCAGATGAACCACGGTGTCGTGTGGCAAGTGATCCGGCAGTGGTTTGCGGACTGGTTTGCCGGGGACTTCTTCGGCCGGGGTGATTTCCGGGATGCCGGCCCGTTCCGCTTTGCCGGTTTCGAGTTCTTCCAGCGCCAGTTCGAGTTGCCCGACCATCTCGTCGATCTTCTCGGAGCTCTGGCCGAACTGCATACGACGCAGCTTGGCGATGATCAGTTTGAGATGCTCGATTTCTGCTTGCTGGGCGACCACCATGGCTTGCAAGGTCGTGGTGTCGCGGGGCAGAGGAGCGCTGTTCATGCGGCGAGTTTACGCGAATAGCCCACGGGTGAACAGCCCCGCCAGCCAAGGTTTTCCAGCTTTCTTATGCGGCCCGTTCCGGTTGCCCGGTGCGACTCGGGCGACGCCAGTCGATGCCCTCCAGAAGCATGGAAAGTTGGGCGCCTGAGAGGTGCACCGAGCCCTCGCTGGCCTGTGGCCAGATGAAGCGGTCGCGCTCCAGGCGCTTGGCAAAAAGGCAGAGGCCATCGCCATCCCACCAGAGCAGTTTGACCAGATCACCGCGGCGACCGCGAAAGACAAAGACGTGACCGGCAAAGGGATCGGCGGCGAGTTTCTCCTGAACGATGCTGGCCAGACCATCAAAGCCGCGACGCATGTCGGTCAAGCCGGCGGCGAGCCAGATCCGGGTGCCGCTGGGTAGCCCGATCATCGCTGCTGCAGCGCCGCGAGAACCAGCCGCAGCACCTCGGCGTCAGGGCGGCCTTCGATGCGAACGCGAACTTGCCCGAACTCAATCGTCAGACACCCTGTGCTGGCAGAGCTGCTGGCTGCCGGCAACTGATCGCTGACCATCAGCGGCGTGAGGGTGACCGGCAACAGCGCTGGCTTCACTTCGGGCAGCAGTCCCTCACGGTAGATCTTGCGCCACAAAAATACCTGGTTGGCGTTGACACCGTGTTTGCGGGCAATCTGTGCAACCGAGGCACCTGGCTGCAGCGTTTCTTCAACGATCGCTCGCTTCTGCGCCAACGGGTGATGCCGGTAGGGGCCTCGCCGCTTCGAGGCCATGACTGCCTTTGAATTTGTGTCCATAAATCCCTTCGTGGGCACAAATTTGAGGTGCCCGTCCGCGAGGTATCTTCAGACAACGAAGCTTCGGTGGAAAGACGGTTGTGGCCGGACGCTTACACAAGTCATAAGTCAACTAGAAGAACTAAAGATCCTCGCTGGCTCTGGCCGACTGCTGTTTCCATCAACGACAAACCGAGATCGCCCAATTTCCGAAAACACGGTCACTTACGCTATCGCCCGTATGGGCTTCAAAGGCCAAATGACTGGACATGGTTTTTGCTCGGTTGCGTCCACCATTCTGAACGAACAGGGGTACCGACACGACGTCATTGAGCGGCAATTGGCGCACGCTGAAAAAAACCAGGTACGCGCTGCGTACAACCGCGCCGAGTATTTGCCCGAGCGAAAGAAGATGATGCGAGATTGGGCAGACTACTTGGACAAACTGAAAGCAGGAGCGGCAATTATTTCATTATTAACCCGGCAATCAAATAGATGACAAAGCTGCATATTGGACAGCCGAATGATTGAAATAAGCCATCACCCGTTCCGGTGTTTTGCTGAGGAATTCCATGAATCCGGTCGCCTTTTGCAGCAACGCCTTTTTGCTGGTGGCACGGTCAGAGGAACGCAGCCCGGTTTTGAAATCCCGGTTCAGGTATTCGTCGGGATTAATCTCCGGCGAGTACGGCGGGAGATAGAAGACCTCAATTTGATCCGTCCTCTCCGCCAGCCACGCGGTGACCAGCTTGGCGTGATGGACTTTCAGGTTATCGAGAATGAGAAAGACTTTCTGGCCGCTGTCGGCGATCAGCCTTTCCATGAACCCAATGAACAGGTCGGTGTTCATGGCTTCTTCAATGAACTCGAAGCGAACCAGCCCCTGGTTGCTGATGGCAGAGACCATCGACAAGCCATGTCGCTTGCTCGGTGCAGCCAGGACTGGTGTTTGGCCAGCCGGCGCATAACCGCGAAGCCAGTGCCCGTCTTCCGCCACCGCTGTCTCATCACCCCAATAGATGGTGGCTCCTTCAGCCTTAGCCCGGGCAGCGATTGTCGGGTAGGTGTCATTGAGCCACTGCTCAACCTTGACGGGGTTCTGCTCCAGCGCCCGCTTCATCGGTCGCTGCGGGGTGTAGCCCCAGCGCAGCAGGTATTCGCCCACCGTGCGAATCGGCATGTCGATGTCAAAGAGAACCTTGACCATTTGCATCACCGCACGGCGATTCCACAAGGCAAACGGCAAACTCAACTGCTTTGGATTCTCGCCCACGATGATCGAGCGCAATTGCCATTCCTGAGCCAAAGTCAGCGTCCGCCCCGACAAATAACGGCGACCCCGCGTCTTCGATTTCAGACCCGTCGAGCCTTCCATTGAATAGCGCTTGGACCAACCAATGACCGTGCTCACATGCACCCCAACTACCTTTGCAATGGCCTTCCAGGACAATTTCAGTTCTTCACGCATCCGCATCGCCTGCCGACGCATTTCGTCTTGGGCATCGCGGGGCAATTTACGGGCATCGAACTTTTCCATGCCCAGTATTATATCAAAATCGGCTATTTGATTGCCGGGTTAATAATTCGCGCCGGGAAAAATATTCATCTCGTAGTTGCATGAATGCTTTTCTTGCTAAGTGAGGCAACAATAGACGCAATGGCATGCGTAGCGCGTGTCCGCGTACATAGAGTAAAAAGCGCGCAACGAACGTGCCCAAGTCGTCGCAACTTGAATGCTCAGGCTTTAGTCCTCTCGTAAATAAATTGTCCATGGCGTGAAGAAAAATCCGGTTTGGGGCATTTTTCGAAAGTAATGCTAGGTAAGGGGCGCATGGTTCTTTGAGTACGGTGCCGATATAGCGTAGGGCATAGTAGAGCGGTCGGCCAAGTCCAAGTTCCTGGGCTCGAGAAATTAGTTGCTGCCAATCCGCCTCTGAAACCATCGTTTGACGGATGAGATCCCTGATATCGAATAGGTCGCGCAAGGCATGATCAAATTCGCCGTCGTTGAACAGATGTACGGCACTGTGCAGGATCATATCTGGTGCGGATAGTACGAAAACGCCTTGGGTGCTAAGGCATGGGCGTATATTCGCAAGAAGCTTATTTGCAGCCAGATGAACCGGGCCCGAGTCTGGCACGATATTGTGATGAACATCGATAATGCTGTGACGGGTTAAATGTCTAAGTGGTGGAATTTCATGCATCCACGTCCGGTAATAATGATCATCGTACGTGTCGTGCTGGATACTGGCCCAGCCGTGTATCAGGAGGCTGAGTTCAACATCATTGATCCTGTCTTTTGGTACCAAGAGGTCGATGTCGTTAAATGTTCGGCATCGAGCAGGCATAGATTCCGCCAATTCGTAGGCAGCCCCCTTTAGTAGAACTAGTTGGACATTGATCGAATTTAGCGCTTCAGCGATATACGCAACCTCGTTCCGAATGGCATTGCGGAGATGAGCTTGGTGCGCCATTGTTGCAATGAAATGCTGTCGCACAGAGTGCGGTACAAAATTCTCTAAAGATGCTTCGCGTATGGTGACGGCAAGGCGTGTGAGTAGTTGTGATGACCTTGCTTGGCGAATGCATAGTTCCCAATCCGGGATTGTTAATTGCCGGATTGTCTCAGGGGATATCAGTGTGTCGATGAGGAGGCGGTTGGCCTGCATCTTAGGATTCGTCAGTTAGCCGGTTTATCTGGTGAATCACGTCTTGCAAATTGCTATAGGTCGCGCTGAAACCAGTGATTTGGGTCACCATGTGGGCCATGCTCAAGAAACCTTTTTTGCGAAGAATGTTGTAATTGAACGCATTGTCAATCAAGCGCATGCAGAGATCTGCTTTTTCTATTGATAGTATCTGGGTTTCGGCATTGGCTGAGTACTGAGGAAAGATTACCCAGCGAGGAGGGGTAAGCTCACTGCAGCGCATCACGCTGTCGGGCGATGGCTTCATGTGTGCCACAGTACCTTTAGCGGTATCGTAGACCGGGGCTGTGATATGGTGACTTGGCGAGAACTTTTTCAATACTTCAATTGAATTATTTTTTAAGCTGATAGGGCGACCTAGTGGGTAGATCAACCCATTATTTGGGTTAATTAATATCAGCTCATCAGACAAAAGGCGCCAGCCTTGGGTCATTAACGCGCCACATAAAGTGCTTTTTCCGGAGCCGGAAGGTGCTGGCATCAGCAAGGCTTTGCCATTGCGCTCCAAGACCGCCCCATGAATGATCAGGAAGGCATGGGCGTGGTTATATATGCACCAATTCATGCCCCATTCCAGCAAAGCGAATCCTTGGCCGGCAGTAAGAGGTTTGAAAGGAATTTCGCCATCGAATTCAAAAATGCTCTGCGGGCGAATCCATCGACGAACACCTTTGGCACGGTCCACGGATATATGAAAATCTGCGAATGTATCCGACTCAACAGTAGGGAATTGGTCGTAAAGTACAACCAGCCCATCTCTGACTGCTTCTAGCTTGCTGCGAATCGAGAAAACAAACGGCCCGGTTTTTATCCTCAAGCCATCAACAGCAAGCCGACGAGTCAGTTCCGTAAGGGAGAGGTCGGCAATCTTCAACGGGGGTTTTTTTCAGTAGGCCAATCGAACACAGTGCCGATAACAACTCTTCAACTTCGCTAAGTGTACTTGGATAAGTATCCGGCATTGACTTGAGAAGCTCGTTTGCAGTTATGACGATTTCGTCTTGAGCTGACTCGAATACCTTAAGAATATGCCCGGCTGGCGATAGTGCCCGGTGAGTGTCGCCGGACAGGTTATTGTATAACACTGCTTCATCATTCCAAGAAACCCAATTAAATTGGGTTCTGGCCTCGTTGGGTAGGCAGTATGTGAAGCTCATTATGGCCAGTCTGTGGTCCCGTCATATAGATTGTTTGCGGCATCAAACGTATCCTTTAACCTCGCGAGGGCGTCGGGGGTGCGTTCAAAACAGGAGATAGCTGCCGCATTCTTGAACATGTTAACCACATCCGTTGGTGAATAGGTATATCCCTTGCCGCTCGGGCTGGACTTCGGGAAGGCGTGCGCGTTTACGTAGGCTCCGACAACATGCATTGCGATATTTCCCGGATTGCTATCTGACGCGCCATCCAATTGAATGACATCTCCTAGGGTCTTTCCCGCGAACAGGCTGGCAGTTGTGCTCTTGTATTTCCAGCTACCAAAAATTCCAGTAAATGCTTGGCCTGATGAGCAGTCCGACGGCCATAGCTCAGGATGGGTTTTCCATTTTCCTGCAGATCTCCCGCAGCCTAGGAATGTCTGCCTGCCCGATAGGTTGGCGGAGTTGAGCGCCGAGCGTGTGCATCGATCTCCTGCCCATGCTGGTTGATTGGCAGCGGTAACGATCAAGGCTGAAGCGGATATGGCGGAGGTGAGCACCCGGCGGCGCTTGCTTTCGGTTGGCTCGGGCAGTTCTTGGCTAACCGCTTCTCCGGTAGAACTTTTATTTGGTTGCTTATCTAGCATGGTGGCACCAGTTGGTTAATATCAATTCGACCTTGCCTCGAGAGGGCGATAAGTATGATCGAGCATCAATAAATTTGTTCACTTGACGAATTGCAAGCAAAATTCGTGCAAAAACACATTATCCATTTAAATTCATTTGGTTACATTTTTTTGGGTTGTAGATTTTGAACCAACGATCAAATGAGAGCGGTTAGTGTAAAGAAAACTGACACTGGGGCTAGTTCATTAGTTGAAGCAAGAAGTGTACAGGGATTGCGTATGTTATTCCCGAAGGAGCTGACAAAGCGGCTTCTTTGGAGCCTTTTACAAAGACCATGTTGATTACGCCAATCACACGTCCATTTGCCGGGTCAAAGACTGGACTTCCGCTATTGCCCGGATAGGCCGTTGCATCAAGTTGAAGTACATTGAATTTTTGCTGTTTAAGTTGAGTGATTAGCCGTGCGCTTAGCTGGTTGGCATTTCCCCCCGGCAAGGCAATCGGGGTGATAGCTGAAACGATTCCACGGTGCGTCACTGGGGAGAAGCCCAATGCTCCTCCTATTGGAAAGCCCATGAAGGCAATGTTCTGGCCTTCATGGGCCGACAATGAGTCCCCTACCTCGAGAGCGGGTAGGGGAGGGCCATCAATACGAAGTACTGCGAGGTCGTGAGCAGGATCCTTAGCAACTACTTTGGCTCGACGCAACTCATTTTCTCCGTTTCGTTTTGCCAACAATACGGCGACCTCGGGGCCATCGGGGAGCGTGAGTTCAGGTAGTACGTGAGCATTGGTCGCAATATGATTGCCCGAGCCGAAGGCAAAACCGGTTCCTCGAAACACAAATGGCGGACTTTGCGTTTTTTGGTAGGTTCCGATAGCAACAACCGATGGTTTGACTTTCTCGATGATGTCGGAAAGTTCAGCAAAAACCCTTGATGAAATAAGGCAGCACCCAAAAGCAATGCTTGTTAACAGAAAGCGAGAGAATGGTTTTCTCTTCACATCATCCTTCGTGAGGCATTGATACGGTGCAATTCTGGCGAAGGTGAGGTTACCTGTGCATCAAATGGGTGATCCTGGCGCTTGAATATCTCTTTGATACGCGCCACGTATCCTTGGGTTTCCGCGTAAGGTGGGACGCCGGCATAACGGTTTACCGCGCCTTCTCCTGCATTGTAGGCAGCAGCGACTAATTCTATATTTCCCTGGAAATAGGCCAACAGCCATCGAAGGTAGGCTAATCCTCCGCGTATGTTTTGTTCTGGATCAAAAGGTTTTTTTACGTTGAATCGTTCGGCTGTTTCAGGAATCAATTGCATGAGGCCCTGGGCATTTTTGGGTGAAACCGCGCCCGGGTTGAAGTTCGATTCGGCGCGGATAATTGCCATTACCAAGCGCGGTGAAACACCGTATTCCGGTGCCAATTTCTGAACCAAGTCCATCACCTTGCGGTGTTCTGGTCGCGATTTCTCAACAATATCGTTGCCTTCGGTATCGAAGAGGCAGGCAGGTGGTTTGGTAGCAGGTTCTCCCACCTGCCGAAGCATGCGTGCTGCCAATGCGTCCCCTTGCTTGGCTGCCATGGCAAAGAAATATGCAGCAGTAGCATCGTCGCGGGGGATACCTCGGCCCATGGCATACATCCAGCCTGCGTTGTACTGGGCTTCCATGTCGTTAAGACGAGCCGCCTCACAGTACAACTCTAGCGCTTTTTCCGGGTTACGCGGGTTTCCATTGCCATGTTCAAAACTCTTGGCTTCCTCACGAATAGCCGCTGCTCGTTTGCCTTGTTCGGAGAGGTCGGCAACGGCTGGCGGAGTAATGGAAAAGGCAGCAAGAAACGCCAAAAGCAACCAAGGTCGCTGTCCCTGATTGGTTTGCTTCGAGCGTTTCGTTGATCTCATTTTATAGACGCCAGACCGTAATGCCATTTTCCGAAAAAGCCTTGCTATCAAGCATGCTCTTGACGTCAGTGATTACGCCATCTTTTTCCAGTTTAGCTACGAAATCACCAATTGGAAGGGCTTTGAATTCTTTGTGATTGACGGCTGCAACGATGGCAGCAGCCTTCGGCAGATCGTTCCAGGCAACTAGATCGACGCCGTATTCATGGCGTGCCTCGGCAGCATCGGCAACAGGGTCGTGAACCACCACCTTGGCGCCATAAGACTCCAATTCTCGAATGACATCTATGACTCGTGAGTTACGCAGGTCAGGGCAGTCTTCCTTGAACGTCAAGCCAAGCACAATGATGGGGCAGTCCTTGATTGGGTGGCCTGATTTGATAAGCATTTTGATCGTCTGTTCGGCAACAAACTTACCCATGCCGTCGTTGATACGACGACCGGCAAGAATGACTTCAGGATGGTAGCCAAGCTTCTGCGCCTTGTGGGTCAGGTAGTAAGGGTCAACGCCGATGCAGTGGCCACCAACCAGGCCCGGGCGGAAGGGAAGGAAATTCCACTTTGTACCAGCTGCTTGCAAGACTTCCAGCGTATCGATGCCGATCTTGTCAAAGATGATTGCCAGTTCGTTCATTAGAGCGATGTTCAGGTCACGTTGTGTGTTCTCGATCACCTTGGCTGCTTCTGCAACCTTGATGTTCGATGCGGGGTAAACCCCGGCGGTAATAATGCTGCCGTAGATTTCCTGCACTTTGGCCAGTGTCTCGGGGGTGTCACCAGAGACTATCTTGATGATCTTGGTGACTGTGCGTTCCTTGTCACCAGGGTTGATTCGCTCAGGAGAGTAGCCAACGAAAAAGTCTTTTTTCCATGTTTTTCCGGATTCTTTTTCGATTATAGGGATACAGACTTCCTCGGTGGCGCCGGGGTAAACCGTTGATTCAAAAACAATGATCGCACCTTGCTTCAGATTTTGACCGACAGCAGTCGACGACCCAACTAGTGGGGAAAAATCAGGCTGATGGGCATCGTCAACCGGGGTGGGTACGGCAACTACGACGAAATCAGCTTCGCTGATGGCTGCGGGATCAGTGCCTACCTCAAGTAACGTCGCCGCCTTTAGGTCGTCGGTGCTGACTTCACCGGTTGGGTCGTAGTGTTTTTTATAGCATTCGATCTTGTGTGTGGACAGATCAAAGCCAATCGTCCGATATTTCTTGCCGAATTCCACTGCCAAGGGCAAACCAACATAACCCAAGCCTACCACTGCTATTGTCGTCATCGAAAATCCTTACTTAGTCGAAAGTTTATTATTTGCGTTTAGAGGCCCTGCAACAGCTTGGCAACTTCAGGTTGGCCGGAGAATTTATCCCCCAGCTTTGCCAGTGCCTCAAGTTCTTTGCGTGCTTCTTGTTTCTCGCCCGCCGATATCAACACCTTGGCAAGGTTGAGTTGAATCGGGGCAGCATTTGGTGTAACACCCATCGCCTTGCGTAACAGTTCGATAGCCCGTTTGGTATCGCCTTTTTGGGCAAGCAGCATGGCGAGGGTATCCATGATTTGTGGTTGTCCAGGCGCCAGTTGGTTAGCCTTTTCTGCATACTCAATGGCTTTGGGGGCCTTGAGTTCTCCCGACACCCAAGCCAGATTGTTCAAGACAAGCGCGTTGTTTGGCTGAAGATCGAGGGCTTGACGGTAGTGCTGAGCGCCCAGCGAGTAGTCTTTGCGAGCGGTCGCTGCATCACCTTGATGAACGAGGAGCGCAATGTCCTTGGGGTGCTCTTTCTGCCATGTCGCAGCCATCCGTCCGGCTTCTTGCGAGTTGCCAGATGCCATCAATACGGAATGAAGCTTGATGGCGATCTCTGGGCTGGCGGCTCGTTTCAGCGCATT
Organism: Ferribacterium limneticum; assembly: GCF_020510625.1. NCBI lineage: Bacteria > Pseudomonadati > Pseudomonadota > Betaproteobacteria > Rhodocyclales > Azonexaceae > Ferribacterium > Ferribacterium limneticum. Next base: position 2,187,223 of record NZ_CP075191.1, on the reverse strand, counting down.
CCGGTAGGCGTTTGCCGACTCGCTCCAGTTTTTGGATGTAGCGTGAATGTCTCCTTCCAACGCAAAACCAACGGCTTCCTTGGGCCGTTGTTTTTCGATCTGCTGAGCAATTTGCAGCGCTTCGTTCGGCTTTTTCGCATCCAGAGCCAGCAGAATCTGACCACGCTGCGCTTCAATCAAGTCTGGTTTGATATCGAGTGCCTTTTTCAGACTCTTTCCTGCTTCATCCTGGTTCTTGTTCGCAAGATGAACTTCTGCGGTTCGCAGTAAGGGTAAAGGTGAGGCTGGCTGTAGTGCCGCAAGCTTTGCATAGCTTGCCAGTGCCTGATTCATGTCCCCGGCCATCTGTTGGGTGCGTCCCAGTGCCTCGATGATTTCAGGTTTATCCTTGATTGCTGCTGCAGCGTCATTCGCAGCACTCATGGCCTTTTTTGTATCCTTTTGGCTAAGGTAATACTGGATCAGGGCTAGTCTCGGGTTGACTTCAGTGGGATTCGTCGTGATTGCCTTGCCAATCAGGGCTGCAACTTCGTCAGCTGAGCCTTTGCTGGCTGCCTTTAATTCAGCAAGGGCAAGCAATGCCGGGAAGCTCTTTGGGTCAGCAACAAGTACGTTTTCGAAGCGCTTTCTTGCGTCATCCGGCTTCTTTTCAGCCAGATCGATTTTTGCGAGGCTGGCGGCGGCTGGGAAGAAAGCCGGATTGATCTTTAGTGCAGCCTCATAGCTTGACCGAGCGCCAGCCAGATCTTTCTTTAGCAAGAGTGTCTGTGCGCGTAGATTATGTGTCGCAGGGTTATCAGGCTGCTTCTTTTCAAGGCTGTCGATTGCTTTCAGCGCCTTGTCGGCCTGGTTGGTTCGGATAAAAGTCGATATCAACGCGAGGTCGGCCCTAACGCCTTTATCGGCTTGGGCAATTTGTTCCAGATCCTCAACTGCACCTGAGACATCCCCCTGAGCCAAGTGGGTCAAGGCGATTGATGTTTTTTTACCAGGGTCGTTCGGGTCGAGCTTGCTGGCTTTGGCGAAATACTCTTCAGCCTTTTTGGCATCACCGTTTTGCAAATAGGTTTCTCCGGCCAGCGTCAGCAGAGCCGAATCAGTATCAGCCTTATCAAGCATGGGTTGGAGTGTGTTGAGTGCCTTGGCGGCTTGCCCGTTGCGAAGATAGGTGGAAACTAGCGTGCGTCGTGCGAAGCGCAATTCAGGCGCTTGTGAGAGCGCTTTATTCAAGTAGGTTTCTGCCTGAATGTAAGAGCGCAATTGAAACTCGACAGCGCCGGCCAGTTGCAGTGCAGTTGGATTGTTGGGGTTGAATTTAAGAAGATCTTGAAGTTTTGAGCGCGCACCTTGGAAATCCTTGCGCTGGAAAGTCGCCTGGGCATCCAGATAGAGTGTTTGCGGATGTTTCGGTGCAATTTTCTTCAAGGCGTCGATCTGAACCGAGGCTTCGTCGAATTTCTTTTGCTGGAACAGCGTGGTAATGACCGCTGCGTGCCCTGCGATGAAATCCGGCTTGGCCTCGATGGCCTTCCGATATTCAACCAATGCAGCTTCGGTTCCTGTCTTTACGCCCAGCAAAGACCCATTCAGGAGCAACGCATCGTGATTCTTTGGGTTTTTCTCCAATACCTGGGTGACAAGTGATTGGGCGCTTTCCAGATCACGATTGGCGACTTTGTTACGAGCCAAGGAAAGCAGGGCGGGGGCAAAATCCGGTTGCGCCTTCAGTGCGTCCGCAAGTGCGGATTGAGCGGCGTCTCGGTTGCCTTGAACGAGGTAAGCAACGCTCAAGCTTGTCTTGAGTGCAGCGAGTGGCTCCCCGCTGAGCGAATCTGTTTTTCCAAATTCGTCGATTATTTTTTTTGCTTGGCCTGCACCAAGCATTGCCTTGACTAGAAGAGGGATTGTCTGTTCTGCGGAATACTTCAGATCATAAGCCTTGCGTAGCTCAACTTCAGCGCCAGCAATGTCTCCGGTCTCAAGGAGCGTTTTTCCGAGCAAAAAGCGCGCCTCGCCAAGGCTCGGGTTTTGCTGAAGGGCATTTTTTAGCTGAATGACCGCAGCCTTGTTGTCATTCTTGGCAAGAAAGTCTCGACTTGAGGCGATCAGTGATTCCGGGGAGTCTCCACAGCCGCTAAGAAACGCAGCAAGCAATGCAGTAGTGAGAGCGGACGTAATGAAGAAACTGTTTTTTTTCATGATTGTCTTCTTTGCTGGATTTGCTTCGGATTATTTCAAACCAAGGCGGTGCATAAGGTCGTACAGGGTTGGTCGGCTGATCCCGAGGATTTCGGAAGCACGAACCATGTTGCCGTCGGCCCGGGAAACTGCAGTGGCTACGGCGCGTCGTTCAGCCTCTTCGCGAACGAGTCGCAAATCAATAAAGTTCGCAGTGCCTTCAAGATGATCAAGGCCGATGTCTTCACGAGTGATTTGGTGACCATCAGCCATGATGACAGCACGTTTGACCGCATTTTCAAGTTCTCGGACATTGCCTGGCCAATTGTGTGCCTCAATGGCTCGCACCGCGTCTTCCGTAAGGGTCATGCCGCCTCGCTTGTGATCATTGGCGAAACGGTGGACAAAGGCATGGGCAAGTAAGGCTGCATCCCCATCCCGGCTGCGAAGCGGTGGAATGTCGACAATGATTTCGGCCAGTCGATAAAAGAGGTCTTCCCGAAAACGGCCTTCCTTGATGTGTGATTTGAGATCCTGATGTGTCGCACAGACAATTCGAACATCAACGGGGATTTCATGTCTGCCACCGAGTCGTTCGATGACGCGCTCTTGCAAAAAACGCAGGAGTTTGGCCTGAAGTGCGAGTGGAAGATCGCCGATTTCATCAAGCATCAGGGTGCCACCATGCGCCGTTTCGATCTTGCCCAGCGTTGTTTTTGCTGCGCCGGTAAATGCACCTTTTTCGTAGCCGAACAATTCGCTTTCAAGCAGATTCTCAGGAATGGCCGCACAGTTAATGGCGACAAAACGCTCATTCTTACGCGGGGAGGCTTCGTGCAGGCCTCGAGCTAGAACCTCTTTGCCGGTGCCACTCTCTCCAAGGAGCAATACGGTGGCATTGCTGCTGGCCACTTTCTCAATTGTGCGGCAGATACGTAGCATGCCGGCGTCGCGGGTCAGCAAGCCACCAAGCGCTGTTGGGTGCTGCGCAGCCTGCAGTCTGCGGTTCTCTTGCTGCAATTCATAAAGACGGAACGCCCGGTCGATCGTCAGGGTTAGAAGTTCCGGTTCAAACGGCTTGGCGAAAAAGTCGTAGGCACCAAGGCCTATGGCACGCAAGGCATTTGCCCGATCATTTTGTCCGGTTAATACAATGACCTTGGTATCGGGCTGGGCTGAAAGTATTTGCTCCAGAAGCAGAAAACCTTCGGAGACCGAGTCTGCATCGGGTGGCAAACCTAAATCCATTGTGACTACTGCGGGATGGTGGCGGTGTACCAGAGCGAGTGCGCTTTCGCGATCAGCGGCAGCGATGGTTTCGTACTGATCAAAAGACCAGCGCAATTGCTTTTGCAGTGCCGGATCGTCTTCAACGATCAGCAACGGGAGCGTTTTTTCACTACTCACGCTGCCTCCCTTTGGTGAAGATCGGATTCTTGACGAATTTCCAGAAGAGGAAGGGTCAGGGTCATTCGTGTTCCAATGCCGGGGTTGCTATCGACAGTAATTTCTCCACCCAACTCCCGGATGTACTGGGCGCTTTCATATGCGCCAATTCCCATTCCGGCATGTTTGGTGGTCTGGAATGGCTTGAACAGTCGATCACGGATAAATTCGGGTGTCATTCCTTGGCCGGTGTCGCCAATTTCCAGCGAGGCGCGGTCACCGCGGCGCTCAAGGTTTATCCATACGCGGCCTTCGGCCGGTGTCGCATCAAGTGCGTTCTGTGCAAGATGTCCGATCACTCTTTCCAGTCTTTCCTGATGCCCGCGTGTTGTGAGGGAGTTTGTGATGCTGACTTCAATTTGTCGTCCCTGTCCGCGCTTGTCGCGTTGAATTTTTTCTATGACATCCGAAAGACTAACACCAACCACCGCTCCCGGGGGTGTGGCCCCTTCACGGAGCTGCATCATCAGTTGGCGCATGCGCTCCACAGAGTTTTCGACGGTCATTAGCATGTCTTGCTGGAATTCTGGGTTGTCTCGGTGGCGCTCGGCATTTTTTAACATCAGGGAAAGTTGAGTGACAATATTTTTTAAGTCGTGCACCACGAATGCGGACATCTTGTTGAATGCGTCGAATTTTCGTACTTCGAGCAAAGCCTCTGTTGCTTGCATTTTGGCCAAGAAACTTGCTGCCTGGCAACCGGCGGTGCGTAACAGATCGTTTACTTCCCAATTGACGTTTAGCGGTGTGCGAGAACTTGCGAGAATCACAAAACCTTGCATTTCATTGCCAGCCATTAAAGGAATGATCAACCACGCGTTCGGGAGTTCTGAAAGCCAGCCAGGAATTTCAAGATTGTTATAGCGAGCGGGATAGCAGCGATACTCTTCAAGGTTGATCACCCAACCACTGGCGAGCAAAAAACGACAAAGTGGCGAGTCATGCTGCGCTTCCGAAGAACACTCAGGAAGATTCCAGCGCGCACTTTGTCGATACGTTGTTTGGTTTACCTCTCTCAGCCACAAAGTGCCGGCTGGGCTTTCAACCATGTCGGCAAGCCCCCGAATGACTTGCTGCCCCATGGTTTGCGGTGAGTCTTGAATGGTCAGCGTCTGGGTAAAACGCAGCCATTCTTCACGATAGTCGTAGCGGTAGCGGAAAAAATGTTTGCCAACCAGCACTTTCATCTTGGCGCGCATGGATCCTGATACCAACAGGATGCCCAGAAGTAGGGTTGCTGCGAAAATCAAGGCCAGTTGGAAGGCACGCCCCCATTCGCCGCCAAAGTAGCGAACGTAATAGCCAACACTGGCCATGAACAACAGGTAAATTCCAGCAAAAAGAAGTGTTGCCGAGTGAAAGGCGGCTTTCTGTGACAGACGGATTTTTGATGTCCAGTCCTTGCTTCGTTCTGTGGCGAGAATCAGCAGGGGAATCGACATAACCTGGATAAATCCGCGAACAGTCAGGGCATCGCTGTCAAAGCGGTTGAACATCATGGCGTCAGAGAATAGATAGACGTCAAAAGCGAACAGGAAGAACAGGCCAAGGCAGAGCGGTTTGACGTTCCAGCGAGAATCCTCGGTCACCGTTCGAAATAGTTGTTCTATGAGTATCAGCCCTAGCACCGCCTCGGCGAGACCGTGAAGGATTGTATTTCGTAGCCATTCCTGAGGAGAAAGTACGCCTATTGCAAGCGAAAGTTGAAGCGCTACCCCTCCCGTAACCAGCAACCAGCAGGCTTTGGGCAGCCATGCAGCAACTTGCGGTTTCTCGTCTGATGACTCGCTGAGTGGCAATAGCAGGGATAGGAGGAAAGCAAACCAGGCACCGTACCGAATGACATCAAGCATCGACGCAGTAACAAGCGTGATTGGTTTGGTATCGAGGGTGAAAGCCAAGCTGGCGAAGGCCCAGAGCGCCGAAATAAACCCTGTGGCGAGCATTCTCCGAGGGCGTTTTCCCTGGCGCCAATCATTGCCAAAAGAAAATAGATAGGCAGAAAAAGATAGATAGCCGAAGGCGGCGAGTCCGAAACCCCAAGAGATCAGCGAAGCGTTTGTTGTATCCATGAATGGGGTTCTTTGTTACGAATGGTCGTAACTGTTGGTGACTAATGAGCACCTTTGCCTGTCAGCACGACACCCACGGTTTCAAAGAGAACCACAATATCCAGAAATAGCGAGTGATTTTTCACATAATAGAGATCGTACTGCAACTTTTCAGCCGAATCCTCAACGGTGGCACCGTAGTGATACCGCACCTGTGCCCAGCCGGTTACGCCAGGTTTGACGCTATGACGAACCGCGTAGAACGGGATTTCCTTGGTCAGCTGATCAACAAAAAATGGGCGCTCCGGGCGCGGGCCGACGAGGCTCATGTCGCCTTTGAGGACGCTGAACAATTGCGGGAGTTCATCAATACGAAGTTTGCGGATGATTTGACCGACACGGGTGATTCGATTGTCTTGCGCTTGCGCCCAGATTGGCTTCCCATCTTTCTCGGCATCCCGCCGCATGCTGCGAAACTTGATGACGTTGAACAGACGACCGTTGAGGCCAACACGCTCTTGCCGGTAGAGCAGAGGAAAACCATCTTCCAGCACGATAAATACTGCCGCCAGAAGCATGACGGGCAATGCAGCGATGATCAGGATCGTTGCGCAGATAATGTCAAATATACGTTTTACGGCTGTCCTCAATGTGCCTTGGCAAAAGCCGTCGCCAAAGATAAGCCATCCGGCGTAAAGCGAATCAAGCCGAATTTGACCCAGGGTTTGTTCGAAGTGGCTTGCCAGATCGAGAACTCGAATACCTTGCAGTTTGCAGTCAAGAAGTTCTCGTAGCGGCATCGCTCCGCCTCTCCGCTCGCTGAGCGCGACAACGATTTCATCCACATTCATATTGCGCGCGGTGTCATTCAACGAGTGATCACGGCTGAGAATTAAATTCGTTGGCACCTGCGACTGGTCTTCATTTGCACCAGGGAAGAAGCCGATGATCTGGGCCGATGGGTCAGAGCGCTCCAAGGCAAGCTTGACCGCCAGTGCCTGGTGTCCAGTCCCAAAAACGAGAATACGGCGTCGCAACATTTTTGCGGCAGGGGCATGAGCTGCACCGACACGGGTAACCAGCATGCCAAATACGGCAGACATGGCTGAAAGATGGATTAATTCGCGATTGACTGCTGCCAAAGGCAACAAAGCGTAGAGGAGGTAGGCAACTGGGATTGCCAAGTAAAGCGACAAAACGACCCGAGCACGGGTTTCGGTCGAGGCACGAATGGAAAGACGCTGATAAAGCCCCAACACACCATTGATGCACAGCATGGCAATGGCAAAGAGCGAAGCGTAAATGATGATGTGTTGAGGATTGATCGGCAGGTCGCTGTGCACCCACATCAGCGTGATGGCGAGGCTGACAAATAGAAATGACAAGTCGAATAGCATCCCTGCGGCGCTTCGCCAAGAAAACCAGTGATTGAATAATCTGATCATGATGCTGAGGCTCCATCCTAGCTTCGCTGCCCGGAAATTAAGCTGGGTAATGGTGGCACTATCCCCAATTGCTTTTATCCCCTAGTCGAACCACGATCTGATGGGTCAAAACGTGGTTAGACTGGTTCTGTACACAGTATTTAGTCTATTTACTTTGGCATATCCTGCCTGTGCACTATTTCACAGAGACTACGAATGGAGGCAAAGAGTTTCGCTAGACAAGGGGCGCATTGTAATGAAATGCCATTGAAATTTCCCTACGACGAATGGCAGTTCGACATTATTCCGGTCTCGCGGCTGCTTGGAATGCTGATTTTGAAGAGCTTTGCTTGCGCGATGCGGAAAAAAGCCTCGCAAGCCTAAACGAGAACTTCAACGACTTCCGGGTGGCCAAGAAACCTTTGAGGGCTGGCACTAGCGCCGTAAGCGCCCGATTGGAATACCACAGCCAAGTCACCAGGTACGGCAACAGGGAGCGTCATTCGATCACCGAGTATGTCTAGCGGAGTGCACAAAGGTCCTACGATGGTGACTATTTCGGTATCCTCGGCCCCCATCCTGTTGCCAATAGAAACAGGGTAGTTTTTGCGTATCACTTGTCCAAAGTTGCCTGATGCCGAGAGGTGATGGTTCAGGCCGCCATCCGTGATCAGGTAGGTTTGTCCGCGCGAAATCTTGCGATCAACGATTCTGGAAACATAAATACCTGCCTCGCCCACGAGATAACGCCCCAATTCAATGACCAGCGAGGCGAGTGGGAAGTCTTGAGCGGCTCGGGCGACGAGATGGGTCAGATTGTCACCGATTGGTGATAGGTCGAGGTGCTGCTCACCTGGGAAGTAGGGGATACCGAATCCTCCACCCAGATTCAGGAAGCGTACCGGTGACGGCGCGTGACGAGATAGTGAAAGCGCTAATTCGTAGGATTTTTGCTGCGCTTCGCAAATGGATTCCGGTTTCAGGTTTTGCGATCCCGCAAATAAATGGAACCCCTCAAAACTCAACTTTAATTCACCAATACGAGCAAGCAGGGCCGGAACCTGTTCAGCATCGACGCCGAACTGTTTTGGTCCTCCGCCCATCTTCATGCCCGAACCCTTCAGCTCGAAATCAGGATTGACCCGGACGGCCACGCGCGCAGGCAGCGCCAGTTCGTTTGATACACGGGCGAGTACATCGAGTTCACGAAACGATTCGACATTGATTAATACTCCCGCAGCGACTGCCTGCCGAAGTTCAGCATCCCGTTTGCCGGGGCCGGCAAAACTGATTTCTTGCGGGTTACCGCCAGCGTCCAGTGCCACCTTCATTTCGCCGCCGGAAGCCACATCAATGCCATCAACCAAAGTCGCCATGAAAGCAACCAGCGCTGGCATCGGATTGGCTTTCATGGCGTAGTGCAATTTGACTCCGGCTGGCAAAGCAGCTTTCAGCTGACTAACCCGGGTGCGCAACAGTTCGCGGTCGTAGGCATAGAAGGGGGTCTGGCCAACGCGCTCAGCGAGGCGAGAGAGCGGCAAGCCGCCAATCAGCAACTCACTATCGACTGTGGCAAATTGAGTCATTGGCGCGTGAGTCGGGGGGGCTTTAGCTTCCATGGGCTTCGATCCAAGCAGTCGACAGGGTTTTTCGGTCAATTTTTCCGTTCGGGTTGCGGGGGAGTGGCCCATCTTGAATCTCAATGCCGCTTGGCACCATGTAGGCAGGCATGCGAGCACGGCATTCGGCGAGGAGGGCGGCAACGTCGAGCGTACCGTTGGCTGGTGCGGTGGCAATAACCTGAATGGCCTGGCCGAGTCGGTCGTTATCTACGCCAAAGGCAACACACTCTCCAACCATCTTTGTCGCGTACAGAATCTCTTCAACCTCGGTGGGGCTGACCCGGTAACCTGAGGTTTTCATCATCTCGTCACGGCGGCCGATAAAGTACAGGAATCCTTCTTCGTCCATGCGTACGGTGTCGCCGGAAAATACGGCGATTTCAGGCAACACAAGACCGGCCTCGCGGCCAGGAGCATGGATGGGGAGCGGTTTGTAGCGCTCAGCAGTCTTTTCCGGATCGTTCCAGTATCCCATGCCGACCAAGGCGCCACGATGCACCAGTTCGCCTGGTTCGTTTGGCCCGCAAGTCGAGCCGTCCTCGCGTAGCACAAGGATCTCAGCGTTTGGAATTGCCTTGCCGATGGAATCCGGTCGCTTGTCCACTTCGCAGGGCGGGAGGAAGGTTGAGCGGAACGCCTCAGTCAGACCGTACATCAGGAAGGGTTTGCTGCGGGGCAGGTGGCGGCGCAGGGCATCGAGTGTTTCGCGCGGCATGCGGCCACCGGTATTAGCGAAATAACGCAGGTGGTCTGTGATGCCTTCCGGCCAGGCCAGTTGCGTCAGCTGGATGTAGAGCGGCGGCACCGCTGTCAGGCCGGTGACCTTCTCGCGCTCGATGGCATTGATCACGTCGCGCGGTAGCAGGTAATTGAGCAGCACTACACGGGCACCGACATGGAAGGCCGTCGTCAACTGGCTGAAGCCAGCGTCGAAGGACAGTGGCAGGGCGGCTAGCAGGGTATCGCCGGCATGGTTTTCCAGATAGCTGGCTACGCTCTTGGCGCCGGCGACCATGTTGCGGTGCGATAGCACCACGCCTTTCGGCTTGCCAGTGCTACCGGAGGTATAAAGAATGCCGACAACGTCGGTATCGATGACCCGATGGCCTTGCGCAGAAGGGGCATCGAGTAGCGTGCTCCAGCTTAGTACGTTCAAGCCACCCAGCGCCGATAGCGCGCTGGGCGAATCAAGCACGACCACATGGCGCAGATCGTGGCAGGCCGGTAGAGTTTCCCTGAGCAGTGTCAGGCGCTCGGGCGAGGTGACCAGCACGCGGACATTGCAGTCGCGCATGATGTAACCCACCTGTTCCGGCTTCAGTAGCGGATTGAGCGGCACGAACACGCCGCCGGCCGCCGGTGCGCCAAAACTGGCAATCACTGTCTCGAAGCGTTTTTCCAGGTAAATGGCAACCCGCTCACCGCGTGCCAGACCAAGTCCGATCAGGCCGCTGGCAAAGCGGGAAACGGATTCCTGCAGTTCGCCGTAGTTGAGGGTAGTCTTGCCGTAGGTGAGGGCTGGAGCGGCGGCATCACGCTCGGCGGCACGGGAAATCAGTTCAGGTAGAAGCGTCGAGTCTCGCATGGGCAGGCAGTTTGGCAGAAATCGGAGTATGACGACGTGCAGTATCTCACAGTCCTAAACGGCAATCTCCCCCTATAATTCCGCTTCCCCACTAAATAGCTCAGGAGCATCGATTGAACATCCAGAACGAAGTGCTTTCCCTGCTTGACGAAATTCTTAGTCTCAATGGCCGCGCAACAGGGTTTACCTCAGATACTCCCCTGCTCGGGGCGATTCCGGAACTGGACTCCATGGCGGTGGTTGCCCTCATTACGAACCTTGAAGAACGATTCGGTTTCACGGTGGACGACGATGAGATCGAAGGGAGTACGTTCGCGACTGTTGGCTCCTTGGTTGACTTTGTAGCCGGCAAGCTTGGGGCCTGAGATGTTCTATAAAGCCCTGCTTCAGGCGATAGAGCGAACCTGACACGTCATGGCAGCCGCCCCGGAATCACCTCTCGTTGCGGCAATTCGCACGCTCGGGGTCACGAACGGTATGCTTTACCTGTTGGGCAGGAGCATGCAGAAATTGAGTCGGGGAAATTGTCGACTTATTCGCTATTACCTTGTGGCCCAGCCCGTTCCAGCGAACAGCGTGCCTGTATGCAAGCCATCGGATACCGATGTGGTTACAGTTGCCCGAAGCTCAGATCCGGTGACGGCCTTTTTTCCCAGGCCACCACACGTCATCGCCAGCCGCTTCGCTCGCCAACATAATTGTCTATTCGCAACCAGCAAAGGTGTTTTTTCCGGATTCCTCTGGTATGCCAACGACTTTTACGAGGAAGACGAAGTGCATTGCCGGTTCGTAATAGATCAACCAGCCGAAGGTGTCTGGGATTTCGACGTTCATGTAGAACCACGTTTCCGCTTGGGTAGGACATTTGCCCGCTTATGGGACGCAGCCAACATGCGGCTGAGCGAGCAAGGTATCAAGTGGAGTTTTTCGCGAATATCTGCATTCAACAGTCAGTCGCTGCAATCGCACAAAAGAATGGGATTGCATGTTTTTGCCAGGCTAAATTTTTTCTGCCTGGGCCCGCTGCAACTCATGATTTCCTCATGCTATCCCTTCATCAACATTAGCTGGAATGGTTTAGGCCGGCCCGTAATTCGCCTCAAACCAAAGCGCTAGGTCCCAAAGATTGACTCCATATTTTCTTCCTGTTGCTGACGGCTTTCGCTTCTGTGTTTTTCACGAGGCCCACATGCATCCGGCAAGAGGCGCTGTGCTGTATGTACATCCCTTTGCCGAGGAAATGAACAAGTCCCGGCGCATGGCTGCCAGGCAAGCCCGACGTTTGGCTGCCGCTGGTTTTTGCGTGCTACAGATGGATCTACTCGGCTGTGGTGATAGCTCTGGTGTGTTTGAAGACGCCACGTGGGATTTGTGGCTGAAAGATGTACTGTATGCCTGCGAACACCTAAGGTCTCGTAGCGAGGCGCCCCTTACGCTTTGGGGACTACGCGCGGGATGCTTGCTTGCGGCTCAGGCAGCGGCTGAGCTATCGGAATCAGTCAATTTCATTTTTTGGCAACCTGTCTTGTCCGGGAAACAGCATTGGCAGCAGTTCATGCGTCTGAAAATGGCAAGTGACTTGGTTTCTGGCAATGGGAAAGGGCTGGCTGATGAAATAAGACGGACCCTGGCTGACGGCCTGCCTGTTGATATCGCTGGATATTCGATTGCTCCAGGTTTGGCGCAAGGTATGGAATCGGCTGACCTCTTGCCTCCTTCCACTAAGTGCTCCCAGGTGGCGTGGATTGAACTCTCCAATCGGGCTGATGCCACGCTTTCCCCTGTTGCACAAAAACGAGTTCAGGACTGGTTGGCAGCGGGTTATCTTGTGCATACAGCGCTGGCAGCAGGCTCTGCATTTTGGCAAACAACAGAAATTGAAGATGCACCGGAACTGTTGCTGAAGACTATGGATGCTCTGGATGCTGAGTCATGAGCTACGTCGAATCTCCGGTCATGTTTTCCTGTGGCAGCGAGAGTCTCTTGGGCATTCTCACCAAATCTGAACCAACTAATAACCTTGGTGTGCTGATTGCTGTTGGTGGACCTCAATATCGCGTGGGTAGTCACAGGCAATTTGTTTTGTTGGCCCGATCTCTGGCTGCGGCCGGCTTCTCCGTATTTCGTTTCGACTATCGTGGCATGGGGGATAGCACAGGCGATTTACGTCAGTTCGATGACGTCAGCGATGATGTTGCAGCGGCCATTGATGCTTTTCAGGCTGCATGTCCCGAGGTGGAGCGGATTGTACTGTGGGGACTTTGCGATGCTGCATCGGCCAGCCTGATTTACTGGGATGTCACGCAGGATAAGCGCGTGGCAGGTATGGTTCTGCTTAATCCATGGGTGCGTTCGGAAGCCAGCTTGGCGAAGACCCATATCAAGCACTACTACCGTCAACGCCTTCTGCAAGCAGAGTTCTGGAAAAAGTTGCTGACTTTCAGGCTTGGGCTTGGCCAATCATTGAAGGGTCTGGTGGGGGCATGGCTACGTGCCCGAACAAATGAAGCTCAAGGAGCGTCAAGCAGTTCGTCTGGTATCTTTCAACGAAAAATGATCAGAGGTCTGCAGGCCTTTACCGGATACACCTTGCTTATTCTCAGTGGTGACGACTACACCGCCAAAGAATTTCTGGAGTATTGCCAAGCCGATGCTGAGGCAATGAAAGCGCTATCAGGAGCACGCCTTGAGCGTGTGAATCTGGTCGAGGCGGATCATACATTCTCAGCACCTGAGCAGCAGCAAGCAGTGGAAAGTGCCACGCTTTCCTGGCTTAGAAAGTTGATGGCGCGATAATGCGCAGGGTATTGCAACCGCCAATAGGCATTCAGGCAAGTAATGATGTTGGCCAGCTTCAGTGGATAAAGCTCGTCGTTTTTGCATGTGAAAGGGAAAAGTCTTGAGCCCTCATCCCATGCCCCGCATTTTGGCTGCAAGTACCCTGATTTACCTGGTGTTTGTGATCTATGGCAGTTGGGTGCCACTGAATTTCTCTCCATTACCGCTTGCAGATGCATTTCAGCGCTTTGCCAGTTTGCCTTTTGCCGACCAAGCAATCGAATCGGCCACGGATTGGGCAACCAACAGCATTTTGCTCATTCCCTTCACGTTTCTATTGGGGGGCTGGTGCAGGCATCGCTTTCCAGGCTGTGGTGCGCTTCTTTCAGTGATTTTGGCGGTAGCAACCGGGGTTGTACTGGCATTTTTCCTCGAGTTTTCACAGATATATTTTCCACCGCGTACTGTTTCGCAAAAGGACGTATTGGCATTAAGCCTCGGTGGGCTGCTCGGAGCGATAGCGCAATTGCGCTGGGGGGCGCTGGTTGGGCAGTGGCTGGGTACGCTTTGGCAAGCGGAGCAGGGGAGAAGTGGTCTGTTAAAGGCCCTGCATCTTTACCTGCTGGTTGTTCTGCTATTCAGTATCTTGCCGCTCGATATAACAGTGAGCGCCGTCGAGATTTATCACAAATGGACGGAAGGGCGCCTCGTTCTTGTTCCATTCAGTGGCTTGAAAGGCGGCGTGGCGGAAATTGTTTACGAACTGGCTACTGATCTTCTGCTCTGGCTTCCCGTTGGTTTACTGCTTGCCATGGAACGGCGATCGTCGTCTTTAGGGGCGGCGATTGATGTCGGCCTACTGGCAATGGGGGTGGAGCTTGCCCAACTGTTTGTCTATTCGCGTGTCACTGACGTTACCGATCCTCTGCTGGCTGCCTTAGGCGGAGGATTGGGCGGTTATCTGGCGAGTCGAGAACGAAAGCTCTTCTCCATCATCTCTAGCCGCTCTTCGAGTTTTTGGTATCGCGCTTGGGGCGCCTGGGCAGTAACCATGGTCGTGGTTTTCTGGTTTCCCTTTGATTTTGCTGTCAGCTCAGTGCTGATCGAAAATGCGCAGGATATGCTGACAAGACTGCCATTTCTGACGCTCTACCAAGGAACGGAATTCCGCGCCATCAACGAAATCATTCGCAAGATCGCCTTGTTCGTCCCCGGTGGTTTGATTTTTGGCATGGCAGTCAGCAAATCGGGTGGCTCAGTGCGCGCTGGGGGGCTGCTGATGTTGATGCTGGCGTCAATCATCGAAACAGGCCAGTTATTCCTACCCGGCAAAGTTGCCGATACCACGGACATTTTATTGTTCAGTCTCGGTGGCTGGCTCGGGTTGCACCTAGCCAAAACCTTTCGCTCAGTTGATTGGAAAACTTTGAAATCAACAACGCCAAAGACAGTTCAAACTGAACCCAGAGCAGGGCTTTCGGTTGAAAGCACGACCCCATTTCCTGTGTCTATAGAATATTCACAGCTCATTGCTTTTGCTGTTCTTTTCATCGGACTGGCAGTGCTGATCAAGCTGCCCGGCGTCCCGTACAACATCAAGGAACTGGTGGCCCCTGGTATCGCCGGGCTTTTCTCGATTGCAGGCATAAGCATGGCGCTCCTATGGCTAATCAATGGCCATTTCCCTGTAATCCGGAAATTTGATCCGACCTCGCGAGCGTTGTGCTTCCTGCCGCTATGGCTGATCGGACATGCCTTGGTTAACTGGGTCTTGTTGCGGCTTAGCGTGCCGCTGGAAAGTATTCACGATATCGTCGGTAGTCCTGTCCTCGACTGGGCCTGGGATCTCGAGTTGATAGGCCGCTATGTGGCCTTGCACTGCGCAATTTCCTTGCCTCTGCTGGGTGCGATCATCCTGACAGCGAGTCTGAGCAGGGGGGGGCAGAAGGGGATTCTGGCGATATGGTGTCTCTGGTCCCTTCTGCTTGCCTGGCCGCTACACGCAGTTATTGTCAGCCATGCAGCCACCGACAACCTTACCGAGTTGATGCGCGGTGGCGGCGATTTTCCTTATGCCATGTTGCTGTTTTCAGGGGCGTTTCTGGCTTCACTGTCAGCTACCTTGCTGGCCAGCCTGCTGGCTCGCCCAAGCCATATTCCTGCAAAGCTATTTTTGATTGTTGCGGCGATGATCAGCAGTGTCGCCTGCCTATGGTTTGGCTCGGAACCGATGATCCTGAAATATGGAAAGGTCTTCTCGGCATGGCAGTTTCTTCTTAGTCCGGACCGCAACAACTATATCGTCGGCTCACAGTTGTGGCTTCATTTTGCTGTTGTTTTCACCGCCTATTTCGTCCTGGTTGCACTGCTGCACTACCCGTTCTGGAAAAACTGCGCCTCCTCGGTGTCGCAACCGCGATCCGGCAGGAGTCCGGAAGTGAGGGCTTGAGTACAGTGCCTCGTCTTGCCAATATTTCGCGATAAATAACTTTGGAAATCTCTCAATGACATCCATTCAGACCTGTCTAGTACTCGGAAAACCGCGATTTCGCGATACGGATATCCAGCAAGTCGCGACGAACCAAGGTGTATTGAGTGCCTGGCAAAATGCTTTTGAACGCCACAAGACCGAAGCCCCCAATACCGTTGCCGGCGATTTTGCAGTGGCAATGCAAACAGCGGCTGGCACTGTCTTCATGGCTGTTGATAGATTTGCCATTCGCTCGTTGTGTTATCGCGAAGTAGGCGGCCGGCTGCTCTTTGCCGAGCGCGCTGATGAATTGGCGGATGCAAGTACGGAAATTGATCCTCAAGCGATCTTTGACTATTTTTATTTCCACGCAATCCCATCTCCAAGGACGATCTTCAAAGGGGTCTATCGGGTACCTCCGGGTCACTATGTTTTGTTTGAAAATGGCCAATTAACTGTTGCGCCCTATTGGAAACCTGCTTTCGAAGAGGCCAGGAATCAGCCCTTCGAGAAGCTTCGTGATGAGTTCCGGGAGATTCTGCAGCAAGCAGCCGCTCGCCAGCTAGATGGAGGAAAAGCAGCATGCTTCCTGAGTGGTGGAACAGATAGTTCTACTGTTGCAGGGATGATTGGCCTCGCGCATGGTGCGCCAGCAGCGACATACTCAATCGGGTTCGAGGCCGAGGGTTACGATGAAATGGAGTTTGCACGCATTGCAGCACGCCATTTCAATACCGAGCACCACGAGTATTACGTCACACCAGACGATCTCGTGAGTAGCATCCCAATGGTTGCATCCAGCTACGATCAGCCCTTCGGTAATTCGTCAGCTCTCCCGGCCTACTACTGCGCAAAGATGGCAAAAGAGGGCGGCGTTTCCACGATACTTGCCGGTGACGGTGGCGATGAACTCTTCGGTGGAAATTCGCGTTATGCCAAGCAAAGGATATTCAATAGCTATCGGCATCTCCCAAGCCTCCTGAAAAAAGGACTTCTTGAGCCCTTATTCAGCCTGCCGGGAATGGACCAAATCCCCTTGGTTAAAAAAGGGAGTAGCTATATTGAGCAGGCCAGCATTCCGATGCCAGACCGTCTTCAGCTATACAACCTGATTACACGCCTCGGTGTTGATCAGGTGCTGACACCAGGGTTTTTGCAATCCATTAACCTGAGTGCCCCTCTTGGTCTTCAACGAGAGGTCTGGTCTTCTGCGATGACCTGCAATCTGACTAACCGGGAACTAGCGTTTGATTGGCGTTTTACGCTAGCAGAAAGCGATTTACCTAAGGTGTGTGGAACTACTCGCCTAGCTGGCATTAATGTCGGATTCCCGATGCTTGATGATGATTTGCTGGCGTTCTCATTGCGCTTGCCCGTCGAGTACAAACTTAAAGGGCTGAAGCTGCGTTGGTTCTTCAAGGAAGCGCTTCGTGGATTTTTGCCCGATGAAATCATCGTCAAAAAAAAGCAAGGATTCGGTCTTCCCTTTGGCGTGTGGCTGACTCGTCACGATGCATTGAGAAAGCTGGCCAGAAACTCTGTCATGGGGCTGGTTGATCGTGGAATTCTTCGTGCCGAATTTGTCGAGCGGCTCTTCAGCAAGCACCTCCAAGAGCACCCCGGTTACTACGGAGAGATGATCTGGATATCAATGATGCTTGAGCAATGGCTTCAAAGTCATCGGGCTGGCTACGCAATCAGAAATTTCAACTGAGTCCTCTTGTCTTCAGAATCCATATTCTGACTGTGTTTCAATTCACACAGGATATGCAATTTGGAGTCTAGACTTTCCGCTCCAGATAGCTGAAAGCTAATTTTTCACTCTACACTCTCTCCGGGGCCGTATCGGCATCGCCGGATGCTTGGAATCCCAAAATATGCCAATGAAGCGTGTTCTCATGATTGCTTACCATTTCCCCCCGTTGGCCGGGAGTAGTGGTATCCAGCGAACTTTGCGTTTTGTCCAACACTTGCCAAATTTTGGGTGGGAGCCTTTGGTTCTTACTGCGGATCAGAAGGCATATGAATCGACGAGCGACGATTTATTGGCCGAAATCCCCCCAAGAACCGTCGTACGAAGGACGTTAGCGCTTGATACAGCCAGGCACCTATCAATCGGCGGGCGATATTTCAATTGGATGGCGCAACCAGATCGTTGGATTAGTTGGAAATATTCGGCTGTGCGCGAAGGCTTGAGAATGATCCAGCAATATCGGCCGGATGCAATTTGGTCTACATACCCGATTGCAACCGCCCATCTCATCGGTGCGGAATTATGTGAAAAGACAAATCTCCCATGGATTGCCGACTTCCGTGACCCAATGGCGCAAGAAGGATATCCGGCGGATGAAAAGACATGGCGCAGTTTCAAGCGAGTTGAAGAGAAGGCAGTTGAGTTAGCCAAACTATGCCTTTTTACAACGCCAGGGGCTGCTCGCATGTATCAGGAGAGATACCCTCAACAAGCAGATCGAATGATCGTGCTAGAGAACGGTTATGACGAAGAGAGCTTTTCGAGCGTGACAACGGATGGTGATACCAATAATCAGCTCAATCCTGGTTGCCTAACTTTTTTGCATAGCGGCATCGTTTATCCAGAAGAGCGAGATCCCAGACAACTATTCATCGTGCTTGCAAAGCTCAAGGATCAAAAGTTTATTGAAAAAGGTGATATCAAGATTCGATTTCGCGCAGCAGTTCACGAAGAGTTGCTGCACTCTCTTGCTACTGAGCATGGCGTATCCGATTTTGTTGAAGTATGTGGCTCGCTTCCCTATCGCGAAGCGCTCGCTGAAATGCTTCGGGCCGATGCTTTGTTGGTACTTCAGGCTTCAAGTTGTAACGAACAAATTCCAGCCAAAATATATGAATATCTTCGGGCTCGCCGGCCGATTGTTGCGCTTACAGACCCCTTGGGGGATACAGCTAATGTATTGAGGCAAGCAGGCCTTCACTGGATATGTGATTTGGATAGCGCTGATAGAATTGAATCAGGCCTAAAAGAGTGGATTCACTCTTTGCAAGAAAACGACGCTCCTATTCCGGATATTGAGGCCGTTGAACAGTGCTCACGTCGAGGAAGATGTTTGTCACTCTCAGGGTTTTTGAACTCCGTATTGGATCATGGAACGGGTTAGGGATGGTCTGGGTAAGTGCCGTTACGAATATTGTTATATTTTTAAAACAATGAGTTAAGTGGATTCTGGGTCGAATGTTTTGACTTGTTCAGACAATCCTTAGCTGTAATGTCTCAGTAGGTTGTTTACTTGGGGTCCCTTCCCGGAGTATTGGAGGTGGTCACGTGCCAAAATGCCCGCATTCAAAATGTAATAGCTGTCGCCAATTCTCTGCAGATGATGATTTGGCATGCTCTTTGAGTAGTATTTCACGGGCGATTTTTCGGGCTATCCGTATCATCGGGCGATAAATGAGTGCTGAGATAAGTGGGGGCGACTTGCTTATGTAATATGATTCACTGTTCTTTTGAGTAGGATGTTGTTCTGAATCGTGAGCCCATCGTGCCAAAGCCATTCGTTACAACGTTGTGTCTCGGGGTGATGCCAATAACGGCAATGGAGTTAAAAGAAAGACATGGACAACAACAAGCGGGTCTTTAGTAACGCGCACCACTTCCCTCCTGTTTGCGTCATCAGCGGCATTCTGCTTGCCTCGAGTTTCCGTACCCTCTTACGTGAGTTCTGGCGTGAGCCGCTGACCTGCACCGTTTCACCCAATACCCATCAAACTATCGGTCCATCCCAGCAGGGCAAATACCGAAGGATGTTGGTGTTGTTGCGGCATTCTGGCTTGATACATCACCGTATTTGGCGATTGGCGGAAAATACCATCCACTGGATGGCTGGGTTAGCTGGTGGCCAGCGTGTGTCTGGTCAGGTATGAAAATAATTAGCAAGAATCGACCGGAGGCGGTCATCTCGACCTTTCCAACAGCAACAGCCCATAGCATCGGGCTTAGTTGGCAGAAGCGTAGCTGTTTGCTGCGGGGAGGG
The DNA here is from genome assembly GCF_020510625.1 of Ferribacterium limneticum. Classification (NCBI taxonomy): domain Bacteria; kingdom Pseudomonadati; phylum Pseudomonadota; class Betaproteobacteria; order Rhodocyclales; family Azonexaceae; genus Ferribacterium; species Ferribacterium limneticum. The sequence continues at coordinate 2,167,659 of NZ_CP075191.1, read as the reverse complement.
ATGGATTTCCGGACTTCCACGACTGAGCAAGGGGGCGTGTGATCCTTTGACCAGGAAAATACATCTTCGCCTCGATGAGCGGGCCGTCATAAGCTCGAGAACCTATTCGATGCTTGGCGCCTTAGTGCTCGTTTAAGCGTCGCCAGCGAGGCTGCCGCGCTAAAATCAGGGAAGTCGCGAACGACCAAACTATTCAGACTTCTTGACCAACTTATCAAATAAAGCATTGACCGAACATGGGACTCAAGCAATTCGCGACACAACTCAAAGAGCGCCTGATCGATGAGCCAAAGCTGCCGGCTCCTGCTCGCCAACAACTAGAACTCGACCGCGTAGGGCTGCCGGAATATGACGCTGGACCGGAGGCGGTGGCCGCAGCAAACATACAGTGGCTTATTCGCTCCCAGGAGTGCTCGAAATTTCGCGACGGTGGTTCAGCGAGGGATTTCAGCCTTGTTCATGGCTGGGCTAGTTCTTACCCGGAAACCAGTGGTTACATCGTGCCGACACTGATTGCCTATGCAGATCGAACCAATGACCAAGTGCTGCTTGCCAATGCGCGAACGATGCTTGATTGGCTGGTATCCATTCAGTTTCCCGAGGGAGGGTTCCAGGGTGGCAAGGTTGACGGTTCCCCGCGCGTTCCGGTCACCTTCAACACCGGTCAAATCCTGATGGGACTCGCAGCTGGAGCTCGTCGCTTCGGCGCCAGCTACCTTGATCCGATGAACCGTGCGGCAGCGTGGCTGAGAGACTCGCTTGATGCCGACGGCTGCTGGCGCAAACACCCAACACCCTTTGCAGCACCGGGTGAAAAAGCCTACGAAACTCACGTTTCCTGGGGGCTTTTCGAGGCAGCGCGTGTAAATCCAGATGCCGGTTTTGGTGAAGCAGGTCTCAAACAGGTGCGTTGGGCGCTTACCAAGCAACAGGCGAATGGTTGGTTCGCCAGTAACTGCCTGGACGAGCCGGATCGTCCGCTGACGCACACCATCGGATACGTACTTCGCGGTGTCATCGAAGCCTATCGCCTTTCTGGCGAAGCGGATCTTCTGCAGGCGGCTGAACGTACCGCGCAGGCCTTGTTACGCATCATCGAAGCAGATGGCCGGATTGCCGGTCGTCTCGATAGCAACTGGCAACCCGCGGTAGATTGGGTATGCTTGACCGGAAATGTTCAAATCGCGGCTTGCTGGTTCATCCTTCATGCCATTACCGGAAACCGGGCCTACGCCGAAGCAGCGTGTCTAGCCAATCGCTATGTGCGCCGTAGCGTGCATCTGGCTGGATCGGCTGACGTGATTGGCGGCATTCGCGGTGCTTATCCCGTGAATGGACACTACGGTCGATTTGAATACCTCAACTGGGCAGCCAAGTTTTGTGCCGACGCACAGTTGATGGAACTCGATCTGAAGGCTGCCTGACGTGCCGGTTCCGCCAGGGTTATCCGATTGAGCCTTCGTAGCCAGTTTCTCACGGGCCTTAAATGGACTGTGGTCGGTCGCCTTGCGACACAGCTTGTGACATGGGCCATCACCATCTACGTGATGAGGCTTGTCGTTCCGGACCAATACGGTCTGATGGCGTTGGCGTCGATTTTCAGTTCTTTTTTCGGATTGCTCTCAGAAATCGGTCTTGGCTCGGCACTCGTCAGGACCAAGGATGTCTCCGACCGGCAGTTACGTCAGATATTCGGTATCGTGCTGCTCTCGAATATCGTGGTACTCGTCCTGATGGCGATGGTTGCTGCGCCGCTCGCCTCGGCCTTTTTCGAATCGCCGGACCTGTTGCAGGTCATTCAGGTGATCGCCTTGCAGTTTGTGCCTGCTGCCTTTGCAGTCGTTCCGTCCGCCCTGTTGGCAAGGGAGATGTCCTTTGGTGGTCGCGCCATAGTCGATTTTTCAGCCAGCTTGAGCGGCTCCCTGCTAACGCTCGGTATGGCCTACTACGGATACGGCGTATACGCGCTGGCTTGGGGCAGCATTGCCATTGCGGTCATCCGCGCAATCGGACTGAATTTCCTGGTGCGACCGGTTGGTATGCCAATATTCGAGTTCTCCGGTTGCGGAGAAATGTTCCATTTTGGACGTAACGTGGCGCAGCACCAGTTTGTCTGGTTTTTCTATTCCCAGGCCGATTCCTTTATTGTCGGCAAAATGCTGGGTGGGCATGCGCTGGGCATCTACTCGATTTCGATGGAATTGGCATCGCTCCCGGCCGCCCGCATTTCTGCCGTACTCAACCAGGTCGGTACGCCAGCATTGTCCAAGGTCCACCGGGAAGGCGGCAAAGTCGGCAGCTATCTCCTGAAGGGCATGCGCACCCTGAGCCTGTTTGCTTTCCCCGTCATGTGGGGCATCTCGTGTGTTGCCCCCGAACTGGTGAGGACACTTCTCGGCGAAACCTGGGAGGAAGCCATTGTGCCCCTCGCCATGATCTGTCTCATGATGCCGTTGCGCGTACTCTCCGTATTCGTCGCCGGCGGGTTGCAATCAGTAGGGCGGGCGGACGTCAGCTTCCGGAACATCTGTACCACCGCCGTCGTAATGTGCCTCGCCTTCATCGTGACTTACCGTTACGGCCTTGTGGCGCTCAGCTTGTCGTGGGTCTTTGTTTTCCCGATCGTATTCTTTTGGAATTTGTACAGATCGAGTCCTCATCTGGAAGTGGCGACCCGTGCACTGATAGCCACCATGCTCCCCTCTCTGCTGTGTAGCACGGCCATGTACGGAGCAGTGGCTGCAACGCGATATATATCGACGCTATCTTCACTTGAAAATCTTGTGCTCCTGATCTTAACGGGCGCACTGTCTTACGGTCTTACGGCATGGGTAGTCAACCGGCAGGGCTTGCTGGAAGTCTTGAACATCGTGCGGGGGCGGACCGCTTGAACGGGTTGCTGCCGACAAGGCAGGAACCGTTGTGGAGTAAGCAATGACAATATTTGCAGGAATCGTCGCGAGAGCGCCGTCGGTGGTAGTACCCGATGCGGTAAGAGCGGGTTTGAAGCGGGAGCTGTCTCGTTTTCGGAACGAAGTTGTCACCGAAGTGGCCGGAAAAGGCTTTCATTTCGTCAAGGTCGACATTGGAGCTTTCGGAAGTGCTGGAATTCTTGATGACGAACGGCAACTTGCGCTCTTGGCTGGAGAGCCTTTGCTGGTCGATGAGCACCGTGGAAGCCCTGCTTCCCGGGAAGAAGACCTTGCCAGCTTGCAACACGCCGTGGCGACCGGTGACTGGAGCGTTCCGGACCGGGCCAGCGGAACCTTCTGTGCTGCCTTCTTCGACAAGGCCTCCGGGGATTTGACCCTGCTGGCCGATCATTTCGGTGTGCGCCCCATCTACTACTGGGTGGGCGATCAATATGCCGTTTTCTCGACCGCATTGCGGGTACTCGAGGCGCTGCCGATTGTGCCGAAGCGAGCTGATACGGCCGGCTTGATGGAATATGCGGCCTTTCACTTCTCGTTGGCCGACAGGACGCCATTTGCCGACATCAAGACAATTCGCGAAGCAGAGGCCATTACGATCACAACCCAAGGCATCGTGGCCAATAACTATCGCTGGTGGCCGAACCTGCAAGGGTTTTCCGGTTCTCTACAGGAGGGTACCGAACTCGCGCATGCTGAATTCGAAAATGCCGTCCGGCGACGCCTAGGGCAGGATCGCAAGGTCGCCGCCTTTCTCAGCGGCGGTCTGGACTCGCGGGCGATTGTCGGATGCCTCAGCGAACAAAGAATTACTGTCCATACCGCCAATTGCTCCCGTCCCAATACACAGGATGAAGTATTCGGGCAGATGATTGCCGAGGCGCTGGGTACCCGCCACCATCAAATCGGGCAGCGTCCGAACGCCGTCGCCGATTGGCTGGCTGCCGTGGCGACGTCCGATCTGGCGCCGGAGCATCCGAAGATGATCTGGGGAGGAGATGGCGGTAGTGTTGGCCTTGGCCATGTTTACCTGACTGAAAAACTCATGGCCCTGATGCGGGAGGGCAGGACTGAAGCAGCAGCAGAACAGTTCCTCTGCCACAATCGCCTGGGCCTGACGCTCGGCGCATTGCATCCGGAGGAGGCTGCCAGGCTCGCCGAATTGCCCAAGGTGGGGGTGGTGGCAGAACTCGAGCGTCTTGCCGAATGCCCAGACCCCGGGCGGCGCATGCACCTCTTCCTGATGTTCAACGATCAGCGCCGCCACATGGCCGAACACTTCGAGAACATCGACCTGAAGCGCATTGAGCTTCAACTGCCGTTTTTCGACACACGTTTCATGGCTGTCATTCTCTCCTTGCCCATCGATAGCTGTCTTTATCATCGCTTTTATCTGGAATGGCTCGGCCACTTTCCTCCAGCAGTTACCAGCGTTCCGTGGCAAGCCTACCCCGGCCATTTACCATGCCCGATTCCGTCACCACCCGGCGTCCGGCTGCAATGGGATGCCGAGACGGGCGATGCCGCAAAACGCTTGCGGCGTGAGGATGTTCGCAGATACTGGTCGCTGGCCCGTGCGGGTGGAAGAGTCTCCGACGGCTTGATCAATCGCAGAAAACTGATCGGCGCCGTTCTGCTTACCTACTTCGGTATTCAGGATTATTCCTACGCCTTGCAATTCGCATCATCGGTGTTGCTGTATGCCAATCAATGCCAGGATATTGACGGGCCGAAATGATGCGCGATCCCGTAAGTCCGGCTGCTGAAAAACCTACCGGTCATCCCGCTCCCGCTGCGGTAGCCAGTGGTTTGATGACCGAGGATTTCTCGGTCTATCTCGATCTGGTTCGCTTTCTGGCTGCGCTGGCGGTTCTGGTCGGACACCTCGACCAGGATGGTATGGCAACGGGCTGGCTGGAGATCGGTCACTTCGGTCATGAGGCCGTTGTGATCTTCTTTGTTTTGTCCGGCCTCGTGATCAGCCATTCCGCCTTCGGTCGAGAGCATGACTGGCGCGCCTACGTGGCAGCCCGCTTTGCACGAATCTACTCCGTCGTCTTGCCGGCCATCGTGCTCAGCTTTGCGGTCAAGGCATTGGGTGTGATGATGGACCCTCAGGGACTCGGCCCCATTTTCTTTGGCAAAGAACTGGCTTGGGGGAATCTGTTTGGGGCGCTGTTCTTCCTCAATGAATCGTGGTCAATGAGCACGGCACTTCCCTGGAACGATCCGTTCTGGTCGCTGTGCTATGAGGCGTGGTACTACGTCATCTTTGGCCTTACCTTGTTCGTTCAGGGTTGGCGACGCTGGCTTTGGGTGACGGCAGCAGCATTGCTCGCCGGGCCGGCCATCCTGCTCCTTTTTCCGCTGTGGTTACTGGGTTCATGGCTTGCCGCACATGGGGCAAGGCTTGTGCCTAGCCATGCTTGGGGTCTGGTTATCTGGATTGGATCAATCTTGACAATCATTGGACTTCATTACACAGGGGTTGATGTGCAGATAAAAGAGAACCTCCACGACACCATTCCGGGGTTTTGGCACTTACAAGCCTCGCAAACATTCGCGACCGACTATGTGCTCGGCTTGCTGGTGGCCGCCAACTTCCTGGCTTTTCGCGGACTCGACGACAGCGCCAAGGTCTGGCTGCAGGCCTGCAGGAAGCCGGTCGTCTTCTTGGCCGGTTACACCTTCAGCCTATATCTGTTTCATCGTCCAATGTCGCAGTTCATCGGCTATTTCTTTCCCAATTCCGGACATGACAAGGCGATCGCTCTTGGGTCGATACTGGGCGTTGCCCTGATCTGCCTCGCGCTCGGCGCGCTGACCGAGCAACGCAAGCAGAGTTACCGCCGCCTGGCCATGCGTTTTCTCGGGCGTATACGCCCGGTCTGAGGGAATATCTTGTTCAATTCGTCGCTAGCATTAGCAGTTGGGGAGTTTGCATGAGCATCATTAATGCCAAGGCAGTCGTGGTTGGGAGTGGTCTTAATGCGCTGGGTATCGTGCGCAGCCTGGCCAAGGCAGGCATTCCGGTCGTCGTATTCGGCGATGACGAGGATGCGGCAATGCATACCCGTCTCGCACGACGCCACCGCATTGACAGTACGGGGGGCGATTCGGTGATTGACGCGCTGGTTGCGTTTGGAAAATCCGAGTCGGTCAAACCGGTACTTTTCCTGACCGAAGAAAAATCAGTGACCACGGTTTCCGAGCGGAGAGAGGAGATTCTGCCCTGGTATCGCCTGACACTGCCCGAGCATGAGCTCCTGATGGCGCTCATGCGCAAGGAGGAGTTTCAGCAGTACGCACAGAATCTCGGCTATTCCATACCTGCTGCTGAGCACCTGCGTTCGCCTGTTGATCTCGGCAGGTTGTCCTCGTTGCGCTATCCATGTGTCCTCAAGCCGGCCGTCAAAGACTACGCCTATGGGGCAAAGTTCAAAAAGGCGTATGTGGTTGCGAACCCGGATGAGGCGGTGGCCCTGTTCAACGAGATTTCTCCGGTTCTGTCCGACCTCATTGTCCAGGAGTGGATCGAGGGGACCGATTCGGATATTTATTTCTGCCTTCAATACATCAATGCCGATCAGGCTGAAGTGGTGTCGTTTGTGGGACGCAAGCTGCGCTCCTGGCCACCACGGATAGGTGGAACAGCCAGTTGTGTGGCAGCGCCGGAGTTTCATCAGGAACTGGCCGCTGAAACGACTGCATTTTTCCGCGATGTCGGTTTCGTTGGTATGGGCAGCATGGAATACAAGCGGGATTCCCGTGATGGTCGTTTCTACATGGTCGAACCGACTGTCGGACGTACCGATTTCCAGGAAGAGGTTGCCACGGTGAATGGCATCAATATCCCGCTTGCGGCTTACTGCCGGGAAACCGGGATGCCAGCGCCGACCGGAAATTACTTCCAGCCGGCGCGTATCTGGCGGGAGCCGGTGACCGACAAGTGGTCTGCCGAATTACAGCCGGAGTTGGGAAACCCTCCAGCCAGCCCGTTGGTCGACGCCTACTGGCGCTTGTCTGACCCAATGCCCTGGCTGGAGCTAACCTTGGGGCGCATCAAGGCGCGCCTGGCTTCACTGGGGATTTTCGGGCGAGGCTGAGGCGCGCTGGAGCAGCAGGCGCTGATCGGCATTTCGTCGAGAACCCAGCTTTCTGGCGGCATAGAGCGCCAGTGGTAGCGATGCCCAGCGCTTGGATGCCAGTGCGACCAGGATGGGAGAGGGGTTGCGGCGGGTGAGTATGTGCAGTCGTCCCTGCCGGATATAGCGCAGACCGAGACGTTCACCCAGAATGGCAAGGCCCCGGGCCGAAAAAAACGAGATGTGCTGGCCAGTTTCGAATGCGTAGTAAGACCATTTGTCGGCGGCAGGCGGTTTTCCGTCCGGGAATACTTCTGTGGTGAAGATCAGTGTGTCGCTTTTACAACGCGCCAGGTTGTCGCGTATGAAGGCTGCCGGGTCAACGGTGTGCTCAAGTACTTCGATGGCTGTAACGCCATCGCACGGGCCCAGCGCTCCGCTGTATTCGAAGCCTCGTGCCAGAATGTTCTTGGCGTAGGAATCCGACCAGTAAAAATCGAAGCCGAGATCCCGCATCAGGCGCGTCAGCAAACCGTAGCCGCCGGCTACGTCGGCAAAGCGCCCCTGGCCGCGTTCATGGAAGGCAAGATAGAGTAAGGCCGCCAATCGGAGTGAGGTGAAAATGTTGCGCGCTGCGATGTCGGTATCCGACTCGACGATGGCTTCAGAGTAGGCCTCTGCCAGCCAGTGTGCTTGCGGTACAAACACGTAGTCGCAGGTCCGGCAGTGTTGGTAAGCGGTTGTGTATTTTCCCAGGACTGCCCGTTCAAACAGGAACGAGCTTTCTTTACCGCAGAGAGGGCAGGGAGCCGACATAGACATGCTTTCGATGTATGGATGTTCAACCAAGGATGGGCGCGCGGGCGACGAGAACCTTGTCTGCAAGGTCGAGTACTTTGCGGGTAAACGTATCCCGGTTGTATATGGTGCTGACGATCTGGTGGCCTATTTCGGCCTGCTCGTGCCGTCGGGCCGGATTGCTCAGCATCGTAATGCAGTGGTCTACGAAGGTATCGTCGTCTGCTGCAACTGATATGGCTTTGCCGGCGACAAGGTCGCTTTCGAAAGCGCTGGCGCAGTGCGGTGTCGTGACGCAGGCGCGGCCAAAGGCGAGCGATTCGACGACCTTGATGTTTGTGCCGCCACCAAAGTAAATGGGGGCGATCGTGAACGCTGCCGAACGATAGGCATCGCCCAGATCGTCGACAAAGCCCGGAGCACTTACACCGGGGTGCTTCTCCCAGTTTTTTCTGGTTTCCTGGGGCGCAGCGCCGATCAAGCTGAGTGTTGCTGTAGGAACGGCTGATCGTATCCGGGGCCAGCAGTTGGCGAGAAAATGGTCTATCCCGTTCGAATTCGGCGCATACCAGAGCGCACCGACAAACAGGATATTGCTGCTGACGTTATCCGGTAGCGGAATCTTCGGGGGGGCAAACGGTATATTGGGCAGGGTTGCGCTCAGGCGTTGCGGTTCGGAGTTGCGGTCGCGTTCGGAGACGAAGAAAAATCCGTTGAAGCGCCCAAGTTGACGTTTGGCTAGCCAAGCAGCGTAAGTCTGTTTCAGGCGCTGCGCGACGGCAGATGGTGAAAATCCATTGTCGGTTCCATAGCTCTTTTGCCAGTCGTCGAGATCGACAATGGTGGGTATGTCTCGGGGAAGATGAAGTTTGCAGATCGGGTTGAGATAACGGCCGACAATCATGTCGTACTGTCGGTAGTCCGGTTTCCGGGGGGCTCCTTCAGTTTCGGAGAATGTTTGCGGTGCGTATTTCGAGATGCCGAATCGGGATTTTTTCCACAGCAATTCGGCAATGATGCGGTCGTCTTTCGCCGTCGAAACGCGTGACGACAGATCTGTGGGGGAAACCAGAAGCACGTCAGTTTGACCCAACTGAAGCAATGCCTCGTACAACAATGCGGTGCGCTGCTCGGCGCCCGATTGGGGCGAGAAAGGCGAGCTGGGCGTAACGAGCAATATCTTGCGGTTGTGTGTCATTTCAAGCAGGTGGTCGCCATGGGCCGGTTAGGCATTCGATTTTCCAAGGCATGGCGCGCTCCCTATGTTTTGAGGGACTCCACATTACCATATGACATCAGTGTTTTGCTGAGGGTTTCGGTCCCTAGGGATGTTACGGATGAGGGTATGAATCAATCAGGCTCGGTGCTTGGTCGGCTTTGGACCAGTCGCGGATTTCGCGCATACGGCGCAAGGCGAACAACCAACTCGGGTGGAGCGCGATGCGATGCCAGTTCGGCCCGGTGTTGCCGTACCACCATTGCAGTACGAGCTCGCGTGCGGTTGGCGGAAGGGTTTCGGGGGAGCGGCGATGGCGCCCGAGGTGGTCGCTGACGGCAAGATTTTCCAGTTGCCCTTGCGACTGTCGAAGGAGTCGCTTCACGTGCGTGCGTATATCGCCCGGATGCCACCAGCGTAGGGTGTTAGTTTTCCAGGTTGCATCCCCTTGGACCAGAATTTGGCCTGGATCCCAATTGTGCTTGGATGGATCGAAGCGGAAATTCAGGATGGCTCCGATCAGCGAATCTGTGCGATAGAGCCCCTTTGGCAGGCATATTGCACGTTGGCGGAGCTCCTCCATGGTTCGCTTGGGTAGGGCAAAGAGATTGCCGTGAATCCCGCCGCTGCGTAGCATGACGGCGGCTTGCCAGCGTGCAGAGCTGCCACAGGATGGGACGCCGGAGACGGCCAGCGCTTGTGGCGATTCGCTGATTGCGCGTGATAGCAAATGCAGTGCATCCGGCTTGGGCTCAGCATAGCCGTCGACAAAAAACGTTAACTCGGCACCCGGGTAGAGTCGGTGGACGTAAGCGTTCCAGGTCTGTGCCTTGTCGCCCACTTCCAGAAACCAGATGTCGATCCTGATTCCCTTCGGGGGGCTGTAGGAACGCTCCTGATAGCGGCGCGACAACTGGTCGGCAAGGTTTCTGTTGCCATTGACCAGAATTGCGATTTGACAGTCATCTTCTGTTACTGCCTGATTGATCGCTTCGATGGTGGACTCAATGGTCTCTGCAGATTCCCGCGCAGCAAATACTACAACTGCCCACTTTGGTGGCGTGGTAGCTGTCATTGCGCTGTCAGGCTGTTGCATCGTTCGTTAACTTAAAAGGTTTTCCCATGGCGAGCGCGCAGCGCAGCGCAAATCGACGGGGCGTACGATCCCATGGGGTGAAGCGGGGAATCAGGAAGGGGTCGGTATGCATGGTTGCAATTCCCCAGTCTGTCGTTGCTGCGGCGCGGAAGCCCAGTTTTTTGGCCATCGCGACGTGTTGCAGGCTGAGATCTCGACTTGTATTGCCGTTTGGGTAGGCGAACGACGTGATGGGTTCGCCCAGGATGGCCTCTAGCTCGTCCTTGCTGCGCGCCAATTCAGCTTCTGCCACATTGTCTGGCAAACCGCTGAGAATCGGGTGGGTGTGCGTGTGTGCCCCAATTTCCATTCCGGAGTTGCGCAGTGTCCTGACTTCGATTGGCGTCATCATGGTGTCGTAGGATTCGCCAATGCCGGCTGCGTTGGTCAGAGATTGAGATAGCTCGCTTCGCTGACCGTGAGGAAGATATTTGAGCGCGTCAAGAAGCTGGGAGATGCATTCGGCACGCGTAACGCCGGAGCCGAGCTGGCATGGAGCGAGGCCATATGGTGTGCGGTCAAACTCTCCGTCGGGCATTTGTCTCACTGCCTCAATGACTTTGTCATTCCACATTCTCTGCCGATCCAGATAGGCTGTCGCAATGAAAAACGTTCCGGGTACGCCATATTTTTTCAGCGTGGGTGCGGCTAGGGTCGCGTTGTTCTGATAGCCGTCGTCGAAGGTGATACAAGCACATCCGGGCGGGAGGGTGCCCGACTGAAGGCGGGAAACCGCGTCGCCGAAGGTCAGTACGGTATAGGCGTCGGCAATGAAACGGACCATCCAGTCAAATTCTTTGATACTGGGCTCTCCCGCCATTAGTTCGTCAGTTTCGGGCAGGACTCGGTGAAAGATGAAGACTTGTAACTTGGCTGACTTTCCCTTGCCTGATAAATGGCGTATCGCAGTTTTCCAAAGCATTTTGGCTTAGCCGAAAACGGCATCTCCAGCGGTGGGTACGAGAGAAATATTGAATGTGTTCAACATGTAGAGCGTCATGCCTGCAGCGAAGGGAGAATCATTGTTCCTTTTTTCCTTTTGACGGATTACCTTGAATTTCGGATTGGAGCGACTTCAGCGCGCGTGAGTCAGGCGTGTTTTCGAGCCCTTCCTCAACGACTTTCAAGGCTTCTTTGTTTCTTCCTGCTTGGCGAAGATAAATCGCCCACTGGAGGTATGCGCGCCAGTTTTTCGGGTCGAGCTTGTTTGCCTCTTGAAAGGATGACTCGGCAGCTCGGGCGTTGCCCAAACGTAGTAGCGCCAGCCCTCTGGTTCCATACATTTCAGAAAACAATGAGGAGTTTCCGGACGTGACCGGATGATTGTTAAAGACGTAATCGATATCGGCAACCACGTTGGAAAGAATGCTCGTGCGCTCCTGAATGGAGATACCTGCGCGATACGAACGCGTAAGATTGACGAGTGCCCAGCAGTAGTGGTGCAGGGATCCGACGTATGAAGCGCTTCCTTCAAAGTAAGCCTGGTTTGAGACGCTGTGGCGTACGGAAACGTGGCTCTTTTGCCGGCAATATTCTGGGAGCATCCCAAATTCGCCATCGCTCATGACCATTCCGGCACTGATGGCCAGACCTGGTGTGAGCAGTGAAAGTCCAATGAGAACTGCAAGGATTCTCAGGGCTATATGCATTTTTAAAAAAATGGGCCAGATAACGGTTTGGCGGAACCGGGGCATTTGATGATCTCTCATGGATTGTTGGCGCTGTTGGAAATGAGTTTGCTCTCCTTTTGGGTGGCTTCAACAATTACTACAAGGCCTGCTAGAAAATAAGGGAAGTCGTAGTGCAGAAGTCCAAGGAAGGCTCCGCCTGCAGCGAAACCAAGCAGGCTCACCTGAATCATGTGCATAAGTAATGGAATCCACTGCGCATCGGCACCGGTAGCATATTCCTTTGCAATCTTACTGGCCTTTACCCAAGTGAGGAGCCCGATGGAAAGATAAAGGATGAGACCCGGAAAGCCATGTTCTCCCAATGCCTGGAAATAGATGCTATGGGCGTCAAACGATTTGGACCACGGTCCGGGTGAATAAAGACTGTAGAGCAGATCGCTGCCTACCTGGAAACCTGCGCCAACCAAAGGGCGATCCAGTGCCATATTCCATATGGTCGCCCAGGTGTTCAGGCGTGCTTGGGCTGAGCCATCATCCTGATAGGTCTCGATCGTGTGCATGCGTGCGTGCCATGATTCTGGCATGAAAATCGCTGCAACAATACCGGTAGCGATCATTACCATCGCTAATGGTAAGCGTCGGTCACTTTTGAGTATGAAAAAAACCGACATGGCGACGATCGCTATCAGCGCCCCACGCGAGTGGCTTCCAAGTACTGAAAAGAGGCAGGCAACGATGCTGACCCACATGCCGATTTTTATCCACTTGTTATTTGAAATCTGTTTCAGGTAGTAAAGCAACGGGATAAGCGTGACGAGGGCAAGTGCGAGTTCATTATTTCCTTCGATGAACGTTTCAGCTGGCCCCCAAACCCGAGATTCGCCTCCCATGATTATCGTGAAGAAGCCACCTTTGACGCCGTAATAACCGATCGATACAGATATCACCCAGATCAAATACTCAATATGCTTTCGGCCACGGATAAGCATGAGTGTGGCCATAAGCATAAGATGTGACTTGAGAACTTGTTTCCACATGTAGATGACGGAGTCACTATCAGGATTCATTGCCGTAATTGTCGTAATTGACATCCAGCAGATAAATATCAAGAGCAGCACAGTGAAGCCGGTAACAGGAAATGGCTTGCGCTGGGAGGAAAAAGTCAGGGCAATCAGAGTGGTAATTGCAACCATCATTGCGAACGGAAGAGAGTAGGCAATTCCATAAGCAAGACGGTGCGGGGCCATAAGACTAATCCAAGCCCATGCGAGCGCGCCGATATAGGGGCGACGCAGTATCGCTGGAATGAGTGCTACAAAAATTGTTATGAGTGCAATATCACGCATTTAGTTTTTTTCCAGCTGTGTGGTAGTGCATTGCATAGCTATGATGCGACGAAATAGCTTGATTTGGCGGACTGATGTTTCGGTCCAAGAGTATTTCTCGGCGAATTGGCGAACAGCTGCGCGGTCAGGGAACTTATCCATAAGGCCATGGAGTTCCTTGAGGAGGGTTGCTGAATCTCTGGTGAGCATCAGACGGCCAACTTGCGGATTCGTCACAATTTCTGGAGTTCCTCCGACTGAAGTTGAAACAACCGGTGTTCCACAGGCCATGGATTCGAGCAAGACGTTGGCCCAACCCTCCCTGCTGGAGCAAAGTACCAGCACATCTGCGGCGCTGTACCACCAGCGTAGGTCAGTGTTGGGTATTGGGCCCGCGAAAACGACGCGGTCGTTAACCTTCAGACGCTCGGCGAGACCTTTCAGTTCGGACTCGAGTGGACCTTGTCCGACGATAACCAGTGTTGTATCGGTAGGGAGCTTAGTCATTGCTGAAATGGCGATATCGTGACCCTTAAGTTCAACCAAATTACCGACTGAAAGGATGATCTGGCGAGCAGTTAAGCCTAAGCGGCCACGCGCTTCTTCCTTTGGCTCCGGGCGAAAGCGCTCAAGGTCTACCCCGTTGCGGAATACCTCCAGTTTTTCGGGCGCTGCTCCCAGGCTGGAAAGCTTTTCCATCAGTGCATTGCAGACCCCTATCGAGGCATCAGCCAGTGACGCCGTTTCCAGAATACGTCTGCGGGGTTCGCTATAGTTCGGAATCAGATTGAGATCGGTGCCTCGTGCAGTCACGATAAAAGGCTTGCCAATTTTTCGGGCAATGATGCCGGCGGCAACGCCATCGGGATAATAGTAGTGGGCATCGATCAGATCGAAGTCAAAGCCATTGGCGATAAGTTTGCGTATGGTCGGTAGAGCGCCATTGGCGAGTGCCTGCGGAGCCAAGTTCATGCCAATTTTGGGCAGAAGGTAATAACGAGGATGGTGGACGCTGACACCATTCCAATGTTCTGATTTCGGGGTGGCGGAAAAGCGTCCGTATTCACCGAAGCGCTTGCTGGAGAAGGGAAACCAGGGCACCGGAGCGACCACCTGAGTTTCGACTTCGCCCGTTTTCAGCAGCTCGCGTAATCGGGTTTCTACAAAGATACCGTGTCCCGGGCGTACGGAGCTTGGGTACAGTGAAGAAAATAGAAGGGTCTTGATCGGGCGAGCCATTAGAAGTCGTCGAGATGGGCGTTTCGGGCTCCGAAGATCAAAGAGGCTTCTTGTTAAGTAGCCGGGTGTACGGCGCGATATAGTTGGCAACGCTATTGCGCCAGTTGCGAACGTCCTCGACGAAACGGCGGCCATTGGCGTGAAGTTGGGGCCAATGCCCGCGGGAGGAAATCAGTTCCCGAATGCTGGTTGCCAATGCTTCCGGATTACCCGCTTTGAACAGGATTCCGTTGTAGCGGTCAGTGATGAGTTCCTGATGTCCCCCGACGTCTGATGCAACGAAGAGTTTGCCTTGGGCCATCGCTTCCAGCGGCTTGAGCGGCGTCACCAGTTCAGTCAAACGCATCGAGTGGCGGGGATATGCAAGGACGTCGATCAGATTGTAATAGCGGTTAACTTCCTTGTGCGGTACCCGGCCCGTGAATATGACCTTGTCGGATATGCCCAAGGCCTTGGCTTGTTGTTTCAGATTGTTTTCCTGTGGCCCCCCGCCAACCAGCAGAAGACAGGTTTCGGGGGCCGTTTCCAGGATCATCGGGAAGCTGTTGAGCAATAGGTCGAGTCCTTCGTAGGCATAGAAGGAGCCGATAAAACCGATCACTGTTTTTTCGTTCAGCCCCCATTGGAGCTGGAGTTGCGGGTCGGGTGGGCTGGCCAGCTGGAACGATTCGATGTCGACTGCATTAGGGATGACGGTCACTTTTTCGGAAGGAACGCCTCGTGCCACGATATCGGCCCGCAGACCTTCGCAAATTGTGAATACATGGTCGACCTGCCGAATGGCGTGAGTTTCCAAGGCGCGTGTGGCCTGATAGCGCAGGCTGCCTTCGTGGGTGCTGCCATGATCGACCGCGGCATCTTCCCAGAAGGCGCGGATTTCGTAGACGACCGGAATGCCTAGTTTGCGGGCCACCTTGATGGCGGGAAAGGCATTGAGTACCGGGGAGTGGGCGTGGATGATGTCCGGACGAATTTCGCGAGCGACTTCTTCGATACGCTTCTCCAACTGCTGCATCAAGGCGAATTCCTTGATGACCGGTAGTCTGGACGTGATGCCGGTGGGCAGCGGGGTACGATAAAACTGCAGGCCGTCTACTTCTTCGATGGCTGCGTTGCTGGCACCTTGCTTGGGTGAAGTGACATGGAAGGTTTGCCACCCTAGGGCGCGCTGTTCACGGAGCAGGGCGGCCGTACGGAAAGTATAGCCACTATGGAGCGGGATCGAGTGGTCGAGAATGTGCAGCGTGCGGGTCATGCCTGTAACTCCGGCTCCATGACGTTGCGCAGGAAAGCTTCGAACATCAACAAAGTCCAGATCGAAGCGCTGTAATCCCGGGTACCGTTGTTGTGATCGGTGACCAGTTGCTGCAGATAGCCACGGTTGAACCAGCCGGTGTCAGCCAGACGCGAGCCGAGAATGGCATCCTGGACACGTTGCTTAAGCGGGCCACGGAACCAGCGGGCGAGCGGTACCGAGAAGCCCATTTTGGGCCGGTAGAGTACGTCGTTCGGGAGATAGGATTCCATCGATTTCTTGAGAATGTATTTTCCCTCTTGGCCGCGGATCTTTTCCGATGAGCGCAGCGTCGCAAGCCATTCGACCAGTTTGTGATCCATCAGCGGCTCGCGGACTTCCAGCGAGTGGGCCATGCTGGCACGATCGACCTTGGTGTTGATGTCGCCGACTAGGTAGGTTTTTAGATCGAGATACTGGATCAGAGCGAGCGGGTCATCGGTATTCGCTTTGCTAGCGTGGCGTTGGAATATCTGTTGGGCATCGTAACCGCCTAGGGCGAATTTGAATTTGTCGCTGAATAACTGTCGGCGCATCGGGGCGCGCAGGATGGAAACGGAATGAAAGTAGCCCTCCACCGATGTCCGGGCGATTCCTTCAAAGGTTGTCTTGGCGCGGAAGACGCGCGGTGCCCAATCGGCTTTTGGGTAAAGCTTGCCCAGCGTGCCGAACAGTGGCCGGCGCAGGCCGAGGGGCAAGGCCGAGCGCATTTTCTCTTCCATCAGGTGCAGCTTGTAGCGGCGATAGCCGCCGAAACTTTCATCGCCGCCATCGCCGGAAAGGGCGACCGTGACGTGCTTGCGGGCCAGCTGGCAGACCCGGTAGGTGGGGATGGCCGAGCTGTCGGCGTAGGGTTCGTCGTAAAGCCGGGCGAGCGTGTCGATGAGGTCGAAGTCATCGCTTTCCACTACATCGAGATGGTGGTTGGTGTGGTAGCGGTCGGCCACCATTTTGGCGAATTCGGACTCGTTGAAGGCCGGATCGGAGAAACCGATCGAGCAGGTGTTGACCGGATTGGCCGAGAGGCCGGCCATCATGGCAACCACGGCGCTGGAGTCGACACCGCCGGAGAGGAAGGCGCCGAGCGGTACTTCCGAGATCATGCGGAGCTTGATCGACTCTTCCAGGCGGTGTGTCAGTTCGGCCTGTGCATCGGCATCGCTGATCGGATTGTCGAGCGTGAAGCGGACGTCCCAGTATTCACGCGGCTGGCCGACCGGTTGGCCGCGACGCAAGAGTAGGGTGCAGGCCGGAGGTAGCTTCCTAGCCTGCTTGAAGATGGCGCGCGGCTCGGCGACGTAGCCGAGGGCAAAGTATTCCTCGACGGCACAGGGATCGATCTCACGCTTGAGGCCGCCATGGGCCAGTAGCGATTTCAGTTCGGAACCAAACAAGAAGCTGCCATCGTCGAGCAGGGCATAGAAAAGCGGTTTGACGCCGAGGCGGTCGCGGGCGAGGAACAGGGTTTCGCGATTGCGGTCCCACAGCGCGAAGGCGAACATGCCGCGGAAGCGGTCGACACAGCCCTCGCCCCAGGCTTCCCAGGCGTGGACAATGACTTCGGTGTCGCTACGGGTATGGAAAACGTGGCCGAGAGCCTGCAGTTCGGGAATGAGTTCCTGATAGTTGTAGATTTCGCCATTGAAAACCACGCAGACGCTTTTGTCCTCGTTATAGAGCGGCTGCTGGCCGGTGGACAGGTCAATGATCGACAGGCGGCGGTGGCCGAGACCAACGCCAGGTTCGATGTGGATTCCACCTTCATCGGGGCCGCGATGAAACTGCGATTCGTTCATGCGGCGCAGTACCGCACGATCGATGTCGCGTTTGCCTCTGGTGTCGAAAATGCCGGTGATGCCGCACATGCTGTGTCCTGTCAGTGCTGGGAAAGCGCACCGCTACGGTGCATTAATTGATCGTAGATGCCTTGGTAGGCAGCAACCATGGCGTTCAGGCTGAATTTCTGCTCGACGCGTTGGCGTCCTGCACAACCAACAGCGTTGGAGGCATCAGGATCGCTCGCATAGCGTACGATGCTTCGAGCCATGGTTTCGCAGTCTGCCGGAGGAATGATCTCCCCGGTAATGCCGGAATCCACCAAGTCGGCATTGCCCCCAACGTCGGTAGCGATCACTGGTAACCCCGAGGCCATCGCTTCGAGGATGGTATTTGAAATGCCTTCGGCCAGCGAAGGCAGAACGAAGCAATCAAGGGCTTGCATGATTTCGGGGATATCGGTGCGCTCACCTGGCAACCAGGCCAGGTGCCCAATGCCCGCTCCATCCAGTATCTGCAGGCACTCTGGTTTAAGCGGGCCATCTCCTACGATTGCCAGGCGGATGCGGGACTGAAGTTCTGGCACAAGTTCGACCGCTCTAGCAAAAGCTTTGGCCAGCGTCACCTGATCCTTGACCGTTTGCATGCGCCCTACGGTACCGATTACCCAGTGTTCATCGGCAGAAAACGGGTAGCCCAAAATCGGTGTGCGATCTCGCGAGGGCTTGAAGCGTTCAGTGTCGACACCATTGTAGACCTGCAGCATCTTGTTTTCCGGGATGTGAATAATACCGTTTAGATATTGCGCGAGGTCACGGGACAGGGCGAGGTAAAAAGTCACGAAGGGGCGGTAAAAGCGGCGGATACGTTGATAGGCGACATTGCTGCCATCCAGATCGCCTACGTCACGGCCGTGTTCGCCGTGAATACGTACAGGAACGCCCGCTAGCCAGGCCGGCAACTGGGTTTCGAGTGCCGCCAGGTTGCGGCTGTGGACAATGGCCGGACGTAATTGGCGAAAGAGGCGAAACAGCTGCGGGAAAATCCAGAAGGTTTGACCGGGTGGCTTACGTAATGAGAAAAACTGAACGTCGTCACGCTCGATGCGCTCACGGAAATCAGTGACTTCAGTCAGCGCTATGACTGCATGCCGGTATCGATCTGCTGGCATGTGGTTGATCAAATTGACTACGCCATTTTCCAGCCCGCCCGTGTCAAAACGGTAGACGACATGTGCGATGAGCGGGCGTGGATCGTTGTTCATCGAGCGTCACGCGTCGTGGTGAGCCATTGGTTGATTGCTCCTGCGGCCTGGGCAGAAAAAACAGGTAGCGTATCGGTTGCCGAATCGCTCGGTGCGTAAATCATGATGACGGCCGAATCATCGCCGGCACCACGAAGGCGGGACAATGCGGTTTGGATCTTTGCCTCGGCATCGGACGTGACGAGCTTGCCGTTGATCCAGTACCACTGCCAGACAATGAGATTGGTAGGTGGGGTCGTGTCTCTCCCGAGCAGCTGGGCAGTACGGACCACCGCGGGGAGGCCATCGATGCTTGTACTCGCCGTGTCGCGGGAGATAACTGACCACACAGAATCGTTGGTTGTGACCAGCGTATTGGTCGAAGTCACCAGCTTGCGCTGATAGTCCTGATTCCGGTAATAGGCTACGTATAAGCCAACAAATTTATTGTCTTTACTGAACGCCGCCTGAAATTTCGCGGGCGGGGCATCGAAGGCTGGGTGCCAACTGGCGAATGGCGGGTGTTCCTGCCAACCATCCGATAGCGTGAGCGGCGCAAGTCGTGGTTCATTTGCCTTGTCCAACTGGTCAATGGCGGTAAATGCAAGCGGTCCGGCTGCCGCAACGAGTGCGATGATCAGGCTGGCGAGCCAGCCTGATTTGCCTGTGGAAGTCACCGTCCAAGGGGCCGGATGAGAGGAGGCAGGTTCCTCGGCCCATCTTGCGCCAATCATGAACATTGCCATCATCACTACGCCAAAGAATACCCATCCGTAGATCAGGTGATCAACGCCGACGGCAAGCTTGTTCCCGGAAAAGTGGCCGAGCATGACGATCATGTAGGCGCGCAGCCAGTTGGCGACCACTGGAACCAGTATTGATACCAGGATGAAGAGCAAGCGTCGGCGCAAGCTGACAAAGTTGAGATAGGCGAAAAGGGTGCCGACCGTTACTGAGGCGATGATGTAGCGGATGCCGCTGCATGCTTCAACTACTGACCAATTGCCGGATGGAATAACGAATTGATTTCCTTCCTGGTAAACAGGAATGCCGGTTGCGCGGAGCGCCGTGACCGTGAACGCAGCAGTCCAGTCCATCAATTTCGGCATCATGAAATCACCGATCGGAACCGAGAAGAGGAGGAAGAACAGCGGAAAGGCGATGTGGCGGCTGATCTTCAGACCCAACAGGGACATGATGGCGAGAATCAGCGTAACGACCAGTGCAAATTGAGTCAGCGCGTTGACCGCCGTCAATTGGCCCAGGAGCCAAAGGAAAGTTGCCACAGCCAGCGGGATAGCTAGCCAGCCGGAGGCATTGGGCTGGAGGGCAAGCAGTTCATCACGCTTGCGCCAGATCAGCCAGAGGGCGATCGGCGGCACGATAAAGGCATGTGCGTAAGTGTCGGAACGTTCCCAGATACCGACCATCGCTGACAAGGTTTCCCAATACCAGAAGAGAATCCAGCCGATCAGTGCCAGCAGTAGCGGCAATGTGCGCTGCCAGGCGGTGGGGAGTCTGGTGGCTAGGGGCATGACGGTTCTGGTTGTTCAGCAAAATTGAGATAGGGATCAATGCCGCTCAGGTGTGCATCCCAACTGTATCGTGCAACAACCCGCGCACGCGCGGCCTGACCAATGGTAGTTGCGTTTTCCGGGTTGGTCAGTTGCCGGTTGATTTGGGCAATGAACTCCCCGGCAGTGGCCGCCGCGAGCAATTCTGCATCGATTTTGGCATCGACGGCAGCGGCACATTCCGTCGTGGCAATAACGGGGCGCTCCATGGCCATGGCTTCCAGAATCTTGTTTTGAATGCCTCGGGCGACACGGAGCGGTGCGACGACGACAGCTGCGTACTGCAGATAGGGACGAACATCCGGCACAGTGCCGGTAACAACGACGTGTTCATCTGCCAGTGCAAGTACTTCCGGCGTTGGGCTACGGCCAACGATATAGAAGCGAATTTCAGGGCGCTGCTGCCTAAGGCTTGGCAGTATTTCGTTCACGAACCAGGTGGCGGCATCGATGTTCGGCCAATAGTCCATTGCGCCGGTAAAGACGATGGAGGTTTCGTTGGCGCCAAACGGATTCTCTCGTCCAACATCTGGCGAGAAAAACTCGGCATCGACACCATTGCACATCGCATCGATACGGACCCGGCATTCCGGGGCCAAGCGCGTGAACAGCACTACCTCGGCCTCAGTGACAAAAAAGGAGCGGGTCGCCAGGTTTGCCATCAGGCGTTCGTAGGCAAGCAGCAACTTGCCTTCACGGCGATAGATCCAGGACATGGGCCAGCGATGTTTGTCGGCATATTGCGTCCATTTGGCCGAATCGACGTCGACGAAATCGATCAGTACCGGAACCCGGCGCTTATCCTCAATGTATTGCGCCATGGCCGAACTGAAGATTACGACGGCATCGATCTTGTGATACTTGAAAGTGTTGTCCACCCACGCCTGCAGGCCTGCATCGCGGTAATAACGAAGGGTCAATGGTTCTCCGGCGAGGAGACCATTGAGGCTGCGAATTTTGGCGAAACGCGGCTCAAGGCGAGCGACATGCAGATCGGTACACAGATTGCGCACAGTTTCAATGTGAACTTCATCTTCCGGATCATCAATGAACGTGCCGAGATACACGTTGTGCTCTTTGGCCAAGTGTTTGAGCAGATGGTATGAACGCACCTTGTCGCCCTTGTTCGGAGGATAAGGCAGTCGGTGAACCAGATAGAGAATATTGGCCATTCGATCTCAGCCCAAGTTGCGCACGATGTATGGGCCAAGCCGGTTGGCGAGACCGAT
Organism: Ferribacterium limneticum; assembly: GCF_020510625.1. Classification (NCBI taxonomy): domain Bacteria; kingdom Pseudomonadati; phylum Pseudomonadota; class Betaproteobacteria; order Rhodocyclales; family Azonexaceae; genus Ferribacterium; species Ferribacterium limneticum. Next base: position 2,146,184 of record NZ_CP075191.1, on the reverse strand, counting down.
GGGCAGTCGTCGCCAGGCTGCGATGAACAACTTGTACTTGGCATTGCTGGGGTTGTTCTGAGGAATATCGTTGCGCTTGTACAGGCAATACTCATAAGACAGCGGCTGTGGTTCGAAGCCCCAGTTTTTCTTGAATGCATAGGGGCCGGTGCCCACCTTGCTGCGCCCGTAGTCGAAAATCTTCAGTCCACGCTCGCAAGCACGGCGCATCAGTTCCCAGTATTTGAAATCATTGGCAGCCAGGTCGCGCGCCGCTTCGTCATCGCCAGCGTAATAAGGCAGGACTTCATCGCGGAAATAAAACGAAAGCACGCTGCTTAAGATCTGTCCGTCTGGCCCTGTCACCGTAAGAATTTCGCAATCGTTTCCAAAAACCTTGAGCAGACAGTCAAAGTAGCGCTTTGGCAGGGCGGGGGTGCCATGACGGTGGACATTGTCGGCAAAGAGGGCAAAAAATCTGTCGCTGGTAGTGTCAATGTTGCTGACTAAGCCGTTTTTGATGCCTTTGCGGACCATCGCACGCTGTTTGCGAGGAATGGCCAACATATTGGCTTCGACATCAGGCAGGATTTCTTTGCGGAAAGTCACGTAGAGATCCTGGGTTGGCCATTCGCTGTGGCGTGGGGTGATGTTTCGGAATTCGAGGTGGTCTACCTTGAGTTCCTGGGCGAGCTTTTGTGCTTCTTGCTCCAGCATGGCGACGGCATCTGGATATCTGGCCACAACGCCCCCATAAACAGCGAAGGGCAGGGAGGTCAGGGAATTGCCAAAAAGAAGACTATTGATCTGTGCCAGCGGCAGAACACCGACGATTTCGTCATTTTTTTCGGCATAGAGATACCAGGTGGGATGTCTGAATACCTCGCGAATAATGCCTTGCCATGCCGCACGGTGAAAAAAAGTAGCTTCCGGGCAGGCATAAACAAAAGCATCCCAGCGTACTGCGCCTTCCTTGTCCGAAGGATTTAGTTGCCTGATCTGCATGGTTTAGGGTTTTTCGAGAAAAAGCTCGTCCATACGGCCCCACGAGAAGTCCTTGAGGAGGCAACGCAGACGGAGTTCCATGCGATGAAGATTCAGGTAGTGACGGAAGCGTGTTTTGGCGCTGATGCCAGCAATGCGTGGCTGCCCCGGGTCGACCTCCCAAGGATGAAAGTAAAACACCGCCGGCAATTGGTCGATTTCATTGACGCGACGAATCATCCAGGACGAGAGTTTGTAGGGCATCAGACGAAAGTAGCCGCCACCGCTTGCTGGCCAGTTTCGGCTCAGAAGGCGTAACGTAGTTGGCGGTATTTCTAGCAATTGGCCTATCTGATGCGCATGCCTTGGAGCATCTGGCATGCCGTAATGGTCATGGCGAATGGGATAGACGCTGGAGCTGTAACGGTAACCGGCTCGCTCAAGGCACTCGAATGCCCACAGGTTCTTTTCCCCGATGGAAAAGCTGGGAGCGCGGTAGCCGCTGACTTTTACCCCCGTGATGTCTTCGAGCAGCAACTTGGCCAGATTGATGTCAGAGAAGAAATTTTCTGGCGTCTGGTCACTGGCACGTTCATGGCCATAGCCGTGGCTGGCAACTTCGTGCCCGTTGTCAACGATGCTCCGGACGAGATTCGGATAGCGCTCGGCTACCCAGCCAAGGGTAAAGAAAGTCGCCTTGGTATCATGCTCATCAAGCATCGCCAGGATGCAGTCGACGTTTCGCTCAACACGACATTCACGGTCTGGCCATTCGCTACGAGGAATGTGCGGAGCGAATGCTGAAACCTGAAAATAGTCTTCAACGTCAATGGTAAAAGCATTGCGGACGACGTTGACTGCCATTGTCACTGAATTGACTGCTTGGATTGATGACGAGCGATGAGCCATCCGCCGAGATCGGCGGCAATGCGCTCGGCAGCAAGACCATCCCACAATTCCGGGACACGGCCTGATTTGCCGTGACCCGCCAATGTCTCACGAGTGTGCGAGCGAATTGCTTCGATGTCCCGGCCAACCATGGTGTTGGTTCCTTGATCGACCGTAATGGGGCGTTCAGTGTTTTCGCGCATGGTGAGACAGGGCACGCCAAGCGCAGTGGTTTCTTCCTGCAAGCCGCCGGAGTCGGTCAGTACAATCCGCGCATTTGCCATCAGGCCAAGTATTTCAAGATAGCCCTGTGGGGGCAGCATGATCATGCGCGGCGTGTCAATTAGGTCACTTAACCCGAAACGCTCGATATTTCCTTTGGTTCGCGGATGAAGCGCGAAAACCAACGGTAGCGATTCGGATATTTCCTTTAATACCCCAAGCAGGGAGCGCAGCACTTCCGGATGGTCAACGTTTGATGGCCGGTGCATCGTTACCACACCAAAACCTTGCGTGCTGGCGATTGCTTGAGGATCGGCACCGCAGGTGCGAAGGGTTTCTTGAGGATCGCGCGCCTTTTCGCGATTGCTCAGAAGAGAGTCGATCATGACATTGCCGACAAAACGAATACGTTCTTCCGAGATACCTTCGCGAGTCAGGTTGGCCGTTGCGCTACGTTCGGTAGTGTAGAGAATGTCGGCAATCTGATCGGTCAGGATGCGATTGATTTCTTCGGGCATTGCGCGGTCATAGCTACGCAGTCCGGCTTCTACATGTACCACCGGAATCCCTTTTTTCACCGCAACAAGGGTGCAGGCGAGCGTTGAATTGACATCACCAACGACCAGAACGCACGAAGGTTTCTTTTCATCCAGCACCGGTTCGAAACGGCGCATCACTTCTGCAGTTTGAACCGCATGGGTACCGGAGCCAACTTCAAGGTTTATATCCGGATGAGGGAGTTGCAGATCCTCAAATAACTTGTCGTTCATATCCCGGTCATAGTGTTGCCCGGTATGAACTAACAACGTTGGAATGGCCGGTTGATTATTGGAGAAGGCCCGAAGAATCGGCGCCATCTTCATGAAATTCGGGCGGGCGCCGACGACGCAAATGACTGGTCCCAAGTCTGCTGGCCAAATATCAGGCATTTGTTTTCTCTTTTTCGGCCATGTCTGTCGGTGTTTGGGGGCGAGTGCCAATAACTTGCTGGAGTAGCGAAAGGGTAGCGCTGTTGATTTTTTCAAGTTGCATCAAGCCACTCTCAAGGCGCGCCAAGCGATCGCCAAACTGCTGAACGTTCAGCGATGCGAGGAATTGCCCAGGATCGCTAATGGAACCATCGGCCGAGGCAAATTGAGAAGAAAACTGGTTGTTTCCAACATCTCCCAATCCGTTAGGAATGGAAACAAATGTGGAACCTCCCATTGTTTCTTCGTAGATTTCCCTGGCGACCTCCTCGACATCTTCCGCCTTGAATTCTTTCTTGTTGCTCAGGAAACCAAAAAGCAACAATCGGTCGCAGACTGAATTGATGCGTCTTGGAATGCCACTACTGGCCTTGAAGATAGCCTCATGTGCATCTGGAGAAATTACGATGCTCTCGTTGGCGCCGGCGCACTTAAGACGATGGTCGATGTAAGACTTTGTTTCATCGACATCGAGTGGTCCGATATGGCAGGCGGCAATGACGCGTTGTCGGAATTGCATCAGATTCGGACTCTGCAAAATATGGCGAAATTCAGGTTGGCCGACGAGAAAACTTTGCAGAAGCGCGTGATTGCCAAATTGGAAATTCGACAGCATGCGCAGTTCTTCGACCGCGCGCTGGGTCAGGTTCTGTGCCTCATCCACAACCAGTAGGCAGCGCTTGCCCTTGCCGGTCATGCTGATCAGGAAGGCCTCCAGGGTCATCAGGACGTCAGCCTTCGATACATCCTTGGTGCGCAAGCCGAAGGCGGCGCCAACGAGGCGAAGCGTATCGTCGGCATCAAGCTGGGTGCTGACCAGATGGGCGGCAATCACCTTGTCCTGGTCAAGGCTGTCAAGCATGCCGCGGACAATGGTCGTCTTTCCCGCGCCTACTTCACCGGTGATGACAATGAATCCCTCATTTTGGTGCAGGCCATATTCAAGATAGGCCGCGGCGCGCCGATGCTGCTTGCTACCGAAGTAGAAGGAGGGGTCTGGATTCAGTTGGAAAGGCTTGCTGCTCAAGCCATAAAACGCTTCGTACATGCGCTTAATAAACGTAAGTAACTACACCGATAAGTGCATTCTCGGTGTAGGGGGTTGTCGAATTGTCGAATTCCGAGCGACGAACGCTCAGGGAACCTGTGGTTTTTGCACCGAGTTTTGTCGAGACATTCACTTGATACATTGTGGTTGTCGCCTTCAATGAACTGCCAGTACCGCCAGTGCTTTCTTGCCGCGATAACAACAAATTCAGATTGGAAATCTCGCTCAGTCGGTGGGCAAAATTCACGCTGAGTCCGCTTTGGCGAATTATGGTGCTCTTGGAGAAATCATCATTGCCAACGCTTGTAGCGAGTAATGACTGGCTTTCACTGCGGTTGGCCATGAGGGTTAATGAGTTTCGGGCCCCATAAATTACGTAAGAAAGCTGCTGTCGACGCTGAACGCTGGCTTGAGAGGACACAAAACTGCTAGCTCCAGGGATGTTAAAAGGATTGGCAGCAATCAATGCGTTTAGCATGTTGGCGCGTTGTGTTGGATCGGCAATGGTGCTGACAAATTGGGAATAGAAGTCGTATAACCTTCCTCTGCCAACATATCCAAACTGATCTGGCAGTGCCGATACGTCACGGTTATTGGTGTACTGGATACTGCTCATCGGGAATCGGTGGCTAAACGAAATATTGTGGCCGTCACCAAAGAAACGTCGTTCCTTGAAGACGGAAAACTGTGTTCGCTCCGTAGGATTCCAGTCAAAACCATATCCATGGGTACTGCGCGATTCTTGTACAGCAGATGCGTAATTATTTGACTCCCAGCCCCCGCTGGCGGATACCCGAAACTGCGGGAATAACGAGTAGGTCAACATGCCCCGGTAAATTTCAGCTTCAGTGGTACGTCCGGTGCTGTAGTCAGTCGTTTGTTGATTGCCGTCTATCGTCCATTTCAAGCGTTGAAACGGCGTACTGCCTTTTAACTGGCCACTCAGTTGGGAAATATCGATCCCGGAGGCGGCACTGGCATCGGATCGCGTGGTTGATGCGTTATAGCGCAGCAGATATTCGGTGAAACCACCAAACTGGCCGCGAACATAGGGAGATAGTCGATAGGTAGAGGTTTCGGTGCTATTGCTATTGACTGCAGTGTTGGATGTCGATTGTGTTCCAAATGCTGAGACTGATTGCTGGGCAATTACCCCACTGAAGTCAAGGAATAGCCAGTTGTCGATGGCTTCCAGCGTTCCAAATGCATTCAACGAGTTTTGAGTGCGTGCTGAATTGGTGTTTTGTGCGTATTGTTGGCCGCGCAGAGAATAGTCAAGGTAACCTTTCAAGCGGGCAGTTCTGGCTTGGACTTGAATGCCTGGCGCGACTTCGGTGATCAAGTCACTTTGCTTCGAATTAGTACCTTGATTGAGGTTGGCGTTATCAGTCCAGGTTTCAGTCAGCGAAATGCGGGGCTTGATGATCCAGGCTGGATTCTGTGTTGTTTGTAACTTGTCCTGCTCTGATGTCTGGTTTGGAGCAATGGCAGTTTGTTGTGCCAGTGCATTGCCCATTGCAAGCAGCATCAAGCTAGAGAGGCGACAGATTCTGAAGAGCTTATGTCTCATTTCCGTACCTGTTTCCGTACCCATAGCCATATCCATACCCGTATGTGCCCGATCCTGCTTGCCGTGCCTGATTGAGTAGCATCATCTTGACTGGACAAGCTTCGATAGTAGCAACGGCTTCCTTCACTGCTGCTTGAGTCGTGTTCTCTGCATTGACCACAATGACAATCTGCCCCATGTGAGTTGCCAATGCCCGTGCCTCAGTCGTAAGCAATAGGGGAGGGGAGTCAAATATGATGATCCGGTCGCTGTAGCGCCTGGACATGTCATCAAGGAGCTTGATCATTGCGTCGCTGGCAAGCAACTCAGTGGCTCTTGGATGTTGTGTCCCACTCGGCAGAATCGATAGTTTGTCAATGTTGGTACGTAATAGCACCCCGGAGATATCCACCGAGCCGCGGTCGACGACATCCAGCAGGCCAGGGGCAGGGGCAAGCCCAAGCATGTTGAGTATTGATGGACGGGCAACATCGGCATCGACCAGCATCACTGTATTGTCGAGTTCCATGGCAATACTGATCGCGAGGTTAATGGCGGAGAAGCTTTTTCCTTCGCCAGGTAGCGCGCTTGTCACCATGATCAAATTGCCGTAGTCGATCGTAGTGCTGTTACGTCCCATCGCATTTGCGATCAGTGGCCGTTTGATTACACGATACTCATCCGCCAATTCACTACGTGCTGCGTTCGGGACCAGCAAACCAGATGCAGAGATGGCTTCCAGATTCAACTCGATACGTTTGGCTGAAGCAGACGAGGGGTGCTCTGGACTGTGGGTGCTGGAATCAGCCTGGGTCGCTGGAGCCAAACTTGGTGCCTGTGCAGTTGCCGGCGAGGCTGGCTCAGGTTTGTGGACGGTGCGCGGGGGTTGTTGACCTTCCGGCTCGCTATTGGGCAGTTCAACCCCAGCTTGGCGTAGTTGCTCCAGGCGTTTGGCTGCTTGTTCTATCAGACTCATCAGAATTCCTCAGGCTGCACGTTGGGTGAGTAGAAAGAGCGCAGCGATGCCTAAGCCATACGCGAAAACAAGACCAATCGTGGCGATAAGAAATCTCTTCAGACTGGCTCGTTCCTTTTGTTTTCGAGCAGGGTTTGGTAGCAGGGAAACCGTCCCAAGTAACGGCAGACCAGTTGCCTCTCGGAGGGTCTTGCCATCGAAGAATACCGGGCGTACCTGACTGGCAGCGAAGGCTACGAACAAACCTGCAGCTAAAGCCAGAACAAGACCGCCTGGAAGAAGCAAAAGCCGGTTCGGAGCAACAGGCTTTGATGAGGCCCGCGGTGGGTCTATCAGCCGGAAGTCAGCACCGGAACCCGCTGATTCAAGGTCGCCGGACAGTTCGGCAGCCTCTCGACGAGTAACCAACTGTTCATAGTTTTTCTTGTGGATATCGTAGTCACGATTGAGTTGGGTATATTCCGCTTCAAGTTGCGGCTGCGACTTGAGCATGTCTGTTGTACGTTTGTAACGTGTTTCATACTCGCTGACACGGGCGCGCAGAGAGGCAACATTCGCTTCAGATTCAGCTAGCGAAACCTTTAGTTGTTGGTACACCGGATTGTTGCTGACCGATGCTCCCGGATTGGCTGCTGCGAATTTCTTGCGTGCCAATAATTCCTGCCGCTTCTGTTCTTCAATATCCTTGATTAGACGACGTGCGCCGATGACATCGGGATGCTGGTCGGTATAGCGTTGCAGTAAATTATCAAGATTGCGCTTTTGTACATCCAGTCGGCCATCAATTTCGGGCAATGAAATGCCTGAGTCGCTGCTTGATGATTCAGGTAGCAGCACTGGCTCTTCACCGATGATTTGCCGACGTAGTGCGTCACGTGAATTTTCCGCTTCGCGAAGTGCAAGCTTGGAGCTATTCAATACATTGGTGAGTTCGGATAGTTTATCAATGCCGCTTCTGCCTTCTCCGGTATTCAACTCAACGTTACGAAGTTTGAAATCCTTCAGGCGATTTTCCGCATCTTCAAGCTTTTTCTCGTAGTTTCGAATTTGTTCATCAATAAACTTGAGGGCCGAGTCACTGTCCTGGCGCTTGTCACCGAGGCTGGACTCGACAAAAATCGATACCAGGGCCTGAACTACCCGTTGCGCTTTGGCTGGGTCGGTATCACGGTAGGCGATGGTGTAGAGGTTGTCGCGGCCCAGGCTTTGAATTGCCAGAGTCCGCATTAACTCGTCAATCAGAGCTTCCTGTTCTCGCTTTCCCTGAATTTTCAGATCGAGATCAGCCATTCGAATCAATTTTTCGACATTGGGTCGGCTAATCAGCGTTCGACTGAGCATCATTACCTGCTGTTCTACGTTCGGCTGAACAGTCAGTCCTGACATCAACGGCTTAAGAATGGATTGTGTATCCACAAATATGCGGGCTGATGCTTCATAGCGATCTGGCATCCTGACTACGATGCCGGCAGCAATAGCTCCGACCACCCAAGCGACGAGCATGCCAAGGCGACGGTATTTCCATGTTGCTCGGAGAATTGACAGAGCCTGACGAAGAATTTCTTCCATTTAGGAATCCAGACAGACAACCGCTCGGCCAAATGGCCGAGCGGTTGATATTGGGTGACAACTTAAGATCAGAACCAGCTCTGTGGGATGATCAATACATCACCGGGTTTCATCTCAACATTAGCTGAAACATCGCCACGTTTTACTAGATCCTTGATGCGGACACTGTATTGCACGTTGTTCTCAGAGGTGCGCAGGATCGTGGCACTATTGCCATCGGCAAAATCAGTAATTCCACCTACTGCAATCATGACGTCAAGTAGAGTCATTTTTTGCTTATAGGCAAGAATTTGTGGTTTTGTAGCTGCACCAATGACTCGAATTTGCTCACTGTATGGGCCGACAAAGCCCGTTACGATGACTGTTACGACCGGGTCACGAATGTATTTCCCCAGTTCTTTTTCAATATCGCGTGCCAAGGCGGTTGAGTCCTTGCCCATGGCGTTCAGATCATCGATTAGCGGAGAGGAAATCTTGCCGTCTGGTCGAACAGGAACGGTCATTGACAGTTCCGGGTTGCGCCAGACGACAATGTTCAGGTTGTCTCCCGGGCCTATCTTGTAGCTATATTCTGCAGAAGCTGCTGCTGCCGGAGCAGCAGGGCGGTTGCCGGCACAGCCGGTGGCCAACAAGAGGCCCGCCAAACTCACTGGCAGCCAATATTTGATAGATCTGATGGTCGAACGAAACATGGTCATCCTCTTTTCCCTCGATCTGGCCACAGGAGGCAGCGGCCGGTAAATGGTTAGAGCATTATGATAACGGAAAACACCCCGAGGATACTGTGCTTTCAAGGAAAGCGATGTGGAACTATTTCACGGAAAAGGACGTTCTCGGGGGGTATTCGTGCCGACCAATTTTTCAAGCGGAATTGCTTGCTTTTCTTAGCTGTTGTCTCAAAAGAAAGCGCATCAACCGTTGTAATGGATTTCGGTGTCCGCCCGGGCGCCAGGTGCGAACATATTTCATGCGGTAGGCATCGAACTGGCTACCCCTAGGGGCGTACTGAATTTCACCCCGACCCAGCAGAAGCTTTAGCGTTTCCACGGCAGCAACACCGGCACATAACTGGCATGATGCAATGGACGATGGTCCGCGCCGTTCGGGCAGGCTGATGCGACTCATGTCTGCAACGTAACCACGCTGTAATACTGCGGGCGAGAGGCCGACGAGGAAGCGGATTGCCATTTCAAGCTCGTCGCAGCCTTCGAAACCGAAATAGTCTTCACAAGACATGCCGCTCGGGCTAAAGACAAGAACCGCTGTCCCTAAGCCTAATGGGGCTGCTGTTACGACTGGAATTCCCTTGGCTCGGCAGGCGGCGAAGGTCTTTCGTCTTATGTCGAATACAAAAAAATCCAGGCCGTCGACATATACATCCACTCCCTCCAGAAATTTATCGAGATTCTCGCTGGAGAGGCCCTCAGGAAAGAGATGGATATCCAGTTCCGGATTGATATCCCGTGCCATTTCTTCAAGGACTTCGATCTTTGGGCGGTCAAGCGAACTCATTGTTGCTCCGACCTGGCGGTTGAAATTGACGAGATCAAATTTATCAAAATCAGCTACGTTGAATTTTCCAATTCCCAGGCGGGCGAGAGTTAGCAAGTGTACCCCTCCAACTCCGCCTAGACCGCCAATGGCGACACGGCAATTTCTTAGCCGTTCCTGCTCGGCTTCGGTAACCCAGCCGATATTTCGAGAAAATGCGGTGTTGTAGTCAAATGTGCGCATTATTGCTCCCGGTGTATTGGCGTTTTATCTCTGGATGCACAACAGAGACCCGTCGGTACTCAGATCTGATTCTGGCGCAACGCGTCGATGACTGGCAACCTGGTCACCCGTATTCCCGGCCAAAGGCAGGCAAGCGTGGTCGCCGCAAAACCAATCATGAACGAGATAAAAATATCGATCACAGAGAGTTGAATTGTCGCCAGATAACCGAGGTTGGCGTTGGGGGGGGGGGGCATGGGTATCCCGATACTTGATATCAGCAGCGCAGCGGCAATGCCAATAGATACTCCCAGGCTTGAGCCAATCAATCCAAGCAACGCACTTTCAGTAATCAACATTTTAATGACATCTATCGGGCGGCTGCCTGTGGCCATTATTGTTCCAAACTCACCTGTGCGCTCGAAGATGCTCATGCTGACACTATTGGCCACGCTCAATAGAACCATGATCAAAATGATCAGTTGCAGGAAACCAAATTGCTGCTCGTAGAGTGCGACTGTCTTTTCGTAGAAATCATTGAGCTGAACCCATGTCCGGCTTTCGTATTGCTCTGGTTTGAGCATGGCCTTCAGTTTTGCTGACACGGTCTCTGTGTCAGCGGTCTGTTTTAATGAGATAACCAAGCTGTTGATGCCCTGCGAGCCTAACAACTCATGAGCTGCAGGTAAGGGGAGGCGAATGAAGCGAGCATCGTAATCTTTCGAGAAACTCTGAAAGATACCGACGATCTCCAACTCCATCGTGTTCAAGGCACCTTCTGGCGTGTTGACAAGCAGAGAAACTCGGTCGCCAGGCTTGAGATTAAGCGCCTTGGCAACGCCTTGCCCAATCGTCACGCCAAAATTGTCTTTCTGAGTAAGCTGGCGGCCTTCGACGATCTGCATGAAACTGCCTAGCCGTGCTTCGCCATCCGGTTCAACACCATCAGCCACGATTGGCCAATCCGTTTTTCCATTATTCAGCAGCCCCGTAAAGCTGACTCGTTCGAGTACCTCTTGTATTTCAGGAATCTTTGCTAGTTCACGTTTCAATGGCTGGGCATCAGTAATCAAGAATTTCTCTGGAGACCTTGATCCGTAAGTGAAATACCCAGGTTTGACGACTTGCAGATGGCCGGATTGCGAATGGATCAAGGCTTCACCGAGCTGGAAAAAAATATCGCGAACGAAGCCGCCGCCCAGAATCAGGCCGACAACGCCAAAGATAATGGCTGCCAGTGTGATTGCGGTACGAACGTGCTGTCGGAAGATGTTGCGAAATGCAAGTTTGAGCATCATGGTTCAGCGATTGTGTCGCAATGCATTGACGATCTCCATCCGTGAAGCCTTGATGGCCGGAATTACGCTAGCCACCAGTGTTGTCATGATGGCCAGAAAATAGGCTTCAAAAGCCATCCGCCAGTTGATAAGGATTTCGGCGGTATAGCCAAATGACATTCCTGGTGGTGCAGGCATCGGTACCCCGATTGCTGATATGAGTACTCCGAGGGTATAGGCTAATATAAGTCCTAGCGCTCCGCCGGCCATACCCAGAATCAACCCCTCGGCTAGAAATTGAATCAGCACCTCTTTGCGCTTGACCCCGATCGCCATGATCGTCCCTATCTCACCCGTTCGTTCCATAACGTTCATCATTAGCGTATTCGATATGCTGAGTACGATGATGACAGCGATGATCAAGCGAACAACATTCACTTGCCGCGAGAAAAGCTCGGCGGTCTTATTGTAGAAGTCCGCCATCTCATACCACGGGACGAACTCAAGTCCCTTTTCGCCAAAGCTGGTTTTTAGACCATCCAGACTGCTTGAAGTGTTTTCTGTTTTGTCGAGCAGAATGGCATAGGAGTGTGATCCCTTGACCCTCATCAGTTGCCTAGCAAGTGAAATCGGGACGCGGAGGGCTGCGTCATCGTAGGCTTTAGTGATTGTCGCAAAAAGTCCGAGGACTGTGACCTCGATGGCATTGACACCGCCGGTTGCACTATTGACCATCAATACAATCGAGTCACCTGGTTTTACGCCCAAATTCTCAGCCAACCCTTGACCGACAATAATTCCCTTTGGGTATTCTGGTGAAAGTGATTTGCCCGATGTGATCGTCAAAGATTTGCTCAGGCGTTCCTCGTTGATCGGGTCTACCCCTTCGCCAATGAAGGATAGGGTTGACTCGCCAAAACTAGCTAATCCATTGAAAGATAAGCGAGGAGTGATCAGTTCGATGTGAGGGAAACTAGATACGCTCTTCTCTTGGGCAGTATCGGTATCCAGCAGGTAGCCGAATGGGTCCGCCGAACCGGCGTACAAGTAACCTGGTTTGAAAATTCGAATGTGACCAAGTTCTGAATGAATCGTTGATTCTCGGCCATAGCGCAGATTCCACTCGATGAAACCACTGGCCAAGAGTAAAGCTGAAATGCCGAATGCGACGGCAAGTATGGCCATCAGCGATCTTCGGGGTTGCCTGGCAATGGAAAAAAAAGCCAAGGCTACAGAAATCATACCGGAGCAATGGGTCAAGCCAAATTCTCTTTGGTGATTGCGATTGGCGTGCCTGCAGGATGCGGGGTTACATTCCCAAGCGCAGAGTAATTGTAATTCTGAAAATAGAAAAGAGCGCTCTTAAGCATAATGCTGTTTGGTCAGTTGAGCGGCATTTTCCATTTGTGGGGTCGTAGTCAGCTTGGTGGGCTGTCAGTCACTCGAATCGAGGAGGTATGCAAAAGTGCCTAGGGGCTGTTCACAAATGACGAAACTATGTACATTCTCGCTTTTTGGAGTCTGCGAGGATGGACCGGAAGATGTTGCGAGACGACCAATGGCGGCGAATCGAAGCCCTGTGCTCAGGCAGAGCCAACGAGCGCGGGGTAACTGGGCGCGACAACCGACTCTTTGTCGAAGCGGTGCTATGGATCGCCCGCACGGGCTCGCCGTGGCGCGACCTGCCCACGCACTTCGGAGCTTGGCACACGACGTACATGCGCTTTTCCCGCTGGAGCAAGAAAGGGGTTTGGGCGCGGATGGCCGAAGCACTCAAGAGCGACGCCGATCTGGAGCAGTTGTTTGTCGACGCGACCATCGTGCGAGCCCACCAACACGCGACTGGCGCCCAAAAAAAGCGGGCGATCAAGCCATCGGGCGTAGCCGGGGCGGACTGAGTACCAAAATTCATGCGGCGGTTGAGGCCCTGGGTAATCCCTTGCGTTTGCGCCTGACCGCTGGGCAAATCGCCGACATTACCGAAGCAGCCGCTCTCATCGAGGGGATTGAGGCGCAGAGCGTCATCGCCGACAAGGGCTACGATGCCAACGCATTCGTCGACACCATTGAAGCGCAGGGCGCACAGGCGGTGATTCCGCCACGCGGTAATCGCCTGACTCAGCGTGCCTATGATCGTCACCTTTACAAAGACCGCAACCTCGTCGAACGCTTTTTCTGCCGACTCAAGCAGTTCAGGCGCATCGCCACACGCTACGAGAAGCTAGCGCAGAACTTCATGTCCATGCTCAACCTCGCTTCCGCCTATATCTGGCTGGCATGATCGCCAAAAACCCAATTGTTAACAGCCCCTAGGATCCCGGTGTCGAGAAATTTTACAGGCCAGATTAAGTGGCGCCTTACGATGCATCTTCTGAACATGTGTTTTTTTTCTAACCCGATGATTAATATTGAATATTTGTGTTCCTGTTGTGACTGTGGCATGGAAGGTGCTTATGTCTTACCACCGAGGCCCAGCCTCTTTCTATAACTGATCAGGAGAAGAAAATGATCCGTAAAACTCTACTGGCAACCGCCTTGGCTGGGCTGGTTTCTTCAACGGCCTACGCTGCTCCGTTTACTCTGAATCCTGGATTCGATGGTGGCTTTACGCCTGATGGGAATACCGTTACCGCCAGCCTCAACGAACTTGGCTTTACTGGAACCTATGCCACTTCCATCTACCTGGGTAATCCAGCGGTGGCTGGCACGGCGGTGGTCGATACGAATATTCTATCTGTCATGACTTCGTACGGATTTTCAGCCGGTGCACACACGAACATCCTAGGTACGTCTGTCGATAATGGCAATCTTACCCCCAACGGCGAGTTCTTCGCACCTCCCATTCCCGCAGGCATCAATATTGATGCCCTGAACGCTCAAGGTGGTTCAGGGGATGGTGAAGGCTTTGCCGATGGTGTGTTCACGCCTTACGGTATTCCAACTGCCAATGGCACGACTTGGGGATTGACATACCAATATGAGATCAAGGGAACAACTACTGGTTCGGGCGTGGATTACACCAGTGGCTATTTCGATATCTTTTACACTAACGGTACCACTTCAAAGCAAGTGTTGCGTATCAATATTACAAATTCGTCATTAACAATTGCCGAACTTGTGCTTAATGGTAGCGTGAGCTTTGACTTCGATGGTGTGGGCGCAGTGGATGACACGGCGGGCGATACTGTCATTCAGAATTTCTTCAATGATGTTCCGAGTGGAAAGAGCTTCTACGATCTCTGGAAGACGAATACTACTGCACCGGTGGTTCAATTCCGTCTTGATACCAACGTCGACCCTGCAGTACCCGATCCTGCGCAGTTGGTCTGCGGATTCAGCGACGCGCTTGCTGCAGATTGCAAAAATCCGCTGATTCGCCAAACTTCTCTCGATGGTAGCGCGACGTTCAGTGTTCCCGAACCTGGTTCTTTGGCCCTGCTGGGTCTGGCAGTCACAGGACTTGGATTTGTTGGTCGTCGTCGTAAGCAAGCTTAATTAGTTTTGTAGTAGCAGTATCGACGGACCACAGTTTAAGGTTCAGATTGAGGATGGCCCGCTTTGGCGGGCCATTTCACGCCGGCAGCCTGCGCGCCGGCAAATGGGCGGCCGCCATCTCGAGCCTGATTCAGTCGGCCAAACACAATGGCCACGATCCCTTCCTTTGCCTGAAAGACGCCCTGTCTCGCTTGCCGACTCAGCCCAACAGTCGGATCAGCGCATTACTACCGCATCGCTAGCTGACGGAAACCTCAGTCTGAAATTCAAGGTGTGTTTACCGGGCGCTTACAGGCAAACTTCGTAAGCGTTCAACGGCACCACATTGCTGAAGCCCCTGGGGGATAGGATGCTCGTGTCCACGTAAATTAGGTGGACACATGCACACGAAGCTAATCAAAGCACCGATGCGCCGGAGCAGGCGGCGTTATACGGAAGAGTTCAAGCAGCAGGCGATTGAGGCCTGTCTGCAGCCCGGGATATCCATGGCGTCGGTCGCCTTGGCCAACGGCCTGAATGCCAACCTGCTCCGGCGCTGGGTTACCGAGCGCCAAGAAGAGGCGGCTGGCACTGGCATATTGCCGGATCAACATCCATTGGAAATCGCCGAACCGACCACGCCTGGCTTGGTGCCGATCACGGTCGCGATGCCGGAGACAGCTCCCTCAGGTGAGATCAAGATCGAAATCCATCGCAGCCAGATGTTGATCTCGATTACCTGGCCGGTATCGCAATCGACATCCTGCGCTGACTGGCTACGAGACCTGTTGCGATGATTATGCCGGAACAGGTTTGGCTGGCGGTCGAGCCGGTTGATATGAGAATGGGCATTGACGGACTGTCACTGCGGATTCAGCAATTACTGGGTTGTTCACCCTGCGACGGTACGGCATACGCGTTCTGCAATCTCCAGGGCAACCGGGTCAAGTTGGTGGTTTGGGATGGCACCGGCGTCTGGCTGTGTGTCCGGCGATTGCATCAGGGGCGGTTCTCCTGGCCCAAACCGGGCAGTACGACGTGCACGTTGAGCGCCACCGAGTGGCAGTGGCTGACCAAGGGAATTGATTGGCGCCGACTGCACGCCAAGGCGCCTGCGGAATGGCGCGTCTGATCGGGCATAAACCCTGTGTTGGCAAGGGTTTTCGGCGTTGTCGATGGTATAATCCGGGGCATGAACTCTGGTGCCGAAACCCTTCAATTTGCGGCGGCACGGGTGCTGCCAGAGTGGGCTGAAGCACAGTTTGCAGCCCTGCAAACCGAGTTGGCCGCCAGTGAGAAGCAACGTCAGGAACAAGCCGGAGAAATTAAGCAGCGCGATCTGAAGATTCAGAAACTGACGCTGGAACTGGCGTACTACAGACGAGTCAAGTTTGGCGCCAAGAGCGAATCCCTGTCGGTTGCGCAGCAGGATTTGTTTCTCGAATCCTGCAACGAAGATCAGGCCGCCATTTCGGCCGAACTCGCACAGCTTCAAGGCGCCATCGAGAAGTCGCGTCCGAAGCCGACCGGGCGTAAGGCGATTCCGCCAGAATTGCCGCGCATCGAGCACCGTCATGAACCCGCATCCTGCACCTGTGGGCAATGCGGTGCCGGCCTGATCAAGATTGGTGAGGATGTCAGCGAGCAACTGGATGTCGAACCGGCACGTTTCTTCGTGCATCGCCACATTCGGCCGCAGTATGCATGCCGCACCTGTGAAACGATCACCGCAGCTCCCGTTGCGCCGGCGCTGATCGACGGTGGCCTGGCGGCGCCGGGGCTGCATGCCTGGGTACTGATCCAGAAATATCTGGATCATCTGCCGTTGTACCGGATTGAGAAGATCAGCGAACGACACGGTGTCGGGATTGCCCGTTCGACCCTAGCGCAATGGGTTGGGCAATTGGGCGTTGCCCTGCAGCCGCTGGTTGATCGACTGAGCGAATTACTAAAGCAGGGCAAGGTCCTGCATGCCGACGAAACGCCGGTTCAGCAGCTCGATCCCGGCAAGGGCAAGACAAAACGGGCCTACATGTGGGCCTACCGCAGCAACGACCTGGAGCGCAGGCCGCCCATCGTCGTCTTCGATTACCAGACCAGTCGTAGCGGTCAGCATGCGCGCGATTTCCTGGCGGAATGGCGTGGCGACCTGATGGTCGATGATTACGGGGGATACAAAGCCCTGTTTCAGCAAGGCGTGACCGAACTCGCCTGCCTGGCACACTGCCGTCGCAAGTTCTTCGACTTGCATGCGCTGCCGGGCGGCCATCCGGTAGCGGAAGAAGCGCTGCGTCGCATCGGCGAGTTGTATGCGCTGGAAGCTGAGGTGGCAGGGGTAGAAGCGGCAGATCGTTTGGTGTTACGCCAACGCGAGGCGCTGCCGCGCCTCCAGTCACTCCATGAGTGGCTGAAAGTCGAGCGGCTCAGAACGGCGAATGGCAGCGGATTGGCGCGAGCAGTCGACTATACGCTCAAGCGCTGGCCGGCCATCCTGCGCTATGTGTCGCGAGGTGATAACCCGATCGACAACAATCCGGTCGAGAACGCGATTCGGCCGATTACGCTCGGGCGCCGCAATTGGCTCTTTACCGGCTCGGAACGGGCAGGATGTCGGGCTGCGGCCATTCAAAGCCTGCTGGCGACCGCCAAGTTGAATGGCCTTGAACCCTATGCCTGGCTCAAGGATGTTCTGGAAAAGCTCCCTGTCTGGCCTTACAGCCGGATCGATGAACTCTTGCCGCTCAAGCCGACGGAGGTCCATTGGCCATGGAATTTGCCACACTGCTCGATGCCATGAACCAGGCCTCCGGCTTCGAACTCTATCGCCTACGTGCCGCGATTGATCGCGTGCTGGCCGATCCCAAATGGATCATCGCCATTCGTTCGCAACTGCGCATTGGCCAGGAAATCGAGTATTTCGATGCCCGAGCAAATAAGCTTCGCCCGGCACAAGTACGCGAGTTCCGAACCAAGGAAGTGCTGGTTCGTGAAACCGACACCGGGGAGCACTGGCTGATTGCCTACACCGCCATCAATCTGGGTGGCGTTGATGTCCGCATCCGTGACAATCCTCAGCAAGGGCTGAGCCGCCATGAAGTGGCCATCGGCGATACCGTCGGTTTCCTTGACCATGAGCATCGGCAACGTAGTGGCCAGGTCGTCCGCCTCAATGACAAAACCGTCACCCTCAACGCAGATGGGCAGAAGTGGCGAGTCGCTTACGCCCTGCTACATCGCGTACTTAATTCCTCGAAAGCGCAGACGATCAACGTCGAGCTCATCAAACGCTGATCGGATCAATACGGGGCGGCTGTACGCTTACCAAACTTCACAATCCGCCTCATTTCGTCTTGAATCCGGAATTCAGACTGATTTCCAAAAAAACAAAACCCTCGAAAAATCGGGGGTTCGTCAGCAGTCCGAGGATGGCTCGCTTTGGCGGGCCATCCTCTTTGATGTGGCGGGTTCTAAAATATTAGAAAAATGATTTATTGTTTTTCTGCGTGATGGCTTCAAGTGGTGCTGAGCGAATCTGGCCAAAGAAAAAATTAAAAGCTGTAACGAACTTCTGAGTACACGCGATCATGTTGGTCGAAGCGTCCGAATAGCCCTAAAGGAGGGCCGTTGAATACGTCCGCACCGACCAGCAGACGCCAGTTGCGCTGGAGGTTCCAGGTTACGCGCGGGCGGAATAGCCAGTCGGATCGGTTGAGGCTGGAAATGAACAGCGCTTGGGCTTCCCAGTTATTCGTGAGCTTTGTGCTGGCGAAGAGGCTGTAGCCGTTTTCCAGGCGATCCGAAATGATTTCCGGGTTATGGTCAAAGTGTTGGCGCTGGAAGAACTGTACGTTGAGGCGACTTTCTGCTGGAAGCGTAAAATCCAGTCCGACGGCCCAGTCGAGGGTGTTCTGTTTCACCAGACCATCCGGGTCAGTCATGTTCAGTACTGCGAATTGACGGTCGCGAGTGTATACGCCTTCAGCCTTTAGGACGATATCGCCAAAGTCCTTGGCGAGCGTTCCGCCAAACTGGTGAATACGATCATGGCGGGCCTGGTAGATGAAGGTCGGTGTTGGGCCGAGTACGATCTCTCGATAGAAGGTGGGGTTGGTGTCTGAACTACGGTAATAGAAACCGGAGACATCCCAGCCGTTCTTGAGTGTTGAGAGGCGGACGCCGTAGTTCATGTTGTTGGTGTTACGGTCGGGGCGCTGTTCAGCAAGATATTGAACATTGGCACCGGGCGGGAGTGGCTGGTAGGGGAAGTACTCCGCTCCAGGTTTGCCGATATTGTCGTAGGAGGCAACAGGTATCCAGAGCAATTCGGCGTGCATGTCATCGACGAAGTATTCGGCGCGCGCAGCCCACTGCGGTGTGCGCATCTGGTCGAATTCCGGCAGGATGAATTCCCTTTGGTCGCGTGCGGACACAACGTCAGCGAAGAAAAGGCCGACCATCTCGCCCCAGACGACATGCTGCCGTCCAAAACGGAAGTCCCAATTGCCGACGCTGTAGTCCAGGTAGTTTTCGCGTAGTGCGACATCGAGGCGCTGGTTTTGCTCGACGGCACTGTTGTAGAAGTCGTTGATGCCGTAGACGAAATCGTAGTCGAGTCTAACGCCCAGCTTCCATTTCAGGCCTTCTCCCAATTTTCCGTTGCTATTGAGATCGGCGCGCGTTCGAAGTTTTGACCAATGATCTGGAGATGACGTGGTTCTGGCGCCCTCGAACTGGACAAAGCCTTTGATGCCACCGCCTGTCCCTAATGGGCTGGTGGCTACAGGTTTGATGTCGTCGCCAAAGAGAGAGTCTCGACCAAGGAGGTCATCATCAGCGGCAGTGCAAGTCAGCGAAAAGCAGGCCGAAATGGCCAAGGAGAGTTTCAGTAGTTTGTGTTTTTGGGTAATCACAATAAGTTCAGGCGGAGGACGTTAGTCGGAGTCAGCTTCTTCTTCGGCGTCCGGCATGGCGCGAACACGGGCGATATTCCAGGTTTTTTCACCCTGGGTGCGTATGCCAAAGGCGGTGATGTAGCCATCCTCGACCTGAACCAGTCGGTCGGCATGGTCGATGACCTTCTGGTCATGTGTCGAGAAAATGAAGGTGGTTTTGAGGTGGCGATTGATCTGCTTCATCAGGCGCAGAATCTCGCGACCGGTCGCCTTGTCCAGATTGGCAGTCGGCTCATCGGCAAGAATGATGCTTGGTTTGATTGCCAGGGCTCGAGCGATGGCGACGCGCTGCCTTTGACCGCCACTCAACTGGTTTGGGCGATGGTCGGCAAATTTGCTAAGGCCGACAATATCGAGAAAATAGTCGACGCGTTTTTTGCGTTCTTCGGCAGAGATATCCGGGCGGCGGAGTAGCGGATACTCGACATTCTCGGCAGCTGAAAGGACTGGGAGTAGATTGAATGTCTGGAAAATGAATCCGATGGAACGTGCGCGGATATCGGCCAGTTCGTTGGCTGATTTTTCCGATACATCTTCTTCGTTGATGAAGATTTTGCCGCTGGTCGGTTTGTCAATGCAGCCAATCAGGTTGAGCAACGTGGTTTTTCCGCTCCCCGATGGCCCTGAGATCGCCAGGAATACCCCGGCATCAATTGACCATGTAATATCATGCAGGGCTTGGACGGTTTGCTCGCCAAGCTGATAGTCCTTGTAGACATGTTCTATACGAACGACGCTCATGGCATTCGATGGGCAACTAATTGAAGGTTCTGAACTGGATGGAGCTACTCATGCAATCGAAAATCGAAAGGCATTTTTCGACACATCCGGCATTGGTTTTGGTGGGGGCTATCTTCATGGCAGTCCTATCGTTTCCTTTGCAGGCAGAGGAGGCAGGAGCAACGTCGGCGAGTGATGCTTTAGCGCGCAGTATAGTTGAAAAGGCAGACAAAGTTCGATTTCCGGCCGAGGCATTTCAGGTTGACGTGGTCATAAACAGCGTGCGTCCGGACAAGGAGGTTGACCTCCACAAATATCGCGTTCTCTCCAAAGGAAATGAGAACGCGGTGGTGATGGTGACAGAGCCGGCTTCAGAGCGCGGTCAGATCATGTTGATGAAGGGGCGTGACCTGTGGGTTTTTATGCCGGAGGTTTCGCAGCCCGTGCGAATTTCCCTGGCGCAGCGCCTGACCGGACAGGTGGCTAACGGCGACTTGGCTCGAGCCAATTTTTCAGGTGATTACAATCCGAAAATCATCAGCACCGAAAAAATTGGTAGTGAGAGCTATCACGTGCTGGAGTTGATTGCTGTTGATCGCAGTGTGACTTATCAGCGTGTCGTTTATTGGGTTAACGAGAAGTCTGGTTGGCCATTGAAAGCGGAGTTTTATTCGCTATCCAACCGGCTGTTGAAAAAATGTGCCTATGAGAATTTCCAGACTCTGGCGGGACGTGTTCGTCCCACTCGGTTGGTGATGGAAGATGCACTGCGCAATGGCGAAAAATCAGTGCTCGAATATAGCGAGATGAAATTACGTGATTTGCCGGACAAGATATTTACCAAGGAATATCTGAAGAAGCTGGATTAGTATGCTGTCCGGTTATTTTCTGATTTGGTTGAAGGTTTTTAAATGACTCAAGTGATACCCGTAGTGCTTTCCGGTGGTTCTGGAACCCGTTTGTGGCCCTTGTCCCGCGAGAAATATCCCAAGCAGTTACTGCCGCTGGTCGGCAGTAACTCCATGTTGCAAGAGACGGTGGCGCGTCTTGATGGGCTTGATGGGCTGTCTGAACCGTTACTGGTCTGCAACGAAGAGCATCGATTTGTGGTGGCCGAACAGCTTCGTGTTCTGGGCAAGCGTGGCCAGATATTGCTTGAGCCATTTGGTCGCAATACCGCACCGGCGCTGACGCTGGCTGCCTTACTGGCTCGGCGGAACGGTGATGATCCTGTGCTGGTGGTCATGCCAGCTGATCATGTGATTCTGGAGGGGGACGTTTTCCGCGGGGCTGTGGCCAATGCGGTGAAACTTGCGGAACAAGGGTTTGCTGTTACTTTTGGTATTACGCCGGATTGTCCGGAAACAGGCTACGGCTACATTCAGCGTGGAACCGGTATTGCCAGCGAGGATGAGGCATTCTCCCTTCGCCGGTTTGTCGAAAAGCCAGATCGTGAGACCGCTCAAGCCTATCTTGATTCAGGCGACTACCTTTGGAATAGCGGCATTTTTGTACTGCGGGCCTCGACTTGGTTGTCTGCGCTGGAGATTTGCCGGCCTGACATTCTCGCTGCATGTACCAAGGCTTTGAGTGGCGTTAGTCAGGACGGTGATTTTGTGCGAGTTGATCGTGCCGAGTTTGAGCGTTGCCCGTCCGATTCGATTGACTATGCGGTTATGGAGCGCCTCTCTGGTGCGCAGGAAAACTTGCCGAAAAGTGCGGTCATTCCGCTGTCGGCTGGTTGGTCAGATGTGGGGGCCTGGGATGCGCTGTGGAAGGTGTTGCCCAAGTGCGAGGCTGGGAATGCTGTGCGGGGCGATGTGATGCTCGAGTCTTGCCAGAATACCTTGGCGTTTTCCGAAAGTCGGCTGGTAACCTGTATTGGCCTCAGTGATCTGGTGGTGGTTGAAACCAACGATGCCGTGCTGGTGGCGCACCATGATGCAACGCAGGATGTCAAAAAGATCGTTGATCGCCTCAAGGCAGACAAGCGCTCGGTGGCGCAGTGGCATCGCAAAATTCACCGGCCGTGGGGTTGGTATGACGGCGTTGATTCTGGCCAGCGTTTCCAGGTGAAGCGGATCTGTGTGAAGCCCGGGGCATCATTGTCACTGCAGATGCACCATCATCGCGCCGAGCACTGGATTGTCGTTACCGGTACGGCAAAAGTGACCAAGGGCGACGAGGAGTTTCTCGTCTCCGAAAACCAATCAACCTACATTCCGCTGGGTACCAAGCACCGTCTGGAAAATCCGGGGATTGTGCCGCTCGAAATGATCGAGGTTCAGTCAGGCAGCTATCTCGGCGAGGACGACATCGTCCGCTTCGAGGATACCTACGGGCGCAACTGATCAGTCGAAAAGGAGGGCTGCAGCTACTTTGCGGCCCTCGGCGGCAAGAATGTTGTAGGTGCGACAGGCGGCTTGCAGGTCCATGACATCCAGCCCAATCCCGGCAGCGGCGAAGGGACGGAGCAGGGCGCCTGGAGGGAAGCGCAGTCGGTTGCCAGTGCCGAGCAGGATGATTTCGGTGCCCAGCTCAAGCAGGCGTTGCATGTCTGCTTCGGTCAGTGAGTCAACTTTCGCTGCAGTCCATTCCGGAATGATCGACTCTGGCAGCAGGATCAGATTGGTACTGTATTTTTCCTGATTAACCGCAATGTAGTCCTCGCCGTAAGCGGTAAAAAGGTTGAGACCAGCGGTATTGGGAATGTGAAGTTTCACTGCGCGTTTGTTCCAAAAAGCCCGCCGAAATTGCGGTGCACCATTCGATAAAGTAGGATTATACCTTTGGCCCTTGTGGGCCAAACGCCACGCCGGAAGATTCGCATGAAACACGTCAAGAAATCCGCCAAACTCGCCAACGTCTGCTACGACATTCGCGGCCCTGTTCTGCAGAAGGCCAAGCAGATGGAGGAAGAGGGTCATAAGATTATCAAGCTGAACATCGGCAACCTGGCCGCGTTCGGTTTTGATTCGCCCGAGGAAATCCAGCAGGACATGATCCGCAATCTGCCGAATGCCGCGGGCTATACGGATTCAAAGGGTATTTTCGCGGCACGCAAGGCGATCATGCACTACACCCAGCAAAAGGGTATCAAGGGCGTGACGCTGGAGGATATCTACGTTGGCAATGGTGTCTCCGAGCTGATCGTCATGGCGATGAATGCCTTGCTCGATGCCGGTGACGAGGTGTTGGTGCCGGCCCCGGATTACCCGTTGTGGACGGCGGCGATCAGCCTATCTGGTGGGACGCCGAAGCATTATCTGTGCGACGAGAACAAGGGCTGGTTGCCCGATCTGGACGATATCCGCAGCAAAATCAACGCCCACACCAAGGCGATCGTGCTGATCAATCCGAACAATCCGACCGGCGCACTGTATCCGGATGATCTGCTCTGCGAGATCATCGACATCGCCCGCCAACATCATCTGACCATCTACGCCGACGAGGTGTACGACAAGGTGTTGTATGACGATGTGAAGCACACGTCGATTGCCTCGCTGGCCGAGGACGTGCTGATGATCACCTTTAACGGTCTCTCGAAGAATTACCGTTCCTGCGGCTATCGCGCCGGCTGGATGGTGGTTTCAGGCGACAAGCGTCATGCCAAGGACTACATCGAAGGCCTCGACATGCTGGCCTCGATGCGCTTGTGCGCCAATGCGCCGGGGCAGCACGGCATCCAGACGGCTTTGGGCGGTTACCAGAGCATTGATGACCTGATCAAGGAAGGCGGCCGCTTGCGTCGTCAGCGCGACATCGCGCATGAGCTGATCACCGCCATTCCCGGGGTTTCATGCGTCAAACCGAAGGCGGCGCTGTACATGTTCCCGAAGCTGGATCCCAAGGTTTATCCGATCAAGAACGACCAGCAATTCATTTCCGAGCTGCTGCAGGAAGAAAAAGTGCTGCTCGTTCAGGGTACAGGCTTCAACTGGCCGCACCCGGACCACTTCCGCCTTGTTTTCCTGCCGCACGAGGATGATCTGCGGGAGGCGATCGCTCGTATTGCCCGTTTCCTCGAAAATTATCGCAAGCGTCACAACACCAACCAACTCATTAAAGACTGAACATGAAACCCATCAATGTTGGCCTTATCGGCATCGGCACCGTCGGCGGTGGCACCTGGACCGTTCTCAAGCGCAACGAGGAAGAAATTACCCGTCGTGCCGGTCGTCCGATTCGCATTACGGCCGTGGCCGACAAGAATGTTGAACTCGCCAAGCAGATCACTGGCGGCGCTGCCCGTGTCACCGACGATGCCTTCTCACTGGTCAATGATCCCGAGATCGATATCATCGTCGAACTGATCGGTGGCTACGGTGTGGCCAAGGACGTGGTCATGCAGTCCATCGCCAACGGCAAGCATGTGGTGACCGCCAACAAGGCACTGCTCGCTGTGCATGGCACCGAAATTTTTACCGCTGCCCAGCAAAAGGGCGTCATGGTGGCTTTCGAGGCCGCTGTGGCCGGTGGCATCCCCATTATCAAGGCACTGCGTGAAGGCCTGACCGCCAACCGGATCGAATGGGCGGCCGGCATCATCAACGGCACAACCAACTTCATCCTGTCCGAAATGCGCGACAAGGGCCTGTCGTTTGACGACGTACTCAAGGAAGCCCAGCGTCTGGGTTACGCCGAAGCTGATCCAACCTTCGACATCGAAGGCGTCGACGCCGCGCACAAGGCAACGCTGATTGCCTCTATTGCCTACGGTATTCCGGTCCAGTTCGACAAGGCTTACATCGAAGGCATCACCAAGCTCGAAGCTTCCGATATCAAGTATGCCGAGCAACTCGGTTATCGCATCAAACTGTTGGGCATCGCCAAGCGCCGCGAGAACGGTATCGAATTGCGCGTCCATCCGACCCTGATTCCGGCCAAGCGCCTGCTGGCCAACGTTGAAGGCGCGATGAACGCTGTCATGGTCAAGGGCGATGCCGTTGGCACCACCTTGTACTACGGCAAGGGCGCCGGTGCCGAGCCGACTGCCTCGGCCGTGATCGCCGACCTGGTCGATGTCACCCGCCTGGCTACCGCCGATGCAGCCCATCGCGTGCCGCACCTGGCTTTCCAGCCGGATGCCATGTCCAGCCTGCCGATCCTGCCGATGAGCGAAGTCGAGACCGGTTACTACCTGCGTCTGCGTGTTGAAGACAAGCCGGGCGTCTTGGCCGACATCACTCGCATCCTCGCTGACCAGGCCATCTCTATCGATGCCATGCTGCAGCGTGAGCCGGAAGAGGGCGAAGGCGAGACCGATATCATCATCCTGACCCATGTCTGCAAGGAAAGTGCCGCCGACGCGGCCATCGCCAAGATCGAAGGCCTGTCTGCCCAGAAGGGCAAGGTCAAGCGCATTCGCTTGGAAGAGCTGCAGTAATCCTGGTTTGCCTGATGCATAAAAACGGGAGCTGCGTGCTCCCGTTTTTATTGGCGCAAGCTTTGCTGCTCTGCTTCTTGGGGCAACAGACGCGCATAATTCATGTTTGAGTGTTCATTGACTTGCTTTACCTAGGGACCATGCCCTCACTTCACGATCAGCTTCGCCTTGATATGCCGCAATTGCGCCTGACGCCGCTACTGATCGCGGCTAATGTCCTGATTTTTATTGCAATGCTGTTCAACGGCGCGAGCCTGTGGCATGCGCAAAATACTATCCAGTTGGCTTGGGGCGCCAATTTCGGGCCAGCGACCCAGGATGGTGAATGGTGGCGACTCGGCAGTGCGCTCTTTCTGCATTTCGGTGTGCTGCATCTGCTCCTGAATATGGGGGCTCTGTGGGATGTTGGCCAGTGGGTGGAACGCATGTACGGTACCTTGCGATTCGCTGTCATCTATCTGGTTGCCGGTCTGGCCGGAAATCTGCTGTCGCTGGTGGCAAATGCCGGGGCCGCGGTATCGGGTGGCGCATCAGGCGCCATTTTCGGCATCTACGGAGCGTTACTCAGTTATCTGTGGCTGGAGCGTTCGAGGATTCATCCCGGTGAGTTCCGCTGGTTATTCTGGGCAGCGATTGGTTTCTCCGTTGCGACCGTCGTTTTCGGGTTGCTGGTTCCCGGTATCGACAACGCCGCACACATTGGTGGATGGATTGCCGGTGTTCTGATGGGTGCGCTGCTGATCCGGCCAGATCCTTCGGTAGAGGCCGGGCCGCAACTCGGCAGATGGGTATCCGGGCTGTTTTTGCTCTTTCTTGTCGCGGTCATGGTGAGCCAGATTCCGAAGCCAGCCTATCGCTGGAGTGAGGAAAAGCTGATTCGCGGGGAGGTCGTCGAGTTTCTCCAGGAGGATGCGTCAATCGCGCGGAGTTGGGAGAGTCTCATGTCGCAAGGCGGGAAACTGGGCGTATCTGCGGACGTAATGGCTGATGCCATTGAGCGCATGGTGGCCGACCGATACGACCAAAGCTTTGAGGAGCTCTCGGCCTTGCCATTGGATGAGAACTTGCCGTCCGCTCAAACGGTTGAACATTTGAAGCACTATGCCGAACAGCGGCGCGATGCGTCGCGGGCGATGGTCGAGGGATTGCGGACCAGGGATAAGGTAAAGATCAGGAAAGCACTGGATCAGGCGCGCCAGTCCGGAAAGGAAAAGTGACGGGCGTATTGCTTTTTGCAGATGGCCTGATGAGGATGAGGTTATTCCAATCCTGATCAAGGAAATAGGGTAGGCACACCGGCAGAATCGCTACCGATTGCCATCCCGGCAAGCCATTTTTAGGAGCTAACATGCAAACTATTCAACCCGTTCATTCCTGCGACCGCCCGACCGCCGAAGCCCTCTATCCCTTCGATGCTCGCGGTATCGCCAAGCGCTTCCGCCATGCTGCCATCTTCGGTGCGCTCGATTCGCTGATGCCTGGCGAAACCATGCGCTTCTGCAATGATCATGACCCCCTGCCGCTGTTGGCCCAGTTGCAGAATCGCTATGGCGCCCACCTGAGCATCGAATACAAGCAGCGTGAGCCAGGTGCCATCGTGATCGACTTTACCGTCGTCGGCTGAGTGATACCCACAGCGAGCCTCAGTCTGCTTTCATTGATCGCCAGCGCCATGCTGGCGTTGGGCGGGTGGGGTTCGCCATTGGCGGTGGCGCATCTGGCGTTTGCCGTCGGCATCGTGCCGCTGATTTTTGCGGCGATGATGCATTTTGTACCGGTGCTGACGCGTACCGGTGATCCCGGTCAGCGCCTGGCGCGCTTGCCGATGGTGGCCCAAGCCACTGGTTTGGTGGCGGTTGGCGGGATGCAGGGCTGGTTGCCCTATCTCCTCGTTTACCTGGCGGCGGCGCTTGATTTTGTTCTGGCGGCCATTCTGCTTAACTGGATTGCCCTTCGAGCCCGGTCTACGCTGGGTTCGCCGCATCCGGGCTGGCGCTGGTACGGTACGGCGCTGGGCTGTCTGCTGCTGGCCTTGCTGGCCATCCTGCTTATCCCGCTTTGGCCAACTTATTGGCAAAGCCTGCGAGTTTTTCACCTGCATCTCAATACGCTGGGGCTGGTCGGATTGTCGGCCCTGGGTACCTTGCCGGTCCTTTTGCCGACGGTGCTTGGCAAACCTGACCCGGAAGCAGCCGGCTGGTTGCAGCGGCGCCTATGGCTGGTCGCTTCAGGAGCACTGTTGATAGCGACCGGTGCCGTCATCGCCTGGCCGTTTGCCGCGCCGGGAACCGCGCTTCTTGTCGTCGCGGCGCTCGGGCTGGCCGGGCAATGGGCGCGCCGCTTCGGGCTTTGGAGCCTGCTGCGGGACGGTGTCGCGGCTTCGTTGCTGGCCGCCGTCGTCGGTCTGTTAATGACATTGGTCGCAGGCCTGCTACATGGCGCCGGTCTATTATCGACGCGTCCGTCTTTACTCGCCTGGGGAGCAGGGTTTTTGCTGCCCTTGGTCACAGGTGCGCTCAGTCAATTGTTGCCGGTATGGCGCTGGCCGGGGCCGACGATTCCGGCACGCATCCTCATGCGCCAGAAACTGGCGGCAAGCGGCGGCTGGCGTGGCTTGTCATTCCTGGCTTCGGCGATGGCTTTGCTCTCCGGCCATGAACAGCTAGGCGGGGCTTTTGTCGCCTTTGGGTTGGCTCTCTTTATCATTGCGCTCCTCCAAGCCGCGCGCATGAATCGCTCGACGCGGTAAAATCGCTGTTTTTCGCTTTTCAGGTTTTCGCCATGCGCTATCTCTCGACCCGCGGTCACGCCGTTCCCCAGTCCTTCTGCGACATCCTTCTCGGCGGCCTGGCCCCGGATGGCGGACTCTATCTGCCGGAAAGCTACCCGCAGATCAGCCGCGCCGAACTGGATGCCTGGCGTCAGCTCTCGTATGCCGATCTGGCCTACGAAATTCTTTCCAAGTTCATCACCGACATTCCGGCGGCCGACCTGAAGGCGCTGGTCGCCAAGACCTACACCGCCGCGGTCTATTGCCATACCCGCAATGGGGGCGATCCTGCACAGATCACCCCGCTGACCAAGCTGGAAGACGGTCTCTACACGCAGGAACTGTCCAATGGCCCGACGCTGGCCTTCAAGGATATGGCCATGCAACTGCTTGGCAACCTGTTCGAGTATGTGCTGGACAAGCGTGGCGAGGCGATCAATATCCTCGGCGCCACCTCGGGAGATACCGGTTCAGCAGCCGAATACGCCATGCGCGGCAAGCACAACGTCAAGGTTTTCATGCTGTCGCCGGACGGCAAGATGAGTGCCTTCCAGCGCGCCCAGATGTATTCGCTGCAGGACGCCAATATCTTTAACATCGCTGTCACCGGGTTGTTTGACGATGCTCAGGACATCGTCAAGGCCGTTTCCAACGATGCCGAATTCAAGGCCAAGTACAAGATCGGTGCGGTCAACTCGATCAACTGGGCACGCGTTGCCGCGCAGATCGTTTATTACTTCCAGGGTTACTTCCTGGCCACCCAGTCGAATGACGAGCAGGTCGCTTTTGCCGTGCCGTCGGGTAATTTCGGCAACATCTGTGCTGGCCACATTGCCCGCCAGATGGGCTTGCCGATTGCGCGTCTGGTGCTGGCAACCAATGAAAACGATGTGCTCGACGAGTTCTTCCGTACCGGTGTCTATCGTCCGCGCACGGCAGCCCAAACCAGCATTACCTCCAGCCCGTCGATGGATATTTCCAAGGCCTCCAATTTCGAGCGTTTTGTCTTCGACCTGGTCGGACGTGACCCGGCGGTCGTCAAGGAATTGTGGGCCAAGGTGGACAAGGGTGAGGCTTTCGACCTGTCGGCCACGGATTACTGGAAGAACCTGCCGAAATTCGGTTTCGTTTCCGGCAAGAGCACGCACATCGACCGCATCAATACCATCCGTTTTGCCCAGGGGCGCTACAACGTGATGCTCGACACCCATACCGCCGATGGTCTGAAGGTGGCGCAGGAGCAGCGTCTGCCGAATGTGCCGATGATCGTGCTGGAAACCGCTCAGCCGGCCAAATTCGAAGAAACGATTCGCGAGGCACTGGGTACCGAGCCGGTTCGTCCGGCTGATCTGGCGGGTATCGAGAATCTGCCGCAGCGCGTCGTGGTCATGGCGCCAGACGTGGCTGCAATCAAGCAGTTCATCGTCGAGCGCGTGTGAGTTTCGATCACGAAGCGCATTGGTCGGCCCGCTATCGTGATGCGGGTGACGAATACTTGTTCGGCACGGCGCCGAACAAGTTCCTTGCCGCGCAGGCGGAGCGCTTCGGGGCGGGGATGAATGTGCTGTCGGTGGCCGACGGCGAGGGACGTAACGCCGTCTGGTTGGCCGAACAGGGTTGCCGGGTGACGGCGACTGAAATCTCTCCTGTCGCGCTGGAAAAGGCCGCCAAGCTGGCGCGAGTGCGGCGTGTGGCGGTCGATTTTGTTCAGGTGGATATCCTGAATTGGGATTGGCCTGAGGCGGCCTACGATGCCGTGCTTGGCATCTTCATCCAGTTTGCGACACCGGCCGAGCGTCCGCGGCAACTGGCGGGGATGAAGCTGGCGGTGAAACCGGGTGGATTGCTGCTGTTGCAGGGCTATACGCCGAAACAGCTGGAGCACCGGACGGGCGGCCCGTCAGCGGTTGAAAACCTTTATACCGAGGCCATGCTGCGCGAACTGTTTGCCGACTGGGACATTGTTCTGCTCCGCGAGCATGAGGATACGATCGAAGAGGGAACCGCCCACGCCGGTCGATCGGCCCTGATCGACCTGGTGGCGCGCAAGCCTACAGGTAGATAACGGCGGGAAAAACCGCGACAGCCAGCACCAGAACAAGCCATTCGAGATTGCGTCGGGCCAGGAAGCCCGTGAAGTGCAGTACCAGTATTGTGATGGCGACGATGTAGAACAGCACAAACAGCATTTTTGGATTCCCCTTGTTTTTTGTTTTTGGCCTATCTGTGGGCGATTATGAAGACAAACAGCCAAAAAGCCTAGCCAACGAAGCGCATTGACAGGTCGAGCGCTTTCACATCCTTGGTCAGTGCCCCAACCGAAATTCTATCGACACCGGTTTCAGCAATCCCGCGTATGGTTTCCAGCGTGACGTTGCCCGAGGCCTCCAGAATGGCGCGCCCGGCATTGATTTGGGCGGCTTCACGCATCATGTCGAGGCTGAAATTGTCGAGCAGGACCATTCTTGCCCCGGCATTCAGGGCCTGATTCAGTTCGTCGATGCTTTCGACTTCGATCTGGATGAACTTGCAGCGATTCTTGGCCTGTTCGGCCACCTGCTTGGCGGCTGCCATCGCCTGAGTGATGCCGCCGGCTGCATGGATGTGGTTTTCCTTGATCAGGATGGCATCCCACAGGGCGAGACGGTGGTTGCCGCCGCCACCGGCCCGGACCGCGTATTTCTGCGCGATGCGCAGGCCGGGCAGGGTTTTGCGGGTATCGACCACCTGCGCCTTGGTGCCGGCGATGGTATCGGCGTAAATGCGTGCCTTGCTGGCCACGGCGGAGAGCAGTTGCAGGAAATTCAGGGCGCTGCGCTCGGCGGTGAGCAGGGCGCGGCCGTTACCGTCGATTTCGCAGAGCAGCTGGTTGGCGACGATCCGGTCGCCATCGGCGCCATGCCAGGTGATGCGGGCATTCGGGTCGAGGCGTGCGACGCATTCAGCAAACCAGGCGGTACCGCACAGGACGCCGGCTTCACGGGAGATGACGGTGGCCTTGACCTGGCGGTCGCCGGGAACAAGGCTGGCGGTCAGGTCGCCGGCGCCGACGTCTTCGGTCAGGGCGGCATCCACGTTGCGGGAGATCTCGGCGGCGAGCGGGTAGTCGAATTCGATGGTCATTTCAGTTTTCAGGCAGCGTTTGAGGTGGGCATTTTACAGTCTGGCGTTATTGCTCACCCACTCGTTGAAAATATCTCGCGAGGTATCGATGATTTCGCCGGCGGTCAGGCCGATCGGGCCGATACCGCTGGCCACCAGGCGATCCGCCGTCGCGCCATGCAGGTGGACGGCGGCCAGCAGGGCCATTTCAGGCGGCCAATTCTGGGCCAGCAGGGCGACGATCAGGCCGCTCAGCACATCGCCCATGCCGGCTGTAGCCATGCCGGGGTTGCCGGTGGGATTGATCCACCAGCGGCCATCGATGGTCGCAATGACAGTGCCGCAGCCCTTGAGGGCGATATGGCTGCGATAGCGCTCGGCCAGCTCGCGGGCAGCCTTGATCCGGTCGTTCTGGATGTCGCGGACCGAACAGCCGAGCAGGCGGGCTGCTTCGGCCGGATGAGGCGTCAGGATGGCGGGTCCGACGCGGTTGTAGAGGTTGCCTTCGAGGCGACCGTCTTCGGCCAGCAGATTCAGCGCATCGGCATCGAGCACGATCTGGACGGGGGCCTTCAGCGATTGTTCAAGCAGGCGCAGCGCTTCGGCCGAGCGACCGAGGCCGGGGCCGCAGGCCAGCGCCTGGAGGTCGGTTTGCAGCAGTGTGTCGGCTCGGCGCATCATCAATTCGGGCTGCAGCAGGTCGACTGACGGGGCCTCCGGGTCCAGCATGCCGAGATAGACGCGCCCGGCGCCCAGCTTGAGCGCCGCCCGGCCGGCCAGGAAGGCGGCGCCGACCATGGATTTGGCACCTCCGAGGATGCCGGCACTACCGAAGCTGCCTTTGTGCGTGTTGTTGCGGCGGGGTTTGAGGCGTGAGGCGAAATCGGCCAGGCTGAGCAGCTGTCCATCCGGCGGGATTTCGCCGGTCGGTTCGAGATTAAGCTTGGCGACACGGATTTCTCCGCAGTGATCCAGCCCGTCGGCGGTGAATAGCCCAGGTTTGGCGGCGATGAAGGTGATCGTCTGGGTGGCACGGATGATCGGCGCCAGGGCGGTGCCGGTATCAGCATTGAGGCCGGACGGGCAGTCGAGCGCCAGTAGCGGACAATCGTCGCGTTCCGCCATCTGGTTGGCAGCAGTGATCCATTGTGCGTAGCGGCCTTCCGGGGCACGGGCCAGGCCGATGCCGAACAGGCCATCGACGATCAGCGACCAGCGGGTTTCTTCCGGGATGGCATCGGTTGTCATGCCTCCGGCGGCAACGTAGCGCTGGTAGGCCGCAGCGGCGTCGGTCGGGAGTTTGTCCGGGGGTGCGGCAAACACGACGCAGACATCGAAGAAGCGTTCCCGCAGCAGGCGCGCCATTTCGAAGGCATCGCCGCCATTGTTGCCGGGGCCGGCCAGGACAAGAATCGGATGGTTCTGCTCGTCGGCCAGCGTTGCCGCCCATTCGGCCGCCGCTGCACCGGCACGCTGCATCAGCGGCTGGCTGGCGTAGCGGGTTTCAATGCGGCGAAGCGTGGTGCTGAGGTAGAGGCTCGATGGCGTCATGGTGAATGGGCGAGTTTATTGCCGGGGTTCGGGCTTGGGGCGGACGTGTTTGAGAATGGTGGCGAGCAGCTTGTCCGGGTCGATGGGCTTGGCGATGTGGGCGACCATGCCGGAGGCAAAGCAGGCTTCCCTCTCGTCGCTCAGGGCGTGGGCGGTTTGCCCGACGATAGGTAAATCCGGTGCGATGCGCAGGATTTCACGGGCGGCATCGTGGCCGTTCATCACCGGCATCTGGATGTCCATCAGCACCAGATCGAACGCTGCCGCGCCTTTCTGCCGAATCAGTTCCACGGCTTCCTGGCCGTTGCCGGCGATGACCACGTCGGCGCCGTCATCGCGCAGGATGGCTTCCATGATTTCCTGATTGACGTCGACATCTTCGGCCACCAGCAGGCGCATGCCCGATAGCGGCTTGGGCGCCGTCGCCACCGTGATCACGGGTGTGCTTGCTGTGTGGGCGGAAACGACCGGAAGGTAGGGCAGGCGAACTTCGAAGCAACTGCCGCTATCCGGGGTGCTGTCGAGCTGGATGCTGCCATCCATCAGCTTGACCAGATGCGAGGTAATGGCCAGCCCGAGGCCGGTGCCGCCAAAGCGGCGGGTGGTCGAGTTATCGCCTTGCTCAAAGGGATTGAAAATCTTGGCGGATTGTTCACGGGTGATGCCGATGCCGGTATCGCTTACCTTGAAGACGAGTTGCTCGCCGTCAAGCGAGGCATCGAGTGTGACTGAGCCGCTGCTCGTGAATTTGACTGCATTGGAGAGCAGGTTCAGGAGAATTTGGCGCAGGCGCAGGGAATCGCTTCGGCAATGGGCTGGCAGGTTTTCCGCCACGCGGAGTTGCAGGGCCAGTTTTTTCGCATTGGCACGGTCCTGCATCAGTTCGATCGACTCGTTGAGGATAGATACAAGATCCACATCGGTTGATTCGATCTTGAGCATGCCGGCTTCCATCTTCGAAAAATCGAGGATGTCGTTGATGATGCCAAGCAGGAGGTTGCCCGAGTGGGTGATCTTGGCGAAGGCATCGCGGGCCTTGCTGCCTTCGGCCGTGTTGCGGCTGCCGATGTGGGCCATGCCGAGAACGCCGTGCAAGGGCGTGCGGATTTCATGGCTCATCTTGGCGAGGAATTCGCTTTTCGCCATGGCCAGGCGGACGGCCTCGGCCCGTGCGGCTTCGAGGTCGGCGGTCCGCAGTTCGACCAGTTGTTCGAGGTGATCGCGATAGTGCTCCAACTCGGCTGACATCGCTTTCATTTCCGAGATGTCGGCAATGAAGCCATGCCAAAGCGTGCTGCCATCGCTATCGCGCTCTGGCTGGGCGTTGATCATCAACCATCTGGTGCCCTTGTCCGGCACGCAGATGCGGTAGTCGACATGCCATGGGGCAAGGGTTTTCGCCGACTCGTGCATGGTGGCCTGGAAATGTTCCACGTCATCCGGGTGCATCATGTCGCGCAGTGGGCGGACGTGAGTCTCAACTTCCTCGGGGGCCAAACCATAGATTTTCCGAATGCCTTCGCTGGCAAAGGGAAAGGCGCTATGACCGTCCGGAAAGAGACGATATTGAAAGACGATGCCCGGTACGTAGGAAACGATGCGCCGCAGGCGGTCGTTGGCTGCGTGCTCAGCCGCCTTTGCTTCTTCGTTGATGATGACGGCCTGCAAACCGTTCAGGGCTTCGGTCAGCAGGCCGATTTCATCCTGGCGAACGACTGGCAGCGCCTGTCTCGGGATCTCGCCATCGCGCATCTGGCGCAATTGGGTGGCCGTTTCCGAGAGCGGTCGAAGTTGCAGGCGCAGCCACCACCAGCTGGCGAACGTGGCGACCAGCGTCAGAAGCAGGGAAACAACGATCAGGTGGCGCTCCATGGCGTGGATGGGCGCAAAAGCTTCGTCGACCGGCAGCACGGCTTGCATCAGCCAGCCTGTGCTGGCGATTTTCTTGTTTGACGACAGCTCGACCACGCCACGGGAACTCTTGGCCACCCCCGAGCCCTCATAGCCACCGATGTAGCGGTCGTACACCGGATTGATGCCGGGCGGTGGGCCGGCTTTCATGACGCGTCGCTTGTCCGAGGAGGCGACGAAAAGTCGCTTGGCCGGGGCGGTAACCAGAAAGTCTCCGGTGTTGCCGTATTTGGCTGAACCAATTTCGTCGAGGAAATTGGGTAGGGCAAGGTTGGTTACGCCGATAACCAGGCCGATGGTTTTATGGTCAGCATTCAGGATGGGAACAACCATGGTGAATACCGGCATGCCGCCATTGGGACTGAAAACCGGATCGGAAATCTGTCGAACGCCCGTACTCAGAACTTTGGCGATGAAGTCGAACTCGGCGTAGTTGGTGCCAGTCCGTCCATGTTCGGCAGGGCTGTCGGCAATCGCCGTCCCCTGGCTGTCGGTGACGATAATGCCCCGGTTGAAAAAGCGTTCCGGAATCTTGCGTTCTTCAAGGAGGCGCTGGGTGGCAGCGGGCGAGCGAAGGATGTCGGCGGTGAGGCTGCTGGCAACGGATTCGGCAATGCTCAATCGTTCAAGGATGGAACGGTCGATTTCGCTGGCAATCAGTGAAACCGTTGAAAACTGCTGTGCCGAAATGGTTTTTTCCATGTCTCGGTTCAGGAGCTGGCTCAGCGCGATGACCGTCGTCCAGAGTATGCCCAGCACCACAAACAATGTACCGACCGCGATGCGGGTCTGAAGCGAGCGCCAATTGAACAGGCCGAACATCTTTTTTAAATCTCTCCTGCGGCTATCGCAATACGTTTGAATGGCTCAGCCTGCATTGGACGCTGGCCTCACTTTCCGGCCCCGGCCGGGCCGTGCCTGTTCGTTACTCTAACTGCCCAGAAGCGCTTTGGCGAGGTGAATCGTCGCGCTGTGAATTCTGACCGTATCGTCGATCTGGCGGGCATATCCACCTGCCATCGCAATGGCAACGGGGGTTCCGTGCGCCCGGGATTTGGTAAAGACCAGCCGATCCCTTTCGGCCAATCCTTCGCAACTCAGACTAAGGCGCCCCAGACGGTCATCCTTGTAGGGGTCGGCGCCGGCCAGGTAGATGACGAGGTCAGGGCGGGAGATGTCGAAAGCGGTGTCCAGGCCTTCGGCGAGGCGCGTGAGATAGGCCGCATCGGTGCAGCCATCGGGCAGCTCGATGTCGAGATCGCTCTGTTCCTTGTCGAACGGGAAATTGCGCGCACCGTGGATGGAGAAGGTAAAGATGCTGTCGTCGCCGCGCAGGATGCTGGCGGTGCCGTTACCCTGATGGACGTCGCAATCGACGATCAATACCTGCTTGGCACGGCCTTCGGTTTGCATGGCACGGGCCGCGACGGCGGCATCGTTGAAGATGCAGAAACCCTCGCCCCGGTCACGAAAGGCGTGGTGGGTGCCGCCGGCCAGGTTGGCCGAAACACTGTCTTCCAACGCCGCTCGGCAGGCGCAGATGGTCGCCCCGGCCGAACGGCGCGAACGTTCGACCATGCCTTCGCTCCATGGAAAGCCGATGGCTTTCTGGGCTTTTTCGGAAAGTTGCCCCGTGGCAATGGCCTGGATGTAATCGGGATCATGGGCGCGGCCCAGCTCTTCGTCGGTCGCGGCGTGGGGCAAGTGGAAATCGGTTTCGCTGAACTCGCCGTTGGCGAGCAGGGCCTGGCGCAGCCGGGAATACTTTTCCATCGGAAAGCGGTGCCCGGCTGGCAGGGGAAGCACGAAAACATCGGTGTAGAACAGGCGCACGGCCGATGCTTTCGGAGCCGGCTTAGTTCAGCGCGGCGGACATCTTGCGGCGGAACTCGCGGATCAGGTCGTCGTACTGCTCGCTGCCGCGGAGCGCTTCGAACAGTTGGAGTAGTGCCTTGCGGCCGGCACCTTCGTCGAAGGCACGGTCGCGGACGACGACTTCGAGCGCGGCTTCCATTGCTTCGCGGAAACGGCTTTGGGCGGCGTAGGCACGGGAGAGTTCAAGGCGGGCGCCGTGGTCGGCCGGGTTGGCGGCAAGCCGGGCTTCAATTTCTGCGGTGTCGGCGGCGCCATCGGCCAGGGCCAGGCGGGCACGCAGGGCATTGGCACGGTCGGGTTCGTTGGCGTATTCACCGGCCAGCAGTTGCTTGGCTTCGTCAGTGCGGCCGAGTTGCAACAGCACATCAACGGCGTCGAGCTGGACGGCCTGATCCTGCGGATTGGCCTGGCTGGCCTCGACCAGTTTGGCCAGCGCTTCGTCCAGCTTGCCTTCAACGATCAGCGCCGCTGCTTCTTCGCGCAGGTTGCCCCCCGGGCCGGCCGGCAGGGCGATGCGGTCGAGGAATTCGCGAACCTGGCTTTCCGGCAGGGCGCCATTGAATTCATCGACCAGCTGGCCCTGGAACAGCACCTTGACCGAGGGAATGCTGCGCACGCCGAAGTGCTGGGACAGTTCCGGGAACTCGTCGGCATTGACCATGGCGAGCAGGAAGCGGCCCTTGTATTCCTCGGCCAGCTTTTCCAGCATGGGCTTCAGCACCTTGCAGGGTTCGCACCACGGTGCCCAGAAGTCGACGACCACCGGCACTTCCTGGGCGGGCAGGAGCACCTTGGATTCAAATTCTTCGAGGGTTACGTCAAAGGCAAATTCGGACATGGTGGGGGCCTGTGGAAATTAGAGTCGGGCGAATTCTACCGCCAGCTGTGGGGCGGCGGTGGAATGCAGGGAAAGGGTGGCGGTGTCGCCGTGATTCAGCCAGTCGGACAGTCGCGCCGGAAAATCCGACGTGTCGGCATGGGCATCAGGCGATGGTTCCGTGACTATTTGGAGGCTGGTGAGCGAGTTTTCAAGAGGTTCGGTGCCGACACAAAGCCAGTGGCCGCTCGAGCGCTCGGCCCAATGGTCGAGTTGGGCGCAGAGAACCTGGGCGTAGCGGCCCTCGTTCAGCCATTCGATCGCCAGATTGAGCAGCAGCGACCAGTTGGTGCTGTTCTCGCTGTCGAGCGGAATGTGCATGGCGGATTGCAGCCCAGGCAACATGGGCTGGATCTGGGCAGCGGCGATGGCTGGCTGGGTGGCGAGAAAGTCGTAGGGCATCGGCTCGGCGGCGCCGTCGCAGATTTCCTCTAGCAGGGTGATCGTTTCGAGCCGCGGGCCGCTGGTTGATTGCCAGAGCAGGGCGGTCGGCAGGTGGCGGCGCTCTTCCGGCAAGCAGGCGAAAGCGCCAACCAAGGCCAACTGGGTCAAGCCGGCGGCGCGGCGCAGCGGTTTGCCGAGCGTGGCACGGACTGCACCCGGCAGGTTGGCCGGGGCAAACTGCTGGCTGAGCGCGGCGTGAAGGTAAATCATCAGGTGCGCTCCACGATCATCGTGGCCAGCCCGCCGCCGAAGCCGATCAGGTTAAGCATGGCCCGGCGAACCGGGTCATTGCTGCGGTGAGTGATCGGCGCCAGGCCGAGTTCGGGGTCGGCTTCGGTGAAACCTGCCGTCGCCGGGATGGTTCCTGCGTCGAGGCAGGCCAGCAGGGCCGCCAGTTCAGCGATGCCGCTGGCGCCGAGCGTGTGGCCAAGGGCTGGTTTTAGCGAGAGCAGCGGCGGCATCTCGGTGCCGAAAACCTTGTGCAGCGCGTTGGCTTCGGCGAGGTCGGTGCCGGGCGAGCCGGCAGCCTGCAATTTGACCAGATCAATTTCGGCCGGGCCGACATTGGCTGCTTTCAGGCTGGCGATAGCCGTCTTGGCGATGGGGCCGCCATCCGGGTCGGGGCCGGTCGTCGAGTAGCCGTCCAGGCCGGTGCGTAGCCCGGCGATTCTCCACGGAGCGGGTTTGGCGCTCAGGCGAACGGCGGCGACGGCTTCGCCAAGGACCAGGCCGTCACGCCGGGCATCGAAGGGGCGGCAGCTTGTGCGCGACAGCAGTTCCATTGAGGCAAAGCCGGCCAGCGTGGCAACGTTGGCCAGCTCGAATCCGAGGACGACCGCTTCATCGATCTGGCCGGCGGCGATCAAGGTACCGGCCGCGTCGATGGCCGAGAAGCCTGAGATGCAGGCATTCGAGAAGCTGTAGCATGGGCCGGAAAGGTCCATCCAGCGGGCAATTTGGCGGCTCAACGAAGCGGTCGCCAGCGGCAGGTCGAACGGCGCCCCTTGCTGCTCGAAATGGCCGATCTGGAAAGAGGATGAGGCGATGAACAGCGGGGTGGTCGGAGGGAGCGACGCCAGTTGGCCAGTCACCAAGCGAATGGCTCGTTCGGCCCGCTGCAGCCAGCTGTCTTCACTCATCGGCAGAGCGAAATAGGGGAATTCGCGTTCGCCCAGGCAGCGCTTCTCGGAGCCGGATTCGCCGCGCCACAGGGCTTCAGCCACAGCCGTTGCCGTTTCGCCGCGGGCGCAGATCAGCCCGCAGTCGGCGATATAAACCGGTCGTTTCATGCGCGGCTGGCGAGCCAGCTTTCGAGGTGCTCGGCCAGGTTGCCTACGCTGGACAGGATGCGGCGGGTTTCCTTGCTGTCCGGCAGGCGCAGGCCATATTTCTTCTTGATCGCCATCGAGACCTGCAGGGCGTCGAGCGAATCGAGTTGCAGCGGGGCTTCCGGGCCGAACAGGATTTCGTCGTCGGTAATGCTGGCCGGAGCGCAGTCCTTGTCACAGGCTTCGATGATCAGGGCCTTGAGTTCGAGGCGGAGTTCAGCGGTCATGATTGGGCAGCGAGTGAGCGGTGATTGAGCCAGACGGCAACGGTCAGCGCCGCAGCGGCAAAGGCGAGCAACTGGGCCAGGCTGGGCAGGATGTCGGTAAAGCTGCCGTGGCGCAGCATCACGGTGTGGAAGCCTTCGAGACCCCAGGCCATTGGCGACAGGGTGGCGAGCTTTTGCATGGCGGCCGGCATCACGAATTTGGGGACCATGATGCCGCCGATGGCGCCCATCAGGATATTGCCGACACCGCCGATGACCGTGGCCTGTTCTGAGGTTCGGGCCAGGCTGGCAACGAGCAGGGCGAGCGAGACGGCGGCCAGGCTGACGGCGGCGGCGACAGCCCACAGATTGAACAGCAGCGGCAGGCTGCCCGGCAGTTCCAGCGCTTCGCTGCCGAACAACGGGACGAGGTAAATGCCAACCAGCACCATCAGCACGGCCTGCAATTGATTGACGATGAAGAAGGGCAGCAGCTTGCCGGCGAGGATCAGATGGAAAGGCAGGCCCATGGCGCGCAGGCGCTGTAGCGTGCCCTGCTGGCGTTCGATGATGAAAATCGAC
Source organism: Ferribacterium limneticum (assembly GCF_020510625.1). NCBI lineage: Bacteria > Pseudomonadati > Pseudomonadota > Betaproteobacteria > Rhodocyclales > Azonexaceae > Ferribacterium > Ferribacterium limneticum. The sequence goes on along the minus strand of NZ_CP075191.1, from coordinate 2,105,833 downwards.
GAAACCGGAATGACGACGAAGAACATCGCAAAGATCAGCCAGGCCGGGACGTTCTGTTGCACCGAAGAGGGCGGCCGGATGCTGCGGTCGTTGCGCACGGCGATGCTGTGGATTTCGTCCGGCCACTCGCGTTCGGCACTGGCGCCGGGGGCAACCGGCAGGCCGAACAGCTTGCCGGCACTGCGCGTCAGTTCGTCGGCCCGCACCGCGCCCAGCGCCGCCATCACCTGGTTGCGGAAGGCGAGTTGCAGGGCCGGGCTGAGCGCCGGATCGAGCAGCAGTTGCAGTGCTTCGGTCGGCTGGCCGTCAGCGCCGGCCGGCGCCAGCAGGCGTTCGCCAAAGCCCTTGGGGAGCACCAGCACCAGTACCTGATGGCCATCGAGGATGCCCTGGCGGGCCTTTTCGGCATCATCGGCAGCCGGCAGGCGCTTGAAGGAAACGCTCTTGTCGAGGCGCTTGATCAGTGCCTTGGAATGCGGACTGTGGTCGAGATCGACGACGACATAGGCGGCGTCGATGCTGACGCCCGGCGAAAAAGCATCGCGCAGTGCCATGGTCATGACCAGGATGAAAATGGTCGGCATGATGAACAGGGCAAGCAAGCCATGCCGGTCGCGCAGCAGGGCGATCGATTCCTTGAGCCAGAGAGCAAGCAGGCGGGGCGACATGGCTCAGTCCCGCAGCGAGCGCTTGGTCAGGCGCATGAAAAACTGCTCCAGGTCATGCTGGCCGAGATTCAGGTGGCGGACGGTGCAGCCCGCTGCCGCCAGTTCGTCGAGCAGGCGGGGCAAGGAGGTGGTCGATGCCAGGTCCAGCCGGTATTGCAGATGGCCGAGCGGGCAGGCGGTATAGCGTTCTGCAATGTCCTCGGGCAACGGCAGGTCGAGCTGGAGTTCGACTTGCGGCTCAGGGCTGTGCAAGATGTCGGCCAGAGAACCTTCAGCCAGCAGTCGGCCCTGGTCGATGATGGCAATGCGCTGGCAGATGGCCTCGACTTCTTCCATGTAGTGGCTGGTGTAGATCACTGTCGTGCCGGCCGCCGGCAGGGCCGCGATGGCGTCGAGCAGGAAGTGGCGCGATTGCGGGTCGACGCCGACGGTCGGTTCATCCAGCAGCAACAGTTGCGGCTGGCCGAGCAGTCCGATGGCCAGATTCAGGCGCCGGCGCAGGCCGCCGGAAAGCTGTTCGGCCCGCTTGGCGGTAACCTGTTCGAGACGGGCGAAGACGATGGCGGCATCTGTCTGCGCCTTCAGGTCGGCGCCGGTCAGACCGAGTACGCCGCCGAAGAAGCGCAGGTTTTCGGCCACGGTGAGCATCGGGTAGAAAGCATAATCCTGCGGCACCAGGGCAATGGCGCGGGGATTGGCAGCCCGGGCATCGGCCAAGGGCTGGCCATGCAGCAAGATGTTTCCGGTGGCGGTTTTCAGCAGCCCGGCCAGCAGCGAAATCAGTGTCGTTTTACCGGCACCGTTAGGGCCGAGCAGGCCATAGACAGCGCCAGCCGGGATGTCCAACGTCAGGTCAGCCAGCGCCGGGCTCGTCGCCTCACGGTAGCGGAACGAGACGCCCTCGATGTGCAGCATCAGACGGCGCGGCGCAGGTCGCGGAAGAAGCCCTGTTCGCGGTCGGCGATCTGGCGGAGCTTGTCGGCCAGGGCCACGGGGGCGAGCGGGTCGCGGTCGCGGATCTGGCGGGCAGTGGCCAGCGCGAATTCACGCCATTCGTCGCCAATGTCGATCAGGGTTTCGGAGAGCTCGTTGAGCGTCGGACGTGCCAGCAGTTCGGCCGCTTCCTGCAGGAACGAGGCGTAGATGAAACGAAAACCGCCGCCGCCGGTACCGATTTCTTCCTGCATGCGCACCACCTGGCCGATGAACATCTTGGTGCGTGCCGGGTCGCCGCTGGCGTCGAGCCTTTCGATGGCCTTGGCCAGATGGCGAATGCCGCGCACACCGATGATCGGCAGCGGGGCGTCGAGCATGATGCGCGTTGTCTTCTTGATGGCGGCAGGCAGAACCTTATGCCAGTCCGGCATCTGCGGCTGGCCGACCGGGTAGTAGAGCAGGCCTTTCGGCGCCAGCGCCCCCTTGGCGAAGCGCGCCCGCTGCAGGTCGGGGGCGGGACAGGTGACCGTGGTTTCGGCCACTGGGTCGGACAGCAGGTAATCGCCGGAGGCTTGGTCACGCCCGAAAGCCAGCACGTTATGGGCGTTGAAATGGAAACGCAGGTCTTCCGGCAGGTAGGGCAGCCAGAAGACCGAGGTTTGCAGGCCGACGATCTTTCCATCAGCCAGCAGTTCGTTGAGACGGGCAACACCGGCGTCCGGATTGCGGAAAGTCTCGAAACGCATCTTCAGGCCGAGCGGCTTCTGCAGGCCCTTGATGATGGCCTTGGGCGGCATGCGGTAAGCGACCAGCGGCAGCCCGTTGATCTTGATGATCGGCAGGTAGGCGAAGGAGAGGGCGGATGACAGGCCGAAGGTCATCGGCTCGGAGAGCGGCAGCCCGTGATGGCGCAGCATCGAAGACATGACGCCGCTTTCGCAGTGGGAGGCCTGGCTGTGCTGGAAGTCCATCAGTCGGCCTTTTTCAGCTGTTCGACGGTGAGGCCCATGGCGTTGGCGTAGCGGGCGAGCAGGGCGGGCGACAGGCTGGCGAAAATGGCCGGCCGAAAATGCCGGCGAATGCGCCATTGCCAGACACCGCTGGCCTGCGAGAGCAGCGGGACATCCATCCGTACCCGGTACATGTGGTATTCGAGCGGCGAAGTCTGGCCGGAAAGCACGCGCTGGCGGGCGTCTTCGGTCAGCCGCAGCAGGTCGTCAATGGCCTGGCGGGTGACAATTTCCTCAACCTCCCAGCCGGCTGACTGGACGATGTGCAGCTTGCCGTCGTCGCCGCGAGCGTAAAGCGCCTTGCGGTGTCCGCCCAGTGTGCTGTTGCCTTCCTGCGGGACTTCGCTATCCAGCATGATCAACGGCGGTCAGATGCATCAGCGAGCCGGTGAAGCGGCCGCTTTCCGGGACGAAACAGAGCAAGCGGTCCCCGACTTTGAGGCGAGCGCTGCGGAACAGTTCGTCAAGCATGATGAAGATCGATGCCGAGCCGGTATTGCCCTTGGTCTGCAGATTGGTGAACCATTTTTCCGGCGGCAAGCAGAAATCCGCTGCGGCCATGAAATCGGCCAACGGTTGTCGAAAATACTCTGAGGACATGTGGGGCAGGAACCAGTCGATTTCGTCGGCTGCGAGGTCGTGGTTGCGTCTGGCTTTGCTCAGTGGCTTGCCAAAGGTCTGCTCCACGATTGATTCATTGAGCAGGCGGACGTCCTGTTTGACAGCAAAAATCGAGCGTTCCCCCCATTGGCTGGCGGCATATTCCTGCCAGCCTTTCAGGGTGCCGTCGGCGGCCTTGTCTCCGCCTGCATACATGCAAACCGGCATGCTGCCGGCCTGTGACTGGATGTCGATCCAGTCGATACGCAGTGACAAACCTTGCTGGCGCGGTGCGTTCTGCACAAGAAAAGCGCCAGCGCCGTCGGAGAGCATCCAGCGCAGAAAATCCTTTTCGAAGGCGATTTCCGGATTCTCTTCCAGTTCTGCGACGCGATGTGTCGATTCCAGGTCGTAATTGCGGGCCAGCAGGCCTCCGGAAGCCCGCTCGGAGCCCGTGGCCAGCGCATTGCGGGCCTGCCCCGTTAACACTGCCATGTAGGCGTATTTCAGGGCGCTGACCCCGGCGGCGCATATGCCCGCTGTCGATACTACCTCGCAGGGAGGAATGCCCAATTCGCCATGGACCATCACGCCGTGGCTGGGCATCAGCTGGTCAGGACAGGAGGTGCCGCAAGCGAGGACATCGACCCCGGCAAGATCAAGGCCGCGGATCGCTTCGGCCGTCAGTTGGGCATTGGAGTGCGTAAATTCGCCGCTCGCCGGGTCGATCGCGTAATGGCGGGTTCGAATGCCGTTATTGCGCAGCACAATGCGGCGGGCGCGCGAAGGCTTGCCGGCGATCATGCCAAGCACCTTTTCGATGTCGTCGTTGGCGACCGGGGCGTTGGGCAGGAAGGCTGAGGTACTCGTGATGTAGGCGCTACCGCTACTGGTCATATTTTTGCAAGTTGAATTCCTGGGAACCGCTGGGTTGTTCTAGTTGGGCGCGCAGCCGATCGAGTCGCGGTTTGAGCAGGGGGGAAAATAACCATTGTAACAATAGGCTTGTCGGAACGACCGTCAATACCATGGTAATTAGGTAAATCGAAAAGACGAGCAGGGCCGGGCGGCGTTGCCATTGCCCGCGTTTGCCGAAGGCACGGATCAGTTTTGACCAGACGCCAAACGCCCGTCGCCCAGCCCGTTCGCTGATGGCCAGCCTAGGGTTGACGGTGACAGCACGTAGCCCGGTCAGCATCGCCCGGCCGGTTGTTTCTTCACCCTTGCTCAGCGCATCGGCCAGCGCTCGGCCGAAACGGCTGGCTGCGTCGATTTCTTCAGGTGCGACGCCGGCCGGGGGCATGCCAAGAAAGCGATCTCGTTTGCCGGTCAGAACCCAGCGCGGTGTGGTAATGAAAGTGGCCAGCGGATGGCCGCGGTCGGTGAAGGCAATATGGTCGCGCAACTGGCCACCGGCCTCGACGATCAATCGCTGCATCGTTTCCTGGGCCGACAGCCACATATTGCGACAGGCGACGAGGGTGACGACCGGCTTGCCATTGAGCAGCCGTTGGCCTTCCTGGCTTTTCAGGAAAGCCGTCATCGGCAGACCGGGGGAAAGGAACCAGACCTGATAGCTCAGGATCACCAGATCGAAGTCGGTTGCGGGCGGGATGCCCAGCGCTTTCAGGGGCGGCGCATCAAGTTGCACGCACTCGGGCATGGCATCGACAAAATCGATGATCGGCCACGGAAAAGGAAATGGATTCTCTGGCTGCAGCGTTTCCAGATGAACCTCATTGCCGGCATCGCGCAGCGGGCCGATCAACTGCGCGGTGATGTCCGATAGCTGGCCGGTTTGCGAAAAATTGACGACGAGAACGCGCTTCAAGGGGGTTTCTGGTGATTGATTTGCAAGAGATTCTATCAAATGGTCGCTTTTTGCCGTTGGCCGGGTTCTAGTCATTTTGCTTGGCCAGTTGAGTCGACGGGCTTGGGGAAATGTCAGCTTATCGGCTATCATTCTGCTTTCCCGCAGCCTGTCTTTCCATGACCAAATACGTTTTCGTTACAGGTGGTGTCGTGTCCTCTCTGGGCAAAGGCATCGCCGCCGCGTCGCTCGGGGCCATTCTGGAATCCCGCGGCATCAAAGTCACCCATCTCAAGCTTGACCCCTACATCAACGTCGACCCCGGCACGATGAGTCCTTTCCAGCATGGAGAGGTTTTCGTCACCGATGACGGCGCCGAGACCGATCTCGACCTGGGGCATTACGAGCGCTTTACCAGCGCCAAGATGGCCAAGCGCAACAACTTCACGACCGGCCAGATTTACGACTCGGTGCTCAAGAAAGAGCGTCGTGGCGAATATCTCGGCAAGACCGTGCAGGTCATCCCGCACATCACCGACGAGATCAAGGATCGCATCAAGGCCGGTGCCGAAGGCGCCGACGTGGCGATCGTCGAAGTCGGTGGCACGGTCGGTGACATCGAGTCGCTACCCTTCCTCGAAGCCATCCGTCAGATGGGTATTCAGGAAGGTCGCAATAACGTCTGCTACATGCATCTGACGCTGTTGCCGTACATTCCGACCGCCGGTGAGTTGAAGACCAAGCCGACCCAGCATTCCGTCAAGGAACTGCGTGAAATCGGTATCCAGCCGGATATCCTGCTTTGCCGCGCCGACCGTTCTATTCCGGTCGAAGAGCGTCGCAAGATCGCGCTGTTCTGTAACGTGATGCCGGAAGCCGTCATCGAGTGTCTCGACGCCGATTCGATCTACAAGATCCCGGGCATGCTGCACGAACAGATGCTCGACGAAATCGTCTGCCACAAGCTGAATATTCTGGCCAAGGCAGCCGACCTGACCGTCTGGGAAAACCTGATCGTGGCGCTGGAACACCCGCTGCATTCGGTCAAGATCGCTTTTGTCGGCAAGTACGTCGACCTGACTGAGTCCTACAAGTCGCTGATTGAAGCCATCAAGCATGCCGGTATTCATACCCGCAGCCAGGTCAACATCGTCTATCTCGACTCCGAAGATATCGAAAAGAATGGCACGGGCGTCCTTGAAGACCTCGACGCCATTCTCGTCCCCGGTGGCTTCGGTCGCCGCGGTACCGAAGGCAAGATTGCCGCCATCCGTTTTGCCCGCGAGAACAAGGTGCCTTACCTTGGCATCTGTCTCGGCATGCAACTGGCGGTCGTTGAATTTGCCCGTGATGTGGCCGGCATGCCGAACGCACACTCCACCGAGTTCGTTCAGGACACGCCTTACCCGGTCATTGGCCTGATTACCGAGTGGCTGGACGCCTCCGGCAAGGTCGAGAAGCGCAGCGAGGATTCCGATATCGGCGGCACCATGCGTCTTGGCGCCCAGGTCTGCAAGCTGGGTGAAGGGTCGCTGGCCCGTAGCATCTACGGTGCCCCGGAAATCACCGAGCGCCATCGTCATCGCTACGAAGTGAACAACACGCTGCTGGCCAAGTTGGAAGAAAAGGGCCTGATCGTCGCCGGTCGCGCCCCGGGGACCGATTTGTGCGAAATGGTCGAATTGCCGGCTGACGTGCATCCGTGGTTCGTCGGTTGTCAGTTCCATCCGGAATTCACCTCCAACCCGCGTCAAGGTCATCCTCTCTTCACTTCATTCGTGAAGGCAGCGCTGGCCAATCAACAGGCCAAAGGCAAATGAAGCTATGTGGTTTCGAGGCTGGTCTTGACCAGCCTTTTTTCCTGATTGCCGGGCCTTGTACGGCTGAGTCTGAGCAACTGTGCCTCGATGTGGCTGGTCACATGAAAGAGGTTTGCGGTCGACTTGGTATCAACTACATCTTCAAGGCGTCCTACGACAAGGCCAATCGCAGTTCCGGCAAGTCGGTGCGCGGTCTTGGGCTCGAAGAAGGCCTGCGTATCTTCTCGGAAGTGCAGCGCCAGATTGGCGTGCCGGTGCTGACTGATGTCCATGCCATTGAAGACATTCCGGCTGTCGCCAGTGTCGTCGATGTGCTGCAGACGCCGGCCTTCCTCTGTCGTCAGACTGATTTCATCCATGCGGTCGCTACCTGCGGCAAGCCGGTGAATATCAAGAAAGGCCAGTTCCTGGCGCCGGGCGATATGAAAAACGTCGTCGACAAGGCGCGCGAAGTGAACAACGGCGCCGACAACATCATGGTCTGTGAGCGCGGCGCTTCATTTGGCTACAACAACCTCGTTTCCGACATGCGTAGCCTCGCCATCATGCGCGAAACCGGTTGTCCGGTCGTTTTCGATGCAACGCACAGCGTCCAGTTGCCGGGTGGGCAGGGTACGACGTCCGGTGGTCAGCGTGAATTTGTGCCGGTCCTGGCACGGGCAGCGGTCGCGGTCGGCATTTCGGGTTTGTTCATGGAAACCCATCCTTGCCCGGAAAAAGCCTGGTCAGATGGTCCGAATAGCTGGCCGCTGGCCCGCATGGAAAGCCTGCTGGCAACCTTGGTTGCCTTGGATAAGGCCGTAAAATCGGCGGGTTTCGAGGAACTAAAGTAAGTTTTAGTGTTAATAATTTAATTTAAGTTGTCTATTTAACCTTCTGATAATAAGGAAGAAGTATGAGTTCAATCGTTGATGTTGTAGCACGCGAAATTCTGGATTCCCGTGGCAATCCCACGGTCGAAGCGGATGTTCTGCTGGAGTCTGGCGTCATGGGTCGGGCAGCGGTTCCGTCTGGTGCCTCCACCGGTTCCCGCGAAGCCATCGAGCTGCGTGATGGCGATGCCAGCCGTTACCTCGGCAAGGGCGTCATGCAGGCCGTCGAGAACATCAATACCGAGATTTCCGAAGCGATCATCGGTCTCGATGCCCAGGAACAGGCTTTCATCGATCAGACCATGATCGATCTCGACGGCACGGACAACAAGTCCCGCCTCGGCGCCAACGCCATTCTCGCCGTCTCGATGGCGGTTGCCAAAGCTGCTGCTGAAGAGTCCGGCCTGCCGCTCTACCGCTATTTCGGTGGCATGAGCCCGATGCAGATGCCGGTGCCGATGATGAATATCATCAACGGTGGCGAGCACGCCAACAACAGTCTGGATATCCAGGAATTCATGGTGATGCCGGTTGGCGCTGCCAATATCCGCGAAGCCATCCGCTGTGGTGCCGAGATTTTCCATGCGCTGAAGAAGCTGCTCAACAAGGCTGGTCATTCCACCGCGGTCGGCGATGAAGGCGGCTTTGCCCCGAATCTGGGTAGCCACGCCGAAGCCCTGCAGATCATCATGCAGGCGATTGAAGTAGCCGGTTACGTGCCGGGCAAGGACGTCCTGCTGGCCCTGGACTGCGCCGCTTCCGAGTTCTACAAGGACGGCAAGTACCACCTGTCTGGCGAAGGCCTGCAACTGACCTCGGCCCAGTTCGTCGACTATCTGGCCAACCTGGCGGATCAGTTCCCGATCGTTTCGATCGAAGACGGCATGTCCGAAGCCGACTGGGATGGCTGGAAGCTGCTGACCGACCGTCTGGGCAAAAACGTGCAGATCGTTGGCGACGACGTCTTCGTCACCAACACCAAGATCTTCAAGGAAGGCATCAAGAAGGGCATCGGTAATTCGATCCTGATCAAGATCAACCAGATCGGCACCCTGTCCGAAACCTTTGCTGCCGTTGAAATGGCCAAGCGTGCCGGTTATACCGCCGTGATCTCGCATCGCTCCGGTGAAACCGAAGACAGCACCATTGCTGATATCGCCGTTGGCCTGAACGCCGGTCAGATCAAGACCGGTTCGCTGTCCCGTTCTGACCGTATCGCCAAGTACAACCAGTTGATCCGCATTGAGGAAGATCTGGGCGATACCGCATCGTATCCAGGTCGCGAAACCTTCTACAACCTGCGCTAATCACGCATGCGTTGGCTGACGGTCGGCCTGCTCGCAACCATCGGCCTCCTCCAGTATCCGCTCTGGGTGGGTAAGGGGGGCTGGCTGAAGGTTTGGGAGTACGACCGTCAATTGCAGCAGCAGAAGGAAGTGACCAAGAAGCTGGAAATCAGGAACGCGGGCCTCGATGCCGAAGTCCGCGACCTGAAGCAAGGTTATGACGCCATTGAGGAACGCGCCCGTTTCGAGTTGGGCATGGTCAGGCAGGACGAAATCTTCGTACAGATTCCTGAAAAAGTTTCCGGAAAATAATTCACGAAAACGCGTTAACCGCCGTAGTCACCGGTATATCCCTCCGCTAGAATCGTTCTCAGCAGTCCCCCGTGCAGAGCGTTCAAGGAGAACACCATGCTGCTCAAGGTTGGCGAAAAAGCCCCAACGTTTTCACTGCCGGATGCCGATATGGAGACTGTCGACCTGGCGAAGTTTCAAGGGAAGAAACACATCGTTCTTTTCTTCTATCCGAAAGATGGCACCCCCTGTTGCACCAAGGAGGTTACTGATTTTTCTGATCATGAAGATGAGTTTCTCCGACAGGATTGCGTATTACTCGGCATCAGCCGCGATGACTGTCTGAAGCACGCAGAATTTCGCGATAAGGAAGGCATCGGAATCGAGTTGCTGTCGGATGCAGAAGGAACTGTCTGCAAGCAGTACGGTGTCTGGCAAGCCAAGGAAGTCGATGGCCACCGGAAATTTGGTGTGTCACGCTCCACTTTTATCATTGATCGCAGCGGCACCATTCGCCATGCGCTCTATAACGTCAATTACAAGGGCCACGCACTGGAAGTGCTGCGCCTGATCAAGGAACTGAATTCATGAACACGCAAGTTGCCAAGAATACCGTCGTTACCCTCGACTACCATGTCACCGACCCGGATGGCGAAGTGGTCGATGAAGGCCGTGAGCCGTTGATTTACCTGCATGGCGGTTACGAGGACATCTTCCCGAAGATCGAGGAAGCCATGCAAGGCAAGAAGGTTGGCGAATCGATTCAGGTCAAGCTGCAGCCGGATGAGGCCTTTGGTGACTACGATGCCGAGATGGTCCAGATCGAACCGCGCAAGGATTTCCCGAAAGAGTTGCAGGTTGGCATGCAGTTCGAAGGCGGCCCGGAAGATGGCGGCGAAGATGACTTCGTGATCTACCGCGTGACTGATATCGCCGACGATAAGGTCGTCCTTGACGGCAATCATCCGCTGGCCGGCATGGCGCTGGTCTTCACCTGCACGGTGACCTCGATTCGCCCGGCCAGCGAAGAGGAAGTTGAGCATGGTCACGTCCATCATCCGGATGATGACGAAGAGACCTGCCACTGATTTCAAGCTGTCCGAACGATCCGGAATGCCCGCTTCGGCGGTAATGCCGTTCAGTTAAGACTGAACGGCATTTTTATTTTTTTGCAAGCTATTGTAAACAATAGTAAACGCTGTTAACTTCTGGTTCGATGTTCTCGAGCCAACTTCACGCGACAACGGATGTTCTACCCGCAATCGGTCTTGACCGATTGGCCGAGCATCTGCCGCTGGCGTGGATTGAGCAGGCGCTCAGGGCGACCGGTACGGCCAGTATCAGACGACGGCGATTACCGGCCGAACAAGTGGTGTGGTTGGTTATTGCGCTGGCGTTGTACCGGCACCAATCCGTGCCCGAAGTGCTGGCGACACTGGACCTGGCATTGCCGTCCACAGCGACCCCGGTCATCAGCAAGAGTGCCGTCACGCAAGCCAGGCAACGCCTGGGGAGCGATCCGCTTGAAACTCTCTTCAGCCAGACGGCAAGCGCCTGGTGCGCGCAAGATGCCGAGCGCCATACCTGGAAGGGACTCTCCCTGTGGGCCATGGATGGCACCACCTTTCGCACGCCCGATAGCGCCGAGAACCGGGCCCATTTTGGTGCTCAGACATACGCCAGCGGCAAGGTGGCGAGTTACCCGCAGGTCCGGGCCGTCAGCGTCACGGCGATTCCCTCGCATCTGGTGGCCGACATGGCCTTCGGCCAGTACGGCCAGAACGAGATGTTGTACGCCAAGACGCTGGTCGAGCGTATCGCCGAGCATTCGCTGACCGTCTTTGATCGTGGCTTTCTCTGTGCGGAAATCCTCTTGGGTCTGAGCTTGAGAGGAGAAGAGCGGCACTACCTGATTCCCGCCAAATCCAATACAAAATGGGAACGACTCTCCGGTACCGAGCAAGATGGCCTCGTGCGTATGCGCGTTTCGCCGCAAGCCCGCGCCAAAGCGCCCTCGCTGCCCGAATACTGGACGGCCCGCGCTGTCCGGATGGTGGCGGCCAACGGGAAGGAACGGGTGCTGCTGACCTCACTGCTGGATCGTCGCCGCTTCAAGGCCGAGGATTTGGCCGAGTGCTATCGCCGTCGCTGGGAAATCGAAACCAGCTATCGCGAACTCAAGCAATCCATGCTCGGCACGGCCCTGACGTTGCGCAGTCAGCAACCCACGGGGATCAATCAGGAAATCTGGGGGGCCTTGATTGCCTACAATCTGGTCCGCCTGGAAATGGCCAAGGCCGCCATTCAAGCCAAGGTCGAGCCGACTGACCTCAGTTTCCTGCGGGCTCTGCACATCTTGCAGAATGAAATGATCTGGGCGGCCGGGATGGCGCCGGGCAGACTGCCCTCCCATTTGTTGCGCTTGCGCATCCAGCTTCAATTCGCCATCGTGGAAAAGCGACGGGGGCGTCAATGCCCCCGTGTTGTTAAAGCCCTGCCCAAGCGTTATGCCGTCAAATATCTGAAAAAAAAGCCTTAACTGAACGGCATTACCGCTTCGGCGGGCATTTTTTATGGTTTTCCGGCTGGCCACGGATGGGTTTCGAAGCGGAATAGCTGGGGGTTGGCGGTGTCGATGATGCCGCGGGTCCAGCCCATGAAGGGGTAGCCGAAGGTTTCGACGCGGGTGAAGTTGGACAGAACCCGGCCGGATTCGTCGCGCAGGGGCTGGTCGATGCGACTGAGATGGGTGTCGCCATGAACCGCGATGACAGCTCCCGGGAAGCGGGCCGTTTCGTCGCGCAGCACGGTCAGGAGTTCTTGGAATCCGTCATGCGGCAGACCTTGGGAAAAGTGCTTGAAGCCAGGGTTGGCCTGGAAAAGGAAAGCGATGCCCGGTAGCGACTCACGACGGGCCAGCGCGAAGTTCTCCTTCAGCCATGCAATGACGACCGGATTTCGCGCCCGAAACTCCGCCGACGCTTCCCGTGTCATTCCCCAATTGTTGTTGCCACCGGGCAGGTTGAGGGTGACGAACAGGACGGGGCCAATACGAAAGCGGGCGTGCTCCGGATAATTCCCCGGCTGGCGTTCGAGCGCCAGCTTCTTCTGGCCGAGTGAGAGGCTGTCTTGCCAGAACAGGCTGCGCAGTTTGTTCAGCCGTTCAAGAGGCGAATAGGCGCCATTCGACAGGCGGTCGCAATCGGTCCACTCGTTGTCGCCCGGGACGAAAACAAAAGGAACCCGGCTGGCGTCGAAAATCCGTCGGCGATCCTCGAACAGCGCATCGTCGCAGCGTGCGCTGCCATGTTTGATATCGCCGATATGGGCGACGAACTCGACGTGGCTGTCGGCGATGGCGTCCAGCATCTTCGGCAGCTCGATGCGTTCGTGATCAGAATAGGGCGTGTCGCCGATGAGCGCGAAACGCCAGGTTTCGGCAGCGGCCAGCGTGGCCCAGAGGAGGAATGCTGCGGTCAGGCCGATTTTTTTGCCGAAATTGAAATTGACCCTGGGGGCAGCTGTTGCTCCCGTGGTTGCAGCAATGGGCCGGCAAGGTTTCACCGCAGCAGGCCTTTCAGCGCATAGAGGGCGTCGAGCGCCTCACGCGGCGTCAGACTGTCCGGGTCGATAGCAGCCAGCTGTTCGATGGCGGGATGCGGTGCTGGCTCGGCTGGTTCCGGTTCCCCTTGTGCGAACAGGTCAGGTTGCAGCGGATCGACCGTGGCACGCTGTTCGAATTCACGCAGCTGTTTTCTTGCTGCGCGGACGACCGCCGACGGAATCCCTGCCAGCGCCGCTACCTGGATGCCGTAGCTCTGGTTGGCCGGACCCTCTTCGACAGCGTGCATGAAGACGATGCGGTCGTTGTGTTCGACAGCGCCGAGGTGGACGTTGGCCAGTTCGCTGTATTCATGCGACAGGCGGGTCATCTCGAAATAGTGGGTGGCGAACAGTGTCAGGCTGCGGTTCTTGTCGATCAGGTGACGGAGGATGGCGAAGGCCAGCGCCATGCCGTCGAAGGTTGAGGTGCCGCGGCCGATCTCGTCCATCAGTACCAGACTCTGGTTTGTCGCATGGTGCAGGATGGCCGCCGCCTCGGTCATCTCGACCATGAAGGTCGAACGGCCGGAAGCCAGGTCGTCGGAAGCGCCGATGCGGGTGAAGATGCGGTCGAGTGGGCCGAGCACGCAGCTGTCGGCCGGCACGTAGCAGCCGATGTGGGCGAGCAGCGCGATCAGCGCAACCTGGCGCATGTAGGTCGATTTGCCGCCCATGTTCGGGCCGGTGATCAGCAGCAGGCGCCGGTTGTCGGCCAGCAGGCAGTCGTTGGCGATGAAGGTCTCGGCGTTGTTGGTCAACTCGCCTTCAACCACCGGGTGGCGGCCGCCGGTGACGGTCAACTGCGTTTCGGCCGCGAATTCCGGCTTGCACCAGTTGCGCTTCAGCGCCGACTCGGCGAAGCCGGCCAGCAGGTCGAGTTGGGCGATGGCCCGGGCGATCGTCTGCAGGGTCGGGACGACCGGGAGCAGCGCGTCGAGAATGGCTTCGTAGAGCAGCTTCTCGCGGGCCAGCGAACGTTCCTGGGCGGACAGCGCCTTGTCCTCGAAGGCCTTCAGTTCCGGCGTGATATAGCGCTCGGCATTCTTCAGCGTCTGGCGACGGCGGTAGTCGTCGGGAATCTTGTCGACATTGGCGTGCGTGACCTCGATGTAAAAGCCATGCACCTTGTTGTATTCGACCTTGAGGCTGGCGATGCCGCTGCGCTCGCGCTCGCGGGCTTCCATGTCGACCAGGAAGGCGCCGCAGTTGTCGTTCAGCGAGCGCAGTTCGTCGAGATCGGCGTCGTAGCCTGGCGCAATGACGCCGCCGTCGCGCACCTGGGCGCCCGGTTCGGCGGCGACGGCGCGGACCAGTAATTCAAGTGCCGGGTAGGGCGTAGCCAGTTCGCCGAAGAGCTGGGTGATCAGCGGTGCCGGGCTATCGGCCAGCGGCGCGCGCAGGCCGTCAAGCCGGGCCAGCGATTCACGCAGGCTGGCCAGGTCGCGTGGCCGGGCGTTTCGTAGCGCGATGCGGCCGGCGATACGCTCGATGTCGGCGATACCGCGCAGGGTTTTTCTGGCCTCGCCGGCCAAGCGACCGTAGTCTTCGAGGAGCGCTTCGACGGCGCCGTGGCGGGCGGCGGGAATGTAGCGCTCGCGCAGCGGATGGTGCAATGTGTGGCAGAGCAGGCGCGAACCCATGCTGGTCACACAGTTGTCGAGCAGCGAAAAGAGCGTCGGCGACGGCTGGCCGCGCAGTGTTTCGGTCAGTTCCAGATTGCGCCGGGTGGCCAGGTCGAGGCCGAGATATGCACCCTCGATTTCGACGGTCAGGCCGCGCAGATGTGGCAATTTGCCCGATTGGGTCGCCTGCGCGTACTGCAACAGGGCACCGGCCGCGGCGACGGCAGGCTTCAGGCCTTCGGCACCAAAGCCGGCCAGCGAGGCAACTTCGAACTGGTCACAAAGCAGGCGGCGGGCCGAGTCGAATTCGAAATACCAGTCGGGCTGGCGGGTACGCGCAACATCAATCCCGAAATTCGGCGTCCAGCTTTCGGGGTAGAGGATTTCGGCCGGGCGGATACGCTCCAGCGTTGTCGGAATCTGGTCGGCCGGCACTTCAAGAAGGATGAACTCGCCACTGGCGAGATTGAGGCGGGCCAGGCCAGCGGTGTTGCGGGTCGTCGTTACAGCCAGCAGCCATAGATCCTGCTTGTCGTCGATCAGTGCCGCATCGGTCAGCGTGCCCGGCGTGACGATGCGTGCCACGGCACGTTCGACCGGCCCTTTGCTGGTTGCCGGATCGCCGATCTGCTCGCAGATCACCGCCGATTCGCCGAGCTTGACCAGTCTTGCCAGGTAGGGTTCCAGCGAATGGAAGGGGATGCCGCACATCTTGATCGGCACGCCGGCCGACTGCCCACGTGTCGTCAGTGTGATGTCGAGCAGGCGTGCCGCCTTTTCTGCATCTTCGTAGAACAACTCGTAGAAATCGCCCATCCGGTAAAAGAGCAGGGTATTCGGATGGCTGGCTTTCAGCCCGAGATACTGGCGCATCATCGGGGTGTGCTTGGAGAGATCGGGACCGGTGTCTTTAACCATGTATTTGTAGGTTGTTCTTGGTTACTGGCGAATTTCGCGCGTGTTGTCGGGGGGGGCGTAGTCGCCGGTGCTGCGGAAAGGGTTGATGTCGAGGCCGCCGCGTCGCGTGTAGCGCGCATGAACGGCCAGCGCTTCAGGCTGGCAGTGCTGTTTGATGTCAGTGAATATCCGCTCGACGCATTGCTCGTGAAATTCGTTGTGGTTGCGGAAGGACACGATGTAGCGCAACAGGCCAGCGCGGTCGATCGGGCTGCCACGATAGCGGATGACAAGCATCGCCCAGTCCGGTTGCCCGGTGACCAGACAGTTGGATTTCAGCAGGTGGGAATAGAGCGTTTCTTCGATGATTTGGCCGGGCAAGGTGGTCAACAGTTCAGGGGCCGGCTGGTAGCGGTCGCAGGTGATATCGAGTTCATCGAGCAGGGTGCCGTTGGGGATTCCGATCGATGCCTGGGGCGATGCCGATAAAGACTCCAGTACGACCTCAACCGCTCCGCCGGCGGCAGCCGAGAGGTCGCGAGCCATCGTCATTCCGACCGTTTCAATGCTGTCGAAAGAGCTCTGATTGAAGGAATTCAGATAGAGCTTGAACGATTTGGATTCGATCAGGTTGGGGCTGTCAGCAGGTACCCGGAAAGTGCCGATGGCCACGACCGGCTTGCCTTTGGTATTCAGCCAGGACAATTCGTAGGCATTCCACAGATCTTCGCCAACGAAGGGCAGCGCGGCGTCGGTGAGACCGAGTTCGCTCCGCTTGAGCTGGCGCGGGATCGGATAGAGCAGTTCCGGCGCATAGTGGCTCTGGTATTCCGTCGCCTTGCCCAGCGGGGAGGCGTGACTTGGGTCGGCAGTGGGTGTTGTGGGCAATGTCATGGAGGCGAATTTTACCTGCAAGGCTGGTTTCGATCCGGCGGCATCAGCATTGCCTGAGTTCGATCAGATGCGGGCCGCCGGCTGTCAGTGCGTTGCGCAGTGCCTGCCGCAGCGCTTCATCAGAATCGGCAAGTGCGTAGCCGAGCCCAAAGGTGCTAGAGGCGGACTCAAAATTAATATTTTGTGGCGTGCGCCAGCCCTGGACGAACTCAGGCAGATTGCGTTGGGGCAGGTGATCGAAAATGCCGCCGCCGCCATTGTTCACTACAACGATCACGATGTTCAGCCCGTGGGTCAGGGCCAGGCCGCCGATGTCGTGCTGGCAGGTCAGGTCGCCGATCAGTGCGACGGCTCGCCCCTGATTGGCCGCAATGCCGGCAGCAGTGGAAATATTGCCATCAATGCCACTGGCGCCGCGGTTGGCGTGAAAACGAAGGGGCTTGTCCGAACAGCCGGAGTGGGTATCCAGTTGGCGAATGGCCAGCGAATTGCCGACGAATAAATCGGTATCGTTTGGCAGTTCTGCGAGCAAGGCGTGAATGTGATTGTTTTCTTCACGCGTTTCGCTATCGGCTTCAGATTTGTTGAAGGTGGAAAGCCATGTTTCGGCAGCCGGGGCAGGGAGTTGATCGAGCAGTGCCTGGCAGACGGCGGCAGGTTCAGCGCGCAGAAGGTGGGTCAGTCTTCGGGATGGATCGATCCAGCGCGGCCATGGATCGACCAGCGCGTGTGTCTCGCTGGTTCCGGCGACGAGATTCTGCAGGTTCCGGGTGACCGGATAGGCACCAAAGCGGATCACCCATCTTGGCTGGTATTGAGCCACAGGATCGACTTGGCTCAGCCAGTCGTTGTAACGGACAAGGAGGTGTGACCGGTCATGCGGCCCAAAACGCAGGCCGGAAAGCGGTTCGGCAAAAATCGGGCAGTCCAGCCGTGCTGCCAGTGCGGCAATGGCTTCACTTTGTCCGTTCCGGGGTGGCATCTCGCCACAAACGATGATGCCCGGTTGGCCGGAAATTCGGCCAACCAGTTCGCGTATGTCATTCAGATCCGGCGGAAGTGCCGGGTGTGCGATGCGTATCGTTTCCGGCATTTCCTCGGAAAGTTGCGGCTCCGATGGCAGCAGCGGCTCGCGGAACGGCTGATTGACATGGACTGGACCCGGGTGCGGCCAACTTGCCTGTTCGCAGACCTGGGCAGCGAGACAATACAGGTAGCCTGGGTCAAAACCCGATTCCGGCACGCCCAACACATGGCTGGCACGAACATGCGAACCAAACAGCCCCGCTTGGTTGATGGTCTGGTTGGCGCCGCAACCCTGGAGTTCGGGGGGGCGATCGGCTGAAATCATGATCAGTGGCACCCCGGCGTAGCTTGCCTCGACGACGGCGGGAAGCCAGTTGGCCGGCGCAGTACCCGAAGTGGCCAGCAGCAGGCAGGGACGTTGGCTCGCCTTGGCGAGACCCAGACCAAAAAAAGCCGCACTGCGCTCATCGATTGCGACGTGGCACCTCAACCTGGGCTGGCGGAGCATGGCAAGCGCCAGCGGTGTGGAGCGCGATCCCGGTGAAATTACCGCATCGGAAACGCCTGCCGCGATGAAACCGGCCACCATGGCTTGTGACCAGGCGAGATTAAGTGTGCCGGTATCGCTCATCGCATCTGCTTCAGGTTGGTAAAAGCGAAATTGTAGTCGCTGCGCCCCACCTGGAGTTATTGGGCCATGCTATTATTCGCGCCGTTCTTTGCTGCCCAAGATTCAGGGCAGACCAATGCGGAGTGGTAGTTCAGTTGGTTAGAATACCGGCCTGTCACGCCGGGGGTCGCGGGTTCGAGTCCCGTCCACTCCGCCAGAATTATTGTTAAAGCCCGAAAGCTTTGCTTTGCGGGCTTTTTCATTTTTCGGGCTGCGTATTTCTTATGAATAGTGACAGTTGCTGAAATATTGCGCTCTCCCTAGGGTAATGCCGAGTTCACGGCCTTGTTGCATAGGTTCTAAGCTATGACCAAACAATACGAAAAAGTTTGGATACCCGGTAATGTCGGAGAAAAGCAGTAATTTGCAGGGCGATAGCCTCTGCAACCTTGAGTATCTGATCGTCAATCTTGGCCGCAATCAGGCGACGGCTGAACGTTTGATCAAACTTTTTCTGGACAATCATCTGATCTTGATACGGCGGATGCAAGACGCTCTCAGGGCAGGGGATGTGCCCGCGCTCCAGGATGCTCTGCACGATATTCGCAGTAGTTGTGTCTTGTTCTCTGGTCATCAATGCGTTGAGCTGGCCAGGGAGTTTGAAAAGGCATTACAGGGTGAGGGGCAGAGGATGGAAAGCGACGCCAACTGGGATTCTATGGCCACTGCCCTGAGTCGGTGCATGCTGTGCATGGCCGGTGAACTGACTTCCTATCTGGAACAAAAGGGCTTGTAAGCCAAAAGCCGAAATTCAACAGACGACGCCTGTTTGTAACGCAAACCGGGTCAATCCGGTGACGTCGTGGGCGCCGATGCGTTCCATCAGTCTGCCGCGATGAAACTCTACCGTTTTGGGGCTGATTCCCAAATCTCTGGCGATTTCCTTGGTGGTTCTTCCCGATGCGACGAGACGGAGAATTTCCATTTGTCGAACGGTCAACTGTGCGCTACCCCCGGATGTTCCTTCCGCCCTTGAAGATCGTGGCATTTCCCGAATCTTTGGTGAGAGAAAAAGCTCTCCCCGCAAAACGGATTCAAGTGCTTGCAGCAGTTCGGCGAGCACAAAATCTTTTAGCAGGTAGCCATTGACGCCAGCGGCTAACGCTTGTTCAACGATTTCCTGGCGATCAATACTGGATAGCACCAGAATCTTGGTGTTTGGGTCGAACTGGCGAATCGTACGCGCCACTTCGATGCCCGAAGGGCCCGGCATTGCAATGTCGAGCAGGACGACATCGGGTTGGATACGCTGTATCGCAGAGATGGCCTCATGCCCGTCGGCGCATTCTTCCTCAATCTCGTAACCGGGCAAGGTTTCGAGAATCGCCCGAATTCCTGCCCTGATCAGTAGCTGGTCGTCAGCGAGAATGATGCGAGTTTTTTTCATGCGGGGAACAGGAAAGTGTCAACGTAATTGATCATATTGATTTGCCTATTACGCTGTCTTTGATTGGGGTTCAAAGATTGCCACACAATCGTTCTGGCCGGGGTGAGTTATCTCACGCGCTCTTTCATGGCACGCTGAGCTTCGCGTTTCGAATCCTTGTCCAGCTCGTCGGCGCGTTTGTCATGCTGTTTCTTGCCCTTGGCCAAGCCAATCTCAAGTTTTATCCGGCCGCGCACGAAATGCAGATCCAGTGGTATCAAGGCGTATCCAGCCCGCTCAACCTTGCCGATCAGCTTGCTGATTTCCTTGGCGTGCAACAACAGCTTGCGCGTGCGCGTCGGATCGTGGCTGACGTGGGTCGAGGCGGTTGCCAGCGGCGAGATATGCATGCCGATCAGGTAAAGCTCGCCACCCTTGATGATGACGTAGGATTCCTTGATGTTCATCCGCCCGGCGCGAATGGCTTTGACCTCCCAACCCTGGAGGGAAATGCCTGCCTCGTACTTTTCTTCGACGAAGTAGTCGTGAAAGGCTTTTTTGTTGACGGTAATGCTCATGCTGCCGGGTGATCCATTAAAATCGCGAATTCTACAGGATACAGGAATGCTGCCGCCGCATGGCTCTGGTTGAAAAGACAGTCTTGATCGAGCAATCCGCCGAACGCATGTTCGAACTGGTGGATCGCTGCGAGGATTACCCGGCATTTCTGCCCTGGTGCAGTCATACCGAGGTGAAATTTCGCGATGCGTTGAAAACCGTCGCGACCCTCCACATCAACTACCATTCAGTCAAATCCTGTTTTACGACGGAGAATGACAAGGAATTCCCGCGTTTGATGAAAATCCGGCTGGTTGACGGGCCTTTTCGTCGCCTGGAAGGCGCGTGGCATTTCAAGGTCCTGGCCGAGAATGCCTGCAAGATCGAGTTCCAGTTGCATTACGAGTTTTCCAGCAAGCTGTTCGAAAAAGTGATCGGCCCTGTTTTTAGTCATATCGCGAACACGTTTGTCGACGCCTTTGTGCGTCGTGCTGCACAGGTCTATGGAGTCAGCCATGGCTGAAATGCTGAATGTTGAAGTTTGTTACGCCTTGCTCAACAAGCAGGAGCTCGTTCGCGTCAAATTGCCAGAGGGGGCTTCACTGCAACAAGCAATCGAGGCCTCCGGTTTGCTGGGGAAGTACCCGGAGATTGATCTCAAGAAGAACAAATTCGGTATCTGGAACAAACTGTCCAAAGTTGATTCGATATTGCGTGACAAGGATCGCGTCGAAATTTACCGGCCGCTGATTGCCGATCCGAAAGAGGTTCGCAAGCAACGTGCAGCCGAAGGTAAGGTCATGAAAAAAGGCGCGGGGGATGCCGACGCCTCTGAAGGGTAATCTGGGTATTCGCCTATTTGCAGGACTCAGCCAGAACCCTGCGCGAGCGCTCGATTTCCTGTTCGCGCTGAGTGTTATCCATTAGCTTGCGCTCACCCTTTTCATCGAAAGTTGCCATTGGCTGCTGTGCCTCCAGCGCGGCCAGATTACGCTGGGCGCGCGCGCAATTCTCGCGCTTGTCATTCTCTGCTGCCTGTTCCTTGGCCTGCTTTTCAGCCTTTTCCTTGGCCTCCTGCTGGCGTTTCTTGAAATCCAGATCCTTGTCGGCAGTGCTCTTCGGAGCGTCGCTGGATTTGGCGCCTTCTGCCGGTTTGTCTGCCGGCTTTTCCGAAATGACTGTCGGTTGCTGGCCGCCTATCGAACGTCGACTCTTGGCCGAGGCAGGCGGAGGTACATCGGAAACCACAGTCTGGCCGTTGCTGTCCTTCCATTGAAAGGTCTCGGCATGGATTGCTGCACTGAAGGTGCCGGAAGTGAAAACAAGGGCAAAAACGAGAGAGGATTTCGTGGTCATCTGGGTTTCCTTGGCTTTTCTGTATAATACGATTTTGTGACCTTGGATTAAAGGCTAAAGGCCATGCGACTGCTGCAAAAAGCCCTGACTTTCGACGACGTTCTGCTCGTCCCCGCACATTCCCAGATTCTCCCGCGTGACGTAAGCCTGGCCACCCGGCTTACACGCAACATCACCCTGAACCTGCCGTTGCTTTCCGCTGCCATGGATACTGTAACGGAAGGTCGCCTGGCGATCGCGCTGGCTCAGGAAGGTGGAATCGGCATCATCCACAAGAACCTGACCGCCAAGGCACAAGCTGCCGAAGTGGCCAAGGTCAAGCGCTTCGAGTCGGGCATCCTGCGCGATCCGATCACCGTTTCGCCCCTGATGACCGTGCGCGATGTGATCGAAATCACGCGCCAGCACCGCATTTCCGGTCTGCCGGTGATCGACAAGAGCGGCAAGGTGGTTGGTATCGTGACCAACCGCGACCTGCGTTTTGAAACCAATCTGGACCAGCCGGTCAAGCTGATCATGACCCCGCGCAAGCGACTGGTTACAGTTAACGAGCAAGCCAGCGTCGAGGATGCCAAGGAACTGATCCGCAAGCACCGTCTGGAGCGTGTGCTGGTCATTGACGATGAATACCATCTGCGCGGCCTGATTACCGTCAAGGATATTCTGAAGTCCACCGAACATCCGCTGGCCAACAAAGATTTGAGGGGCCGCTTGCGTGCCGGTGCTGCCGTTGGCGTTGGTGCTGGTACCGAGGAGCGCGTCGAATTGCTGGCGGAAGCCGGCGTTGATGTGATCGTTGTTGATACTGCACACGGGCACTCCCAGGGTGTGCTTGATCGCGTGAACTGGGTCAAGAAGAACTTCCCGCAGATTGAAGTGATTGGCGGCAACATCGCGACCGCCGACGCGGCGAGGGCTCTGGTTGATCAAGGTGCTGACGGCGTCAAGGTCGGTATTGGTCCGGGCTCCATCTGCACGACGCGAATCGTTGCTGGTGTTGGCGTGCCGCAAATCACGGCCATCCAGAATGTTTCCGAATCGCTGAAGGGCACCGGCGTGCCGATGATTGCGGACGGTGGCATTCGTTATTCCGGCGACATCGCCAAGGCGATCGCAGCCGGCGCCGATACTGTCATGCTCGGCGGCCTGTTCGCCGGTACTGAAGAGGCTCCGGGTGAGGTCGAGCTGTTCCAGGGGCGTTCGTACAAGTCCTATCGTGGCATGGGTTCGCTCGGTGCAATGCAGGCTGGTTCATCGGATCGTTACTTCCAGGAAGCAACCGCCAACGTCGACAAGTTCGTGCCGGAAGGTATTGAAGGTCGCGTTCCCTACAAGGGTTCCGTGCTGGCCGTCATTCACCAGTTGATGGGTGGCCTGCGTTCTTCGATGGGTTACCTCGGCAGCCCGACGATTGATCACATGCATGACAACGCCTGTTTCGTCGAAATCACCTCGGCCGGTATCCGCGAGTCTCACGTCCATGACGTGCAGATCACCAAGGAAGCGCCGAACTACCATCTCGACTGATTGTTTCCGTGTCCCATAGGGCGGCTCCGGTAGCCGCCCTTGTTCTTTCAAGGTTTTGAAAATGGCTCACCAGAAAATCCTCATCCTCGATTTCGGTTCTCAGGTCACCCAGCTGATCGCCCGCCGTGTGCGCGAAGCCAAGGTCTTCTGCGAAATCCACCCGTACGACGTTTCCGACGAATTCATTCGTAACTACGGGGCCAAGGGCATCATCCTGTCCGGTGGACCGAGTTCGGTAACCGAAGGCGATACGCCGCGCGCCCCTGAAATCGTTTTCCAGCTAGGCGTTCCGGTGCTCGGTATTTGCTATGGCATGCAGACCATGGCCCAGCAACTGGGTGGCAAGGTGATGACGGCTGAAGCGGCTGGCAAGGCCCGTGAATTCGGTTATTCCGAAGTTCGGGCACATGGTCACACCGCACTGCTCAACGACATTGCCGATTTCTACAGCCCGGAAGGCCACGGCATGCTCAAGGTCTGGATGAGCCACGGCGATTCCGTGATGGAGCTGCCGGCTGGCTTCGTCAAGATGGCGTCGACCGCCTCCTGCCCGATTGCTGCGATGGCCGACGAGAGCCGCAAGTTCTACGCTGTCCAGTTCCACCCGGAAGTGACGCATACCCAGCAGGGGCGCGCCATTCTCGAACGCTTCGTGCACGGCATTTGTGGTTGCGGCACCGACTGGGTGATGGGCGACTACATCGCTGAGGCCGTCGATGCCATCCAGCGCCAGGTCGGCGACGAGGAAGTCATCCTCGGCCTGTCCGGCGGCGTCGATTCCAGCGTTGCCGCGGCCCTGATTCACAAGGCCATCGGCGACCAGCTGACCTGCGTTTTCGTCGATCACGGCCTGCTGCGCCTCAACGAAGGCGACATGGTCATGGACATGTTCGCCCGCAACTTGGGCGTCAAGGTCATCCGCGTCGATGCCGTCGACGCCTTCATGGGCAAGCTGGCCGGCGTCTCCGACCCGGAGCAGAAGCGCAAGATCATCGGCAAGGAGTTCGTCGAGGTTTTCCAGGCTGAATCAAAGAAGCTGAGCGCCGCCAAGTGGCTGGCCCAGGGCACCATCTACCCGGACGTGATTGAATCCGCCGGCAAGGGCAAGAAGGGCGCCCACACCATCAAGAGCCACCACAATGTCGGTGGCCTGCCGGAAGACATGCACCTGAAGCTGCTCGAACCGTTGCGCGAACTGTTCAAGGACGAAGTCCGCGAACTTGGCGTCGCCCTCGGCCTGCCACGCGAGATGGTCTATCGCCATCCATTCCCCGGGCCGGGCCTTGGGGTTCGTATTCTTGGCGAAGTTACGCTGAAGGCCGCTCATCTGCTCCAACGTGCCGACGCCATTTTCATCGATGAACTGCGTGCCACGCACGCTACCGAGCGCGATGTGGCGGCCGGCGCCTGTACTGCGGCCGATATCGGCAAGAGCTGGTATGACCTGACCAGCCAGGCCTTCGCCGTCTTCCTGCCGGTCAAGAGCGTCGGCGTGATGGGCGATGGCCGTACCTACGAAAACGTGGTTGCCCTGCGTGCCGTGGTGACCAGCGACTTCATGACTGCCCACTGGGCACATCTGCCGTACGAACTGCTCGGCCGGGTGTCGAACCGGGTCATCAACGAAGTGCGTGGTCTGAACCGGGTTGTCTATGATGTCTCGGGCAAGCCGCCGGCGACGATCGAGTGGGAATGATTTGATTGGTGGTTTTGACTATTTTCTACAACTCGTAATGTCTCGCGAAGCCCCGCCCAGTGCGGGGCTTTTGCTTTATTGGCTATTGGGGACTTTTGGTTGTATGTGGGGCAAATTGACGGTACAGGGGACGGTATTGGCGGTTGGTGGGCTGCTGGTGGTTTGGCGATACCGTCAGATAAGTTTGGTGGTGACGGTATCTACGGAGCGTTTTTAGGGGGAGTAAGGGGTTTTTGATCTACAAATGTCGGGCATTTTTGCCGCGAGCGTGATTCGTGCAAGGCCGCTCGGCGTATGCCCGCGGAATGCATCTTGACCCACTACTGCTTCTGGATTTCCTTAAGTCGCAAGCGTGTGACCGAGGGCGGGGCTACGTGGCCTTGGCCTGTGCGTACCCAAGAGCACAATACGTCGGCATCAAGATCGATCAGTCCCCCATGCAGATTCTTTTCGCGCAACGATTCAGGCACTGCGAGAAAGCGAACCGAGCTGTCGTCCTCCAGTTGAACCGCGACTGAGTCGAGCGGCAAGCTCAGTCCGCTACCTTCGGCTTTCAGTACGGCTTCCTTCAGCGTCCATATGATCAGGAAACGGCGGTAGCGATCGCTGAGATCTTGGCCGAGCAGGATCCAGCGATATTCGCGCGGGTCGAAGTAGTGTTCGGCGATGGAGATGTCGGCCCGCTTTGTTTGCCGGCATTCGATGTCGACGCCGACCCGGCCGGTCGCGGAGACGAGCAGGGCGCAGACGCCATGGCTGTGCGAAAGACTGAATACGAATTCGGCCCCGGCCAGCGCCGGCTTGCCCGTCGGGCTACGCGAGAAACGTAGCTGCTCGGGCGGCTGGTCGGTGTAGGCGGCGAGCACGCCGCGGGTGAGGAGGCGGCTGGCGAGAAAGTCGTTGCGATGTTCTTCGAACACGAAGCGGGCTGCGCGCTGCGCTTCCTCCTGATCCAGCCAGCGCCGCGCCAGCGGCAGTGCGGCCTGGACCTCGGCGGTGCATAACCAGTACAGCGTGCAATCAGCCGACGGCGAGGGCGGATTCGACCAGATCGTCATGAACGCGCCGCTTCAGGGTTGCCACGACGCGTTCCAGCGCATCGTGAATGAAAAAATGGCCACCCGGGAAGCGATGCATTTCAAAGTGGCGGGCGCTATGGTTTTTCCAGTCGACCATCTCGTCCGGCGGCACGATGCAGTCGTTTTCCCCTGCCAGCGCGCTGATTGGCACGGAAAGCGCCGCGCCGGGCTGGAAGCGGTGGGTTTCGTGCAACTTGAAATCGGCGCGGATCATCGGTAGCAGCAGTTCCATCGTTTCGCGATGGGCGAGGATCGCTTCGGGTGTGCCGCCGTAGCCGCGCAAGGCGTCAATGAACTGGTCGTCGGGCAGTTGATGCAGGTCTGGGCGGCGCCGGGGGCGCTCCGGCGAACGATAGCCGGAAACGAACAGGCGGCGGGGCATCGGCAGATCGCGGGCGGCCAGAGCCCGGGTCAATTCGAAAGCGATCAGCGCCCCCATGCTGTGGCCGAGCAGGAAGTATGGACGATCAATCAAGCGCGTCACCTGGTGCAGTAGCTTGTCGATCAGTTCAGCCAGATTGTCGATCGGGGGATCCATCAAACGGCGCTCGCGGCCAGGCAACAGTGCGACGTGCATTTCGATGTCGGGGAGGTGCTCCAGCCATGGGCGGAATTGCGTCGAGCCGCTACCTGAGCTGGGCAGGCAAAGCAGGCGCGATGCTGCGTGGGGTTTTGCTACGCCGAAAGTGGTAAACCAGGCAGTCATGAAATTTCCGTTCAGGCGACGCGACGCAGGGGGTGGAAGAAGCCAAAGCACTCGACGGGCACCTGGGCCGTACCGTCCAGCGGCAAGACCCGGGTGTTGACCAGAAAGTCGTGCTGGTAGCGCGTGTAGCCCGCCGCATCGACCGAACTGGGCAGGATGCGGGCAAGCAGCGGCTTGCGCCATTTCTGGGCGATGGTGGCGATGGCGCGAATCAGGCTGGCCAGTTGTCCGGCCGAGGCGTCGCGCGCCACCGGAATCATGTCCAGTCCGCAACCGCAGACCGTGGCGTAGAGCAGGAGATCCTTGATGCTGACTTCGCCGTCGGCCGCCGCCTCGGCCAGCCGGGTGTCTTCAAGCACCGAGAGCATGGTGCCGTTGAAGCCGACCATCGGCAGACCCTCGATGGAATGCTGCAGCATGTCGTTGAGGGCATACAGCGAAAACAGGAAATCGAGCTGGCCGATCCGGCTGCCGGCCAGTTTTTCGACGACGGCAACGGCGCTGCTGTCGGGACCGGGGAAAGGGGCCAGCGACAGGTCGAAGCCAAGGAAGCGAATGCCGGTTTGCCAAGCATAAGTTTCGGCCAGCTGGCGGCTCAGGGCAACCCGCTGAACCAGCAACTGGCGGCAGGCATCGAGTCGCTCGGCAAGCGTTTCGCCTTTTTCGGCACAGCGATTGAAATCCTCGGCCAGCTCGAGGGCAATGGAGAAACCGGGTTCGCCGCGATGGTAGGCGGCAGGAAAGAAAGGCGTACCGGGTTCGACATTGGCGATGGCAGCGAAGCGGAAATTGGCCTGCTGGTGGGTGTCGGACTCGGCAAGTCGGGCCATGGTCCGGGCAGCCAGCGCGATGCCATGGTTGTCCAGGCCGCCGCGATGGCCGACCTGGGCGTTGGAGAACACATGCTGCGTGCCGGTCAGGATCGCTTCCACCGCCGCAAAATCATCGTCATGGTCGTTGTCTTGGGCGCAGACCGGACCGGGCAGGCAGCACCAGATGCGGTCGCCGAACGCCGTTTCGAGCTCGGCGGCGAGCCGCCCGAAATCTTCAGGTGCAAGTTCATGCGGGCCATCGGACAGCGGCGGGGCGACATAGCGGAAGCAGCGGGCTTCCAGGCCCATGACATAGAGCAGGTCTTCCAGACCATCGAAGAAAGCCGTGACTTTCCCGGCGGTGGCGGCTGGATTGGCGATATCCAGCGGCATGCCGAGGGTCACCGTGCGCAACTGGGCCATGGCGGTCTCTTTCAGTGTTGCAGCTCGCGCAGGCTGCGCGGGCGCATGTCGGTCCACAGGCTGTCGATTTTCGCCAGGCAGGTCTCGCGGCTGGCTGGTTCGCCAACGCTTTGCCAGCCGACCGGCACGCTGCGGAACGCCGGCCAGATGGCGTATTGGTCTTCGTCGTTATGAACAATGCGGTAGTCGTGTTCAGTCATGTCATTACCTTTTCAGAGATTCCAAATCAGAACAGGCGCCGGCGACGCGGATGGAACTCGCGGCCTTCGTCGGCGAAGAGGCGTTTCAGATAATTGGTCCAGGCCTCGGTAGCCACTTTCGGCTCCTTGACGCCAACGCGTTCCAGCGCCCGGACCGTGCGCTGGCTCTTGATCTTCAGGCGCTTTTCCTCGGGTTCGGTGGCGTCGGTATCCCACCAGAACAGGTAGGGCGCGAAAGGCAGCGGATCGTCGATGCTCGATTGCTTGACGCGGTCCACCCACTCGCGGATGGGAATCTTCACCAGGCCGGCTCGCTCGCAATCGACGAAATCGGGCAGCAGCTTGCTCCAGTTGCGGCTCTCCTCGCCGACCAGGTGATGGACGGCGGTGCAGGTGTAGTCGCCGGCCAGCGCGACCACGGCCTCGCCCAGGTAATCCACCGGCACGATCTGCTCGGTGATCGGGTAATCGGGATAGGCGTTGAGACGCAGGCAGGTGCGGATGAACAGCGCGACGAAATCGTCGAGGCGACCGCCACCGCTGCTGCTGTCGATCACCACCCGGCCAAGCCGGGCGATCTGTGCCGGCAGCCCGGCGCGGGCGGCGCGGCGGACCATCAGCTCGGCCACCCACTTTGAAGCGTTGTAGCCTTCGGCGTGCTCCTGCGGCTCGCTTTCGATGTCGATGTCTTCGTCGACGGTGCGGCCCTTGCCGTCGCCGTGGAGCACGCCGGCGGTAGAAACGTACATGAAGCCCTTGAGCTTGTGTTCCAGGGCCAGTGCCAGCAATTGCCGGGTCGGTTCGACGTTGGCCTGCTTGAGTGCGGCGTAGGGCAGCACGTGGTTGAGCAGCGAAGCGTTGTGCACGATCAGGTCGATGCCACGGGCCAGTTCCTGCCAGGCGGCGTCGTCGAGGCCGCAGCGCGGCGCGTCGAGGTCGGCAATCAGGATGCGCAGGCGTGGTGCGAAGTGCGGCTGCCACAGGCCGTACTGCTCCAGGTTGGCGACCAGTCGGGCCAGGCCGGCCGCCTCGTCGCGGGCGCGGACGTGGCAATGCAGTGTGACCTGCGGCCAGCGTTCGAGGATACGGGCAACCAGGTAGGCACCGAGGAAGCCGGTGGCGCCGGTGAGCAGCACCTGTTCCAGGGATGAGGCGACAGGTGGCAGGTGCTCGGGCAGTTCAATGATCGATTCGGCGTCGCCATCGACCGGCCGATCAAGGTCTTCGACGGTATCGCCGCGCTCGGCGGCGTCGAGATGGCGGGCCATGGCGCGCACCGTCGGTTCGGCGAAGAAGACCGGAATGGTGACGCTGCGCCCGCAGGCAACGCGGATGCGGGCGAGCAGTTGCGTGGCGCTGAGCGAATTGCCACCCAGTGCGAAAAAGTCGGCGGTGACGCTGACTCGTTCGCAGCCCAGCAGTTCGGCCCAGACGGCGGCGACCTTGTGCTCGGTGTCGGTTTCCGGCGCGACGTAGGCCTCCTCCTGGCGCTGGCCGGGCTGCGGCAGGGCGCCGCGGTCGATCTTGCCGTTGGCGTTGATCGGCCAGGTGGCGAGGACAATGAATTCGCCGGGCACCATGAAGGGCGGCAGTAGCGCCGAGAGATGCTGGCGCAGCGCTTCACCCAAGGTTTCGGGCTGCGCCGTGTCGCTCAGGCAGTAGGCGACCAGGCGCTTGTCGACGTCGTTGCCGACGAGCAACACCAGTGCTTCCTTGACCTCCGGGTGGCGGCACAGGGCAGCTTCGATTTCGCCGGGTTCGATGCGATAGCCGCGCAACTTGATCTGGAAATCGACTCGGCCGAGGAACTCGAGGCTGCCATCAGCCCGCCAGCGCACGCGGTCGCCGCTGCGATAGAGGCGGCCGCCAGCCTTGTCGAAAGGATTGGCGATGAAGCGCTCGGCGGTCAGCTCGGGTTGGCGGTGGTAGCCGCGGGCGACGCCGGCGCCACCGATGTAGAGCTCGCCCTCGACGCCGACCGGTTGCGGTTGCAGCGCGCGGTTCAGCACGTGGCAAGTGGTGTTGGCAATCGGCTGGCCGATGGGAATGACCCCGGCGGCGATGTCGGCGCGGCTTACCGTATGGCAGGTGGCAAAAGTGGTGGTTTCGGTCGGGCCGTAGCAGTGGATCAAGCGGCCGTTATCGAGCAGGTCGATGGCTCGGGTGGCATGGGCCAGCGAGATGACGTCGCCGCCGGTCAGCAACTGGCGCAGGCCGCGCAGCGCGTGGCCGTGGTGATCGACCATGGCGTTGAACAGGGCTGCGGTCAGCCAGGCCGTGGTGACCTTTTCGCGCTCGATCAGTGCCGCCAGCTCGTCGAGCGCCAGCAGGCCGGCCGGTGCCTGGACCAGGGTTGCGCCGTGGCACAGGCTGCCCCAGATTTCGAAGGTCGAGGCGTCGAAGGCGACCGGCGCGAATTGCAGGAAGCGTTCGTCGGCCGCGAAGCGGGCGTAGCCGGTTTCGCAGATCAGGCGGACGATGGCGCGGTGCTCGACCATGACGCCCTTGGGCTGGCCGGTGGAGCCTGAGGTGTAGAGGATGTAGGCAAGGTTGTCTGGCGAGGCAAGCGGAGCCGGGTCGATACCGAGCATTGGTTCGATCAGTTGCTGTTCGAGATCGACGTTCAAGCGCTTGGCCGAGGCCGGCAACAGGCTGCCCAGGTCGCTGCGCGTGATGACCAGCCGGACGTCGCTGTCATCGAGCATGAAAGCCAGGCGGTCGGCCGGGTAGGCCGGGTCGAGCGGCACGTAGGCGCCACCGGCCTTGAGGATGGCGAGCAGCGCGACGATCAGTTCCGGGCAGCGATCCAGGCAGACACCGACCGGTTGCTCCAGCCCGGTGCCCTGGTCTCGGAGATAGTGGGCCAGGCGGTTGGCGCGCTCGTTGAGTTGGGCGTAGCTCAGTGTCCGGCCGTCGCCGCCAATCAGCGCGACGGCGTCGGGCGCGAGACGGACCCGGGCTTCGACCAGTTGATGCACGTTGAGCGGCGGTAGTGGCCGGGCGGTGTCGTTCCAGCCATCGAGCAGCATGGCAGCGGCTGGCGGCAGGAGCCCGTAGCAGCCCAGCGGCCGGGACGGGTTGGCGAGCACCTGACGCGCCAGGTCGGCGAAGGATTCGGCCAGCCGGGCAATGGTTTCCGGCGCGAACAGGGCGCTGGCATATTCCCAGTGGGCGCGCAGCGAACCATCGGCTTCGAAATAGATGATCAGTTGCAGGTCGAAGCGGGCGATCCAGTCGTCGCCGCCCAGCAGCGAGGTGTCCTCGTAGGCGCGCTGCAGCGCGAAGCCGACCTGGAAGAAAGGCTGGTAGCCGGGGTGGCGCTCCGGGTTGAGGCGGTCGACCAGCAGTTCGAACGGCAGGTCGGGATGCTCGAAAGCGCGGTGGGCGGTGTCGCGGGTGTCGCGCAGAAGTTGCTCGAAGCTGGCGGTGGCCGGTGTGCGGGCGCGCAGCACCAGCGTATTGACGAAGAAGCCGATCAGCTCCTCGATTTCGACATGCGTGCGGTTGGCCACGGGGCTGCCGACGTTGAAGTCATCCTGGCCGCTCCAGCGCTGCAGCAACAGGTCGTAGAGGGCCAGCCAGGTCATGAACTCGGTGGCGCCGGCGGCCTGGCCGAACTGGCGCATGGCGGCCGCCGTATCGGCGTCTATGTGGGTGACGTGCAGCCGGCCGGCAACGCTTTGCACCGGCGGCCGGGCGTGGTCGTAGGGCAGCGCGATCTGGGCATTGCTGCCGGCCAGTTCGTCGCGCCAGAAAGCCACTTCGTCGTCGAGGCGCTGGCCGGATAGCGTTGCCTGTTGCCACAGCGTGTAGTCGGCGTACTGCACCGGCAGCGGTGCCGCCGCCGGTTGCCGGCCGGCGGCCAGTGCCGCGTAGGCGGCGGAAAGATCGCGGACCAGAAGGTCCATCGACCAGCCGTCGGTGGCGATGTGGTGTAGCGTCATCAGCAGCACTGCTTCATCGTCGCACTGCACCAGGTGGTAGCGGGCGACCGGGCCGTTGTGCAGGTCGAACAGGCCGGCCGCTTCAAGGCCGGCGATCTCGCCCAGCTTGTCGTCGGCCGCCGGATCGCCGCGCAGGTCGTCATAGGCCAGCGCCACCGGCCCGGGCGCCGCGATGTGCTGCCAGGCCATGCCATCGGCTTCCGGGAAGCTGGTGCGCAGCGCCTCGTGGCGCTCGTGCAGCCAGGCCAGCGCCGCCGCCAATGCCGCGCGGTCGACCTCGCCGGGCAGGCGCAGGGCATTGGGTACGTGATAGGCCAGGCTGCTCGGGTCGTACTGGTGCAGGAACCACAGCCGCGACTGGGCGAAGGAGAGCGGAATGCGGGCCGGGCGTTCCTGCGGCACGATTTCCGGCGTGGCCGGTGTCGTGACGCTGCCCGGCATGGCGCCGGCGGCGGCCAGCGCCACATCGAGCGCCGCCGCCTGCTGGGCGATGGTCGGTTGCTCAAACAGCAGCGCCAGCGGGATGCGGACGCCAAACACCTTGTTGAGCCTGGAATAGACCTGGGTGATGGACAGCGAATGGCCGCCCAGTTCGAAGAAGTTGTCGTGGATGCCAAAATCCTCGTGGCCGAGGATCCTGGCCCAGATTGCGGCCAGCTTCAGCTCGCTGTCGGTGCTCGGCGCGACGCGCTCGCTTGCCGCCTCGCCGGCCTGCGGCTCGGGCAGCGCGGCGCGGTCGAGCTTGCCGTTGGCGTTGAGCGGCAGCACGGCCAGCGGCATGAAGATGGCCGGCACCATGTAGTCCGGCAGGCGGGCGGCGAGATGGGCGCGGCAGGCGGCCTGCAGTTCGGGTGTCCACGGCTGCTCGGCGTCGGTGACGACATAGGCGACCAGTCGCTGGCCGTCGCTGCTGACCACGGCGCAGGCGTCGCGGACGGCGGGGTGGCCGCGCAACTCATGGCCGATGGCGTCGAGTTCGATGCGGTAGCCACGCAGCTTGACCTGGAAGTCGGTGCGGCCGCGAACGATCAGCGTGCCGTCCTCGTTGAAATAGCCACGGTCGCCGGTGTAGTAGCGGCGCTCGCCGGGGCCCGCTTCCGGATCGGGCGAAAATTTCTCGGCGCTCATTGCCGCGTTGTTCAGGTAGCCGCAGCCGACCGAACCGCCGGCAATCACCACCTCGCCGGTGACGCCGCAGGGCAGCTTGTTGCCGAAGCGGTCGAGGACATGGACGGCAAGGCCGGGCAGTACGCGGCCGACGGTCACCGGCCGGGCCAGGTCGATGAACTCATCGCCGCTGAAGCGGTGGGTGTTGCAGAGGTCGGTGCACTCGGTCGGCCCGTAGGTATTGACCAGCTCGGTATGGCAGGCTGCGTCGAGCAGCCAGTTGGCGAGACGGCGCTTGTCCACCGGTTCGCCACCGACCAGCAGCAGGCGCAGGCTGGTGAAGGCGGCGGCGGGGTCTTCGGCCACTTCGGCCAGCGCGTAGGCCATCGACGGCGTGCAGTTGATCCAGCTGACGGCTTGGGCCTGGGTCAGTTCGCGAGCGGCCAGCGGGTCGAAATGGCGGGTCGGGGCGAGATGCAGTTCGCCGCCGGTGGTCAGCGCACCCCAGACACATTTCTGGGCGAGATCGAAAGTGATCTTGTTGATCAGCAGGCAGCGGTCGGCCTCGGTCAGCGCCAGTTCCCGGTTCCACCACTGGATGAAGCGGACGAAGCTGTCGTGATAGACGCCGGCTGCCTTGGGCTTGCCGGTGGAGCCGGAGGTGTGGATGACGTAGAGCAGGTGGCGGGCGGCGGGGGGCTCGACTTCAACTATCGGCGCGTTATCGCTCCAGGCTTCCGGCAGATGGACGGTGATGCCGGGCAAATCGAACAGGGCAGCGTATTCGGTGCCGCAGATCACCTGGTGGATGGCGAGGTCGGCCAGCATTTCGTGCAGGCGCAGGGTTGGCAGTCTCGGGTCGAGCGGCGCGTAGGCGCAGCCCAGCCGGGTGATGCCGATCAGCGCGGCAATCATGTCGGCGCCTGGCTCGAAGGCGAAGGCAACGGTCTGGCCCGGGCGGACGCCGGTGGCCAGCAGGCGTGCGGCATAGCGGCGGGAAGCGCGGTCGAGCGCTGCGTAGCTGACTTTTTCCTCGCCGGCGACGACGGCGGTGGCTTCCGGCCGGCGGGCGACCTGGCGGGCGAACAGCGTCGCCATGTCGACTTCGGCTTCGCCGACTGCCGGCAGGTGGTTCCAGCCGGCCTGGCGGCGGGCGTCGTCGGCCGGTTGCAGCGACAGCGTGCCGAGCGGTTCCGTCGGCTGCTCGATCAGCGCCCGGAGAGCCTGGGCGAAATGGCCAAGCAGGCGGGCAATGGCGGCCGGGGCGTGGCGGCGGGGATCGAACAAGGCCTTGACGCGCATCTCGCCGACCGGGTCGACGACCAGTGCCAGCGGAAAATTGGTCTGCTGCCAGACCGTGACATCGGCCAGCGACACCTGCTCGTTGTAGGGAAAGGATTCGATGGCCAGCATCGAGTCGAACAGCGGCTGGCCGCGCGGCACATCGCTCCACTGGGTGATGCGGGGCAGCGCGACATGCTCGAATTCGCGCTGGGCGAGCAGTTGGCGTTGCAGGGCGGCGACGAACTCGCCGGCGGTCTGTGCCGGGTCGACCTGCACGCGGCAGGGTACGGTATTGATGAACAGGCCGACCATGGCCTCGGTACCGGGCAGTTCCGGCGGTCGACCGGAGACGGTAACGCCGAACACCACGTCATTTTCGCCGCTGTAGATGGCCAACGTGTAGGCCCAGGCGGCCTGCAGCACGGTGCCGACGGTGATCCGGGCGGCCCGGGCGTAGTCGCGCAACGGCCCGGCCAGCGCCTCGCCGAGATGGTCGACGACAGTGGCACCGGCATCGCTGACGGTTTCGCCGTCGTGCCGTTCGACCAGGCCGAGCGTCGTCGCCACGGCAAAGCCGGCCAGGCGCGGGCGCCAGTAGTTTTCCGCCGCAGCGCCATCCTGGACCTGCTGCCAGGCCAGGTAATCGGCATAGCTGGCGGCTTCGCGCGGATGCCAGGCCTGGCCGGCCAGGCTGCTCATGTAGGCGGCAAGGACTTCGCCAAGGACGACGAAAGCCGACCAGCCATCAAGAATGATGTGGTGATAGCACCAGAAGACGACGCTGGCATCGGCCCGCTGCAGCAGGATCTGGCGCAGCAGCGGGGCAGTGCGCAGGTCGAAGCCCTGCCGTGCCTGCTCTTGCTGCAGAGCTTCGAGCCGGGCAGCGAAGGCAGCATCGTCGTCGCCACGGGCATCGATTTCGCGGACTTCCAGCCGGGTCTGGCGCAGCATTACCTGTAGCGGCTGTTCCAGTCCCTCCCAGGCAATGGCCGAGCGCAGTACCGGATAGGCGGCGAGCACGTGGTTCCAGGCGGCCTCCCAGCCGGCACACTCGATGACCCCCGGGGCGCGGCAGGCGAACTGCTCGACATAGACGCCCGACTGCGGGGCGCTCAAGGCGTGAAAGAGCATGCCCTCCTGCAAGGGCGTGAGGCGGTGGATGGCCTGAATGTCTGGTTTGGTCATGAGGGGGCTTGAGGAAGGTCGTTGGCTGACGCTGTGCTTGCGAAAAGGCGTAATCCCGTAGGCTGGGCTGCAGCGGAGATCGGCTCCTGTCCGACCTACGGGGATTTTCCCGGGAGCTTCTGCTTAGCTGGCTCCCAGCGCGTTGAGGACATCCGACAGGTCGGCGCCGCCCAGGTCATCAACCACGGCAGCAGCCGGGGCAGGGGCGACCGGCGCCGTCTCGGCACGACTGGCAACGGCGGCTAGTTCGGCGACGGTCTGGTGCTCGAACAACTGGTTGGGCTTGAGGATCACACCGTGTTTTTTGGCGTGGGCGACGATCTGGATGCCGATCACCGAGTCGATGCCGAGATCGAAGAAATTGTCGTGGATGCCGACCGGCGTGATGCCCAGCGCTTCTTCGATGATGGCGACCAGGATTTCCTCTTCCGGCGTCGTCGGCGGAGCGACGATCACGTCCTCGCGCACCAGTTTGGCCTTCTTGCCATCGCCACGGGTGGCTTCGGCAATGCGCTCGGCGCGCATGCGGCGCAGCATGGTCTCCAGCGGATGCGGATTGAACACCCAGTGCGGTGCGGCGCCATCCAGGGCCAGCACGCGGAGCAGGGCTTCGCAGCCTTCCTGCGGCGAAATCGAGCCGTCGTCGGTGGCGCCGATCAGCGGTGCGGCCTTGGCGGCGAAGGCTTCGGCCGGCACGCGGCGCAGCCGGAAATCCTCGACGCTGGCCACCAGTCGGCCATCCGGCGTGATGACGCGGATGTCGAAATGGATGGTGTCGCGATCCTCGGCGATACCGCGATAGACGACGTGGGTCAGCAGCTCGGCTTCCATCGCACCGTGGATCTCG
This sequence comes from Ferribacterium limneticum, assembly GCF_020510625.1. Classification (NCBI taxonomy): domain Bacteria; kingdom Pseudomonadati; phylum Pseudomonadota; class Betaproteobacteria; order Rhodocyclales; family Azonexaceae; genus Ferribacterium; species Ferribacterium limneticum. The sequence continues at coordinate 2,069,738 of NZ_CP075191.1, read as the reverse complement.
AGGCGGCCGTAGGTGAAGGGCAGGTATTCGCTATCCAGGCCGAGGTCGAGGCGCATCAGCAGATGGCCGGTGATCGGGCCGGTAGCCATGTCGAGCAGGGCCGGGTGCAGGGCGAACTGTTCGAGATCGGCGCGGCAATGGGCCGGCAGCGCCAGCTCGCCGAGCAACTGGTTTTCGCCAAAATGCAGGCGCTGCACGACCTGCCAGCGTTCGCCCAGGCTCAGGAAACCCTCTTCGCCGATCAGCGCCGCCTGGCCGCCGAATTCGACGACCTCGCCATTGCACGCGGCGTTCAGCGCGGCGACATCGATGATGGCGGTTTCGCCGCTGGTGGCCCGGACATCGGCGACCAGCACCGGTCCCTGCTCGGTGACGATTTCGACATCATGGGCATCGCCGGTCGGGGTCAGCGTCAGGCGCACTTCGATCATTTCGTTTTCCGGCACGAACAGCGGCCGGTAGAAGAAGACATTACCCAGCGTACAAGTCGCCTGGCCGGTCAGCGCCTGCCATGCGGCACGCAGCATCTCGATCAGGCCGGTACCGGGCATCACCGGCACGCCGTTGATGCGGTGGTCGCTCAGCGCCCAGTGGTCTTCGACGCGCAGGTGGGTGGTGAAGCGGGTAGCGGCACCGTCCGGCTCACGGCTGAACAGGAAGGGGTGGCTTTCGCTGCGCCCGGCCGGCAGGGCTGGCGTCTTGGCGGCGCCGGTGTGGCCCATGGCCACCGCCATGCCGACTTCGCGCCAGCCGCCGTAGGCCAGCGACACGGTGTGCAGGCCGCGGGCGGCGCGGCGGCGGGCGAAAGCATCGAGGAAGTTGTTGGCGGCGCAGTAGTCGACCTGGCCGGTGCCGCCGATTACCGCAAACAGGGAGGATACGAGCACGAAAAAGCTCAGGTTTTCGCCTTCCAGCGCCCGTTCCAGCGCCAGCGCGCCGACGATCTTGGGATCGAGCACGGCATTCGCCGCTTCGAGCGTCTTCATCGCCATGACGCCGGAACCGGCAACGCCGGCAGCGTGGATGGCGCCGGCCACGCGGCCAAAACGAACGCGGACGCGCTCGACCATGGCAATAACGGTGTCGGCTTGGGTGATGTCGCAGGCTTCCGCCTCGACTTCGGCACCCATGGCGATCAGCTTGCGAACGGCGGCGATGCGGCCCGAGGTGGCGTCGGCCGGGCCATGCTCGGCCAGCCAGGCGGCCCATTCTTCAGGCGCCGGCAGCGGTGAGCGGCCGACCAGCACGAGCTGGCGGGCGCCATGGCGGACCAGCGTTTCGGCGAAGGAGAGGCCGATGCCACCGAGGCCGCCAGTGATGATGATGGCGCCGTCGAGGGCGGCGAGGTCAACCGGGATGGCCGGCTTGGTGACCGGTACCGTTTCGACGTGGCCCAGCCAGCGCGAGCCGTGGCGCCAGGCGACGCACTTGTCGCCGAGTACCAGCGGGGCGTGGGCTTCGGCCTGCAGTCGGGCCAGTTCGTCGAGCGTGATGCGGGCCAGGTTGTTGGGCAGTTCGGCGGCACTGGTCGGTACATCGAGTACGCGGCTGACCAGCTTGCGATATTCGTGGCCGATAGCCAGATGCGGGCCGATGGCGCTGGCCTTGACGGCGTCGATGGTCTCGCCGGGCACAACGTCGAACATTTCGCTGCCCAGCGTCAGCAGCGCGACGCGCTCGTCGGCGGCTTCGTCGGCCAGCGCCTGGGTCAGCGCCAGCAGCGCGTCGAAGGCGAACTGGCGGGTGAGTGCCGCGTTGTCCAGCGTGTCGCCGCCGGTGGTATCGAGCAACAGCGTGTGGATGACGGCCTGCGGGCGGCCGGTGTGGGCGAGCAGTTGTTCCCACTGGCCGGCGTCGCCGAGGGCCAGTGCGTAGCGTCCTTCGCCCTGGTCGGCAAAGGCGACGCCGGGCTGGACGCGGGCGACGCGAGCACCGAGGGTGACCAGCGCCTCGCAGAGGGCGACACCGAGCACATGGCCGGTTGGGCTGTCGTTGCCGAGGATCAGCACGAGGCCGCCTTCGACCCGCGGTTGCTGGTGTAGCCAGGGCTGGCGGCGCCAGGAGGTGCTGTTGAACCAGTCGCTGAGGTCTTCACTACGCTTCAGGCCAGCTTCGGATTCCAGGCCGGCCGGGGCTTTTGGGGCATCCAGCCAATGGCGTTCGCGGGCGAAAGGATAGGCCGGCAGCGGGATGCGGCGGCCGACGTTGTCGGCTTCGACGATGGCGAAATCAAGCGCATAGCCGGCTGCCCACAGGTTGCCCAGACCCTGACGCAGGTAGGCATCGCCACGCTGGGCTTCGGTCGGGTGCGGCATCATTGGCACCGCCTGGGCGCGTGGCCGGCCGTTCGGGTTGGCCAGCAGGTGGCGGGCGAAGGCGCTGAGCACGCCGCCCGGCCCGGCTTCGACGAGGAAGGTGTAGCCGTCGTTGAGCAGGGTTTCCAGGCAGGCCTGGAAGCGCACTGGTGAAAGCAGGTGCTGGACCCAGTAATTGGGGTCGATGGCCTGGGCTTCGCTCAGCCAGTCACCGGTCAGGTTGGAGACAACGCGGGCGGTCGGCGCCCGGCGCGGCACGGCGGCGACGGCGGCGCGGAATTGTTCGGCCAGCGGCTTCATCATCCAGGAGTGGAAGGCATGCGAGGTCTGCAGCTTGCGGCAGCCGACGCCTTCGGCTTCGAGGCGGGTGGCCAGGGCGTCGATGGCGGCGTGGCTGCCGGCGACGACGCTGGCGCGCGGGCTGTTGATGGCCGCCAGATTGATCTCGTCGGACAGCCACTGGGCGACGCCGTTACCGTCGAGCGGAATGGAGAGCATGGCGCCCGGCTCCATCGCCTGCATCAGCTGGCCGCGCAGGGCGACCAGGGCGAGTGCGTCTTCCAGCTCGAAAACGCCGGCCAGTGTCGCCGCGACGTATTCGCCGAGACTGTGGCCGATCATCGCCGCCGGCTGGATCTGGTAGGCCAGCAACTGCTGGGCCAGTGCGTATTCGACTACGAACAGGGCCGGCTGGGCGTAGCGCGTTTCACGCAGACTATCCTGGGCGGCCTGGTCGTCGGGAGCGGCCAGCAGCAAACGCCTGAGGTCGAGTTCGAGGTGGCCGGCGAGCAGTTCGCAGCAGGTGTCCATCACCTCGCGGAAGATCGCACAGTGTTCGTGCAGTGCGGCAGCCATGCCGGCATGCTGGGAGCCCTGGCCGGTGAACAACAGGGCCAGCTTGCCGCTGGCCGGCAGGGCGGCCTGCTTGGGCGGATTGGTGGCCAGTTCGGTGAGCGCCTTGAGCAGTTCCTCGCGCTCCTCGCAGGCGATCGCAGCACGCAGGTCGAAGGCGCGGCGGCCTTCCTGCAGCGTCAGCGCGACGTCGTCGAGATCGGTTTCCGGGTGGCGTTCGAGATAGGCGGCCAGCTGTTCGGCGCTGCGGGCCAGCGCGCCCGGCGTCTTGGCCGAAAGCTGGATGGTGCGCAGGTGGCGCTCCGATTGCGTGGCGATCAGCTCCGGCGGCTCTTCGAGGATCAGGTGGGCGTTGGTGCCGCCGATGCCGAAGGAACTGACAGAGGCGACGCGACGGCCTGATTCGGGCGGAATCCAGCGGGTCAGCTCGGTATTGACGGCGAACGGGCTGTCGGCGAAATCGATGCGCGGATTGGGTTGCTTGTAGTGCAGGCTGGGCGGCAGCATGCCGTGGTGGGCGGCGAGCGCCGCCTTGATCACCGAGGCGACGCCAGCGGCCGGCGCCAGGTGGCCGACATTGGTCTTGACCGAGCCGATGGCGCAATATTGGCGGCGGTCGGTGTGGTTGCGGAAAGCGCGGGTCAGCGCCGTCAGCTCGATGGGGTCGCCCAGCGAGGTGCCGGTGCCATGGGCCTCGACATAGGTAATTTCGCTGGCATGGGTGTTGGCGGCGCGCAGGGCGCGGGTGATGACGTCCACCTGGCCGTCGATGCCCGGCGCGGTGTAGCCGGCCTTGTGATTGCCGTCGTTGGTTACCGCCGAGCCGCGGATCACGGCGTAGATGTTGTCGCCGTCGGCCTCGGCGTCTTCGAGGCGCTTGAGCACGATGACCCCGACGCCGCCTTCCGAAAAGACAGTACCTGAGGCTTCGGCATCGAAAGCGCGGATGCGGCCGTCGCCCGAGTTCATGCTGCCTTCCTGGTACTGGTAGCCGATGCCGTTGGGCACGATGGCCATCGCACCGCCGCCCAGCGCCAGATCGCATTCGCCGGCGCGCAGCGATTGGCAGGCGAGGTGGATGGCGACCAGAGATGTCGAGCAGGCGGTCTGTACGGTGATTGAGGGGCCGGTAAAGTTCAGCTTGTAGGCGACCCGGTTGGTCAGGTAGTCCGGCTCGTTGCCGATGCCGGCGATCAGGTCGCGCTCCGAGGCACACATGATTTCGCGGTTGGCGAAGACATTGTTCAGGAAATAGCGCGACAGGCCGGTGCCGCCGAAAGTGCCGACAGCGCCGGGATAGGCGTCGGGCACGTAGCCGGCGTCTTCCATCGCCGCCCAGGACGCTTCCAGGAAGATGCGCTGCTGCGGGTCGATCAGCTCGGCCTCGTTGGGCGAGTAGCCGAAGAAGCCGGCATCGAACTTGTCGGCGTCGGCCAGGTAGTAACCGGCACCTACCCAATTGCCGCTGCCGACCTGACGTTCAAGATAGGGGATGGTCAGGTAGTCGTGCTGGTCGATGCCGGCGCGCACTTCCTCGGCGCTGTACTGGCGTAGCGCGTCGCGGCCTTCACACAGGTGCTGCCAGAAATGCTCAACATCCGACGAACCCGGGAAACGGCCGGCCATGCCGATGATGGCGATACGGCCGGAATAGGACTTGGCGCTGTTCATGTTCAACCTCAGTGGGAAGCGGTGGATGTGGAATTGCGGTTTCGGGCGCGGCGGTTGCGCGGCAGTTCGGGCGCCGGCTCGGCTTGTTCGGCGGCCGGCGTTGCAGGCTGGGCGGTGTTCTGGGCACGGACGAAGTCGCCGATGGTGGGATGGCTGAAGAACATGTCGACCAGCGTTACCGGCTGGGCGAGCCGCGGTTGCAGCCGGGTGTGGATGCGGATCATGTCTACCGAGGTGCCGCCGAGGTCGAAGAAATTGTCGTCGAGGGCGATCCGGTCGAGTTTCAGCACTTCCTGCCAGAGACTGCGGATTTCCTGGGCCAGCGGATCCTGTTCCAGCTGGCCGGCCGCCACCGTGCGCATGGCGCGGCGGGCGCGCGGCTCGGGCAGCGCCTTGCGATCCACCTTGCCGTTGGCTGACAGTGGCAGATGTTCGATGCGGACGAATTGGCGGGGCACCATGTAGTCGGCCAGCCGGCTGGCGAGATGGGCCCGCAGACCTTCCTCGAAAACGTTGTCGGTGATTACCGACGAACCCGGGGCGGCGGCCGGCTCTTCGCCGGGCATGCCGCCGACCAGCATGTGCAGGTAGAGGGCGTCATCGCCCAGGCCGAAGAAGTCGCCCGCCTTGTCGGCCCGGAAGCCGCCCAGCTGGACGGTGCCCAGGCCGGCGGCAGCGGCGCTGTCCTCCAGCAACTGGGTCATTGCGCCGGCTTCCAGCATGCACAGCACGGGCGCTGCGGCGGCGCCATAATGTGGCTCGATGGCCTGGCGTGAGCCGACCAGGAATAGGCAAAAAGCTGCGGCGTCGATCACTGGCCGATTGACGCGCGGGAACCACTCGGGCGACAGTGTGCGGGTAGCGTCGACCAGCTGCAGCGCGTTCTCGCCGGGATGGAAGTAATAGAGGCCGCCGGCCAGGCCCTTGACGCGGTCGGGCGCGACCTGGACGTAGAGCTGCACGGGATAGAAACCGCCGCCCGAGGCGTAGCGGTAGCGGGCGATGCCGTTGACGTCGGCGAGGCGCAGCGGCGCCAGCATGGCGGCCAGGGCTTGCTGGCTGACTTCGTCAGACAGGAAGTGGCGTACCGAGCGCCGGGCCGGGTTGCTGACCTCAGCGCCCGGCAGTTGCAGCAGCGGCGCCGCCAGCCGGCGGATGCCGTCGCGGTTGAGGCGGGCCTGCAGCTTGCGGTTTTCGGCATCGGCGTCGCTGTTGTCGCGCACGTAATAGCCGATCAGTTGCTTGGCCTGACCGGCGCCGCCGACGACTTGGGCAACGCCGGTCAGCACGCCCTTGCAGGCGGCCATGGCGGCCTCGATTTCACCGAGTTCGACGCGGTAGCCGTTGATCTTGACCTGGAAGTCGAGGCGGCCGAGGATTTCGAGATTGCCGTCGGGCAGCCAGCGACCGAGGTCACCGGTGCGGTACAGGCGCTCGCCGGTGTGCGGGCAGAAAACGAACTGGGCGGCGGTGCGCGCCTCGTCCTGCCAGTAGCCCATGGCAACGCCAATGCCTCCGATGCAAAGCTCGCCGGGCACGCCGACCGGACAGTGGTCGAGGCGGTCGTCGCGGACATGGAAAGTCTGGTTGAGCATCGGCCGGCCGTAGGGGATGGAGTGCCAGGCCGGGTTCACCTCGTCGATCGGGTGCAGGATGGACCAGATCGAGGCCTCGGTGGCGCCGCCCAGACTGAAGATCGCAGCTTGCGGGCAGGTGGCGCGGATCTGGCCGGGCAGCGTCAGCGGAATCCAGTCACCGCTCATCATTGCCAGGCGCAGCGTCGTGTCGCAGTCGCGGGCGACTTCGCGGCGGTAGCTGACGTAGAGGTCGAGCAGTGCCGGCACGGTGTTCCAGACCGTGACGCCGTGGGTGGCCATGCATTCGGCCCAGTGCGCCGGTTCGCGGGCCCGCTCGTAGTCGGGCAGGATCAGCGCGCCGCCGGCGCCGATGACACCGAAGATGTCCCACACCGACAGATCGAAATTCAGCGCCGAGAGGCCGAGCACGCGGTCGTTCTCGTCGATGGCGAAACGCTGGTTGCAGTCGATGCAGGTGTTGAGGGCGCCGCGATGGTCAATGGCGACGCCTTTCGGAGTGCCGGTGGAGCCGGAGGTGTAGATCACGTAGGCCAGGTCGCGCGGCCCGGCCAGCGTCGGCAGCGGACGTGGCGCCGGAGCTTCGATGGCGTCTAGCGAAAAGTGGCGAGCCGTCTCGGGCAGCGGCCGCTCGACCAGCGTCGCGGCGTTGGTAACTACCGCGGCAGCACCGGAGAGGCGGAGGATTTCGACGATGCGATCGAGCGGCAGGCTGGGTTCGATCGGCAGGTAGGCGTTGCCGGATTCCAGGATGCCGAGCACGGCGACCACCTGGCTTGCCGACTTCGGCAGCATGACGCCGATCAGCGAACTGCGTGGCAGGCCGGCGGCCAGAATGGCATGGGCCAGCGCGTTGGATTCGCGGTAGAGCTGGCCGAAGCTCAGCTGACGCCGGCCGTCGGCCACCGCCAGGCGGTCCGGTGTCATGTGGCAGCGGGCGAGCAGCGGCGCGTGCAGCAGGCCGGCCGGAATCGGTGCTGCGGTCTGGTTGACCGCCGCCATCATCGCCAGCTGGCTGTCGGGCAGGATGTTCAGGCGGGGACGTGCCCAGCTGTCCGGGTCATTGGCCAGCTTGTTCACCAGCTTGCCGAAGCCGGCGAACATGGCGTCGATGAAGCCGGGTTCGAACAGCTCGTCGACGCTATCCCAGTCGAGAACCAGATCGCCGCCATCCTCGACCGCCTGGCAGTCGAGCCAGACCTGTGGCGTCTGGGTGACGACATAGCCGGGCTTGCCCAGCCAGCTCATCGCGGCCGGTGCTTCGCCGGCCGCATCGTTGGACAGGGCGCCGGTGAACACCACTGGTACCGTCATTGCCTGCGTGCCGCGCCGATGTTCGGTGATTTCGCGCAGTACGCGGACACCGCTGACAGCGCGGTGATCCATGTCTTCCCACAGCTGGCTCTGGATGGCGTGGGCCATTTCGCCAAAGCTCCTGAAGTTGCGCAGGTCGATTTCGAGCAGTGTTACCGAGGTGAAGTCGCCGACCAGATGATTGACTTCGGGGTGGAAGGGCTGGCGGTTGAACAGTGTCAGGTTCAGCGTGAAATGCGGCGACTGCGACCAGCGGCCGACGGTCAGCGCATAGGCCGACAGCAGCAGCGCCGCCGGCGTGATGCGGTGGGCGCTGCCGGTACGGCGCAGGGCCTCCCACTGCAGGCGTGGCAGGCGCAGGCTGCGGTGGGCGAAATGCGGTTTTTTGATCGCTTCCGGGTTTTTGGCCAGCGGAAACTCCGGGCCGGGCGGCAGGCTGTCCAGCCGCTGGCGCCAGTAGGCCAGCGATTTCTGGAAGCTGTCGCTGGCTTCAAGCGCCTGCAGGCCGGCGACATAGTCGGCAAAGGAGAATTCGAGCGGCGCCAGCGGATGCTCGGGCTGCGCGTAGAGACGCTGCCATTCCGGACTGATCACGTTGTCGAAGCTGTGGGCGTCGAAAATCAGCACGTCGAGCGACAGGTGCAGGCGGATGCCGTTGTCGGGCAGCAGGCTGACCCGGATGTCGAACAGCGGCCATAATTCGGTGGGCAGCACCTGGTGCGAGAGCTGCTCGCGCAGGGCCGCCAGTTGGGCGGTGCGCTCGGCCTCGTCCAGCTGGCGCAGGTTGGTGGTGGCGAAGCGGTAGTAGGGGACATCGGCCAGGATGCGCTGCTGGCCATCCGCCTGGATCACGGCGCGCAGCATGTCGTGGCGGGCGATGAGCTGGTTGAAGGCGTCTTCCAGTCGCGGCAGGTCGATGTCGCGGGCCTCGATTTCAAGATAGCCGTGGGCGGCGATGTTGCCCATTTCGAAACCGGCCTGGCGGCCGACCCAGTAAGCCTGCTGGATGTCGGTCAGCGGAAAGGCATCGCGGCGGCGGGCCGGATCGGGCTCGATCTGCGGAATGCCCTGGCCGGCCGAGGCATTTTGCTGTTGGCGGCTGCGCAGGCGGGCGACCAGCGCGTCGCGCTGGGCCGGGCTGAGGTTACGAATTTGGGCGAGGGCAGTCATGGTGGACTTTTCGGGTGCTTAGTCGGCGGAAAAGGGACGGGCAGGCGGGGTGTCCTGGCTGATTTCATCGACCAGCGAGGCCAGGTCGCTGACTTCGGCAGCCAGCGTCGAAACCAGTCTCTCAGCCAGTTCGGCGACGCTCGGGCCACGCATCAGGTCGGCCAGGCGCAGTTCGACCTGCCAGGCACTGTTCAGATCGAAGAGCAGCCGGGTCGCCAGCAGCGAGTGGCCGCCCAGCGAGAAGAAGTCGTCGTCGATGCCGATGCTTTCCGGCGCCCGGCCGAGCACCTCGGCATAGCGCTGGCGCAGTTCGGCCTCGATTTCGCTGCGCGGCTCGCGCTGCCCGGCCGGGGTAGCGGATTTGCAGCAGCCGGCCATTTCGCGCAGAACCTTGCGGTCGATCTTGCCGTTCGGGGTGAGCGGCAGTTCGCTTAGTCGCTCAAAACTGGCCGGCATCATGTAGCGCGGCAGCCGGGAGGCCAGTTGCAGCCGAATATCGGCTTCCAGGCGTTCAGTGTCGCTGGCAGCCCGGTTCGCGGTGTAAAAGGCAGCCAGCTTCAGCGGTTCGCCGTGGGCGATCACGGCGCCGCCGGTGACGCTCTCGGTCTTGCGCAGAACGCTGTCGATGGCGCCCAGTTCGATGCGGTGGCCACGGATTTTCACCTGATCGTCGCGCCGGCCCATATATTCGACGGTGCCATCCTTGCGCAGCCGGCCGAGATCGCCGGTCCGGTACATGCGGGCGCCCGGCATCGGGGCGTGCGGATCGGGCAGGAAACGCTCGGCCGTCATGCCGGGGCGCTCCAGGTAGCCGCGCGCCAGGCCGTTGCCAGCCAGCCAGATTTCGCCCTGGGAACCGGGAGGCACCGGCAGCAGTTCGTCATCAAGCAGATAGAGCCGGGTGCCCGGTAGCGGCCGGCCGATGGTGACATCGACCTTCTCGCCCGGCGACATGCGCAGCCAGGTCGAATAAGTGGTGTCCTCGGTCGGGCCGTAGAGATTGCAGACGGCGAGACGCGGCCAGGTTTCGCGGATTTTGGCGACCAGCGGCTCAGGCAGCGCCTCGCCAGCCAGGTTGATGACGCGGACGTTGGGCGGCAGGGCCTGGGCGCGGGCCAGTTCAGCCATCGCCGAGGGCACGGTGTTGACCAGCGTGATGTCGGCGCCCGACTCGGACTGGGCCAGGGCCAGCACGTTGTCCACCAGGATGACGCGGCCGCCGTGGGTCAGCGGCAGAAAGAGTTCGAAGACCGAGAGGTCGAAGCAGACCGAGGTCGACGCCAGGACGCCGGCTCGCTCATCGTGCGGGAATTCCGCCGCCGCCCAGGCCAGGAAGCTGCAGACGGTGCGGTGCTCGATGGCGACGCCCTTGGGCACGCCGGTCGAGCCGGAGGTGAAGATCACATAAGCCAGCTGCTGCGGTGAGACAGCAACTTTCGGTGGCTGCGGCGAGGCAGCGGCGAGATCGCCCTCGGCATCGGCCAGGGCCAGCACGGCCTGTTGCGGGAAGCATGCGGCAGCGCCGGCCTCGGCGACCAGCAGCAGGCGGGCGCCGGAATGCTCGAGGATGGTGCGCTGGTGCTCTTCCGGGTAGGTCGGGTCGATCGGCACATAGGCGGCGCCGGCCTTCTGCACGGCGAGCAGCGCAACCGGCAGGTCGAGGCTGCGCGGCAGACAGACGGCGACACGGTCTTCGCGATGGATGCCATGGGCCAGTAGGACGTGGGCCAGGCGGTTGGCGCGACTGTCCAGTTCGCGGAAGGTCAATTGCTCGGTATCGCGGCGGATGGCGACGGCGTCCGGGGTGTGCGCCGCCTGGGCTTCGAACAGCTCGTGCAGGCAGCTCTCGAGCATGGGAACCGGCGGGTTGAGGCCCAACTGCTGCTGTTCGGCTTCGAGCAGGATGTCGACATTGGCCAGCGGCGCTTCCGGAGTGCTGCACAGCCGTTCGAGCAGGGCGGCGTAGCGGGCCAGCAGCTTGCGTGCCGTGGCGCCCTTGAAGAGTGCGCTGGCATAGGTGAGAACCAGTTCCAGGCCATCCTTGCCGATCAGCACGTCCAGCGTCAGCTCGTACTTGGTATGAGTGGCCGGCGGCACCAGGGTGCGCACTTCGACATTGGCAGCCTGCCACTGATCGTGGGCTTCGCAGTTGAAGAGTACCTGGACCAGTGCCGGGCGGGCCGGGTCGCGCTCGCCGCCGGCCATTTTGACCATTTCGGCGAAAGGCAGACCCTTGTGCTCGAGCGCAGCGGTGATTTCGCTGCGTACTTCGCGCAACAGTTCGAGGAAGTTCTGGCCGGGGAAGATCGGCGTACACAGGGGCAGGATGTTTACCGCGAAGCCGACATAGGATTCGCGGGCCGATTCCGGATGGACCGAGACCGGTACGCCAATCCCCAGCCGGCGGGTGCCGCACAGCCGGGAGAGCAGCACGCGCCAGACGGCGTTCAGCGTCATGAAGGGCGTCGCCCCGGCCTTGGCGCCGAGGGCGCGGACGGCCGCCAGTTGGTCGGCCGGCAGGATCAGACTGGTCCGTTCGGCTTCGAAGCGCTGGACGACCGGGCGTTTCTTGTCGATCGGCAACTCGGCGGCCGGCGGCAGTTCGGCCAGCCGGCGGCGCCACCAGATGGCGGCCACTTCGTCGATGGCGTCGAGCCGGGCGCAGGCGGTGGCGGCCGGCAACACCGGGCGCAGGGCCGGGGCGCTACCCGCCAGCCGTGCCGCGTAGCTGGCCCATACCTCGTCGAGCAGGCGGCCGTAGGAGAGACCGTCGACGATCAGGTGATGGGCGATGACGAACAGCCAGTGCTCGTCGTCGGCCAATTTCAACAGCCAGGCATCGAGCAGCGGACCCTGCAGGGGATCGAAGGCGCTACGCTGGCGCACGCTGATCCAGTCAAGGGCGCGCTGGCCGGCCTGCTCACCGAGCGTCGAGAAATCGACCGTTTCCAGCGCGCCCGGCCGTTCTGGTGCGACTTCGAAACTGCTGCAGTCGACCGCGACGTGGGCACGCAGTGTCGGATGGCGGCTCAGCACATGGGCCCAGGCGCTGGTTAGCGCATCCTTGTTCAACTGGCCGCGGATGCCGCAGAGCATGGCCTCGTTGTAGGCTGGTGCGATGTCGTCGCTGGTTTCAAGGTGCACCAGGATCTGCCGTTGCGCCGCCGACATCGGCAAGCGCAGCACGCGGGCCGGCTGGGCATGGAACACCGCCTGGCCACCGGAAACGACCAGCGGCTCGGCGCCCTGGAAACCGGCGGCATTGAGCGCGGCCTGCCAGGCGGCGGTAGTGAGTAGCGGGTGGTTGGGACGCAGGTCGTGGTCCTCGCGCTGCCACCAGCCATCGGTAATGCCGAAAATCAGGTCGAGCCAGGCGTGCGCTTCGGTGCATTCGTGGAGCAGGATGGCGCCGTCGTCGAGCAGCAACTGGTTGAGGTTGGCCAGCGTCTGGCCGAGATGCCGCGTGGCATGGACGACGTTGGAGGCGATCACCAGGTCGAAATGATGGGTCGGGATATTCTGCGACAGCGGACTGTGCTCAGCGTCAAACCGGAAATAGCGCAAACGGGGGTCGGCCAGTTCGCGCTCGGCACGAGCCAGGAAAGCGGGTGAAATATCGGTGAACCAGTACTCCAGCGGGCGCGCCCCGATCCGCTGCAACAGGCGGCGGGCGATGGCGCCGGTGCCGGCACCGACTTCGATGATCCTCAACGGCGTGTCAGCGGTGCCATGGGTGCTGATCGCATCGATCAGCCGGTCGATCGCCACGTCGGCACCCGGGGCGCTGGTGTAGAGGCGGGTCAGCCAGGCGAATGCTTCGGACTGGAAGAGAACTTCGACGGCGTCCCGTTTGCCGGTCAGCACAGCGGGGAGTTCTCCGGCGCAGCGTGTCATCAGGGCAGCGATTTCCTTGCCGGCAGCAGCGGGCAGGGCGGCCAGCCGGGCATCGAGACCGGCAGCCAGGGCGTCGAGCGGCGTCACCGCCTGCAGGTGGCCGTCCTGTTCGGTCAGTGCGCCGCTCAGGCTGAGCTGTTCGAGCATGCGGCCGAGCAGCGAAGCATGTTGTTTGGTCACGCCGAGAGCGGCCAGCAGCGAGTTGCCGCCGGGTGCGCTGCGCCCGCTCCAGCCCAGGCGGACCAGGGCACCGGCGAAGGCGGCGAGTGCCGCTTCATTGAGCGCCTGGATGGCGGCGGCGATGGCGTTGTTTGCCACGGCTGCCGGCAAGGTGGCCGGGGCGATTGCAGCGAGGGCGGACGTGGGCGGGCGGGCGCCGGGGAAGAAGCCGCCAGCGGCCAGCGCACAGGCAGCCTCAATGGCGGTCTGGACGATACATTCGACATCGGCCGCGCTGTGGGCAGTGGACAGGAAGCAGGTGTGACCTTCCCAGATATACACGCCGCGTAGCGTCATGTGATAGAAGAAAAGATTGGCTTCGATCGGCTGAAATTCGACGCTGAAATTGTTGAAGAAAACGAAGCGGAACAGCGAGCCGGCGTGATCGATGCGGATCGGGAAGTCGTGTTCGGCAAACCAGGCGTTCAAGCGCCCGGCCATGTCGCCGGTGGTGGCTTCCAGTCGGGCATAGAGGTTTTCGCCTTCGGCCTTGATGCGTTCCAGCGTGGCCGTCGTCGCCGCCATGGTCAGCGGATGGGCGCTGAAGGTGCCGGCGAAGAAGGTATGCGGCTGACGCGGGGCGGAGTCGTCGCCATAGCGCCAGGCGCCGCCATCGATGGCATCCATGAAACGGCTGCGGCCGGCGATGATGCCGATTGGCATGCCGCCGCCGGCCACCTTGCCGTAGGTGGCCAGGTCGGCGCGCACGCCATACCAGGCCTGGGCACCGCCGGCGGCGAGGCGGAAACCGGTGATGATTTCGTCGAACAGCAGCGCGCAGCCGGCGGTATCGGCGATTTCGCGCAGTTGCTGGAGGAAAGCTTGGGGCCGGAAGCCGGGGCGGCGGCTCTGCACCGGCTCGACGACGATGGCGGCGACTTCGCCGGCCATCTGGCGGACCTGGGCCAAGGCCTGCTCGCTACCCCATTCCAGTACCGTGGTTTCGCGGGCGACGCCTGCCGGCACGCCGGGGGCGCCGGGCGCCCCGTTGCCATCGGGGCCGGCCTTGACCAGCGTGCCGTCGGAATGACCGTGGTAGGCGCCGGTGAAGCGAACAACGCGGTTGCGGCCGGTGACGGCGCGGGCCAGCCGCAGCGCGGTCATTACCGCTTCGGTGCCGGAATTGGCGAAGGCAACTCGCTCGCAGCCGGTCAATTCGGCGACCAGCGCCGCGGCGCGGCCGGAGAGCGGCGATTTTGGGCCGACCTGGATGCCGCGCGTCAATTGGTCGCGCAGTGCATCGATGACCAGCGGCGGATTGTGGCCGAACAGCGAGGAACCGAAGGCCATGGTCAGGTCGATGTAGTCATGGCCGTCGATGTCGGTCAGATGGCTGCCCTGGGCGCTTTCCACCACCAGCGGGTAGATCAGTTCCTTGGTGGCGGCACGGAAGCCGAGCGAGCTGCGGTAGTCGGCAAAAACCTGGCGATGGGTTTCGGCATAGCGCCGCGAACCGCCGGTGCGAGCCACGTAGTCGCCGGCCAGCTGGTCGATGTGGGCCTGCTGGGCTGGGCTCAGCGAACCGGCCTGCTTGCCGGCCGGGGCTGGCGGCGCCAGGCGCGTGGTGGCGAGTGGCGCGGCGACCGGCAGCGGCAGGGGGCTGGCGGCAGCTTGAACGGCCGGCTGGGCCGGTGGAGCGGTGCCGGCCAGACTGGCGATCTGCAGGCTCATCACGTCGCGCAGGGTGTCGAGCTGCTTGGCGAGCAGGTGCTGCAATCCATCGCTGGCGCCGCTCGACGCGGTTGGCAGCGCGGCGTTCAGGCGGTCGACTTGCGAGGCGAGCGGAATACCGATGCGCTCCAGCTGGGCGACGGATTGCGCCGGTGCAACCGGCGCCTTGATGGTGGGCGACGCCGGGGCGGCGCCTAGCGCCAGCTCAATGGACAGGTTGCCATGCCGGGCCAGCCAGCCAGCCAGTGCGTCCAGCGTATTCAAGTCGCCAAACAGCTCGGCCATGCCAGGGGCGGCACCGTAGCGTTCGTCGGACAGGCGCAGCAGTTCGGTGAGAACCAGCGAGTCGGCGCCCAGTTCCAGCAGGCTGCGATCGGTGGCCAGTGTGGCAGCCGGCGTGCGCAGCAGCGTTGCCAGTTGCCGGCGCAGGTCTTCGGCGATCTGCGGCATGGCGTCAGCAGAGGTGGGGACAACGACCGCGGCACTGGCAGCCGGCAAAGCAGCTGGCAAACGCCCAGCTTCGATGCTGCCTGGCGCACTTCCCATCCGGGCCGCGAGCTTGGCGGGCGATTCCAGGCCTTCGAACAAACTGGCCAGCTCGACTTCGATGCCGAAAACTTGCTGCAGGCGGCCGAGCAGTTCGGTCATCACCAGCGAATCGGCCCCCAGTTCAAGGAAGCTGCGGGCCGGGTCAAGCGCTGCCGGCGTGGTATGCAGCAGATCGGCGAGGTTGTCGCGCAACCAGCTTAGCGCGTTGGCGGCTGGCGGGGCGATGGCGGCGTGGTGGTCGGCGGTCATGGTGGAACTCTCGGGCTGGGGCAGCCAGTGCGGGGTCAGGTCAAAGGGGTAGGGCGGCAGGGCAGCGGTGGCGTCGGTTTCGCGACCGACCAGGGCAGACCAGTCGACCGGCGCGCCGGCGCAATACAGTTGGCCGAGCAGGCGTAGTGCGTCACTCCATTCGTCGCTGCCCGGCGTACCGGCGCCCAGCGTGATGACGCGGATGCCCCGGGCCTGGCGGCGGATCAGCGAGGCCAGCGTCGGCTGGGCGGCGATTTCAACAAAAAGGTCGATGCCGTCGGCCAGCGCCGCATCGATGCAGTCGGCGAAGCGCACCGGCTGGCGCAGATGCTGCACCCAGTAGTCGGCATCCGGGCGTTCAAGCGTGCCGCCGGTGAGATTCGAGTAAAGGCGCCGCGTTGGTGGCTGCCAGTCGACGCGCTGGCAGAGGCTGCGGAATTCGTCGAGCACCGGCTCCATCAGCACCGAATGGAAAGCCGTCTCGACGGCCAGTGGCATTGCCGCCAGCCCGGCCTCGCTGGCACTCGTTAGGGCCGTGGCCAGCGCTTCGGCCCTGCCGCTTACCGTGATGACGCCAGATGCGTTGTAGGCAGCGACCTCGACGGCGCTGCCGGTGTTGGCCAGCCAGCGCTCGATGCTGGCCGGATCGCCGGCGATGGCCGCCATGGCACCACCCGGGCAGCGCTTCATCAGCTCGGCACGGGCGGCGACCAGCGCGCAGGCTTCAGCCAGCGACAGGCTGCCGGCAACGCAGGCGGCGACGTATTCGCCGAGGCTGTGTCCGATCAGCCCCTGGGCAGCAACGCCCCATGCCTTCAGCGCACAGGCGGCGGCGTAGCCGAAGGCGAAGAGCGCGGGCTGGGCGTGGCAGGTGCGACTCAGGCTGTGCTCGTCGAGCGCGGCCTCGCCGAGCAGCCAGCCGGCAACGTCGCAGCCGTTGGCCAGGAAGGCGCTGGCGGCGGCATCGAAGGCGTGCCGGAAAGCGCTGCTGTTGCGATAGAGCGCGGCCCCCATCGCCCGGCGCTGGGCACCCTGGCCGGCGAAGACCAGCGCGATGCGCGGAGTCTCGCTGGAGCGGGCGATGCCGGTCAGCAGGCCGGCCCGATTGGAAGCCGAATTCTGGCCGGTCGCGAGGGCATCGAGACTCTGACGAGCCTGCCCGGCCTCGCTGGCAATCAACACGGCGCGGTGGGCCAGCCGCGAACGCCCATTGCCGGCCAGGCGGCTGTAGCGGGTGAGGCTGGCGTGGTCGCCGAGGCGGGGCGCCAGTTGGGCGGCGAGCGCAGCCAGCGCGCTGGCGCTTTCGGCGGCCAGGGGCAGCGGCCAGGCATCGAGCTGTTCGGCGGAGG
Organism: Ferribacterium limneticum; assembly: GCF_020510625.1. Classification (NCBI taxonomy): domain Bacteria; kingdom Pseudomonadati; phylum Pseudomonadota; class Betaproteobacteria; order Rhodocyclales; family Azonexaceae; genus Ferribacterium; species Ferribacterium limneticum. Next base: position 2,052,890 of record NZ_CP075191.1, on the reverse strand, counting down.
GCGCCAGCGGTTGCGGCGCGCGTTTGAGAACGACATGGACGTTGGTGCCGCCGAAACCCATCGAGGTTACGGCGGCTACCGTCAGCGGCTGGCCGTCGGCCGGGCGGTCGAGGGCCAGCGCCGCGGTCTCGGCCAGGCGCGGATTGGCTTGCGCGAAGCCGGCCAGCGGCACGATGCGGTCGTGCTGCAAACAGAGGACGGTCTTGATCAGGCCAGCCAGCCCGGCGGCGGCTTCGAGGTGGCCAATATTGGCCTTGATCGAACCGACCGTACAGGGTGAGGTGTTCGCCCGGCCGGTGCTGAGCACGCTAGCCAAGGCTTCCCATTCCATCGGATCGCCGAGCGCCGTGCCGGTACCGTGGGCTTCGACGTACTGGACCTCGGCCGGGGCGACGCCGGCCGCCTTCAGCGCGGCGTGGATCACATCGCGCTGGGCGCTGCCGTTGGGCGCGGTCAGCCCGAAGCTGCGGCCGTCCTGGTTGCAGGCGCTGCCGGCGATCAGGGCACGCAGTGGATTGCCGGCGCGGATGGCGAAGTCAGTGCGGCGCAGCACGACGACGGCGACACCTTCGCCACGGACATAGCCGTCCGCTGCGTTGTCGAAGCTGTGGCAGCGCCCGCTGGGAGAGAGCATCCCGGCGCGGCGCAGGGCACTTGACAGGCGGGTATCGAGAACCAGGTTGGCGGCACCGACGATGGCGGTATCGCATTCGCCGGCCTGCAGGCTCTGGCAGGCCAGGTGCAGCGCCAGCAGCGAGGAGGAGCAGGCACTATCGACGGCAACGCTGGGGCCGTGCAGGTCGAGGTAGTAGGAAATCCGGTTGGCGGCGATGCTGTTGGCGCCGCCGGTGGTCAGTTGGGCTGCCTCGCCGTCGAGCAGCGCCCACTGGCCATACTCCTGGCCGCTCAGGCCGATGAAGACGCCGGTGCGGCTGCCGGCCAGTTCCTCGCGCGGGATGCGGGCCGCTTCCAGCGCGTGCCAGACGCTGGCCAGCAGCAGGCGCTGGCGAGGGTCCATGCTTTCCGCTTCACGCGGTGAAATATGAAAGAAGGCGGCATCGAACTGCTCGATGCCGTCGAGCCAGCCAGCTTCGATGTCGAAGCCTTCGCGCTCGGGAATAAAGCCTTCGACCAACGCGCGGCGGGCCGCCGGCAGTGGGCCGATGCTTTGCCCGCCAGCGAGCAGTTGGCGCCATAGCGCGTCGACATCGGCAGCGCCGGGGAAGCGGCCGGCCAGGCCGACGATGGCAATTTCGGCACGCTCTGCCGGCGCCGCGGCGGACATTTCGACTGGCCCGGCCGGGGCTGACAGACGCTCGGCGACGAAGCGGGCCACCTGGGCCGGCGTTGCGTAATCGAAGAGCAGCGTGGTTGGCAGGTTGCCGAGCCTGAAATGGCGGCTGATTTCGCCGGAGAGCATGACTGCATCCTGCGAATCCAGGCCCCATTGCGCGAAGGCGCGCTCGGGCAGGATCTGGGCGAGATCGAGGCCGGTGATCTGGGCAATGCGCTGGCGCAGCCAGGTCAGCACTTGTCCTTCAATGTCGGTATTCGTTGCCGGCAAGGCAGCTTCACCGACAGGAGCTGGTTCGTCGGTAGCCACCTTGTTCAGCAGCGTATCGATATGGCTGGCCAGCAGCGGGCCGACCCAGCGCAGGCGCTCGTCCAGTTCTCCGTGGATGAAAGCATCGCGGGTGGCGCGGCGCTGGATTTTGCCACTGGTTGTCTTGGGTAGCGTGCCCTGGCGGACAATCGCGATGCCGGCCAGCTTGAGTTCGTGGTTTTCGGCAATCGCCTGGCGTACTGCACCCAGCACTTCGTCGCCATGCGTTTCAGCCTTGAAGCGGCGGTCGGCTTCAAGGACCAGGCAGAGCAGTTCCTCGCCTGCGGCCTCGATCGCGAAGGCGGCGGCACCGGCCGGCCGGATCAGCGGGTGGGCGTGGTCGGCCGACCATTCGATGTCCTGCGGATAGTGGTTGCGGCCGCGGATGATGATGACATCCTTGAGGCGGCCGGTGATGACCAGTTGGCCTTGATGCAGGAAACCGAGGTCGCCGGTGCGCATCCAGCGGCGGGCCTCGCCGTCGTCTGCTAGCACGCCGCCGAAGGTTTCCTCGCTTTGCTCCGGGTTCTGCCAGTAGCCTTGGCCGACCGCTGCGTTGCGCACCCAGATTTCGCCAATGCGCTGGGCCGGGCAGCGCAGCCGGGAGGATGGATCGACAATGGTCAGTTCGGTGTCGTCGATGGCCTGGCCGCTGGTCGCCAGCCAAAGTGCGCCCGCGGTGTCCGCTTCAAGGAGTTGCACGCGGTTGGTTTCCAGGGCGCGGGCATCGACCCAGAGACCGAGCGGTTCCGGACGGTCGCCCGCAGGGTGGCCAAAGTGGGCGCCGGTCACGATGCAACTGGCTTCGGCCAGGCCCCAGCAGGGATTGAAGACACTGCTACGGAAGCCGGCCGGGGCGAAGCGCTCGCCAAAGGCCCGCATGGTTTCCATGCGCACCGGTTCGGCGCCGTTCAGCGCCTGCTGCCAGTGGGAAAGATCCAGTTCAGCCAGTTGCTGCTCGGTGACGCTTTGGGTGACCAGGTCGTAGGCGAAATTGGGCCCCATGGTGTGGGTGATGCGGTAGCGGCTGATCGCCCGCACCCAGCGCGAGGGCTGCTGGACGAATGCAGCGTTGGGCATGATGTAGCCGGTGATGCCCAGTCGGATCGGTGTCAGCAGGCCGTAGATCAACCCGAGATCGTGGAAGGGCGGCAGCCAGTTGAGCAGGCTGGAGCCCGGCGCCTGGACGCAGCCGTGGGCGAAGTAGTCGGTATTGGCGAGCAGGTTGCCGTGGGTCAGCATGACGCCCTTGGGCAGCGCCGTTGAACCCGAGGTGTATTGCAGGAAGGCGATGTCGTCGCGGTCGATGGTCGGGCGCTGCCAGTCGCCGGCCCCGGCCTTGTCCACTTCCTCGCTGGCGATCCACTTCAGCGGGGCGAGGGCGGGCAGGGCGGCGAAGGATTCGGCGGCCTTGTCGGCCAGCATCCGGCTGGTCAGCACGGCGGTCGGCTCGGCCGAGGCAGCGATGGCCAGCAGCTTTTCCAGGGTCTGCTGCAGGCGCGATGGGCGCGGCGGCGGTAGCGGCACGGCGATGCGGCCGGCGTAGAGGCAGCCGAAATAGCCACAGATGAATTCGGTGCCCGGCAAGTAGAGCAGCATCACGCGGTCACCGGGCCGGGTGCTGGCCTGCAGCGCGGCGGCGATGGCGCGGGCACGGGCGTCGAGCTCGGCGAAAGTCATCCGTTCGGCGGCCTCTTCACCGTCGCGCAAATAGACGAACACCTCGAAATCGGGCTGGCTGGCGGCCTGACCGACCAGCAGTTCGACCAGGTTGTTTGCGTCCATCGCGTTGCTCGTTGCCCTCACTTGTTCACCCGTGTCTCGTTCGTTGGTCGGTTCAGAAGAAAATCTTGGCGCCGGTGAAAATGGCGTAATCCAGGTACTTGTGGTATTCGCCGCTGCCACTGCCGGTAAAGGCGTTGAGATTGGCCTGCAGGCGGATGCGGTCACCGGCATCGTGCGAAATCACCGCGGTGACTGTGGATTCGTGGCTGTCGATGCTGTAGCTCCACTGCATGACCAGGCTGGTCCGCTCGGCGATCTGCTGGTCGTTGTATTGCAGCAGCAGATAGTTGCGCCCGTAGGTCGAGGCGTGCGGCTGAACCACGGCACCCAAGGCCTGGGCCGAGCGGCCGATGGTCGCCGGGTCGTTGCCGGTGAAGCCGTCGGCATGGAACTGCGCGTAACGCGCCATGGCGCGCCGTTCCCCGGCGTCGTAACCCTCGCCGTTGCGGCGCAGTTCGGCATTGATGGTGACGCCGCCACTGAAGGTGTAGGCGCCGCCGAGCAGCAGGTCGACGTAGTTTCGCTCGGGCCGGGTCGTCAAGGCCCAGTCGCTGCCTTGCTGGCGGGCGATCAGCCGATCCGAGCTAGCGAACCAGGCGCCGTCGGCATAGAGCACTGCCGATTCGCCCAGCGTGTGCTGACCGTACAGTCCGCTCCGCCACTTGCCGTCGCGGTTGGCGGCCACGACGCCCAGCGAATAGTCGTAGCCGCGGTGTTCCAGCTGCAGCGCGGTGATGGCCTTGAAGTGGCGCAACACTTCACTGTCCCGGCCATCGTCCACATTGACCAGCAGGTTCAGCTGCGAGGTGTCGGAGAAGCGCCAGCGGCCGCCGACGAAGGCGCGGGACGGCAGTTCGGTGAAGGGATTGACCTGGTTGGTGTCGCGGAAAAACGGATTCGACGGTGAGGCGAACAGCGATGGGCCCCAGAGCAGCAATTCGCGGTTGTAGAACAGGTCGACCGCAGCGCCGCGATATTCCATTTGCCAGCTCTGCAGATAGAGTTCTTCATGCGTCGTGTTGGTGCTGGCGTCGTTGGTGCCGTAGTCGCGCCGCCCGGTGAGGCGCGGGCCGATGGCCAGAACGAAGGGGGCGGCATTGAGGCGCAGGTTGCCGCGCAGCACGGACTCGAAGCGCGTATTGGGCAGGCCGGCCAGATTGTTCCCGGGGTTGTAGGGCGAATTCTCGCGCACCCCCTGGACGGTGGCGAAATTCAGCCATTCGCCCGCGACCTGCAGTTCGGGCGCCGCCAGACAGGCGCCCGAGCAGAGCCAGAGAATTGCGAGACAGGAACGGGACATGGCCGGATCACGCGCTAGCGACGGGTGAGGTCGGCAAGATTGAAGATGGTCGACGGGATGTCATCGGTCCTGACCTCTGAATAGTCGAGGACTGTTTTCTTGTTGCTGGCCAGGGCGTCGGAAATCTCTATCTTGCTGATGAAGCGATGCCTGACGCCTTTTTGTTCGACCGAATTGCCGTATTCCATGGTGGCCGACTTCAGCAGGTCGCCACTTACCGAATGGAAATCGGCGCGTAGCCCGAGCAAGCTTTTCTTGTCGATGAAATATTTCACCTGGTCATAGGCGACGCCGCTGCCCTTGGCCCGCAGGTCGAGCACCCAGACTGGCTTGCCGTCCAGGATTTCCTCACCGGCCAGCGTCGCGTTGTAGTCGCGGGAATAGCGGGTGACGGCGATGTCACCATTCGAGGCCTCGCCCAGCATGCGCTGGCGGGGCGAGATCGGCACCGGCTTGATGACGTCCTGCGAGGCGAACCACATGTTGCGCCCCTGAATCAGCATCTTGTTGCCACGGACGCGTGGCGGCTCGGTGAACACGACCAGGCTGTTGTCCTGGTCCGACTGCACGTCCAGATGCAGCGTCGTGCCTGGCTTGCCGTTGTTGAACTCGGTGATGGTGCTTTTCAGCTTGACGCCGTTGAGGTTGCCGCCGCGCGCCTTGTCGCTGTCGGCCAGCAACTGGTCCGCGTTGCCGCCGGCCGGGCCGGCGTGGACGCCGGTTGCCAGCAGGGCAAGGGAGGCGGCGGTCGCCCAGGCCAGCACCCGGCGGCGTTGGGAAATCGGCTTAGACATGGCCCAGGGCCTCCGTGATGGCGCGGCGGCTGGCGCGGCGCGCCGGCAGGTAGGAGGCCAGCGCCGAGAGCACGACCAGCGTGAACAGCGAGCCGAACAGGTTCTCGCCGACCAGCTTGACGACCAGCGGGACGGCTTCGGTGGCGTCCGGCGGCGTGTAGGAGATGCCGGCGCTGTTGATCAGCCCCCCGAGCGCCAGCGTGATCGCCGCCCCGGCCAGGCAGCCGGCCATGACGACCAGCATGCCTTCGAGCACGAAGAGCAGATCAATGGAACCGATCTGCATGCCCAAGGCGCGCAAGGTGCCGACTTCGCGGGTGCGTTCGGCGATGGTCATGCTGATGGTGTTGAAAACGCTGGCGATGACGACAATGGCAACGACGATGCTGATGAACAGGTACATGGCGTCGAACAGTCCCTTGACCTGGCCGTAGTAGGAGGACAGTGTCTTCCAGTCCCTGACCTCGCAGGCGATGCCCAGATCAAGCATGGCTGCCTCGATGGCGGCGGCGCTTTCGACGATGGTGCTCGGATCCTTGAGCAGCACGACGACCCGTTCGGCACCTTCGAAGGCCATCAGGCGCTGGGCGCTGGCTAGCGTGGTCAGCACATATTTGTCGTCGGTGCCGATGTTGCCGGTGCTGGTCTGGGCCAGCAGCGTGACGCCGACGGCATTGACCAGACCGTCCAGCGTCGAGCCCATCAGCGTGGCGTTGTCACCGGTCTTGAGGCCGAGGTTTTCGGCCAGGCGCTTGCCGAGAATGGCCGCACCGGGCTGGCTCGCATCGAGCATGCCGGGCAGGTTGGCGTATTTTTCGCCGCGCAGCACGGTCATGTCCTCGGGACGGATTCCTTCGCCAATGTAGATGCGCGAACTGTTGCCGTTGCTGATCAGGCCGGACAGCGACAGGCGCGGGCTAACCAGCGCAACATTGCCGAGGCCGCCCAGCTTGCTGGCGATGGTGGCCAGTTCGTCCTTGCTGAAGGCATAGGCTTGCGGATCCTGCGCGCCGTTCTGGAAGAAACCTTTCCTGGCGATGGTCAGGTGGCCCAGGCGCTCGCCGACAATGGCCTGATCCTCCAGCGAGTCATAGACCGAGACGAAGTAGCCTTCGAACAGCGACAGCGCGACAAAGCCGATCACCACCGAGAGAAAGGTAACCAGGCTGCGCCGACGATTGCGCACGACATTGCGTGCGGCAATCTTGATGTGGGTAGAAAAGTCCATCACGCCACCTTCAGGTTGGTGTGCAGATGGTCGCTGGCGATGCGGCCATCCTTGAGTTCAATGAGGCGATTCGCATATTCGAGCAGACGCGGATCGTGGGTGGAAAACAGGAAGGTCACGTGTTTTTGTTCGTTCAGTCGGCGCAGCAGCTCGATGATCGACTCCGCCGTGACCGAGTCGAGGTTGGCAGTTGGTTCGTCGGCGAGTACCAGTTGGGGACTATTGACCAGGGCACGGGCGATGGCAACCCGCTGACGCTGCCCGCCACTCATCTTGTCGGGATGCTTGTGAGCCTGCTCGCTGAGACCGACATCGGCGAGTGCTGCCAAGGCGACCTGTTTTGCTTCCGCTGGAGACTTCTTGGCGATCTGCAGAGGCAGCATCACGTTCTCGAGCGCACTTAATACGGGGACAAGATTGAAGCTTTGGAAGACAAAGCCGATTTTTTCGTTGCGAAAACGCGCCGCGCTTGCTTTGTCCAGAGTTGCGCAGTCGCTGCCGGCAATGTGTACTGAGCCTGTGTCCGGTGTGTCGAGCAAGCCGATCAGGTTGAGCAAGGTGGATTTGCCGCTGCCCGATGGCCCCCATACACATGAAAACTCGCCCCGTCGTATCTGGAGGGAGACTTTCTGCAATGCTCTTACCTGAGCTTGATCGGTGCCGTAGGTTTTACAAGCATCAGTGAGTTCGACGATGCAGTCACTCAGTTCCATTTTGCAAATCCTCTTACTGTTTCTGGCTGGACATAAAGGAGGGCTGCACAAAAATTCAAGCAAACTCAGCCCGCTATTGCGTTCCCGTCTATTGGTGGCGCAGATTAGCAGGCGGTTGTTTCTGCAAATGTCGCTGTGCAATGGCTTTTTATGAGCCGAGCGGAGGGGGTTGGCGTATGGAACTGAAATAAACCGGCTGGATAAGCGGGCGAGTTTTTTCTGAAGAGCCGGTACTTGAACGATGAAGCAGCTGACGCCCGGAAACCCCTTGGCCATGCTACGATAATCCTTGGTGCTTCAAGGAAGCGGCGGTTTTTTTACTTCGAGCAGTCGTAGTTGAACTACGATTTGATGGACGTTCTCAAAGTGAATACCGATCACAGATAGCGGCGATTCGAGTTCATCTCCAGCGCCAGCAATAACACCCAATATATGACGGTAGGCAAGAATGCGAACGAATACAAAGCTTGGTTTTGTGCAAGTTTCTGGACTTCGGAAATGATCAAGTGGGAATAATCGAGGATACCGTCGCCGGGCTTGGCGACGAATTTTTCATGCGTGAGGCCATTTCGCTGGCCCGCGCAGCGGAGTGCCTTGGCGAAGTACCGGTCGGCGCGGTTGTTGTACTGAATGGCGAAATTGTCGGGCGGGGCTTCAATTCGCCGATCGGCGAGAGCGATCCGACGGCGCATGCGGAAATCGCCGCTTTGCGCGATGCGGCGAGGGTGTTGGGCAATTACCGCCTGCCGGGTTGCGAACTGTTTGTGACGCTGGAGCCCTGCGCCATGTGCGCCGGGGCGATCATGCATTCCCGGATCAGCCGTGTCATTTATGGGGCGCGTGACCCGAAGACGGGGGTGCATGGCAGTGTCGTCGATCTCTTTGGTGTTGAACGCCTGAACCATCACGCGACTGTGGAGGGCGGCGTGCTGGCCGATGAGTGCAGCACGCTCTTGTCGGGTTTCTTCGCCAGTCGTCGCAAGAAAACGCCATGAAACTTCAGGTGTCTGTTGCCAGGCAGTCTATGACTGTCGTCGATGAGGCTGGCGAAATCCTGCGCGAATACCCGGTATCGACAGCACTGGCTGGCGTCGGTGAGGTATCGGGCAGTTACCAGACACCCCGCGGTCGGCACATCATACGGGCCAAGATTGGTCGCGATCAGCCAGAAAATACGGTTTTTGTTCGTCGGCGGCCGACGGGCGAGCTATGGACTCCCGAATTGGGTGAGCAGTTTCCTGATAGAGACTGGATACTGACGCGTATCCTGTGGTTGTCAGGATGTGAGCCCAACTGCAATCGTCACGGCTGCGTTGATACCATGCGCCGCTACATCTATATCCACGGCAGTCCGGATACTGCGGAAATGGGTCTGCCTGGCTCGCATGGCTGCATTCGCATGCGGAATGCCGATATCGTCGAACTCTTCGACCTCGTTCCCTGTTATACGGAAGTCGAGATTACCGAGGATTGAAGCGGCTGGCCGAACGGCCCAAAGCTTTTTTCGTGGATGGTGAGGTCACCGTCGGTATCTTGCCAGGCAACTGTCGAGGCTCGGGTGCCGTAGCTTTCGGATTTGACGAATACAGCCGACAGCAGGCGTTCCCATTCGATCGGAACTCCAGTACTGGGCAGATTTTCGTCATCAACAATGCTCTGGTCGGCCAGCAAGTCGAAGAAGGCCGATTCATCGGGCAAACCGGGTAGCGCTTCGGCGAAGCGTTCGCGCGCTTGCAGCAGTTTTGGCCACGGGCTGTCCAGTAGATGGTTGGAGAGGCCATAGACGCCGGGCGCCAGGGCGCGCGGCTGGCCATCGCGATTGGAGCAGTAGACCAGCGACTCGCAATCACTCAACAGTAAATTGAATCCGGAATATTGAGCGTAATCGATCTGCGAGACGTATTCGCTGGCCGATAATCCAGACGTCAGGAAATTCCGGGTCAGGGCGCCGCGCGAGAGCAAGCCCTTGGCCATACCCGGTTCCCGAACATTGGTTACCGCTGCAAAGCGTCCCTTCTCGGTAACACCTAGCCAGGTACCACCAGCTTCGAGGTCGAGACCACCAATCACCTGTGGCGCGTCTGGCCAGCGGGCCAAAGCGGCGGTGGGGCGGGCGTAGAACTCGTCACGGTTGGCGGCGACGACCAGCGGGTAGTCCGGATGCACCCGCCAGCCGACGACGATCAAGCACATTATTGCAACGATTTAAGAAGGATTGACTGCTGCCGCCTGGACGGTTGGGCCTTCGAGCGAACCGAGACGGACATTGCCCGCGAAATTGCTCTGGACAACCGCCAGCGCTTCGTAACCCCCAGCCGGTGATGGCGCCACGGTCATCACGGTACCGCAGGACTGATCCGGATTGTCCGGTGAGTGCAACGCATCGCCGGCCTTCAGAGCTTGCTGGCTGGTCAGTCGGAACAGGTGGCGCTTGACCTTGCCCAGATACTGGGTTCGGGCGACCACTTCCTGGCCGGGATAGCAGCCTTTGTGGAAGCTGACGCCGCCAATTTTCTCGAAGTCGGCCATCTGCGGCACGAACTCCTCTTTTGTCGCCAGCGTGACCAGCGGGAAAGCCGCCTGCACATCGAGCCAGCGCCAGACGGGCAGGCCGGCTGGGCGAGCCTTGATGGTCAGCTTTTGCCACAGTTCTGCCATGGCCGACTCCGGCGCAGCTACCAGCAGGCGGCTCTGGTCAAGACGGATGACCGTTGCGCCGTTTGAACTGGTAGCAGCCATGGCCTCGGTCGGGCAGGGTAGCGCAGCATCGGCCAGTGCTTCGGGCGCTTGAGGGCCAGAGAGACCCAGCATGACGACACTGTCAGTCAGTGATGCAAGCTTGACCTTGGAGCGCAGAACGAACATTTGCAGACGTTTCTGCGTGGCCTCCTGCAAGTCGGCGGAAAGGGCCAGCAAGTAGCGTTCATCCTGACGCCAGGCAATAAAGCTGGCCTGCATACGACCCTTGGCAGTACACCAGCCGGCATGCTGTGCCTGATTCTCCGGCAGGTGGTTGATGTCGCTGGTGAATTGGCTGTGCAGGAAAGTCTTGGCATCTTCACCAGTAGCTTCGATCAGCCCCAGATGGGTCAGCGGAACGACAACGGTTTTTTGCGTTGCCGCCTGCAGTTCGCCGGCGGCATCGCCAAAATTGAGAAGCTCGGCCGAATCAGCGTCGAAGATGGCTTCGGCTGATTCCAAAAAGCTGCGCCAGTGGGGATTCATGGGGGCTCCTGATAGGGTTTCGGATATTATATCGCTCGTTATAACGTGCTCGTTCCACACGGGCAAGACCTGCTTGCAGCCGACGAGTTCCCGTGCGCACCCTGACCAAGATTCTATTCGCTGTTTTTGCGCTGTTCGTGATCGCCGCTGGCGGGCTGTGGTGGTGGGCCAATCAGCCGCTGTCCCTGCGCACGTCGCCGCTTGATTTCCATGTTTCGGCTGGTAGCAGCCTGCGCTCGGCGATTACCCAGATGCGGGAGGCCGGTATGGAAGTCGAGCCAAACTTGCTCGCCCTGCTGGCCCGGGCCAAGCGAGCCGATACGGCGATCAAGGCAGGCAGCTATGCGGTCTACGAAGGGGTGACCCCGAGCCAATTGCTCGACAAGTTACTCAAGGGCAAGGTTACTCAAGGCGAACTGACGCTGGTTGAGGGCTGGACCTTTCGGCAATGGCGTGCCCGCCTGGATAAGCATCCTGATCTGAAGCACGAATTGCTTGGCTTGAGCGAGGTGCAAATCATCGAGAAGCTGGGTCTGAGGCTTGCCAGCCTGGAAGGGCAGTTGTTTCCGGATACTTACCTGTTTGACAAGCAATCCAGCGATCTTGAGCTTCTGGCGCGAGCCCAGCGGGCCATGCAGCGCAAACTGGACGCCGAATGGACTAGCCGCTCCACCGGTCTTCCTTACAAGACTCCGAGCGACGCGCTGATCATGGCCTCCATCGTCGAGAAAGAAACCGGGCGAGAGTCGGACCGGGAGCTTGTTGCTGCAGTCTTCGTCAATCGCTTGCGCAAGGGAATGTTGCTGCAGACCGATCCAACCGTGATCTACGGCATTGGCGAGAAATTCGACGGCAACCTGAGAAAGCGCGATCTGCTCACGGACACCCCGTACAATACCTATACCCGCCCTGGCTTGCCGCCAACGCCGATCGCGATGCCGGGGCAGGCTTCGATCAGGGCGGCGCTGAATCCGGCCCCTAGCGATGTCATCTATTTCGTGGCAAGAGGCGATGGCAGCAGCGAATTTTCCCGGACGCTGGACGAACACAACCGGGCAGTTAATAAATATCAGAGAGGTGGGAAGTGAAAGGCAAATTCATCACTTTCGAAGGCATTGACGGAGCGGGCAAGAGCAGCCACGTCGAATGGCTGGCTGAATCGCTGCGAGAACGCGGGATCGTCGTTCAAGTAACGCGCGAACCCGGCGGAACCGAACTCGGCGAAAAACTGCGCGAACTGTTGCTGAACGAACCGATGCATCTGGAAACCGAAACGCTACTGATGTTTGCGGCTCGTCGCGAACATCTGGCTCGCTTGATCGAGCCGGCACTCGCCCGCGGCGAATGGGTGGTTTGTGATCGTTTCAGCGATGCCACCTATGCTTACCAGGGCGGTGGCCGTGGTCTGGACAGGGCAAAATTCCTGACGCTCGAACATTGGGTTCATGGGCATCTGCAGCCCGATCTGACGCTGCTATTCGATTTGCCGTTGGACGTTGCCCGTGAGCGCATCGTGCTGGCCAATCGCGTGCTCGACAAATTTGAGCAGGAGCGTGTCGATTTTCATGAGCGTGTCCGCCAAGCGTACCTGGAAAGGGCGCATTCCAGTCCATCGCGAATCCGGGTGATTGACGCTAACCAGACGATTGAAAATATTCGCAAACAACTTGAACAGATTGTTTCAAATAATTGTTTATGAATGTAATAGAGCTTCATTTCAAAGTCTGGGCTGGCTTGCAAGCAAGACGGGAACACTTGCCACATTCCTTGTTGCTGGTGGGGCAAAAAGGCCTTGGAAAATTCGAGCTGGCGCGACGTTTTGCCGCTGGTTTGTTGTGCGAGTCACCTCAGTCGAATGGTCAGGCTTGCGGCAAATGCCTGGCCTGCAACTGGTTTGAGCAAGGAAATCATCCTGATTTCCGTCTGTTGCAGCCTGATGCACTCGGCGAGGATGTCGAAGTTGAAGACGGCAAGAAAAAACCGAGTCAGCAGATCACTATTGACCAGGTACGCGCACTTGATGAGTTCTTCAATGTTGGAACGCACCGGGGTGGTTTGCGGATTGTTATCGTCAATCCGACCGAGGCAATGAACCGCAGCACGGCAAATTCTCTTCTTAAAACACTTGAAGAACCATCCGCAGATACATTGTTTTTATTGGTTTCTAGCGAACCTATGCGTTTGCTGCCAACGATCCGCAGCCGTTGCCAGGTGGTTCCCGTGCCGGTGCCTGCGGCGAAGCTTGCCGGAAAGGTATTGGCTGACGAAGGGTTGCAGCAATCCGAACGTTGGCTGGCGCTGGCCGGTGGTTCTCCGGCTTTGGCGTTGGATCTGGCTGCCTCCGGTCAAAGCGCCTGGGTTGAACTATTGGTCGCACGACTGGGCAAGGGCCGAAATGTGGATGCACTGGCGATGGCGGCTGAACTGGAAAAAGCGGTCAAGGACAGCAAGGGAAAGCTATTGCTGAAGCATGTCGTCGAAGGGGTGCAAAAATGGCTGGTCGATTTGACGCTGGCCAAGAATGGCTTGCCTGTACGGTATTTTCTGCCGCAACAGCCCACAATTTCAGGGCTGGCTGATATGATTCCTGCTGCGCGGCTGATTCAGTCCTATCGAGCCGCAATATCGCGCCGCCAGGAGGCCGAGCAGCCGCTAAATGCGCGCCTCTTTCTGGAAGGCCTCTTCCTGGATTACCGAGCCCTGTTTGCCAATTGATCAACGATGAGTGAAGCAAAACCCGCTCCCCAGCGCCCGAGCGTTCTCTCGCTGAACATCAATTCGAAATCCGCGCTTTATGCCGCGTTTATGCCGCATCTGCGAGCTGGCGGAATCTTTATCCCGACGACCCGAGGCTACAAGATTGGCGATGAAGTATTCATGCTTCTCTCTCTGATGGACGATCCCGCCAAGTTGCCAATCGCTGGGACTGTGGTCTGGATTACCCCGGCTGGTGCCCAGAATGGTCGGGCGCAGGGTATCGGTGTGCATTTCAACAATGACGAAAGCGGTCAGGAAGCGCGGCGCAAGATTGAAGGCCTGCTCGGCGGCGTCATGCAATCTGCCCGGCCGACGCATACGCTCTGATCAGCCATCATGCTGGTCGACTCTCACTGCCACCTCGATTTTCCTGATCTGACCAATCGCCTGCCTGATGTGCTTCAGCGCATGCAGGACAAGCAGGTCGGGTTGGCGGTCTGCATCGGCGTCAATCTGGAGGACTTTCCCAAGGTTCTCGCGCTGGCCGAACAGGAACCATGCCTGTTCGCTACTGTCGGTGTTCATCCGGAATACACGGATGTCGAAGAGCCCGATGAAGATCGCCTTGTCGCTCTTGCTTCGCACCCGAAGGTCATCGCCATGGGCGAAACAGGGCTCGATTACTACTGGCAGAAGGATCAGCCGGAGTGGCAGCGGGATCGTTTTCGCACGCATATCAGGGCGGCCAAACGGTGTGGCAAGCCGCTCGTGGTGCATACCCGGGATTCTGCCGTTGATACGCTCAGGGTGCTCAAGGAAGAGGGGGCTGACACGGTTGGTGGCGTGATGCATTGTTTTACCGAAAACTGGGAAATAGCCAGGCAAGCACTCGATCTGGGTTTCTACCTCTCGTTTTCGGGGATTGTGACGTTCAAGAACGCTACCATCGTCAAGGAAGTGGCTCAGAAATGCCCGCTTGGCCGCCTGCTCGTTGAAACCGACTCCCCGTATCTGGCGCCGGTGCCGTACCGGGGAAAGCCCAACGAACCGGCCTACGTTCATTATGTCGCCGAAGAAATTGCTCGCCTGCGCGGGGTCTCGCTTGAAGAGATTGCCACGGCGACGACCGACAATTTCTTCCGCTTGTTCAAACACGCTGCCCGCCTGTGAAAACCATGAAAAAAACCTTTTTGACCGCTGTCTTTGCTCTGGCCTTTCCCGTTCTGGTCTGCGCTGCGACCTATGATGACCTGATCAGCTCAGCGAAGATGGGGGATGCCAGTGGTGTGGCCGAGCTGGTGCAGAAAGGCGCTTCGATCGATACGACGGATATCGATGGCAATACGCTGCTGATGTTGGCGGCCCGCGATGGCCACGCCGATTTGGTCGGCTACCTGATCAAGCATCGCGCCAAACTCAACGCGCGCAACTCGGCTGGAGACACTGCCCTGCGGCTGGCTGCTTTTCGAGGCCATCTGAAGGTGGTCGAGTTATTGGTGGCGGGAGGGGCTGGCGTCAATATGACGGGCTGGACACCGCTGGCCTATGCAGCCTTCAGCGGCCATCTCGAGATTGCCAGGGTGTTGATCAACGCGGGGGCCGATGTCAATTCGCCCAGCGAGAATGGCACCACGCCCTTGATCGCCGCCGCCCGTAGCGGGCATGCCGAGATCGTTCAATTGCTGTTGGGCAAAAAAGCTGACCCGAATCGGAAACTCGATACTGGAGAGACGGCGCTTGATATTGCGCTAAGGAACAAGAATACAGACATCGGTGACGCATTGCGGCGCGCTGGTGGCGTCTCGGGCCGCTCGGTGACTATCGAGGTCAGGTGAGCTCAGGCTTGTTGCCCCAAGCCCGGATCTGATTACCGAACGATTGCTGTAATGATATCGACGTCGCGTTCGGCGGCTTTTTTTGCATTTGGCTGCGAATTCTTGTCGGCAGATACCTTGTTCGCATGGTTGTTGGCAGGTTTTCGTTCTGCAGAATGGCCTGTTTGTCTCTTGGCCTGCTGGTGGGCGCTTTGATTCCTCGAATCGGTTTTACTCATCCGGTCTGAATTCGTCAGTTTTTTTTCTTCTGGTGCGATTGAAGGAAAAGGCATGGGTTCTTGGCCTTTTTCCGATTTTATCGACGCAGGCTGTCCAGCTTCCTGAATGATGGCGCTTCCTGCTCCGCTGTTGGCTGGAGACGCAGCCGCTAGGTCGGTCGAGGCAATCTGGGAGCGTTCGATGCTCGGCGCTTTGGCGATCTCGTTGCTGATCTCACCTTGATCCGGCATGCCGTTTCCGGGCAGTTTATTTCCAGAGGCACTGTTGTCGATCTGCAGCGTAAAAACCAGCCAGCTGGCCCACGCCAGAATCAACAGCAATGACAAAATCCAGGTAATTGACTTCCATACGGCAAATGAAGACTGGGTGTGGATTTTTGCGTATTTTGGGTCGAGGTCTTGCAGGATGCTCATCGTTCAGCCTTTGTTGTCTTCCAGTCTGGATATGCTTCCATCGTGTAATTGTGGAATGTCATTGAGTCATCGGCCATTATAATAGGACGTTGGCAAGTTCATAAAGAAATCCATTTGTATTAAAATAATACAAATTGATTATTTCCCTGTTCTGCGTATTTCTTCTGAATGCGTCTTGAGCGGCTCTTTGTGAAAGCTTTCTGTGGTTGCGGCTGCCGTATTGGCGTATTTCCTGATTGTTGTGCTGGGTGTGTTGCTGGTTGTTTTTCCCGGCTATCGCACGCGCGTCATCTCGACCTTGCTGGGGGCTCTCAATAACGGCGCGCTTCCAGTGGTCCGGGTGGGGCTCAAATTTTCCTCAGGATTTCTCTCTGTTGGCCAACTGCTTCGTGGGCTTATCAAAGGTCTTGGGCGATTTGTCAGCGCCAACCCGCTGCTCACCGGAGGAGCCTTGCTTTTGGTCGTGGCGCCCTCGCTGATTGCGCTGGCGTTGCACAGTCCGGCGGTGTTCGACTTTTCCGATGAGCATCGAATTGCTGACCGGCAGATTGCTGTATTGCTCGAAGGTGAGCAGCTCGTCCCGCCGCCGCCGTTGCCGCCAGAGGTCTTTACATCTCGGGAAGTGGAAATGGTGCGTCCGGATGTGATTCATGCCAGTCGCAACTGGAACTTGCTTGATCAGGTATTTACCCAGCGCCTTCTCGTTGTTTTCAAGCTGATGAAGGAGCGGCACGGCTACGACATGGTGTTGATCGAGGGCTATCGCAGCCCGGAGCGCCAGGCAAAATTGTTTGAGCAGGGGGCGCATGTCACTCAGGTCGGCGCCAACATGAGCTACCACCAGTACGGCCTGGCTGCCGATTCCGCTTTTTACCGGGACGGAAAGGTCGTGATTTCGGAACGCGATCCGTGGGCCATGCGTGGTTACCAGTTGTATGGGGAAATCGCCGAACAGGTCGGACTGACCTGGGGCGGCAAGTGGAAGATGCAGGACTACGGACACGTGGAGTTGCGTCGTAGCGGTGTCCTGGGTCGAGGCGCTAGTCAGTGATCAAGACCCTACTTGGGCAATCTCGTATCTTCTGGAGTAATTGATGAGCAGACCTTTCATTCTATTGGGCGACAAGACGGATCACGGCGGAGTGGTTATCACTGCATCCGAATCGAGCGACTGCAACGGGAAGGGCGTGGCGCGGGTCGGCGATCAGGTGACCTGTCCAAAACGAGGTCATGGCAACGTAACGACCATTGTGACTGGGGATTCCACGGCGCTGATCGATGGACGCCCGGCCGCCCGTCATGGTGACAAGACTGCCTGCGGGGCGACTTTGATCGCCAGTCAGTCACTGACCACAGACTGAAACGCGGCGATAGATTCTCATGTGGCCTACGGTGTTCAAAATACTTGGCGGGAGCTTGTTGACGTTTGCCCTCGTCTGGGCGCTCGTGCTCGGATGGTGGCAGTCGAACGATTACGAGCCAAGCAAGCTTGATCTTGCCCTTTATCTAGGCGCCTTGCCGCTGGCCCTCGTCGGGGGCTATTTGCTGTTGCGCGGGTTCATCGAACATCTCAAGGCGCCGCCGGCAGTTGATAAGCCCGATGCGCCGGCACTGCGCGACGACGATCCACTGGCTGCGACGTCGGCCAAGACGGCAGCGGCCGAGCGTGCATTCAATATTTGCTTGGTTGAAGGCTTTGTTGTTGCGGCGCCAGGCGCGTCGACGGATGATGTCCTGGCGGCAATTGATGGCGGCCAGCGGCCAGAGCCCAGCTTTCGTTTGACCGACGGGGCTGGCTTCCCCGTCTTTCTCGCCGAGGTCAAGGATCTCGACGTCGATGGCATGCAGGAAAAAATGGCCGCTGATGCCGCGTCTATTCGCAAATTTGCCGAGCGGGAGGACGTTGCTCGTACTCTGGCTCTGCTCGATCATTTGCTGGGCACGGTGCAAGAACGCCTGACACCCTTGCTGGCACAGGCTGGTCCAGCCTTGAAGCTGCGGATCGTCTGGTTGGTTCCAGCCAACTGGGATTCGTCGCAGCTTGCAACCCTGCGGGTCTGGTTGCAGCTTAATTACTGGCCCAATCAGGAGCGGTCCGGTCTGGATATCGCACTGGTTCCGGTGGCCTCTGAACTCGATGCGATGCGTCAGCTTGATGAAATCAATCTGCGCATCAATCGCGATCCTGCAAATTCTGAACTGACCCTGTTGCTGGGTGCTGCATCGGCCGTGGATGAGCAAACGGTGGAAAGCTGGGCGGCCAGCAACAAGCTGTTTTCGGCCGATCATCAGGATCGAAAGATACCCGGAGAAGGTGCAGTCGGCTTGCTCCTTGCCGGTCGGGCAAGCGTTGAACGTTTTGAGCTGCCGGAGGTAGCGGTCCTCAGCCGGGTCAGCATGGGCGTTCGGGACAAGCCGGTCGATGCGGGCGGGCGGATTGGCGGCAAGCTGATCGAACAGCTCGTCACCGGACTTCTTGATGTCAGCGCCGTCGAGAGTACGCAGGTCAAGACCGCCTTGCTGGACGCCGATCATCGCGCCAGCCGAATTGCAGAAGCAATGGAAGGGCTCGGACAGACCTTTGAGCATTTTGATCCGATCAAGGATTGCCTCGCCGTTGGTACGGTCAGTGGCGACTTGTCGCCGATTGGCGGACTGATTGCGCTTGCCTGCGCCAGGACGAAGGTTTTGGCGACCGAAGCACCGGTGCTATGCCTGAGCAACCAACATGAACGCGACAGGGCTGTGCTGCTGGCCATGCCTTATATCCCGTCACCGAATACCGAACCCAGCCTTACTTGAGTAAATGAGCAAAGCCAATTCATGATGTCCCAAATACGTTCGTTTCTGACTGACTCCCGTTTTCTTTCATTCATCGGTGTCGCTGCCGTCGCGGCATTCTTTTTCCTGGGGGCCAAGACGCTCAAGGTGGCGATGATTTGGGCAGGAATAGCCAGTCTGGTGATACTTGCTGTCTGGGCCGTGGTCTGGTTCGTGCGCCGGCAAAGGGCGCGCAAGGCAGGGGAGGCGATCGGTTCCATGCTCGAGCAGCAGGCCGACGTATCGCCCAAACGGGGTGGGGCTGCGACTTCGGCTGAAATCCAGACGCTCAAGCAGCGCATGCAAGAGGCAGTCAAGACGATCAAGACCTCCAAGCTCGGTCAGGTCTCCGGAGCTGAAGCATTGTACGAATTGCCGTGGTACATGACGATCGGCAATCCGGCTGCCGGGAAGAGCACTGCCATCGTCAATTCCGGGCTGAAATTTCCCTTTGATGATGGTGGCGACGCGATCATCAAGGGTATTGGCGGCACCCGCAACTGCGACTGGTTCTTCACGACTGAAGGCATCCTGCTCGATACGGCGGGGCGCTATTCCGTGCATGAGGAAGACCGGGAGGAGTGGCTCGGCTTTCTTGGTCTGCTGAAGAAGCATCGGCCGCGGGCACCGATTAACGGCATCATCGTCACCGTCAGCATCGGCGAGCTTATGGGCAACTCGCCGAGCTTCGCGATCAACCTGGCCAAGAGCCTGCGCCAGCGTGTTCAGGAGCTTACCGAGAAGCTTGAGGTTTTCGCGCCGGTCTACGTCCTGTTCACCAAGGTTGATCTGATTCCCGGATTTCACGAGTTCTTTCTCGATCTGGACTGGAATGAGCGGGACAGGGTTTGGGGGGGCACCATTCCTTATGACCAGTCGAACGGCAGCGAATTGATCACGCTGTTCGACCGGCATTTCGACGAACTTTATGAAGGCCTGCGCGCCATGAGCGTCGCGCAAATGTCGCGGCTGCAGGGCGAAAGCGCACCGCCTGGATTGCTGACCTTCCCCTCTGAATTTGCCTCGATCAAGCCAGCACTGAAAGCCTTCATTGCCACACTGTTTGAGGATAACCCGTTCCAGTTCAAGCCGGTTTTCCGCGGCTTCTACATCACCTCGGCCATTCAGAGCGCCGATATCAAGCCGGTCTCCAACGACCGCATCCTGCGAAAGTTTTCCTTGAATGGCGGTGGCAGCGCTTCGGTCCGCACGGCCTTGAGCCATGGCTACTTCCTCAAGGAACTGTTCTCGAAAGTGATTTTCCCGGACCGCAATCTGGTCCGCCAGCACACCACCAAGGCCAAGGCCCAGTTACGCCAGTTTGCAGTGCTGGGCGCCTTATGCTTCCTGGGCGTAGCGCTGGGCGGCTGGAGCTGGTCGTATTTCAATAACCGGAGTTTGCTGGCCAATGTTGAACAGGATATTGCCAAGGCGGTGAAGGTGCAGGAAGGGCGGATCGATCTGCAGTCCCGTCTCGAAGCCCTCGAAATTATCCAGGACCGCTTGGCGCAACTTGAGCAGTTCAACGAGGATCACCCGGTTTCCATTGGCCTTGGGTTGTATCAAGGCGAGTTGATGGCTGACAAATTGCGTCGGGAATACTTTGCCGGCGTCAGTAATGTCATGCTGATCCCGGTCAAGGACAACCTTGAAGCCTTCCTCAACGAGGTCAATGCCCAAGGCGACCGTCTCAAGCCGCAAGGTGCTGCAGACGGAGGCAATCAGGCCGCCAAACAGCCCCGTAGCAAACAGTACAAGGATGCGACGCCATCCGATGTTGAAGATGGCTACAACGCTCTCAAGACTTACCTGATGTTGTCGAGCCACGACCATGTCGACGTCGGTCACCTTTCCGACCAGATGACGCGTTTCTGGCGAGGCTGGCTGGAGGCCAATCGCGGCACCATGACGCGAGAGCAAATGATTCGCTCGGCCGGGAAAGTGCTGACCTTCTATCTGGAGCACGCAACGCATCCTGAGTGGCCGGTTATAAACAACAACCTGGTTCTGGTCGATGAAGTGCGCGACAAGTTGCGCCAGGTGGTGCGCGGCATGCCGGCGGCTGAACGCGTCTATGCCGAAATCAAGGCCCGCGCCTCGACACGCTTTGCGCCGCTGACCGTGGCCAATATCGTTGGTCCGGACAATGCAACGCTGGTTGCCGGTAGCCATGTGGTGTCCGGTGCATTCACTGTTGAAGCCTGGCGGGAATATGTCCAGACCGCCATCAAGGAAGCGGCAACCAGCGAGCAGAACAACGCGGATTGGGTGCTGCAGACTTCGACCAAGGACGATCTGACGCTGGAAGGCAGCCCTGAGCAGATACAGAAGTCACTGGTGGCCATGTACAAGCGTGATTACACGGAGGAGTGGAAGCAGTTCGTCCAAGGCATCAGCGTTGCCTCCTTCGAAACCTTCCCTGAGGCGGTGGCGGCAATGGATCGTCTGGGTGATGCGCAGATATCCCCAGTCGGTACGCTGATCAAGGTGGTTTTTGATCAGACTGCCTGGGATAACCCGGCGATGGCCAATCTGGGGCTGGAACGGGCGCAGAAAGGGTTTATCGAATGGTTCAAGCGTTCGGTGCTGCAGATGGCACCGAGTCGTGTCCAGATGGATGTCAATGTCTCCGCCAAGCCAGCTGAAATCCCGATGGGGCCGATCGGCAAGGAGTTTGCCGGGTTTGGCCGGTTGGTCATTCCGCGCGACAAGGCCGATCCGCTGGTCGATACCTATCTCAAGCAGCTTTCAAAGGTGCGTACCCGCCTGAATCAACTCAAGAACCAGGGTGATGCCGGGCCGGGGGCGCTCAAGCTGATGCGGGAGACCATTGATGGTGGTGGCTCCGAGTTGGCGGAAACACTGCGCTTTGTCGATGAGCAGATGCTGACCGGCCTGCCGGATAACCAGCGTGCCGTGTTGCGCCCCTTGTTGGTTCGTCCGCTCTTGCAGTCGTACGCGGCAATCATCAAGCCGGCCTCCGAAGAGTTGAACAAGACATGGGAAGCCCAGGTATACGAGCCGTTTAACCGCAAGCTGGCGATCAAGTATCCGTTTGCGGCGAAATCCAATATCGAGGCGTCGCCAACCGAGATCGCTCAGGTTTTCGGGCCGGAAGGCGCTGTCTCCAAGTACGTCGAATCGGCCATGGGATCGCTGGTCGTGCGTCGTGGCAATACGGTGACGCCGCGCACTTGGGGGGATCTCGGGATTACCTTGCAGCCCGAGTTCATGAGCGACTTTGCGCGCTGGGTTTCGCCGCTGGAGGGAGGGGCCGCCTCCGATGCGGGCGGTGGTGCCGGCGGGGCAGGCGGTCAGGCGCAGACGGTCTTCATGCTGCGCCCGCAACCGTCACCGGGCACCAGCGGCTATGTCATCGAGATTGATGGGCAGAAACTGGCTTATCGCAATGGTGCGCCGCAGTGGGCCAACTTTGTCTGGCCGAATGCTGCCGGAGCGCCGGGCGCCAAGATCACCGCGACGACCTTCGAGGGCAAGATCGTCGAGGTTATCAACGTGCCGGGCCGTTTTGGCCTTGAAAAGATGATCAATGCCGCCAAGCGTACTCGTCAGGCGGATGGTTCTTTCCATCTCACCTGGGTAGCCGATGGGGTGGAGGTCGGTATTGACCTCCGCGTGGTCAGCAGCGCCCAGGCGCAAGCCGCGAGTGGTTCGAGCGAAGGTGCCAGTACCCAGAGGGGCCTGGCAGGGGTCGTGCTGCCGCGCTCAGTGGCGGTTGGCAAGGCCAGCAAATATCAGGAGGCAACGCCTGAGACAGCTTCGCCGGCGCCGGTCGCTACGGCAGGAGGTGCACAATGAGCACAGTGATCGCCTCTCCGACTACCTGTTTCGGCAAGATTCCGTCGCGCGGCGATTTCGTCAAGGGGGCAGGGCAGCATCAGTTGATTAGCGTTCTTGATCGCTGGGTATCGCAAACCATGGAGCGACTCTCGGAAGATCCGGGCTGGAAAACAGCCTATGACGGCGCATGTTCGGTGGACTTTGCTTTCATTGGTGCCCGAAGCCGGCTTTCGGTCGTTGGTCATTTGCGGCCGAGCTCCGATTCGTCGGGGCGCCGTTTTCCGTTTATTGCGGCGGCGACAGTCGAGCGCGACGACGCGCTGATGTTCCGCTGCGCCCCCGTCGGGCTTGCCTATTCCTTTGGAGCATTGGCAAGGCTCTCCGAGGCCGGGGTCAATGGAGCAGAAGTCGGGCAACTGCTGACCGAGCTTGAGTCGATCAATTGTGCCGGTGATTTCGAAACGGCCGTTCAGGCTGATCCACTGGGTAATTTTGTCCGCCGAAATACCCTCGATTCACTGGCCAGCATGGTGGGAGCACCGAATACCGAATCCGTTCGCCGGATCATCCTGGCGATAGGCTTGCTGATGCGCCCGGTTCTTGGTCAGGGAACGGTTTCTGTCGAGAAGGACATTGTTTTGCCGCTTCCTGCCGATGAGCGCAATCGGAATCTGGTGGCTGGTCTATGGCTGTATCTGGTCACCGCATTCCTGCGCAAGACCTCAGTTGAGCTCCAGGTAATTATTGAGCGCCGTGCCGGTAATCCCCATCTGGTGCTGGGGTTCAATGGCTCTTCTGCCTCAACGCTGCTGGCGGCTCTTTCGCCAGAAACTGCCGCCGAGCGGATTATTTCCCTCATTGATCCGGAGTGGATCGACGATCAGCCGGATATCGTCAATGACTATGGCGTCGCCAAGCTCTCCTCCTACCTCGCTCAGCCGAACATTTCCCTTGAGCATGCCATCAACACGTTCAGAGAAGTTTTTCTAGGCGAATGAACATGAAAACCCCACTAATCGTCGCTGCATTTTGTCTTGCCTTTCAGGGGGCGGTGTTCGCCCAGGCCAAACTACCAGAAGAACCGGGGAAGGTGATTGCCTCCGGTACTGTTCCTGACGAAGCGTCACGCGCCGCGATCCTCGGCAAGCTTCGTGATCTTTACGGAGCGGGCAATGTGGTTGATCGCCTGGAAGTTGGCGGCGTCGTGCCGCCGAGCAACTGGACCGAGAACATGACCAAGATCATCGGCCCCAATCTCAAGCAGGTGCATAAAGGGCAGATGCAGGTCAGCGGTACGCAGATATCGATCAAGGGCAATGTGGCCAATGAGGCCTTGCGCCAGCAGGTGGTCAGTAATCTCGCCACTTCGCTCAATCCGACCTACACCATCGACAACGGCCTGGTGGCGGCGGGCGGCGAAGCGCAGAGTGTGCTGGACAAGACACTATCCAACCGTGTCGTCGAGTTTGAAGTCGGCTCGGCGACATTGACGCCCGCCGGGCGCGTCATCCTCGACGAGATGTATGCCGCGATAAAGCAAATCGGTACGCCGAAGGTTCAGGTGATCGGCCATACCGACAGTTCGGGGAATCGCCAGGCCAATGTTTCGCTCAGCCTGGCGCGTGCCAACACGGTGCGCAATTACCTGATCGAAAAGGGCATTCCGGGTGAAAATCTGACCGCAGTAGGCTCCGGGCCGGATCAGCCGGTAGGCTCGAACGACTCCTCAGAGGGACGAGCGAAAAATCGGCGCATCGAGTTTCGGCTGGCTGGCCAGTAATTGGGCATAGGCGGTTACCGTGAGGTAGCCGCCTTATTGCCTGTTCTTAGCCCGATTCCCCAGTGTTGGGATCAACCCCCAGCAATTCTTCCATCCGCAGCAAGGCGCTGTCATCCTTGACGACAGTCCGCAGCCATTCGTGGAGTGGCATCGTTCCCCATTTGGCGGCCTTTTCTGCCAGATAGGCAACCGGACTATGTGGTTCTGTGCGCCGGAAGAACGCGCCAATTTCCTGTAGCTGGCGAATGGCCTGCTCGCGGGAGCGAATCGGCCCACCACCTACCTCGACGATTTGTCCGCCAATGCTTGGCTCGACCCGTTCGATGGCACCAAACGCCTTGTTTCCCACGCCGTCGATTGTCGATTTTTCCTGTATTTCTGATGGCTTTGCACCTGCGTCTCCGGCATGGCGTTGGAAAAAGCGGTAAACGTCATCAAGCGCTTCGAAGCTTGGGCTGAAGGCTGGCGAATATTCTCCCATCCTTGCATCGAGCACTGTTTGCAGGGATTTGACAGAATCTTTCAGGCGCTCGGCATTGCGCATGCCGTCGACAAAATAGCGTTTGGGTGTGTCTTTAAGTGCTGCATCAAAGGTTTCCAGCTTCACATGCGCCGTGCGGGCGAGTTCCTCAGCAATGCCTGGATTACGTTCAATGTTCTTGGCAGTGGCGCGGGCCGATTCGTGGTCAATCAATGAAAACCTGCCCTTGTCGGAATGCGTCAGCGGCGTTTCGCGAATCAGGCGAGCTGTCTGATTGACCAGCCAATCAAGGACGCCAACCCTTTGTTCAATATCGCCATCTTCCGGTTGCGGGTGGATATCGTTCCAGAAAGTCTCACACAACCGCCCAAGCAGCGTGTAGCCGTTGGCTAGACCACCAAGCCCCTCTAATTTGCAGCTTGCTTCAGTCAACCAGGCAGCAACGCGCAGATCCTTTGACTTGTTGGCCAGGATGCCTTCACAGATACGAACCACGCGAACCCAGTCAGCCTCCTTTACTTCGGTAACCCATTCGCCTTGAGAGAGGGAGGGGTCATCAAAGCGCCTGGCTTCCTGAATCTCGTCGAATTCGGCAGAAAAGACCAGATCATCACCGCAAGGGCCATGACTTGAGGCAAGTGGTTGGGCTAGATGTTCAAAATCCATCGTCGTATGCCTGTGGGCTAAATTGGCATATTTTAATGGAATATAAGGACGTTCCTAAGAAATATGAGGGATGACATGTGGCATTTTTATATCAATGAATCGATGGCATCTCGCGCATTGGAAAAACGATTGGCCCATATGTAGATATATCGTCAATTCTTATCCAGCAGAAATCTACAGGCTGAGCGCCGACTGATCCGGCGACCATTGCCAGAAGGTCAGGCCGTAATCGCCGCCGACTGACGGTATGTTCTCACCTGCCTTGAAGTAACGGCGCGAGCCGGATTGGGCCGGGGTGAACCACCAACCGGATTCGGGGCAGTGGGTGCCGGCGGGGACGTTGGAGCGGCGCGTTTCGCCGCCCGTACTTTCTTGCGGGCCGCAGCCGGTGCCGCCGCCAGTGTCGGCGACGCGTTCAATGAGGGTCCACACCGTCGCTTGCGATGTAGAGGAACGATCTTCGGGATTTTCTGGATGGTCCATCACGTTCGCTTCCCATGTCTCGTAACCTTCGATCAGAAACTCGGCACAGCTACCGGGGGCATCGGGAAGGTAAACGCCGTTCTGCGGGACTTTGTCGCCGGTTTTGACGCGGACGGCGTGATTCAGGCGGTAGACCGGCCAGCTTGGAGGAGCGTCGAGGGGGCCTCGTGAGTCTTCTCTGTATCGACTGGCAAGCGTATCTCGTAGCCAATCGCCTTGTTGGGTACGGCTGATGTTCGAGGCCAATTCCCACGCGATACTCATGTTGGTATCGAATTCCGCCATGAACGGTTCTGGCATCCACTCACTATCGTAGTCCCGAATTACGCCGGCAAACGATGTATTGACATTTCCGGCCAAGGCCAGCCCTTCGTAATCCCCGTGGCTTAGCCGGATGTACCCGTTAAAGACGCCCCGGAGGGAATACTGCAAATTAGGAATGACGGTTTCCCCCCAAACCGCATCGGGTTGTTTCCATAACGGCTGGTTACGATAGTCCGGCGGCAAGTGTTTCATGAATTCGGCCAGAGCATGTTCGGCTGCCTTGACACAGGCTTCGAAGGCATCGCGCATTTGCCCGAAGTATTCCAGCGAACTGTAACGTTCGAGCAGATAGACTTCCTGAGGGATCAGCGGGGGCTGCATGAATCGCGAATTTGCCTACCTAGCTATAGTTTCGGTGCCGACTGGTCCGGCGACCATTGCCAGAAGGTCAGGCCGTAATCGCCGCCGACTGAAGGCATGTTCTCGCCTACCTTGAAGTATCGGCGGGAGCCTGATTGGGCCGGGGTGAACCACCAGCCTGCTTCGGGGCAGAGGGTGCCTGCGGGGACGTTGGGGTGGCGCACCGGTTCAGCTGCAGCTTCGTCTTCTTCGGTCGCGTCGTCGAATTCACTATCGATCATTTCGACGAAATACCATTTGCAGGGGAGTTCGGTAAATACTTGGGGGGACAAAATTACACAAGCAGTATTAAGCCGTGCAACGTCTTTCCAGTCTCGACCGTTGGCCGGTTGCAGACGTCCCTGCTTCAGGGACTCAATCACGTAGGCCATCATTTTTTGTTCATCCTGCCAAATGGCATTCCTGCCCATGGCTCTAACAGCGTCCAGCCCCGCCTCGTTATACGTCTGGACCTTGCCCAGAATGCCATCGCCGTTGCCTGTCCAGCCAAACTGCAAGGTGCCGTAGGGATCGTCCTGCGACACATAGACCCCGGTGCGCGGAGGCAGTTTGCCCGTCTCGCCCACCACGTCGGTGCGTACGCGGAAGCGGGGCAGGCGCGGGAAATGACTGCCGTATTCTTGCCAGAATGCAATCATGCTTTTGTCTCTTAGACGTTTTTGCCCCCCCGCACCAGAAACCTCATCGATTCGTGATGCATAGGAGAAGACCGCTTCGAATTGCCGTTTGAAGCCATCTTCTTCATCTTCCGTCATCCAGCGCGACGAAGTTTCATCGAGCAGGTAGGCGCATTGGTAGGCGCCTGTCTTGCCATAATCCTCGTTGACTCGAGCAGCGATGTCACCAATAACTGATTTCCTGAAATCCGCCAGCGCTGAATGCCCATAGGTTGACCAGTTGGTCGAAGTGTCGCGCCCCCCCCAGCGATCATCGGCGATCAGTGCGTCGCGCCCCTGGCTTTGGGCGAGGTCGAGGAGGACATCCGTCCCGGTCATCAGCTTGTCGATCATGCCCTTGAGGCCCTTGAGGTAATCGAGGGACATCCAGTAATAGAGCAGCGCCGCCTGGCGTTTTTGCCAGAGCGAGAGAGGAAAGGCTGGGCCGCCGGACAAGGGGTTGTTAAAAAGGTCTGTCGTCATGGCTGTCTTTAGTTGGTGACCTGGCCGGACAAGGCGGGCAAGCCAATTTTTGCATCGCGCAACTGCGCATCGAAATCTGTTGGTCCCCAGCCCGTATCGAGCGGGCCTTTGATGTTGGGGTGGTTGATTTTTTCACGGATCGGGGTGTACGCCTTCTTTTTTGCTTCGGAAAGCGCTTCCCATTCGGCGCGGCTCAAGCCCGGCGGATGCAACTTCTCGCCATGACCGCCGCCACGCATGTAGTAGCGGGTGCTGTCCCATTGATTGCCGCCCACCTTGACGATGACCTGATCCCAGCCGCCCTCAAGGTGGGCGTTTAGGTTTGTGCCGCGAGGTTTGGCTTGACTGGCCGCCGGCCCGCGCCAGGCCTTCAGGGTTTCGCCTTCCTTGATCTCCAGCACGACGAATTGCCCGTTTGGATTCCAGTCTGGCCAGACGGCGCTGTACTTTCGCCAGGCCGCCTTGGGGTCGGGGGAGGCGAGGATTTTCTTCCAGACGTCTTCAGGTACCCAGCAATCGCCCATCGCGCCGTTGCTGGGCGAGGTGACACGGAATAGCTTGGCGGGGCCTTTAATCTCGACGTTGGTCATGCTGTGGAAGGATTTGATATTTTTGTCGTTGAGTTTGGGCCAGTCTGGGTAATCGGCTAGTAGCTGTTTGCCATCGTCAACATCCTGTTCCGCCCATTTCCCCTCCCGCCCCTTGCTCAACCAGGGTGGCAACGGCTCTGCTTTGCGCATCAAGCTCACCGCCTCAGCCTCCGGCAATGTACCCCGGAAATGGACGTTGCTCGCATTGAGAATGCCGGAACGCTGGACCATGTGTTCCATGTCCAGGCGGTGGATGATGCGGTCGAGAATTTTTTGAATGGGTGCGATGGCTTTGGCTAGCTGGGCGTCAGCCTGCTTGCGGATTTTTTCGACGAGGGCAATGGTTTGCTTGGCCCGTTCGCCGACCTTCGGGAGCCAAGTGATCTTGCTCAGCAGGCCTTTTAGGATGCCAATGGCTTTGTCGAATGCGGTGAGCAAAGCGCCGACGCTGACCTTGCCCCGTATCTCGCGTACCGCATCGGCCAACCATTTGAAGACTTCGTCGACTTTGTGCTGCCGCAGGTATTTCTGCACATCGCGCTTACGCAGCAGGGTGATTACCCATGTCATGGCTTCATCGACAGCTTTGATGAGATGGTTCATCCCGTAGCGTCGGACAAAGGTAAAGAAGATTTTAAGTACACCCTTGACCAGACTGCCAAGACTGGGGAACAGACCGATCAGCGTCAGCGCCAATGCAACCCACTTCCATGTGTTGTCGTCGTGTTCTTCGCTTTGGGCAATGCTCTTGCAATTGGCAATGATGTCGCGTGCGTCACAAACTTGGTCGACCACCGGGATCATCGATATTGCCGCATCGAACGCAATTTGCCCGGTTGAACGGTTGTCGTTGAAGTCGCCTTGGATAGATTCCCAAAGCCATACCCAAGTATTTTTGTCGCTGGGTGCCTTGCTGCCGGTTTCCCATTCCAAGGCACCACGGATATCTGTTTCTGAGGCCATAATTCTTCTCGGTATTAACCCAGCAGTTCGCTCAAGGATGCGTAAGGTTTGTCTTTGTCGGCTGGCCGAGGTTTGTACACCACCTTGGTAACGGGTTTGTGGTCAACGTTGTCGTGTTGCGCGATACCTTGCCCGTCGAGTCTTCCGCTCAACACCTGGCCACCTGCAAAGTGGATTTCATATCCAGCTCCTGCGATGGCATCACCTGTTTCCGGATCGCGATAATCAAGACCGACCCAGTCCTTGATTTCTGATTGTCCTGTGGGTAGCTCCTTGAGGTTCAACTCCCCACGCCCCGGCCCCATAAACGCATTCCCACTCCCCTTGACCGAGAAGTTCCCCGGGCAAGCAAAGGTGATATTGCCGCCTTCGAGGGTGACGGAGGACTGCCCAGCCTGAAGGACGATCTTGTCCTTGGCCAGGATGTGGATTTCGTCGTTGCTGCTGGTGATGGTCAGCGACTGATCGGCCAGGATTTCCATCTGGTCGGTGTTCGCCTGAATGGTATGGGTGCCGGCCTGGGCGATGCTCTTGATACCACCGGCGTGGCTGAACCAGCTGGCACCGTGGCCGGCGGCCGTCGATACGGTATGCGCACTGGCGATATGCAGATCCTGCTGCACCGTGGCATGCAGGTTGGCGCCGGCGAAGAGGAGTGTACTGGCTGGGCTGGCGAGGCCGATGTCACCCGGTGCTTCTGCCAGGATGAAGGGCTCGGCGAAGCGTTCGGTCAGATCGCCCAGCTCGCGGCTGCCGGGTTGTGCCTTCTGGGCGGCCTGACCGCCGATGTTGCCGGAGAATTTTCCCTGCTGCTGTGGATCAATGGCTGTAATGAACTGGCTTTGGGCGGCATTCGCTTTTAGGGGCAAGGCCTGTTGCTGGCTTGCGGCATCGGACAGGGCTTTGGCGGTTTCCTGGGCGGCTTTCAGCTGTGCCACCGTCTCCGCCACATCCATCTGAGTGCTTTGCGCATTCGGGCGAGCCGTCGCTGAAATCAGGATGCCTTCCCCGGCTCGTACGGCTAGCCAGCCATCGGTTCTCAGTTCAAAGCCGCTGCCGCGCCAGGCGCCCCGGCTGGCGCTTTCCGGAGCTTGATGCACCAGATGCCCCAAGCCCAACTGTCCGGCATTCTCGCTGGTCGCCAGACGGGTGCG
This sequence comes from Ferribacterium limneticum, assembly GCF_020510625.1. Lineage (NCBI taxonomy): Bacteria > Pseudomonadati > Pseudomonadota > Betaproteobacteria > Rhodocyclales > Azonexaceae > Ferribacterium > Ferribacterium limneticum. The sequence continues at coordinate 2,022,517 of NZ_CP075191.1, read as the reverse complement.
TAGCTGCCCTGGCGCATCATCGACCACCCACTGGTTATGGCCTGCATCGTGGTTGTGGCTCATCCAGCCCGACAACACCCCGGGGTGATTGGCACTCGCCTCATGGCCAGCCGAGAAGGGAGGCAGGTCTGCCCCGTTATAGCTCTGGCCGACGATGACCGGGCGGTCGATATCGCCATCGAGGAAATCGACCAATACTTCGTTGCCGATGCGCGGCAGGAAGTGACTGCCCCAGTTCGGCCCCGACAGCCATTCGGCGACCCGAACCCAGGTGCCGGATTGGTCGTTGCCCGGGGCGTTGCCGGATTTGCCGGCGGTGCGCCCGCTCGGGCCGGTTTCGGCGAGACCGCCGGTGTTGGGGGCTTCGCCCCGTTGCCAGGGAAACTGGATCTTGATCCGGTGATCGCGTTCGGTGGTGATGACCTGATCGGGTAGGCCGACGACCAGGGCGGTTTGCGGCCGGGCCGCCGGCTTGGCCAGCAAGGCCGAGACAACTGGGGCCGAGGCTGGCTGGGCCTGCAACGTATTGCGATAGCTGCCGGCTTCGACATCGGTACTGCCCAGCAACTCGGCGGCACTGGCTCCCAGATTGTTGGCGCCGTGATGATCAACTGATCGCACCTTGAATTGTGCGTCATCACCGACATAGGCGTCATGCTGGGTCAGCGTGAAGATGGTGCCTTCAGCCATCTGGCGGACGGTGCTCTCGCCAGTAAAGCGCCGATAGCGGGCTTCGACGGCAGCGAGGGCCAGATCGGTCCGCAATTGAGCGGCGGCACTGTCTTCAAACCGGTAGGGGCGGGAGGCGTCGTGGATTTCCAGACGGGGGAGTTCGCCGTTGTCGAGGCCGCTCTGGGCCTGGGCGCCGGTCGCAACCAGTGTCTTGTAGTCCCAGCCAGCCAGCGACACGGCATTGGGCAATACCGTACGGACTTCATGCCACTGTTGCAGGGTGTCGGAATCTTCAGTGGCGTTGTTGCGGTGGAAGCGGATGGTTGGTTGGGTACCCGCCGGGAGTTCGTTATCCCGGTCGAAGATGATCAGTTGATGACGGGCGTGGGTGGCCTCGTCACCGGCAGAGGCCGATTGGTTATGATCGAAACGGAAGGAGAGACCTTCTTCAGAAAGCAGGCGACGGATGAACTCGAAATCAGTTTCACGGTACTGGGTGGCGACGCTATGGGTGCGCAGCGGCTGAATGACTTGATTGGACCAGTGGGCTTCGGGGTAGTCAGTCAGGATCTGGCCGATGATGTCGATGACCGTCTTGTCCTGAAACAGGTAGCAATCCCGGCGCTGGGCCAGGAAGGCGAGGAAAGGTTCCATGATCAGGCGGTAACGGGCCAGGCCGCCATCAGCACCGAGTTGCATGGCCTGCGTGACGTAGCCATGCCACGAACGCTTGCTGCCATCGGCTTGCAACAGGCGCAGGGTGATTTCTTCACCGAGTAGCGGCTTGAGATCGAAATAGGCGTTGGTCGAGACGCAGTCGATTTCGAAGCGGAAGGATTCAGAGATGGCTTCGCGGCCGTTGAAGCGCTCGACGATCAGCGCGGCATCGGGCAGGGCGGTCTTGAGTTCGAGCAGGCGGGCGTGCTGGGTGAACAGGGTGTCGAGCAGGGGCTGGGTCATGGCTGGCTGATCAAGGCAGGGTAATGGTCAGCGTTGGCGCCCGCGGGGCTAGCTGGACAATGTTCTTGAAGGGCGACAGGGTTTGCTGGACGGTGCTGCCAGCGTGCCAGTCCAGCCCGATATAGGCGACCAGACCAAACAGGGCGAGCACCGATGTGATGACCCAGAACGGGATATCGCGTTTGATGGCGTTGGAGATGGTGTCCGGGGCGGCCCAGTTTGGAGCAAAGGTGGCTGCCTTGCCCTTGATGTGGGCGATTTGCTCGCCGAGTTGCAGCGTCAGGTACTTGAGCTTTTCCGGCCCTTCGAGCAGGTAGCGCCCCTTGAAGCCGATCAACAGGCACATGTGGAACACTTCGAGCGCATTGATCCGGCTGGCTCCCCCATTGCGCGCGGCTTCCAGCTTGTCGAAGAAATGTTCGCCGGCCAGTTGATCACCGAAAAGCACGAGTTGCAGCGGGCGGCGTTCCCAGACGTCGCGAATGTTCATCTTGGAAGAGAGAACAGATTCGTCGATGGCGGCGCAGAACGCGTATTTGGCGTCGAAGATGTCTTCGGCATTGAAGTTGTTCTTCTTGGCTGCACGCTCGAACTGATCGAGGAATTTCTGGATGTTGCCGGAGAACTCGTCAGGGTCCTTCGGAACGCTGCGATTGTTGAGCAGGATGAGCATGTAGAAACCGTCGTACAACAGATCGACAAGGCTCTTGGCAGGGCGCTCGGAGCTCGTTTCGTCAGGGCGGACACTCGGGGCGACAGAAAAAAGACTGGGGGCTGTGGTCATGGCGTGACGGCAATCAATTCAATGGTGAGATCCCGGTAACTTTCCGGGGCATAAATCATGATGGATTGGGCTTTGAGCATTCGCTCGTAAAGCGGGCCGTGGGCATCCAGTGCGAAATAGCAGGCGCCGGGACGAACCGGGATTGCGGCGGGTACTTGCGCGGCATGGGTCAGACGAACGCCGGACATGGCAGAGAGGACCAGCTTTTCGACATCGTCCGGGGCGCCAAGCTTGATGCGTAGCGGGATGGATTCGATGATTTCCGACTGCGGGTGTGCCGCAGTGATCGACAGGTAGAAAGCTGTTTCACTGTTGATCTTCTCGGAATCCAGATGGCCGGCATAGAAGGCCTGTTTGGGCTGGGTCAGGGAAATCGCGAAATAGCGGGTGGAAATTACGGTATCGAGCAATTCGCGCAGAATCTGGTCGATACGGGCGAAGCCGGGGCCGGGTTGCAGGTGGTCGTAACTGGGCAGGTCGTTCAACGTAAAACCTTTCGAGAAGGTCATCAGGCCGCCAGCCAGGCGCAGCAACTCCTGGAATAGCCGCTCGGGTGAGGTCTCGGGATTGCGGAACAGATGGGTCAGGGTGGCGCAGGCGCTGCTGGCCGTATGCAACAGCCAGAATGATGCGATGTCGCCGGAGCGAAATTCGATCACATTCTTGGATGGTTCGCGATGAAAACCATAGAGCGCATCCACCTTGGCCAGCAGGGCATCGATTTGTCGGCGCAGCAGCATGTACAGATTCGGCGCGCTGCGCAGACTGATCGAAGGCGGAACGAAGGCTGGATCAACTTCAAAACCGTTACTGGAGGTGCGGCGAATGCGGACGACTGGCAAGGTCAGGAACTGATCGCGGTTCTCGTTGGCCGATTTCAGGTGCGAGATCTGGCTGAGGGTGGCGATGTCAGCCTCGGCCGCTTCGGTGTAAAGATCGGCACGGTCGCGCTGAATGATCAGATAACGCGCCTGTCCTGAGTCGGAAGCTTCTTCGGCACAGTTTCCCCCATGGGCATTCAGGTGATTTAGAGCCAGATAGAACTCGGTCGCGCCTTCTTCGTCGACTGCAGAGTCCAGTGCCAGCGGGGCGGGGAGTTGGTCTACATCAGGGGCCGTGAAAAAGTCACCGTTGGAGAAAATGGCATCGATGCGGTTAAAGCGAAGCACTCCGCTTTTTAGTGAGTCCAGGTCCAGATCAAGGTCGCGGATGCCCCAGGCGAAGGGGTTGGCCGAGAGCAGAGTGCGCCGGTTCATTGCTTCGGTATAGGCATCCTGCTGCTGGAAGTGTTGCGGGCGAAGAAAAAGCCCTTCACCCCAAAGAATTTTTGAGTTGTTCATTGTTTCAGTTTGCTAAGAGTTGCATTGGATGCCGACCAGCGATCGCACTGATTCAGGACTGATTTCGGTGATCAGGGTGCCTTTGCTGGCGCTCAGCGCACAGGCGTGGGCGCCAACGGTGATTCCGCCATCAAAAGACTGCTTGCTGTCGAAAGCGAGTTTCCATCTGGATGAATAGGGTGCGCGAAACATGCCAACGACACCAATCGTTGTCGCGTCCCCCGGCACCTTCAGTACCGCATCGTACGATTTGCCCGGTAACAGGATGATTTCACGGACAGAAATCAACTCTTCGCCCAGCGCCTCTTTCTCGCTTTCGGTCGAGGTTATTTGCGCGTAGGTCAGGGATTTCAGGCGTTCATTAGAGCGTAGTACGTAAATCTTCACGACCAATGACAACGGTTTGCCACTGCTGGTTAAATTCAATTGATCACCAGCAAAAATTCTTATTGATAAATCTTTGATGGTTTTGCTCGGGTCGCCACCGTCTTTCTTGGTGACGCCGGTCGCTTCAAGAACCATACCAACAGCTGTTCCCGCCATTTGCAGGGCAGAGACCTGTGCGCATCCGGATAGCGTTGCGCAAACAAGCATCAAGGTTGCCATTGGGGTGCATAAAAGTTGTCTGAGTGTTGCAATTGTCATTAAGTGTGCGCCAATTATTGAAATTGGCTAAAAATCATATAAATGAGAAATGAAAATATGCATATGAGTTGATAACAGCCAAGTTCGTAATGTACTATTTCGGTTTCATGTAAGCAAACCAAATGGCATGTTATACGCCGTTTGGCATAATTAGGAGTTTCGATGTTTACCCTTAAGCGTCTATCAATAGCGCTTGTTTTTTGCACCACCGTAGTGATTTCCGGTTGTGCGTCAAACAAGGTATCGATGAGCCAGGAAGAGTTTTCGGCCGCAATGGCGCAATCCAGCATGAGTGTCGATTCATTGCTGGAAAAAGGTAACCAGGAAGAAGCAGTCAAAATACTTGGTGATTTGGCCAAGCAAAACCCGGGGCGCAAGGAGCCGTGGATACGCATGGCCAAGGTGCATTTCGACGCCGAGAACTACGCGCAGGCGATTGTTGCGGCCGAAGAAGCTTTGCAGCGCGATGGCACGGACCGATCGGCAAAGAGCATTCGTGCGGTTGCCGGCTTGCGAGTGGCGGCTCAGTCGCTGACTGACCTGCGCGGCGATGTCGAGTTGAAGGGCGATGCGCGTTCGGACGCCGTTGGTTTGGCCAAGGTCATGCGCGATACCTTGGGGGAAGACGTGCTGGTTCCTCCGGGAGAGCCCGATAAGAAAAAGAAGGTGGTGCCCGTGGCGCGTCCCAAGCCGACGGTGGCTGCAACGCCCAAAAAAGCCGGTGGCGCTGATGCTGCACCTGCGGCATCGGGTGCCAATCCATTCAGTGTTTTGAAGTGATTTTTTAAGTTAATTGTTGATCGGCTTCGGGGTGTTTTTTGCCTTGGGTGGCCGACTGGATATCCATACCGGAGGATCTTGTGGCGAAAAAAGAAAGTGTTCAAAAGCGGTTGCAAAAGGTTCGTCCGCCGCGCGTTCAGCTGACCTATGACGTTGAGATTGGCGATGCCCTCGAAGTCAAGGAATTGCCTTTTGTGGTCGGCGTGCTCGGCGACTTTGCCGCACAGTCAAAAGAGCCGCAGGGCAAGGTTCGCGACCGAAAATTTGTCAACGTCGATATGGACAACTTCGACGATGTCATGGAAGGTATGGCGCCACGCGCCGCATTCCGTGTCAAGAACCGTTTGACCGAAGCCGGTGGCGAACTGGGCGTCGATATCAAGTTCGAAAAATTCGAGGATTTCCGTCCGGAATCTGTGGTCCAGCAGGTTGAACCGCTGCGCAAGCTGCAGGAAGCGCGTGCCAAGCTGGCCGATCTCCGCAACAAGCTGGCCGGTAACGAAAAGCTTGAAGATCTTCTCAATGATGTCTTGAACAGTACCGAGCAGTTGCAGAGTCTGGGTGGCAAGACGAACGCAGGAGACGGAGAATGAGCGCCCAGGCTGCAGTTGCCGCCGCACCGGCCAATGTTCGCGAATCGGGTCTGCTTGACCAGATCATTGAAGAGAGCCGTGTTGCCCAGTCCGATCAGGAAAAGAATCGGGCTCGGGACATCATCAGCGAGCTCGTCAATCAGGTGCTGGACGGTGAAGTAGTCGTTTCAGAAAATCTGGCCGCATCCCTCGATGCCCGCGTGGCCGAACTTGATCGTCTGATTTCCGAGCAGTTGAGCGAAGTGATGCATGCCCCGGAATTCCAGGCCCTGGAAAGCGCCTGGACTGGCCTGCATTACCTGTGCAAACAGACCTCGACCGGCCAGCAACTCAAGATCAAGCTGTTCAACGCTTCGAAGCGCGAACTGGTCAAGGACTTCAAGACGGCCATCGATTTCGACCAGAGCGCCCTGTTCAAGAAGGTTTACGAAGAAGAGTTCGGTACCTTCGGCGGTGCGCCTTTTGGCACACTGATCGGCCAGTACGAAATCAGCCGTCAGCCCGAAGATATGTATTTCGTCGAGCAGATGTCACATATCGCTGCTGCCTCGCACGCTCCGTTCATCGCTTCCGCTGCGCCACAGTTGTTCGGCCTGGAGTCGCATACCGAACTTGGCAAGCCGCGCGACATGGGCAAGGTGTTCGACACCGTCGAATACGCCAAGTGGAAGTCTTTCCGCGAGTCCGAGGATGCGCGCTATGTCGGTCTGGCCTTGCCGCGCTTCCTGGGCCGTCTGCCCTATAACCCGATCGATGGCGAAGTCACCGAAGGTTTCAATTTCGTCGAAGAAGTCGATGGTACCGAGCACGACAAGTACCTCTGGTGCAATGCCGCCTTTGCCTTTGCCGCCCGCCTGACCGATGCCTTCGAAAACTATGGCTGGTGTGCTGCGATCCGTGGTGTTGAAGGTGGTGGCTTGGTCGAAGATCTGCCGACGCATACCTTCCGCACCGACGACGGCGAAGTGGCTCTCAAGTGCCCGACGGAAATTTCGATTACCGATCGTCGTGAAAAAGAGTTGAGCGATCTCGGCTTCATTCCGCTGGTCCATTGCAAAAACACGGACTACGCGGCTTTCTTTGGCGCTCAATCGGCGCAGAAGGCAAGGAAATACGACACCGACTCGGCCAACGCCAATGCCTCGCTGTCTGCCCAACTGCAATACATGTTTGCAGTGTCCCGTATCGCCCACTACATGAAGGCGATGATGCGCGACAAGATCGGCAGCTTTGCTTCTGCCGCCAACGTTCAGAACTACCTGCAGCGCTGGATTGACCAGTATGTAACTGCCGACGATTCAGCTTCCCAGGAAACCAAGGCGCAGTTCCCGCTGCGCGAGGCCTCTGTCGAAGTCAGCGAAGTGCCGGGCCGCCCGGGGGTTTATCGGGCCGTATCGTTCATCCGGCCGCATTTCCAGCTGGATGAGCTTTCAGTATCACTGCGTCTGGTCGCCGAACTGCCGCAATCGACCAAGAGTTAAGCGTTGTACAACCTCCAAGGAGAAAGTAAGAAATGAAGGATATTTACGTCGAATTCAAGGGTAGCGACATCAAGGGTGATTCCCGCGATGCCAAGCACAAGGACACGGTTGAGGTTTACAGCTGGAGCCACTCCATGCGTCAGCCGAAGTCGGCAACGGCATCGGCTGCTGGCGGCCACACCGCCGAGCGTGTCGAGCACGGCGAAATGATCTTTACCAAGGATATCGACGGCTCCAGCCCGAAGCTGTATCAGGCTTGCTCGTCCGGCCTGGTGGTCAGCGACGTTATCATCTACTTCTACCGCGCTTTCGGCGGCCAGAACACGACCGGCAATCCGTCGGCTACCCAGAATCGTCACCAGTATCTGAAGATCGAACTGAAGAACGTCATCATCGCTTCGGTCTCCCCGGCCGTTGATGAGGAAGGCATTCCGAAGGAAAGCTTCTCGCTGAAGTATTCCGCCGTGAAGTGGACCTACGACGAACTGAATATCGACGGCACCAAGTCCGGTAAGGTCAATATCCAGGGCGCCTGGAACCTGGCCAAGAACACGCCGAATCTGACCTGATAATTCCTTCTGTGGAACCCACGGCGGAAACTCGTTTCCGCCGTTTTTATGATCAAAGGTTTTGAACCTTCCCTGTTCGATAAATTATTCGACGATCAGCCCGTTGGGGCTGCCCGGCGCCGTTTGTCGCTTGAACAGTTGAAGGATTCGGTCGCCCGCGATCTCGAAGCACTATTGAACACCCGGGTTGTGCTCGATGACGGATTCGAGACGTCCTTCCCGCTGACGACACGTTCAGTTGCCGGGTTTGGCCTGTCCGACTTTGCTGGGCTGAGCCTGGCCAATGTCCATGACCGGCGCCGGATCTGTGCTTCCATCGAAGCAGCCATTGCTGCCCACGAGCCACGCTTGCGCGAGGTTCGGGTCGATCTTGAATTGCATCGAAAGACGGTGAACGCCCTGTATTTCTCAATCAATGCCGTGCTGGTCGTCAGGCCCGCTCAGGAGCCCGTCAGTTTCGATGCGCTGCTACAGCCGACCAGCCTGCAGTATTCCGTAACCCGGCATCGTCCGCGGTTGGGGGGCTAAGTGGAAGACCTGCTGCCTTACTACGAGCGAGAACTGGCGTTTTTGCGCCAGCATTCCCGCGAGTTCGCCGAGCGCTACCCAAAACTTGCCGGCCAGTTGTTGCTGTCGGGCGAGGGCTGCGACGATCCCCATGTCGAGCGGATGATCCAGTCCTTCGCGCTGATGACGGCACGGGTTTCAAAAAAACTGGAAGACAGCTACCCGCAGTTCACCGAAGCGCTGCTCAATGTTCTTTACCCGCACTATCTCAGGCCGTTTCCGAGTTGCTCCATTGCCCATTTCGAACATGGTGGCGGTGAACTGACCTCCGTCGCCACCATCCCACGCGGCACCGAGTTGCAATCCCGGCCGATCAAGGGCGCCATCTGCAAGTTCCGGACGGCATGGGATGTTCAACTGGCACCGGTTTCCATCGGTGAACTGGCATTTGACCCAATCGCCAGCGCCCCCAGCGAAGTGCGCCTGCCAGTCGGTTGCAATGCCATTCTTTCGTTTTCGCTCGCCTTGCGTGGCAACAACACGGAAGCCGGGCTGGGTAAACTCGACAAGTTGCGGGTCTATATCGACGCCGAGCCCTCGGTGGCTTCGGCGTTGCGGGATGCCATCTTCCTGCGCAAGCTGAAGGTCTATGCCTCTGGTGCCGACAAGCGCTGGCGCATTGCCCGGGAAAAGCTGATCAGCGAAGTCGGATTTGCCGATCAGGAAGCGCTGATCGACATGCCGGATACCTCACATGGCGCCTATCGCTACCTGACCGAGTATTTCTGCTTCCCGGAAAAATTCAATTTCTTCGATATCAATATCGGCGAGATTCCTTCCGGGCTGCATGCCGAGGGGAAAATCACCCTCCATATTGCGCTCGGGGATCTGCGGGCCGATAGTGATGCCTCCCGTTTGCTGCAAACGCTGACCGCACAGAACCTTCGTCTGGGTTGCGTGCCGGTGGTCAATCTCTTTGCCCAGCGGGGTGATCCGATCCGGATCAGCAATCGCCAGTCGGCCTACCCGGTGGTTGCCGATGGGCGGCGGGCTTATGCCTACGATGTCTATTCAATTGATTCGGTGCGACGCGTCCGCCAAACCGCGCAGGGCGAATCGATCACCGAGTTTCGTTCCTTCTTTTCGCTACGCCATGGCGAAACCCCGGAGCGCAACGGTTACTACTGGTATGCCCAGCGCGATCACCTGGTCGCCGAGAGCAGCCCGGGTTATGAAACCTCGCTGTCCATCGTCGATGCTGATTTCGACCCGGTGCAGCCGAAGACCGACGTGCTCAGCCTGCAATTGACCTGCACCAATCGTGAACTGCCGACCCTGATGTCGGTTGGCATGGCTTCAGGTGACCTGTTTCTCGAAGGTGGGTCGAGCGTCCGTTCGATCAAGCTGCTGAGAAAACCGACCCAGCCCTGTCGTTTCGATCATCGACGGGATGGCCAGTGGCGGATCATTTCGCATCTGTCGCTGAACCATTTGTCGCTGACCGGCAACGGCCTGACGGCTTTTCAGGAGATGCTCGCCCTCTATGACTTGCCGAGAACGGCAGCCAGCCGCCGGCAGATCGAAGGTGTGCTCGGCATCGAGCAGAGCGACAAAACGGTGTGGATGGCCGGCAAGCCGTTCGCCTGTTTCGTCCGGGGCCTGGAAGTCCGCATGACCATTGACGAGTCGAGCTTTGTCGGCAGCGGTCTTGATGTGTTCGTCCGCTGTATCGACCGCTTTCTCGGTCTGTACGTCAGCCTCAACAGCTTCATTCAACTGGTCGTGGTTTCAAATCGAACCGGAGAGGAATTGATCCGATGCGCACCTCGCAACGGCGACTCGATCCTGGCCTAGTCGATAGCACCCTGGAGGCGCCGGAACGCTACGAGTTTTTCCAGCTCGTGCGCCTGTACGAGAGCGTCTTCCGGAAAACGGCCCGAACGGCAGGCAGCGACGTGGTTAACGAACGAATTCGCTTCCGCAATTCTCTGCGCCTCGGCTTTGCGCCCAGCCAGGTCGACGCCATGGCGCCGACTTACCGGGGCGATGCAGAAGGATTGGCTACTGCCGACCTGGAGCAGGTCGAGATCACGCCCAGTTTCATGGGGATGCTGGGCGTCAACGGCACGTTGCCGATTCACTACACCGAGCAGGTGATCAACCAGGCGCGCTTCAAGCGCGATGACTCGGGCCGAGCCTTCCTCGATCTGTTCACTAACCGCTCGGTTGGCCATTTCTACCGCGCCTGGAAGAAATACAAGCTGCCCATCCAGTATGAAACCGATCGGCAGAACCGTTTTCTCCCGATCGTTCTGGCACTGAGCGGCCTTGGCTTTGATGCCTTGCGTCAACGCATGAATGAAGGGGCAGGCGCCATCGACGACGAGTCGATTGCCTTCTTTGCCGGACTTTTGCGGCAGCGGCCGGTTTCGGCGGAAACCCTGCAGCGTGTGATCAGCGGTTATTTTCGTGAAACCGTCGAAGTCGAGCAGTTCGTCGGGCATTGGTATGCCATTCCAGCCGATCAGCGCTCGACGCTGGGTGGCAACAACGTGGCGCTGGGCGGCAATGCCTTGGTTGGAGAACGGGTCTGGCAGCGAAATTTGCGCCTGCGCATCCATATCGGCCCATTGCCTCATCAGCGTTACATGGCCTTCCTGCCTAGCGGCGAACTGGCGGCAGCACTCAAGAAAATCCTCACGCTGGCGACGGGTGGCCAGTTCGAATACGAAATCTGCCCCATCCTGTGCGCGGCCGATGTGCGCCCGGCCAGCCTTGGCTGTGCGAACGGCTGCCGCCTTGGCTACGACAGCTTCATGCTGACCAGGCCGGAAACAGACGACCGCAGCGATACCCGCTATCTCACCCATTTCATTCACTAATAAAACGAACGACCGCGATGAGCACCTCCCTGAAAACCCTGATCAGCAAACTGAATAGCACCTGCCGCCAGGCAGCCGAACGCGCCGCCAGCCTGTGCATGTCGCGTGGCAATTACGAGGTTGATCTTGAACACCTGCTGATTGCGATTCTCGAAAACCCTGGTGCCGATATGCTGGTGATTGGCAAGCGTTGCGGTATCAGCCCGACCGGCCTGGAGCGTGAGTTGAACCAGGAAATCGACCGCTTCAAGACCGGTAACACCCGGACACCGGTTTTTTCGACGCACATCCTCAAGCTGTTCGAACAAGCCTGGCTGATCGCCTCGCTTGACGCTCGCCTGCCACGCATTCGCTCCGGCCATCTGCTGCTGGCGTTGCTGACCGAGCCGGAACTGTCGCAACTGGCTTTCCGTGGCTCCAAGCTGCTGGCCAAGGTTCGCCTGGATGAATTGAAGCACAATTTCGACAAGATGACCGAAGGCTCGGCCGAAGCGGCTGAAGTGGCCGGGCTGGCTGCGCCGGACGATGGCGGAGATGAAAGCGATCCCTTGCTGGCTGGCAGCCCGCAAGGTGGCAAGACCCCGGCTCTCGACCAATTCACCACCAACCTGACGCAACGGGCTCGCGATGGCAAGGTTGATCCGGTGATCGGTCGTGATAGCGAAATCCGCCAGGTGATCGATATTTTGATGCGCCGCCGCCAGAACAATCCGATCCTGACCGGCGAGGCTGGCGTTGGCAAGACCGCAGTCGTTGAAGGCCTGGCCTTGCGCATTGCTCAGGACGACGTGCCGCCACCGCTGCTCGGCGTCGAACTGCACACGCTGGATATGGGCCTGCTGCAGGCGGGGGCCAGCGTCAAGGGCGAGTTCGAGAATCGCCTGAAAAATGTGATCGACGAGGTCAAGAAGAGCGTCAAGCCGATCATCCTCTTCATCGACGAAGCCCACACCATGATCGGGGCAGGGGGGCAGTCCGGTCAGAACGACGCGGCCAACCTGCTCAAGCCGGCCCTGGCGCGCGGCGAGTTGCGTACCGTGGCGGCAACGACCTGGGCCGAGTACAAGAAATATTTTGAGAAAGATGCTGCACTGGCTCGTCGCTTCCAGGTCGTCAAGGTTGAGGAGCCGAGCGAGACGCTGGCTTCGGCCATGTTGCGCGGCATGGTGCCCTTGATGGAAAAGCACTTCGGCATTCGCGTTCTTGACGAGGCGGTGACCGAAGCGGTTCGCCTGTCGCACCGCTACATCAGCGGCCGCCAACTGCCGGACAAGGCAATCAGCGTGCTCGACACGGCCTGTGCCAAGGTAGCCCTGGGCCAGAGCGCCACGCCGGCGCTGATCGACGAAGCCGACAAGCGCCTGCTGCGCGAGCGGGCCGAACTGGCCGCCCTCGAACGCGAAGCTGCCAGCGGCGCCTGGCACGACACCCGGATCAAGGAACTGAAGGCCCAGATTGCGGCCATCGAGTCCGATCTCGGCATCTTCAAAACACGTTTTGAAGATGAAAAGACACTGGTCAATCGCGTTCTCGAACTGCGTGGCCAGCTAGAAAATGGCGAAGCGGCCGTCGATGCCGCACCAAAGCCAAAAGCCAAGGCGCGCAAGAAAGGCGAGGGCGAAGCGGCTGGCGATAGCGAGCTCGACAAGGCGCTGGCGCGTCTTCGCGAATTGCAGGGCGAGTCGCCGATGGTGCCGCTGCAGGTCGATGGTCATGTCGTTGCCGAAATTATTGCCGCCTGGACCGGTATTCCGTTGGGCAAGATGGTCAAGAACGAGATCAATACTGTCCTCAACCTGAAACCGCTCCTGAAAGAACGGGTCATCGGTCAGGATCATGCGCTGGAGGCTGTGGCCCAGCGCGTTCGCACCGCCCGGGCCAATCTCGAAGACCCCAACAAGCCGAAGGGCGTCTTCATGTTTGTCGGTCCCTCCGGTGTTGGCAAGACCGAAACGGCGCTGGCGTTGGCCGACATCCTCTACGGCGGCGAACGCAAGCTGGTCACCATCAACATGAGCGAATACCAGGAAGCGCACTCCGTTTCAGGTCTCAAGGGCTCGCCGCCGGGTTATGTTGGTTATGGCGAAGGCGGGGTGCTGACCGAGGCCGTGCGGCGCAATCCCTATAGCGTTGTCCTGCTCGATGAAGTGGAGAAGGCTCACCCGGACGTGCTGGAGCTCTTCTTCCAGGTCTTCGACAAGGGCGTGCTTGATGACGCCGAAGGCCGTGAAATCGACTTCCGCAACACCCTGATCATCCTGACCAGCAATGTCGGTTCAACGCAGATCATGCAGTCCTGTCTGAACAAGCCGGTCGAAGAGTTGCCGGAAGCCGATGCGCTGGCCGATGCCTTGCGCCCGATCCTGTTCAAGTCCTTCAAACCGGCCTTCCTGGGGCGCATGAAGGTTGTCCCTTACTACCCGATTTCCGACGAAGTGCTGGTCAGCATCATCGAACTCAAACTCGGCCGCATTCGTGACCGGATTGCCGCCAACCACAAGGCTGAGTTCATCTGGGACGACAAGCTGGTCGAAGCCGTGCTGGCCCGCTGTACCGAGGTCGATTCCGGGGCGCGCAACGTCGATCACATCCTGAACGGCACCTTGTTGCCCGAGATTGCCGAGGTGGTGCTGGTTCGCATGGCCGAGGGTGCTGCCGTCGAGCGCATCAAGGTCGGGGCCGGCAAGAACGGTGAATTCAAATACGCCATCAAGTAAGCGGCGCCTGCCGCCGGTCAACGAACGGGGATCAATTCATGTTTAACCTGAACTACGCCAACTTCTCCAATGCCTATCGGCGCTATGCCGAACTGGACAAGGTGAGCCTTTTCAACGTCCTGGGCTGGGCTGACAAGGCAGGTTCGTCAGGCTACGTTCGAAATGGCGCAGTGCTGACCAGTCTGGCGCTGCTTTCCAGTGGCGTGCCGCTTGGTGGCGCATTGCGCGTCGATGCCGGGTCGCTGATGGGGGGTAAGGTTTTCAATGGTGCCAACCGCCTCGCCGAGTGGCTGAGCGTGCATCACGAAACGTCCGAAATACTGTCACTCGACAGGGGCTTGTCTGAGGTCGCCTATCAGCTATTTGGTCGGCGCGGCATTGTCGCCTTCATGCAGGGTTCCGGGCCTCAGGGTGGGTTCATTGGCCTGCTCGATGGGCGAAATGCCAATGCGTTGTGCTGTGCGGCAGAAATCAAACACCCGCTTGAAGTTCGGTTCTGGACATTGCCTTGAACGGCATGTATTCCATTGGCCTAATAAAATTCGTTTAACATATCATGTTGGGCTCAATCCGGTTTTCGATGAGCTGATCAAAAGTCCATCCCACCGTTTAGCGACACCACTCCAACCGTTGATTGCATGACCATGAACAGCATCCTAGACCTGATTTCCGGCGGCGCCGGCTGGCGCCAGACCGACCGCCTGATGACCGTGACCACGCCAGCTGGGCCGGATGCCTTGCTGGCCGAAACAGCCCGCATTGACGAAGCGCTTGGTCCTGTCGCCGAACACGCCGGTTATCGCATCGAACTGACGGTGCTGACCACCAATGCCGAGCAATCGCTGACTGCCTTGCTCGGCCAGTCGGCCCGTCTGGATCTGCAAACCGCCGCCTCGCGCCCCGAAGGAAGTACCCTTGGGGTGCGCACCGCGCTGCGCCCCTTCCACGGCCACATCACGCAAGTCACCCGTCTTGGTGCCAACGGCGGCTTTGCCCGCTACCAACTGACCCTCGAACCCTGGCTCGCCTTCCTCGGTCACAACCAGGACAACTACCTCTTCCAGGACAAAAGCGTCATCGAAATCATCGACGAACTCCTGTCTGACTGGAAAACCCAAGGCAAGCTCGCTCCCGACTGGCGCTGGAACCTGGCTGACACCGCCGCCTACCCCAAGCGTGGCATGACCGTGCAATACCGCGAAACCGATCTCGCCTTCCTCAAGCGCCTCTTGGCCGAAGAAGGCCTCTTCTGCTGGTTCGAACACAAGGCCGATGCCGGAGAAACATTGGGCAGCCACACCCTGATCATCGCCGACAGCAATGGCGCCTTTACGGACAATGCCCAATCCCGCATCCGTTTTACCCAGGCCGGCGCCACGCTGGCCGAAGACTCCCTCGACCGCTGGCACGGCCTGCGCCAGCTCGACACTGTTGAAACCAACGCCAGCAGCTGGGACTACCGCAGCCTCTCGACCCGCCCGCAAGGTGCGCGCAGCAGTATCGATAGTGGCGCTCTCCCCAAAACCGTGGCTTGGCACGACCCCGGCCAATACGCCTGGCAGAACAGCGCCCACGGCGAACGCATGCTCGGCAACCAGCGCCAAGCCATCGACGCCCGCCTGAAACAATTCGACGGCCAAGGCACCGTCCGCAGCGCAGCCCCCGGCACCACCTTCACGCTGGCCGACCACCCCGAACACGATCTGGATGCCCTGGAACAACGCAAGTTTCTGATCACCGCCATCCGCCACGAAGCCCGCAATAACCTCGCCGAATCCATCAATGGCGAACAAGGCCGGGAGCAAGGCGGAGAACAAAGCGTTGACCTCTACCGCAACCACCTCACCGCCATCCGCGCCAGCATCCCCTGGCGCCCCTTGAGCGCTGACAGCCACGGCCGGAACATCCACCCACGCCCGACCATCAACGGCACCCTGACCGCCGTCGTCATCGGCGCCGGCCAACCCACCCACACCGACCGTGATGGCCGCGTCCGCGTCCAGTTCCCCTGGCAACGTGGCGCTCAATCCGCCAGCCGCAGCGAACACCCCACCGGATCTGACAACGGCCCGGCCAGCGATGCCCTCGGCGTCTGGCTGCGCGTCATGACCCCGGTCGCCGGGGCCAACTGGGGCGGCCACATGACCCCACGGCCCGGCCAGGAAGTCCTCGTCGCCTTCCAGAACGGCAACATCGACCGCCCCATCATCATCGGCACCGTCTATAACGGCAGCGGCCAGACCGACGCCCAAGGCAACCAGCAAGCCGGCAGCACCCTGCAAGCCAGTGCCAATGCCCCCGCCTTCTTCGCCGGCAAGGAAGACAGCCAGCACACCCACAACGCCAGCCTCTCCGGCCTCAAAAGCCAACAACTCAATGCCAGCAGAACTGGGCAGGGCGGCTACAACCAACTCGTCTTCGACGACACCCCGGGTGAAAGCCGTATCGAAGCCGCCACCACCGAATACCAGAGTGCCCTCCAACTCGGCCACCTCAAACAACAAACCGACAACGCCCGCCAAACCGACCGTGGCCACGGTGCCGAACTGGCCACCCAGGCCAGCCTCGCCCTGCGTGCCGGCAACGGCCTGCTGATCAGCGCCGACGCCCGTCCCAACGCCAGCAGCACTCACCTCGATAGCCGCGAACCCATCGCCCAGACCCAGGACGCCCAAAGCCTGACGCAAAGCCTGGCCGAAGTCGCTGCCAAACAAAACGCCGCAATCAAGGGCGACCCCCAGGCCGACCAACTCCCGGCCAGCGCAGCCCTCAAACACGCCATCGACGTCATGAGCACCACCGCCAGCCAGGGATCTACCCAGGCCGGCAGCGAAATCATCAAAGCCACCCAGGGCGGCACCGGCACCGTCCCCGCCTGGTCCGAACCGCGCATCCAATACAGCGCCCCGGCCGGCATCGCCCAGCTCACCCCGCAAAACCACATCCTCGCCGCTGGCAAGAATCTCAGCATCGCCACCGGGCAAGACACCAACCTCATCGCCCAAGGCCACCACAACCTCGCCATCAAGGATGGCATTGCCCTTTTTACGATCGGCAAAGCCAACGGCAAAAACAAACCCAATACAGAAACCGGCATCCACCTCCACGCCGCCAGCGGGCAAGTCAGCCTGCAAAGCCAGAGCGGCAAAACCACGGCAGCGGCCGACAAGAAAGTAACCATCGCCAGCACCACCGGCAGCCTCACCGCCAGCGCCAAGCAGAAAATCCTCGCCACCGCCCAAGGCGCTTACCTGAAGATCGAAGGCGGGAACATCGAACTGCATGCACCGAAGAAGGTGGAACTTAAGGCGAGTCAGAAGAATTTGACCGGGCCGGCGAGTAGTTCGAGTAGTGCGAGTTTGCCGAAGGCGGAGGAGGTGAAGGGGTGCTCGCAACAAGGCGCCAAGGGTCTGGATGCGATCACCGAATTCTGACCCATGTCGCAACCGCTAAAGTTTGAACATCGCTTCCTGGAGCGCTTCCCCTACGTCATTGTCGATGCTGCGTATCGCGACGAGATGCCGGATTCCTGGGCTGCGAGACCCATCGCCCCAGCGTTTTTGGGCAGGGACACTGCGCGTTGCCCCGTACTGATCGATACAAATGTACTGCCACTAGCAGAACGTAGCTCGCTGATGGATCGAATTGAAGCCGAAACACGAGCCGGTCAGGAATGTCTGGTCAGCCTTGCCCTGGCAGCGAGCATCACAGAAGCCGGGCTGCTCAATCACCTGCAAAACCGCATAC
Organism: Ferribacterium limneticum; assembly: GCF_020510625.1. NCBI lineage: Bacteria > Pseudomonadati > Pseudomonadota > Betaproteobacteria > Rhodocyclales > Azonexaceae > Ferribacterium > Ferribacterium limneticum. Next base: position 2,004,840 of record NZ_CP075191.1, on the reverse strand, counting down.
AGGTGATTGATCCGCAGGATGGACAACCCCGACAGTTCCGCTACTTCGATCCCGGTACATTCATCCAGCTACCCGATATTCTGGGTGCCGCAGGGATGGCGTGGCTACTGGGGCCTATACAGACGCTGGCCGTCCCTTGGTTGGGTGAATGGTGTTGCTATGATCGGCATGATGCCCCAATCGCAGCAGACTTCGATCTTCGAGCGCACTGGGAACGACTGCAAACGACTAGTGTCGTCAACCGGGTGTTGATCGGTTTGCCTGACGTCGGCAGTCAGCGAGCGTGGTGTCACGCGGCACTGCAGACAAGGCAGCATATTGAACGGGCTCGAGCGCAACACAAACTTGAAGCGCGCGATGATCTTGTCTTGTTTGCTTTGCATGCCTGGCAATGGCATCCCGAGTTCGACCGCCATCCGACTGTCCGACGCCTTCTCGCGGAGCTGGCTGATGCTATGCCCGACGATGAACTCGACTATCGCGAACTGACATCCCGCCTGGATGAGGTTGACTGGGCGCGGATTGCACAAGAACTGAATGCAGCAACGAACGATCAAGGAAGCAAGCCATGACCACCGCCCAAATGTGTGCAAACCCCTGTGAAACCTGCAAGAAGGAGGGGCTCCCGCTGTTGCTGACCCGCTACGCGGTTCACGCCAAGGAAAGCCAGGCTCCAGTCTTGACGGGGCAGCTGGGCGGCGGTGCACTCGCATCGATTCCCGTGGGCAAGCACGCCCAATACGGACTTCGCCTGCTCCGCAGCGGTTATGTCTATGTCTACGACGAAGCACGAAAACACTGGGATGAATACTTTGTTACCGCGGACGGTTTCCTGACCAAGCTACCACCGCGCCCGAAGACCGGCACGCGTGCCGCACCGGCTACCGAGTTTGCTTGCGCCCGCAACGGCGCAGCCCCCTTGGCTGGCGTCATCACCATCCGCAATCCAAAGCATGCGACCAACATCTGGATCGGCTTCAGTGATGTCGAATGGACGGACGACACATTGACCAAGCACAACGATGCAGCCTACCGTCAACGGCACATGCAAAAGGTCGTGATCTCGGGCGGTAAGGTCAATCCCCAGCCGCACACTGCGCCACTGGACAAGGTGGACAGCGTTGTGCCAGAGTTCAAGATCGATGCGGCCACGGTCAAGAAGCAGATCGAACCGTGGTGCCCATTTCCGTTCAACAGCCGGGTTGCACAGGCCAAGGATTTCAAGGCTGCGGTGCAGCAAGCGCGGCCACAGGGCGGTGCAGCGGTGGTAGCGTTGTTTGATCCGATTGGACTGGCAATGGAACTTGCTGCGTTGATGGATCTGCGCAAGCTTGCATTTACCAAAGCAGAAAGCGAAGCTAAACCCCATTTTGCTGCCAGCACGATCGCGCAGTTGGAACTGACCATCAAGGGTCAAGCAAAACTCAGCGAAATCCTGAGTGGCGACGAATTGGCAAACCAGATGCTTGTCGATGGCGGTGCGGCAAACCTCCTTGACTCATACCAAAAACAGGTTGAACGGGTTCGCAATCCGACACCAGCGGAGTTGCAGCGTGCTGCGGATAAGCAATGGCGTACTTATACGCACACCCCAGCCGGCAAGCCACGATTTGACGAGGCTACCAGCAAGAACTGGCTCAATACCTACAACGACAAGTTGCAGAAATATGACGCAGAACACATTTTGCCGCTGGCCAAAGCCCATGCTGCCTGGATGAAGCACACTAGTTTGACCGAATACATGACCTGTAATTTCGATGAAGCAGACCCCGAAAGCGGGGTTGCCTACACCAAAGTTTGCGTCGATCTATTGCGCCACACGACTGACAAACAACCCAGCTATGATCTTTACTTGGGTTGGCTGAAAAATGGCGAGTTCGCAGCTGAGAATCTCGTAATGCGGGCGATGGCATTCAATCAAAAAGAGTTGGTCGAAAAAATCAATAAAGCGGATGCAGCGGCTGTCGACTCTCGCGCCTTCCCGACCGACGGCGTGGCGGCAGCCGTTGCAGCTTTCATGGAGAAAATGCCCCCCACGGCGAATGTCCAACTCGCCGGCCTACTGGCTGGAATCAGCGGCCCGGCGCTAAAATACTGGGATGATTTCAATGTGGGCAAAGTTGGCCCGAAAGCGGCCGCTGCCATGGCAGCGGTAACTGGAAAGCAGATCGTTCGCTTGCCAGTCGTTGGCAACAAGGGGCAATTCATTCAGGCACACGTCAAACAACTCTTTCGTCTGGACCCCAATCTGAAGACCAGCGCAAACCAGTTGCAAAAAGCCGTTGCGGCACAAGTCCGGTTGCTCGAAATCGAAGGGGTGCCGACTCAAGCCAAGAGCAAATTGGGCTGGTACGTGCTGCTGGACAGGGAGGTAGTCGCTGGTGCCACCACAAAAAACCTGAGCGGCCAAGCCTTGGCGGACGAACTCGCAAAGGCCATCAACAAACCTCAAGACCTCCAAAAAATCGACCTTGGTCGTGCCGCCAAGATCAGGGGAGGTGCCTACGCCAGCGCTACAGTCCTTTCCGGGATATTAATGCTGTGGAACTTCTCCAAGCTCCTGGAAGATGTTGAAAAAGGGATGAGCCACGAACAAACCGAGGCAGCCTCCAAGCTCATGGCAGGCAAAATCGCCATTGCCGGTTTTGTGGCTGAACAGATGGGAAATGGCCTGGAAAAACTGGGTGAAGCGCGCTTGAAAAACATGATGGGACGCGCGACCGCATACGCGCCAAGGGCACTGCAATGGTTCGGGCGTTTCGCCGGGTTTGGGGTGGGGGTGTTTTTGGGGTTGTGGGACTTGTCAAAGTGGTGGGATGAGCGTGCAAAGGGAGATCCGAGTGGAATCGCCGGCGCGTATTTTGTATCAGGAGCAGCCGGAATAAGTGTAGCCACGACGATGCTTTTTGTTGGCATGGGCTGGGTAGCTCTTGGCCCCATTGGCTGGATTGTGTTGGCGATAGGTGTACTGATCTGGCTGGTTGCCATCTTCTTCGTTGAGAACACCAAAGACAACAAACTGCAAGAATGGCTATCGCGCTGCCACTTCGGTACCGGGAATGACAAGTACCCCAATGTAACGACCCATGCTGAACAGTACAAATTGGCGCTGGCCGACTAAGGACGCACCAATATGTCTACCTTCAGCGCCTACGGCATGGGCCCCCAGGGCTTCTTGGTCAACCGACCGCTCAACGAATACGAGCGAGAGCAACATTTGAATGTCAAGAAATCAGCCAGCGAACAGGTTCTCTATGACCTTTCGCTCATCAAGTTCAACAGTACCTTCGTCGAATGTGTGGATAAATGGTATTCAATGCGCGGTTTTGTGGCGATGGTTGGGGGGGCGTTGTCGGTAATCGCTTTGGGTATGCAGGGGTTACTGCTCTATTTGGCTTTTTCTGAAAAATTGTCTGTCGTAGAACTACTTGGCTTTCCATTTTTCTTTGTGTTTCTCTGGTTCGTAGCAAAATTTCTCCTCTCTGACGCCTTTACCTACACCCACTATCCAATTCGCCTGAACCGACAGAACCGACGGGTGTACGCCTTCCGCCGCGACGGCAGCATCTTGAAGGCAGGCTGGGACGAGGTTTATTGGACGATCTATAACACCAAGCTAGGCATGGGCGGCGGCGACCTGAACGTGATGGGGCATCTATTGGAAAAGGATGGTGTCACGATCAAAGAATCGATTGCACTCAGTCTTGTGGATGCCGGCGAACCCGGTCGGCAGAACCTGCTGCAATTCTTCGAATTCTTCCGCCGTTACATGGAGGAGGGGCCAGGCCCGGTGCTCGATGCCCTCAAGCCTGTGCCGCTGATCATGCTGCCGGGTATCGATCATCAAAAAGAAAGCTGGTTCTTCGGCTGGGAGCATCTGACCGGCGGCATGAAAGGACTACCGCTCTTGCAAATACTCTTTCAGCCCTTCCTGCTGCCGATTAGCTTATTCCGCTGGATCGTCATGCGCACCAGCAAGATTCCCATGTGGCCGCAATGGGTTGAGGATGAATGCGCCGTTGCACCAGACGATCCCTGGGTGCGCGATGGAAGGCATAGGGCGTAAGTGGGTTCTTGCGACAAACTACAAGAATGGCTATCGCGCTGCCACTTCGGTACCGGGAATGACAAGTACCCTAATGTAACGAGCCATGCCGAACAGTACAAACTGGCGCTGGCTGACTAAGGACGCACCGCTATGTCCACCTTCAGCGCCTACGGCATGGGCCCCCAGGGCTTCCTGGTCAACCGACCACTCAACGAGCACGAGCGAGAGCAGCACTTGAACGTCAAGAAATCTGCCAGCGACCATGTTCTCTATGACCTTTCGCTCATCAAGCTCAATAGCACCTTCATCGAATGCGTAGATAAGTGGTACTTGAGCTTCCCCCGAAATTTCGTCTGCCAAGGGTGACATAAAATCGAGTCACTTTTGGAAGGCAGGAAATGAAGATACCGAAACAGGCATACACGATCGAGTTCAAGGAACTGGCGGTCAAACGAATCAAAGATGGCCAGAGCGTCAGCACGGTGTGCAAGGAACTCGGCCTCGGCGACCAGACCGTGCGCAACTGGGTCAAGGCATCAGCAGAAGGCAAGCTTGCCGGGGCGGGTAGCAGAGTAGTGACGCCAGAAGAGATGGAACTCACCCGGCTGCGTGCCGAGAATCTCCGGCTCAAGCGGGAGAACGAAATCCTAAAAAAAGCGACGGCGTACTTCGCAAAGGATGTTCTGTGAAGTACGCCTGGATTGCTGCGCAGGGCAAGGCGTATTCCCTGACAGAAATGTGCGATGTCCTCGACGTCAGCATCAGCGGCTATCGCGCCTGGAAGCGCGGCGGCAAACCGGATCGCAAGCGCCTGTCCGACAGTAACCGTCCGGCCACCACCGTCTTTCCGAGTTAATCGGAATCAGGCTGCAGCAGCGTGATGCTCGGTCTTGGCGATCCGCTCGGCGACACGCCAAGGCAGCAGGTCGTCGAGTTCGCTGATTCGGTAACCAGCAATTCGCTCAATGACGAAACGCAGATAGGCTTCCGGGTCGAGGTCGTTGAGTTTCGCTGAGCCGACCAGGCTGTAAATCGCGGCAGCGCGATCACCACCGGCATCAGAACCCGCAAACAGGAAATTCTTGCGTCCAAGCGCCACCGCCCGTAGCGCCCGTTCAGCCGCATTGTTGTCGATCTCGATGCGCCCATCCGAGGCATAGCGGATCAGTGCCTGCCAATGATTCAAGGCGTAGCCGATGGCATCCGCCAGGCCGGATTTCTTTGAGAGTTGTCGTCGCGTGTCCAGTAACCAGGCATGGAGTTCTTCGAGGATAGGCTTGGCCTGTTCCCGTCCTTTGAGCCTGACATCTGGCGGTTGTCCGCGAACCTTGCTTTCAATCGTATACAAGGCTGCGATTCGTTTGAGTGCCTCGGCGGCAATCGGTGAGCCTTGGGCCTGGTGAATCTCGAAGAACTTGCGGCGGGCGTGGGCCCAGCATGCGGCTTCCAGAATGTCACCCGTGGCATACAAAGCATCGAAACCGGCAAAGGCATCGGCTTGCAGAATCCCCTTGAAGGATTTTAGGTGGCTCTGCGGATGCTCGCCCTTGCGATTTGGTGAGTAGGCAAACCAGACGGCGGGCGGCATGTCGTTCCCGGCCGGCCGATCATCGCGGACATAGGTCCATAACCGCCCGGTCTTGGTCTTGCCATCGCCCGGGGCGAGCACCGGCACCGGCGTATCGTCGGCATGCAGCTTCTCGCCGGCCAGCACGTGGTGACGCAGCCGTTCCAGCAAGGGGCGCAGCAGCGCTGAACATTGCCCGACCCATTCGGCCAGGGTCGAGCGTTCCAGATCAACGCCTTCCCGAGCATAACTACCGCTCTGCCGATACAAAGGCAGGTGATCGCAATATTTGGCGACCAGCACATGGGCCAGCAATCCAGACCCTGCCATGCCTCGGGCAATCGGCCGACTGGGTGCCAGTGCCTGAACGATGGTGTCGCAACGGCCACAAGCCAGCTTCGGCCGAACATGGCGAATAACCCGGAAGCTGGCAGGTACGTAGTCGAGTACTTCCGAGACATCCTCACCCAGCGGCTTGAGATGACCGCCGCAGTCCGGGCAGCAGGCGTGCTCAGGCAGATGAACCACGGTGTCGTGTGGCAAGTGATCCGGCAGTGGTTTGCGGACTGGTTTGCCGGGGACTTCTTCGGCCGGGGTGATTTCCGGGATGCCGGCCCGTTCCGCTTTGCCGGTTTCGAGTTCTTCCAGCGCCAGTTCGAGTTGCCCGACCATCTCGTCGATCTTCTCGGAGCTCTGGCCGAACTGCATACGACGCAGCTTGGCGATGATCAGTTTGAGATGCTCGATTTCTGCTTGCTGGGCGACCACCATGGCTTGCAAGGTCGTGGTGTCGCGGGGCAGAGGAGCGCTGTTCATGCGGCGAGTTTACGCGAATAGCCCACGGGTGAACAGCCCCGCCAGCCAAGGTTTTCCAGCTTTCTTATGCGGCCCGTTCCGGTTGCCCGGTGCGACTCGGGCGACGCCAGTCGATGCCCTCCAGAAGCATGGAAAGTTGGGCGCCTGAGAGGTGCACCGAGCCCTCGCTGGCCTGTGGCCAGATGAAGCGGTCGCGCTCCAGGCGCTTGGCAAAAAGGCAGAGGCCATCGCCATCCCACCAGAGCAGTTTGACCAGATCACCGCGGCGACCGCGAAAGACAAAGACGTGACCGGCAAAGGGATCGGCGGCGAGTTTCTCCTGAACGATGCTGGCCAGACCATCAAAGCCGCGACGCATGTCGGTCAAGCCGGCGGCGAGCCAGATCCGGGTGCCGCTGGGTAGCCCGATCATCGCTGCTGCAGCGCCGCGAGAACCAGCCGCAGCACCTCGGCGTCAGGGCGGCCTTCGATGCGAACGCGAACTTGCCCGAACTCAATCGTCAGACACCCTGTGCTGGCAGAGCTGCTGGCTGCCGGCAACTGATCGCTGACCATCAGCGGCGTGAGGGTGACCGGCAACAGCGCTGGCTTCACTTCGGGCAGCAGTCCCTCACGGTAGATCTTGCGCCACAAAAATACCTGGTTGGCGTTGACACCGTGTTTGCGGGCAATCTGTGCAACCGAGGCACCTGGCTGCAGCGTTTCTTCAACGATCGCTCGCTTCTGCGCCAACGGGTGATGCCGGTAGGGGCCTCGCCGCTTCGAGGCCATGACTGCCTTTGAATTTGTGTCCATAAATCCCTTCGTGGGCACAAATTTGAGGTGCCCGTCCGCGAGGTATCTTCAGACAACGAAGCTTCGGTGGAAAGATGGTTGTGGCCGGACGCTTACGTCCGACAGCCAGATGCTGGCCCTGATCCGCGCTATTCATGCCGAACTCAGAGGGGCCTACGGCAGTCCGCGCATGGTGCGCGAGCTGCGGACGAGAGGTTTCTCGGCGAGCAAGGCACGGGTTGAACGGCTGATGCGTGACAACGGCATCTACGCCCGCCACAAGCGACGCTACAAGGTTACGACCGACTCGAAGCACGGCCTGCCGGTGGCGGAGAACCTGCTCGCCAGAAACTTTATGCCGACGGCGCCGAATCAGGTTTGGACGTCGGACATCACCTACCTGTGGACCGATGAAGGCTGGCTCTATCTGGCGATCGTTCTCGACCTGTTTAACCGCGAAGTGGTTGGCTGGTCGTTGAAGCCGCGCATGACGGCGGACATCGTGACGGATGCGCTGACCATGGCTTGGTTCAGGAAGCGGCCGGCGCCGGGGCTGATGCATCACTCCGACCGGGGCAGCCAATACGCCAGCCAGGTCTTTCAGGAGAAGCTCAGAGCCTACGGCATGACCTGCTCGATGAGCCGGAAAGGAAACTGCTGGGACAATGCGCCGACGGAGAGTTGGTTCAACAGCTTCAAGAACGAGCGAGTCCATGGTGTTCGCTACGCCACGCACGCCGAGATCAAGGCCACAACCTTTGAATACATCGAGGTTTTTTACAATCGGAAACGGCAGCATTCGACGCTCGGTTACAAGTCGCCTGTTCAGTTTCTGGAGACCTGGATCAGAGAGCAGCATCAGGAAAAACGGGTAGCATGAAACCCACCCGTTGGCAGACGAAAAACCGAGGGAAGCTCAGTCCGCAAACCACTGTCGGATCACTTGCCACACGACACCGTGGTTCATCTGCCTGAGCACGCCTGCTGCCCGGACTGCGGCGGTCATCTCAAGCCGCTGGGTGAGGATGTCTCGGAAGTACTCGACTACGTACCTGCCAGCTTCCGGGTTATTCGCCATGTTCGGCCGAAGCTGGCTTGTGGCCGTTGCGACACCATCGTTCAGGCACTGGCACCCAGTCGGCCGATTGCCCGAGGCATGGCAGGGTCTGGATTGCTGGCCCATGTGCTGGTCGCCAAATATTGCGATCACCTGCCTTTGTATCGGCAGAGCGGTAGTTATGCTCGGGAAGGCGTTGATCTGGAACGCTCGACCCTGGCCGAATGGGTCGGGCAATGTTCAGCGCTGCTGCGCCCCTTGCTGGAACGGCTGCGTCACCACGTGCTGGCCGGCGAGAAGCTGCATGCCGACGATACGCCGGTGCCGGTGCTCGCCCCGGGCGATGGCAAGACCAAGACCGGGCGGTTATGGACCTATGTCCGCGATGATCGGCCGGCCGGGAACGACATGCCGCCCGCCGTCTGGTTTGCCTACTCACCAAATCGCAAGGGCGAGCATCCGCAGAGCCACCTAAAATCCTTCAAGGGGATTCTGCAAGCCGATGCCTTTGCCGGTTTCGATGCTTTGTATGCCACGGGTGACATTCTGGAAGCCGCATGCTGGGCCCACGCCCGCCGCAAGTTCTTCGAGATTCACCAGGCCCAAGGCTCACCGATTGCCGCCGAGGCACTCAAACGAATCGCAGCCTTGTATACGATTGAAAGCAAGGTTCGCGGACAACCGCCAGATGTCAGGCTCAAAGGACGGGAACAGGCCAAGCCTATCCTCGAAGAACTCCATGCCTGGTTACTGGACACGCGACGACAACTCTCAAAGAAATCCGGCCTGGCGGATGCCATCGGCTACGCCTTGAATCATTGGCAGGCACTGATCCGCTATGCCTCGGATGGGCGCATCGAGATCGACAACAATGCGGCTGAACGGGCGCTACGGGCGGTGGCGCTTGGACGCAAGAATTTCCTGTTTGCGGGTTCTGATGCCGGTGGTGATCGCGCTGCCGCGATTTACAGCCTGGTCGGCTCAGCGAAACTCAACGACCTCGACCCGGAAGCCTATCTGCGTTTCGTCATTGAGCGAATTGCTGATTACCGAATCAGCGAACTCGACGACCTGCTGCCTTGGCGTGTCGCCGAGCGGATCGCCAAGACCGAGCATCACGCTGCTGCAGCCTGATTCCGATTAACTCGGAAAGACGGTGGTGGCCGGACGGTTACTTTGAAAGAACAATCTGAATCAAAATTTCATCGTCAAAACAAACAAGCGGTAGCCAACTCCCTGCTTGGAATGGTGGGCGGAAACGAAAAACCCGAAGCTCAAGAGCTTCGGGTTTTGTCTTTCTGATGCAGCAATCTACTGTTTTCAACAAGCCATCAAGACTGCCCGTCTGATTTCCACCCGCCACCCAGTGCCTTGAACAGATCAATCGCCGCACCTAGCCTGGCTTGGCGCATGGTGATCATTGTCGTTACCGCATCGTTGTGGGTGCGTTGGGCGTCGAGGACTTCGAGGTAGCCGGCGTGGCCTGCTTCGTAGCGTAGGCGGGAAACGTCGAGGGCCTTGCGGGCGCTGTCTACGCGGATATTTTGGGCGGTTTCGGCTTCGCCGTCTTCGCGCAGGCTGACCAAGGCATCCCGGACTTCCTTGTAGGCGGTTTGCAGGGAGTTCTGCCAAGCGATCAGGGATTGCTGGTTGAGGGCCTTGGCTTGATCGACGCGGGCTGAGGTGCGACCGAAGTCGAGGATGGGCATCAGTGCCCCGAGGCCGAGCGACCAGGTGCCTGAACCGGCGCTGAACAGGTCGGAAAGTATCTTGCTCTCGCTGCCGACGCTGCCGGTCAGCGTGAATTTCGGGAAGTAGCCTGCCTTGGCGATACCGATGCCGGCATTGGTGGCGATCAACTCGGCTTCGGCTTGGCGGACATCGGGGCGGCCTTCGATCAGGTCCGAGGGCAGGCCGGCTGGGGGGAGTGGCGGCATGGGCAGTTGGCGCAGGTCGCCGGCGGCGAGCTTGAGTTCCGGGTTGCCGGTCAGCAGCGCCAGTTGGTGTTCGGCCAGAGCACGCTGCCGGCGTTGTTCGGCGATCTGAACCTGTGCGGCGGCAAGCGCTCCTTCTGCCTGATAGCCATCGAGAGGGGAAACCAGGCCTGCATCGACGCGGGTTTTCACCAGTTTCAGGCTGTCTTCGCGGCTCTTCAGCGTTTCGCTGGTGAGGGCGAATTGCGCATCGTAGGCCCGCAGGGCCAGGTAGTTACTGGCAACCAGGCCAGCCACCGTGATCCGGATGGAGTCGCGGGAATACTGGCTGGCCAGCAGGGTGGCGCGGGCTGATTCGTTGGCGCGGCGAATGCGGCCCCAGACATCGAGTTCGAATGATGTGCTGAGCCCAGCGCTGCGGGCATGGCGTATTGCCGGTTGCGAAGCGACATAAGTCGCCGTCTTGGTGCTTGCCTTGGTATTGCTGATTCCGGCCGAACCGTCAATTTCCGGGAAGAAGGAGGCACCGGCCTCGCGGGCGACGGCTTCGGCCTGTTCGACGCGGGCGATGGCTTGGCGAAGGCTGGCGTTGTTGTTCAGCGCCTGATCGACCAAGTCGTTCAGTGTGGCATCGTTGAACAGCGTCCACCAGCGAGGATCAATGGCTGGGTTGGGCGCAATCGCGACCGTCTCCGCCGGCTTGGCTTCGCCAAAGAGGCTGGGCAGCAGGGATGAAGGGCGCAGGTAGTCAGGGCCGATGGCGCAGCCGCTCAGGGCGAAGGCCAGCGCCAGCGGCGTCAGACGGTATAGGGCGGGTGAAATCATGCTTGTTCCTCCTCGTTGATGTCGAGGTGCGAGGGGTCGATCTGCTTGCCGCGCTCCAGCCAATTGAAGAACAGCGGGATGAACAGCGTGGCGATGAAGGTGGCGGCCAGCATGCCGCCGAAGACGCCGGTCCCCATCGACTGACGGGCCGCAGCACCGGCACCGGTGGCCTTGACCAACGGGAAGACGCCGAGCACGAAGGCCAGCGAGGTCATGATGATCGGGCGCAGGCGCAGGCGGGCTGCTTCAATAGCTGCATCGGCTGCACTCATGCCTTCGGCGTACTTCTGGGCGGCGAACTCGACGATCAGAATGGCGTTTTTCGAGGCCAATCCGATCAGCACGACGAGACCGATCTGGAAGTAGATGTCGTTCGGCATGCCGCGCAGCCAGATCGCGGTCAGCGCACCCATCAGCGCGAAAGGTACAGCCATCACGACAGCAACGGGCAGCGACCACTTCTCGTACTGGGCAGCCAGGATCAGGAAGACCATGATGATGGCGAAACCGAAGGCCTGCAGGGAAGAGCCGGAACTGCGCTTTTCCTGGAAAGCCTGACCAGTCCACGCAATGCCGTAGCCATCGGGAAGGGTGGCAGCAGCCACCTCCTCGACGATCTTGATCGCATCGCCCGAGCTGACGCCTGGCTTCGAGTCACCCATCACCTTGGCGGCGATGAAGCCGTTGAAGCGTTCGACCTGCTCGGGGCCGACCACGCTCTTCACCTTGCTGACGGCGGACAGCGGAATCATCGCGTTGGTCGTTGCGCTGCGCACATAGACCTTGCCGATGTCGTCTGCCTTCATGCGATAGTTGGCTTCAGCCTGCAATTGCACGCGATAGACCCGACCCGCCTTGTTGAAGTCATTGACGTAGAGTGCGCCCATCGTGCTTTGCAGCGTCGAATAAATGTCGGCGATGGGAATGCCCAGCGCCAGGGCTTTTTGTTCATCGACCTCAACGAACAACTGCGGCACGGTCGGGCGGAAGAAGGTGGAGATCCGGGTGAATTCCGGATGCGTCTTCAGCGCTTCCATGAAAGTCTGGGTGACATCGTTGAGCTTGCGGGCATCGCCGTCGACGCGGTTCTGCACGTAGACCTCGAAACCGCCAGCCGAACCCAGGCCCATGATCGGTGGGGGATTGAATACAAGACCCATGCCGTCCGGCTGCATCATGCCCATACCCATGAACTTGCCAGCCAGATCCTGCGCCTTGCCTTGCCGTTCGGACCAGTCCTTGAGCGGAATGAACATGGTGCCGGCGTTTGGCTTGTTGCCGCCGCCGATCAGGTCGAAGCCGGAAACGATGAAGGTATGCTTGACGGCCTCATCGTTGGCGATCATCTGACGCATGCCTTCGCCGGTCTTTTCCGTGCGCTTCAGCGTCGCGCCATCCGGCAACATCAGGGCGGAGATCAGGTAGCCCTGGTCTTCGGCCGGCACGAAGCTGCCCGGGATAACGCGGAAGAAGAGCAAGGTGGCGCCAATCACGGCCAGGAAAACCAGCGAGCCGACGATGCCGTGCTTCATCGTAAAGCCGACGGCGCGGGTGTAGTTGTCGGTCAGGCGTTCGAACATCCGGTTGAACGGGGCGAACAGCTTGTTCTCGGTATGCTGGGCCTTGAGGAGCAGGGCGCAGAGGGCGGGTGTCAGGGTCAGCGCAACCACGCCGGAGAGCACGACAGCGACAGCCACGGTCACGGCGAACTGCTTGTAGAGCTGGCCGGCAATGCCGCCAAGGAAGGCGACCGGGATGAACACCGCGCAAAGCACCAGCACAATGGCGATCAGCGCCCCGGTGACCTGCTGCATGGCCTTGATCGCTGCCAGCTTGGGCGGCAGTTTCTCTTCGGCCATCAAGCGCTCGACGTTTTCGAGCACAACGATCGCGTCATCAACGACGATACCGATGGCCAGCACCATGGCGAACAGGGTCAGCGTATTGATCGAGAACCCGAACAGCCACAGGCCGGCAAAGGTACCGATCAGCGAGATCGGCACGGCAACCATCGGAATCAGCGTGGCGCGCCAGCTTTGCAGGAAAAGGAAGACGACAGCCAGTACCAGGATCATCGCTTCGATCAGGGTCTTGACCACTTCATTGATCGAGGCCGAGACGAAACGGGTGGTGTCGAACGGAATGACGTAATCCATTGCTTCCGGGAACTTGCCCTTCAGCTCGACCATCTTGGCCTTGACCAGTTCGGCAACTTCCAGCGCGTTGGCGCCAGTCTGCAGGAACACGCCCATGGCAATGGTCGGCTGACCATCCAGCGTAACGCGCTGGTCGTAGCTGTAGGCACCGAGTTCGATGCGGGCGATGTCCTTAAGACGCAACACGCCGCCCGGGCCGCTGGCGCGGATGACGATGTTGCCGAACTCCTCTTCGCTGAGCAGGCGGCCCTTCGCGGTCACCGTGTAAACCAGTTGCTGGTCGTTCGGTGCCGGTTCCTGGCCGATCTTGCCGGCCGCATTCTGGGCATTCTGCGCCGTGATGGCGGCCGCAACTTCCGTCGTCGTCAAGCCAAGCTGGGCCATGCGATCCGGCTTCAGCCAGACGCGCATCGAGTAATCCTGCGCACCGAAAATGGTGACATCACCAACGCCCTTGACCCGCTTCAACTCGTCAACGATGTTCAGGCTGGCGTAGTTGGACAGGAAGAGCGTGTTGTACTTGCCGCCTTCCGACTTCAGGGCGACGACCTGAAGAATGTCGTTGGAGCGTTTCTGGACGATCACGCCATTGCGTCGAACGGCTTCCGGCAGGCGCGGTTCGGCCGCCTTGACCCGGTTATTGACGTTGACTGAGGCCATATCGACATTGGTGCCGACTTCGAAGGTAGCCGTGATGGTTACCGCGCCATTGGCACTGGCCGATGACGTGAAGTACAGCATGTTCTCGACGCCATTCAGCTGTTCCTCGATGGGCGCAGCCACCGTCTTGGCCAGCGTTTCAGCCGAAGCACCCGGATAGGTAGCGGTGATCAGCACGGTCGGCGGGGCGATCTGCGGGTATTGCGCAATCGGCAATACCTGCGAGGCGACCAGCCCGGCAATGACGATGATGATCGAGATGACCGACGCGAAAATCGGCCGGTTGATAAAGAATTTTGCCATGGCGATTCCTTATGGCTTGGCGCGATTGTTGGTCAATCCGGACATTCCGGACATGCCAGTCATTGACGATGCGCCCTCCATCCCGTTCATTCCCGCCATTCCGCCAGGCTGAGTACCCTGTAGCTTGGGATCGACCGGCATGCCGGGGCGCAGCTTGATCAGATTGTCGACGATCACCTTGTCGCCGGCATTCAGGCCGCCGAGGATGACCCAGTCCTTGCCGTACCACTCGCCGGCCTTGACCGGGCGGGGGGCCACCTTGTTTTCGGGACCGGCGGTCATGACCAGGGTGCCTTGTTCGGTTTGCAGGACGGCCGATTGCGGCACCAGATAGACACCGTCACGCTCACCGGTCAGCAGGCGGACACGGACGAACTGGCCCGGCAGCAACTGGCCGCCAGCATTATCGAACTCGGCGCGCAACGCCTGGGTGCCCAGCGTGGTGTCTATATTGGTGGCGAGGAAATTGACTTTGCCCGGCTTCTCGTACTTCTGGCCATTGGCCATGACCAGCTCGACGCCCTTGACGTCCTTGGCGGTAACGCGACCGCCGGGGAATTTAGCCAGATCGCTCTCGCCCAGGCTGAAGCGGACCCAGATCGGATTGGTCTGATAGATCGAGGTCAGCAGGCTGTCAGCAGTCGAGATCAGGTTGCCGTCCGACTTGATGGCGCGGCCGGTCGTGCCAGCGACTGGCGCCGTCACGATGGTCCAGGAGAGATTCAGTTCAGCCTGGCGCAATGCAGCCTGGGCCATGGCGTTGGCCGAGACGGCATCGTCATAGTCCTTCTGGGCGATGGCCTTGGCTTCGGCCAGACCTTTCAAGCGGCCCACTTCGCGGGCTGTCTGCTCGGCTTTGGCCTTGGCCTCGGTGAGCGCAATTTCATAAGGAGAGCGGTCGATCTGGAACAGCGGCTGGCCGGCCTTGACTGTTTCGCCTTCCTGATAAAGACGCTTGGTCAGTATGCCGCCAACGCGAGCGCGAACTTCGGTTTCACGAGCGCCTTCGGTTTGCGCCATGATCTCTATGCTGGAAGGTACTTTCTGCGGCTGCATCTCGATGACGGTGACCGGCATCGGCCCCATCTTGGGGGGGCCACCCGCCGTCTTGTCGCCGGAACATCCGGCGGCAGCCAGTGCGCCGATAATGGCCGAAACGATGAAGGGCAGGGCCTTACGTTGGAATGTTGAAGTTGGGTTCACGCCGGTTCTCCTTGATTATTTTTGCTGGCTAGATTATAAACATTCATGGATGTATGTAAATAGAAGTTTGTAACGAACCGTTACCGTGTGATTTAGGATGCATAAATCAGGGGAAGGTTCGGTCAGGAGAGAAAGTGGTACGTAAAACAAAGGAAGAAGCGGAGCAGACCCGCAAGCACCTTATTGAAGCGGCTCGAACCGTATTTCACGAGTGTGGCGTCAGCCGTTCGACGCTGGAGAAAATCGCCAAGGCGGCCGGTGTAACGCGTGGCGCCGTTTATTGGCATTTCAAGGACAAGGCCGAATTGTTCTTCGCCATGCGCGAGGATGTTTTCGCGCCGATGGTCGAGCGCACTGACGCTTATTTGCTGTCAGATCAGTTTTCCAATCCGCTCGATGCCATCGAAGCGTCGATCAAGGAGTTCTTCCGGGTTCTCGAGGACTGTTCGGTGGTTCGCGAAGTGTTCGAGATCATGATTTCGCGTTGCGAGTATGTCGACGAGTTTGCCGCGGTACAGGAAGAGGTCGGCCGGCCGGCCCAGACGTTTCTCGCCAAGATCGAGCGGATCTATCAGCAGGCTGCTGACCGGCGCACCTTGCGATTAGGGCTGGATCCGCTCGCTACGGCCAAGGATACCTGGGCGTTTACCTCTGGTTTGCTGCACTTGTTGCTCGGCTGTCAGAAAGGCTCGGATTTGCCGTCACGGGTTCCGGAGATGATCTCTGCTCACATGGCGATGCGGCGCGCCTGAGCCGCAAGGCGTTCTCTCTTATCTGGCGCAGGCGGCACGGATTATCCGCTCCGTCTTGGCTTCATCAAGTTGGGCATGACCAGCCAGGGCGGCATTGCCGTGATCGCGCAGGGCCTGCATGACGCGCTCTGCGGCATCGGGATCGTTGATGTCGGTGTCGCTCAGGTGCTGCGGCATATTCAGGCTGCGATAGAAATTCTCGATGGCAGCGATGGTCGCTTCGGCCGACGGATGCTCAAGGCCGAAAACGGCACGCCCCATTTGTTCCAGCTTGGCCCGTTTGGCTTCAATGGCTTCGCGGAGCAGTGCTGGCTGGATGATAGCCAATGTCCGCCCGTGGTCTATGCCGTAAAGGGCGGTCAGTTCGACGGCCATCCGGTGGGTGGCCCAATCCGTTGGCACGCCAACCCCAATAACGCCGCATAGAGCCTGATTGGCAGCCCACATCAGGTTCTGCAGCCAGCCGATGTCGCGGCGCTGGTCGAAAGTGTCGGCCAGGGCTTTCAGGGCACGCATGACCGCTTCGGCATAGCCATCCTGGACCAGGGCGCCGACCGGATAGGTCAGGTATTGCTCGCAAACGTGAACGAAGGCGTCGACCACACCGTTTTCCAGTTGCCGGTCCGGCAGGGTGGCCAGGACCTGAGGATTCAGGATGGCAAAGCGTGGCCGGGCTGGCTGGACATAAAACACGCGTTTTTCGTGATTGGCGGCACGAGTGACCACGGCGCCGGCATTCGATTCGGAGCCGGTTGCGGCCAAGGTCAGGACGACACCGACGGGCAGGGCACGTTCCACCCTGTGCTTGCTGCTGACGATGTCCCAGCCGTCACCGTCGTACAGGGCGGCGCAGGCGATGTATTTGGCGCCATCGCTGACTGAGCCGCCACCGACGGCCAGAATGAAATCGAGCTTTTCGGCCCGCACAAGCTCGACGGCACGATTGAGCGTTTCGAAGGTCGGATTGGGTTCGACACCGGCGAATTCGACCACCTGATGTCCGGATAGCGCCTGGCTTACCTGGTCATAGACGCCATTCTTCTTGATCGAACCACCGCCATAAAGCATCAGTACCCGGGCATCCAGCGGGACCAGTTCTTTTAGCTTGCTGAAGCTGTTGAGACCAAAGTGAATCTGGGTCGGGTTGTGATAACTGAATTGAAAGAGGTGGGTCATGACTGTATTCCTTCGAGACGGTTTGGTGCGGTGTGCGCAATCAGGCTTTATCGAGCGCCAATTTTGCCGGATTTCGCCGGCTGGCGGCCCAACTCAGCAGGGACAACATGGCCAGCCCGCTGCCAATCAGCAGGATGCCGGCGACTTCAAGTGCCTTGAATTCCTCGCCGAAGGTCAGGCGGGAAGAGAGGATGGCAACGACCGGCGTACCAAGCACCGAGAGGCTGGCCTCCCAGGCGGGTACCCGGTCGAGGATGTAAATCCACAGCCACCAGCAGAGGGCGGTGCTGGCAATCGACATGAAGGCGAGAATGCCCAGGTAGTGAGGCGTCCATTCCGTTGAGCGCTCCGGCACGACCAGCGCCAGTAGCACGAGCGGGATGGCACCGAAGATCATCTGCCAGGCGGTCAGGGAGAGCAGGTCGACCGGTTGAGTCGAGCGCAGGCGTTTGATCAGGATGGTGCCGATGCCCCAGCACAGCGCCGCCATCAGGCCGAGGAATTTGCTGAACAGGCTGGAATGCATGTCCCAGGGCTCGATGATCAGCAACAGGCCGATCAGGGTGCTGGCTGCAGCCAGCCATTGCTTGCCTTTGACCCGCTCACCGAGGATGGGCCAGGCCATCAGCAGCGTCCAGATCGGCATCGTGAAGATCAGCACGGCGGTTTTGCCGGGGCCGCCTTCGACCAGCGCCCAGGTCTGGAAAACCATGAATCCGGCCACCTGGGTCAGGCCGATGGCCAATGTGGGCCATGGTGCGACCAGCTTGAGCGGGCGCCCCATCAACTTGAGCGCCAGGAACAGGGCGACGGCGCCACCGACGCAACGTTCCGCCGCGAAGGCAAAGGGCGGGGCATAGGCCAGCCCTTGTTTGGCCAGCACCCACGTGTAACCCCAGGTCAGGGATAGGACGAGCAGGGCGAGCGGGGGTAGCCAGCGGCGAAATGACGACATCAAAATATCCGGAACAAGAGGCGGGGAACCGTGACGGGGTCAGCCGCCACGGTACAGAGGCTAATCAGGCGGGCAGGAACGGGTAGTCGGTGTAGCCTTCAGCGCCACCGCCATAGAGCTTGTCGGCCCGCAAATCGTTCAACGGGGCGGCCTCGCGCAGGCGGCGAACCAGATCGGGGTTGCTGATGAAGGGGCGGCCAAAGGCGATCAGGTCCGCCTTGCCATCTTCAATGGTCTGCTTTGCCAGCTCAAGGCTGTAGCCGTTGTTGACCAGCCAGGCACCGGGGAAGCGACGATGCAGCGCCTCGTAGTCGAAGGTTTTTCCTTCCGGGCTGCGCGTGCCGCCAGTTTCGCCTTCGATGACGTGGAGAAAGGCCAGGCCAAATGGCGCCAGTTGTTCGACGACGTAGTTGTGCAGCGCCTGCGGGTCGCTATCGAGCGGTGCGGTGTTGCCAAAGGTGGTCATCGGCGAGAGGCGAACACCTGTCCGGCCGGCGCCAATTTCCTCAGTGACGGCCTGAACGACTTCGAGCAGCAGGCGGGCGCGGTTGGCAATGCTGCCGCCATAGGGGCCGCTGCGGTCGTTGATGCTGTCGCGCAGGAATTGTTCGATCAGGTAGGTATTGGCGGCGTGAATCTCGACGCCGTCAAACCCGGCGGCGATGGCGTTGCGGGCAGCGCGGCGATAGTCCTCGATCAGGGCGGGCAACTCGTCATCGCGCAGAGCACGTGGCTCCGAAACCGGGACGAATCCGTCGCGTGTGAAGGTCATGGCTTCGGGGCGGCGACTGGTTGATGAAACCGGGGCGGCACCATCCGGCAACAGCGAGGTATGCGAAATGCGGCCAACATGCCAGAGCTGGAGGACGATGCGCCCACCTTCGGCATGCACGGCATCGGTCACTTCGCGCCAAGCGGCCACTTGTTCGGTGGAGTAGATGCCCGGGGTGTCGAGATAGCCCTGGGCCATGGGGCTGATCTGGCTGGCCTCGGCAATGATCAGGCCGGCCGTGGCGCGCTGGCGGTAGTACTCGACGGTCAGCGGGCCGGGCTTGTGGCCTTCGATGGCGCGATTCCGGGTCAGCGGGGCCATGACGATACGGTTGGCCAGGGCGATATCGCCAATTTTGATCGGGTCGAACAGGGAATTCATGGGTGATTCTCCTTCGTGGCTGGTATTAAGAAACTAATTAGACCGGTCGTCTATAGATCAGAGTGAAAAATTGGCCGCACTTGGATGCGGCCGGTCAAAGCTTGAGGATTCAGCGGGACAGCAATTGCCGGGTGAACTTCATGGCGCCTTCCAGCGCATCGCTATTACGGTGCAGTTTGCCGAGCAGGCTGGCGCCCAGCCAGAGCTGGTAGAGCATTTGGGCGGTCGAGCGCGGCTCCAGTGCCGGCAGCGAGCCATCGGCAACGCCCGCTTCGATCAAGCCGGCAATTCGGGCAACCACCTGATCGGTGCCGTCACGCAACGTCACGCGCATCGCATCCGAGAGATCGGCCACTTCGGCGCTCAGTTTGACGACCAGGCACTTTTGATCGGCACAGTCATCGCACTGGGCGTTCAGCCATTGCTGCCAGTAACGTAGCAGGCGCTCATGGCCGGATGCGGCATCGCTTTGCTCTAACGTGTCGATCGTCGTCAGGTAGCGATTGAAATACTCCTGGAGCAGGGTTTGGCCGTACTGCTCCTTGGACTCGAAGTAGTGATAGAACGAGCCTTTCGGCACGCCGGCCGTAGTCAGAATCTCATTGAGCCCAACGCTCGAAAAGCCTTTGCCGGCGATGATCCGGTGGCCGGTATCGAGAATGTGCTGGCGCGTATTGTCGTGACGAATGTTCATGGCTTGAACTTTGCCATGAATTAGACCGGTCGTCTAGTAATCTTTCGTGGTCGCGAATTTCTGACCGTAAAGCCGAGTCACCGCTCAGATCACGACGTAATCAAGCACCTCTGGCGGCGAACTCCGGGGCTGCTCACCAACCAGTTCGCAGACGGAAACCTCGATGCCATGGCACATCGAGGCGAGGGCCAGGTCATTCGGTTCCTTACCAAAGGGTTCCTCGATCTGTTCGCCGATGACATCCAGCGCCAGGAAGGTGTAGGCAATGAACGGCGCGACCAGGACAGTCAGCCAGCCAATCGAGGTACTCAGGCCGACCGGCAGCAACAGGCAATAGACCATCACCGTCCGGTTCATCAGTACCCGGTAGGTATAGGGAATGGGCGTGTTGGCAATCCGCTCGCAGGCGCCGGAGGCTTCCGTCAGCAGGTTGAGGTTGCGATCGATCGACTGCCACTGCAGGTCGCTGATGACGCCCGCTTTCTGAGCCGAGCCAATATCCTGCGCCAGACAAAGGAGCAGGGCTGATGGCGCAAAGCGGGCGGCGCAAACCCGTTCCAGCGTTGCAGCGTCCAATCGGCAGGCCAGATCGACCCGTGGATCGGTGTTGCGCAGCTGGTGCTTGAGCGCATAGGCGAAGGCGGCCAGGGTACGGGCGACGCGTCGCTGCAAATCAACTTCAGTCGGGGCGAAGCTGGCGATCTCACGGGTCAGGGAGCGGGCGCCGATCAAGAGCGCCCCCCATTGCTTGCGGGCTTCCCAGTAGCGGTCGTAGCTGACGGAATTGCGGAAGCCGAGGAAGATGGCGAGGGCGATGCCCATCAGGGTAAATGGCGGAATCGACAAGGCCGAGGCGGCATGCGCGCTCATCCACCAGTCGCGGCTCAGGATGCTGAGCACGGAAACCGCTAGAACCAGGAGCAGTCGGCTGATGATGTAAGGCAGCACCGAACCGCGCCAGACAAATAGCAGTCGGAACCAATGCAAATGAGGGCGGACGATCATGTGGGAATTCGCAGGAAATTGGCGGAAGCGGGCGGAATTCGCAGCGCTTGGGAGCACCGAAAGTGGGCAGCTAGGCCCTTACGGGAATTGAATTGAGTAAAAAGAGAACGTTCAGCGCGTTTCGTCCACGATCATGATCATCTTGGCTTCGATTTCGGCGGCAGTTCTCGCCAGTTCATCGTTTTCGCCAAGTATTGAGGGCATCGTGTCGGGGCGGGTCAGACCAATCATCGTCGCGCCGTTCTGGGTGAAGATCGAAATCCGCCAGGGCAGCGTGAGGCTGAGCCGCATGTCGAGGCTGAGCATCTTTTCGGCGTAGCGGTAATTGCAGATTTCAAATACCTGGCAGTCTTCGTCCAGCTCGATGCCCTTGCGGCGAAGCGTTTCGCTGAAGTCGAAAGTGTGCAGGATGGCAAAGCCAAGGCGCTGGACCACCGGTTCCAGATCGAAACCGGCTTCGTAAAATGACTTGCTGCTTTCGACGATATAAAACACGAACTTTCCTTGGCACAACGGTGGCGGGTTGCAGGATAACGGAGGCTTGCCGATCAAACAATCACGCGGTTCTGCCGCAGGCCTGGATTTTTCTGAAACCTATGAATCAGTGGCTGGAGGCAAGCTCACGAGCCGGTTCGCCCGTCGGCTGAGCCAGCCATTTGAGCAGGGTCGAATAAAGGATTTCCGGTTCGACCGGCTTGGCAATGAAGTCGTTCATGCCGGCGGCAAGGCAGCGCGTCTTGTCTTCCGAGAATGCATTGGCCGTAATCGCGATGACCGGTTTGCCTTGCCCATTCAGTAGCGTGCGGATGATCCTGGTCGCTTCTATCCCGTCCATTTTTGGCATCTGGATATCGATCAGGATCAGGTCGTAGCAATTTCGTTGCACCAGCGCGACGGCTTCAGCACCGTCTTCAGCCGTGTCGACGACCAGGGCAGCATCCTGAAGCATGACCGTGGCGACCTCGCGGTTGATCGGTTCGTCCTCAACCAGAAGGATGCGGCGTTCCGGATAGTCGCGTTTCAGAATCTCTTCGGCGCTGATGGATTCTTTGGTGGCCGATTTCGGGCTGGGCGATTTCGGGCTGGGCGATGAGCCTTTCCTGAGTCGTGCCGTGAACCAGAAGGTGCTGCCCTTTCCGGGGATACTGCTGGCCCCCGAGGTGCCGCCCATCCGCTCTGCCAGCTTCTTGGTGATCGCCAGTCCCAGGCCGGTTCCGCCGTATTTCCGGGTCATTGTGTTGTCGGCTTGTTCGAAGGCTGCGAACAGCCTGGCCATCGCCTCTTCCGGAATGCCGATGCCCGTATCCTCGACTTCAAAGCGGAGCAAGGCGTCTTCCGGGTGATCCTCGATCAAGCCGACCCGCAAGGTGACGCTGCCGGTTTCGGTAAATTTGACCGCGTTGGCCGCATAGTTGAGCAGCGCCTGTTGCAGGGATGTCGGATCACCGAGCAGGTTTTCGGGGATGCCATCGGCCTCAATATTCAGGGTCAAATGCTTGGTCTGGACATGCATTTGCAGCATCGATGCGACATTGTCCAGGATGTTTGCGACGCTGATCGCCGATTCGGACAAGACGAATTTTCCGGCTTCGATTTTCGAAAGCTCAAGGATGGCATTGATGATGCTCAGGAGATGCTCGCCGGCCCCCTCAAGTTTCCTCAACTGCTCCTGTTGCTTCGGCGTCAGGCCACCGCGGCGGATCAGGTGGGCCATGCCGGTAATGGCATTCAGCGGTGTGCGGATTTCGTGGCTCATGTTGGCAAGAAATGCGCTTTTCGCCACATTGGCGGCTTCTGCCGCTTCCTTGGCGCGCAATAACTCGGCGGTGCGTTCCTCGACCAGGTGCTCCAGGTGATCACGATGCTGCACCAGTTCGGTTTCTGCCGTTTTTCTCTGCGTAATGTCGGTGGTGATGGACATCAGGCAGGGAACGCCATTTAGTACCAGGCGCGAAACTGAAAACAGGCCCCAGAAAATACTACCGTCCTTCTTGCGGAAGCGCGCTTCGAATTTCAGGTGCAGCGGCTCCTGGCGCAATTTTTCGCTAAAGGATTGCCGATCGGCGGGATCGACCCAGATGTTCAGTTCGAGCGAGCTGTGGCCAATCAAGTCATGCCGCTCATAGCCCAAAATATCCAGAAAGGCTTGATTGACATCGACATAGATACCGTCGCTCAGGGTCGTAATGGCAATCGCGTCGAGCGATGTCTGGAAGGCGGTGCGATAGCGTGTCTCACTGTCTTCCCGGGCCTGCCTTGAAGCAATCATTTCGGTAATGTCGCGGAAATACCAGACTCGCCCGAGATACACACCGTCTGCGCCGTACAGCGTATTCGAGTGGCGTTTAAGGGTGCGTCCGTCTTTCAGCTGGATTTCACAGATATCTTCCATCTCGGGGTTGGCATACAGCTCCTGGACGCGTTGCAGAAACTGTTCCGGGTAAAGTACCTTGGTCAACCCATATTCAAGGATTTTCGTATCGACGTTATGTAGCAAATCATCCAGCGAGCATTCCGGTTGGGGGATATCCCAAGTCGTGTAGAAACGCTTATTGACCGAAACGATCCGGTTTTCCCGGTCAACGACGAGAATTCCGTCCGGCGACTCATCGAGAATGGCTTTTTGCAATGATGATTGAAATTCTTTGCTTGGCTGGCTGACTTCCATGATGCCAATGGATCCTTGGGCTGACGGTGATTAGCATCGCGCAGTTTACTCCTCCCGACAGTGATTGAATTCGGCCAAGTGCCAAAGCAGACCTTACTTTGTGCCGATTTTGGCTTTTCATGTCCGTAGCCGGCAAGCGCTTCGCCGCTGGTGATCAAAATTCGATAAACTGTAAATATGAACAGTGCTCGGCGCATCGCCCACCTCGATATGGATGCATTTTTTGCCTCCGTCGAATTGCTACGCTACCCGGAACTCAAGGGGAAGCCGGTGGTGGTGGGCGGCCGCAATGTTCATCAGCCGGTCAATCAATCCGATGGCGCCAGGCGCTTCGCCAGATTGGGCGACTATGCCGGGCGCGGTGTGGTGACCACCTCCACCTACGAAGCACGGGCCCTCGGTGTCTTTTCCGGCATGGGGCTGATGAAATCGGCGCAACTGGCGCCGGAGGCGATT
The DNA here is from genome assembly GCF_020510625.1 of Ferribacterium limneticum. NCBI lineage: Bacteria > Pseudomonadati > Pseudomonadota > Betaproteobacteria > Rhodocyclales > Azonexaceae > Ferribacterium > Ferribacterium limneticum. The sequence goes on along the minus strand of NZ_CP075191.1, from coordinate 1,980,638 downwards.
CTGCTGCCGGCCAATTTCGATGCCTACCGCGATTATTCGCGCCGCTTCAAAGCCGCGGTAGCGACGATCGCACCGCAAATCGAGGATAGAGGTATCGATGAAATTTACATCGATCTCAGCGACATTCCGGAAGAAACCCATGTCCTGGCCAGGCGTATCAAGCAGGCGGTATTCGATGCGACCGGCCTGACCTGTTCTATTGGCATCACGCCGAACAAATTGCTCTCGAAAATCTGCTCGGACCTGGATAAACCGAACGGCATTACCGTGCTTGGCATGGCCGAGGTAGCGACGCGGATATGGCCGCTGCCAGCCAGGAAGATCAACGGTATCGGACCCAAGGCAACGGAACGCCTGAGCCGCTTGGGGATCACGACAATCGGCGAACTGGCCGCCGCTCCGGTCGAGTTTCTGGTCAATGCCTTTGGCCGGACAACGGGCACCTGGTTGCACCGGGTGGCGCATGGCCTGGACGAGCGGCCGGTGGTCATGGAATCCGAACCCAAGTCGATCAGTCGGGAAAGCACCTTCGACCGCGATCTGCACGCCCGGCAGGACAGGGCGGCGCTATCCGAGATATTTACGTCGCTGTGCATGCGGGTGGCCGACGATCTGAAGCGCAAGGGCTACGCCAGCCGAACGATCGGGATCAAGCTGCGCTATTCGGACTTTCATGCAGTGACCCGCGATGTGACCCTGCCGGTTGGCGTCAGCGATGGCGAGCAGATTCGCAAGGCGGCCGGTGAATGCCTGAAACGCGTTCCGCTGACGCAACGGATTCGACTGCTCGGCGTACGGGCCAGCGGTCTGGTTTCCCTGGATGAGGTCGAGATTGACTCCGGTTCGGTGCAGGCGGAGTTGCCGTTTTGACAATCCACCCATGAAGGGGGCCTGCGGCAAGAATACGCCGATGGTCGAGGACGGATGTTTCCCGAAGTGGCCGCTGAACGCTTGCTGACGCCAAAGAGCCCCCCCGGCATCCATTCAGATCTATTGCTTATTGAGCACTGGTTTGCTGGCGGACTGGAAGCAGAATCCGAAACGTCGTTCCGACGCCTACCGTGCTGCTAACCTCAATGTGCCCCCCGTGTTTTTTCACGATGCCATAGGCCAGTGAGAGGCCAAGACCGGTACCTTTGCCGACCGGCTTGGTGGTGAAGAAGGGGTCAAAGATTCTGGTCAGGTTTTCCTTCGGGATACCACTGCCATTGTCCGATACCTCCACGCAGACCATATCGTCGGCATTCATTCCGGTACGTACCGTAATCTTGCCACGTACATCGACAGGCATCGCGTGGGCAGCATTCACCAGAAGATTCATGAATACCTGGTTGAGCTGAGAAGGCAGGCATTCGACCATCGGGATGTCGCCATACTCCTTGAAAACATCGGCTTTGTACTTGATCTCGTTGTTTACGATGTTGAGGGTTGAGTTCAGGCCCAGGTGCAGGTCTGCCCAGTTGAAATTGCCATCGTCAACGTGCGAGAAATCCTTCAGGTCCTGGACAATCTTCTTGACCCGGTCGATCCCTTCTTGCGACTCACGGAGGAGGGCGACCACATCGGTCTTGAGAAAATCGATATCGAGTTGCTCCCTGAGGGTGGATAACGATTCTTGGGCGTCCGTCGGCAAATGTTCTGTAGATCGCTCGTAGGCATCGACGAGGGTGAGCAAATCCTGAGTGAAGGTATCGAGAGACTTCAGGTTTGAATTTACGTAGCCAACCGGATTGTTGATTTCATGCGCGACACCCGCCGCCAGTTGACCAATCGAGGCCATCTTTTCTGACTGCAGCAACTGGTTATGAGCCTCCTCCAGGCTCTTGGCGAGCGCTACCTGTTCATCACGTTCTCGCCGCAGTGTCTCGTTACGCTCATTGAGTTCGCGAGACATCTCGCCCAGGGAGTGCAAAGCGAGCGCATGGTCGGCATCGCCCTTCTCATAATCGACATTGATCCGTTCGAAAAATTCTTGCAGAGACTCCGGAACGGCCTCCGGGGAGCCGAATTGGCGTTTTAGCTGGCGTTTAAGCAATGGATGCATACAAGTCGCTCATTGGCTGGCGGCGACGAAAGAATCAACGCGCCGGACAGGAAGTTGTATGCGGAAGGTTGTTCCCTTGCCAACTTCGCTACTCACCTCGATGGAGCCGTTATGGTTCTGGATTATTCCGTAGGCGAGCGAAAGCCCGAGCCCGGTGCCTTTGCCCACGGGTTTGGTCGTAAAGAAGGGATCGAATATCTTGCCGCAGATTTCGGCCGGGATACCGCTGCCGTTGTCCGAAAACTCCAGCCAGACCTGATTATTCGCCGCGCCGGTACGAATGCGGATTTCACCCCGCTGATCCCCCATGGCGTGAGCCGCATTGACCAGGAGGTTCATGAAAACCTGGTTGAGCTGCGATGGGAGGCATTCAATTTTTGGCAGAACCCCGTATTCCTTGACCACTTCAGCTTTGTACTTCAGTTCGCTGGCAACGATATTGATCGTCGAGTCGATTCCCTGGTGCAGGTCGGCCAACTCCCATTCCTGGGTCGTATCCACTCTGGAGAAATCCTTCAGGTCCTGAACGATTTTTTTGACCCGGGTAATGCCCTCCCTGGATTCTTCCATCAGGACCGGAATGTCTTCCTTGAGAAAGTCCAGATCAATCTCCCGGCGCAGTGATTGCAAACGGGCGCGTTCGGCCGGATCAGCGATCACATTTTCGGCCGACTCATAGGCGTCCAGCATCCGGAACAGATTGGAGAGATATTTCTGCAGAGAGCCAATATTCGAATGGACATAGCCTATCGGATTGTTGATCTCGTGGGCGACGCCGGCGGCGAGTTGGCCGATTGAGGCCAGTTTTTCTGATTGAACCAGTTGATTCTTGGCGTCCGAGAGCTGGATGTTCAGTTCAGTCAGTTCCGAATAGCGCCGGAGCAGTTCGGTTTCGGCTTCTTCACGTTTGGCGATGTCCTGCGCCAACTGGCGATTGGCGTTGCCAAGTTCGCTCGTCCGTTTTTCGATCAGGTCTTCGAGTTGGGTTTGATAGTTTTGCAGATCATCGACGGCCTTGTGGCGTTCGGTGACATCCTGCAGGGTTTCGATGGCACCGATGATGCGGCCATTGGCATCGCGCAACGGTGCGGCGGTGAAGTAGAGCCAGCGGCCGGAATCCCCCATGTGGGGGTAGAAATCCTCGGCCTCGTACGCGCCTTCGATCAGTTTGGATCGCTTGAATTTTCCGTGATACAGCGCCTCCATGCCATCGATCGCAGAACTGACGATGAGATCGGCCATGATCGGCCGCTCGTTCGGGTAAAAGGCCGACCATTGGCGGTTTGTGCCAATCATCTCGCTGGCGACGACGCCGGTAACGGCGGCGCAGGATTTGTTCCAGTGCGTTATCTTGTGGTTGGCATCGATGACCAATGTCGGCACCGGGTCGCCATCCACAATCTGGGCGAGTAGCTGCTGCATATAGCGGTGCGCATCCAGAGCACGACGCCGTTCCGACTCTAGCAGCTTGCGCTGGGTCGCCTCCACGGCGTTCAGCGCATCCTTGAGTTCGGCATGTTCCGAGACCAGCTTTGCATTGGCATTGGAGAGGGCCATGGTGCGCTCCCCGACCAAATGCTCCAGGTCTTGGTTGAGGTCGATAAGCGCCTTGTTTCGCGAAGCGATGACGCGATACAGCGAATTCAAGGCATCCAGCAGACTGGCAGTGGCGGGATCGGCCAGGGTGGCGCGCTCCGCTTCAAAGGCCGATTCTGGTGTGGCCCCGGCCCGTATGGCCTGGACTTGACGGGCCATCGCCTGATCAATGCCCAGGATGTGATAGGCGAGCCAACTGGCCAGGAAACGGAGCAGAAACTCGGTGTCAGTCGGCCCGAGAGTGACCTCCCGCATGGCGGTGATCTGCTGCGCGAAATCGCGATGAATCGCTTGATGCAACTCAACATGCCGAAGATCGCACCCGCTTTCCTTCATTAAATCTTCTTCGTGCTTGAAATGATTGGCGGCGTATTGCACCAGTTCCGCCAGGACATTCTTGATTTCGTCGGTACGTTCAGGTTGGGATTGGAGTTGGCCAACCCAATTGATAATGCGGAACAGTTCCTTATGCTCGCTATCGACGATCGGTTCGCCGGTCAGAAAGCGGTCGCTCCAGGCAAAAGTGTCCATTGGCAGCTTCTCTTTTATGAAATGGAGAGCAGGTTGCAGAGGGTATCGAGGCCTTTTTCAACCTGGGCAAAAATTTCCTGGGTGTCGGACCATGACAAACCGGCCGCACTCCAGCAGTGAGGGTAGATGCGAGGGACATACTCTCGCTCATCGCCGGTCAGATCCAGGCAATGGGCGATCGCATCGGCCAGGTGAATCGTGCAGGCCAAACGGTTGCCGGATAACAATTCAGGATTATGGTGCGCCCCGACTGCCTCACTTAAGGAGTCGGGGAAATTCCATCGTGTGGTCAATAGTTGGCCAATACGGGCGTGGTCTGTGCCGAGCACACTCCATTCTGCTTCGTAAGCCTGGCAGTCCATGCCGAGTTGTTGCTTCCTGACTTCTTCCAGGTGCTGCGGAAAGGCGGTGGCGAGGACAAGGTGTCCGATATCGTGCATCAGCCCGGCAGCAAAGGCGGTTTCTCGGGAGCATTTGAACTTTTCGGCAAGTGCCTGGGCGCAGAGGGCGGTTCCCACGCTGTGCCGCCAGAAACTATTGAAGTTGAATGAGCTCCCGTTCAGTTGCCGGCTCAAACTGTCGGAAAGCGTTGCTCCCAAGGCGATTGTGCGGACGTTGCTCATCCCGAGTACGAAAATTGCATCGGGAATGGAGAGCACCTTCCGTTGCAGGCCATAGAACGATGAATTGGCAATGCGCAACAAACGGGCGACCAGGGCTTGATCCCCCGAAATCTTGGCCGCCAGGCTTTCGGTGGAAACGCCGTCATTTTCCATCGACTGCAGAAGGTCGAGGACGATCGCTGGCAGAGAAGGCAGTTTGACTATGCTCTGGGCGACTGTTTCTGGATCGAGGTGAAATACCCCGGCATCGGTCATGACTTCTCCTTCAGGCGGTAAGCGATGAGCTGCCGCTGCAGGTCGCTGGCCGGAAGGTTGTTGCCGCAATTCCGGAACAGGTAATTGATCCGGTCCAACATTTCACGCTCCTTGTCTGCCGGTTCAATCGGCGGCTGTGAAATCACCAGCGATTCAATCCCCCGGGAGCGTAATAGCTCGATTATCGGCGGCGTCAACAAGGTGCCACATGGTACGAGCACGTTACCCTCGGCATCGACAACGGCATTGCTCAGTTCTGCGCCGACCGGGCTTTCATCAAGGCTTTCTTCGTGATCACCCACGGTTGCTCCTCTCCGGAACCAGCATCAGCAATGTGCCACGGGCGTTCTGGCGATCGTCTATCGGTCGGGTACAGGCCAGATAGCTTGTATTTTCGGCTTCCCAGTGCTGGGTGCTGCCCACCGGGCGGGCCAAAAGATCGAGCAGGGCAGCGGGGATGATCTCCCCGGCGTAATTTCCCAGCAGGCTTGCGCCACCACCAAGCAGCCGGTCCGCCTCTTCGTTGGCAAAGACCACCATGCCTTCTTCATCGACGCCGGCGATCGGAATTGGTACTTGCCGCAACACTTCCTGGATCACCCCAAGCATGGTTTCGTCACGAATGATCCGTTGCTGCTCAGAACTCAGCAATTCCTGGAGCTGCTGGTTGGTCCGTGCCAAGCCGGTATTGGCCATTTGCAGTTGCTGGCCGAGACGTCGATTTTCATCGGCCAGACCCTTGTGGCGAAAGGCTTCCTCGATATTGGCGCGAAGCTGATCGTCATCCCATGGTTTCGTCAGGAACTTGTAAATTGCCCCTTCGTTAATCGCATCGGTAATCGACTGTAGTTCGGTGTAGCCCGAAAGGACCATCCGCACGGTATCCGGATGAATGGTCTTGACCCGGCGGAGAAACTCCACGCCGGTCATCGACGGCATGCGCTGATCCGAGATGATCACATCTACCGAATTTTTGGCCAGCAGTTCAAGGCCTTCGGCTGCGCTGGTGGCAGCCAGAATGCGGTAACCATCGCGGCGCAGGAGGCGGCGAAGCGAGGCCAGAATGTTTTCTTCATCATCGACCAGCAGGATGGTTCGCTGGCGGTCCTCCGGGCGGATCAACTCTGCCGGCAAGCAGCGTTTTTCCCGAAGCATGCACTCCAGCTCACTGGCCGGTACCGGGCGGCTGAAAAAGAAACCCTGAATCTCGTCGCATTGGTTCGCAATGAGCAGCGTCAGTTGCCCTTCAGTTTCGACACCTTCGGCAATCACCTTCAGCTTCAACTGGTGGGCCATCGTGATGACCGCTCGCGTGATCGAGGCATCATCCGGATCGGCGGTAATGTCCTGGACGAAGGAGCGGTCGACCTTGACGGCATCGAGTGGGAATTGCTTGAGATAGGAAAGGCTGGAGTACCCCGTTCCGAAGTCGTCAACGGACAGCTTGACGCCAAGCTGCCGAAGCTCGGCCAGAGTTGGAATGATGCGGTCCACGTTGCGCATCAGGAGACTCTCGGTCAATTCGAGCTCGAATCGGTCGGGACGGACGCCATTTCTCTCTAGGGCATCGCGCACTTTCTTGACCAAATGCTCGTCGTCCAGTTGCTGCGCCGACAGGTTCACCGAGATGGCAGGAACCTCCAAACCAGTTGCCTGCCACTCCCCGATTTGCCGACAGGCCTCGTCGATGACCCAACTGCCCACACCGTCGATCAGGTTGAGCTCTTCGAGGATGGGAATGAATTCGGCTGGCGACACCAGGCCTCGCTGGGGATGACGCCAGCGAATCAAGGCCTCGGCACCGACAATCGCCCCGCTGTGACAACTGACTTTCGGCTGATAGAACAGCACGAATTCACCACGAGACAGGGCATGCCGAAGGTCGACGTCCAGTTGCTGGCGTTCCTGAGCACGCTCGTTCATGGCGGCGACAAAATACTCGAATTTGTCCCGACCGCCTTCCTTGGCCCGATACATCGCGGTGTCGGCATGCCTGAGCAGAATGTCGGGGTCCTCGGCGTCGTCGGGGTAAATTGCAATGCCGATGCTGGCCGAGGTAAAGACGTCGCTACCGTTGATCAGGAAGGGGGCCCTCAAGGCATTCATCAGCTTGCGCACGACCGATGCGACTTCCTCGGCTTCCTTGACGTCGGACAGAATGAAGGCAAATTCATCGCTACCCAGCCGGCCTACGGTGTCGCTGCGCCTGAGGGTGTCAGACAGACGCTGGCCCACTTGCTGGATCAGTGCATCGCCCACCTGGTGCCCCAGCGTGTCGTTGATCTTTTTCAGTCGATCGAGGTCGGCAAAGAGGACTGCAGCTTTGCTGCCATAGCGACTGGCCCGGGCCACCGATTGATGGAGGCGGTCGGTGAACAGAACGCGGTTGGGAAGACCGGTCAGGCTGTCGAAATGAACCAGTTCGAACAATTTCTGCTCGGCCAGCATGCTTTCGGTGATGTCGAAATGCATGACCACAGCCGAAAATTTTCCATCTTTCGGCAGGCGGGCGAAATGAGCGCGGAACCAGCGTTGCTTGTTCGGTGAATGGCATGGATAGACGAAAGTGGCAGCGTCCTCCGTGCCGGCCAGGATTTCCCGGAGACGGGTGTTCGCTTCGCAGGATACTGCGCCATCCTCTGGCGGCAGCTTGGCACAAACATCAAGGTAATTGGCGCCAACCCGGCACGCCTGGCCGCCATTGTTCATGGTGGCAAATTTGTCCCAGGCCTTGTTGACCATCAGCACGTAACCGGACGCATCAATCAGCGCCACATTGGCCGGAATGGCATCGAGAAGTGCTTGCAGCGCGCCAGGCGCTCCCGCTTCGGCGTCAGCTATCGTTTTATTATCAAGCATGATGTGTCTCTCCGGCATCATCCTTTACCTTCGCAGCGAGATCGGTGCTCGCCAAATCAATCAAAGCAAAAAGGGGCTGTCGGACGCCAACGACGATCTGCTGTTTGGTGGTTTGGAATCCACCCGGCAGTGAAAGATCATGATCCTTCGTAAAGTCGATAGCTATTGCGACCAGCCTGCTTGGCAGCATACATCGCCACATCGGCTTTTTTCATCAATTCTGCTTCATCATCAATGCACTCACCTTGGCGGACTGCAATGCCAATGCTCACCGTTACCTCAAGCGAGTGAGGGCCGATCAGGACCGGTTCGCGGATGGTTTCAATGATTTTTTTGGCGATCACCAGCGCATTCTGTGGTGCCGCAATTTCAGGAAGCACAATCACGAATTCGTCGCCGCCCGAGCGTGAGACGGTGTCCCCGGTCCGCACACAGGCGGTCAGTCGGTCGCCGATCTGAACGAGCAGCCGATCGCCGACATCGTGACCCAGGCTGTCGTTGATCAGCTTGAAATTATCAAGATCGAGGAACATGACGGCCAGTGGCCGCTTGTGGCGCTTGGCCTGGGCGAGTCCGCGATGCAGGCGATTCATCAGCATGCGACGATTGGGCAGTTTCGTCAGCGTGTCGTAGTGGGCAAGCTGCTGGGCCAGTTGTTCGGCATTCTTCAGGTCGGTGATGTCGCGGTTGCTGACACGCCGGCCGCGCTGTTCCCCATGGCTGGAGACCACTGCGCGGCAGCCATGCGCGATCCAGCGGACCTCGCCATCCTCGCGGACGATACGGAAAGTCACCTGGCATTCCGGATGCTTCAGGGTGTCTTCGAGGTGCGCGGCAAAGAGATGGCGATCATCCGGATGAACGATTCTTTCCAGCAGCCCGGGGTCGGAGATGAATGCCCCCTGCGTGTAGCCGGTGACCCGTTTGCACGATGGACTGATATAGAGAATTTCGCGCTGTGGTCCTTGCCAGTATTCCCAGTCGTAGGTGTAGTCCGCAATGGTGCGGAATCGCTCCTCGCTCTCGGCGATCGACATCGCCTGCAAGACGTTCGAGGTGATGTCCTGAATTGTTCCCAGGGTCCGCTGGGGAATGCCCTGGTCGTTGAAAGAGGTGGCCGAGCGCTGATGCACATACTTGATCACCCCATCGGGCATCAGCAGTCGGTGTTTGATGTCATACGGGCGACGGTTGTCGATCGAACGCTTGTAGGCGCGTTTCACATCGGCCTGGTCCTCGGGGTGGATGAGGCGGAGAAAAGCATCCTTTGAAACGCCAACGCGGTCGCGATCAATGTCGAGAATCGCGAAGACCTCGTCGGACCAGATAATTTCACCCGATGCGTGGTCAAGTACCCAACTCCCGATATGGGCCACACTCTGGGCTTCTCTCAGCGATGCTTCGTTCAGGGCCAGTCTGTGCTCAATGGCCTTTTGCTCGGTAATGTCGATGCCGAGGCTGAGCACGCCGATGACTTTTCCGTCTTCGATCAGCGGGCTGTTTCGCCATGAAATATGGCGTTCGTTGCCGCCGTGCGTCAGTATGGGATTTTCAAATTCGGAGCTTGTCTTTGCGGTCAACAGACGTTCGAACTCCGCCCAGGCTTCCGGATAGCGGGCTCGCGGGGCAATGATTTCAAACCAGTTGCGGCCCTTGATCTCCGCCAGGGCGTAGCCGGTAAGCTTTTCTGCCGCCGGGTTGAGTTGTTTCAGGTTTCCCGCCGGATCAAGCTCGACAACCATCACATTGGCGTTGCGGATCAGGCTCTCGGAATAGTTCTTCGCCGCGGCCATCTCGCGCTTGAGGCGGTTGCTCTCGGTGACGTCCTGCATGATGGCGAGACTCCGGGTGATTTCCCCGGTCGCCGACCGCTCGCAAGTGGCCGATAGCAACACATCCAGCATTCGCCCGTCTTTGGTCATCACCTGATAGGGAATGTCACGGCAGGCCCCGGTGCGGAAAAACTCGGGCAAGACCACTTCGGTCGCATGGCGGCGTGACTCATCGCTCAGGAATTCCAGGGATTTGCGCCCGATCACTTCGTCGTGGCTGTAACCCAAGGTGGTCAGCCAAAGGTCGCTGACGTCGACGATACTGCCGCTCGCGTCAATGGAATGGATCATTGCCGGTATCGAGCGGTAGAGGGAGCGGATGCAATGCTCGCTCGCCCCAAGCGACGCCACCGACATCAAGTCGGTGGCAGGCTGGGTAGCGGGTGGCGGTGTTCCGTTTTGATCGTTGCTGGGCATCTTGAAGTGATGAATATGTAAATATTCTGCAAACATTGGTGCGAGGCTGGATTTTAAGCCTGCCAACAGAATTTGGCTGGTTTCTGTGCTGCTATTTGCCCTTGCTGCCTGGTTATTCAGCGGCCTTGATATCAGCCGATTCGCTCTTGCCATCAAGTTCTGCGGCGTGGCAATACGGCAAATAATATGACAATGTTTCGTCAACTGAAGCGGCGAACTGTTTTTACTTCCGAGACGCCTGCCCATACGGCGCGTGAGGCAAGCAACAACCCTTGAATAGTAAGGGCCTATCAGCGAGATACAGCTAACCAATTAGCAGTTGGTATCCGGCTTAACTAATATCCAATCGTCAGCTTCTATTAACGTCACTCACTCGGGAGATTTGGAAAATGGACAACAAAACAATGAGTTCTTCTGGCCAATGTCCGGTTATGCACGGCGGCGCCACGTCGTCCAGCATGCAAACCATGGCCTGGTGGCCCAAGGCACTTAACCTGGACATCCTGCACCAGCACGACAGCAAGACCAACCCGATGGGTGGGGCCTTCAACTATCGCGACGAGTTGAAGAAACTCGACGTCGAGGCATTGAAGACCGACCTCAAGGCCCTGATGACCGACAGCCAGGCATGGTGGCCGGCTGACTGGGGCCATTATGGCGGCCTGATGATCCGCATGGCCTGGCACTCCGCCGGCACCTATCGCATCGCCGATGGGCGGGGTGGGGCCGGTACCGGTAACCAGCGTTTCGCCCCGCTCAATTCATGGCCCGATAACGCCAACCTCGACAAGGCGCGTCGCCTGCTGTGGCCGATCAAGAAAAAATATGGCAACAAGATCAGCTGGGCCGATTTGATCATCCTCGCCGGCAACATGGCTTACGAATCGATGGGTTTGAAGACTTTCGGTTTTGCCTTTGGTCGCGAAGACATCTGGCATCCGGAAAAGGACATCTACTGGGGTTCCGAGAAGGAATGGCTGGCGCCCAGCGGCGGTGCCAACAGCCGCTATTCCGGCGAACGCGACCTGGAAAACCCGCTCGCCGCGGTCATGATGGGCCTGATCTACGTCAATCCCGAAGGCGTGGATGGCAAGCCCGACCCGCTCAAGACGGCCCGTGACGTGCGGGTGACTTTTGCCCGCATGGCGATGAACGATGAGGAAACCGTCGCCTTGACCGCCGGCGGCCATACGGTCGGCAAGGCCCACGGCAACGGCAGTGCCGCCAATCTTGGCCCCGCTCCCGAAGCGGCTGATCTGGAAGAGCAGGGTCTTGGCTGGAACAACCATGCCAGCCGAGGTGTTGGCCGCGATACCGTGACCAGCGGCATCGAAGGCGCCTGGACTACCCATCCCACCCAGTGGGACAACGGCTACTTCGATCTGTTGCTCGGCTACGACTGGTGGCTGCAGAAGTCGCCGGCCGGCGCCTGGCAGTGGGAGCCGGTCAATATCAAGGAAGAGGACATGCCGGTTGACGTCGAGGATTCCTCGATCCGTTGCAAGCCGATCATGACCGACGCCGACATGGCGATGCGCTTCGATCCGGAATACCGCAAGATCGCCGAACGCTTCCACAAGGATCCGGCCTATTTCTCCGAAGTGTTCGCCCGCGCCTGGTTCAAGCTGACCCACCGGGATATGGGCCCGAAGGCTCGCTACGTCGGCCCGGACGTCCCGCAGGAAGACCTGATCTGGCAAGACCCGGTGCCGACCGGCCGCCAGGACTACGATGTCGCTGCCGTGAAGGCGAAGATTGCCGCCAGTGGCCTGAGCATCAGCGACATGGTGTCCACGGCCTGGGACAGCGCCCGCACCTTCCGCGGTTCGGACAAGCGCGGCGGTGCCAACGGCGCACGCATTCGCCTTGCCCCACAAAAGGACTGGGAGGGCAACGAGCCGGCTCGTCTGGCCAAGGTGCTTGCCGCGTACGAAAAGATTGCCGCCGAAACCGGTGCCAGCGTGGCTGACGTGATCGTGCTGGCCGGTAATGTCGGCATCGAACAGGCCGCCAAGGCAGCTGGTGTCGAGGTAGCGGTGCCCTTCTTCGCGCCGGGCCGCGGCGATGCAACGCAGGCAATGACCGACGTCGAATCGTTCGAGGTACTCGAACCCTTGGCTGACGGTTTCCGTAACTGGCAGAAGGCGAATTACGTCGTGACAGCGGAGGAAATGCTGCTCGATCGCGCCCAGTTGATGCGCCTGACCGCCAGCGAGATGACCGTTCTGGTCGGTGGCATGCGCGTTCTGGGCACCAATTACGGTGGCAGCCAGCATGGCGTATTCACCGAACGCGTCGGTGCGCTGACCAACGACTTCTTCGTCAACCTGACTGACATGGCCTACACCTGGAAGCCGACCGGCCGCAACAGTTACGCGATCGTCGACCGCAAGACGGGGGTGACCAAGTGGACGGCAAGTCGCGTCGATCTGGTGTTTGGCTCGAACTCGGTGCTGCGTGCCTATGCCGAGGTCTATGCGCAGGATGACAACAAGGAGAAGTTTGTGCAGGATTTCGTCGCCGCCTGGACGAAGGTCATGAACGCTGACCGCTTCGATCTGGCCTGATACCTTAAAAGAACCCCCTTTAGTCAATCATTGGCTGCAGGGGGGCTTTCTGGTCACTGGGGTCGCCTTGATAAAAAAGCCAAGCTCGAAAGCTTGGCTTTTTCGTGTTTACCCCCATCGAGACTCGAATTTTCTGGCTGACTGACAATCACGAGAGGCTATTCAGTCCGGCCGGTAAGTCGAGGTTGGATCAACGATTCGGCGTCCTGCGCTTTGCCGTTCGTGTCTTTTTCTCGCCCTCGCCAGCGGATGAACGACCGACCGTCAACTTTGTCGGGTCGGCGTGCTCCAGCCAGATCAGTGTGTCGATGTAGGACATGAACCCCTGCAAGTAGTCCGGCGCGATGTCGCGCATGCGTTCCAGGCTGCGCAGGACGAGATGCTGGGAGTTCATGGGGCCGGCGTTATCCGGGGCCTGGGCCAGGGTTTGGGTAAGCTGTTGCTCGGTACTGAGCTTGGACCACTCATCGCGGAAATAGGTGACGGACTTGAGTTCCGGCGCCTGCGGGCTGCGGCCCGCTGATGGCGTTTTCGAGTTTGGCCGGAAATCCCGGTTGACCGCACTTCGCGGGAAGTCCTCTGAGGAGCCGGAAGCCTCATTGGCGGGCGGCGCAGCTTCCGGCTGACCGTGGGTTTGCTGGCTGATGTAGGTGAGCAACTCGGCGAGCGGGCTGGCGGAGCTTGTCGGCGCAATTTCGCTCGGCGCCGGGGCCGGGCGGCTGGCGAGTTTGCTGGCGGCCGCACTGATTTTGGCGTTGAGCGACTGACGGATGGCTTCCGGTTGCGCGCCAGCGCGGCGGGCCAGGGCTTCGAGGAAGGCAAAGCGGACGGGATCACGGTCGGCGGCGCCGCTGGCGCGCAGGGCGTCGAGCTGGGCCGGGATATCCCCCATATCGCCCGTTTCAGCCATTTTTTTCCTTGCCGTTGGTGCTGGACTTGGGCACCGGCGCCATTTCGACGCGGCGGTTGCGGGCGCGGCCGTCGGTGTCGGCGTTATCAGCCACCGGTTGCTGCGAACCGAAAGCGGCGGCGAAGATGGACGACGAGGGCACGCCGTCCTCGATCAGCGTGCGCGTCACGGTCAGGGCGCGCTGGGCCGAGAGTTCCCAGTTGTCGGCGAAGCGGCTGTTGCTGCCGCGCACGGGCATGTCGTCGGTGAAGCCGCTGACCATGAGCATCTGTTCGCTGGCGCCGAGGTAGGCGGCGATGGGCTGCGACAGGCTCTTGAGCAGTTGCTTGCCTTCCGGCTGCAACTGGTCGGAATTGAGCGCGAACAGCACGTTGCCGCTGATGCCGATCTTGCCGTTGTTGAGCGTGACGCGACCCGAGGCGAGCGGGCCGGCCAGCGCCTTTTCGAGCGCTTCGCGGCGCTGTTCTTCCTGCTGGCGTTTGTGGATTTCGGCTTCCAGGCTGGTGACCAGTTCGAGCTGCACGCCGAGCACGCCGACCAAAATCAGCACGAAGGCGCCGAGCAGGCCGGCCATCAGGTCGCCGAAAACGGCCCAGACGGGCGTGCCGTGGTCGACGCTGGCGTCGATGTCTTCCATCGTTATGCCTCGCTAGCGGCGACGCGCTGCAGATCGTCGACCATCTTCTTCTGCGACATGATGCTGAGGTCGATGATTTCGCGCGCCTGGGCGACGTAGTAGGCGAGTTGCTCGTCGCTGCGGGTCAGCGACTTGGTCAGGCCGCCTTCGATGCGTTGCAGGGCGGCCATCATCTTGTCGTTGGAGTCGGCGAAGAGCTTGACCGCGGCGCCGAAAGCCTCGCCTAAGCTGGCCACTTCGAGGGCGCCGCCGGTGATGCTGGTGCCGATGTCGACCAGCTTGCCGGCTTCGCTCTCGACCTTGGCGGCGAACTGGCTGCCGGCGCGTTCGAGCAGATCGGCCGACGAGGCGACGAGCGCGTCGATGGCGCTGCGCTGCTCGGTCGAGGCGTGGTTGATGGCGTCGAGCAGGGCGCCCAGAGTTTCCATGATGCGGCTGCGTTCTTCGAGCAGGCTGTTGTCGCGCGCCATGCTGGCCGACAGTTCGTGGCGCAGCTGGCCGATGACTTCGGCCGCCGCCTTAGGCGCCTCGGCGGCGGTCTGCATGAGGCGGGTGACTTCTGCGATGGTCGTTTCGGCCTGGCGCTGATGGGCGGCGACGAGGTCGCGGGCCGTGTCGCCGAGCGTCTGCGTGATCTTTTCCTGCTGCGCCAGGGTGGAAACGCCGTGTTGCTGCCATTGCGTTTCAAGCTTGCCTGCCATGGCGGTCAGGGCGTCGGTGAAGCTTGCCTGACGGGTCTGTTCGCCGGCTGCCCAATCGCGTTGCCAGTCGGCCTGGGTGGTACGCATGTCGGCGAGCAGGGCGGCGGTGCGCTGGGCGAAGGTGTCGGCGAGGCTGGTTTGCGTTTGTTCCAGCGCTTGCGTGAGGCGGTCGCTGGCCTGTTCGTGCTTGGCCAGCGCGCCGGTCCAGGTTTCGGACACCGTTTGCACGGCGCCGTCGAAACGCTGGACGATGCCGTCGAGCTGGCTGGCCACCTGCTCGCTGATCGCCGCCTGCTGGGCCTGCGTGGTCTGGGCGAAGGCGGCGTGGCTGGCGGCCAGTTCACCCTTCAGCGCGGCATGCGTACCGGCCACCGAATCGAGCAAGGTCTGCGAGCGTTGGCCGAAGGTGTCGGCAAAAGTGCTTAGCGTCGTATCCAGTTTCTGGCTCAGCGCGTCGCTGGTGCTGGTGTGCTGGCCCAACGCAGCTTGCCAGGTATCGGCCACCTGGCTGACGGCCTGATCGAGGCGGGCGGTGACGCCGTCGAACTGGCTGGCCAGCGTGGCGGCGAGTTGCTGCTGGCTGGCTGCGGTGGTTTCGGCCAGCGCGGTATGCTGTTGCGCCGCGTCGGCCTGCAGCCTGGTTTGGGTGTTTTCGACCGAGGCGAGCAGCGTCGTGGCGCGCTGGTCGAAGGTCTCGGCGTAGGCGGTGAGGGCGGTTTGCAGCTGCTGGTGCTGGGTGTCGGTGGCCTGTTCGTGGCGGGTCAGGGCCTGCGTCCAGGTATCGCTGACGGTGGTTACAGTCTGTGCGAATTGGCCGGCGATACCGGCCAGCTGGGTTTCGACGGTGCCGAACAGCTTGTCATGCAGGCCGCGCGTTTCGCCGGCGATGCTGGCCATGGTGGCGGTGACGACGGGCTGGATGGTCTCGGCGGCCACGGTCGCGCTATCCCGCAGACTGGCCTTGAGCGACTGGTCGACGGACTGGGCCAGATCGGTGTACAGGCCCTTGGCTTCGGCATGGAAGCCTTGCTGGCTAGCCAGCAGCTGTTCGCCGAGTTGGCGGTGGTGCTCGGCCATCTGGTTCATCATGGCGTCGAGCTTGCCAAACAGTTCGGGCAGAGCCTGGGCTTGGGCCTGCAAGGCCTTGAAGGTTTCCTGGCGCTGGTAGGTCAGCGAGAAGTCGCGCAGCACGCTGGCGATCTTGCTGTCGAGTAGTTGGCCGACTTGCAGGCGGTCGCGTCGGCACAGCGCCGAAATGAGGCCGAGCATGGCCGAGGTGGCAACACCGGCAACCGAGGTACCAAAGGCGACGCCCAAGCCCTTGACCGGCGCCGCCAGTGCCGAGCGGATGGTCTGCAGGTCGGTCGTGCTTTCCAGCGCCAGCACGGCGCCGTTCAGCGTAACGACCATGCCGAGGAAGGTGCCGAGCATGCCGAGCAAAACGAGCAGGCCGACGAGGTAGGGCGTGATGCCCGGGCCGGGCAGGGCGACGCGCTCGCCTTCGATGCGCAGGCGGACGGCATTTTGCAGCGCAGCCGGCACCTGTTGCAGCCATTCGCCGAGATGGCCAATGTCGTCCGGGATGTTGCCGAGTGCCTTGGCCAGCGCCGCACTGTTGGCGTGGAAGCGGCGCATTTCAAGGGCGCCGGCGACATAGACCACGGCGATGATGCAGGAGACGGAGAAGGCCAGTGTATGGCCGCCGATGTAACCGATGGCCACCCAGACGACGGCGAACAGGCCGAGGATGAAGGCGAAGAGACTGAGATTGCGGTTCATTGGGACTTTTGTTCCTTGTGTTCTGCGGCGCTGCCGAGGGCCGATATCAGGCCGGCAACCGGCTTGAGGCGCAGTTCCAGCTCGGCGAGCAACGCAGTCTGGGCATCGTGGCAGAAGGCTTCGAGCCAGCTGCCCGGCTGCGTCCAGGTGGTCGGGTCGTCGGTAGTGTGGCCGGCGAGGGCGGCGCGGTGTTCGGCGTAACGCTGGTCAAAGCGCTTGCCGAGCATGATCGGGATGTTCGACAGCAGGTTGCGTTCGCGGGTGAACAGAAATTTTTCGAAGGCGGCGTCAAGGTCGGCCAGTTGTTTGCCGGCCGCCGATTGACCGACCAGCGCCTTGCGGGCATTGGCACGCAGGGCTGTGATGGCGGCGCTCATGTCGCGCTGGTGGGCAAGGTAGTAGCGGTGGTAGGGCGAAAATTCGGCCGCGCTTTCGGCCGTGGCGTTGGGCAGCGGAATCGGGAACGGTATGCGGGCTGGTCCGGCACTGAAAACGCCGTCGTTGTGGATGGATTCGCTGAGGTTGCGGCGGATGCGCGCCAATTGTGCCGGCAGGTCGCTCTTGGCTGGAGGTACGGACGTGCCGCTACCGGCCTCGGTGTTGAGGACCGAAAACAGCGTCAGCGCATCCGAAAAGTCCAACCACTGCCCGAGCCGTTCGCCGAAATCATATTTCGGACCAGGGACTTCCGGGAGGGTGTCGGACAGGACGCGGACGAGGGCAGAGCGGTTGAAAGTGGCGCGTTGCAATTCACGCGTCATGATCATGGCCAGGTTCGACGTCGAAAGGGGTCGCAAGGCTACTACAACTTTGCGACGTAGTCAGCGGTCTGCGCTACCCGTTGTGCGAGCGGCGACTCTGCCGGGCACGGATTGGGCGCTTGGCGGGCGGCAATCTTGATTCCCCGGAAACTTCTATGCGCCAAAGATCGGGATTTGGCGCGTGTACCTGCGGGCCAGAGCGCTCCGGCTGTCGGGTGTGCATTGAACGAATCCGAGCAAGATAAACTGAATCACGAGAAGGCTGATTCATACCAAAAGCCAGAGAGGCGATACCGCTTTAGGTACCATGCGAGGCATCACAGGAGATTCACGCATGAACACCACCACTTGGTACGCTTGGTTCGACGGAGCAACCAAACACGCCAATCCCGGCATTCGAGGCATTGGCGGCCTTCTCAAAGGTCCGGCTGGCGAGCGAATCGAGATATTCGAGGAGATCGGAGAAGGCACGAACAATGAAGCGGAGTACGCCGCCCTCGTAGGCGCTGCGGGCGCTTTTTTTAATGCCATCGAAAAACGCATAATTTGTATTATGTAAACTAATATCTGCAACAAAAAAGGATCAGTTCAGATCCTCTTCCTTCACAGCCGGAAGATGCAATACTTGGATTCCTTCGTCACGTAACGCATCGCACTCATCCGGTGAGGCCTGCCCGCGAATCGGACGTTCTGGTGCCTCGTTGTAATGAATCTTCCGGGCTTCTTCCGCGAAAGCATTTCCGACATCTTCGCTATTGCTGACAATCGTTTGTACCAATTGCCGGTAAAGCGCCATGGCTTGTGTGCCGACAGGCATCAAGGCGGTACTCTTGCCCAAATTGGCAGGTTTCGCATTGGCGCTTTTCTCCTCGCTCGCATTGGAGGAAATCGCTACTGCCGAGGGAATACGGTGAACTTTATGACTATCGCACTGGGGGCAGCAAACCAGATGGCGTTCAATTTGATCATCGAAGTCATTTGCGCTACGAAACCAGCCTTCAAATTTGTGATCGTTATCGCAGCAGAGGTCGTAGATGATCATGTGTTCAATCTTGGTGCCTGGGACGGGAATCGAACCCGTACACTCAAAGAGCGAGAGATTTTAAGTCTCTTGTGTCTACCAATTTCACCACCCAGGCTGGGTTGTCGATTATATCGGCATCCCGATATGAAAAAAGGGAAAGCGACGGCGCTTTCCCTTTTTGAATTTTGGAGCGGCAGAAGAGTCTCGAACTCTCGACCTCAACCTTGGCAAGGTTGCGCTCTACCAACTGAGCTACTGCCGCGTATTCTGGAGGCGCGGGCCGGAGTCGAACCGACCTACACGGATTTGCAATCCGGTGCATAACCGCTTTGCTACCGCGCCCCGCCTACAAGCTATGCATTACTGCTTTTACTTCAGAAAAAACCAGCGGTTTCTTCAAAAATCTTGGAGCGGCAGAAGAGTCTCGAACTCTCGACCTCAACCTTGGCAAGGTTGCGCTCTACCAACTGAGCTACTGCCGCGTCAAACAGAGCGCGCATTATAGGCTACACAAGGAAAATGTCAACATTGCGGCCCTACTTTTCTGCGCTCCGCTTGAGGATCTCTGGCCATGCCATACGCAGGTAATAGCCCATTGACCACAAGGTCAACAAGGCAGCGATCCAGATCAGCCAGTTGCCCAGCAATTTCATGTCGATGCCAGATACCGGGGCGTAGTAAAGCAGCATCGGCAGTGCGAGCATTTGAGCGGCTGTTTTGACCTTGCCGAGCATTGAAACAGCGACACTTTTTGCAGCGCCAATCTTCGCCATCCATTCGCGTAATGCGGAAATGGTAATTTCTCGGCCGATGATGATCGTGGCGATGATGGCGTCGGTTCTTCCCAACTGGACCAGGACGATTAATGCAGCGGCAACCATCAGCTTGTCCGCCACGGGATCCAGGAACGCCCCAAAGGCCGAGGTCTGGTTGAGCTTGCGTGCCAGATAGCCGTCTGCCCAGTCAGTCAGGGCGGCAGCCACGAAAATCAGCGTTGCTGCGAGGTCGCGTTCATGCGGCGTCGCCCAGCCTGATGGCAGGTAATAAATGGCAATCAGCAGCGGTATCGCCACGATGCGGAGCCATGTCAGGAGGATGGGAAGGTTGAAAGGCATGGTTCAGTGTAATGCGGAATATATCTTCTCGGCCATTTCCCGACTGATTCCGGGAACTTCGGCCAGCTGGTCAGTGCTTGCTGCGAGTACGCCAGGCAGGCCACCAAAACGCGCGACAAGTGCCTTTCTACGAGCCGGCCCTATGCCTGGCAGGCTCTCCAGCGTCGAGGTCTTTCTCGCTTTGCCGCGCTGGGCACGGTGGCCGGTGATGGCAAAACGATGGGCTTCGTCGCGGATTTCCTGAATCAAATGTAGCGCCGGATGTTGCGGCGGCAATTGTAACGGCTCCCGCCCCTCCGGGAAAATGAGTGTTTCCAGCCCTGGCTTGCGTTCTTCGCCCTTGGCAACGCCGATCATCGGCAAGTGGGTCAATCCAAGGTCGGCGAGCGCACTGAAAGCCGAGCTGACCTGCCCTTTGCCACCATCAATGAGAATCAGGTCGGGTGCTGCCCCCTCCCCGCCCGCGATGCTGTCGTAGCGGCGGCTGACCGCCTGACGCATGGCGGCATAATCATCCCCTGCCTGAATGTCGCGGATGTTGAAACGGCGGTAATCGCTTTTCTTCATGCGGTTGCCTTCATAGACAACGCAGGAGGCAACGGTCGCCTCGCCCATCGTGTGGCTGATGTCGAAACACTCAATCCGCGATATCGACTCGGGAAGCTGCAAAGCTTCCTGCAAGGCAGCCAGTCGCTGTTCCTGTTGGGCGGTCGCCTGATTTCTTGCCAGGATGGCCAGGCGGGCGTTTTGCATCGCCATTTCGATCCAGGCCTTATGCGTCGCGCCCCTTCCTTCCTGTACCGGCACTGGACGGCCAGCCAGTTCGGCGAGAGTGACCTCGGTTTCTCCCGTGTCTTCTTCGGAAGGTAATGGGGACGAAAGGATGCGCGCCGGTGCGGGATGGACGGCGTAATGCTGACGGATAAAGGCAGCGCAGGCATCCGATGCTTCGGAATCCCCCGCATTGGTAGGGAAAAATGGCCGGTCGCCGAGATGCCTGCCGCCACGGACCATGGCCAGATTGACGCACAACTGCCCTGCTTCCCTGATCGCCACGAGGATGTCCACATCCTCGCCCTTGCTGCTGGAAACGAACTGCTTTTCCTGAACCTGATGCAAAGACTGTATCTGGTCGCGAAACACGGCGGCCTGCTCAAAAGCCAGCTTGGAAGAAGCTTCTTCCATCGATTTGGTCAGGCGGCGGGTTACTTCCTGCTGCTTGCCGAGGAGAAACATCGCCGCCAACTGGATGTCCGCCGCGTAGTCATCTGCCGCTATGAATCCAACGCACGGACCACTGCAACGCTTGATCTGGTACAGAAGACAAGGGCGCGAACGGTTTGAAAAAACCGTGTCTTCACAGGTGCGGAGGCGGAACATCTTTTGTAGCAGATGGATGCTGTCGCGTACCGCCCAGGATGATGGATAGGGACCGAAGTAATCCGCCTTGCGGTCCGGATTGCCGCGAAAGAAACCCAATCGGGGAAACTTGCCCTTGCTCAGGACGATGTAGGGATAGGATTTGTCGTCGCGAAACAGGATGTTGTAACGCGGCGCCAGCGACTTGATCAGGTTGTTTTCAAGGAGCAGCGCTTCGGCTTCGGTACGGGTTGCGGTGGTCTCGATCGCGGCAATCTGGCTGACCATGTGCGCAATGCGCGGGCTGGAGAGATTTTCCCGAAAGTAGGACGAAACCCTTTTCTTGAGATTCTTGGCTTTGCCGACGTAGAGCACGCTGCCATTCGAATCCAGCATGCGATAAACACCGGGCAATTCGGTCAGCGTGGCCAGAAAGGCCTTGGCGTCAAAACTCATGACTTACGCGAGTTGTGCCTGGACCCCGGCAAAGACGGCTTCAAAGCTCTCTCGGGTGAGTCGTCCGGTGCGCCAGTTGTAGCCGCTGCAATGGTAGCTTGTAACCAGCGTTCGGCCATCCGGCAGCTTGTGGGTGACATGGTGACCGAACGGTAGGTCTTTTGCCTTGAGTCCGTAGGTCCAAAGCAGCGCCTGATGGGCAATGGCACCGAGGACGACAATCACTTTCAGCTTCGGCATGGCGGCCAATTCAGCTTTCAGGTGCGCATTGCATTGGCGAATTTCTGCCGTCGTCGGTTTGTTGGCTGGTGGCAGGCAGCGCACGGCGTTGGTAATGCGGCAGTTACTCAGCTGCATCGCCGGATTCGCCCAGTTGTCGGAACCGAGCGGTTCAGGACTGCTGGCAAAGCCGAAGCGATTTAGCGCCGGGTAGAGCAACTCGCCGGCCACGTCGCCAGTAAATGGACGGCCGGTTCGATTGGCCCCCTTTTCGCCGGGACCAAGCCCGACGACGAGCAATTCTGCATCCAGAGAACCGAAGGCCGGCACTGGCAAGGCATGCCAGTCCGGGTCACGTTGACGAATGTTTGAGAGGTGTTCGGCCAGCCGTGAACAGGCGGTGCAGTCGGTGGGGTCTTGAAATCTGGGCATGGCGCGGATGGTAGCATGTCGGCCATGCAGCTTCATTGGGACATCTTTTGCCGGGTTATCGACAACTACGGCGACATCGGCGTTTGCTGGCGACTGGCCAGACAATTGGCGGCCGAGCATGGGCGTCGGGTGCGATTGTGGGTGGATGATCCGGCCAGTCTGCAGCCTTTGTGCCCGCCTGTGGATGCCAACGTGGATGGGCAATGGTGCAACGGTGTCGAAATTCGTCACTGGCACGAAAATATCCTGTTTGACCGGCCAGCCGAAGTCGTCATTGAAGCCTTTGCCTGCGATCTACCGGACGCCTATCTCGCAGCGATGGCCAATGTCGATCCAAAGCCCTGCTGGATCAATCTGGAATACCTGACTGCCGAATCGTGGGCCGGCGACTGTCACGGCATGGCCTCACCTCACCCGTCGTTGCCCTTGACCAAGTATTTCTTTTTTCCGGGGTTTTCTGGATCTAGCGGCGGATTGCTTCGGGAAAAGCATCTGCTTGGCGAGCGCGATCGAAGCACTTTTCAAAGCGGGGGCAGCGAAGCATTTGAAATCAGCCTTTTCTGCTATGACACGGCGCCGGTCGGCGGGTTGATTGATGCTCTGGGAAAAATGCCCAATCCGGTTATCTGCCATGTTCCTCCTGGCAAACCGTTGGCCGCGGTCAGCAATTACCTGGGCGGAGATGGGCCGTGGCAATGTGGAAATGCCTCAATCCGGCCGATCCCCTTCATGCCGATGGACGATTACGATCGACTTTTGTGGCGTTGTGATGTCAATTTTGTCCGCGGTGAGGATTCATTCGTCCGTGCCCAATGGGCTGGCAAGCCTTTCATCTGGCAGATCTACTTTCAGGATGAGGATGCGCATCTGGTCAAACTCGATGCATTCCTTGAACGCTATTGTCACGGCATGGACAAAAAGCTGGAGATTGTGGTCCGCGAGATGTTCGTGGCCTGGAATACCGGGGGCAACGTTGAGTCGGCATGGCTGAATTTCATGGCCAATTATGCCGATATTGCCCGGCACAACAGCCATTGGGCCGACACCCAAGCCTTGCTGCCTGACTTGGCATCAGCTCTCGTCAAATTCTGTACCACCAAGGTATAATTTAACGTTTATCTTTTCCGACCTTAGAGAATACCGTATGAAAACCGCAATGGAACTCCGCTCCGGCAACGTCATCATGGTTGGTGCCGACCCGCTCGTCGTTCAGAAGAGTGAGTACAACAAGTCTGGCCGCAACGCAGCCGTGGTCAAAATGAAGCTCAAGAATCTGTTGACCGGCGCCGCTTCCGAAGCCGTTTATAAGGCAGATGACAAGTTCGAAGTGGTCGTGCTCGACAAGAAGGAAGTGACCTACTCCTACTTCGCCGATCCGATGTACGTTTTCATGGATGCCGACTACGAGCAGTTCGAAGTCGAAGCCGAAAACATGACCGACGCCCTGAAGTATCTGGAAGATGGCCTGGCTTGCGAAGTCGTTTTCTACAACGGCAAGGCAATTTCCGTTGAACTGCCGAACAGTGTCGTGCGCGAAGTGGTTTATACCGAGCCGGCCGTCAAGGGCGACACTTCGGGCAAGGTCATGAAGCCGGCCAAGCTGGCGACTGGCTTCGAACTGCCGGTTCCGGCCTTCGTCAGCATCGGCGACAAGATCGAAATCGACACCCGCACCGACGAATACAAGAACCGCGTCAAGTAATCCGCTGGTTTTCGGTAGTGCAAGATTCGGGCAGCTCAGGCTGCCCGAATGCATTTCAGGCCATCAATTTCGCGATGGCCTTTTGGGCGGCCTGGTAGGCGGGGTCTGTTTGCAGCGCCTCCCAACTCAAAGCAGGCGCCTGAGGAATCAGTGCCTCGACCCGTTTGCCGCGTAGCGAATCGACTTCTGGCTTCCAGTTTTCCAGTACATCGCCGACGACATCCGGTGCGTTGCAAACGAGCAGCATGTCGCAGCCCGCAGCGTAAGCAGTTTCGACCCGAGACAACATGTCGCCGACCACGCCGGCGCCAGCCATCGACAAATCGTCGGTAAAAACCACCCCGTCAAACTTAATGTCGTTTCTCAAATAACTTATCCATTTATTTGAAAATACAGCAGTATTGCAGTCCATGCAGTTATAAATAACATGGGCAGCCATCACACCATCCAGCGGTAGATGCCGGTAAGGGGCAATGTCTTCCTGCATCGCTTCGAAGGCCCGATCATCGACCGGCAACTCGACATGTGAATCAGGGATGACATAGCCGTGCCCCGGGAAATGCTTACCGCAACTGCTCATGCCAGCCTGGCGCAAACCATCACCGAGCGCAGCAGCCAGTGCGATCACCGCTTCCGGCTGACGATGGAAAGCACGGTCGCCGATGACGCGTGACGGGCCGTAATCAAGATCGAGGACCGGCGTGAAGGAGTAATCGACACCGCGGGCCCGCAGTTCGGACGCCAGCACATAGCCAACCTGGCGGGCAGATAGCAGCGCGGCTTGTGGATCGCCATTCCACAGCTTTCCCAAGGCCGCCATTGGTGGCAGACGGGTAAAGCCATCGCGAAAACGCTGTACCCTGCCCCCTTCGTGATCGACGGCGATCAGCAGTGCCGGCGAGCGCAAGGCGTGGATTGCCGAACACAATGTGGACAATTGCTCGGGGTTGGCGTAGTTCCGGGAGAAGAGAATGATGCCCCCGACCAGCGGATGGCAAAGTCGTTCGCAGTCGAGGGGGCTCAGTTCGGTGCCGGCGATGTCGATCATCAGCGGGCCGAGCGGCAAATGCATCATGCTTGCTCCAGAATCACATAGGCGACGGCATATTCGGCTTCGTCGCTGATTGAAAGATGGCTTTTCAGGTTTTGCTTTTTGAGCAAACTTTCCAGTTCTCCCTGAAAATCGAATACCGGCTTACCCAACTCGTCATGAGCGACGGCGATGGCAGTCAAGTTTGCGGGCGGGCGTACCCCGGTCCCCAAGGCCTTGCTGAAGGCCTCCTTGGCGGCAAAACGTTTGGCGAGAAAGCGGCCCTTGTCGGCGGCCTTGGCAAAATCAGCCATTTCCTGTGGCGCGAGCAACTTGTCGAGCGCCCTGTCGCCATGCCGTTCCCACATGCCCCGCAAGCGGGCAACGGCAACGATATCTGTGCCTATGCCGTAGATCATTCCCCGCGAACCGCTGCTTCGCGCATCAGCACCTTCATTTCGCGAACTGCTTCGCGCAGTCCGACGAAGACGGCACGGCTGACAATGGCGTGACCGATATGCAGTTCGCGGATGCCGGACAGGCGAGCGATCGGCTGGACATTGTTGTAATTCAGCGCATGGCCGGCGTTGAAGCGCATGCCGAGGTGGCGAATGGCTTGCCCGGCCCTGCGAATCTTGTCGATTTCTGCGAGCACAGCCGGCGCTTCGGCATCACGCCCTTTATCGTAGAAGGCGTGGGCATAAGGTCCGGTGTGGATTTCACAGACGCTGGCGCCAATTCGCGCCGCCGCTTCGATCTGTGCCAGTTCGGCATCGATGAAGACGCTGGTCATGATGCCCGCGTCGGCAAGGCGGGAAATGACGTCTTTCAGGCGAGCTTCCTGGGCCAGAATATCGAGACCGCCTTCAGTCGTTACCTCGTGGCGCCCCTCGGGCACCAGCATGGCCATTTCCGGCTTGAGGTCACAGGCGATGCCGACCATTTCGTCGGTGGCCGCCATTTCAAGGTTGAGCTTGATCTGCGTGGTTTCGCGCAGGCGGCGTACGTCGGCATCCTGAATATGCCGCCGGTCTTCCCGCAGATGTACCGTGATACCGTCCGCACCGCCCAGATGGGCTTCGACGGCGCCCCAGACGGGATCCGGCTCGTAAGTCCGGCGGGCCTGGCGGATAGTGGCGATGTGGTCAATATTGACGCCTAGTTCAATCATGGCTGATGCACTCTTTAGCAAGGCCCTCAATTCTAACTTTGCATAGTTGGCAAGCCAACTGATTGCGGCCGAATGAGGGAATGGCGAAGGGAAGTGGATTATCCAGACAAAAAAGTGCCCCGGAATTGCTTCCGGGGCGAACCGAGGTTGCTGCAGAGAGAGACGGTTGCCGTCAGGCGTATGTCGGGGCGAAGGCGGCTTCGGGATTGGCGGCCGGGCCCTTGTCAGTCCAGTACGGCGAAAGTTTACGCAGTTGGGCGATGATCGGCGGGACGGCTTCGATGACGCGATCAACTTCGGCTTCGGTGTTGTAGACCGAGAGCGAGAAGCGGATCGTGCCGTGTGCTGCGGTGTAGGGAATGCCCATGGCCCGCATCACATGCGAAGGTTCGAGCGAGCCCGAGGTACAGGCCGAACCGGAACTGGCAGCGATACCGAGCTTGTTCAACAGCAGCAGGATGGCCTCGCCCTCGATGTATTCGAACGCGATGTTGCTGGTGTTGGGCAGGCGGTTGGAAACGTCGCCGGTCGGGAAGCAGTGGGTAATCTGGCTAAGCAGGCCACTTTCCAGCTTGTCGCGCAGGCGGCGGACTTCAGTGTTCTCCACCTCCATTTTGTTCATCGCCAGTTCGCAGGCCATGCCGAGGCCGACGATGGACGCCGAGTTCTCGGTGCCGGCGCGGCGACCACGTTCCTGGTGACCGCCACGGAGCAGCGGACGGAAACGGCAGCCACGACGCAGGTAGAGCACGCCGATTCCCTTGGGGGCATGCAGCTTGTGACCCGACAGCGAGAGCATGTCGATCTTGGTGCTCTTCAGGTCGATAGGGATTTTGCCGACGGCCTGCACGGCATCGGTGTGAAACATGATGCCCTTGGCCGCAGCCAGTTCGGCCATCTCGACCACCGGGAAGATGGTGCCCGTCTCGTTGTTGGCCCACATGACTGAAACCACGGCGACGCGGTCGTTCAACAGGGACTTGTACTCGTCAATGTCGATGCGGCCCTTCTTGTCCACCTTCAGCTTATGGACGATGTAGCCTTCCTTCTCCAGCCACTCGCACAGGGTCAGGATGGCCGGATGCTCGACGTTGGTGGTGATCACTGTGTTGCGGTCCGGCTGCGCCTTGAGCGCGGAGAGGATGGCGGTGGAGTCGGACTCGGTGCCGCAGGAGGTGAAGATGATTTCCGAGTCGTGCTCGGCGCCGAGCAGCGCCTGCACCTGGTTGCGCGCCATCTTCAGCGCCTTGCCGACTTCACTGCCGAAGGCGTGAATCGACGAGGCGTTGCCGAAATGCTCCGTGAAGAAGGGGAGCATGGTTTCGACCACGGCGGGATCGACCCGCGTCGTGGCGTTATTGTCGAGATAGATCGGTTTCATGGCGCAGTCCTCTGTTTTACCCCCTCCCCTTCAAGGGGGTGGAGGCGGGGTTTGGCAGAGCATCGCTCTGCCCCGCCGGAACGGGCTGGCTCTGCAAAGCCAGCCCCCCCCGGTTGGGGTGGGGATGGGTCCGGAAGGGGAAACCCATCCCCCTCCCGGCCTCCCCCTTGAAGGGGGAGGAGAAAATCATCAGGCCTCTACGGGCATGTGCGACGACGGCAGCACCTGCACCAGTTCGCCCAGCGTTTCGATCATCTTCTGCTGGATACCGCCTAGTGTGGCCGCTTCCATCATGCAACCGGAGCAGGCGCCCTTCAGGTGCACGTAGATCTTCTTGCCCTGGACGTCGGCCAGCTCGACATCGCCATGGTCGCGCTGCAGCATCGGGCGAACCGACTCCAGCACTTCCTCGATCTTCTTGATCTTCTCGACGATCGACAGCTTCTTGCTCGGCGGCTTCGGTGCTTCCGGGGTGGCCGGGCAAGCCGGCGGCGGCGAGACTTCGCCAGGGCCGGCGCGTTCAGCCATGACCTTGGCCAGAATTTCCTCGATGCCTTCGTGGCAAGCCGCGCAACCGCCGCCAGCCTTGGTGTAGAAGGTCACTTCCTCGACCGTATTGAGGTTGTTGGCCTTGACCACGTCCTCGATCATCACGGCATCGATGGCGAAGCATTTGCAGATCAGGGCGCCTTCTTCGTGGTCGTCGGACCACTCTTCGCCACGGTAGTTGGCGATGGCGGCCTGCAGGGCTTCGCGGCCCATGACCGAGCAGTGCATCTTTTCCGGCGGCAGGCCGTCGAGGTAATCAGCGATATTCTGGTTGGAGACTTCCAGTGCCTGATCCAGCGTCATGCCCTTGACCATTTCGGTCAGTGCCGACGACGAGGCAATGGCCGAACCGCAGCCAAAGGTCTGGAAATGGGCGTCGAGGATGATTTCAGTTTCCGGCTCAACCTTGAGCATCAGGCGCAGCGCGTCGCCACACTGGATGGAACCGACATCGCCGATGCCGTTCGCTTCTTCCAGCGGGCCGGAGTTGCGCGGATTGAAGAAGTGCTCGCGAACCTTGTCAGAGTATTCCCACATGCTGTGTGCTCCTTAGACCGAGAACGAAGAGCCGCAGGAACACTGGGCGCTGGCGTTGGGATTGTCGAACTTGAAACCGGTGTGAGTCAGGGTGTCGACGAAATCGACGGTGACGTTGTCGATCATCGGGAAGGTCATGGCATCGACCAGCAGCTTGACGCCATCGACTTCCATTTCCCAGTCGTCGTCAGCCTTCTCGTTTTCGAGCTTCATGCCGTATTGCAGGCCGGAGCAGCCGCCACCCGAGATGGTCAGGCGCAAACCGATAACCGGTGTTTCGGAACCGCGGATAAAACGTTGAACAGCCTTAACGGCAGCGGGGGTCAGATTGATCATGGCGATTCTCCCAGAGGTGATGGGCTATTCATTGCAAGGCCTGTGCCATGCCGGAGAATCAACTTAAGCAACTGAATTAATTGGATTATTGCAGCGCAACGTCTTGTCGCTTTTGCGACAATCAACCAAGAACGTGTTCGTAAGCCCGACGCAGCAGGTTACGTTCGACCTCGGTCAGCTGGCGCGATTCGGTAATCGCGATGAATCGGCTGTTGGTCCGCTCCGCCGCCGAAAACGGCGGATCAATCCCGGCAAAGGCAGCCAGCAGCACCGGCACGTCACCTTCCGGCGTATCGACCCAGGCCTGGAAATCAGCCACCGGTTCGATGGCCCCTTCAGCCAGCCCGAGATGAATCTCCGCCTCGCGGACGGCTGCTGTCGGGTGGAACTGGAGGGTCGGCGAATAATCTTCGTCGCGTAGCGCTGACAGCGGCGGCAGCGGCTTGAAGGCGACGACGCCGGAACTCAAGCAAAGGAAGCGGACACGACCGCTGGTCGCCTGCTTGTGAATCAGAATCAGCCGGGGCAGCGCAGTCATCGCCTACTTCATGTACTCGGCGATCACGGCTTCACCACTCAACTTTTGAGGGTTGCCCCAGATCTGTACCGAGTCGATGTAGCTATCAGCCTTTTCCGGATGCGGCAGCAGCACTTGGTATTCGGCAAAGATGCGGCCATCCGGAAAGAAAGTCGCCTTGCCGAAGCGCGCCTTGCCGCGCCAGTAGGCAACGACACTGACCTCCTGCGAAAAGGGGTCGGTCGCTTCCTCGAACGTGGCCTCGGCCCAAACCGGCTCATCGCCGATCGACAGGCCGAGTTTTTCCACCTGGCTGCGCAAGGCGGTGCACACGGCCTCGCCGAAATCAGGATCAGGTGGGTGTGCTGTCATGTCAGGCTGTCTTGGCATCTCTGGATTCCCGCTTTCGCGGGAATGACAAGGAACCGGCTCAGGCCGGAGCGTAGGTGTAGCAGTCCTTCGGGCAGACCCGCCCACAGGAGCCACAACCGATGCAGTCCGCCGGGTTGGCCAGCGACATGACCATCATGTTGTCGTCTTCGTCATCGTTGTCGTCGTCCAGCTCACGCTCGACCAGATCGAGCACATTGCGCGGGCAGACCTTGTAGCAACGGCCACAGCCGATGCACTTGGACTGGTCGAGTTCGGTGGCGAATTGCGGCGTCCATTCGGTGCCGCCCTTGGTGAGTCCGGTAATCATGCGGGTTGTCCTTTCTGGGCTGCGGCGAGGCGCTTGCTGGCCTCGGCCCAGGCCTGGCAGGCGTCGTAGGTGGATTGGGCGATGCCGGGAATCTCCTGGTAGGCCGCCGGCAGGCGGTCTTCCACGAGGTCGTGCATCTGGGAGGCCCACTCGGAAGCGATGCGCTTCAACTTCTTCACTTCCTTGTCGAGGGCGGCGATTTCTTCGTCGGACATAAGGCCTCCGGGAATTACAGGCCGGCGACGGCCGGATGCTCGCCAATGCGCTCGATGGCGATGGAGAGGATCTTGTCGGCTTCGTCCTTCATCTTGGACAGGTTGGCGAAGCCGAAGCGATGCACGTCACGCAGGGTGCGATCGACGGCAACCAGCTTGCCGACGGTGATCAACGCGCGGCCGAAGCCTTCGTGCGTCAGGTGCACCAGCGGCACGGCGAGCAGCTTGCATTCCTTTTCGATCAGCACGGCGATGGCGTTGTAGAAGGCCTTGACGCGGGAAATGGTCTCGTCGTCCGGGTCGCCGATCAACGGGATTTCGGCCTTGCGTTCCTTGGTCAGGATGTACGGGTCGAGAATCTTTTCGACCGTCCAGCCCTGATAGGTGCCGTAGGTGTCGAGGGCGCGCATCTGGCGGGCCATCTCCTTGACGAAATCGGTTTCAAAGATGGGATCGAGGGCAATGGCTTCAGTCATGGTGATACTCCTTGGGGAACGCGGGGGATTGCTTGGAAATCGGAATCAGTTGGGGGGCAGGCATCAGGCCGGGAACCAGGCCGATGACGACACGCGCGATGCTCAGCGCAGCGAGAAAACCGGCGATGGCACCGAGGGCAGTGGCACCGTCGCTACCATCCAGGGCAGCACCAAGCCAGGCACCAAAAATCATGGCAAAAGCGGGGAAGAGATAGCCAAGCAAGGCAGAAAACGTCAGCTTGCTTTCCGGCAAGCCGATCAGCACGAAGTCGCCGGCCTTGAGGTCGCCGCTGACCGGCAGGGTAAGCAGCGTGGCCGGGCGGCCGCTGGCCATCTTGCCGATGCCGCAACTGCTGCCTTGGCCGCAGGAACTGCAACCGGCAGTTTCCATGGCGACGATGGCCTTGCCATCTTCAACACGCTGGATGATGCCGCGATGTTCGATCATGCCGGCGCTCATCCTTCCCACCCCTCTTCTTCCATGCTGGCGAAGCGGTCTTCGGACTTGGCCTTGGCCTGTGCCGCAAGAGCGCGATCTATCCAGGCGACACCGCCTTCGGTCATCGCCTTGGAGATTTCGAGCAGCAGGTCGTCGATGGCATCGACCTCATCGACACGGATCGGCTGTATGCCCTTGGCCAGCAGCTTCTTGATTGCCGAAGCCCCAATCGCCATGACATAAACCGCGGCGCAGCCTTCGAGGAAATCGACCTTGGCACCGAGCTTGTCCTCGTTGCCATCCATCGCCTCTTCGCCGAATTCGGCCACACCGACCAGCGTTGCGTTCTCCGGGGTGATCTCATAAACAGCGAAGCCCTCGGCGGCGCCAAAGTGCTGATTGACGCGCGAACGGTCAGTGGAGGCGAAGGCGACCTTGATCACGGCTTCCGGCTCCTTCTTAATGGACCAGACCAACTGCAGACGACGAGATGACATAGGGCTTGCCGGCGCCATCGCGGTCGTCGGCCCAGTAGATTGATCGATAGGGTTCGAGTTCATGGTGTTGTCCCAGCATCAGGTTGGCGAGATCGAACAGGGCTTGCCGCGTACCGCGGTAGCCCACCCAGGTGCGGGCATAACCGCCCACGTGGTCGTACTGCGGGAAGCCGGCGCGCATCAGCGGCAGGCCAAGTCTTTGCGCCGTTTCGGCGGCGTGGGAATTGGCGATGATGAATTGCGCACCGGTCGCCCTCGCCTCCTTCTCCATGTCCTCCAGATCACCGATGATGACTTTGGCAATCGGCAGGCCGGCCAGGCTTTCGTGCTTGTGCGGGCTGACCGCGCTGACCACCTCGGCGCCCATGCCGGTCAGGAAACGCGCCTGCATGCCGAGCAAATCCGGATCGGCAGCCAGCGCGACGCGGGCGAAGCCAATCATGAAATGGCTGTCGACCATCGCATCCTGCAACTGGGCACGATGCCGCTCGATCCGCTCCGGTACCGGCTTGCCCGAAATCTCGGCCAGCGCCTGGGTAAAGGCATCGCAATCATCGAGGCCCATCAGGCCTTCAAAGCGGTAGTCCGGAACACCGGTGCGCGCCTTGAGAATATTGGCCGCCTTGTGCAGCGAGGGGCCGACCACCAGTGTGGCAGTCGACTCGCCCATGATCTCGATCTCGGAGCGCGGCGTACCACCCAGGGTCAGCGAAGAGGTTTCAGCTTCGACCAAATGGCCATCCAGCGAATCGCCGATATCCGGCACGACGATGGGGCGCAGGCCGAAGGCTTCAACCCACTCCTTGATCGCCTCGATATCGCCCGGCGTCAGCATGGCCGAAGCCAGCACATTGACCTGCTTCGGCCGCTTGCCGACGCTCTGGCTTTCCGGCACCAGCGTTTCGATCAGCGATTCAATAGCCAGGGCATAGCCGCTTTCCAGGCACCCAACGTAATCCGGGGTACTCACCGGCACCACGGCGACATGGGCAAATTCAGGAAACTTGCTGCGGAAATCGCGCAGGCAACGACGAATGTCCGTCCCCTGCGTTTCCGACAGGCCGGTAGTAACCAGCCCGATGATGTCCGGCTTGCTCTTGTCGGACAGCGTGCGTAGCGCCTCGATCACGTTGTCGTCGGCACCCATGATGCTCGACACCTGATCCATCGCCGTCGTCTGCAGCGGAATCGGCTCGCGGAAATGGCGCACGAAGAAGACCTTGCCAAAAGCCGTGCAGCCCTGCGAACCATGCATCAGCGGCAAACTCTTCGCCAGGCCGAGAAAAGCCAGCGAAGCGCCAATCGGCTGGCTCACCTTGAGCGGATTAACCGCCAGCGCTTTCTTGGAATGGATGATTTCAGCCATTTGGACATTGCCCCGTTGAGATTAAACACATCTCAGCAAGGAACGCGCCAAGCGACTATTCAATAAAAAAACAATGGGTTATTGAAAAATAAGCGTGTAGGAAACCCTACAAAGCGATAACAAATAGGCTAGCTCCCGCCAGGCTCAAGACGGCAAGCCTGGATTGGTCAAAAATCATTAATGCCTGATTGATACCCGTCAACAAAAAATGACATTTGTCTTCTATATTTAAATTGCATTGAACATGACTTCAGGCCTGCCTGCGGCTACAAGCGGCAGGCCACCTTTCAACCATTCAGGGAGAAAAACATGTTGATCACACTTAAATCTATGGCGAACAACAAGTTTGTCTGTGCCGAAAATGCCGGTGCTAAACCATTGATCGCGAACCGTGACGCAGCAGCCGAATGGGAGACTTTCGACACTGTCGATCTGGGCAATAACCGAGTCGCCTTGCGGGCGATGGCCAACAAGAAATTTGTCTGTGCAGAAAACGCTGGCACCCTCCCCTTGATCGCCAACCGGGATGCGGTGGGCCAATGGGAGACCTTCGAGAAAATTGCGATGGGTACCGGCAAGTTTGCTTACCGATCGCTCGCCAATGGCAAATTCATCTGTGCCGAAAACGCCGGCAAGCTCGCCCTGATTGCCAATCGCGACAAGCCGGCCAGCTGGGAAACCTTCGAGGAAATCCCCCTCAAACTCAAAATGTTCGCGCCGGACACCAACGGTTTCAAATTCCAGAACGATGGCTTCAAGAACGACGTCATTCCGGAGCTCAACATTCAAACCGACGCGCTTTGTGGTGGCATGTGCTATGCCGCGCTGGACTACTATTACTCGAGCATGCCGGTGCCTGACCAGCCCTATCGCCCGGCCAGCCGGACGGTACTGCGCCAGTATCTGTACAACCGTCAGGTCGATTCAATCACCTGCAATCTGGACAAATGGGCCGAGGTCATTTTCAACCCCTTCGGCGCCAGGAATACCGAGTTCTTCAACTGGGGCATTTCCGCCGGTCGGATCAGTGAGATGCGAGCCTATATCGACCAAGGCAAGCCCTGTGTGCTTTGCTTCAAGAGCTTGGGCGATCTTGGCCATCAGGTCATCGCCACCGGTTACAAACTGGGGCGTTACAAGGGTGATTTGGGGGCTTACGTTGAGGACTTCGAGATCTACGCCTACGATCCGAACAAAGCCGGCATCCTGCGCACCTTTATCGCAAATCGGGCGCGGCAAGTCTTTTGCCCAAAGGACAACCTCGATATCCAGTATCGGACCTACTTCGTAGACAAGAACTACCACGTTCGCCAACCGCCATCGCTACCCAGCGCCAATTACCCGAATGACGGATTGGTTCACGAACTGGTACTGGCTTTTTCCACGGGTGGTGACGATCTGCGCGGCGGCAACGACAACGTCAATCTGGTCGTCACGCTGGCTGACGGCACCCAGCAAAGCTATCAAAACATCAATCTGGGTGCACACTGGGTACCGAACTCAACCGAGTTTGCCCAGGTTGTTCTGCAGCGCCCCGTCCGCAGGGACCAGTTGCGCAAGCTCGTGGTCAGCACCACCTTCGGCGGCGGCATATCCGGCGACAACTGGGACATGAACGGGCTCGAGATTTTCGTTCGCGGCTCAGGCGTCTATCAACCAATCAAAGCAGTGGGTGCAAAGCGTTTTACTGGCAGCGACAAGACCTTGTCGATCACCTTGTAACGGCCGCGGGTTCTTTTACCAGACGGCACCGACTCGATATGAGCCCGGTGCCGCTGCGGTCTTCTGTTCAAACATTGGCTCAGCGTAATTCAATGATTGCTACGGGCTTCTAATTGCCCTCATCCAGCCCGTACTTTTTTATCTTGTCATGCAGCGTTGTCTTGGCGACCGCCAGCGCTTCGGCGGTACGCCCCAGGCTGCCGTGGCGGCGTAGCGCATCGGCGATCAAGGCGCGTTCGAAGGCTTCGACGGTTTCGGACAGCGGAGTCGGGCCATCGGTGGCCGGCTGCCCGAAAGGGGGGGAGCCGCTTTCGATGCCGAGTACGCAGCGATCGGCAACATTTCGCAGCTCACGGACGTTGCCCGGCCAGGCGTAGGCAACCAGTTGCCGGATCTGGCCAGCCGTTGTTTCCGGCACCGGACGCTGGTGGCGTGCTGCCGCCTGGAGCACGAAATGTTCGAAGAGCAGCGGAATATCCTCGCGCCGCTCACGCAGCGGCGGCAGGTTAAGCGTCGCAACGCTGAGCCGGTAATACAGGTCGTTGCGGAAACCGCCTCGGCCGGCCAGTTCCAGCAGGTCGGTCTTGGTGGCGGCAATGACGCGACAGTCGATCGGGATGCTGGTATTCGAGCCCAGGCGCTCCAGCGTCCGTTCCTGCAGGACGCGCAGCAGCTTGATCTGCATGGCAACCGGCATGCTTTCGATCTCGTCCAGAAACAGCGTGCCACCGCTGGCGTACTCGATCTTGCCGATCCGCCGCTTGCCGGCCCCGGTATAGGCCCCGGCTTCGTGGCCAAAAATTTCACTTTCGAACAAGTTTTCGGGCAGCCCGCCGCAATTGATGGCGACGAAATTGCCACTCCGCCGCGCACTGGCTTCATGCAGACAGCGCGCCACCAGTTCCTTGCCGGTACCTGTTTCGCCGTGGATCAGCACGTCGGCGGCACTGCTGGCCAGGCCGACCAGCATCTGGCGCAGCTTCTGCATCCCCGGTGCCCGGCCGATCAGCTTGCCTTCGAGCTGGTCGCGCTGTTCCAGTTGGCAGCGCAGGTCGCGCACCTCCAGCACCAGCCGGCGCTTTTCCAGTGCCCGCCGCACCACCTCGACCAGATATTCCGGCGAAAAGGGCTTCTGGATGAAATCGTAGGCGCCATCCTTCATGGCCTGGACCGCCATCGTCACATCGCCATGGCCGGTGATCAGCACCACTGGCAATTCGGGGTCGAGGGCCAGCGTCTCGCGCAGGAAGGCCATGCCATCCATTTTCGGCAAGCGGATGTCGCTGACGATGATGCCGCGGAAATCACGGCCCAGCCGGCGCCTCGCCTGCTCCGCGCTGCCCACGCATTCGGTGGCGAAGCCTTCGAGTTGCAGCGCCTGTTCGCAGCCCAGTGCAACGTCGGGATCATCCTCGATGATCAGTACTTTCAGGGCATCAGTCATGGTGTTCGGCCTCGTCGAGGAGCGGGATGTGCAAGGTGAAGATGGCACCGCCATCCGGGTGGTTGGCGCCACTCAGGGTGCCGCCAAAATCGCGGACGATGCCGGCCGAGATGGTCAGCCCAAGACCGAGGCCGACACCGGCCGCCTTGGTCGTGAAAAATGGTTCGAACAAGTGGCTCAGGGCTTCTTCGGCCAGCCCTGGACCGTGATCGCGAACCGTCAGCCTGGCCTGCCCGTCAATGGCCGCACAGTCGAGTTCCAGGCGCGGTGTCGGCTGGCCGTCCATCGCGTCGAGCGCATTGCCGATCAGGTTGATCAGGACCTGCTCCAGCCGGTTTGCGTCGCACAGCGCCCACGGCTCGGGCAGCGGGCAATGGCGGACAACCTCGGCCTTGGCCTGGCGCAGGCGCTGTTCGAGCAAGGCCAGTGCGTTATCAAGTGCGCGGCAAAGCGCAACCGGCTGCAACTGGCCGCTCGATTTACGGGCGAAAGCCCGCAATTGGCCGGTGATGCCACCCATGCGATCAACCAGTTGGGCGATGCGCTCAAGATTGGCCTTTGTCGTGACCAGATCACCCCGTTCGAGAAAGCGAACACTATTGCCGGACAGCGTCCGGAGTGCGGCCAGCGGCTGATTCAATTCGTGCGCGATACCGGTCGACAGCTGGCCGATCACCGCCAGCTTGCCGGCCTGCACCAGTTCATCCTGGGCGGCGCGCAAGGTCCGCTCGGCACGGATACGTTCGGCGACTTCATCGTGCAGCAGCTGGTTGGCCGCCGACAGGTCGGCGGTACGTTCATCGACCTTGCGCTCCAGTTCGTCATGCGCCTTTTGCAGCGCCTCGCGGGCGGCCAGACGGTCCTTCAGGTGGCGGCGCCGCTCGTTGAGGTTCAGGCCGAGCATGAACAGGAAGGCCGCACCGACCAGGGCGAGCATCGCCCGGCTTTGCGCAATTTCGTCAACCTGTTCGAGATGCGAGAGGACCGTCAGCGTCCAGGGGGTGCCAGGCAGTGGGCGGGACTGAGCCAAAAAGCGCCCGGCAACCGGATAGACCGAAACCATCTCCGGCCCTTTTTTGGCAATGCTGACCAGCCGGGCGCCATGATCGAGTGCCGCAATTTCCTTGAGATCGAGCGATGTCAGGGCCCGCCGGTTGTACTGCTGCGTCTGGTCGAAGGCGCGCCGCGTCGCTTCGTCGAGCGGACGCAAGGTGGTGAATTTCCAGTCGGCAACCGAACCAAGGATGACGACGCCGTTCTCGTCGCTGACCATGGCCGGCGCCTCGACAGTACTCCACGATTTTTCGAGTTGCTCCAGGCTGACCTTGATGACCGCGACGCCGAGCGTCCGGCTATCGTCGGTCAGCGTCGAGGCAAGGTAGTAGCCGGGTTCGCCCCGTGTCGTGCCGATGCCGAAGAAACGACCGCTGCCGCTGTCCATCGCCTCACGGAAATAAGGACGGAAAGAGAGATCCTCACCGACGAAGCTGTCGGCGCGGCGCCAGTTGCTGGAGGCGACGACGTGGCCGCGCGTGTCGATGACGTAGATCGCTAGTGTGCCGGCTCGTTCGTTAAGCTGCTCCAGATAGGCGTTCACCCGTGGCGCCAGCTTGCTGTCTGCCGTCTCCCCCAGCAGCGCCAGCACGTCGTGTTCGAGGCCAAGCGTGCCGGGCAGGAAGGCATATTTGCCGATTTCCCGCTCCAGGCTGGCGGTATACAGGTCGAGCCGGTGCAGGCCGGTGGCCTGCAGGTCGGCCAAACCGAGTTGCTGGGCGATGCGGTGCGCGGCAAAGCCGCTCAACACCATCAAGGTGAGGAGCAGCATCAATATCGGCAGGTGGCGCAGGCTGCGGTGGCTAGGCATGGTAGGTGGCTGTCGGTGGCCTATGTTAGAGGATTTCGATCAGTTGTTTGACGATCAGGATGGCGACAACGCCAAGGAAAGCCTGGCGGATGAAACCGGCCCCGTGTTTCAGCGCGAGATGCGTGCCGAGCTGGGCGCCAGCCAGATTACACACGGCCATGATCAGGCCGATGGTCCACAGGATGGGGCCGTGGCTGGCAAAGAAGGCGATGGCCGAAAGGTTGGTGGCGAAATTGATCACCTTGGCACTGGCCGAGGCGCGGACAAAGTCCATGCCGAACACGCGGACGAAGCCGAAGATCAGGAAACTGCCGGTGCCGGGACCGAAGAAGCCGTCGTAGAGGCCGATGACCAGGCCAAACAAGGCCCCGCGCCAGGTGTCGCCGGGACGCGGTTCGTGCGTCTCTTCCTGGCCGAGGTTCTTGCGCAGAAAGGTGTAGATGGCGACGGCCAGCATCATGATGACGACCAGTGGCCGCATCGCCTCGCGCGGCATCCAGGCGACAAGGGCGGCACCCAGCCAGGCGCCAACGAGTGCGGCGGCAGTCGCTGGCAGTACCAGGCGCCAGGGGATGCGCACGGCGCGGGCGTAGCGCCACAGCGAAGCACCGGTGCCAGCAATGCTCGACAGCTTGTTGGTGCCAAACAGCGTCGGGATGGCGGTTTGCGGGAAAGTTGAGAGCAGCGCCGGAATCTGGATCAGGCCGCCACCGCCAACCGCTGCGTCAACCATGCCGGCGAAAAAAGCGGCAGGCGCGAGGATGAACCAGTCGATAGTCATGTTCTGAGAAAAAATGACCCGGCACCAGAGGTACCGGGTCTTAAAAAATTCGGCAAGAGGGGTATGCCGAATTGCAAGGAAAGCAGGCGATTAGACGGCGGAGACCGCGACGATTCCGTCATCCGGGACCGGTAGCGTTTCGTCGGCGTCGGCCAGGGTTTCATCGACCGGATCGATGGCGTTTTCCCACTTGGCGACAACAGCGGTGGCGATGGCATTGCCGAGCACATTGGTCACGGTACGGCCCATGTCGAGGAAGTGGTCGATGCCAAGAACCAGCAGCAGGCCGGCTTCCGGCAGGTTGAACATGGGCAGGACGGCAGCGACGACAACCAGCGAGGCGCGCGGCACGCCGGCAATGCCCTTGCTCGACACCATCAGGACCAGCAGCATGGTGATCTGGGCGCCGATGCTCATCGGAATGTCGTAGGCCTGGGCGATAAACAGCGCCAGGAAGGTGGTGTACATCATCGAACCGTCGAGGTTGAAGGAATAGCCAAGCGGCAAGACAAAGCCGGTAACCCGCGACTTGATGCCGAATTTTTCCAGCTGTTCCATCAGTTTCGGATAGACCGATTCGCTGCTGGCCGTGGAGAAACCGACCAGCATCGGGCCGCGCACCAGCTTGAGCAGGCGGAAGACATCCTTGCCAAGCACGAAGTAGCCGGCCGCGATGAGCAGTGCCCACAGTGCCGCCAGCGCGATGTAGAAGGCGAACATGAACTTGCCGAAAACGAGCAGCATGCCCAGGCCCTGCAGCGTGATGGCGGAGGCGACGGCACCAAAGACGCCGAACGGGGCAAAGCGCATCACGTAGTCGGTGACCTTGAGCATGACATGGACGATTTCATCCATGGTGCTGACCAGGCTACGGGCGGTCTGGTTGTGCAGATGCCCAAGCGCCAGCCCGAAGAAGAGCGCAAAAACGAGGATCTGCAGGATTTCGTTGGTCGCCATGGCTTCGAAGATGTTCTTCGGGAAGACGTGGGTGATGAAATCCTTGAGGTTAAGTGCGCTGGTCTTCAGATTGAGACCGCTAGCGGTCTCGGGCAGCGGCACGTTGAGCGCCTGACCGGGATGCAGCAGGTTGGAAAAAAGCAGGCCGATCAACAGCGAGCAGAACGAGGCGCAGATGAACCAGCCGAGGGCCTTGGCACCAATCCGGCCGACCGTCTTCGAGTCGCCCATACCGGCCAGGCCGGCGACCAGCGTCGCGAAGATGAGCGGCGCGATGATCATCTTGATCAGGCGCAGGAAGATGTCGGTCAGGATGCCGAAGTAGGAGGCGATTTCCTTGGCTTCGGCCGGGCTGCCGGCCAGCGTGTTGCACGCATAGCCAACGATGACGCCGAGTACCAGGGCAATCCCGATCATGGTCGTCAGTCGGTTCATTTTCATGATGTTTTCCTTGTTATGTGCATTGAATGCAGATCTGTCGTTCATGCGGCGTGGGCCGGAATCATTTGCGGCTTGATCAGCCCCTCCGGGCTCATCAGTTGCCGTTCGAGCACGATCTCGGCAACACCGCGCTTGCTGCGGTGCGCTTACCGCTTCTTATTGCACAGCGCGTGCCAGCGCATTGGCTATCGTATGGGATTGATTGTTTGGGCTTTTATGGAGTGCGCTGGAGTCCGGCGAACGGATTTCCGGATATTGCCAGGCAAGCCCGTTCGGAATTCCGAACGGACGGCGTGCGATTCATCTCGGGAATGCAATGCCGGTTGATGGCGATCTTTCGCCCAAAAGGCGAACAGCAACCCGCCCTGCCCTGGCCGGTTGCAGATCGCGACGATCAGCCCTTGCGGCTGAACATCAAGCCACTAAAACAGTGCCCGGGCAGTTCTGCTTGGCCCACGGTGCCGGCTTGCGTACGGCAGCCCACACCGGGCTTTCCATCGACAGCGCCAACTGGCGGGCCAGTTCGCTCATGCCGGCGTAACCGGCGTAACCGAATTCGCGTTCCTGGTTGATGTCGAGGAAGGGAATCCGTGCCTTGAGCGCCGTGTAGAGATTGCGCCCGCCGGCGATCAGGATGTCGGCCTTGTACTCGTGATAGGTCGACAACAGCGCCTTCGGGCTGCCGTCGTCGATCATTTTGGTGTCTTCGCCCATCAGTTCGCGGATGCGCGCCTTGTCTTCTTCAGTCGATTTCTTGGTACCGGTCGCCACCACCTTCATGCCCAGATCCTGCAGGGCCGAGACGATGGACCACGACTTGACGCCGCCGGTGTAGAGCAGGACGCGCTTGTCCTTGAGGCGGGCGCGCCAGGGTTCGAGCGCGGCGTGGGCCTTGGCTTCCTCGCGGGCGATGACCACCTCGGTGCGCGCCGTCAGATCCGGGTCGCCGATCAGCCGGGCAAAATCGCGCAGGGCGTTGGAAACGTCCGCCACGCCGTAGAAGCTGCCCTCGAAGAAGGGAATGCCGAAGCTGCCTTCCATCTTGCGAGCGACGTTGAGCAGCGCCTTGGCACAAACCACCATGTTGACCTTGGCGCGATGCATGGTCTGCACTTCATGGAAGCGCGAGTCGCCGGACAGCGTGCACAAAATGCGCAGGCCGAGTTCGTCGAACAGCGGCGCGACATGCCAGAACTCGCCGGCAATGTTGTATTCGCCGATCAGATTGACGTCGTAGGTCGGCAGGCCGTCGGCGCGCGGCGCAACGGGAGCCGGTTCGGCCGTGCCGATGACGTGCTTGAACATCGCTTCGCCGGCCAGTCGGTTGCCGAGGTTCTTGGTGCCGTAGAAACCGGCCGCATCAACCGGCACGACCGGCGTTCCCCAGCGTTCGGTGGCCGCCTTGCAGACGGCGCCGACGTCATCGCCGATCAGCGCGGTGACGCAGGTGTTGTAGATGAAAACCGCTTTTGGCGAGTAACTGTCGATGGCCTGCTTGATGGCATGAAACAGGCGCTTCTCGCCGCGCCCCATGACCACGTCGGTTTCCGACAGGTCGGTGGTCATGCCGATCTTGTACAGGGTCACGCCGGACGAGCGCGTGCCGCGGTTGTCCCAGGAGGAACCGGCACAGGCAATCGGGCCATGCACGATGTGGGCGACGTCAGCAATCGGCAGCAGCGCAATCTGCGCACCGTCGAAGGAACAGCCGCCCGCGGTGGCGCCCGGCTTGGGCTTGGCGCAGCCGGACTTTTCCTTGGTGTTATGGGTACAGGCCGGCTCGTCGAGCAAGGCCTGAATTTCGCTGGCTTTCATGCTGTTCTCCAGATGTATGGAGAGCATTTAGCAAGACGGGTGCCACCTTTAATTCGTTGTTTTGTATGGATTAAAAGCCGGGAAAATTGTCGCCTTTGCGACAAGCCGGGAAAAACACGACGGCTTTGGCGATGGCGCTACCGAAATGCACCAACACCCTCTACAGTTGAAGAGAGAGAACATCGAATCACCCACAACCCGGCAAAAGGAGATTCAAATGCGTTCCGTACTACTTCCTGTCGACGGCTCGAAACACGCCTTCGCCGCTGCGCTCTACGTGATCGAGTTTGCCAAACTGCACGGTCCGCTTGACGTGCATGTCGTCAACGTTGAACCGGCACCTGTCGCCTGGCAAACCCATGGCATGGAAGAAGAAGCGATCCGGGGGCATCTGACGGCCCGCGCCCACATCGTTCTCAAGCCTGTCCTCAACGCCTTGAACGAGGCTGGCATTGCCCACAAGACCTACGTCCGACAGGGCGACATTGCCGAAATCGTCGTCGCGCTGGCCGAAGAACTGGGCTGCGACAGCATCGTCATGGGTACCCGCGGCTTGGGCGGTCTGGCTGCGCTGGCCTTGGGTTCGGTGACGCGCAAGGTGCTGCATCTGGCGACAAAGCCGGTTATCTGCGTCAAGGCCGAGAACGACTGAAACGAGCTTGCCCCAACCGTCACCGGCTGAGGCAAGCAATTCAAGTCAGCTTACAGCGCGAGTTCGTCGCGCAGCTTGGCCAGCAGCTTGGGGCCGATGCCCTTGACGCTACCCAGATCGTCGAGCGACGCATAGGGGCGACCGGCGATGATGGCTTTAACCAGCGTGGCGCTCAGGCCTTTGACGGCAAGCAATGCAGTTTCGTTGGCGGTATTGACGGAAATGCCCTTGGCGACCGCAGCCTTGGCCGGCACCTTGCTCTCCTTGGCGACTGCCTTCGGCTCGGCTTTGGCTTCAGCTTTGGCCTTGGATTTTTCCTTTGGAGCCTCTTTCTTGGCAGCGGCCTTTTTGGCTGCTGCCTTGGGCTTGGCCTTCGCAGGCGCTTCCAGCGACAGGTTGCAGTAATCGCGCGTCACGTAGCCGAGTGGGCCCCATTCGCGCAGCATCAGGGTCAGCACGCCCGGGCCTTCAGGGGCAGCAGCCGGCACGACGAAATCGCAATCGGCCAGCTGCTGGCCACCACCCAACACGCCGAGAATGACGCTGGCCACCGGGATGCCCTGCCAGCTGCCGCCGGCGTAGGGTGCGTCGAGCGCCCACAGTTCGAGGGCCAGGGTGCCGCTCAGGTTGTCATCGGCGCGCGGGTTTTCAATGGCATCGAGCTTGATCGTGGCAAAGCCATCGGCCAGGGCACAGGTCACGCTGCCGGACAGGCGCGGCTGGACGAAGCTCTCGGCAACCGGATAGATCGCCAGGTCGGCCACTGTCGGCTGGCCGTTCTCACCCCAGAAAACGAGGGCCAGCGCCATGTTCTGTTCATCGGAACCAGCCGGCGGCATGGCGGCGACGGTTGCCGCGATGCTCTGATAACCGGCTGCCGGATAAACGGTCAGCTCGGCAACCTTGACGCCAGCCAGCTGGCCGGCCGGGAAAGCCGAGGCACTGCTCCACAATTGCAGCGCCCAATGCGAAGCAGCGCCCAGCGCGGCGTCGGCAAAGTTCAGTTCGGCATTGATCTGGACGGAATCGCCGTCAAAACAGTAGCCATGCGTGGCGCCAATGCTGGCCAGGGCGTTTCCGGAAATGTCTTGTGTCATGAATTGATACCTGTTCAGTCTATCGAGGAGGCGCATTATATGACCAATATTTCTTTTTTTATCATATAGTTAGTATTGTATTTTTGCACTGGAATGGTGCGCTAGAACGGGGCCGGATTTGTCGCAAAACCGACATGAAAAAAGGCGGCCGAAGCCGCCTTGATTCATTTTCAGTCGTTTTCAAGAATCGGACTACTGCGCCGGAGCTGGCGCAGGCGCTTCGACGACGACCGGCGCTGCCACTTTCTTGTGGCCGGTATCGGGATGCCAGCCGAGCACGGCGAGCATGACCATGAAGCCAACGACGTAGGCGACGGCAACGTGCCAGCCGTGCT
Organism: Ferribacterium limneticum; assembly: GCF_020510625.1. Lineage (NCBI taxonomy): Bacteria > Pseudomonadati > Pseudomonadota > Betaproteobacteria > Rhodocyclales > Azonexaceae > Ferribacterium > Ferribacterium limneticum. The sequence continues at coordinate 1,936,497 of NZ_CP075191.1, read as the reverse complement.
TGATCCACTGGACGGCCGACTTGGCCTCCGGATACATGTTGGACAGCGCGACGCCGGCTGACGAGCCGAACCACAGCATCGAACCGCCGAAGCCGACGGCGTAGGCCAGGAAGCCCCAGTCAAAGCCGCCCTGACGCAGCGCCAGCGCGGTGAGCGGAATATTGTCGAAGACGGCGGAAACAAAGCCCAGCGTGAAGGCCGATTGCCACGAAGCCGGCGGCAGCGCCTCGACCGGCATCATCGAAGCACAAAGTACCAGCGAAAGCAGGAAGATCGAACCCTTGATGGTTTCCGGCATCAGTTCCCAGTCGTGGCGACGCACCGGGATGGTCAGGATGATCGCCACCCAGACGGCAACGCCGATGAACGGGAAGTGTTCGGCCAACTCCGGGAATTTTATGTTGATGGTGACATTGGTCGCCACGGCAAAAACCAGCATGGTGGCAACGATGAAAATGCGGCCCCAATCAATCTTAGTGTGGGCGTGGGCATGCTTGATGATCGGCGAGTAAGCGTGCTGCTGCTTGGCGCCAAAGTAGCCGATGATGAGCAGCGCCACACCGGCCGCGACGTAGGCATCGAAAACCTGAACCGGGCTGATGCCGTCGATCCACATCATGGTGGTTGTCGTATCGCCAACCACCGAGCCCGAACCGCCAGCATTGGAGGCAGCGACGATGGCGGCCAGGTAACCGATATGAACCTTGCCCTTGAACAGCTGGTGGGCCATGGCACCACCGATCAGGGCGGCGGCGATGTTATCGAGGAAGCTGGAAATCACGAAAACCATGACCAGCATGACGAAGGCGCCCTTCCAGTCCTCCGGCAGATACTTGGGCAGGATCACCGGCACATGGCTCTTCTCGAAATGGCGGGCAAGCAGCGCAAAGCCAGTGAGCAAGCAGAACAGGTTGGCCACCGTGACCCACTCATGACCGAGGAGCCCCATGAACCCGGCAACGCCGGCACCGGTCTTGAAACCCGTGAACACGATCTTGTACAGGCTGATCGTGAACAGGCCGGTCAGTGCGACGTAAAGGGTGGCATGGTGGAAAAGCGCGACGCCGAGCAGGGTCAGGCCGAACAGGATGAAATCAATGGGAATACCACCGACGCTAGGCAGGGCATCGGCCGCAAAAACGGAGGCGGGTAGCAACAGAAGTGCGGGTAATAAACGGTGCATGGCTGTTCTCGTGGATGTTGAAATTCTGGTTATTGGTGCTGCAAGGCAACCCGAAAAAACGTCCTTCAGGCTACACCCCGACCGGCAAACGACGACATTGTCGACCGCCAGGGTCGGGTTTTCAAGTTCGGACTTTCCCGTAGGGTGTCAATCGTCGGCCATGTCCTTGCGCGGCACGGTTTCCGGATCGGCGATGATGCCCCGGTAGATTTCCACCCGGTCGCCCGGCTTCAGGGCGGCGTCGAGCTTGACCAGGCGGCCGAAGACACCAACTTTCTGGGCCGTCAGGTCGATATGCGGGAATTGCTTGAGAATGCCCGAACGCTCGATGCCGTCAGCTACGGTCGATTCGTCGGGAACCTCGATATTGAGCCAGATTTGCTGGCCCGGTTCGGAATAGGCAACGCCGATCTGCATGATTTTCTCCCTGTGTTCCCTTAGGCCGCCGCCGGAGCGCCCTCGCCCGCTGCCGCGGCCTTGTCAGCCATCCGTTGTTCCATCACCCGTTTGCCGGCCAGCAAAAAGCCGAGGATTGCAAAGCCGCCCGGCGGCAGGATCATCAGCAAGGCGCCGCCGTAACCCGGCAGCTTCATTTCAAGAAAAGCGAAGGATGGCCCGAGCAGGTTGGAGGCCTGCGCGAACAGCGTACCAGAGCCGAGAAACTCGCGGATCAGGCCGATGAAGGTCAGCGCCCCGGTGAAACCCAGGCCCATGGCCAGGCCATCGACCGCCGAGGCGACGACGCCGTTCTTGACGGCAAAGGCCTCAGCCCGGCCGAGAATGGCGCAATTAACGACGATCAGCGCAATGAACAGGCCAAGCACCTTGTACAACTCATGTAGCCAGGCGTTCATCGCCATGTCGACCACCGTCACCAGCGTCGCAATCAGGACGACAAAAACCGGAATCCGCACCTGCGAACTGACCGTGTGCCGGATCATCGACACGAGAATGTTGGAGACGACCAGCACCGCCGTCGTCGCCAGCCCCATGCCGAGGCCATTGGTACCGCTAGTTGTGACCGCCATGGTCGGGCACAGCGCCAGCATCTGCGAGAAAACGACATTGTTTTCCCACAGGCCATCTTTCATCAATTTGCCGTAAAACTCGCTCATGATCCGCTCCTAGCCTGTAATTTCCGACTTATGGGCGGCGAAGAACTCCAGCCCACCCTTGACCGCCTTGACCACGGCGCGCGGCGTGATAGTCGCCCCGGCAAACTGATCGAAGACGCCGCTATCCTTCTTGACGCCCCATTTTTCCGGGTTCGGATCGCCCAGCGACTTGCCGTCGAAATCCTTGATCCACTTGTCCTTCTTGACCTCGATCTTGTCGCCGAGGCCGGGGGTTTCGGCGTGCTTCAACACCCGCACACCGAGCGTCTTGCCGTCGGTATCGACCGCCATGAGCACCTGGATGTCGCCGGCGTAACCGCGCTCGGCGACCTTGAACAGCGCCGCCTTGACCACCCCGCCCTGCCGGGCGCGGTAGATCGTTATCGTTTTTTCGCCTTTTTTCAGGTCGACCGTGTCAGTCAGGAAATCGTTGTCGGCCATGCCTTGGGGCAACACTTCCGACAGCGAGTCACGCAGATCCTTGGCTTCGGCGGCAGCGATGGCTTCCCCGGTGGCGCTTGATGCCCAGGCCAGCGCACCACTGGCGAGCAAGGCAAAGATGCCAAGCAGCAATGGCTGGTAAGCGATTTTTTCGCGGATGGCTTCGAGATTCATCTCAGGCCTCCTTCCCTTCCGGAATATCGAGCGGCTTGCCCTTGCGATCGCGCCCCAGAATGCGCGGCTTGATGAAGCGATCGATAACCGGCGTCAGCGCGTTCATGAGCAACACCGCGAAGGCCATTCCCTCGGGGTAGCCGCCCCAGGTCCGGATCACCCAGGTCATGAAACCGATGCCGAGCCCGAAGACGATCTGACCCGTCGCCGTGTTCGGCGAAGTCACATAGTCGGTGGCGATGAAGAAGGCGCCGAGCATTGCAGCACCGGATAGCAGGTGGGCCGAAACGCTCAGGTAATGGGTCGGATCGACGCTGTGGCCAATGGCAGCAGGAATCGCCAGCCCGGCCAGCACGGCCAGCGGGGCGTGCCAGGTGATGATGCCGACGCCGATCAGGTACAGCCCGCCGGCCAGGATGAGCAGCGAAGCCGATTCACCGAAACTGCCGGAGCGTGCGCCGATCCACGACAGCGCGGGCACATGCTCGCCGGCCAGCGAATGGAACAGGTCGATGCCACGCGACAGCTCGGTCTTGGTATGGCCGAGCAGCGAGGCACTGGCCATCGCATCGGGCTGCGGCAGGCTGGTCAGGAAAATGCGCAGGCCGTCGATGAAGTCCGGCGCGGCCAGCGAAGTCAGCGGCAGCGGCGACACCCACATGGTCAGCGGCACCGGGAAAGAAACGAGCAGCGCGACGCGGGCGACCATGGCCGGGTTGAAGACGTTCTGCCCGACCCCGCCGAAAACCTGCTTGCCGATCACGATGGCGATGAAGCCACCGACCACCGCCACCCACCACGGCGCCCAAGGCGGCAAGGTCATCGCCAGCAGCCAGCCGGTGAGCAGCGCCGAGCCGTCGAGCAGCGTGCGCTTGATGCGCGTGACGCCCATCATCTTGAGCGACAGCGCTTCGAAGCCGAGACAGGAGAGGATGGTCAGCAGCCAGAGGAAGAAGGACGGCCAGCCGAACAGCCAGAAGCCGTAGAGCGTGGCGGGCACCAGCGCCATCTGGACGCGGAACATGGTGCGGGTGACGGAGTTGCCGCCATGGGCATGGGGAGAGGCGACCGGCTGGGCGGTCAGGGTGGCCGGGGTCATAGGGGGGCTCCTTTTGGGTGTTTCACTCCCGCCTGACGCGGCAGCATGCTCACATCAACCGTTGTGTTCAGCCTTGCTGGCGGCTTCGATTGGCTTGGGGTTCCGCCCTTGCGGGGCGTCTCACTTTTTCTTGCTTCGCCAAGAAAAAGTAAGCAAAAAGAAGGCGACCCCGGGTCGGTGCCGGCTGCGCCGGTTCCCTGCGCTACTCGGGACTGGCGGGGGCTGCGGAACTCGGGCTGCGCCCTCAGACAGTCCTCGCCCTTTTTCCGCCAGCCCCTGCGTTGCTCGGCACCTCTCAAGGGGCCCGGTGAAACGAGCCAGGTTTGAGCTTGGGTGCCGCCATTCCCGCGCAGGCGGGAATCCAGCAGGCGTCTGGACTCCTGCCTGCGCGGGAGTGACGGGGATTGGGCGTGCGTGCGCCGCCGGAGAATTTGATTTTTGGCCGCTTTTCCCGGTTGACCGTACGGCCAGCCGTTGTTTCTATGGTCGTGGAAACCGGCTTTTTGCGGAAAAACGGTCGAGCCCGGACGCTTTTCGGGTCCCCGTGGAAGGCGCTGAGCAACGCAGGCGGGCCGGGGGGTTTCGGCTTGCCTTGTCTGAGCCGCAGGCGAGTTCAGGCAAGGCGCCCGGCCTGCCGAGTAGCGCAAGGAACCGGCAACGCCGGCGCCGCCCTCGGGGTCGCCTTTTCTTTGGCTACTTTCTTTTGGCGAAGCAAAAGAAAGTACGCCCGCCCGCAAGGCGGAAAACAACGCATCAGGAAAGCCCCCTACCCTCATACTACCTCCCCGGCCGAGGCAGAGGAATTGACCGAAGCCGCCTTGGCCGCCGCAGCCGCCTCCCGCTCCGCCTTGCGCCTGGCATTGGCCTCCGCCTTCTCCCGCGCCTCGCGCTCCAGCCTTTCCTGCCGCTGCAAGGCGAGCTTCTTCGTCGCATCCCCCCGCAGCTTGGCCCGATCCTGCGAAGCCAGTTCGCCCTTGGCATGGACAAAATACTGGACGAGCGGAATCTTCGACGGGCAGACGTAGGCACAGCAGCCGCAAGCGATGCAGTCCTTCAACCCGAGATCGATCGCTTCGCCGTAAGCCTCGTTACGAATGCGCGAACTCATTTCCAGCGGCAGCAGGCCCATCGGGCAGGCCTTGACGCAGGAGCCACAGCGGATGCACGGATTCGGCTCCTGCTCCGCCACCACTACCGTGTCGAAAGCCAGGATGCCGCTGGTGCCCTTGACCACCGGCACTCGCCAGTGCGGAATCTGCATGCCCATCATCGGGCCGCCCATGACGCGGCGAGCCAGACCGATGCCGTCACCTTTCAGGCCACCGGCAAAGGCAATGACCTCTTCGGCCAGCGTGCCGACGCGAACCTCGATGTTTCCCGGATGTGCCATGCAATTGCCGTTGACCGTGAGCAGCCGCGAAATCAGTGGCTTGCCTGCGCGAATTGCCGAACGTACCGCAAGCGCCGTGCCGACGTTATGGACGACGACGCCGATATCGAAAGCGCGGCCGTCAGCCGGCACCTCGCGCCCGGTCAGCACCTGAATCAGCTGTTTCTCCGAACCCATCGGATAACGCGCCGGCACCGGGCGAATCTGCACGCTGTCGAAGCCGGTTGCCGCGGCTTGCATGGCGGCGATGGCTTCCGGCTTGTTGTCCTCTATGCCGACCAGCGCCACCTTGGCGCCGGTGGCGTGAAGCATGATACGGATGCCGTCGACGATGCCGGCGGCGGCGTCGCGCATCAGGCGGTCGTCGCAGGAAAGATAGGGTTCGCACTCGCCACCGTTCATGACCAGCGTGGTCACCTCGGCACGCAGGGCGCCGGTCAGTTTGACCGCTGAAGGAAAAGCCGCGCCGCCCAAGCCGACCACGCCGGCAGCCGCCACCCGTTGGCCAATCTCGGCCGGGTCGAGGGCAAACGGATCATCGCAGCCGTGCAGATCGATCCACTCGTCAGCGCCATCGGCGTCAAGGATGATCGCCGGCAAGCTCAGGCCGGAAGGATGCGGCGCGGTGATTTCGGTGACGGCGGCAATCGTGCCGGAAGTCGGTGCGTGGATGGGAGCCGAAACCATGCCCTGCGCCTCGGCGATCAACTCGCCCTTCTTGACCTTCTGTCCGACCAGCACGGCCGGCCGGGCCGGGCCGCCGAGGTGCTGCTGCAGCGGCAGGTAGAGCCGGGCCGGGACCGGCATGACGCGCACCGCCTGGTCGGCGGCCGGCCGCTTGTGGTCGTCCGGATGCACCCCCCAGTCGTTGCCGAGGAAGTGCTTGAAGAGGTTCATGAATCCCATGTCTATCTCACGCAGCGAGGGGTTTGGGCATCACCCAGTGTTGCAGGGTGACCGGCACCGGCTTCATCACCAGCGCCTCGGTCGGACATTTCTCGATGCAGCTCGAACAGCCGGTGCAGGCTTCGCGGAAGACGTTATGTACCTGCTTGGCGGCGCCGATGATGGCGTCGGTCGGGCACACCTTGCTGCAGCGGCAGCAGCCGATGCACAGCTCTTCGGCAACCACGGCGATCTTCGGACCATCGTCGGACATCGCCGAGAGATCAACCGTCAGGCCAAGCTTGGCAGCGATGGCGACAGCCAGCGATTTGCCGCCCGGCGGGCAGCAGGTCGGCGCCGCGCTACCGTCGGCAATCGCGCCCGCCGCACCGGAACAGCCGGGGAATCCACACTGCCCGCAATTCGAGCCGGGCATCATGGCGATCAGCTCATCAACCAGCGGATTGCCTTCAACCTGCAGGAATTTGTTGGCGACACCAAGGATGATGCCGAGCGCGGCACCGAGCAGGGTCAGGCTGAGGATGGCGGCGATCATTTCATTCCTCCGGGGAAGCGTTTGGAAAATGAAGCGCAGCGGCCCGGCCAAGGCCTGCCGACGCAGACAGTACAGGTAGTACGGCAAGGAGGCAGAACGCAGGCAGGGTCATTTTGCAAACGCTTCCTAGACGTTGAGGCCGGAAAAGCCCATGAAGGCCAGGGCCAGCAGGCTGATGGTGATGAACGAAATCGGCGCGCCCGAAAAGGCGCCGGGGACCCGAGCCAGAGCAATCCGCTCACGCAGGCCGGCAAAGATCAGCAGCACGATGGTGAAGCCGAGCGCCGAACCGAAGCCGTAGAGGAGACTCTTGAACAGGCTGAACTTCTGCTCGACGTTGAGCAGCGCGACACCAAGCACGGCGCAGTTGGTGGTGATCAGCGGCAGGTAGATGCCGAGCGACTGGTAGAGACCGGGGCTGGATTTCTTGATGAACATCTCGGTGAATTGAACCACCGCCGCGATAACCAGGATGAAGGTCAGGATGCGCAGGTAGCCCAGCCCGAGCGGCTGCAGCAGCCAGTTATCGAGCATCCACGAAGCGCCTGCCGCCAGGGTAATGACGAAGGTCGTTGCCAGGCCCATGCCCAGGGCGCTATCCACGCTCTTCGACACGCCCATGACAGGGCACAGGCCAAGGAACTTGATCAGCACCACGTTGTTGACCAGCGCGGTGGAAAGCAGCAGCAGGAGAAATTCACTCATGGCAGTCGGGCTCGGGTTGTTTCGCCGTCTTCATTGCACAAGCCGTGCCAATTAGCCCAAAGACCCCGAAACTCCATGCCGAGGCGGCTTGCCATGGCGAACGCCCAAAAACAGTGCATTTTCGAAAGAATCAAATGTCGCAAATGCAACAGGAAATCGTCGGATTTCTGCCGAAAACCCGACACCGACAGCCGCAAGCCACGCCATTCGTGTAAAGGCACGGAAACTGCTAGACATAGTTATATCGAACTAGTTTGGCTACACCTAACGAATTACTCAGGAGCATAGTCATGTCGGCTGTCACGCGTGCCCAGACACCCTTTATCGAGCAGATGCTTCCGCCGGAGGTCTATCGTCAGGCCGTCGATCAGGCCGATCTTGCCATCTCGATTACCGATGCCAAGGCCAATATCCTGTTTGCCAACGACGCCTTTACCCGTGTCACCGGCTACAGCAAGGAGGAAATCGTTGGCCTGAACGAGTCGACGCTTTCCAACCACACGACGCCGCCCGAGCTGTACAAAGCGCTGTGGAGCGATCTTGCGGCTCAGAAACCGTGGTCGGGCAAACTGCTCAACCGGCGCAAGGATGGCGAGCTCTATCTGGCCGAACTGAGTATTTCCCCCGTCGTTGATGCTGCCGGGAAGACCTCACATTTTCTCGGCATGCACCGCGACATCACCGAGTTGCATCGGCTGGAGCGCCTCGTTGCCAATCAAAAGCACCTGATCGAATCGGTGGTCGACGCCGCGCCGATTGCCTTCGCCCTGCTCGATCCGAACGGCCGCGTCATCCTCGACAACCAGGAGTACAAAAAGCTGGTTACCGACCTGCGCGTCAAGGAGCCGGCCCATACCGTCCTTGATGGTCTGATCCCAGGCTGGCGGGAGATCCTTCCGATCAGCCCGCAGCAACTGGTGGTCAGCAACCGCGAAGCCCGCATCGACCGGGCTGCCGGCCGGGCCCGCTGGCTTTCGATGACATCATCGGTGATCGGCATGCACAGCGACTGCGCCGACAGTTATTTCTGCGCCGCCGGCCAGCCCGGCCTGCTGCTGGTCATCGCCGACATCACCAACCTGCGCGACGAGCAGGAACGCGCCCGTGCCTCGGCCCTGCAGGCCGTGCTGGCCGAGGAAGAACGTACGGCGGCCATCCGTGAAGGCCTGTCGGCCACCATCTTCCGACTGGAAGAGCCGATGAACGTGATGTCTTCTGCCATTTCGGTACTCCAGCGCCGCGACCCGGCCAGCGCCGCCATGCTGCAACAGGCGCTGTCGGGCAGCCGCGAGCACATGGAGGCGCTGCGCCAGGTCATCCCGCAAAGCCCGCAGGAGATCGTCGTCAGCGTGAACATGAATGAAATCCTGCGTGACGTGCTCGAAGTCAGCACGCCCCGCCTGCTCGCCGCCGGCATCGTCGTGGACTGGCAACCTGCGTCAACCCTGCCCGCCATCCTTGGCCGCCCCTTGCAACTGCGCATGCTGTTCAAGGCGCTGGTCGACAATGCCATCGAGGCAATGAACATCAAGGGCTGGAAGCGCCGCGAACTGTCGCTGACCAGCGAACTGAACGGCGACTGCATCGTCGTTTCCGTGCTCGACAGCGGCCCCGGCATCCCGCAGGACTGGCGCTACAAGGCCTTCGAGCCCTTCTTCACGGCCAAGGGCGGCAGCGGCAAGCACATTGGCACCGGCCTGTCGCGCGCCCAGCAGGTGGTGGCTGACCACGGCGGCATCATCGATCTCGACGAAAGCCCAAGCGGCGGTTGTGCCGCCATCGTCGAATTCCGCGTCGACGGCGACCCGATCTAAGAAAAACAACGAGAACAGCATGCACGAACACACCCTCCACCCGCTTAGCGACGAATGCCCGCCCGGTGGCGGCTTCTGCCGAACGCACGAGCTCAACATCCAGTTGCTGGCAGCGCTCTACGCGGTCAGCCGGGTGCTGAGCCGATCCCTAGACTTCAACGAAACACTGCGCGATGTCCTGCGCGTGCTGCACGACGAGGCCGGGCTGACCCGCGGCCTGATCAGCGTCGTCGATCCGGAGAGCGGCAAGCTGAGCATCCGCACCATCTACACGCCGGAAGGCCCCATCCTCGACGACAACCAGTACGGCCCGGGCGAAGGCATCATCGGGCTGGTGCTGGAAAAACCGCGCACCATCAAGCTGGCGCGTGGCGCCGACGAACCGCATTTCCTCAACCGCCACGGCGTCTATCAGCCCGACCTGCCCTTCATCGCCGTGCCGATCAAGGTCGGCGGCGATCTCAAGGGCGTCCTCGCCGTCCAGCCGGAAGCGCCGGAAGACGGCCTGCTGGAAGAGCGCGCCCAGTTCGTCGAGATGGTCGCCAACCTGATCGGCCAGAGCCTGAGTTTGTCGATGAGCGTCGCCCAGGAAAAATCCTCGCTGCTTGAAGAGCGCGACCTGCTCCGCCGCACTGTTCGCCATCAATTCGGCTTCGACAGCATGGTCGGCCGCTCGGCCGTCATGCGCCGCGTTTTCGATCAGGCCCGCATGGTCGCCAAATGGAACACCACGGTGCTGATCCGCGGCGAAACCGGCACTGGCAAGGAACTGATCGCCAACGCCATCCACTACAACTCGCCGCGCGCCCGCAATGCGCTGGTCAAGCTCAACTGCGCCGCGCTGCCGGAAAATCTGCTCGAATCGGAACTCTTCGGCCACGAGCGCGGCGCCTTCACCGGTGCCGTCGAGTCACGCAAGGGTCGCTTCGAGCAGGCCCACGGCGGCACGCTGTTCCTCGACGAAATCGGCGAAGTCTCACCAGCCTTCCAGGCCAAGATGCTGCGCATCCTGCAGGAAGGCGAATTCGAGCGGGTCGGCGGCAGCAAGACGATCAAGGTCGATGTCCGCATCATCGCCGCCACGCACCGCGATCTCGAAACCGCCGTCGAAATGGGCGACTTCCGCGAGGACTTGTTCTACCGCCTCAACGTCATGCCCCTCTTCCTGCCGCCGTTGCGCGAACGGATCGAGGACATCCCGGAAATCGCCCGCCACCTGCTCGGCAAGATCGGCAACGACCAGAAGCGCAAGCTGACCCTGACCGACATGGCCAATCGCCGACTGGCCAGCCATGAATGGCCAGGCAATGTGCGTGAGCTGGAAAACTGCCTGGAACGCGCCGCAGTGCTGTCCGACGATGGCCACATCGATGTCGATCTGATCCGCTTCTCCAGTGCCCGCGAGCGGACCAGCCCACGGCCGCTGCGTACCGTCCCGGCAGCCTTGAGTACGGCTTCTGTCTCGAGCCCGGAAATCGACATCGATGATCCGAACCTTTCAGAAAAGGAACGCGTTATTGCGGCGCTGGAACAGGCTGGCTGGGTGCAGGCCAAGGCGGCGCGCATTCTGGGGATGACGCCGCGGCAGATTGCTTACCGGATTCAGACATTGAATATTGAGGTTAAGCAGTTCTGATACCAGAAGGTATCAAGCGCTGTTTTCCGCCGTTGAGCGGCGGAAAACAACGCTGAAAGCCGCCCCAAACCCCAAACTTGTCGCAAACCCAACAAAGCCAAAAAACACAACCCCCTGAATCATTGAGGTAATCCCCCGGCTTTGCCGGGGGACTCACCAAGGTTTGACCTATACGTCGGTCGTTGTGAGTCTTCTATCTCGACCAAGAGAAGGAGATACACGATGCAAGATTATCAGAGCCTGAGCCATAGTCGGTGGGACTGTAAGTACCACGTAGTGTTTATCCCGAAGAAACGGAAGAAGCGAATTTTTGGGGCGTTGCGGCAGCACTTGGGAGAGATTTTCCGGGAATTAGCCAAGCAGAAAGAGTCGCAAATAGTAGAAGGACACCTGATGGGAGATCACGTGCATATGTGCATCAGCATTCCGCCCAAGATTGCCGTGTCGCATGTGGTGGGTTACATCAAGGGTAAGAGTGCCATAGCGATAGCGCGGCACTTCGGTGGGCGAAGCAGGAATTTCACGGGCGAGGTGTTTTGGGCACGAGGTTACTTCGTCTCAACGGTCGGGCTCGATGAAGAGATAGTCAGGGCGTACATCCGTAATCAGGAGGACGAAGATGAACGTTATGACCAAATGAAATTAGGCGTGTAGCCGTCTCGGGCGGCTCCAGGTTTTCAGCGCCTTTGAGGCGCTCAACTGATAGGCCCCCGGCTTTGCCGGGGGTGATTTAACTTAATTCAACTTAAACCTGGCACTCGACTTGCAATAGCAAAACCATCACCCAGGAGATTCCCATGCCCAAACCCAAGAAACACGTTCTCGTCTGCGTCCAGGGGCGCCCCAATGGCCACCCGCGCGGCTCCTGCCAGGAAAAAGGCTGCGGCCAGACCTGGCAGGCGTTTTCGGATGAATTCACCGCCCGCAACCTGTGGGCGTCCGGCTTCGCGCTGACCAATACCGGCTGCCTCGGCCCCTGCCATCTCGGGCCAAGCGTTCTGGTGTATCCGGAAGGCGTCATGTACACCAACGTCAAGCCGGAAGACGTCGGCACCATCATCGACGAGCACCTGATGTTCGATCAACCGGTAGCGCGCCTGCTGGCGCCGGCCGATGTCTGGGCCTGAAATCATGGAAAGAATCCAGTACGAAGTGGGCGACATGGTCTTCGCCGCCGAAGACATCCTGAACGATGGCGGCATGCCCGGCATAACCGAGGAAGAAGGCCTGATCGCCGCGGCCGGCACGCGCGGCGTGGTGGTTCATTTTGGCGTGGCCGAAATGGACGAAACCCAGGAGATCTATCTGGTGCAATTCGAGAACGGCCCGGATGGCAACCTCGGCAATCCGGTCGGCTGCCTGCCGGAAGAATTGACGCAGGAAGAACCGGTCAGCGCATAAGGAACAGTCATGGCCAGAATCGGCATTTTCTTCGGCACCGACACAGGGCGCACCCGGCTGATTGCCAAGCAGATCGCCAAGAAGCTGGGCGATGCTGCCGACGCACCGGTCAATATCGGCCGGGTCACGCTGGCCGACTTTCTCGCCTACGATGCACTGATCGTCGGCAGCCCGACACTCGGCGACGGCGAACTGCCCGGTCAGTCGGTCGGCCTCAACCAGCCGAGCTGGGAGGAATTTCTGCCGCAACTGGCCGATACCGATCTGAGCGGCAAGACCATTGCCATTTTCGGCCTCGGCGACCAGAAGAAATATCCCGACGAATTTGTCGATGCCATCGGCCTGCTCCACGATGCCTTCGAAGACGCCGGCGCCCGCATGATTGGGCGCTGGCCAAGCGTGGGTTACGAATTCAAGGCCTCGAAGGCGCTCGATGGTGACGAGTTTTTCGGCCTGGCCCTCGACCAGCATCTGCAGCCGGTCCTGACCGAGGAACGCATCGATACCTGGCTTGCCCAGATCAAACCGGAGCTACTGCCATGAACGCCAACCCTTGGGCCGCGCCCAAATCCCGCGAAATACGCCGCGTGCTGGTCTCGCTCGACGAACACATCGCCCAGGCCTGCGACATCGAACCTGACCGGGGCGATGACCCGCACATCGTCACCCTGCGCCACGCTGAAATTGCCTCGCTGCGGGCCCACGTCTACCTGCACGGCCAACGGGCCGGCACCTACGGCATCTTCTATGAATTTCCGCACCCGGTGCCGGGCATTGTGGAGAGCGAGGAAAACCTGCCGCTACCCAAGCTGCTGGCCAGCCTTGCGCTGCATTTTGATGCCTGAATTGCCACCCGCCTTCTCGCCGTGACTGGCTCGGCGCTTACCCGCATGGCCGACTGAATACCCACCTACCCCATGATCAAATCTTTCGGCTCCACCCCATGAAAATCGCCATCGCCACCAAGGATTTCGCCACCGTCAGCAGTCACGCCGGGCAAACCCGGCAGTGGCTGCTCTACGATCTCTCCAGTCACCGCGCAAATCGGCTACTTCCAGCGCCGCGCAGGGTGGATCTGGAGAAGGAACAGGTGCTCCACGTGTTTGCGGATGACGCGCCACATCCGCTCGACGGCGTTGATATCATCGTCGCCGCCAGCGCTGGCGACGGTTTTATCCGCCACATGAAGAAACGCGGCACCGAAGTGCTGCTGACCGGCGAAACCGACCCGGCCATCGCCATCACCCGCCTGCTGGCCGGCGAAGCCCTGCTCGACCCTCGCTTCGACATCACGACCAGCCTGTGCCGGATTCGCGATCTCTTTTCGCGATACTGAACGCCCCGCCTCAGCGCACCGGCTCGACCAGTGCCGCTTGCAGCGCGACGGCCGCTTGGCAACGGCCAGGCGCCAAACCGGCGTTGCAACAAAGCGATTGGCGCAAGCCCTGTCACATATCCGACAAGACAACCGACAGGCCGCTGAAACCGGATTCATAAGCACCTGTTTTATATGGGTTTCAATGACTGGCACACCGATTGCTGAATAGGCTCCGCACAGCATTCGAGGAGCCTTCATCGTGGAACTTCCAGTCATCAGCAACACCGCGCCGGCAGCAGAAGGCGGCGGCTGTTCCTCCAGCGGCTGCGGCACTGCGCCGGACGCTTTGGGCCATCTACCTGACCACATCCGCGCCAAGGTCCAGGACCACCCCTGCTATTCGGAAGAAGCGCACCACTACTTCGCCCGCATGCATGTGGCCGTCGCCCCGGCCTGCAACATTCAGTGCAACTACTGCAACCGCAAGTACGACTGCTCCAACGAATCCCGCCCGGGCGTCGTTTCCGAGCTGCTGACGCCGGATCAGGCGATCAAGAAGGTACTCGCCGTCGCCGCCGAAATCCCGCAGATGACCGTACTCGGCATCGCCGGACCCGGAGACCCCCTGGCCAACCCGGGCCGCACCTTTGAAACTTTCGAACAGCTCTCCGCGCGCGCCCCGGACATCAAGCTGTGCGTGTCGACCAACGGCCTCAGCCTGCCGCAATACGTCGACGAAATCGCCAAACACAACATCGACCACGTGACGATCACCATCAACTGTGTCGATCCGGAAGTGGGCGCCAAGATCTATCCGTGGATCTACTGGGAGAACAAGCGCATCTTCGGCATCGAAGGCGCGAAGATCCTGATCGAGCAGCAGCAGAAGGGTCTGCAGATGCTGACCGACCGGGGCATCCTGGTGAAGGTCAACTCGGTGCTGATCCCCGGCGTCAATGACGAGCATCTCAAGGAAGTCTCGAAGATCGTCAAGGCCAAGGGCGCCTTCCTGCACAACGTCATGCCGCTGATCGCCGAGCCTGAGCACGGCACCTACTACGGCATCATGGAGCAGCCGGAACCGACCCCGGAAATGCTGCAGGACCTGCAGGATGCCTGCGCCGGCGACATGGCGATGATGCGCCACTGCCGCCAGTGCCGCGCCGATGCGGTCGGCCTCCTGGGCGAGGATCGCGGCGACGAGTTCACGCTCGACAAGATCGACGTCATGGATGTCGATTACGAAGCCGCCATGGTCCGCCGCAAGGTGGTGCATGACGAGATTCTCGAGAAGCTCGACGCCAAGCGCGGCATCGTCAAGCCGAAGCACGAGGGCATCCCGGAAGGTTCGCGCCCGGTGCTGATGGCGGTGGCCGGCAAGAACGGTGTCGTCGCCGAGCACTTCGGCCACGCCAAGGAATTCCTGATCTACGAAGCCTCGCCGGAAGGCGTCCGCTTCATCAGCCACCGCAAGACCGAGCTGTACTGCGGCGGCATGGATTCCTGCGGTGATGGCGATGTGGTCGGCGAAGGCGCGACGGAATCCCTGCTCGACCGCAATATCCGGATTCTCGAAGGCTGCGAAGTGGTGCTCTGCTCCAAGATCGGCTACGAGCCGTGGGGCAAGCTGGAAGCCGCCGGCATCGCGCCGAATGGCGAACATGCCATGGAGCCGATCGAGGAAGCCGTGATGGCGGTGTACAAGGAAATCGCGGCAACCGGCAAGTTGCTCGCTTCAGCCGACGGCAGAAAGGCAGCCTGATCATGGCCCTCCAGATTACCCAATCCTGTGTGAACTGCTGGGCCTGCGTCGATGTCTGCCCGAACGACGCGATCTACCAAGACACGCCGCACTTCCTGATCGACGACGGCAAATGCACGGAATGCCTGGGCGACCACGGCGTGCCGCAGTGTGCGGCGATCTGCCCGATCGAAATGGCCATCGTTGATGAACTGGGCGAGTTCTTGAACCCGCCGGGGTCACTGACCGGGATTCCGATTGAGAAGTTGAAGGAGTTTGGATTGTGGCGGGAGGCGGCGTGAGGGTGGTTTTCTCTACTCACGCTGGGTGGCGGCTTCAACCGTTGTTTTCCGCCTTTAGGGCGTCTCACTTTCTTTTGCTTCGCCAAAAGAAAGTAAGCAAAGAAAAGGCGACCCCGGGTTCGGTGCCGGCTGAGCCGGTTCCCTGTGCTACTCGTCGTTGGCGGGGGCTGCGGAACTCGGGGCTTTGCCCCTCAAACAGTCCTCGCCCTTTTTCCGCCAACGCCTGCGTTGCTCGGCACCTCTCAAGGGGCCAGGAAAACCATCCGGATTCGACCAGTGCTACTGCTTCTTGGCCACTCGTCGCGTTTGGTCTTTCGGACAGCGCTTCCCCCCGTGACGCTTTTCGGCCCCCCTTGAGAGGCGCTGAGCAACGCAGGCGGGCCGGGGGCAGTCGGTTCGCATTGTTTGAGCCGCAGGCGAGTTCATGCGAACCGCCCGGCCTGCCGAGTAGCGGAAGAAACCCCGCAGGGGCGCCGACCATGGGGTCGCCTTTTCTTTGGCTACTTTCTTTTGGCGAAGCAAAAGAAAGTACGCCCGCCCTCAAGGCGGAAAACAACGCTCGAAAAAATCCCCACGCGCACCAGCCGCGAAAACCAACCCCACAGCAATCAACCAAAACCTGACCCCATGGCCACCATCACCTTCTACGAAAAACCCGGCTGCAAAGGCAACCTTCGCCAGAAGGCCCTGCTCGCTGCCGCCGGCCACACCGTCCAGGCCAAGAGCCTGAAGACCGAACCGTGGACAGCCGACCGGCTGCTCGCCTTCCTCGGCAAATTGCCAGTCACCGACTGGTTCAACCGCGCCGCCCCGGACATCAAGTCGGGCGAAATCGTGCCGGAAAATCTCGGTTTCGAGGATGCCCTGCACCTGCTGCTCGACAACCCCTTGCTGATCCGTCGTCCGCTGATGGAAATCGGCGAGGAGCGCGTGGTCGGTTTCGACATACCGACAGTCGACGCCTGGATTGGCCTGAACAACGTCGAACTGCCGGAAGACAATATCGAAGCCTGCGTGCATGGTGACGCCCTCTCCCCCAGCCCCTCTCCCGCTTGCGGGCGAGGGGAGAAAGAAGCCAGCCATGGCAGCTGCGGCAATCACTGACAGCGCCGTAGAAATTGCTCCGGGCGTCCACTGGGTGGGCGCCCTCGACCCGCATCTGCGGAGTTTCGACATCATCCTGAAAACCGCCAACGGCACGAGCTACAACTCGTATGTCGTGCGCGGCGAGAACGGCGTGGCGATCATCGACACGGTGAAGGAAAACTTCGCCGACGATTTCTTCCGTCGACTCGAAACGGTCGCCCGTTACGACGAAATCACCACCATCGTCCTCAACCATCTCGAGCCGGACCACAGCGGCGCCCTGCCCGAGCTGCTCAAGCGCGCCCCGCAGGCCAAGGTCTACCTGTCCAGCCGCGCCCAGATGATGCTCAAGGCGCTGTTGAAGCCGAGCGGCGAGAAGCCGCCCGAATACATCCCGGTCACCACCGACGACACCGTCGATCTCGGCGGCCGCACCCTGCGTTTCCTCCACACGCCTTACCTGCACTGGCCGGACACGCAATGCACCTATCTGGTCGAAGACGGCCTGCTGTTCACCGGCGATATCTTCGGCTGCCACTTCTGCGACAACCGGCTGTTCAACGACACGGTCGGCGATTTCCGCTTCTCGTTCGAGTACTACTACGCCCACATCATGCGGCCCTTCCGCGAGTATGTGCTCGACGCCATCGCCCTGATCGAACCGCTGGACATCCAGCTGATCGCCCCGGCCCACGGCCCGGTGCTGCGCCACAAGCCGCGCGATTACGTGCATCGCTACCGCGAACTGGCCACGCCGCGCCTGTTCAACGAAGCGCGCAGCGAAAAGACGCTGGTCGTCTTCTACCTCTCCGCCTACGGCAACACCCGGCGCATGGCCGAAGCGCTGGCGGCCGGTGCCGAATCGCTGGGTGGCGTCCGCGTCTCGCTGTACGACCTCGAAGGTGGCGAGGCCGACATCTTTACCGATCTGGTCGAGGAGGCCGACGGCCTCGCCTTCGGCAGCCCGACCATCAACGCCGATGCGGTCAAGCCGATCTGGGATCTGCTGTCGTCGCTGACCACCGTCAACATCAAGGGCAAGCTGGGTGCCGCCTTCGGCTCGTATGGCTGGAGCGGCGAAGCGGTACGCCTGATCGAGGACCGCCTGCGCGGCCTGAAGCTGCGCGTTCCGGTCGAAGGCTTGCGCATCAAGCTGGTACCGGACGCTGGCGAACTCGAAGCCTGCCGGGATCTCGGCGAACAACTGGCCCGTCACCTGACCGGCCGGGTCGAACACCGCGAGATCGACATGGCGGCTCTCGCACAATAACCAGGGGGAAAAAACAATGCCAAAAGCCAAAGTCACATTTCAGGATATCGGCGTCTCGGTCACCGTACCGGCCGGCACCCGGCTGATCGAAGTTTCCGAAAAAGTCGGCGCCGGCATCACTTATGGCTGCCGCGAAGGCGAATGCTGCACCTGTCTGACCAAGGTCATCTCGGGCGGCGAATTCCTCGCCCCGCCGAGCATCCTGGAAGACCAGGTACTCAAGGACAACATGGCCCCGCGCGGCCACCGGCTGGCTTGCCAGGCCCAGATCATCGGCGGCGAGATTGTGGTGAAGCCCGCCTGAACGCCCCACCACCGTCATTCCCGGCTTGACCGGGAATCCAGAGGTAAACGACTGGATTCCCGCCTACGCGGGAATGACGGCAAATGTACCGAACAAGATTAAAAGCAATCACCCAACCCCAATCGAGAAACTTAAATCAACCCGCTCTCCAGGAGAACTTAAAAAATGGCCCTCATCACTTTCACCAGCCCGCTGCACAAGGACAAGACGGTCTACGCCGTCGCCGGCAGCCACACCCAGACCATCCTGGCGCTGGCCAAGGAACATCACATCCCGATCGACTTCGGCTGCCAGGAAGGCAACTGCGGCACCTGTCTGGTCAAGGTCTCTTCCGTCGACGGCAA
Source organism: Ferribacterium limneticum (assembly GCF_020510625.1). Taxonomy (NCBI): domain Bacteria; kingdom Pseudomonadati; phylum Pseudomonadota; class Betaproteobacteria; order Rhodocyclales; family Azonexaceae; genus Ferribacterium; species Ferribacterium limneticum. The sequence continues at coordinate 1,917,733 of NZ_CP075191.1, read as the reverse complement.
GCGCGCCCCGATGGGCGGCCCGCTGAATGTCCGTGAAGTCGCTGCCCTGCTCGAACTTGGCCACATCACCAAGGCCCAGATCGACCAGATGTACGTCGACGACATCCCGCCGACCCAGTGGCGCCTCGCCTGCCAGATGATCGTCCGTGACGAAGACATCCTGGTCGAATATCCCAGCAAATAAGCCCGAGCAAACAAGGCACATGCCATGAACGGTCCGGATCGTCTGCCCCTGCGGCCATTGCTGCTGGCCGAACTGCTGGCTGCGCCAGCGGTCGGCTCGGCGGCGCTCGATCCGAACCGTCCCCTGCTGGCCAGCCTGATTGCCGGCCAGGCCAGTGGCAGCGGCTGCCTGCCGCCGCACCTTGGCCTCGGCCCGGCGGCCTACCGCTATCTGCGCGAGGCCTACTTTCCGGGCAGCGAAGCAACACCGACCGCCCGGGAAATCGAATCAATTCCCGAATGGGACGATCTGCAAAAGCTGCTGCTCGACCACCGCGCCCGCAAATCGCCCAGCGAATTGCTGATGGCCAACGTCGTTGCCACCGCCTGTGTCGGCCGCGACCATCTCTGGCAAGACCTCGGCCTCGCCAGTCGCGAAGAGCTCAGCAAGCTGATGTGGGTCAATTTTCCCGAACTTGCCCGTGCCAACACCGGCGACATGAAGTGGAAGAAATTCCTCTACCGTCAGTTCTGCTCGCGTGAAGGCATTTACGTCTGCCCCGCCCCATCCTGTGGGGTCTGCAAGGAATACGCCAAATGTTTTGGACCGGAGAACTGATCGCCAAGACCGCGCCGGTACGTCGGCGCGCCGCCCCCCCGCCATGGATTTCGCCGCTGCAGGACAAAGCTGAAGCGGCCTATCTTGGCCTGGCGATTGGCGATGCGCTGGGTGCCACTGTCGAATTCCTGACGCCCAATGAAATCCACCATCAGGTCGGCATCCATACCGAGATTACCGGCGGTGGCTGGTTGCGCCTGAAGGCCGGCCAGGTCACCGACGACACGACCATGTCGCTGGCCCTCGGCGAATCCATCCTGGCCAGTGGCGGGGTCATCGCCAAGGCAGCGGCCGAAGCCTTCGATGCCTGGATGCGCGCCAAGCCGGTCGACATCGGCAACACCGTCCGCCGCAACCTGATTTCCTTCCGCAAGACCGGCAATCCGGAAGCAGCCGCCTCCGAACACGATGCCGGCAACGGCGCCGCCATGCGCATCCTGCCAGTCGCCCTGGCCTGCCAAGGCAAGCCACCGGAACTGACCGTCAGTGCCTGCCGCGCCCAGGCCCACGTTACCCATCACAACGCACTGTCCGATGCCGCCTGCGAAACGCTGGCCTTCATGGTGCAGGACTTTCTGGCCGGTCGCGACCCCATCGAGGTCGAACACGAGCGGGCCTTCAAGCTGGTCAGCGACTACCCGGTCTTTGCCTACGACAAGAAACGCCGTGACAACCCGAGCGGTTTCGTCGTCGATACCATGCAGGCCGTGCTGCAATCCTTCTTCGCCACCGAAACTTTCGAGGATTGCCTGCTCGACATCGTCAATCGTGGCGGTGATGCCGACACCACCGGCGCCATCGCCGGCATGCTGGCCGGTGCCCGCTACGGCACGGTGAGCATTCCGCGACGCTGGCTGAAAGCCCTCGACGAGAACATTTCTGCCCAGTGCACCCAGCAGGCCGCCGCCCTGCTGGCCTTGAACGAATCGGCTGCCAGCCAAGCGAGCGGTTCGATGTGAGCTGCTGGCTGCGATCCAGGCAGGATTCGGACAGGAGCGGCCATTCAATATCTCTTTCAATAGCAGACGTTCTGGGCCATTCTCACGCATCCGAATTTTGGAGTTGCAGGGCGAATGCAAATGGAGCAACCTGCGTGTTGATCAATGAATTACATGTGCATAATCGGTGCATGACTATTATTTTGTGCTGCCCAAACTGGCCGGCCAAGAACTCTGATGCCTTATGGAACTTTCTCTCGCCCTAAAAATTAGATTAATCGATTCAGTACTGAAAAAACCATTCCCCAGGCACGGAGTCGTTCGCATAGGTGCAGGCGTCGAATTTGTAGACGAAAAGATTATTCGGTTCATGCGTAATGAAGAGCCATGGCTTATTGTGGAACGGCGTGACGGAAATGACCTTATATGTTCAACTTGGAATGGCGATTCACACACTGGCGAGGCCCGTCACCCTATCAGCCAATTTGAGAATGAACAGTTCAAAATTAAGCACTACTACGGCCCGAGTACCATCTACTTCGATAGTCTCAACGACTATGCGCGTGGCTACTATCTCCGAATCCCCTATGTATTAATTCATTTGCAGCGCAGTCTTGAACACGCCGGGACGTTCCTTTATAACCGTCGACGCATTGTTCTTGGGCAACGTCTTGAGCTTCTCACGTTCATGATTGAGCAAGCCGCTGAAGGTAAGTCCGCATTCGACTCCCTCAATCTAATGACTGATATGCATACAATCCGCTGGATCACCCATCCTAACGGAGAGTCAGTCCGTAGCCGTCTAGAACTCTATTTAGATTCGCTTGTGGATACAGGCGAGCTCGAAAAAACAAATGGTGATTACCGCCTAACAGGCTATGCATTGAGTCTTGTCGAAGAGCGCTCAGAGCAGGAACGGAAACACAAACAAGGTATTCGAATTCAATGGCTGATCGCGGTTCTTGCCTTTGTGACAGCCTTACTTACCATCGTTCAGGCTAACTTGGTCAAACTTAATCCATTGCTGGATTTCACAAAATAGCAGAATAACAATCTATTCCACCTGAAAGCACCCCGGGTTAGTCGGTACGGTTCTGTCAGTAAAAACATTCCAAGATTTGTCGTTCCCGCGTAGACGGGAACTCAGTCAATGCTTGGATTCCCGCCTCGCCCGCCGCGAAGCGGAGTCCCGGGTGTGTCGAGGCCGCCGCGAATGACGACTCACTGAACCGCATTACCCCGGATCAGTCAGCCCCTGCCCGTTTCAGGCTGCCAGCGCAGCCGTCACGATGGCGCCTGCCTCGGCCACCAGTTGATGCAGGTGCGCCTCACTTTTGAAGCTTTCGGCGTAGATTTTGTAGATATCCTCGGTGCCTGATGGGCGGGCGGCAAACCAGCCGTTTTCCGTCGTCACCTTCAGGCCGCCGATGGCCGCATTGTTGCCGGCCGCTCGGGTCAGCCGGGCGGTAATCGGCTCACCGGCCAGCGTTGCGGCGCTGACGCGGTCGCCGGTCAGTTGCTTGAAGGCGGCTTTCTGGGGCGGGGTCGCTGCAGCGTCGATGCGCAGGTAGTACGGCGTGCCATAGCGAGAGGCCAGATCCAGATAGTGCGATCCGGGATCGCGGCCAGTCACCGCGGTGATCTCGGCGGCGAGCAGGCCGAGGATGATGCCATCCTTGTCCGTCGTCCATACCGCCCCATCGCGGCGCAGGAAGCTGGCGCCGGCGCTCTCCTCGCCGCCAAAGCAGATGCTGCCATCGAGCAGGCCGGCCGAGAACCACTTGAAACCGACCGGCACTTCGAGCAGCGTGCGATCCAGCCCCTTGACCACACGGTCGATCAGGCCGCTCGACACCAGCGTCTTGCCGACGGCCGAACTGTGCGGCCACTGCGGGCGATGACCGAGCAGGTAATCGATCGCCACTGCCAGGTAATGATTCGGGTTCATCAGACCAAGCGAGGGCGTGACGATGCCGTGGCGGTCCACATCGGCGTCGTTGCCCCAGGCGATGTCGAATTTATCCTTCAGGGCGACCAGGCTGGCCATGGCATGGGGGCTGGAGCAATCCATGCGGATCTTGCCGTCGTGGTCGAGGGTCATGAATCCGAAAGTCGGATCGACCGCCGGATTAACCACCGTGATATCCAGCCCGTAATGCTCGGCAATCGGCTTCCAGTAAGCCACGGCAGCACCGCCCATCGGATCGACGCCTATCCTCAACTTGGCCTGGCGAATGGCCTGCATGTCGATGACACAGCCCAGTTCGGCAATGTAAGGCGTCATCAGGTCGACCGCCCGGGTCGTTGCCGCAGCGAGGGCCTGCCCATACGGCAGGCGTTTGACGCCCCGGTTGCCATCGGCCATCAGCGCATTGGCGCGTTGCTCGATCCAGCCGGTGACATCGGTATCGGCCGGGCCGCCATGCGGCGGGTTGTACTTGATGCCGCCATCCTGCGGCGGATTGTGCGAGGGCGTGATGACGATGCCGTCGGCGCGTTCGACTGCCGGCTGGGCGTTATGGACCAGGATGGCGCGCGAAATCACCGGCGTCGGGGTATAGCCCTGGTTTTCCTGCAGATGGATCAGCACGCCATTGGCGGCCAGCACTTCAATGACGTTTTGCTGGGCCGGGGCGGACAGCGCATGGGTGTCCATGCCAAGGAAGAGCGGGCCGCGAATTCCGGCCTGCAGGCGGTATTCGGCCACCGCTTGGGCGATGGCGAGAATGTGCGCTTCGTTGAAACTACCGTTGAAGGCGCATCCCCGGTGGCCACTGGTGCCGAAGGCGACACGCTGGCCGGGTTGGTTGATGTCAGGCTGCTGCTGGTAGGCGGCAAGCAGCGCGGAAATGTCGGTCAGGCTGTCAAGCGGGGCCGGCTGGCCGGCGAGTGGGTGAGCCATGCTTATCTCTTTCCTGGAAACGGGCGTTGTTCTTGGGCAAACGGCATACCGAAGATTTTAATCCCGTTGGCAAACCAGGGGGCTGCGTGGCCCACGCAATCGTCGCAATTTCATCAGGCCAGCGTTCTCGCCACTGCCCTGTCGTCGATCAAATCAACGGCAGGAAAATAGATGAGCCGGAAATTCGATTTACTTTTTCCACTTTGCCCAAGGGTCCGAATCGCTGGGCGCCGGGGTATTCGAAAAATTCGACGACCTTCTGCCGGAACTGGATGGACGGATTTTTCCCGAGTCATGCAGGGCCGCTTTTTTGGCGCGCTTTTCGCGCAATCTTTCTGCATCTTCCAGACTTAATTCGGCGGGCTCTCCCGGCGTCTGATCCGGCGGCACGATGCGGTCGCGCGGCGGCAGTTCAAACTGCTCGTCCGAAGCGCGCGGCAGGTTCTTGAACCGGTACAAATAAAAGCCTTCAACCTTCTCGCGCGCCCAATCCGTCTTCTTGAGGAATTTCACGCTGGCATCAATGCTCGGATTGTTCTTGAAACACTGGATATTCAGATAGGCGAACAGCAACTCGTAACCGTAGTGGTTAACGATTTCAGTGACCAGGGTTTTCAAACTAACACCATGGAGCGGGTTGTTTTTGTAATTGATTTCGGTGTTCATGCGGATGCCGGTGCCAAGGAAAAAGGCGCCATTTTACCCGTCGTAGCCAGGATTAATGCAGCAAGGCTGCACGGCCAGGCCTCCACAGCGGATCGACCGGCTCGGCATAATTCCGACTAGCGCTCGGGTTTGGGCTGTCGCAGCCGCTTCAGGCAGTCGAGCGAGGCGGCGAGATCGAGTGCGCTGAAGGCAGAGTTGGGGGCTCACGGCTTTTACTTTTGGCGTTGGGGGTAAGGCGGGCCGGTTTCGATGCGTTCATCGGTAATCGGCGTGCCGACCGTGAAGTGATAGACGCTCTGGTAGTGCTGGCCGCTCAGTCCGGCCATTTGATGCACCGGGTCGTCGAAAAAGCAACCAATACCGGTGCCGCGCACGCCGGCTGCTTCGGCTTCGAGATAAAGCACCTGCCCGACCAGCCCGGCTTCGCGCAATAGTTCGCGATAGCCGTGGCCATCGGCGGTGGCCGCCGGGAATTCGCCGAGCATGCCGAGCGAAAAGGCGCTGGTCGAGGCGATATCCTGATGGCAGGACAGCGAGCGGGCCAGGCGTTGCATTTCCTGCAGGCCCATTTCGGCCAGCTGGATCAGGCCAAGGTAGGCCGGGCACTCGGGATCGAAATCAGCAACTTGACGACGAGCGGCAAAGCGCTGGTCGGCTGGGACCAGCGCAGCCGGCAAGGCCGTGGCCGTCGCCGGCGAGCGCGGCAGCAGATAAAGGCCGCTGACCAGACCTTCGACGCGCAGCACGAAAAGCAGCAGGTGAATGCGGGGTGGCGCCTGCTGCGCCAGCCACGGGCTTTGCGGCCGGGGCAGCACAGCGTCGAGCATCCGGTAGAAGGCGGGTTTGGACAAGCTGTAGCGCGGGTCGAAACGCTGGCCGCTGCGGCGCTGGCGAATGATTTGGGCAGCCCCGAGCGGATTCGGGTGCGGGGGTAGTGGCGGCAATGGAGAAAAGCCAATGGTGTCCGTGTTGGCATTGCGCTCATCACGACTGGCAGCCGCAACCTGATCGATGGCCGACCAGCGGTAGCCGGGCGATGGATCGATGCGGCTGGGTTTGCCTTGCCAGTCAGCGGCGTTCAGCCATTCGGCCAGCGATTCCGCAGAAGGCGGCATGCCCAGGCCGGGGGCACGGATGGCGAGCAGGATTTCCGGCTCTTCCGTTTCGGTAAAGGCGTAGCGCGACGGCGGAAAATCGTCCGGCCTGTCCAACCCGAGGCTGTGGCCCAAGGTTTTGCTAGCCATGGCGAGGGGCACGACTTCCCAGCCGAGCAGCGCGGCGGCGTAGGCCAGTGCGCCGATGGCGTGACCAACATCGAGCTGGCAGTAGCGAAAGGCGCGTTCGCCGTATTTCCACGCTTCGCGCCACATGATGCTCGACAGGCCAACGGCCAGCCAGGCCTCCCCCGCCACCGGGCCAGGCTGGGCAAGGCCTTCGAGGACGTGACCTTCTGGGTCGTAGTGATGCAGCCCGTCGCCAACGCCCGGCAGCCCGGCGCTCAGCACATAGGCTTCAACCGGATGCAGATTGCCGGAAGACGGATTGCAGCGCAGCGCCCAGCGGTTCGGCCCCCAGCTCTTCCAGGCAGAGATGCCGAAGGAAAGTTCGAGCAGCGCACCGAGGCTGTTCAGGTCGGGGGTGATCGGAATTTCAGGCGGGGTCGGCAGTTGAGCGTAGCGGCGCTCGTAACGGTCAGCCGTCAGCGGCAGTTCAAGCGCCGGCGCCCCGGGGTAGTGGCGAAAGGGGGCTGGCTGGGCGTCCCAGTCCAGCTGGCCGGGGCCTTCGGCGTAGGCGTCAAAGCGGTGTTTGGTTCGGGCGTGGTAGGCGCGAACGATGTCTTGCGGGGTATCCGGCACGATTCGGGGGCTTTCTGGCAGAGAGTTCAACGGCAGGCGGTGACCGGGAGATCGGCAATGCCGACCTTCCCGTCGCTCTCATAGACAGCCACGGCGCGCCGTTGTTCGCCTTCGCCCATCCGCGCATCCGGAACCACCGCCCTCACCCCTTCTTCAGGCACCCCGCCAGCGCCGAATCCATGGTGGCGAGATGGGTGGCAAACCACTCGGGCAAGGCCCTGACGTAATTGCGGGCCATGCCCAGCCGGCCGGCGGCCACGCCGCGGGAAAAATGGGCCAGTTCGCCCAGAACCCGCAGGTGCTCGCTGTTGTGTTCGCCGATGGCCGGGAAACGGCAGGCCTTCATCAGCTTGCCTTCATGCTCGAAATGCTGGCGGGTGTGTTCGTGCAGGCGGACGAAAAGCGCCGGGAATTCCTCGTCGGACGCCACGAGCAAGGCATAAACCAACTCGACGAATTCCCGGTGGGTGCCATCCATTTCCGGCACCCCCAGCGCATGACGGGTTTCATCCCAAACCATCAAATCGCCCCGTGCGTTTCGCGCTTGGCGTTGTTGGTCGTCTTCATCGCATCGTCGAGGCTCATGGTGGCCGACTTGAACTTGTAGGATTTAAGCGCGTTATAGACCGTGGCCACCTTGTCGGCGGCGCTCAGGCCCTTGAAATCGCCCTTGTCGAGCGCGACCAGATCGGCCAGTTCATTCCAGACCATGCCCTGAACCAGCGGAATGAAAGCGACCGTCGCACCGTTGGCAATGGTCGAGAAGGCAGTCGGAATATTGACCGTGAAGAAGACGGCAATCGTCCCGGCGTTGAATTCCGCACCGAACTTTTCGAGGACGAACGGGAACTGCTGCAATTCGTCGAGCGAGCCGGAAATCAGCTTCAGCCCGGCCACATCACCGAGCAGGACAGCCTGCTTGAGCACCTCCGTCGGCGGCTTGCGGCGGCCATTGGCGTCGGCCACTTCGCCTTCCTGCAGGATCAACTCGCCGCGATAGGCGACGAGCCCGCCAGCACTGGCGGCTTCCTTGAAATTGGCATTGAAGAAAAGGGATTCGTAACGATCAAGCGACATGGTGCTTCCTTGGTGGATTGAATGAATTAGTAGGGAGGCACTGATTTATTCAATAAATGTCATTCCCGCGTAGGCGGGAATCCAGAAAGGTCGATGAACTGGATCCCCGCCTACGCAGGGGATGACGAATTTTTCAGCGTTTCCTCAGGCGGCAATCGCGGCGCCGATCAGATCGAAGACATCTGCTTCGATCAGTTCCAGCTTCTGTTTCTTGCAGAAGCGGCGTTCCTTGTCGGTCGGGTTCTGGATCAGCACCCAGCCGGCCGGCTCGGCGGCGGCGTAGATGATGTCGGACATCACCATGCGCTCGGTGTCGCGGTTCAGGCGCAGGCCCATCAGCAGGTATTGCTTGCCCTTGCGCAGTTCCTTGACCTCGGGCGGGATCGAAAAGCCGCCCATCAGCTCGGTGATGAAATCGACGTAGTCGGCATCGGAGGCAATGTAATTGGCTTCCGGCTTCGGCGTGCCCATCGGCTTGTAGAGGATGGGCAGGGCCGGATTGATCACCTCGGTCTTCTGGTAGGCGACGCCATCCCGGAAATAGAGCTTGTAGCGAAAATCGGTGCCGCCGAGGCGGGCGATGCCGACGATCAGGTTGTGCGGGACGTCAGCGTAGGAATCCTGCAACTGGGTGTCGCGGTTGATGTCGATGACGTAGTGCGGCGCAATCGCCTTCAGCCAGTCATGCACGGCGCCGCGCGTCCAGGCGGTTTCGCCGTAGGTACGGTTGAGGAACTTGGTGACGGCGCTGCGGCCGCGCTTGAGTTCGACATTCATCGCGGCGCGCGGGAATTCGTACATCAGCTTGGCCGCCATCGGCTTGCCGTCGTTCATCGCGTAGATCAGCGAATCGCTGTCGGCCGGAATCGGCGCACCGGTCGCCGCATTTTTCACATCGGCCAGTACGCCGGGGCCAAGGTAGGGAATGATGCTACCGTCCTTGAGGCCGGCCAGCAGTTTTTCGCGCAGTTCTGGGGTCATTTTGTTTGCTCTGAAAGGGGTACGCCCTCTCACAGCAAATTCCACGCCCGTTAGCGAATCACGCAGCCACGGCCTTCTTCAGCCGCTGGCCAGCCGTCTTTGTCGGCTTTCCTACAGGGAAAAGTGGCGGTTCAAGCCACCTCGGCCCGGTTGCGCCCGACGCCTTTGGCCTTGTAGAGCAACTCGTCAGCCTGACGGAAAAGCACCTTGATCTGGCCGACCGCCGGATCAAGGCAGGCAGCACCCAGCGAAATGGTCACCACCCCATAGTCACCATTCTTTTCGTGCGGAATGGCCAGGGCGGCAACCGCCTCGACGAGACTCGCCGCCACGCCGGCATGCACGCCGGGCGGCGCATCGGGAATGATCACCGAAAACTCTTCACCACCGTAACGGGCGACAAAAGCGCCCGGCGCCGTCAGGTCATCGTTCACCTGCTGGATGCACTGGCCAAGACAGACGGCGACCGCGCGCAGGCACTCGTCACCAGCCAGATGACCGTAATGGTCGTTGTACTTCTTGAAATTATCGATATCCACCATCAGCAGGCTGAACGGTTTGCCCGCCGCAACGGCCTGTTCCCACAAACGGTCGACCTGCATATCCATGGCACGTCGATTCAGCAAGCCGGTCAGCCCATCACGATTGGCCTGATCCTGCAGTTTGTTGTTGGCCAGCGAGAGGCGTGCGCGCAGCGCAGCGATCCGTGCCATGGCCTTCATCTTGGCCTGCAAGACGTTTTCCGGCACCGTCTTGGCAATGAAATCGTCACCGCCGGCCTCGATGGCTGTGACCAGATTGGAATCGGTATCGGTCGCCGTCACGAAAATGATCGGCGTCCAGGCCCAGGGCTCCTGGCCTTCCAGGGCGCGAATCCGGGTGGTCGTCTCAAAACCGTTCATGCCCGGCATCTCGATATCCATCAGGATCAGGTCAAAGGGCTCGCTCTGGAAGAGATCGATGGCCAATTGGCCATTGATCGCGTGCTTGACCTCGTGCCCAAATGATTCCAGGCGCGCGCAAGTCACCATGGCAATTGCACGCGAATCGTCCACCAGCAGTATTTTCATCGGGGCTTGGGGCTGCAAACAAGAAGCGGCAGAGCATACCTTGCGGCCCATCCGATGGATAGGACTTAAGTCATAGAACAAGCAATACGTCAGATTGTCGACAAAGTCACATCGACGACCCCGCCGATGACCAGAAATTCATCCTCTCCCTGCAAGATGCCCGGCAGGAGGCCGCAATGAAAGAAAATCTTGGTCAGGGGAATCTCGGCCGCGAGAATGTAGTCGCCGAACTCGCAGGCGCGCTCGCGGCTGCAGGTGAAAGAATTGAGATTGTTGAGCAGTACCACGTGTTGCCCCTTGCCCTGGCTTTCCAGCACTTCGTGATCGGCCAGTCGATTGACCCCGCGATAGAGCGTGACATGTCGGGCGCCATGATGGCGGCGCGCCAGCTCGAACTGACAGAAGGTGTAGACCAGATCAAGCTGGGCCTCGATGGCGTTGGTGCCGTACAGCCCCTGCGCCCGCATTTCCTGATAGCGCCGGTAGGCATGACCGGATGGGTCGCGTAGCGGCTGGCCATGGTAGCGCGGCGTCAGGCCAAAGCGTGACTCCACCCAGCCCTTGAGTACGGCGCCTTCGCGGCTATCGGCATCGAAACTCCAGCCGCGGATCATCTTGATGTAATTGGCCTTGGCGCGGCCTTTCTTGTCGCCGCTGAAGCCCATGTCCTCCGGGCGCCCCAGCCGGAAATGCACGGTCAGGTAGTCGCGAAAGACGTCGCCCCGCGCTTCCGGCGCCGCCGCTTCCAGCCGCTGAAACAGGTTGCGGTGCAGCTCGGCGACACCGTCGAGCAGCAGTTCCGCCGGGTAGTGCTGGAAGGTCAGGCTGCCGAGCACAACGGCTGGCAGATTGCAGCGATTGATCGGCAGACGGGCCTCGCGTGGCAGCGTCGCATTGTGAGTTGCCTCGGCCTGAAGCCCGTGGCTGCCTCGCAATGATTCAGATAGGAGACTGTCGTCTCCTGAATGGGGTTTTGTCTCGCCTGGACTCGACGCTTTGTCGTCACCCCTACAAAGCGTAGGGACATTGTCGGATGTACTCGCTCCAACAACCACCGGCTCGTTTTCTATTTTCATTGAATAATCAATCGATTATGGCCTGCCAGTCGACCTGGCACGCTACATGCAGAAGGAGAGACGCGACTCTCAAAGATTCCTTCGCAAATCGACTGACAGACTAAGGAGATTACACCATGGCAAAACTCCGTCAATGCGCCATCTACGGCAAAGGCGGTATCGGCAAGTCCACCACCACCCAGAATCTGGTGGCGGCACTCGCTGAATCCGGCAAGAAAGTTATGATCGTTGGCTGCGACCCGAAAGCCGACTCAACCCGCCTGATCCTGCATAGCAAGGCTCAGACCACCGTAATGCACCTGGCTGCTGAAGCCGGCTCGGTGGAAGATCTCGAACTGGAAGACGTCCTTTCCGTCGGTTTCGGCGGCATCAAGTGCGTTGAATCCGGTGGCCCGGAACCCGGTGTTGGCTGTGCCGGCCGCGGCGTTATCACCGCCATCAACTTCCTTGAAGAAGAAGGCGCTTACGATGAAGACCTCGACTTCGTGTTCTACGACGTTCTGGGTGACGTGGTCTGCGGTGGCTTCGCCATGCCGATCCGCGAGAACAAGGCGCAGGAAATCTACATCGTCTGTTCCGGCGAAATGATGGCCATGTACGCCGCCAACAACATTGCCAAGGGCATCGTCAAATATGCGAATTCCGGCGGTGTCCGTCTGGCCGGCCTGATCTGCAACAGCCGCAACACCGACCGCGAAGACGAATTGATCATGGCCCTGGCTGGTCGCCTCGGCACCACGATGATCCACTTCGTGCCGCGTGACAACGCTGTTCAGCACGCCGAAATCCGCCGCATGACCATGGTTGAGTACGATCCGAAACACAAGCAGGCCGACGAATATCGCCAGCTCGCCAACAAGATCGTCAACAACACCAACTTCGTCATCCCGACCCCGATCGAGATGGAAGAGCTGGAAGACCTGCTGATGGAATTCGGCATCATGGAAGCCGAAGACGAGTCCATCGTCGGCAAGACCGCCGCCGATCTGGCTGCCTAAGCAAGACCCCGCAAGCTCCGGCGGGGGCTCAGGCTCCCGCCACTTTCAACCAGCACGTCGGCCACAGATTGGTGGCGGCGTCAGGAGGAAAACATGACGACTCTGTCTCGCGAAGAAACCGAAGCCCTCATTGCCGAGGTGCTTGAGGTTTATCCGGAAAAAGCCCAGAAGGACCGCGCCAAGCATCTGGCGGTCAACGATCAAACTGTTGAACAATCCAAGAAGTGCATCACTTCCAACCGCAAGTCCCTGCCGGGCGTCATGACCATTCGTGGTTGTGCCTACGCTGGCTCCAAGGGTGTGGTTTGGGGTCCGATCAAGGACATGATCCACATCTCGCACGGCCCTGTCGGCTGCGGTCAGTACTCCCGCGCCGGTCGCCGTAACTACTACGTCGGCACCACCGGTGTCGATACCTTCGGCACGATGAATTTCACCTCCGATTTCCAGGAGAAGGACATCGTCTTCGGCGGCGACAAGAAGCTCGCCAAGCTGATCGACGAAGTCGAACTGCTCTTCCCGCTGCACAAGGGTATCTCGGTCCAGTCCGAGTGCCCGATCGGCCTGATCGGTGACGACATCGAGTCCGTTTCCAAGAAGGGCGCTGCAGCTATCGGCAAGCCGGTTGTTCCGGTTCGCTGCGAAGGCTTCCGCGGTGTTTCCCAGTCCCTCGGCCACCACATCGCCAATGACGCGATCCGTGACTGGGTTCTCGACAAGCGCGACGGTGCTGCTTTCGAATCGACCCCCTACGACGTCGCCATCATCGGTGACTACAACATCGGTGGCGATGCCTGGGCAACCCGTATTCTTCTTGAAGAGATGGGCCTGCGCGTCGTGGCTCAGTGGTCCGGCGACGGCACCATCGCTGAAATGATGAACACGCCGAAGGTCAAGCTGAACCTGCTGCACTGCTACCGTTCGATGAACTACATCTCCCGTCACATGGAAGAGAAGTACGGCATTCCTTACCTGGAATACAACTTCTTCGGCCCGACCAAGATCATCGAATCCTGCCGCAAGATTGCTGCCTTCTTCGACGACACCGTCAAGGCCAAGACCGAAGCCGTCATCGCCCGCTACCAGCCGATGATGGACGAGATCATCGCCAAGTACAAACCGCGTCTGCAGGGCAAGAAGGTCATGCTCTACGTCGGCGGCCTGCGTCCGCGTCACGTTATCGGCGCCTACGAAGACCTCGGCATGGAAGTCATCGGCACCGGCTACGAATTCGGCCACAACGACGACTACGATCGCACGATCAAAGAAATGGGTGATGCCACCCTGCTCTACGACGACGTGACCGGTTTCGAACTGGAAGAGTTCGTCAAGCGCCTGAAGCCCGACATGGTCGGCTCCGGCATCAAGGAAAAGTACATCTTCCAGAAGATGGGCATTCCGCTGCGCCAGATGCACTCCTGGGATTACTCGGGCCCGTACCACGGTTACGACGGTTTCGCGATCTTCGCCCGTGACATGGATATCGCCCTGTCCAACCCGACCTTCAAGAACCTGACGCCCCCGTGGAAGAAGGTTGCTGCTGAAGAAGTCAAGAAGGCTGCCTGAACCACGCCCCCGTCATTCCCGGCTTGACCGGGAATCCAGGGCGATCTGGATTCCCGCCTCCGCGGGAATGACGGGGGGCTAGGAAATTCTGTTGAACCTACTCCGGTCGCCACAGATGAGTGGTACCGGCAAGGAGATAGCAATGCAAACCGCAGACAACATCAAGCCCTGTTACCCGCTGTTCCGCGACGACGACTACAAGAAGAACCTCGCTGAAAAACGCGAACTCTTCGAAGAAGGCCACGGCCCGGAAAAGGTCTGGGAAACCTTCGTCTGGACGACGACCAAGGAATATCAGGACCTCAACTTCAAGCGCGAAGCCCTGACCGTCGATCCGGCCAAGGCCTGCCAGCCGCTCGGCGCCGTCCTCTGCGCCTCCGGCTTCCACAAGACCCTGCCCTACGTGCATGGTTCGCAAGGCTGCGTCGCCTACTTCCGCACCTACTTCAACCGTCACTTCAAGGAACCGTGCTCCTGCGTTTCCGACTCGATGACGGAAGATGCCGCCGTGTTCGGCGGGCAGAAGAACATGCACGACGGCCTGGCCAACGCCAAGGCGATCTACAAGCCGGACATAATCGCTGTTTCGACCACCTGCATGGCGGAAGTTATTGGTGACGACTTGAATGCCTTCATCAACAACTCCAAGAAGGACGGCCACATCCCCCAGGATTACCCGGTCCCCTTCGCCCACACCCCGTCCTTCGTCGGTTCGCACACCACCGGCTGGGACAACATGCTCGAAGGCATCATCCGCTCCTTCACGCTGAACTTCATGGACGGCAAGAAGATCGGTTCGAACGGCAAGATCAACATCGTGCCGGGCTTCGAGACCTACCTCGGCAACTACCGTGTCATCAAGCGCATGCTGGGTGAGATGGATGTCGACTTCACCTACCTGTCCGATCCTTCCGAAGTTTTCGACACCCCGGCTGACGGCGAATTCCGCATGTACTCCGGCGGCACGACGATGGATGAAGTCAAGGATGCGCCGAACGGCATCACCACCGTCCTGCTCCAACCGACCCAGCTGGAGAAGTCCAAGAAGTTCATCGAGAACACCTGGAACCATGAAGTTCCCAAGCTGAACATCCCGATGGGCGTGGAATGGACCGACGAGTTCCTGATGAAGGTCTCCGAACTGACCGGCAAGCCGATTCCGGCCTCCCTTGAACTGGAACGTGGCCGCTGCATGGACCTGGTCTCAGACAGCCACGCCTGGCTGCACGGTAAGAAGTTCGCCGTGTATGGTGACCCGGACTTCGTGATGGGCGTCGTCAAGATCCTGCTGGAAGTTGGTGCCGAGCCGACCCACATCCTGGCTCACAACGGCAACAAGCGTTGGGCCAAGGTCATGGAAAAGCTCCTCGCTTCCAGCCCGTTCGGTACGCTGGGCAAGGTCTACGCCGGCAACGACCTGTGGCACATGCGCAGCCTGTGCTTCACGGACAAGCCTGACTTCCTGATCGGCAACTCCTACGGCAAGTACATCCAGCGCGACACCCGCCACCTGGGTGAAGAGTTCGAAGTACCGCTGATCCGCCTCGGCTTCCCGATCTTCGACCGCCACCACATGCACCGCGCCACGACCATGGGCTACGAAGGGATGATGTCTGTAGTGACCCAGCTGACCAACGCTGTCCTTGAGCAACTCGACAAGGAAACGATCGGCATGGGCACCACCGACTACAACTTCGACCTGGTGCGGTAAAAAAACTCCCTCCCCTTCAAGGGGAGGGCCGGGGTGGGGATGGGTTTTCGGAATGCATCATGAAACCCATCCCCCTCCTAGCCTCCCCCTTGAAGGGGGAGGAAGGGAACCCTAGGCCTACCCTTGAATGGAGGGAGTCAAAGGAGCAGTTACATGGCCAACATCATGATCCAGCAAGGCGACAAGGGCGGGCTGGTGTTCTACCTCCCGAAGCGCGATCTGGAAGCGTCCATCGAGTCCATCGAATTCGACACCGCAGAAAAATGGGGTGGCGAACTGAAGCTGGACAACGGTGGGACTTACTACATCGACCCCATCGCCAAGCCGCCCCGCCTGCCCGTTTCGCTACGTGCCAAGCGCCTCGGCGCTGCCGAAGACTGAGTGAAGCAGTCGCTAGTCGCTGGCCACTAGCTACGAGCAAAGGCGAAACCCATCGCCAGCTCAGGTGGCTAGCAACTAACTACTAATTACTAGGAGCTAAAACCATGGCAATGAAAATCGACCCCGACATGTGCACCGCCTGTGGCGATTGCAAACCTGTCTGCCCGACCAAATCGATCAGTTCCGGCAAGATCTTCTTCAAGATCGACGCTGCCACCTGCACGGAATGCGACGGCCACAACGACTCTCCGTTGTGTGTCGACGTCTGCCCGTCCGGCTGTATCAGCCCGGCCTGATTTTGTTGCCAGCCAGCCGTGGCTTTGTCGACTTCGCCTCGGCCGACCGGCAACAAAATTAATTGATTGAGTCTTGAGCCGAACGCCCGGGAAACCTGGCGTTCCACTGAAGACTTTCCCAGGAGCCCATCATGTCCGACACCCCCATCGCCTCTCGCGAAGCAGCGTTGCGCATCGCCCTTGCCGCTCGCGCCCTGAATGGTCTCGATGTCAGAGCCCTGGTTGGCGCACTCGTTGAAAAGCTCGAATCACCGCTCACCGAAGCCAAACTCGGCACGCTGACGGTTGAAGACCTGCGCGTCATCCTGGCCGGCGATTTCGCCGAACAGGGCTGCCATGTCGGCGTCGAAGCCGAAGCCCTCAAGGAAGCGATTCGCCTGCTCTGGGGCCAGGGTGTGGAGAACAACGATTTCCCGGCGGTAGATGCCTACACCGAAGGCGACATGCCCGGCTCGCTGCGCGTTGCTTTCGCCGCCAATCGCGGCGAGACCCTCGACGGCCACTTTGGCTCCTGCGAGCGCTTCCTGGTTTATCAGGTCAGCACCAGCGCCATCAAGCTGGTCGCCGTACGCACTACCATCGAGGCCGATACCGCCGAGGACAAGAACGCCGCCCGATCGGCACTGATCAACGATTGCCAGATTGTCTACGTCCAGTCCATCGGTGGCCCCGCGGCCGCCAAGGTGGTCCGTGCCGGCGTCCATCCGGTCAAGAAGCCCGAAGGCGGCAAGGCCCGCGAAGTGCTGGTGGAACTGCAGGGCCGTCTGGCCAGCCCGCCCCCCTGGCTGGCCCAGATCATGGGTGTGCCATCCGCCTCGCTGGCCCGTTTCGAAGAAGAACTGGAATCCGAGGAATCGGCATGATCACCCCCACCATCCTCGCCCGGGTAGGTGAAGCCACCCTGCTTGACGGCCGCGCCGCCTCGCTGCGCCAACGTTTTCCCGACCTGCACTTCACCGAATGCAGCGAAGACGACGTCTCTCCCCTTTACAACCCTGCTTTCAGTGTCGAGGGCTACGATCTCTTCCTGATCTCCGGGGCCACCGGCCATTGCCTGGCACTGACCAACGACGCAGAAACAGCGACCGGCATTCTCATTGCCGCCAAGGTCGATGACGAGTGAAAAAACCCTTGCCGATGCCGGCATTGGCCGACTGGGATTGTGTTCCGGCTGCAGCTACTTTCCGGACTACCTGAACAGCCGCCGCTGCACGCCAGGTGACGCCTGCATCCGCGCCCACAGCGGCCGGCAGATCGACCGCTTTCTGCGGGCAAATCCCGAGCTGGCGCAAAACTATCTCGGCGACATCTTCTGGGAGCGGCGGGCCATTGCCACCCGCTATGCGGCAATCGACACCATCTTCCCGCTCAAATCCGATCCCGACGAAGTCGTGCGCCGGGTAGTGGCCATGCGCCTGCCGGTCGATCAACTGATCTCGATGATCCACGACCAGGATCGCGAAGTCCGCCTCTCCGTAGCCGCGCGCCTGCCTGAAGCCCAGTTGATCCAGCTGATCAACGACCCCGACTACCTGATTCGCGCCACGGTTGCCCGTCGCCTGCCGCACGGCCAGCTCGCCAAGCTGAACAAGGATCCTGAACGCGAGGTCCGCAAGGTGGTCGCCTCCCGCCTGCCGGCCTTTGCCCTGCACATGCTGGCTAACGATCCGGAACCGGAAGTTCGCGCCATCGTCGCCGAGCGCGCCCTGCCCGGCCTCGCCGTCGCCCTGCTCCAGGATGAGGAATGGTGGGTGCGTCTGGCGGCAGTCGGCAATGCACCACTCGAATTTCTGCCGCCACTGACCAATGATCCCGAAGTAGAAGTCCGCGACGCAGCTTTGGCCCGCCTGTCCGAAAAAAACACCGCCTGAGAACGAGGAAAGCACGATGAAAGAAACACTGGCCTGGACGGAATACTGCAAATCGCTCGCCCCCGCCATCGTCGAAACCTGTGCCAAGGTTCCGGTCAGCAGTGGCCCCGGCGCCCTGGTCAAGGCGCTCGGTGCCGCCCTGCCCGACTGGAAATTCCGCCATGCCATGAGTCGGGGCGGCTGGTATCGCCTCGGCGGCGTTCTCGACAGCAACGGCCAGCGCGTTTCCGACAACCTCGAAAGCTGGGTCGAAAACGCCCTCGATGAGCGCGATGGCGATTTTGGCCGGCTCACCGACGACTTCATCGACCAGAAGCTCTTCGCCACCCGCCTGGTCGGCCAGACGCATTACCTCGTCGCCTCGGCCGACGACAGCACCGATGGCTTCCTGCAGCTGGAAATCGAAGACCTGCAGGAAATGCGCGTCCACCAGCTCTTCGCCAATGACCCGACCACCCTCGAAGAACTGGTCGATCCGCGCGGCGGCGCTGAACAGCCCGTGCCTGTCGGCCTGCCCTTCTACAAATTCTGCCGCGTCCAGCACATCGGCGCCTTCCTCAAGCGCATGCTGGCGCAAAAGCCCGAGCCGGCCGCCATTCACCGCATGATCGATGACTGGACGAAAAGCAGCGCCAGCAACACCAGCGCCTATTTCAACCACTGGGTCATCGCCACCCGCGAACACCTCGACCGCTACCACCAACCGGTCTTCCGCGCCCAGCCGATCGCCACGCTGGCCGGCGAAGCCCCTGAATTCGATGCCAGCGCCGGCACCAGCGGCCTGAAACTGAACGAAGCACTCAGCCATTTCGACCGCGAAACCGGCTACCCCATGGCCTGGTATTTCCACATGCTGACCACCAAGGCCGTACCGCACTGGGTCGCCCAGACCGTCGTCGAAGACTCCCTGGCCGGCTTCGCCTACCTGCCCCAGCGCGACGTAGACATCGTGCGCGGCTGGCTGCATCGGCCGTATTCGGTTTGAGGGCTATGACGAAAAAACGATCAGGCGGCTCACAGACTACTTTGAAAATCGTGGCCGCTTGCCAACCGTCGCAGCACTGGCTACCCGCTTCACCGATAGCGTAACCAGGAAGGGAAACTCTTCGTCGGCAGAGGGAATGACGCGATATTCCGGCCCGACGGAACGTGCAACCCAGGCCACCAGCGCGTCGAGATCAACGGCTTCACAGCGAAGATCAGCGATGATGCAACCCTGATCTTCGTACACCGGAAAATCGGTGCATCCCTCGGGCTTGAGGTCCTGACCATAAACCCGGCATGAGCCCTGCGCTGCATCGTAGGCGGGGCAAACTTTGCGATGGGCGTAGTAGAGCCCATTCCCCGCCCGGATTTCCTGCGGGCCTTTGCCCGAGGAAAGCCGCTTGTCGAATGCAGTGCGCGACTCTTCGAGCCGCCAGAGTCCCTTGAGTTGTTTCCAATCCAGTTCGAGGACGAGCGGATCGAGTCGACAACACGGGTTTGAGCACGCAGTGCAGTGAGGGATCACGGTTGCAGCCTGATAGGCAGCGGCCGCGGCGGTAAGCTCCTTGGCCAGGAGACGGCGGGATTCCCGTGAGTTCATTGAAGGGCTGACGGGAAAAGTGGGGTGGATATTCGATGGATCATCATGGGTCACTGATAGCACGATCCGGAAGCAGGAGGCAAGTGGCTGAAAGTGGCGACGAAATTGTCGGAATCGCTACATTTAGCCAACAACAGCACCTCAAAACAAAACAATTTCATTTGATTTCATGGCTTTATGCACTGGCACCACCCTTGCTAATAAGACAGCGAGGAGAACGCCATGACCAACCCAGCCTTTGTCATGATCAACGACTTCATCGATCAGAAGCTGTTCGCCACCCGCCTTGTCGGCCGAACGCATTACCTCGTTGCCTCGGCCGACGACAGCACCGATGGCTTCCTGCAGTTGGCTATGCAAAGCCAGCCGTGGGGATGGCAATGGCCATGCACCACCACCTTGCCGCCAGGAATCAGTTTCAAATCCAGCTTCAACCCCTTGTTTGCCTCGCGCATCAGGAATTCCTCGAACAGGAAAGCCTGCTTGCCCACCTGCGCCACTTCCGGGCCGAGCGGCAAACTGTAGAACTCGTCACGCAACGCCTGCAGGCAGGACGGTTCCAGCCCGACAATCTACGTCCCGGCGGCCAGCGCCACCATTTCCCGTCAGCCCTCCAGCCTGGCCGCCTCGACCATGCCTTGTGACAGGCAGGTCCGGCCACAGCACAAGGGCGTTACGGTTCGGCATTGCCTGCTGTCGGGCGTAGCGTTTCCACCGAATACCCCCCGCCGTGAGCACGGCAATTGCGGCCTCGGCCACCTGGACCGGTCACCTCAGGAACCAATCCTGATCCCAGCGCACGGCCCGGAACTTTCCGGCAATGACTCTGCATGGGCGTGAGTATTTTCCGGGACAAATTCCGGTTTGACATGAAACGAAATGTCCGTGGATACTCTTTGCTGGTTTGCTGAGTTTCCTATTCTTTTAATTGGGGGAAGTTATACGTGAAGGGCATTCTTTTTTGTGCACTCGCTGCACTGACGGGTGGAGTTTGCAGCGGCGCCCAGGCTCAGACGGCATCGGGTGTCGACTGGTCGGGTTTCTATGCCGGTGGCCTCATTGGCGCAACAGATAGCCGTTCGGATGTGAGTATGTTGGTCGGAACACCCAAGTACTTAGACGCAACCGATGCCAGGCAAATTGCCCGCAGCGGAACGCACCAACTGGATCAATCGGGCGTATCAGGCGGTCTGTTTGTTGGCTACGGCAAGCAGTTCGGGAATGTGCTCGTCGGGATCGAGGGAAGCGCCAATAGCCTTTCCCTTAGCAAAGAATATGTAACGACAGAGGCCTACGAGACAGTGCCCAGTGCGCAAATGACCCGAAAAAAAGCGGTCTCGGCTGACTGGATGGCAGGATTGCGTCTTCGGCTCGGATGGGCTCAGCACAATTGGCTAACCTATGTCACCGCAGGTATTGCCGCCACGCGGCTGCAGTTGAACTCCACGTTATCCGACAATGCCTTTAGCGGTTATTCCCACGCATCGAAATCAGATTGGGTGACAGGCGCGAGTCTCGGCTTTGGTGGCGAATACGCGCTGAACAGAAATTGGTCACTCAGGGGCGAATATCTCTACACAAAGTTTGGCAGCGTTTCTACAGAGTCTGAAGTCACGAGCACCAATAACTCCGGCGGCACCTTGGTCCACAAGGCCGATCTGGATATTCACGGCATTTTTATGGGAGCCACCTATCGCTTCTGAGGCTTATTGCAAGCGCCAGAGTCCAAGGGGTTAAGCGGCTAGACACCCGGCGGAAAATCGACTCGATCGCTGCCCAGTGCGATGGGTACTCATGGCGGTGTTCCTGCACCATGTGAACAGCGCGCTCGCGAACTTCAGGGGAAAACTTGTTTGAATTGTTAATGGCTCCATCTTCTCAGAGGTTGGAGCCTCCTTAAAACCCGGGGCAATTCAAACAGGCGGTTTGATGGCTGGGCCAGAGTCCGGCTCGAAGGCGCTTCCGGTAATTCGATGCAGAGAGGCTGCAGCAGGCAGGAGAGCCGAAAGCGACGTAAGCGGATTTGGAATCATGCGTCGACAGTAGCACCGATCTCCCGGAATAAACGGCGGCGGCTCCTTGTCGCAATCGCGACAAGGAGCCCACAAGCCCCGCTCAGCGAAAAATAATCTCCTTTATTTTCATTAGCTTAAATACTGGCACCACCCTTGCTACGAAGACTGCGAGGAGAACGCCATGACCAACCCAGCCTTTGTCACGATCAACGACACCACGCTTCGCGATGGCGAGCAGTCGGCTGGCGTGGCTTTCTCGCTCGATGAAAAACTGGACATCGCCCGCCAGCTCGCCGCCATCGGCGTGCCTGAGCTGGAAGTCGGCATTCCGGCGATGGGTGACGAGGAACGCGATTCGATCCGTGCCGTCGCCGGTCTGAATCTCGCCCCACGCCTGATGGTGTGGAGCCGCATGCACCCGGCCGACATCGCCGCCTGCGCCGGCCTCGGCGCCCACCTGATCGACATCTCGGTGCCCGCCTCCGACCAGCATCTCGCCTACAAGCTGAAGCAGGACCGCGCCTGGCTGCTGCGCGAGCTGCCCAAGTTCATCGGCGCCGCGTTGAGTCTCGGCCTCGAAGTCGGACTCGGCTGCGAGGATGCCTCGCGCGCCGACATGAATTTCCTCAGCGCCCTGGCCGAGACAGCCGAACGGGCCGGCGCCCGCCGTCTGCGCTTCGCAGACACGCTGGGCATCCTCGAACCGTTTGGCACCTTCGACCGCATCTCGACCCTGCGCCGCAACACCGGCCTCGAAATCGAGATGCACGCCCATGACGACATGGGCCTGGCCACCGCCAACACGCTGGCCGCCTGCAAGGCCGGCGCGACACACGTCAACACCACGGTCAACGGCCTCGGCGAGCGAGCCGGCAACGCCCCGCTCGAAGAAGTCGTGCTCGGCCTGACCAAGCTGCACGCCATCGAAACCGGCGTCAGCCTGAAGGGCTTCCCGTCGCTGTCGGCCACCGTGGCCAGCGCCTCGGGCCGCGCCATCCCCTGGCAGAAGAGCGTCGTCGGCGCCGGCGCCTTCACCCACGAAGCCGGCATCCACGTCGATGGCCTGTTGAAGCACCCCGACAACTACCAGGGCTTCGACCCACAGGAAGTCGGCCAGGCGCACCGCATCGTGCTCGGCAAGCATTCCGGTTCGCGCGCCGTGCAGGTCGTCTATGCCGGCCTCGGTTTCGAACTCGGCGAGGCCGAAGCCCAGGCCATGCTGCCGCGCGTCCGCAATTTCGTCGCCGAGCACAAGCACCCGCCGGAAGTGTCCGACCTGCGCGACCTTCTGGCTTCCGCCCGGAGCCACCTCCATGTCTGAAGCGATGACCATGACCGCAAGCACGATGGCAGCACCCGGCCTCTGGGCAACCCTCAAGGAAGACCTGGCCTGCGTCTTCCAGCGCGACCCGGCCGCCCGCTCGACGCTGGAGGTGCTGACCACCTACCCCGGCGTCCATGCCATCCTCGCCCACCGATTGTCCCACCGCCTGTGGCAGAACGGCTGGCGCTTTCCGGCCCGCTTCCTGTCTTTCCTCAGCCGGACGCTGACCAACGTGGACATCCACCCCGGTGCCACCATCGGCCACCGCTTCTTCATCGATCACGGCGCCTGTGTGGTGATCGGCGAGACGGCTGAAGTCGGCGACGATGTGACGCTCTACCACGGTGTCACCCTCGGCGGCACCTCGTGGAACAAGGGCAAGCGCCACCCGACGCTGGCCGACGGTGTGGTCGTCGGCGCTGGCGCCAAGATTCTCGGCCCGATTCATATTGGCGAACGCGTCCGCGTTGGCGCCAATTCCGTGGTCGTCAAGGACGTGCCAGCCGACCGGACGGTCGTCGGCGTACCCGGCCGGATCGTCGACACCCGGGTCGGCACGGCACGCCCTGAAAATGGCATCAGCCTGGACCATAACCTGATGCCCGATCCGGTGGCCAAGTCCATCGCCTGCCTGATCGAACGCATTGAAACCCTGGAGAAGGAACTGGCTGAAATCCGCCATGAACCGCCTCCTCCCGACCACAGTGGCGAGTGCCGTACCTGCACCGCCGGCGACTTGTGCTGCGAGCACGAGGCGATGCACTGAACACTGGACTGAACGACACCATGGATCTGCTCGACTTCTCCGACTGCAAGCTCTACTTCGAGGACGCACTGCCCCCCGAGGCCGAGCGGCTGATCGCCCAGGCGGCCGAGGATTACGGCGATCCGACCGCAGAGCTGTCGCTGCTGCGTGCCAACCTGCTGGCTCCGGAGCACCTGACCGTGCTGGTCAGCCTGTACCGCTACTACTTCTATCAGCACCGGCTTGACGATGTGCTGATCGTTGCCGACCACGCCAAACGCATCTCGGCACGCCATCTCGGCATTCCCAACGATTGGCGCCAGATCGACGAAGCCCAGCTCGGCTCGGCCGCCGCCACTTCATTCGGCCTGCTTCGCTTCTATCTGCTGGCCCTCAAGGCCGAGAGCGTTGTCCTGCTCCGCCTCGGCCGCATCGCCGAATCGCGTGACCGCCTGACCAAACTGGCCGCACTGGATAGCCGCGATCATCTCGGCGCAGCCAAACTTCTCGAAGTCGTCGATGAATTCCAGAGCGAAGAAACGACGACTGAAGACGCATCATTTAACCTTGTCGCAGCCTGAGGAGGCAATCATGGAAGACACTCTGAGCCTTGCTGAAGCCATGGAAGACCTGGTCTCGGCCGAAGATTTTCTGGACTATTTCGAAGTCCCCTACGACCCCGCCGTCGTCCATGTGAACCGCCTGCACATCCTGCAGCGTTTCCATGACTATCTGGCCAAGCAGGCGCCCAACCTGCCGCCCGAAGAAGGACAGCAGCGCGGCATCTACCGCCTGTGGCTGGAACGCGCCTATCAGGATTTCGTCACCTCCAACTCGCTGACCGAAAAGGTCTTTGCTGTCTTCCAGACGGTTTCCAAGCCGGATGGTGGTATGAGTTCCTTCGTATCCCTCGACAAGGTTTTCCGCGAATGATGAACGCCAAGTGGGAGTACGGTGAGGCCGTGCGTCTCACCCGGAATGTCCGCAACGACGGCACCTACCCCGGCCTCGATCCGGGCGACTTTCTGGTGCGCCGCGGCAGTATCGGCTACGTCGTCGATGTCGGCACCTTTCTGCAGGATCAGATCATCTACTCGGTGAACTTCCTTGAAGAAGGCAAGATCGTCGGCTGCCGCGAAGAAGAGCTGATCGGCGCCGACGATCCGTGGACGCCGTCACGTTTCGAATTCCGCGAAAAAGTAGTGGCGGCCAAGGGCCTGTCGGTTGGCGGAAATGTGCTGGTCGAACCGGGCTCCGTCGGCGAAGTCATCAAGGTGATTCGCGATGCCGCGGCTGGCGTCGCCTACCACATCCATTTCGACCGCCTGCCGGGCCGCGTCCTGCAGATTCCTGAAGCCCTGCTGGAACCGGTTGCAACCAGGGAATGAAAGCATGCAACACGGTTATCTTGAACTGAAACTGTCCTGGGAACTCTTCAAGAAAGGCCCGGAGACGCTGAGCGAACCGGAGCGCGACCGCCTCGACGACATCGCCCGCAAGCAGGACAGCATCGAGCAGCGCATCCTCGCCAGCGCCATGGCCGCCAATGTCTTCGTTCCGCCCGCGACCGTGAAGAACCGGCTCGATGAAATTCGCACGCGTTATGCCTCCAGCGATGAATTCATGCAGGACATGGAACGCAGCGATCTAGACGAAGCAGGACTGGAGCAGGCCGTCGAACGCGACCTGCGCATCGAGGCAGTGCTCGAAAAGGTTGCTTCAAGCAGCCCGCCGGTCAGCGCCGTCGATGCCGAAATCTACTACCGCCTGCACCCGGAAGCCTTCGATCGACCCGAAGCCCGTCACCTGCGCCACATTCTGATTACCTTCAACAATGCGCAGGAAAAAGCCAAAGCAGAGGCCAAGCTCGAATCGCTCCGCTCGACGCTGAAAAATGCAGACAAATTCGCCGAGGCGGCACTCCGCTATTCGCAATGCCCGACCGCCATGGAAGGCGGCCAGCTGGGCGTCGTCAAGCGCAAGCAGCTCTACGCCGAACTTGAACCCGCTGCCTTCGCCCTGAACGAGGGCGAGATCAGCGCCGTGCTTGCCTCGCCAATCGGCTTGCACATCCTGCGCTGCGACGAAATCCTGCCCAGCGGCATGCTGCCGTTTGAGGAGGTTTGTGCCCGGATCATCGAACGTCTGGGCGACAAGCGCCGCCGTGAGGCGCAACGTGATTGGATCAAGGGCCTGAGCTCAGAAATACCTTAAGCAACTACCTGAGGCTGTTACACCTTCAGCAGCTTACAAAGGGACAATGGGCTTCTTACAACTCCTGCAAATCCCTGAATATCTTGCGTGTTTCGAGTTCCTTGCCCGCCAGATAATAGGCCATCAGTGTGCGCATCAAGGCCTTGGCCTCATGGCGGCTACGCACGTCGGAGAAATCTTCCGCCGCCAGATCGAGCAAGGTCTTGCCGCTAAAAACCTGAGCCGCAGCTTCCGCGTGCTCTAGCCGCACAGGCCCATGCTCCATACGGTAGGTGTAAAACGCTTCCGGATCGATGGCCCTGGCATCGCTATCGTGAGCCAGCGTCAGGCCATAGCCCAGTTCCTGCAGCAGGGCTTTTTCGAAGCAGCGCAGGTCTGCTTCACGGACCTTCCCGCTGGGATCGGCAGCCAGAAGTGCCAACATTTTGGCGTAGCCGGCAAACAGCTGCTCATGCGCGTCTTCACGCGGCAGCAGGTGCATCAACAGTTCGTTAAGGTAGTAACCACAAAACAGGGCTTCGCCGGCCAGCAAGGGCAAGCCTCCCTGCCACTCGGCTTTCATCAAGGTCAGCACTTCGCCTTTGCCGGCCCAGCCAATCTCGAGCGGCTGAAACGCCATCAACAGGCCGCGGATTGCCGAACGTGGCCGCCGGGCTCCGCGGGCCAGCAGGGCCATACGCCCGAAATCGCGGGAAAACACTTCGACGATGAGACTGGTTTCCCGAAAGGGATAACTATGCAGAACGTAAGCCGGCTGGCCGTCGACTTTGCTGCGCAGGTTCATTCGTAACCGAGACTCTTCAGCAGGCGCTCGTCATCGTTCCAGCCAGACTTCACCTTGACCCAGATTTCGAGATAGACCTTGCCATCAAACAGGCGCTCCATGTCCTGGCGTGCCTCGCTGGCAATGCGCTTCAATGATTCACCGCCCTTGCCGATGACGATAGCTTTATGGCCCTCGCGGTCAACCACGATCGCGGCAAAAATCCGGCGCAGGTCACCTTCAACCTCGAACTTCTCGATCTCCACGGCGGTGGCGTAGGGCAGTTCGTCACCAAGCAGGCGAAAAACCTTTTCGCGGATGTATTCCGAAGCCAGGAAACGCTCGCTTTTGTCGGTTAGTTCGTCTTCCGGGAACATCAAGCCTTCGTTGGGCAGATGCTTTCTTGCCTCGGCCAGCAATTCGTCAGTCTGTTTACCCTTGGCGGCGCTGATTGGCACAACAGCAGCGTAATCATGGTCAGCCGCAACCTCTGCCAGGAAGGGGAACAAGGAACTGCGATCCTTGATCTGATCGGTCTTGTTGACCACCAGAATCACCGGCCTGTCCTTCGGCAACAATCGGACAACAGCCTTGTCCTTGGCGTCATAACGCCCTGCTTCGATCAGAAACAGCACAACATCGACGTCATTCAGGGTCTGTGTGACGCCACGATTCATTGCACGGTTCAGCGCATTGGAAAACTTGGTCTGGAACCCAGGCGTATCGACAAAGACAAACTGGGCATCATCCTTGGTCAGGATGCCAGTAATCCGGTGCCGGGTCGTCTGCGCCTTGCGCGAGACAATACTGATTTTTTCGCCGACCAGACGGTTGAGCAGGGTCGACTTGCCAACATTCGGACGACCGACGATGGCGATATAACCGGAACGGATCTTTTTCATGCGTGGAGTTCTTTCAAGGCCTTTTCGGCCGCAACCTGTTCGGCGATACGCCGGCTTGAGCCATGGCCTACCGTGCGCACAGCGGGATGTTCAATTTCACAGGCCACTTCGAAGCGTTGTTCATGGGCCGCCCCTGTCGCTTCCAGCAACTGATATCTGGGCAATGCTTTCTTTCGTCCCTGCAGCCATTCCTGCAAGCGCGTCTTGGCATCTTTCTGAAACTGGCCGGGCTTAAGTTCATCTAGCAGCGGCGTATAGAGCTTTTCAATGACGGTCTGCACGGCGGCAAAACCGGCATCGAGATAAATGGCGCCAAACATCGCTTCCAGTGCATCGGCAAGGATAGAGGGGCGTTGCGCGCCACCGCTCTTTAGTTCCCCTTCGCCAAGACGCAGGAATTCGCCGATATTCAGATCAGAGGCCAGCCGGTGCAGTGTTTCCTGGCGAACCAGATTCGCCCGCAAACGGGAAAGGTCGCCTTCCGGCAAATCTGGAAAGCGGTGAAACAGAGAGGCGGCAATGACAAAATCCAGGACGCCATCGCCGAGAAACTCCAGCCGCTCATTGTTCGGCGTGCCGAAGCTGCGATGGGTCAATGCGGTCCGAAACAGCGATTGATCCGAAAATTGATGCCCGAGTTTCCTGGCAATCGACTGCGCAGTCATGCCTTATGATCCAGCAGTCGACCCTTTATAGTCGATCAGCAGGCTGACGTTCCAGAAGAGGGGGATACGCTTTTCATAAGCAAATTCAATAACGATCTTGCCGCCATCTTTGGAAATATCCAATTGACTGGCCTTGAAATCCAGCTGGTCAATATCAGCAAACTTGTCGAAAGTTGATCGAACATCCGCCACCGTTGAGTCCGGACCAACTTTGGCAACAGTAGCTT
The DNA here is from genome assembly GCF_020510625.1 of Ferribacterium limneticum. Lineage (NCBI taxonomy): Bacteria > Pseudomonadati > Pseudomonadota > Betaproteobacteria > Rhodocyclales > Azonexaceae > Ferribacterium > Ferribacterium limneticum. Next base: position 1,889,123 of record NZ_CP075191.1, on the reverse strand, counting down.
TGGCATCCTTCAGGATTTTGGTGTACTCAATGTAGGTCGGTGCTACTTTCATACCAAGCACAGAGACCAGAACCAGTACAACGCTCCAGAACAGGAGCCCGGATAGCGCAACACCACGTTGATTTTTCATCAGTTTCCCCTTACCGGAATGAGCCAATCCGGCTCAAATCACTGAAATTCAACCAGACAAAGAATGCTTTGCCGACGATATTCTGCTCGGGAACAAACCCCCAGGCCCGACTATCCCGGCTGTTATCCCGATTGTCCCCCATCATGAAATAGTGACCGGGCGGCACCTTGCAAATCACACCCGAGGCATTGTAAGTGCAATTTTCCCGGTGCGGGAAGCGTGCGGCATCGGGAACGAAGGCCGGAGCATCGGTGTCGTTCAGGGCCAGGTGCTCAACTTCGCCAAGTTTCTCCATGAACTGCTCGGAGTAATACAGGCGCTCCGGGTGGAGGTAGTCGCCGATCTTCTGGGTCGGAACCGCCTGCCCATTGATGGTCAGTTTCTTGTTCTGATAAGCGACGGTGTCTCCGGGCAAACCAACGACACGCTTGATGTAATCCAGCGACGGATCTTCGGGATAACGAAAAACCATGACATCGCCGCGCTGGGGCGAGTTGATCTCAATAATCTTCTTGTTGATTACCGGCAAGCGGATGCCGTAGGTGAACTTGTTAACCAGAATGAAATCGCCAACCAGCAGCGTCGGTATCATCGAGCCGGATGGAATCTTGAATGGCTCAAACAGAAAGGAGCGTAGAACAAAGACGATCAAAATAACCGGAAAGAAGCTGGCGCCCCACTCCACCCACAAAGGCTCCTTGGCATCTTTGGCACGAAATTTCCGGAATTTCAGGACATCGACTGCATACAAGGCACCGGTAAGAACCAGCAGCACGAAAAGAATCAGGGCAAAGTTCATCGCTATTCTCAATTATCGACGCGCAGCACTGCCAGAAAGGCCTCCTGCGGAATTTCGACGCTGCCGACCTGTTTCATCCGTTTCTTGCCGGCCTTCTGCTTTTCCAGCAGTTTCTTCTTGCGGGAGATGTCGCCACCGTAGCACTTGGCCAGCACGTCCTTGCGCATCGCCTTGACGTTCTCACGGGAGATGATGTGCGAGCCGATCGCCGCCTGAATTGCCACGTCGTACATCTGGCGGGGAATCAGTTCGCGCATCTTGCTCGCCAGTTCGCGACCGCGATACTGCGCATTAGCTCGGTGCACGATCAATGACAGGGCATCAACCTTTTCGCTGTTGATCAGGATATCCAGCTTCACAACATCCGCTGCACGATATTCCTTGAAATCGTAGTCGAGAGAGGCGTAACCCTTGGAGCAGGACTTCAGCTTGTCGAAGAAATCCATCACCACTTCGGCCATCGGCATTTCATAGACCAGCTTTACCTGGCGGCCGTGGTAATGCATGTCGACCTGATTGCCACGCTTCTGGTTACAAAGGGTGATGACATTACCCAGATAATCCTGCGGCACGAAGATAGTGGCCGTGATAATCGGCTCGCGCACCTCTTCCATTTTGGTGACATCCGGCAATTTGGCCGGATTTTCCACCTCAACGATTGATCCATCACGCATAACGACCTGATACACAACGGTGGGTGCAGTGGTGATCAAATCCTGATCGAATTCACGCTCCAGACGTTCCTGCACAATTTCCATGTGCAACAGGCCAAGGAAGCCGCAGCGGAAGCCAAAGCCAAGCGCCTGAGAAACCTCTGGTTCGTATTGCAGCGAGGCATCGTTCAGTTTGAGTTTTTCCAGCGACTCACGCAACGAATCGTACTGATTGGATTCAACGGGATACAAACCGGCAAACACCTGCGGCTTGATTTCCTTGAAACCAGGCAGAGCTTCGGTCGCCTTGCGGTCCATCGTGGTGATCGTGTCGCCGACTTTGGCTGCCTTCAGTTCCTTGATGCCGGAAATGACGAAACCGACCTCACCGGCACGCAGCATGTCGCGCTTCTCGGACTTTGGCGCAAAGACGCCAACCTGCTCGCATAGCTGCTCTGCTTCGGTCGCCATGAAAAGCAGTTTATCTTTAGGCTTGATGACCCCGTCGACGACACGCACCAACATGACGACACCGACGTAGTTGTCGAACCAGGAGTCGATAATCAGCGCCTTGAGTGGCGCGTCCGGATTTCCCTTGGGGGGCGGAATGCGCGCGACAACTGCCTCGAGAATATCCTCGACGCCGAGACCTGTCTTGGCTGAAGCCAATACAGCCTCGGAAGCGTCGATCCCGATCACATCCTCGATTTCCTGGCGGGCATTTTCCGGATCGGCCGACGGCAGGTCGATCTTGTTCAGAACAGGAACGACTTCAACATCCAGTTCGAGCGCCGTATAGCAATTGGCCACCGTCTGTGCCTCAACGCCCTGCGAGGCATCCACCACCAGCAGAGCGCCTTCGCAAGCCGATAGCGAACGAGAGACTTCATAAGAGAAGTCGACGTGTCCCGGCGTATCGATCAGGTTCAGGTTGTAGACCTTGCCATCGCGCGCCTTGTAACTCAGCGCAGCGGTCTGTGCCTTGATCGTGATGCCGCGCTCGCGTTCGATATCCATCGAATCGAGTACCTGCGCCTCCATCTCGCGATCGGACAAGCCGCCACAGAGGTGGATGATGCGATCGGCCAGCGTCGATTTGCCGTGGTCGATGTGCGCGATGATCGAGAAGTTTCTAATGTGATCCATTGGTACCAGTAAAAAAGGGCGCTGTCCGGCGCCCTTCCCTTTTCAGAAGACCCTGAATTTTAGCGGATTCCAGCCAAATATTCACGGACTTTGGCTTCGTCAAGAAAGTAATGGCACAACTCTGTCTCGCCATGCAACAAAACAGGCACCAGTTCGTCATACCTGGCTTCGAGCACCGGATCAGCGTCAACATCAAGAACGGTCACCGTCGCACCGAACTCATCAGCCAGCGGCGCCAAGGCCACCTCCATGTCATGACAGAGATGACAGTAGCCGCGGCTCATCAGGGTCAGTTCAACCACCATTCAAACCTTTTATGGTGATGAAAGTCTGCATTTCCCCACGGCGAACGAGCAAGGTGACATTGCTGCCTTTTTCGAACAGGGATAGTAATTTATTGAACTGCTCGACTGTCTTGACCTCAGTGGTCGCACCTTTGGCGATCAGCGCAATGACGATGTCGCCAGCACGCAAATCCGAACGAAGCCCCTGCCCCCGAACGTCTTCGATCAACAGGCCAGAACCCATTTTCAGCTCACGTTTTTGCTCCGCAGTTAGCTCACTGACGACTAGGCCAAGGCGGTTGGCTGCCTGTTCAGTCGGTTTCCCGCGCTGCACTTTAGCGCTCGCCTGCTTTTCGTCAGGAACCTCACCCACGGTAACGTTGATATCCCGGGTTGCGCCTTTGCGCCAGACCTGAACCACCGAACGCCCTCCCGGCCTGGTTGCACCCACCATGCGCGGCAAATCGGCCGAATTGTTGATCGTCTTGCCGTCAAATTTCAGGATGACATCACCTGCCTCAATGCCAGCCTTTTCTGCAGGCCCACCCTTTTCGACAGCATTCACCACCGCACCGATCGGCTTGGCAAGGCCCAGAGAGTCTGCGAGTTCCTTGCTGACCTCCTGAATTACCACGCCAAGGCGACCACGACTGACCTTGCCGGAAGCACGCAACTGGTTCTGGATATCCATTGCCACATCAATCGGAATGGCGAAGGAAACGCCCATATACCCGCCACTACGACTGTAAATCTGTGAATTGATACCTACCACTTCGCCGCGCATATTGAACAGCGGGCCGCCAGAATTACCCGGGTTGATCGCCACATCCGTCTGAATGAAGGGCACATAATTCTCTTGCGGCAGGGAGCGCCCTTTGGCTGAGACAATGCCGGCGGTCACAGAGTTGTCGAATCCGAACGGTGAGCCAATGGCCACCACCCATTCACCCACTCTAAGTTGGGCCGGGTCACCCAACTTGACCACAGGTAGACCTGACGCATCGATCTTTATCAAGGCAACATCGGTTCGTTTATCCGCCCCGATGATCCTGGCTTTGAATTCACGCTTGTCAGTCAGACGAACCGTAACCTCATCAGCCCCGTCGACGACATGGGCGTTGGTCAGAATATAGCCATCGCCACTGACAATGAACCCGGAGCCGAGCGACTTGTTTTCGAAGTCTCGCGGCATGGCGCCACCCGGGTTGCGTGGGATGAAGCGCTTGAAAAACTCGAAGGCAGGATCGTTTTCATCAAACGGAAACGGCATCATTTGCGCCTGCCCACGGACAACCTGCGTCGTACTGATATTGACGACCGCCAGCCCTTGCTTTTCAGCCAAATCGGAGAAATCAGGCAAGCCGCGCGTCTGGGCAAACGACAAAGAACACAAAAACCAAAGGGAACACAAAGCCACAAAGCGTTTCATGGACAATACAACCTCCGGATTTGATCAGGAACGGGAAATTATATGAGGGCGCTCGGCGAAATTTCCAGACTTGCGTTGGGCGTGAGAGCGGACGTACAAAAAAGCCAAAATCAAGGCGCTAACAGCGCCGAACACGGCGCCACCATCACCGGCGAACGAAGAACCGACAACCGCGCCACCGATGCAGGCAATCAACGGAATTCCATATGCAAGATTAGCCGTATGGCGAACACTGCCAGCAGCGATAGCGATCGTGACGCGATCGCCAATAACAGCGCCAATCTTGTTATCTACCTGATAGGTTTTTGGCCCTGCACAAAACATCTGGGTCAGTTGCTGACCACCACAACCACCCTGTTCGTGACATCGCCCACAGCCGCCATGCTCAACTTCGACGAGTGCATTCGTTCCTTCTTGCGCACGGACTACTGCCTGGATCGTGGTCTGTTCATTATCCATGCTTACCAACGCTTATCGGGAGCGATATCCAGTAACGGTCGCAACTTTGCCGCCACCGCTTCTCTGGCGCGAAAAATACGGGATCGCACCGTTCCGATCGGACAGTTCATGATGCCGGCGATTTCATCATAGGAGAGGCCTTCCAGTTCGCGCAGCACGATCGCCGTACGTAGCTCTTCAGGCAAGGAGTCCATGGCTGCATTTACCGTTTCACCAATCTGCTTCGACAGAAGAAGGCTTTCCGGGGTGTTGATATCCCGTAGTTGAGTAGCATCTTCAAAGGTTTCCGCTTCTTCAGAGTCAAACTCGGTACTGGTTGGCGCACGTCGCCCTTGGGAAACCAGATAATTTTTAGCCGTATTGATGCCAATACGATAAAGCCAAGTATAAAAAGCACTCTCACCACGAAAGGATGGCAGGGCGCGGTAAGCCTTGATAAAGGCCTCCTGTGAGACATCTTCGACTTCCGCAGGGTCACGGATGAAGCGTGACAGCAAGCGCCCCAGCTTACGCTGGTATTTGCTCACCAACAGGTCGAAGGCGTGCTGATCTCCGCCTTGGGCCCGTTCGACCAACACCTGATCGATTTCGCGCTCACTCATTGCTCTCGTTTTCCCTGAGGATAATGATTAGTATTTTATTTAGCGGAGTATAGCGCAGCCATTTTCGCGATGAAGATAGGTAGTTATCCTTAATTTGTGACTGTCTGTAACGAGATGAATGGTTTTCTGCATGCTATATTCCGCTGAAAACTATTACTAATAGAGAACAGCCGTGCAGAAATTTGATGTCCTGATCATCGGTAGCGGTCTTGCCGGCCAGTCTGCCGCATTGAGACTTGCCCCCCATTGTCGCGTGGCGCTTGTCAGCAAGCGCAGTCTTGAAGACTCTGCATCCGGGTGGGCTCAGGGCGGCATTGCAGCCGTACTGGACAGCCAGGACTCCATTGAAGCGCATATTCAGGACACGCTGGTTGCTGGTGCCTGGCTGAACGATGAAAAATCGACCCGCCATGTTGTCGAAAACGGGCGCAGGGTCATCGAGTGGCTGATCGAGCAAGGCGTTCCCTTCACTAAGGACACCTCCGGCTATCACCTTACCCGGGAAGGTGGTCACAGCGCTCGCCGTGTCATCCATGTGGCCGATGCAACTGGCCTCGCCGTTCAGGACACCTTAACCAAGAAAGTCCGTGCCAACCCCAACATCACCATTCTGGAAGATCACATCGCGATCGACCTGATCACTAGCGAGAAACTGGGCAAAAGCGATAAGCGTTGCTATGGCGCCTATGTCCTGAACAATCGTGACGGTGAAGTCGTCACGATTGGCGCCCAAAACACCCTCATCGCCACGGGCGGCGCCGGCAAGGTCTATCTCTACACGACCAACCCTGACACCTCTACCGGTGATGGCATCGCCATGGCTTATCGTGCCGGTTGCCGGGTGTCGAATATGGAATTCATCCAGTTTCACCCGACCTGTCTCTATCACCCCCAGGCGAAATCATTCCTGATATCCGAAGCGGTACGCGGCGAAGGTGGCCTGCTCCGCTTGCCGGACGGAACCCGCTTCATGCCTGAGCATGATGACCGTGCAGAACTCGCACCGCGTGACATCGTCGCTCGCGCCATCGACTTCGAAATGAAGAAACGCGGCCTTGACTGTGTTTTCCTCGATATTTCGCACAAGGATGAAGATTTCATTCGCGGTCATTTCCCGAATATTTACGCTCGCTGCCTGGAGCTTGGGATTGATATCACCCAGGAAGCCATTCCGGTCGTTCCGGCCGCCCATTACACCTGTGGCGGCATTGTCAGCGACCTGCATGGGCGCACCGATGTATCCGGACTTTACGTTGCCGGAGAAGCCTCATGTACCGGGCTGCATGGTGCGAATCGCCTCGCCTCCAACTCGTTGCTTGAATGCTTGGTATTTGCCGAAGCTGCAGTCAGCGACATATTGACCAGAAAAATCGACGAAACTCCCAAGCTGCCACTCTGGGATGAAAGCCGGGTCACAGATGCCGATGAAGAAGTGGTCATTTCCCACAATTGGGATGAGCTTCGTCGCTTCATGTGGGATTACGTCGGCATCGTCCGGACGACCAAACGACTAAAACGTGCCAAGCATCGCATCGGACTGTTGATGCGAGAAATCGACGAGTTTTATGCCAATTTCCGGGTTAGCCACGACCTTATCGAGTTGCGGAACCTTGTTGTCACGGCAGACTTGATCGTTCGCTGTGCCATGTTGCGCAAAGAAAGTCGGGGGCTGCACTTTTCCCGAGATTTTCCTGACATGGCTGACAAACCAAAGAATACGATCCTCAAGCGTCGGCGGCCGCCGAACTGAATTTCGCCTGCCAACGGAAAAACACTCGCAGGCGCCTGAAATCATCAGCCTCCACGCTATCGACCACCACAATAAGCGTGTGCCTTTTGCCGTTCGGTACCCGGAGCCGAACAACAGTCAGCCACGGATGTACTGTTGCATGAGGCGCCAATTCAACCTCGAGAAAATCTGCGTTTCCTGCTTCTGAAACAAGGATCTGGCCGGAACGTTCAAGCCGAATAGCAGAAAGCGTCGGCATCAATTTCCGCCAGGAATAGTAGCTGGCAATCACGATGAGCAAAGTGGTCGCCAAGCGGATGATCGCAGAATACGGGAGCAGCACCGTCATTCCAATCAAGAGCAAAGTCGTAACGATCAATGCGCCATCCAGAAAGCGAGAACGGTGCAGTCCGATGATCATCGGAAACTGCACCGTTCAATTCCTTACGGAAGCGCTGCTTAAATGCGCTTGAATACCAGCGAGCCGTTAGTGCCGCCGAAGCCGAAGTTGTTCTTCAGCGCCACATCGATCTTCATCGGCCGTGCCTTGTTGGCACAGTAGTCCAGGTCACATTCCGGATCCTGGTTGAAGATGTTGATAGTCGGCGGGGATATCTGGTGATGGATCGCCAGAACCGTAAACAAGGACTCAACGCCACCGGCACCACCCAGCAGGTGACCAGTCATCGACTTGGTTGAATTGACGACGATCTTGTAGGCAGCATCACCGAAGGCAGCCTTGATGGCATCCGACTCGTTCTTGTCGCCAAGCGGGGTCGAGGTACCATGCGCATTGACGTATTGCACGTCAGAAGGCGCAATACCAGCATTCTTCAGCGCATTGACCATGGAGCGACGCGGGCCATCCATGTTCGGGGCAGTGATGTGGTAGGCATCAGCGCTCCGGCCATAGCCAGCCACTTCAGCATAAATCTTTGCACCACGTGCCTTAGCATGCTCGTACTCTTCGAGAACCAGAACACCGGCGCCTTCGCCCAGGACGAAGCCATCACGATCTTTGTCCCATGGACGACTGGCCGTCGTCGGGTCATCGTTGCGAGTGGACAGCGCGCGAGCGGCACTGAAGCCCCCCATGCCCAGCGGAGAGACCGTTGATTCAGCGCCACCAGCCACCATCACGTCGGCATCGCCGTATTCAATGATGCGTGCGGCTTCGCCGATCGAATGGGTACCCGTCGTACACGCTGTGACGATGGCCAGGTTCGGTCCCTTGAAACCATACTCAATCGACAGGTTGCCGGAGATCATGTTGATGATCGAACCAGGCACAAAGAACGGCGAAACCTTGCGCACACCGCCAGCGAGGTACTCGTCCTTGGTTTCTTCAATCAGCGGCAGACCGCCGATGCCAGAACCAATGGCGACACCGACGCGCTCTGGATCAGCAGCACCTTCCTTATCCAGACCGGCATCACGCACGGCCTGCATACCTGCAGCCAGACCGTAATGGATAAATCTATCCATGCGGCGGGCATCCTTGGCGGAAATGTACTGAGTAATATCAAAATTCTTTACTTCGCCGGCAAACTGAACCGGGAAAGTGGAAGTATCGAATCGGGTAACGGGAGCGATGCCAGAACGGCCGGCGATGATGTTCTGCCAGCCTTCCTCTACGCTGTTGCCGACCGGGGAAATCAGACCCAAGCCAGTAATTACGACTCTGCGACGTGCCAAGATGCGCTCCGAAAGCAAATGTAGCAAGGCCGGCCCTTGAGGCCGGCCTTGCCTGGTTCAAACCGGAATTAGCTTACTTCTTGCCGGCGAGGATGTAATCGACAGCCTGCTGGACTGTAGTGATCTTCTCAGCCTGGTCGTCAGGAATCTCGCATTCGAATTCCTCTTCCAGAGCCATGACCAGCTCGACGGTATCCAGGGAGTCAGCGCCCAGATCATCCACAAAGGAGGACTCATTCTTGATGTCCGCTTCGTTCACGCCCAGTTGTTCGGCGACGATCTTCTTGACGCGCTCTACGATGTTATCCATTAGAAAAACTCCTTCCCCTCAGGGGTACGAAAAAAAACGTTACGATTCTACCAAAAGCCAAGCCTTAGCGGAATCAATCCATAAACATGCCACCATTCACATGCACGGTAGTACCCGTGACATACGAGGCGGCGGGAGAAACCAGAAACCCGACGGCACCGGCAATATCCTCCGGCGTGCCGGCACGAGCCAGCGGAATGGACGCCAGCATGGCGGCCTTCTGCTCTTCGGTCAAGGCATGCGTCATGTCCGTGGCAATAAAACCAGGCGCAACACAATTGACGGTGATATTGCGGCTCCCCAATTCACGAGCCAACGAACGACTGAGGCCGGCGACACCTGCCTTGGCCGCGCAGTAGTTAGCTTGGCCAGCATTACCGGAATAGCCAACTACGGACGAAATGTTGACGATACGGCCAAAACGCGCCTTCATCATGCCGCGCATAACACCACGAGAAAGTCGGAACACCGCCTTCAGGTTGGTATCAATAACGGCGTCCCACTCATCGTCACCCATGCGCATGGTGAGATTGTCACGAGTGATACCCGCGTTATTAACCAAAATGGTTACAGCACCGAATTCCTTGGCAATATTGGTTAAGGCAGCATCCGTCTGCGCTACGTCGCAGACATTCAGTGCAATTCCCTTGCCCTTGACGCCAGCCGCCAAAAGATAGGCGGAGATTTTTTCTGCACCTTCTTCACTGGTTGCGGTACCAATTACGGTTGCGCCCTGCTTGCCAAGCTCCAGTGCAATAGCCCGCCCAATACCCCGGGTCGCACCGGTCACCAGCGCAATTTTATCGGTCAGCATGATCACTCCAGACCCAGATTAGCTTCAATGGAGGCCGCATCAGCCAGCGCCACACCGACGACACCGTCAGCGCAACGCTTGGTCAGGCCGGCCAGCACCTTGCCAGGGCCACATTCAAGAACCGTGAAAACACCCAGCGAAGCCATTACCTGAATGGTCTCGACCCAACGTACAGGATTGTAGGCCTGACGAATCAAGGCATCCTTGATGCGCCCCGGATCATTTTCGATTGAAACATCAACATTGTTGATAACCGGAATTAGCGGAGCATTCAGCGACAACTCGGCCAGCCGAGCAGCCAGCTTTTCAGCTGCAGGCCGAATCAAAGACGAATGGAACGGTGCGGAAACTGGAAGGGCCTTGGCCATCTTGGCACCACGGGCTTTGCAAGCCTCCATGGCGCGCTCGACAGCACCCTTGTGACCGGCGATAACAGTTTGACCGTTGGCATTGAAATTAACCGGCTCAACCACTTCGCCCTGCGCTGCTTCAGCACAAGCAGCGGCAATTCCAGCATTATCCAGTCCAAGTACAGCAGCCATGGCGCCGGTTCCAACCGGAACAGCTTCCTGCATGGCGGCGGCACGCAGGCGAACCAGAGGAACAGCGTCCTTCAGGCCGAGCACACCGGCCGCGACAAGTGCCGAGTACTCGCCGAGACTGTGGCCAGCGAGAACAGCCGGCTTCTTGCCGCCTTTCTCTTGCCACAGTCGCCAAACAGCGATACCTGCCGTCAACATTACAGGCTGCGTGTTAACCGTTTGGGTCAGCAACTCCGCCGGGCCATTGGCTACCATTGCCCAAAGATCATCACCCAGTGCAGCAGAGGCTTCATCAAACGTGGCACGGACTACAGCAGCGTCGCCGTAAGCTGCCATCATGCCAACGCTTTGGGAGCCTTGACCGGGAAATACGAATGCAAAAGACATTTTTGCCCCCTCGTTCAGAATTCAAGCAGGGCAGCGCCCCAAGTAAAACCGCCGCCAACGCCTTCCAGCAGCACTTTCTGGCCTCGCTGGATACGCCCATCACGTACCGCTTCATCAAGCGCCAGTGGCACCGAGGCTGCGGAAGTATTGCCATGGCGGTCAACGGTAACGATCACCTTGTCGCGATCAACGCCCAGCTTCTTACCAGTCGCTTCGATAATTCGAATATTTGCCTGATGGGGGATCAGCCAATCAACATCACTGGTTTGAATGTCGGCGGCCAGACATACCTCCTCAGCAATATCAGCCAGCACACGCACGGCAAACTTGAAAACGGCCTGGCCATCCATACGCAGGAATGGGTCACCAGTCACTTGACCACCACAAATCTGCCCCGGCACATTCAGAATAGTGTTCTGACTACCGTCGGCATGCATGGCAGTAGCGAGAATGCCAGGTTTATCGGAAGCCTCAAGCACCACAGCTCCAGCCCCATCACCAAACAGGACGCACGTTCCGCGATCGCTCCAGTCGAGGATGCGCGAAAACACCTCGGCGCCGATGACCAAGGCTTTTTTGTGACTGCCGGAGCAAATGAATTTTTCGGCAATGCCTAGAGCGTAAGTAAAACCGGCGCAGACTGCCTGCACATCAAAGGCGGCCGCCCCCTTGTTACCGAGTTTGCCTTGGATAAGACAGGCGGTGCTCGGGAAGATAAAATCGGGTGTCGAAGTGGCGACGATGATCAAATCAAGATCGACAGCAGCCACGCCAGCCATTTCCAGCGCCTTTTGCGCGGCTATCAAGCCAAGTTCGCTTGAAGTGGTTCCAACTTGCGCGAGATGGCGACTGCGGATACCGGTACGACTGACGATCCACTCGTCGTTAGTATCGATGCCACGCGCCGCCAACTCACTGTTACTGACAGGATTGCCCGGCAGGTAACTACCGGTGCCACTCAGGCGTGCATACATTCAGACGTTCTCCACGGCGACAGGAATCATCGCTGCTATTCGACTGGAAATGCGCTCGACAACCCGGTTTTCCGCCGCGTCATAGGCACGCGAAATGGCATTCCCGAAAGCCAGAATATCGGCCGAGCCATGGCTCTTGACCGAAATGCCCTTGAGTCCGAGAAGAATCGCGCCATTGTAACGGCGGTGGTCAAAACGCTTTTTGAAATTATTGAGTACCGAGATGGCAATCAAGGCCGCCAGCTTGGTCAGCCAGTTGCGCTTGAATTCGCTGCGTAGCGAAGAGGCAAGCATCTGAGCCAAGCCTTCGGAAGTCTTCAGGGCAACATTTCCGACAAAACCATCACAAACGATGACATCAGCGCCGCCTTTATAGATGCCGTCACCCTCGACATTGCCGATGAAGTTGAGATCGGAGGCACGCAGCAACTCGGCCGCAGCCTTGACCACCTCGTTACCCTTGATTTCTTCTTCACCAATATTAAGGATACCGACAGTCGGCTGATCCTTGTGCTCCATGGCGGCAACCAGCATGGCTCCCATGATTCCAAACTGGAGCAGATGCCCCGGACCGCAATCGACATTAGCACCAAGATCCAGCATGTGCGTATGGCCATTGACAGTGGGCAGCGGAGCACAAATTGCCGGCCGGTCGATGCCAGGAAGCATTTTCAGGACAAAGCGGGAGATTGCCATCAACGCACCAGTATTACCGGCCGAGACACAAGCATCTGCGTCACCTGTCTTGACCTGGTTGATGGCCACCCGCATGGACGAATCCTTCTTGTTACGCAAGGCGAGTGCTGGCGACTCATCCATGCCAACAATTTCGGAGGCGTGGACAAGGCGGATGCGAGGATCGTTCGCATGATTGCCGAGCAACGGGCGCAAAACCTCCTCCTGGCCGACCAGGACGAGATTAGCTGACGGATGCTCCGCAAGAAATTGAATGGCCGCCGGGACCGTCACTGACGGACCGTGGTCACCCCCCATGCAATCAATGGCAATGCGGGTTGTCATATAGCAAAAGAAAAGGCAGGCAGCTCATGGCGAGCGGCCTGCCTTCTAATGAACGATTACTCGCCCTTGCTCTTGAGAACCTTCTTGCCGCGATAGAAACCGGTCGGAGAGATATGGTGACGCAGATGAGCTTCACCGGTGGTCGATTCGACAGCCAGCGGCGGATTGGTCAGGAAGTCATGAGCGCGGTGCATGCCACGCTTGGAAGGGGACTTTTTGTTTTGTTGAACGGCCATGTTGATACTCCAAAAAAAATCAGTTCGGTTTGCCTTTAAGTCCGGACAGCGCCGCAAACGGATTGATCCGATCGCCAGCATCTGCCGCACCAGGCAAGCCACATTCTTCATGCCGCGGCGCCACCGGCAGAGCCAGGAGGATCTCGTCCTCGACAAACTCAGCCACATCCAGCTCGCTCACCAACGGCAGAAAATCTCGGGTGTCGTCTTCCAGTTCATCTTGCGATAACTCGGCGCCTTCGGGAACAAGTTCCAGCAGACTATCGACATCAAGATCAAAAGAAACGGCGTTCAGGCAACGCTGACAAGCCAACGGGAGAACCCCCGAGACCTCCAGATGCAGCATGAACTCGCCACGTTCGCCTTGATACCCCCTGACAAGGAAAGCAACCTCACCCGAGACCTCAGTCAGCAGATCATGCAGGCGTTCAAGGTCAGCGACAGCCAGCGTTCCTTTGAGAACACGGCCATCTCTGGCAAATGCGAATGCGTCCGAAATTCTTTTCAATCTTGAGCTGTTGCGACTTAAACGACGGATGATATTATTTTTGGCTTTCCAAGTCAAAAACAAAGTGCCGCTTCAAGTAGTCAACGCAACGCTTTGTTGTAACGAGTCTTTCATGCCACCAAAACTGATCCTCGCCTCAACCTCCCCTTACCGCCGGGAACTGCTGGGCCGACTCGGCCTGGCCTTTGAAGTTGCCAACCCCCAAACCAACGAAAGTCCTCTTACCAACGAAGCCCCCGAGGCTATGGCATTGCGGCTTTCAGAAGCAAAAGCCAGGGCTGTTGCTCAAACCCACCCCGAAGCCATCATCATCGGTAGCGATCAAGTTGCCACGGTTGACGGCAAAGTTTATGGAAAACCTGGAAGTCACGAGCGTGCCGTCGAGCAACTTCATGCTTTATCAGGAAAAACCGTCAATTTTTTTACTGGTTTATGCCTGTTAAATGCCAGAACGGGAGAGTTTGAGGTCCGCGGAATTCCGACACTAGTCACTTTTCGTGAGCTGAATAGCGAGGAAATCGAAAACTACCTGCGCCGGGAACCTGCATATAACTGTGCCGGGTCGGCCAAATCAGAGGGTTTGGGCATCGCGTTAATGAGCAGCATGCGAGGCGATGACCCGAATGCACTGGTCGGCCTACCACTAATTGCCTTGTGCGACATGCTGCGCAAGCAAGGCGTGGTGGTACTTTGATGACCGGCACCCTTTACTTGATTCCGGTGCCGCTTGGTCCGACAGCACCTCAGGACTCCCTGCCCCCCAACGTACTGGCAACCGTACGACCATTGAGCCACTTTGTTGTCGAACAAGCCAAGACGGCGCGCGCCTTTCTTAAAGCAGTCGGTACCGATAAGCCTCTGCAAGAACTACAAATGGCAGAGCTGAATGAGCACACACGCGCCGATACGCTTGACCACCTGCTTTCACCATTACGCGCCGGGCACGACATTGGTCTGCTCTCTGAGGCCGGCTGCCCTGCAGTTGCCGACCCGGGAGCCGACCTGGTCGCGCTGGCACAGAAAGAAAATATTCGTGTCGTGCCACTCATTGGCCCATCTTCGCTACTTTTGGCACTCATGGCATCAGGACTCAATGGTCAGCGCTTCGCCTTTCAGGGCTACCTTCCTGCCAAGGAAATCGAGCGCTCAAAGACGTTGCGCGATTTGGAAAGCGAATCGCGAAAGCGCGTTCAAACACAGATATTCATTGAGACGCCTTACCGAAATCGCACCATGTTCGACACCATCCTCCAAGCCTGCCAGCCTGGCACGCGCCTGACGGTAGCAACCGACTTGTCGCTACCCGGAGAATTTGTGCTGACTCGCACAATTCAGCAGTGGAAAAAGCAAACGCCGCCCGAAATCGAGCGGCGTCCTACAGTTTTTTTACTACTGGCCTAGATTTCAGTACAAGCGCACCCCAAGAGCACTTTCCGAGAAACCCTTCCAGAAACCCGCGAAGGTGCTCGCCCCAAGGCGCTTGGCAAAGCGTTCGGCAATATTGTCCTTGACTGAGTAATCAAGGACCTTCTCTGCCTTGATGACATCACGCGCCACCGAGTCAACACTGCCGTAGTCATCGGCCAGCCCAAGCTGCACGCTCTGAACTCCTGTCCACATCAGCCCAGAAAACATTTCTGGCGTTTCCTTGAGGCGCTTGCCGCGTCCAGCCTTCACTACATCAATAAATTGCCGGTGAATATCATCGAGCAGAAGCTGGGCATGCGCCTTGTGCTGGGGAGCCTGAGGCGAGAAAGGATCGAGAAAACCCTTGTTTTCACCAGCCGTCAGCAAGCGGCGTTCGACACCGGCTTTATCCATCGTACCAGTGAACCCGAAACCATCCATCAGCACCCCAATTGAGCCAACGATGCTGGCTTTATTCACGTAAATATTGTCCGCCGCTGCAGCAACGTAATAGCCGCCTGAAGCACACATATCCTCGACTACGGCATAGAGCGGCTTGTCAGGGTATTTCCCGCGCAGACGACGAATTTCGTCGTTGATGATACCGGCTTGAACCGGGCTCCCCCCTGGGCTGTTAATACGCAAAATGACGCCAACGGCATTTTTTTCTTCAAAGGCGCCATTCAAGGCAGCGATCAAATTCTCGGCGTTAGCTTCACCCTTGGCCTCGATGACACCATTCAGATTTACCAAGGCAGTGTGGCGCTCCTGATGTTCAGCACCAGTTCCCCAGTCAACAACAGCGATCAACACGACAAGTAGATAGACAAAACCAAGCGCCTTGAAAGCAATCCCCCAGCGGCGCCGAGTTCGCTGCTCATCAAGCGCAGCAAAAACAAGCTTCTCCAGAGTTTTTCGCTCCCATGCGGAGTCGTTATTAGGCGGTTGGGGGTTATCCATAATTGTCGTCTTGTTCTAAAAAAATCTGCCCATCAATCTCATGCATCATCACTGGCTTTAGCCCCTTACCCGAACAGCGACCGCCGAGACACCTGCCCGTTTCTGGAGCATAAAGCGCGCCATGAATCGAGCAAATCAAGTATAGCTTGGAATCATCAAAGAATTCGCCGGGCAGCCAGTCGAGCTCGGCAGGAACATGAGCGCATTCGTTCAAATAGCCATAAACCTGCCCTTGAAAGCGAACCACGAAGGCCGAAACCTCACGACCGTAGCGCACCACGAGAAAACGAAAACCCCTACCCGCCTCGACAACGGCCTCCGCCGAACAAATCAGGCGAAATCTCTGAGCCACAGATCGAGCTCCCCTACGCTGTGCAGGCAGGCAACCGGTTTATATTCCGTTAGATGGTCATGAGCATGTGCGCCGTAAGTCACCGCCAAACTATCAACACCGGCATTGCTGGCCATCAGCAGATCGTGCGAAGTATCACCAATCATGACAGTTGATTCATTTGCAATGCCAAATTCCGCCGTCAACTCTGCCAGCATTTGTGGATGCGGTTTTGAATGACATTCGTCGGCACAACGAGACGCCTGAAACAACGGCCTAAGGCCGGAATGATCCAGGGCGCGCTCCAGCCCTGCCCGGCTCTTGCCTGTTGCAACTGCCAAAATATGTCCAGCCGCATGCAAGCGCTCCAGCATCTGCGGAACACCACTGAACAAAGTCAACCGGTGGTCGCCTGCAAGGTAGTGGTAACGGTAACGATCAACCATCGCCTGATAGCGATCTGGCATCAATTCGGGCACGGCATGACGCAGCGCATCCACAAGCCCGAGGCCGATGACATGTCGAGCCCGGTTATCGTCCGGCACCGCCAGGTCAAGGTCGCGACAGGCAGCCTGGATGGCCTGAACAATGGCTCCGGCGGAATCAAGAAGGGTTCCGTCCCAGTCAAAAACAATCAGTTCGTATTTCATCGGCTAGCAAGTATCGATTCAAGATTTTCAGCAGTGAATTCCCGGTGCTTTTGTGCGTCGAGTCCAGCAATGTAGCTTCCCAGCCCATCTGGCAACGGCGCAACACACTCCAGTTCCGCCGCTGTCAGAGGGTGTCGGAAAGCCATGCGCCAAGCGTGCAGCGCCATGCGCTTTAGTCCGTCGCGCTTGAGCACCTTGTTCAGCGCAAAATCTCCGTATTTCTCGTCGCCAAGAATAGGAAAACCAAGGTGTGCCAGATGAACACGTATCTGATGAGTACGCCCCGTCTTCAATTGCGCTTCCAGCAGGCTTACCTCAGACCAGCGCGCCAGAAGTCGGAATACCGTGTGCGAAGCCTTACCTTGCGGATCAACTGAAACACGCCGTTCGCCACCCTCAGTAAGGTATTTGTGCAAAGGTAATTTCACATGCTGGGTACTGTTCATCCAGCGCCCCTTAACCAACACCAGATAGCGCTTATCTGCGCCGGCACCATGCTCTCGGAACATGTCGTGCAGCGCGGTCAGTGCCAGACGTTTCTTGCCGACAAGAAGAACACCGGAGGTCTCACGATCGAGGCGGTGCGCCAACTCAAGAAACTTGGCCATTGGGCGCTGCCGGCGCAAAGCCTCAATCACCCCAAAGCTGACTCCGCTACCACCGTGCACAGCAACACCTTCCGGCTTATTGATAACCAGCATGGCTTCGTCTTCGTAGATGATCGGCAGATCAACCCGCTTCTTGGCAGCCTCATCAACTTCGTTCTGTGGTCGTTCGGCAATACGGATCGGGGGAATGCGGATGTTGTCGCCAACACAAAGCCGATACGTTGCATCAACCCGCTTGCTGTTCACGCGGACTTCTCCGCTCCGCAAAATCCGGTAAATATGGCTTTTCGGAACACCCTTGCAGCGCCGGATCAGGAAGTTATCGAGGCGCTGGCCCAGCTCTTCTTCGCCGACCTCGACATGGGTCACTGAATTGTTACCTGCACCATTCATTTTCTAATATACTGCCCACGTTTTACGTCTCGGTTTGCAAGAGATGCCGAACCGTCAGACCGTTTGCCCTCGCGCTCAATGCGCGACCGCCATACGGCAGGTTCCGAAGTCTCACCTATGCCAATTGCACAGGCCAGACCAACGTGAAACGACTGGTTAAGTTCACTCACCAAAAGTAGTGATGTTAATGGATAAGCCCACTGTAAGCACGCACGGATTGCCCGTTGCAGGAATTTTCAGGTTGCGCATTTCAATAAAAAGCACGCAACCGTTTGTTGATCAGCACATTCACCATCGCCTTTGCCCACCATTTATGACGCAACCCGATAACTGAAACTGTCGCTGCCTGTAAGGGCGTTTCGTTGCAGCGTGCTGCTGTGCGCTGGAGCCCGAAAATAATGAAACGCATGCTATTCAATGCGACACAGGCGGAAGAACTCCGTGTCGCCATTGTCGATGGTCAGAAACTGATTGATCTCGACATTGAGTCCGCCGCCAAGGAACAACGAAAAAGTAACATCTACAAGGGTGTCATTACCCGCATCGAACCGTCGCTCGAAGCCTGCTTCGTCGATTACGGTGCTGACCGCCACGGTTTCCTTCCCTTCAAGGAAGTTTCCCGCGCCTTCTTCCAGCCGGGCACAGAAGCTGGTCGCGCCCGAATTCAGGATGCGCTGAAGGAAGGTCAGGAACTGATCGTCCAGGTCGACAAGGATGAACGTGGCAACAAGGGCGCAGCCCTGACCACCTACGTTTCTCTGGCAGGCCGCTATCTCGTTTTGATGCCGAACAACCCGCGTGGTGGTGGTGTATCCCGTCGCGTTGACGGTGACGAACGTGCAGAGCTGCGCGATGTCATGGATCAGCTGGAAGTGCCCAACGGCATGAGCCTGATTGCCCGCACTGCAGCCATTGGCCGTCAGGCCGAAGAACTGCAGTGGGACTTGAATTACCTGCTGCAGCTGTGGACCGCCATTGACGGCGCCGCCCAGCAACAGAGTGGTGCTTTCCTGATTTATCTGGAAGGCAGCCTGGTTATCCGGGCCATCCGTGACTATTTCCAGCCGGATATCGGCGAAATCCTGATCGACACCGACGAAGTCTATGAGCAGGCCCGCGCCTTCATGGGCACAGTCATGCCGGGCAATATCAATCGCGTCAAGCGTTACCGCGATGATGTGCCGCTGTTCTCGCGCTTCCAGATCGAACATCAGATCGAAACTGCCTTCGCTCGCCAGGTCAATCTGCCGTCCGGTGGCGCTATCGTTATCGATCACACTGAAGCGCTGGTCGCCGTCGACGTTAACTCCGGTCGCGCCACCAAGGGTTCCGATATCGAAGAAACCGCGTTCAAGACGAACCAGGAAGCCGCTGAAGAATTGGCCCGTCAGTTGCGTTTGCGCGACCTGGGCGGCCTGATCGTGATCGACTTTATCGACATGGAAAATCAGAAGAACCAGCGCGAAGTCGAAAACCGTCTGCGCGATGCGCTCCGTTTCGACCGCGCCCGTGTTCAGATGGGCAAAATCAGCCGCTTTGGCCTGATGGAACTATCCCGTCAGCGTCTGCGCCCGGCGCTTGCCGAAACCAGCTACATCCCCTGCCCGCGCTGTACTGGCACTGGCCACATCCGCTCTGCCGAATCAGCTGCACTGCACATCCTGCGCATTCTCGAAGAGGAAGCGATGAAGGAAAACACGGGTGCCGTGCATGTTCAGGTTCCGGTTGATGTTGCCACCTTCCTGCTCAACGAAAAGCGCCCGGATATCCAGGCTATTGAGCTGCGCCACAAGGTCACCATCCTGCTGATCCCGAACGTTCACCTCGAAACGCCGGCACACACCATCACCCGCCTGCGCCACGACGATCTGAACCAGGATGATCTTCGTGAGCCCTCCTACAAGATGGTCGACATGCCGATTGAGGAAGCCATCAAGCAGGCAACCCAGGCCGAGGCCGCCAAGCCACGCCAGGAAGCTGCGATCAAAGGCATTTCTCCTGACCAGCCCGCACCGATCATGCCGGAAAAGGCAGAAGCACCCGTTGCCGCCCCTGTTCAGCCAGAAGGTGGCTTGTTCTCGAAGATTTTCTCGTGGTTCCGTTCCTCTCCGAAGCCAGTCGAGCCAGTCGCAACTCCGGAGCCGGCCAAGAAGCCGCGCGAAGCTCGCGGTGATGGCCGTCGTGATGGCCGTCGTGGCGGCCGCAACGGCAATCGTCGTGACGAAGAGCGCGGCGAACGCAAGGAACGTCCTGAGCGCAAGGACCGCAATGTAGCCGACAAGGCTCCGCAGGACGGAACACCGGCACCGAATGGCGAACGCAAGGAACGCCGTCCGCGTGGCGAACGTAAGGAACGTGGCGAACGCCAGCAACCGGAAGCTGTTGAAAACAAGTTGGTCCAGCAATCAGCGATCACAGATGCCGCTGTTGCTCCGCTGCTTGGCAACGATGCGCCTGATGCACAGGGCAACGAAGAGCAAGGCAATCGTCGCCGCGGTCGTCGTGGCGGCCGTGGTCGTGGCGAGCGTCGCAACGAGGCTGACGCCACACCGGTTACCGAGGCGCTACCAGCGACAACCGAGTTAGCTGTTGAGCCAGCCAACCAAGAACCGGTTGTGGTTGTGATTCCCGCGGCCGAACCTGCAGTGGTCGCCGTAGAAGTTGCACCACCGGCTATCGAGCAGGTTGCCATAGCGGCCATTGCTGAACCGGTTCAGGCTGCAGAAGTTATCGAAGCTGCTCCAGTTGAAATCACTGAAACGCCTGCGGTCGAGGTTCAGGAAAGCCCGAAGCTTGAAGCACCAACCCCGGTCGCAGCAGAACCAGTGAATCTTGAAGCAACACTGGCTGAAAGCGGCTTGGTCATGGTTCAGACGACTTCCGCCACAGTCGCTGTGGCTCAAGCCGAAGCACCGGCCAAGCTGGGTCGCCCACGCAAGGCAAAACCTGCGGTCGATCAGGCCGAAAGCGAATCGCTGGTCATGGTTGAAACCGCCAAATAAAGGCTGGAGCAACCAACAAAAAGGGGCACCCGAGGGTGCCCCTTTTTGTTTTCATGAATGGGTCAACTTCGTCCCAGTTTTTGCTTGATCTCTTCAATCAGGCCGCGCGATGCGTCTTCGACCATATCAAGCACGAGATCGAATCCGTGACCTAGGCCGTAGTAAGGGTCAGGCACCTCGTCATCGTCAAAATTTTTCGCATAATCCATGAACAATCCGAGACGCTTCTGCTGCTCTGGTGTTGCCATGCGTTGCAGGTTATCGAGATTACTTTTATCCATGGCCAGCACCAAATCGAAGTAATCCAGATCCTGGCGTGCCACCTTGCGTGCCCGAAGTTGCGACAGATTGTAGCCGCGAGCCGAAGCTGCTCGTTGGGTTCTAGAGTCTGGTGCCTCGCCCACATGATAGCCATGCGTTCCAGCAGAATCCACTTCAACTTTATCGCCGAGATTATTGATTTTAATGAAATAACGAAGAACCCCCTCCGCCGTAGGGGAGCGACAGATATTGCCCATGCAGACGAGTAGCACGCGATAATTCATTTTGTCCCATCTCCGTCGAGGTCGTGCTGAGCCGCGCCGAATACTCGTTCCCTGAGCCGGAACAGATCGTCGCGGGCCGCCGCCGCTTTTTCGAATTCCAGGTTTTTAGCGCACTCCATCATCAATTTTTCGAGACGCTTGATTTCCCTGGCCACCGCCTTCTCATCCATGGCCTCGTAAGCCGCTTGCTGCTGCGCCGCCTTCAGCTCCGTATGGGCCGATTCGGCATCATAAACACCGTCGATGATGTCCTTGATCTTCTTGGACACCCCGCGCGGCGTAATACCGTGCTCCAGATTGAAAGCAATTTGCTTCTCTCGGCGCCTGCCGGTTTCGGCAATGGCACGCTGCATGGATTGCGTAACTGTATCAGCATAGAGGATAGCCGTGCCATGGATATGGCGCGCCGCGCGGCCGATTGTCTGGATCAGGGAACGCTCGGAACGCAGAAACCCCTCTTTGTCTGCGTCAAGAATTGCCACCAGCGAAACCTCCGGGATATCCAATCCTTCGCGCAGCAGGTTGATACCAACCAGCACATCAAACTCGCCGAGGCGAAGGTCGCGGATGATTTCGACACGCTCAACCGTATCGATGTCCGAATGCAGGTAGCGCACCTTGATGCCGTTATCCGCCAGGAAATCGGTCAAATCTTCGGACATGCGCTTGGTCAGCGTCGTAACCAAAACGCGCTCACCAACAGCGATCCGCTTGCCGATCTCGGCCAGCAAATCGTCCACCTGGGTTGAGGCCGGACGCACGATGACCTCCGGATCAATCAGCCCGGTGGGCCTGGCCACTTGCTCGACAACCTGGCCGGCGTGCTGTTGTTCATAATCGGAAGGCGTCGCCGAAACGAAGATTGTCTGGCGCATATGCGCCTCGAACTCGTTGAATTGCAGCGGTCGATTATCCAAGGCCGACGGTAATCTAAAACCGTAGTCGACCAGGTTTTCCTTACGCGAGCGATCGCCTTTGTACATGCCACCGACCTGGCCGATGGAAACGTGCGACTCATCGATGAACATCAACGCATCTGGCGGCAAATAATCGATCAGTGTGGGCGGTGACTCCCCTGCTTTGCGACCCGAGAAATGCCGCGAGTAATTTTCGATGCCTTTACAGAAGCCGATCTGATCGAGCATTTCGAGGTCAAAGCGGGTGCGCTGCTCGATCCGCTGAGCTTCGACCAATTTGTTGTTGCGCGTGAAAAAATCAATCCGTTCGCGCAACTCATCCTTGATCGCATCAATGGCGCGAAGTACCGTGGCGCGTGGCGTAACGTAGTGCGAAGCCGGAAAAACGGTAAAGCGCAACGCCTTATGCAGCAGGTGACCGGTCAACGGGTCAAAGAACTGCAGGCCTTCAAGCTCATCGTCGAACAAAGAAATCCGAATGGCGTGCTCGGCATGTTCGGCCGGAAAAACGTCGATGACGTCCCCACGCACCCGAAAGGTTCCTCGGTGAAAATCCATCTCGTTGCGCTCGTACTGCATGTCGGTCAGGCGCTTGACGATGGCGCGCTGATCCAGTTTGTCTCCGACACGCATGGTCAGGATCATGTTGTGATATTCGTCACGATCGCCGATACCGTAGATACAGGAAACAGTGGCGACGATCACCACATCCCGTCGCTCGATCAGGCTTTTCGTCGCAGACAAGCGCATCTGCTCGATGTGATCATTGATCGAGCTATCTTTCTCAATGAACAGGTCGCGAGATGGGACGTAGGCTTCCGGCTGGTAGTAGTCGTAATAGGACACGAAGTACTCGACGGAATTCTCTGGAAAGAATTCCTTGAACTCTGAGTACAACTGCGCCGCCAGTGTCTTGTTCGGGGCCAGCACCAAGGCCGGACGACCGGTACGGGCAATTACGTTGGCCATCGTATAAGTCTTGCCCGAGCCGGTAACGCCAAGCAGCGTCTGAAATGACAAACCATCACCTAGCCCCTCGACGAGTTGTCGAATCGCCTCGGGCTGGTCGCCAGCCGGCGGAAAGGGTTGATGCAATCGGTATGGGCTACCCTCGAAGGTGACGACGGGCGTGCCGGTGTTGGTTTCGCTCATGTTAAAATTCTTCGGTTTCTCGTCGCGTAGCCGGTTGGCTGCGCGAACATTATTCGTATTATTCCACGGAGTCTCTATGTCCTCTTCGATCTTCGCTGCGGTGGAAATGGCCCCGCGCGATCCTATCCTGGGTCTGAATGAAGCTTTCAATGCTGATGCGCGCACTACCAAGGTGAATCTTGGTGTCGGCGTGTATTTCGACGACAACGGCAAGATTCCGCTGCTGGCTGCCGTCAAGGCTGCCGAGGACGTCCGCGTCAAGGCAGCGCTGCCACGCGGCTATCAGCCGATCGAAGGCAACCCGGCCTACAACTCTGCCGTCCAGAATCTGCTGCTCGGCAAAGACTCCGCCCTGATCGCCAATGGCCAGGTTATTACCGCCCAGGCCCTTGGCGGCACGGGTGCCCTGAAAATTGGTGCCGATTACCTGAAGCGACTGAACCCGAACGCCAAGGTCTATATCAGCGACCCATCCTGGGAAAACCATCGCGCCCTGTTTGAATCTGCCGGCTTCGTGGTCGAAAACTATCCGTACTACGATGCCGCCACGCGTGGCGTCAACTTCGAGGGCATGAAGGCCTGCCTGAAGGGACTGGATGCTGGCTCGGTCATCATTCTGCACGCCTGCTGCCACAACCCGACAGGCGCCGACCTGTCGGATGCACAGTGGGGCGAAGTTGTTGCCATCTGTCAGGAACGCGGTCTCGTCCCCTTCCTCGACATGGCCTACCAGGGTTTTGCCGATGGCATCGATGCTGACGCGGTAGCAGTTCGTGCCTTCTCGGCTTCCGGCCTACAATTCTTTGCTTCCAGCTCGTTCTCCAAGAACTTCTCGCTGTATGGCGAGCGCGTTGGCGCCCTGTCCATCGTCACGGCAGGCAAGGAAGAGTCCGCTCGCGTCATGTCACAGGTCAAGCGCGTCATCCGCACCAACTACTCCAACCCGCCGACCCATGGCGGTGCTCTGGTTGCTGGCGTACTGGCCTCTGCTGAATTGCGTCAGATGTGGGAAACCGAGTTGTCCGGCATGCGTGACCGCATCCGTGCCATGCGCACTGGCCTGGTCGATGCCATCAAGGCTCAAGGTGTGGCCCAGGACTTCTCGTTCGTTGCCCAGCAGCGCGGCATGTTCTCCTACACCGGCCTGACGGCTGCACAGGTCGAACGCATGCGTGAAGAGTTCGGTATTTATGCCGTATCAACCGGTCGTATCTGCCTGGCTGCGCTGAACACCAAGAATCTGGATTACGTGGCGAAGGCGATTGCCGCTGTAACCAAGGCCTGATCGACTCAAAATCGATTGGCCTAAAGGGCGGCACTCAGGTTCCGCCCTTTTTTATTTTCGGGTAGTTGCGCTCAGATCTGGCAAGGTACCGAAAACGCGAACCGGCGCATGCACGCTGGAGACCGAAGTTTGCAGAGTAACGGCCATACTGCCTTCGACTTGTCCATCACGACTGGAAACGAACTGTCCCAAAGCTGTCACCATTCCGGCATCCATACGAACGTCCCGGCCGATGACCTGCCTTGGGTTAATCGTTATCGTTGAGCGCAGTCGATCAAATTTGGTCGCCCCGGCACGAACGTCAGAGACCCCATTGCGCCGTGCCGCCTCACCAAGGTCGACCCCATTGAGCGCTCCCCGAGTAATTTCAGTGTTCAGGACGCCTTCAGAATTGCTCCACAGACTTTCCCAGTCACGCCCCGTCGAGCGCAATCGAACAGAACCACTCATGTCACCTTCTATTTTCAAGGAAGGAACAAGTGCGGCCGAAAGTTTGCGAGTATCAATTCGGCTCAGCGTACCGTCTCCAGCCATGGCAAGCCCGTTGCTCCAATCAAGCAACCAGTCGCCCTTGAGAATGCCGCCAAGGAAGGTGGTGTCGATATTCTGAATAAGCAGCCTGTCCTTCTGCAGCACCCCTTTGGCCTGTAGCGACGCGAACGAAATGGCAGTTCCGGAGGGCTTCCAGGCGCGCCCTTCAATATTCAAGGCAATCCCCAAAGGGCCGGGGCGTGCGTCAACGAGAAGGCTGCGATCATTCGTCTCAAAAGTCGCCTTTTCAACCACTCCGTCTGCGCCGAAGCGAATCTCCCCGTAGATATCAGAGAAGGCTAGACCATCGCTCAGGATCAGTTGTGAATGATCGATATGTATTTTTCTGACAATAGCGATGCCGCTTCCCACTGCTTCGCCATTAAGCAATGGCATGGCAACAAATCGATTGGCTGCCAGTGCGGCGCCGATAACGTCGACGCGTGAAATCTGAAATGGAGGGTTTCCAAGCAGGGAAAGAGGGGAGGAAATACGAACTTCTGCGACACTTCCATCGGCCGGATTTCCAATCCGAACGTCAGTCAGCTTAAGTTGAGGCGTCGGAAAAAAAGCGACACCAAC
This sequence comes from Ferribacterium limneticum, assembly GCF_020510625.1. Taxonomy (NCBI): domain Bacteria; kingdom Pseudomonadati; phylum Pseudomonadota; class Betaproteobacteria; order Rhodocyclales; family Azonexaceae; genus Ferribacterium; species Ferribacterium limneticum. Next base: position 1,863,043 of record NZ_CP075191.1, on the reverse strand, counting down.
CCCTTCGATCCTGACCTGGGTCTGAAGGTATTGCGCAAGAGAGGCCTCAAGGGCTGGTTTGAATCTTTCATAGGGAAAGACCAGCAGTGCGCCAAGCAGCGTAACCAACAAACCCGCGAATCCAAGCACAGCGAAGCGCCAGGACAATAGTGGGCGCCCGGCTGTGCGGTCCTTGGGTTCCAGCTTTTCATCGGCTCCGGACGGTCGCTTGACCGTTTCTGCACTTACCTTGCCTGCAGCAGGAAGAATAGGTTTTCCGAAAGAGGAAAAATTGCTCCCAAAGGCTGAATCGGATTTTGAGTCGGGCGCCCCTAAAGACTTTGGTCCGAATACGGAAAACTGCGACATGGCGAGAGCCGCCTGCTGCTTAGACTCCGCCTTGGCGGCCTTCTTGCTCTCCTCCCAAACCGATACCGCTTCAATGGTGGGCGCGATATACCCACCCTCTTCCAATTCGCGCAACGCGGACTCGACCAGACGCGGATTACCAATCTTGCCCGCCAGTTCCCCGACGCTTGTTTTCCCATCGACCTGCACCAGAACCATGCGCAAATTGCGCTGAACGACACGAGTACTCTGACGCACCGCCTCATCACCGGTGGGGGTTTTTGCGTAGACTAAATTGGGATCCATGGCAGTATTTTTCTTCTTCAAAAGTCACAAAACGCTTGACACTAGGGCATTCTACTCCTATAATGCGCTCCTCTGTTCCTCGATAGCTCAGTCGGTAGAGCGCCGGACTGTTAATCCGTAGGTCCCTGGTTCGAGCCCAGGTCGGGGAGCCAGAATACAACAGAAAAAGGCCCAGCCAATTGGTTGGGCTTTTCCTTTTTCAGATAAAAAATCCCGCTCAAGAACCATATTTGTGACTCTTCGTTGCCCCTCGCTCACCTGATGTCTCAAATAAGCCTACCTTCAAACAGCGTCTCAAGCATTTCCCCACCCTGTTCGTGAAATAGTTCCACGACAGAAAGATGTCGCTTCTCTAACGTACGACTCATTAGAGTTCATAGGCCCCGAAAGGAGTGCCGCCATGACATCTTATTTCAGCCAGTCTGCGCTCAATGCGCTTGAAGCTACTGCAACCACTGCATCGACGTATTTGGATGCCTGCGACAACGGAGCACGATTCGTTCGAGTGGACGCTGCCTATTACAAGTCATGCGGCGCCGTATTGATCGGGATTTTTTCCCTGGTCGATGCAAGAAAAACCTTCCCATTACTTATCGAACAATCAACCGCCGCACGCGAGGTGGCTGAATCGGTTCAAATCGGACGCCGAATCGAACTCAGCAGACTGGGCTTTTACCCCGAACTTACCTTGCTGATGAACCGAGTGGCGGCCTGAATACCCGGCTCCTGCTAAACCTTGATTCGCCACATCCAGACCAACTGTGTGCTAGAGGCATGTTGATTCGACCAATTTCGACGGCTTGCGAACTTTTCGTTTTTTGATCTCTCTACTTGTTAGGTCGCTGTCTGGCGCTGATAATCGCTGCCCAGATGCCAGTCCGCGCTTGCGACTCGCCAACGATATCGTCCGCCATGCAAAACGAAACCCTCAGGCCGGAACTCACACCGGCCGGACTTGCCAATTTCACCCCTGCTATTGCCACAACAACTGGCATGCATAGTGAAGGGACACTGCTCGATAAATATGGGCGGCGGATTTCCTACGTTCGCCTGTCGATAACCGATCGTTGCGATTTTCGTTGTACTTACTGTATGGCCGAAGAGATGACCTTCCTTCCCCGAAAGGAAGTCATGAGCCTCGAAGAGTGCCTGCGTATCGCTACAGTCTTCGTCGGGCTGGGCGTGAGCAAGCTGCGGATTACTGGCGGCGAGCCGCTGGTTCGCAAAGGGGCCATGTGGTTGATCGAACGACTCGGCGCCCTGCCCGGCCTCGAAAATTTGGTACTGACGACCAATGGCTCTCAACTGGAGAAGTTTGCAGCGCCTTTGTATGCAGCAGGCGTCAAGCGCATCAACATCAGCCTGGACACCCTGAAAGCTGATCGCTTCCGGGCAATTACCCGCATCGGCGATCTGGCCAAAGTGCTGCGCGGCATCGAGGCTGCGGGCGCGGCCGGCTTCCGCAGAACGAAGCTGAACACGGTGATGATGCGTGGCACCAACGATGACGAGTTCGTCGATCTGGTTCGTTTTGCCATCGACCGGGAGCTGGATATTTCCTTCATTGAGGAAATGCCGCTTGGGGAAATCCTTGGGCGAAACAACACCTTCATTTCATCCGAGGAAACCCGGGAAATGCTGAAGCCACATTTCGAGCTAATCCCCTCTGCAGAAAATTCAGGAGGGCCAGCTCGTTACTGGCGCGTTCCGGGTAGTGAATCGCGCATTGGCTTCATTTCCCCGCACAGCCACAATTTTTGCGATACCTGCAACAGGGTGCGGATTACCGCCAAGGGCGAACTCTATCCCTGCCTTGGTCAAAATGATGCCACCAACCTGTTGCCAGCACTCCGCGCCGGAAATGACGATGCTGCCGTACGTCAGGCCATCGTTGATAGCATGGGGATAAAACCCTTTGGCCACGATTTCACCCAGCAAATGGATTCCCCGCAAGTCATACGTTTCATGTCGATGACCGGGGGATAGCCCAATATGCAGCGACTCGGACTTTCCAAGCTTTCCCGATCGTCGTCGCTGCAACATCGCCGCCTAAACTCATCGCTACTGACGCTTATCGTCGTAGTGGCCTCATTTGCCGGCATTGCCACTTTCCTGTATTTCCCCAGCCCGATCACAGCGATCCTGCTCATCGCCGCATTGAGCGGCATAGCCTTCCAAGCCTACCGTGACTGGCATGTTTTTCAGGCTGTTCGCCGGGCTTACGACATGGCGATGCTAGCTGCCCACGATGGTTTCTGGGAATGGGATCCAATCACCAAAGCCTTGCATGTCGGCCCCCGATTGCTGGAGATACTGGGTTACCGCGAAGACTTTCTACCCGATACCCATGCCTGGCTAAAATTGGTTCACCCGGACGATGTTGGCAATTACAACCGTGCAGTCGCCGACCACCTCAAGGGTAATAGCGATTTTTTTTACTGCGAATACCGTGTTCTGGCGAACGATGGCAATTACCGCTGGATTGCGTCGCGTGGCCTGGCGGTTCGTGACAGCACCGGGCAGGCCTACCAGATGGTCGGATCGGTAACCGACATTACCGAAATGCGGGCGCATCAGGAGGAACTTGAATTTCTTGCCCAGCACGACAGCCTGACCGGTTTACCGAATCGCCTGATGTTCGCCGAAAAACTCCAGGCAGCCATCGAAGCGGCGCGTGAAAATAATTCCCGCTTGGCTGTCATGTTCATCGATCTGGATCGTTTCAAGAACATCAATGACACGCTGGGGCATCGAGCCGGGGACCAGCTATTGCAACTGGTGACGCAGCGCCTGCTCTCAGGACTGCCCCCCGGCTGCAGTCTTTATCGCCAGGGCGGTGATGAGTTTATCGTGCTGGCCAATCCAGTCGACGATGTCAATACGGCATTTCTGGCAGCCATGTTGCTCAAGGAACTGCTGACCACCCCCATCAGCGGTAGCGAGAGCGATTTCTTCACAACGGCCAGCATCGGTATCAGCCTGTTTCCTGCAGATGCTGCCGATGGCGAAACCCTTCTCCGACATGCCGATACGGCCATGTACGAGGCCAAGGCAGCTGGCGGCAACACGATACGTTCACACACGCCGTTAATGAACGAACGCATTACCTTCCGGATGTCGCTGGAAACGCAATTGCGCCATGCACTGGCTGAAAACCAGCTGGAACTGCATTTTCAGCCGCAGGTCGCGACATCGGATGGCCGGCTGACGGGGGCTGAAGCGCTACTACGCTGGCATGACGGAACAAAATATATCCCGCCGGACCATTTCATTCCCGTCGCTGAAGATAGTGGCCTGATCATCCAGATCGGTGAGTGGGTTATCGAGAACACTATTGCCCAAATTCTCGAATGGCGTTCGATGAATCTAAACGCCCCACCGATTGCCATTAACCTGTCGCCACGTCAGTTCTGGCGATCTTCAGTTGCCGAGCTGATTCTCGAGAAACTGCAATTGGCCGGGCTGCCCGCCTGTGCACTGAAAGTCGAGGTTACCGAATCAGTATTGCTTGATGGGGAAAATTTCAGCATCGAGGAGTTGCTGCATCTACATGCCGCCGGCGTGATGATCGCTCTCGACGATTTCGGGACAGGCTATTCATCCCTTTCCTATCTGCAACGCCTTCCGATCACCACCCTGAAAATTGACAAATCCTTCATCAACAACCTGATCCTTGACGATGGATCGGTAGGCAGCGAGCCGATGGTCAAGGCCATCATCGCCATGGCCAAGAGCCTGTCACTCGATGTGGTGGCCGAAGGGGTGGAAACACAGACCCAGCGCCGCCAACTCGAAAAACTGGGCTGCGACGTGATCCAGGGCTACCTGATCAGCCGCGCCCTTCCCGCCCCGGAATTTACCGAAAAGTTTCTTATCAGTCCGGACAATCAGGGATAAACCTTGCACATCCCGATACTGGTCGCCGGATCGCTGACCAGCCCCAAGAGAGTAAAGAAAGCAGAAAGACCAATGAAAAAGGCAACCCATCGGGCTGCCTTTTTATGTTCTCGAACCAGATCCCGACAGGGCTGGCAGAAACTCATCGTTAGCTGATTACAAACCACGAACCGCGCGCTTGCGCTCGATTTCGGTCAGGTAACGCTTGCGTAGACGAATCGACTTCGGCGTCAGTTCGACCAGTTCGTCTTCTTCGATGAACTCGACGGCGGCTTCCAGGCTGAGCTGGACAGCCGGCACCAGGCGAACGGCTTCGTCAGTACCGGAGGCGCGGACGTTGGTCAGTTGCTTGCCCTTGATCGGGTTAACCACGAGGTCGTTTTCACGGCTGTGGATACCGATGATCATGCCTTCGTACAGCTTGTCGCCCGGCACGACGAACATGCGGCCGCGGTCCTGCAGCTTCCACAGCGCGTAGGCAACGGCCTCGCCGTTGTCCTGAGAAATCAGCACGCCGTTGCGACGTTCGGCAACCGTACCGTCCTTGACCGGGGCGTATTCGTCGAAGACGTGGCTCATCAGGCCGTTGCCGCGGGTCAGGTTCATGAACTCGCCCTGGAAGCCGATCAGGCCACGGGCCGGGATGCGGTATTCGATACGGACGCGACCGCGACCGTCCGGCACCATGTCCTGCAGGTCGCCGCGGCGCATGCCGAGGCTTTCCATGACGCCGCCCTGGGTGTCTTCTTCGACGTCAACCGTCAGCAGTTCATATGGTTCGCACTCGACGCCGTTGATGGTTTTCTTGACGACGCGCGGACGACCGACGGCCAGTTCATAGCCTTCGCGACGCATGTTTTCGAGCAGGATGCCGAGGTGCAGTTCGCCACGACCTGCCACGTCGAACACGTCACCGTTACCGGTGTCATGCACGCGCAGGGCCATGTTGGTCAGCAGTTCTTTGTGCAGACGATCGCGAATCTGGCGGCTGGTGACGAATTTGCCTTCAGTACCGGCCAGCGGGCTGGTGTTGACCATGAATTGCATGGACAGCGTCGGCTCGTCGATCTTCAGCAGCGGCAGGGATTCCGGCTGTTCCGGATCGGTCACGGTGCAGCCCAGCACGAGGTCTTCGATACCGGTGATCTGCACGATGTCGCCAGCGTGGCCTTCTTCCAGTTCGATCTTGTTCAGGCCCTTGTAGCCGAAAACCTGGCCAATCTTGGCCTTGATCGGGGTGCGCTCGTGTTCGGCCGCTTCTTCTTCGGTACCGAACATGACCAGCACGTTCTGACCGGTCTTTACCTTGCCGCGGTTGATCTTGCCGACGCCGATACGACCGACGTAGGACGAGTAATCGAGGGCGGTAATCTGCAGCTGCAGCGGGGCTTCGATATCGGTATCCGGTGCTGGCACGTGACGCAGAATCGTGTCGAACAGCGGAATCATGTTTTCACGCGGCTGGTCCAGTTCCATGGCCGCCCAGCCATTCAGGCCGGAAGCGTAAACGATCGGGAAGTCGAGTTGCTCGTCGGTAGCACCAAGCTTGTCGAACAGGTCGAAAGTCAGATTGACGGCCTGGTCAGGATCGGCACCATCGCGGTCAACCTTGTTGACCAGAACGATCGGACGCAGACCGAGGGCCAGCGCCTTCTTGGTGACGAAACGGGTTTGCGGCATCGGGCCTTCGGCGGCATCGACCAGCAACACCACGCCATCGACCATACCCAATACGCGCTCGACTTCACCACCGAAGTCAGCGTGGCCCGGGGTGTCAACGATGTTGATGTGCACGCCCTGGTATTCGACTGCGGTGTTCTTGGAAAGAATCGTGATGCCACGCTCTTTTTCCAGGTCGTTGGAGTCCATGACGCACTCAACCAACTGTTGGTGAGCAGCAAAAGTACCGGACTGGCGGAGCAGCTGGTCGACCAGGGTGGTTTTACCGTGGTCAACGTGGGCGATGATGGCGATGTTACGGATCGGACGAGCGGACATGGACAATAGGGCCTGAAAGACAAAGGCGATATTCTATCATCCCGTGTTGCGCTGCAGCATGCTTTGTTGCTGCTTATGCGATTGATCAGGCAGAAAAATTTGCTGGAAAATCTGCTGGAAATACGGCGTTGGATCCCTAGCGCCGAGGCAATTCAGCAGCAACATCCGCACGCAGCAATTCCGCCGAAACCCGTTCAACCACCCAGCCGGGATTGCCCTTTTCCTTGATATTGCCGCCCATCGTGCGCCATGGCATTGGCAGACAATGGCCATCCATCATCGCCAAAGCCAGGCGCGCCGAGTCATGGCGACCTGCGAGATACAGTGCAGCGGCAAAAAGATTGGATAGCTCGTCGCGCCGAGACTCATCGCGGAATTGCGGGGAAGCGATGGATTTTGCCCACGCCTCTTCAACTTCGTCAGCGACCTCCGGTTGCCGGAAGTAGTCATCTACGGTGGCATCCCCGGACCAGTGGCGCTGGTTACGCATTTCGAAATGCGCATGTACGATCAAAGCCTTCACCGGATGACCATCGGGCACCTGACCAGCCCGAGCGCGAGCGAATTTGAACATTGCTTCGTCACTGCCGCCCCACTGCGCTTTCAAACTTTCCAGCATTGCCAAGTGTCCGCGGTAATGGCCGGGATCAACGCCAATCAATGCCCGGAAGCGCGACCACTGTTGAGCTAGTTCCAGCCCCAGGCCCCGCCCCGTTACCAGGCGGACACACAGCAGATCGACATTCTCCGGATGAGTTGCCAGCACCTTGTCGAGCAAGCGTTCAGCCTCCTCCAATGCCTCGCGGAAGGCCTGCGCCTGCTTTTCACCGACAGCACCGGCCGCATCGCTACTGCGTTTCATCCATGCATATTTGACCAGACCGTAGATCAGCACCGTCATCGCATGGAATTCCCGGTTCTGGCGGTACCACTGCCACAGCCGCTCCATCCACTGGTCGCAGCGCTCGGCTTCATCCAGCGCTTCGAGCATGGCTTCAATGCTGCTGCGTTGGCTGTCGCCTTGCAAGCGACTCAAGGTGAAACGCAGGGTGTCATGCTGGCCTTGGCGCAACATGGTAGCCAGGCGGGCCGCCACCGGCGGCCGGAAAGGCTGGCGAAGCCGGATTTTCGGGCGATGACCAAGCGGCTCAAGAGACCGGAAGGCCAGCCCGAGCAAGGGAACCAATAGTGGATGGACCACGCGCCCCGCCCTGAAACCGGCTTATTCGCTCTTGTTGCGCATGAAATCGGCCGTGTTGAAGAAATTGTTCAACAGCACCTTGCGAATGTCTTCGCTGAGGCCGACATCTTCCATGGCAAGTGCCATGCAGGCAACCCACTGATCACGCTCCTTGACCCCAATGGCAAAAGGCATGTGACGACCCCGCAGCCGCGGATGGCCAAATTTTTCGACAAACAGATCCGGTCCGCCAAACCAGCCGGACAGGAACATGTAGAGCTTGTCACGTGAACCCTGCAGACTTTCGGGATGCATGGCACGGAGCTCGGTGAATTGCGGAATCGTGGCCATCAACTCGTAGAAACGATCGCACAATTTGCCAACAACCGGTTCACCGCCGATCTTCTCGTAGGTTGTCGCGGTATTTTCCATCTTTATATTCTCCCTGGTTGATCAGGATGACCGGTTCTTGCGCGTCCCGGCTCCTCCCTTATTGAAGGCAGTGGGTTTGACGCCGGGGCGCCCCGGACGGGCCTGCTCAACCCGACGTGTCGGCGCTGTCTTTTTTATCTGGCCTGTTTTTTCCGCTTGGCCGCAAGATTTGCCGGGAACACCGGCTGGCTGCCAGGCTGGAATCAGCTGTTTCTTGCCATTGCCGATCAGGTCGGCCCGACCCATTTCCTTGAGCGCTTCGCGCAGCATCGGCCAGTTGGCTGGATCGTGATAACGCAGGAAAGCCTTCTGCAGCTTGCGCTGACGACCGTTGCGCACGGCCCCGACATGTTCGCTGCTGCGATTGACCTTGCGCAGCGGGTTGCGCTCGGTGTGATACATCGTCGTCGCCAGCGCCATTGGCGTCGGGATGAAGGTCTGTACCTGATCGAGGCGGAAATTGTTCTTCTTCAGCCACAGCGCCAGGTTGAGCATGTCCTCGTCGGTCGTTCCCGGGTGGGCGGCGATGAAGTACGGGATCAGGTACTGCTCCTTGCCGGCTTCGCGTGAAAAACGGTCGAACAGTTGCTTGAAGCGGTCATAGGAACCGATGCCCGGCTTCATCATCTTGGAGAGCACGCCCTCCTCGGTATGTTCCGGCGCGATCTTCAGATAGCCGCCAACGTGGTGGGTAACCAGCTCCTTGATGTACTCCGGAGAACGTACGGCGAGGTCGTAGCGCAGACCGGAGCCGATCTGGATCTTCTTGACGCCCTTGATGCTGCGCGCCCGACGATACAGGGAGATCAGTTGCGAGTGATCGGTGTTCATGTTCTCGCAAATGTCGGGATAGACACAGGACAGCCGGCGACAGGCCGACTCGATTTTTTCATCCTTGCACTTCAGGTGGAACATGTTAGCCGTCGGGCCGCCGAGGTCGGAGACGACCCCGGTGAAACCCGGCGTCTTGTCGCGCATTTCCTCGATCTCGCGGATCACCGAGTCTTCCGAGCGGCTCTGGATGATGCGTCCTTCGTGCTCGGTGATCGAACAGAAGGTGCAGCCGCCGAAACAGCCGCGCATGATATTCACCGAGAAGCGGATCATCTCCCAGGCGGGGATCTTGGCCTCACCGTAACTCGGGTGCGGGCGACGGGCGTAGGGCAGTTCGTAGACCTGATCGAGTTCTTCGGTACTCAACGGGAAGGGCGGCGGATTGAGCCAGACATCACGCTCGCCATGCCCCTGCCGCAACGCTCGGGCATTGCCGGGGTTGGACTCAAGGTGAAAGGTGCGCGAAGCATGCGCGTAGAGCACCGGATCAGCCTTGACCTGCTCATAGGATGGCAGGCGAATCACGGTATGGGCGCGACGCTCCTTGCGGGCTGCGACCCGCTCGGCCAGCGAGACGATGCGGATAGGATGTTCGCCGGGTGTCGCCGGAGCCGGCGCTGAACTGCCGCCCATATCCATGGCGTAAGGATCGGCGTGCTTGACCAACGGCCCCGGAGTGTCGACTTCAGTCGAGTCCATGGCATCCCAATCCTCCGAAGGCAACCAGCTCGGCGGCACCATGAAGGCCGTACCACGCAGGTCGCGGATTTCGGAAATCTTCTCGCCCTTGGCCAAGCGATGCGTCACTTCAACGATAGCGCGCTCGGCATTGCCAAAAATCAGCAGATCGGCCTTGGAGTCGGGCAGCACCGAGCGACGAACCTTGTCCGACCAGTAATCGAAGTGGGCAATGCGGCGCAGGCTGGCTTCGATCGAACCGATAATCACCGGCGTACCGGGAAAGGCCTCGCGACAACGCTGCGCATAGACCGTGACGGCGCGGTCAGGCCGCTTGTTTGGTTCGGCGTTGGGCGTGTAGGCATCATCCGTACGGATCTTGCGGTCGGCCGTATAGCGGTTGACCATCGAGTCCATGTTGCCGGCCGTGACGCCAAAATACAGATTGGGCTTGCCCAGCTTCTTGAAATCGGCTGCCGAGTTCCAGTCCGGCTGAACCAGAATGCCAACCCGGAAGCCTTGTGCTTCGAGCAGCCGGCCGATCAGCGCCATGCCGAAGCTCGGATGGTCGATATAGGCATCCCCGGTGACCAGGATGACATCGCAGGAATCCCAGCCCAGTGCATCCATCTCGGCACGGGACATCGGGAGGAAAGGGGCCGGACCGAAGCGGTGTGCCCAGAATTTGCGGTGGCTGAAGAGCGGACGCGCGACTTGCTGATTTGAATCCATGCAATATTTTACCCGAGTGAACTGGCCGGCATGGCATACTCGCCACTTTCAAAGCACCCTAAACCCTTACGCGATAATGAATCTCCCCACACGCGAACAGGCTGGTGTCCTGATTGTTTCCGTCAGCGGCCGCATAGACCACAATGCGAGCGAAGAGTTCACAAAAGCGCTTGAACCCCTGCTCGATCGTTGCACCCAAGGCAACCCAGCTCTCCTGCTTGACTTCTCCGGTGTCGACTACATCAGCAGCGCCGGGCTACGCGTGTTAATGATGGCCTCCCGCCGTTCCAAGGCACAAAAAGGCATTTTTGCCATTGCCGCCTTGCAGCCGATGGTTCAGGAGGTTTTCGCGATCAGCCGCTTCAACCTGATCGTCCCCTGCTACGTTTCCGTGGATGCGGCCTGCAAGGTTATCGGCGCATGAATCAGGTCGTTTTTTGGGGCACACGCGGATCGCTACCGGTTGCCCTGACGCACCGTGATATCCGCGAAAAAATTGTCGCCGCCCTGACCGCAGCCAACGGCAAATCCTTCAAGACGCGGCAAGCGCTTGATCAATTCGTCGATACCCTGCCCTTCGCCACCAGTGGCACTTTTGGCGGCAACTCCTCCTGTGTCGAGATCATCGGCGATGGTGCCGAACATTTCATCTGTGACATGGGTAGCGGCGCTCGTCCACTGGGTCAGGCAAAAATCGCCAAGTATGGCGTCCCCAACCCGCAGACCTACCATATCTTCATTTCCCACCTACACTGGGATCACCTGATGGGCTTTCCGTACTTCGCGCCCATGTACATCCCCGGTAACCGTATCGTTGTTCACGGCTGCCACCCCCAACTGGAAGCATCGATCCGCCTCCAGATGCAGGCACCCAGCTTCCCCGTCGACTACGCCCAGGCTGGCGCCCAAATCGAGTTCGACGTAATGACGCCGGACAAGCCGCAATATATTGCCGGCCTCAATGTCACGCCAAAAAAACAGTTACACGCCGGCGACTCCTACGGCTACCGTTTCGAGAGCTTGACCAACACGGTGGTCTACTCGACCGATTCCGAGCACCGGCTCGATAATCCAGGCGAGCATGAAGCCTTCGTTGCATTCTTCGCCAAGGCCGATCTGGTTATTTTCGACGCCATGTACTCGCTGGCCGAAGCGGTTTCAGTCAAGGCGGACTGGGGCCATTCGAGCAATATCGTTGGCGTCGAACTCTGTCAGGCGGCCACCGCCAAGCGGCTGGTGCTGTTCCACCATGAGCCGGTGCATGACGACAAGCAGTTGTCTCGCTTGGTGGCCGAAACCCGGCGGCTGGAGCAGATCACCCGGGGCAGCCGGGCACCGCTCGAAATCATTTCCGCCTACGACGGGCTGACCATAGACCTGTGAAGCAGCTTTCCGGACTGCTCCTTGCCGTGATCCGGGCCGGACGCGGCCGGGCATTCCCGCTACTGCTGCTGGCCCTCGCTGCGCTGGCGCTGAACGGCATCGACAACACGCCGCTGCTCAGCGTTCGCGAAGCGCAATTCGACCACTACCAGCGGCTGATGCCGCGTTCTCGTGACAGCGAACCTGTGGTCGTGGTCGGCATCGATAGCCAGAGCCTGGTCAAGCATGGACAGTGGCCGTGGCCACGCGATGTGATGGCACGACTGGTTGAAAAAATACAGACCGGCAATCCGTTGGCGCTAGGCATCGATATCGTGTTTGCCGAGCGTGATCGTTACAGCCCGGACATCCTTGCCACCCAATTTCCCGGGCTGCCGACCGAGATCCTGGCCCGACTTCCCGACCCTGACCAGCAACTGGCCAGCGCGCTTGCCGGCCACCCGACGGCATTGGCCGTGGTCGGTTTCAGCAAGATGCTGCCAGGCACGAGACAACCGGCGAAGCCACTGCCGGTATTCACTCAGGAAGCCAGTCGCGACCAATACTTGCCGCACTATGTCGGCGCCCTGGCCAGCCGCCCGACTATCGAGAAAGCTGCTGCCGGCGAGGGTTTGATCAATGCCGGACCTGGCCTCCTGCAATCGAACAGCGAACGCGGCGTGCTGCGCCGGGTGCCAACGCTGACTTTCATCAACGACCTGCCCTTCCTGTCACTCCCCCTGGAAATGGTTCGTCTGGCATTGGGCGACGGCGGCGAAGTGGCCGCAGAAAGCGGAACACGTGGCATGACAGCCATCCGCATTGGCGACTACCGCCTGCCGACCCGCCCCAACGGCGAACTTCTGCTGCATTTTGGCCGAGCCAGCTCCAACTACTACCTCTCGGCATCGGATGTCCTGGCCGGCGTACATCCTGCGGAGATCTTCAACAATCGCTTCGTCATCATCGGTTTCAACAGCACCGGCCTGCAGGACAGAATCATCACCCCGCTCGGCGAAAGCCTGCCCGGCATCGACATTCACGCCCAGGTCATCGAAAGCCTGTTGAGCGGCCAGGCATTGCAGCGCCCTGACGGGATGCCGCAGCTCGAAATGGTGACACTGCTGCTTGGCGGGGCCCTGCTGATCATGACCATTCCGACGCTCCGAGCGCGGCGCTATGCCGTGCTCAGTTTCGCTGCGCTGGCGATCGTCGTCGTAGGCGGTGGGTATTTTGGCTTTTATGCCGGGCGCTGGCTGTTCGATGGGGCGACACAGTTGCTTCTACTCAGTCCGGTTTTCATGTCCTTGCTTGGCAACACCTTGATCACGACTGAAACCCAGCGTCGCGAGGCCGAACGGCTGCTGCAGAAAAGCCGGGAAGAGGCGGCCCGGGTCAATGGCGAACTCGATGCGGCAAGGCGCATCCAGATGGGGCTATTACCTGACCCCACGACGATCTTTGCCGGAGAAACCCGGTTTTCAGTCGCCGCGCTGCTCGAACCCGCCCGGGCGGTCGGCGGCGACTATTACGATTGCTTCATGCTCGACGAGCACCGCCTCTGCCTGGCCATCGGCGACGTTTCCGGCAAGGGCGTGCCCGCCAGCCTGTTCATGGCGATTTCTAAAACGCTGACCGGCACGCTGACTCGCCGCCAGAACGACCTTGGGCTCGCCTTGCGCGAAATCGAAAGCGAACTGAACCGGGACAATTCGGAATACCTGTTCGTCACGGCCTTCATCGGCATTCTCGATGTCGAGACCGGCAGCATGGAATACGCCTGCGCCGGCCACGATGCCCCCATCCTGCTGCGCGCTGGCGGCCTGTCGCGCATCGATACCGCGGAGATTTCAGGGCCACCGCTGTGCGCTACCGGTGATTACCCCTACCTCACCGCCAAAACGCAACTGCAAGCCGGCGATCTGCTCTGCCTGTTTACCGACGGCGTGACCGAAGCCATGAACGACAAGGAAATGTTCGGCGTTGACCGCCTGCTGGCCAGCATCGGCAAATTCCAGACCACCGAACTTCAAGTGGCCATCAAGACAATGCGCGATACGGTTCGGAATTTCGAGGCAGGCCATCCGCCGGCGGATGACCTGACTTTGCTTCTAATGCGCTGGAATGGGCCAGGCCGGAGCACTAGCGCACATTGATTTCAACGCGCCGATTCTTCGGCTCGTCGACTTCGTCAGCCGTCGGCACCAGCGGATCGCGCTCGCCACGGCCAACCGCCTCCATCTTTTCCGCCGATATACCTGATTCGATCAGCAGATCGCGCAGCCCTTCGGCCCGTATCAGCGACAGCTTGTCGTTGCCCTCGACATTGCCGACGCGGTCGGTATGACCGATAACCATGACTTCGGAAGCGGCGCGTTCGGCGATTTCCTTGCGGATATTGGCCAGCGCGGCCTGCGACTCCTGGGTCAGGACGTTGCCACCCGCTTCGAAATACAGCACGTAACTGTGCGGACGAGCCGGCTGGGCGGCCAGCGCATCGCCAAAGCGTTCCTTGACTTCTTCCGGCGACGATTGATAGCTGGCATTCCCATCCAGACGCCGCCTGAGGGCCGCATAGGGCTGATTCAACAGGACTTCACCGCTTGCATCACGCACCACCACGGCGCTCTGGCTACCGTCGGCCGATGGCAGCAGGACCACCCGCTCGGTCGTGCAGCCCGCAAGAGTCAGACACCCGGCCAGCGCAAGGGACAAAAGCGATTTATTCATCATTATCCCCCGCGACTTCGATGACGAATTCCGTGCCACGAACACCCAGCACCGAGGTTGGTGTATGGAAATCAACTGACTCCGGCGTCCGTTTGGCGATCTTTCCCGAAGCCACGGACAGCGTTCCCTTGCGAATGCTGACCGCCATGCTGCCGTCCTGGGTGGTGTTATCGAAAGCAAACTTGTCGATGACGATCAGCGAATTCGGGCCAGCCGACAGCAAGGTATTGTCACGCAGCGTGACCCCGACCGAACCATCGGCCGCGGTACGCACGCGATCAGCCACCAGAACCGGCGTGCCGACCGCTGCCGCGATTTTTTTCCCATCGCGCTCGATGCTGACCTGGCCCTTGCTGACCTTGACCATGCCAGCCTGCTCGGCGGCCAGAGCGGGAAGGCTGGAAATCAATCCGGCCGCCGTCAAACAGACAGCCGCCCAATGTGCTTTAATCATGTGCAACACCTAGTAGATTCAATGGCTGAATATTTTACGGACATTTCTGTCAGCGCGCGCTTTTCCGAATTACCCAGATTGCTGGGTGAGCTCGCTGAACACGCCGACCGGCTCGGCATTCCAGCCGAAGATGGCTTGCGCCTGCAATTGCTGGCCGAAGAACTGTTCACCAACACGATCACCCATGGCTACCGCGGCGACAGTGATGCCCCGATCCACTTGCGCCTGAGTCGGAATGGCGATGCACTACATCTGCGCTACGAGGACAAGGCCCCGGCCTTTGACCCCACGCAATTGCCACAAAGATCGGCATCCGAGACAGAAATTGGCGGCCTTGGTATCACCTTGATCCGCGGGATGTGCAGGGAATTCCGCTACCAGCGGCGGAACGACAGCAACCTGACCGAAATCGATCTTTAGGCGGCGTTGCGCAGTGCCAGCAAGGGTGGCGTACGCACCAGGCGACGGACTGCCAGCCAGCCGATCGCCGTTGAAACCAGCGCGCCGCCGGCCACCGTCATCGGCAACAAGACAAAGCCGAATCCCAGCTCCAGCTCGAATACCTGCGCGCTGACGAGACGCCCGAGCACCATGGCGCCCGTGGCCGCAAACAGGCCGGCCATGCCGCCAATGATGGCCAGTTCGAGCACCATGGCCCGCGCCAGTTGCTGACGCTGGGCGCCGAGGGCGCGCATCACCGCCAGTTCGTAACGGCGTTCATCAAAAGCAGTCAGCAAGGCCGAGTACAGCACAATGGCACCGGCCAGCAGCGTGAAAATGAAGACAAACTGCACCGCGCCAGCAACCTGTCCGATTACCGATTGCAACTGCTGGACAATCGCCGCAACATCGATCAGCGTCAGGTTGGGGAAGCGCTTGACCAGTTCGGAGGCCGCCTCGGCCTGGCCAGGCGGCAGGTAGAAACTGGTGATGTAGCTGGCGGGGGCATCTTCGATCACGCCCGGCGGCGTCATCACGAAGAAATTGACCCGCATCGAGTCCCAGGCCAGCTTGCGCAGACTGCTGACCTGCAGACGCTTTTCGGTACCGGCGATCATGAAAACGAGCTCATCGCCCAGTCGAATCCCCAGCGTCTTGGCCAAGCCCTCCTCGACCGAGGCAACGCCCTGCCCTGCCTGATCGGCCTTGAACCACAGGCCGGCGACGACCTGATTGCCCTCGGGCAGATCCTGGCGCCAAGACAGGTTGAATTCACGCTCGATCAGGCGCTGGGCCCGCTCGTCGTCCGGGAAACTTTCCGGACTGACTACCTTGCCGCCAATCTGCACCAGCCTGCCCCGTATCATGGGCAATAGCTCGGCGTCTATGCCGCCCGCCTTCAGCGTCGCCGCAATGGCTTCACGCTGCTCAGGTTGAATATTGATGATGAAACGGTTCGGAGCGTCGAGCGGGAGCGATTTCTGCCAGGCGTCGAGCAACTCGCCCCGGATTACTGTCAGCAACAGCATGGCCATCAGGCCGATGGCCAGGGCAACGACCTGAATGGCGCCGGATGAGGCATGCCGTGTCAGGCTGGCCAAGCCTTGGCGCCAACCGAATCCGGCGCCGCCGCGCAAACGGGAAATGGCAGCAATGAACAGTCTGGCCAGAATCCAGAAACCGCCCAGCGCTCCGGCAAAACCGCCGACCGCCAGCATGCCCAGCCGGGCATTTCCTGCCACCCAGACGATCAGCCCGGCGAGCAAGACGAGGCCAAGTGCGTAACCGCCGAGCAGGAAGGGTTGTGGCGGCCCGAGTTCCCGGCGCAGCACGCGCAGGGTCGGCACCCGGGCCAACTGGAGCAGCGGAGGAAAGGCGAAACCGAAAAGCAGCACACCGGCAACGCCAAAGCCCATCCCCACCGGCAACCAGCCCGGCTCAGGCAATTCAATGACCAACAATTCAGCCAGCCAGCGCATCAGCACGAAATGCGCCGCATAACCGAGCAGGCTGCCCAGCACGCCGGCCAGCAAGGCCAGCCAGAGGAAGAGCGTGGCATGGAAACGGAGCAGGCGTCCGTGCGTCATGCCCAGGCAGCGCATCACGGCGCAGGCATCAAGGTGGCGTTGCATGTAGCGGCGGGCGGCCATCGCAGCGGCAACCGCTGACAGCACGACCGTTAGCAAGGTGGCAAGGCCAAGGAAACGTTCGGCCCGGTCGAGGGCATTGCGGATTTCCGGGCGGGAATTTCGTGCATCCTCCAGCCGCTCGCCGCGCGAAAGCTGCGGCATAAGCCAGCCCTGATAGCCTTTGATCGCCCGCTCCTCGCCGGCCACCAGCAGGTTGTAGCGAACCCGCGCCCCAAACTGGACCAGCCCGGTCGCCGGAATGTCATCGATATGCATCATCAGGCGCGGTGCCAGACTGAAGAAATTGATGCCGCGATCCGGTTCACGCGTCAGGATGGCCCCGACCCGCAACTGCTGGCTACCCACCGTGACGGTATCGCCGGGGATGGCATTCAGGACAGATGACAGGCGTTCATCGAGCCAGACTGTGCCCGGCACCGGTCCTTCTTCAAGCAGCAAGCCGCCCTCGCCGGCCCGCTGACTGCCGGCCAGCTTGCCGCGCAGCGGATAGCTGGTGCTGACCGCCTTGATATCGGCCAGCTGCGCCTGCCCCTGAGCAATGACCATACTGGGAAAGACCAGCGTTTCAGCCAGTTGCAGCCCGCGCTGGCGAACCTCGGCAAGGTAGCTCTCGGGTAACGGATGGTCGGAGATCAGGACAAGATCGCCGCCCATCATTTGCCGTGCCTCACGCTGCAAGCCCTGACGAACGCGGTCGGCAAAGAAACCGACAGCGGTTACGGCGGCGACGGCAACGGCCAGCGCAGCGAAGAGCAGCCGTAATTCACCCGAACGCAATTCCCGACCAAGCAGACGCCAGGCAAGTGCCGAAATCATGGGCCAACCGACCAGCGGGCGCGAAACTCGGCCGGTGCGACCGCCTTGCCATGGAGATAGCCTTGTAGCTGCTCACAGCCGAGCGCGGCCAGAAAGTCCGCTTGTTCAACGGTTTCAACCCCTTCGGCCACGACCTCGAAGCCGAGACTCCTGGCCAGTTCCATGATGGTCCGGATGATCGCCTCGTCGCCGGTATTCCGGCCGATGCCCTCGACAAAAGAGCGGTCAATCTTCAATTGCTGGACCGGCAGCATCTTCAGGTAACTGAGCGACGAATAGCCGGTGCCAAAATCGTCCAGCGCCAGACTGATGCCCAGATCGCGCAGGCGCTCAAGCGGCGTGAAAGCGTCACCGACCGCCATGACCACGGACTCGGTCAGCTCCAGCTTCAGGCAAGTCGGGTCCATGCCGGTTTCATCGAGTATTTCGCCAAGCACATCGATGAACTCGGGGCGTTCCAATTGCTTGACCGAAAGATTGACCGACACCTGCGGCAACTCGAATCCGCTCATCCGCCATTGCATGAACTGGCGGCAGGTTTCGCGCAAGACCCAGTTACCCAGGCCGACAATCAGACCCGAATCCTCAGCCAGTGGAATGAAGCGCATCGGCATGACCAGGCCAAGCTCAGGGCTGTTCCAGCGAACCAGGGCCTCGGCGCCGACCAGCTGGCCGCTCCTGGCCTCAACCTGCGGCTGGAGGTGCACCGACAGTTCACCGTTGTCGAGGGCACGCCGCAGCAGGTTCTCCATCTGGATGCGTTCCTGCGCCTCACGGGTCATTTCGGCCGTATAAAAATGGAAATTGCCGCGACCAAGCATCTTGGCCCGATACATGGCCGTATCGGCATTGCGCATCAGGTCGAGGACACTATGCGCATCAGCAGGGCAAAGGCTGATGCCGACCGAGGCCGTCAGGTACAACTCGTGATCACCCAGCTTGAACGGGTATTCGAAGGCGCCGAGGATTTCGCGGGCCAGAAGCTCGACCTCGTCCTCATCGCGCACCGCTTCCATCAGGCAGATGAATTCGTCGCCACCCAGGCGAGCCAGCATGTCAATCAGGCGAACGTGCTCGGAAAGCCGTGCCGCCACCGAAACCAGCAGTTCGTCACCGACGCCATGCCCGAGCGAGTCATTGACCTGCTTGAACTGGTCGAGATCGATAAACAGGACCGCCAGCCGCTCACCGTGGCGGGCGGTTTCCCTGAGGCTTTCTTCCAGTCGTTCGATGAAACAGCGACGATTGGCCAGTCCGGTCAGCGGGTCGTGGTAGGCCAGATAATTGAGCTTGCTTTGTGCCTGCCGCCGCTCGGAGATTTCACCCTCAAGCTGGCTGTTGGTCCGCTTCAACTCCTCGGTACGGGCCGCCACCTGGATTTCCAGGGTATCTCGTGCTGCCTTGATCCGCCCTTCCTGATCTTCAAGAATGCCCTGAGCCCGCCGGACAACGAGGAACTGCATCAGGTAGAGCGCGGCAAATACCAGCACCACGCCAGCCGTCACCCACCACAGGTTGCGATTCAATTGGGCGACGAAAGGCGTGACGTTCTGGTAAAGCTCGAAAACGCCCTCGACCGAACGGTCTTTGCCAACAATGGGAATGTAGCTCGACAGCACATCGACCTCGACCAAACGCCCTTCGAAGGTATCGATCGTGTTTCTATGGGTCAGTTCGCTGGTGATTGCGCCGTTGATTGCCGTCCGGAAGCCGGCATTCTCAAGCTTGCTCTCGCCGATCTGCCCAGAATCGGTCGAGAAAATCGTGTTGCCCAGGCGGTTGTACACCTTGATCTTGATCACCGCCGTGTTGCGCATCAGGTCAAGCACACTGGCTTGAAGGTGGCGGGTCTCATCCGAGAGCTGGAGAGAGTGGATATCCCGCCCGACCGCATCACCGATCAGCGACGCCAACGGCGCCTGCAATGAATTCTGGAAAACCTGCGCCATCGCGACATTCCGGCTCTCGGCCAGATTCTGCAACTGGAGCAAGGAGAGCCGCTGGTACAACGGGCCAAGTACCCCCGCTGCCAACACGATGAGGATAAAACTGACCGTCGAGAAATAGCGCGAAAGATTGAACATATATGCCGAAAGGGATACCCCGCCAGCTTATTCCATCTCGCGTATCCGCGCCACCGCCTCCTCGACGCGCTTGACTGCAATGACCTCCATGCCGGGAATCGCCTGCTTGGGACGATTCGCCTCCGGGATCAGGGCACGGGTAAATCCGAGTTTGGCGGCTTCCTTCAGTCGTTCCTGACCACGCGGGGCCGGACGGATTTCTCCGGCCAGCCCAACTTCACCAAACACAATAAGTTTCGATGGCAGTGGCTTGTTTTTTAATGAAGATGTGATCGATAGCAGCACAGCCAGATCGGCAGCCGGCTCAGTAATCTTGACCCCACCGACCGCGTTCACGAATACATCCTGATCGAAACAGACAATACCGGCATGCCGATGCAAGACGGCCAGCAGCATGGCCAGGCGCTGCGGGTCGAGTCCGACAGTCAGACGCCGCGGGTTGCCATGCGAGGTATCGACCAGGGCCTGGATTTCAACCAGCAGAGGGCGCGTCCCCTCCTGCGTCACCATCACGCAGGAACCGGCCACATCCTGTCCATGCTGCGACAGGAACAGGGCCGACGGGTTGCTGACCCCCTTCAGCCCGGTTTCGGTCATGGCAAAGACACCCAACTCATTGACAGCGCCGAAACGGTTCTTGAAGGCCCGCACCAGTCGGAAGCTGGAATGCGTGTCGCCTTCGAAATAGAGCACGGTGTCGACGATATGTTCAAGCACACGCGGCCCGGCCAGGGCGCCCTCCTTCGTCACATGACCGACCAGAATCACCGTGATGCCAGCCTGCTTGGCCAGACGCGTCAGTTGCGCCGCGCATTCGCGGACTTGCGCCACCGAACCCGGCGCACTGGACAGCTGATCGGACCACAGGGTCTGAATCGAGTCGATCACGGCAACAACGGGCTTTTCCGCCTGCAGGGTGGCAAGGATGCGTTCGAGATTGATCTCGGCCATCAATTGCAGGCGACGGCTATCCAGCCCCAGGCGGCGAGCTCTCAGCGCGACCTGCTCGCCCGATTCCTCACCGCTGACATAGAGCACCTTGTTTTCGAGCGAAAGATGCGCCAGTGCCTGCAAGAGCAGCGTACTTTTACCGATCCCCGGGTCGCCACCGATCAGCACGACACCGCCATGAACCAGTCCACCGCCCAGCGCCCGGTCGAACTCGCTAATGCCGGTAGCAATCCGCTCGACTTCCCGCGCTTCGATCTCCGACAGATTCTGCAACCTGGCCGTCGGGGCCAGTGATTCGAAACGGCTGTTGGTGGGCGCCTTTTCGGCCACCGTTTCAACCAGCGTGTTCCAGTCATTGCAACCGGGACACTGCCCCTGCCACTTCGGACTGGTCGCTCCGCATTCGGTACAGGAGTAAATGGTTTTGACTTTGGCCATTATGTTCGCTCAGCCACATTGGCCCCATCCACCACCACCGGCACGCGCGGCGCCACGGCACAGAAGAGTTCGTAGGCAATGGTCCCGGCTGCGGTGGCCACTTCATCCGCCGGCACGTTGCCGGCAAGCCCCTGGCCCCACAGCGTTACCGGAGAACCGATGCCCGCTTCCGGGATATCGGTCAGGTCACAGGCCATCATATCCATCGACACGCGGCCGATCGTCCGCGTCGGCCGGCCCATGACGGCGATCGGCGTACCGCTCGGGGCATGACGCGGATAACCGTCGGCATAACCGCAGGCGACGACGCCGATGCGCATCGGTTGGTCTGCCGTGAAGGTTCCGCCATAACCGACCTGATCGCCAGCCGCCAGTTGCTGCACGCCGATGATGGCACTCTCCAGCGTCATCACCGGCTGCAAACCCAGCTCAGTCGCGCTTTGATCGGCGAACGGGCTGGCCCCATAAAGCATGATGCCCGGCCGAACCCAGTCGCCGTGCGCCTCGGCGTGACGCAGGATGGCAGCCGAGTTGCCAAGGCTGACGGGGCCGGACCAATCTCCGGCCAGCTGGCGAAACCGGTCGAGTTGCCAGCTCACGCCTCGCTCGCCATCGGCTTCTGCAAAGTGGGTCATCAGGGTGATATCGATCTGCGGCAATTGCTGCAGGATTTCCCAGGCCTTGGGCAGCGTCGCCGCCGTGAAGCCAAGCCGGTTCATGCCGGTGTTGAGTTTCAGACACAAAGAGATCGGGGTATCGAACTTGCCGTTGCGGACCAGCAACTCCAACTGGTCGAGGCAGTGAATGACGCTGGTCAGCCGGTGCTCGATGACAGCACGCACGTCGCGCGCACTGAAAACCCCCTCCAACAGCAGAATGGGCTGGGTCACCCCCGCCTCGCGCAGGGCGACTGCGTTTTCGCATTCCAGCATGGCGAACCCATCAGCCTCGCCACGCAGGGCTTCGACCGCCCGCCATTGACCATGACCATAGGCATTGGCCTTGATGACAGCCCAGGCTTTCGAGCCGGGAGCATGGCGCTTGGCCAGTCGATAGTTGTGAAGAATCGCCGCCGGCGCGATGCGCGCGCGGATGGGACGCGAAGTTTTCATAAAGCCAGTTCTTTCAGCTTGCGTTTGGCAAAATCGATGAAGGTTGCACTCAACCGGGACTGGAAGCGGTCCTGGGGGAAAACAAGGTACAGGCTGCGCTTCAGTACCGGATTGAGCGGAATGGCAACGAGCTCACCAAGCTGCGTTTCCTTTTCAACCACAGCCCGCGACACGATGGCGAATCCCAGGCCGGTCGAGACGACCCCTTTCAGCGCTTCCGGACTGCCCAGCTCCATCTGCATCTTCAGATCTTCCGGCTGGATCTTGTGATTCCTGAAATAGGCATCGGTGATTTCCCGTGTCCCGGAGCCCGGTTCGCGCGAGATGAATTCGTACTCGGCCAACACCTTCGGGCTGACCGATTTCATGCCGGCCAGCGGGTAGTCCGGCGCACAGATCACCCGCAACTCGTCCTCGCAGCAGATCTGGCTGGTCAGGCCACTCAATTTGGCCGGCACTTCGATCAAGCCAATGTCGAGCGTATGCTCAGCCACCCGGCTCTCGATGCTTTCGGAGTTGGCGACGATCAGGCGAGCCCTGACCTGCGGATAAAGCGCATTGAACTCACCGAGCACGCGCGGCAGCATGAACTCGGCGATCGTCGTGCTGGCGCCGACCAGCAACGGGCCGCGCATCTCGCCGGTCATCTCGCCGAGGCGGATATCCATTTCATCGGACAGCGCCAGAATCCGCTCGGCGTAGGAGAGCACCAGCTCACCGGCCGGGGTCAGCGAAATGCTGCCGTGCCGCCGTTCGAACAGGCGCGTGCTGTACTGCTCTTCCAGTTGCTTGATCTGAAAGGTCACTGCCGGCTGCGTCATGAACAGCGCGTCGGCAGCCCGCGTAAAACTCAGATGTTTGGCGACGGCATGAAAGACCTGCAAACGCCGGTCAGCCATGATCTTTCTCCCCGATGGTGTGCGGCCGATATTCAATCACATTCCGCGCCGTTTCCGGGCGGCAACATCAATTTTGCCCAGAATTTCACATCGACCGGCGCGTCCGCCTGCTGTCATCACCCCTTAACCGTCTCGACACAAACTCCAGCCTTTCAGTCAGCAAGGCCGGATCATGCACAACAACGACAACCGCGCAAGCCTTGCGCCCAATTCTGAGCGTGGTATAAACCTCGCCCAAAGTCATATAAGAGACAAATATTTCGTGCCGTTCGGCTTCTACATCATCATGGCCGCGCAGTTTTTTTCCGCGCTGGCCGACAACGCCCTGCTGATTGCCGCTATCGCCGCCCTGCGCGAGATGCACGCGCCGTCGGAATACGAACCGCTCCTCAAGACATTCTTCACCGTTTCCTATGTCGTGCTGGCCGCCTTCGTCGGCGCCTTTGCCGACTCGATGCCCAAGTGGCGGGTGATGTTCATCAGCAACAGCATCAAGATCGTCGGCTGCAGCATGATGTTCTTCGGTGCCCACCCGCTGGTGGCCTATGCCGTGGTCGGTCTCGGCGCCGCTGCCTACTCGCCGGCCAAGTACGGCATCCTGACCGAATACCTGCCACATCGCCTGCTCGTCGTCGCCAATGGCTGGATCGAAGGCCTGACCGTCGGCGCCATCATTCTCGGCGTGGTGATCGGCGGCACGCTGATCCGCCCGGAAGTGGCCCAGCACCTGCTGTCCTTTGATTTTCCGCTGATCGATACCGGCGTCGATACGATCGGCGAAATGGCACTCTCCGTCGTTGCCGTGCTTTACGTCCTGGCCGCCATCTTCAACCTGTACGTCCCGGACACCGGGGTGGACCACAAGCAGTTGAAGAAAAACCCGATCTTCCTGATCCACGAATTCAATCACTGCCTGGCCCTGCTCTGGCGCGACAAACTCGGTCAAATCTCGCTGGCGGTCACCACGCTGTTCTGGGGAGCCGGAGCGACGCTGCAGTTTATCGTAATCAAGTGGTCAGAGGTCGCGCTCGGTCTTGACCTGTCCAAATCCTCGATGCTGCAGGGGGTTGTCGCCGTTGGCGTTGCCGCTGGCGCGATCATCGCCGCCAAGTACATCACGCTGCGCAAGTCGGTTCGCGTCATCCCGCTCGGCATCGCCATGGGTCTGATCGTGCTGGTCATGAACTTCGTCAATTCGTTGTGGCTGGCTGTTCCGCTATTGATCATCATCGGCGGCCTGTCGGGCTTTTTTGTCGTGCCGATGAACGCCCTGCTCCAGCATCGCGGCCACATCCTGATGGGTGCCGGCCACTCGATCGCCGTCCAGAACTTCAACGAAAACATCTCCATCCTGATCATGACCGGGCTGTATTACCTGATGATCAAGATGGACCTGTCGATC
Organism: Ferribacterium limneticum; assembly: GCF_020510625.1. Classification (NCBI taxonomy): domain Bacteria; kingdom Pseudomonadati; phylum Pseudomonadota; class Betaproteobacteria; order Rhodocyclales; family Azonexaceae; genus Ferribacterium; species Ferribacterium limneticum. The sequence goes on along the minus strand of NZ_CP075191.1, from coordinate 1,838,321 downwards.
TACTGGGTCGTCACCATGTTCGGGATATTCGTCAGTGGCCTGATGTACATCATCCGCCAGCGCCACTTCGCCAACCAGGCGGCGCAGGACGACGTCCAGCACCTGGACGACTCAGCGCACCACTAGAACGGCAGTTCTGGCGTCATCTGCTCGCGCAGGGTGCGGCGCGCAAACAACAGGTCTTCCCAGGCCTTGGCCTTGTCCGGCAGATTGCGCAGCAGATAGGCCGGGTGATAGGTCACGACGACCGGAATGCCCGCGAACTCAAAACGTTTGCCCCGCAAGGAAGCCAGCGATTTATCGTCATGCAGCAATGCATGGACCGCTGCCTTGCCGAGCAACACGATGACCTTGGGCTTGAGCAGGGCAATCTGGCGTTCGAGATAAGGCCAGCAGGCGGCCATTTCGGCAGCCTCTGGCGTGCGGTTGCCGGGCGGCCGGCACTTGACCGCGTTAGCGATATAAACCCGGTTACCGCGGGCGATGTCGAGCGAAGCCAGCATGTTGTCGAGCAACTTACCAGCCTGACCAACGAAGGGTTCGCCCTTGACATCCTCTTCGGCGCCCGGGCCCTCACCAATGAACAACCACTCCGGATGGGTATCGCCAACGCCCAGCACGGCCTGCTTGCGCTGTTCGCACAAGGGACAGGCCCGGCACTCGGCGACCTGCCGCGCCAAAGCCGGCCAATCCAGCGTATCAACGGCTGTTGCCGGCGAACGGGGCTGATGAGCCAGAGGCGGCACGGGAGCAGCAGGCTCTTCAACGAGCGGAGCCGCCACTGCTTCGATATTGACTTCGATCTCCGGAGCTGATTCAGGCACCGAAGCTGGCGGCGTGGAATCGCGCAACACCCAGATCGGGGAAATGCCCATCTCGACCAGCATCTGCTCGCGGCTCAAACTCATGCCAGTTCCTTGTCAAAAATCAGGCCGTCCTCACGCCCGACCACCGCCGGATAATAGCCCTTGCGGGTGCCGATCTGGCGAAAGCCGAAATGTCGATAGAGCTCGACCGCTCGCTCATTGGATGGCCGAACCTCGAGAAACAGCTTGGCGGCACCGCCCAGCCGGGCGCATTCCATCGCGTGGCGCAGCATTCTGGCGCCGTAGCCCTGCCCTTGGTAACGCTTGCAAACGCCGATATTGAGCAGATGCGCCTCATCAATGACCGACATCACCACCGAAAACCCAATCAGGTCACCGCCCAGGCGCAAGACCCAGACACTGTAACCGGCGGTCAGCGAATCCTCGAAATTACCACGCGACCAGGGGAAAATCTGCAGGCTCGCCTCAAGCGCGGCGACCGCGTCGAGGTCACGCTCGTTCATCGGGAAAAATTCGGCGGCAATCTTCAATCCGCTCACGCCCGACCGCCCTCACTGAGCCGTTCCGCCACCGTCTTGGCCACCTTGTCGCGCACGTAGAGCGGCGCAGCCAGCGCCGCATCGAGCCCCTCACCCCGGGTTGCCCGCGCTACAGCCAGTTGCGCCACGACAGCGGCAGTGGGCACGACGGCAGATTGCACGGCGATGCCGGCTGCGCTCAAGCGTTCCGCCAGGACAGGATAGGCAGTGATCGCATTGCCACAGGCGACCCAGCCGGATTCGGCCGGCAGGCTCACGTCGGCCGGCGCCGAAACACGAATCTCCCCTTTCAACATGTAGCCAGCCTCGGTCAGCCGGTAGGAGCCCGAATAGACCTCGCCCATGCGCGCATCGAGCAAAGCCAGTACGCGTTCCGCGCCAGCCATGGCAGCCATCGTTTCCAGACTGGTTACCGGGATCAACGGCACATTGGCGGCGACCGCCAAACCCTGTGCCGCCCCGCAGGCGATACGCAAGCCGGTAAAGGCGCCGGGGCCGACACCGAAGGCGATGGCATCGAGTTGCCCAATTTTTACGCCGGCTTCGAGCAACAGCTCACGAACCAGCGGCAGCAATGTTTCGGAATGCGGTTTGCCCGAAGGACAAATGCGCTCGGAGACCGCGCCATCACGCCAAAGCGAGCAGGAGCCAAGATCGGTGGAGGTTTCGAGAGCAAGGATCAACATGGGCCTACATTTTACCGGAGCGCTGGCCCGACCGGGATTCAATCTCGACGCCAGCCACGGCCACCGCCACGCCCTTCGCGTTGATCCGGCCAGCCGCGTTGTTCGCGCATTTCATCGCGCAGGCGGCGCCGGTCTTCCGGCGGCAGATCGCGCCAGCGTGGCGGAGGCCCTTCTTCACGGCGGTTTTCCCTGTCCTGCTGCCAATGCTCGCGCATCTGCTGGCGTAGCTGGCGGCGCTCGTCCGGCGGCAGATCACGCCAATGCCCCTGAGCCCATACGTTGCCCACCGAGCCAAGCAGGCTCAGCAGCAACAGGGAAAGGGCAAGACGACGTTTCATGGCGGTAAATACACACGGGATTCGGATGTGATCATTGTCCATCGCTCAGCGACAGGCAAGCGGCTGGAAGTGTAAGAATATGTTTCCCGGCCGGCCTCCGACAATCCTTGTTACCATTTGCCGCGATTCATTCACTGTGTGCCCTTATCCTTGCCAGCATGAGCGAACAACACCAACACCACCATATTCTTGTCGTCGATGACGACGCCCGCCTGCGCGACCTGCTGGTCCGCTATCTGGGCGAACAGGGCTTCGAGGTCAAGGCCGCGGCTGATGGCCAGCAGATGGACAAGCTGCGCAGCCGCGAGCATTACCACCTGATCGTGCTCGACCTGATGATGCCGGGTGAAGACGGCCTGACCATCTGCCGCCGCCTGCGCGGTCAGGGCGACCAGACGCCGATCATCATGCTGACCGCCAAGGGCGATGAGGTGGATCGCATTGTCGGCCTCGAAATGGGTGCCGACGACTACCTGCCCAAACCTTTCAACCCGCGCGAACTGCTCGCCCGCATCCACGCCGTGCTGCGTCGCCAGGGCAGCAAACCGCCTGGTGCGCCGGAAGACGAGCCGGAAACGATCACCTTCAGCAACATCGAAGTCGATCTTGCGGCTCGTACGCTGAAGCGTGGCGATGAACTACAGGCACTGACGACCGGCGAATTTGCCGTGCTGAAAGTGTTGCTTCAGCACCCGCGCCAGCCGCTTTCCCGTGACAAGCTGATGTCGCTGGCCCGCGGCCGTGAGCAAGGGCCGTTCGACCGCGCCATTGACGTCCAGGTCTCCCGCCTGCGCAAACTGATCGAAACCGACCCGGCCCAGCCGCGCTATCTGCAGACGGTCTGGGGCTTCGGCTACGTTTTCGTGCCGGACGGCGCTGCGCGCGACTGATGCCAATGCCGCGCACGCTGCTGGCGCGCACCTTCCTGCTCTTGGCCTTGCTGGTGCTGCTGACCACGGCCGCCTGGCTGAGCCTGTTTCGTTATATCGACGCCGAACCGCGCGCCCGGGAAACCGCCCAGTTGGCGGCTTCGGCGGTCAACCTGATCCGTGCTTCGCTGTTTGCCGCCGCGCCGGAAAAACGCCTGGGTCTGTTCACCGAGTTTTCAACCCGCGAGGGCATTCGCCTGCTGCCGGCCGAACCGGAAGACCAGATCGAGGCGATGCCCGATTCCCGCTTTTTCCGGTTGCTGCAGCGCGAACTGATTTCCCGGCTGGGCGATCACACCCGTGTCGCCGCCAGCGTCGATGGCGTATCCGGATTCTGGGTCAGCTTCCGGCTCGACGATGCCGACGATGAAGAGTACTGGCTGGTGCTCTCGCGTGACCGGGCTGCCCGGAGTATTGCCAGCCACTGGCTGGCCTGGGGACTGCTCGCCATCGTCCTGGCCATGGCGGTTGCCTGGCTGATTGCCTCACGCATCAGCCGGCCGTTGAAAGCGATGGCCGAGTCAGCCGAAACAGTCGGCCGGGGCCAGATACCCGCCCCCTTGCCGGAAGATGGGGCCGAGGAACTGAGCCGGCTGGCCACCGCTTTCAATACGATGGCCGCCGATTTGCAACGGCACGAAAAGGACCGCTCCGAAGTGCTGGCCGGTATTTCTCATGACTTGCGCACACCGTTGACCCGCTTGCGCCTCGAGGCAGAAATGAGCATTGCCGACGATGGCGCCCGCCAGGCCGTGGTTTCCGACATCGAGCAGATGGAGGCCGTGATTTCCCAGTTCATGGATTACGCCCGCACCGAGTCCGGGGAAGCGCCTGCCCCGACTGATCTCTCCGCCCTGCTCTCGGGTCTGGCCGAGCGCCAGGCCTATGTCGGCCGGCAGATCGTCACCGACATCCAGCCTCTGCCGGAAGCGATGATGCGCCCCAAAGCCATCACCCGCGCCATCACCAATCTGATCGACAACGCCGCCAAATACGGCGGCGGAGAAATCACCCTGAAAGCGACGGCGGTCGCTGGTCAAATTCAAATAGAAATTGGCGATCGCGGGCCGGGCGTACCGCCTGCAGAAATCGAACGCCTGAAGCGCCCCTTCACACGCCTGGAAAGCGCGCGCACCAATGCGACGGGAACCGGGCTGGGACTGGCCATCGTCGAGCGGATCGCTCGCCTGCACGACGGGCATCTCGATCTGTCAGCGAATCCCGGGGGTGGTTTGCTGGCCCGCCTGTCGTTACCGATCAGGCACTGAACGCCTGACAGGTTTCGTCCATTTCCTTGACGATCTGCGGCAGGATTCCGGCGATTTTTTCGCCATCCAGCCCCAGCCGCTGCCAGGCAGTCTGATCCACCGGCATCACCATTTCGCTGGCGGCCTGCGCCAGGCCCAGGCCATGGGCGATGCTATCGGCGAGGTGAATCAGGTCGGCCAACGAATCGGCGGTGGCCGCTGAGGGTGAATGATGTTCAGCCACGGCTGAATACAGCGAAGGGGGAAAACGCCAGGTGTCAGCCAGCAGGCCGCCGACGACGGCATGATCCAGACCGAGAATGTCGCGCTCGGCAGCGACCGGCGTGCAATCGTGCAACTCCCGATAGGCCAGTGCCTTGGCGTACTGCTCGGGGAAGCAGGTGGCCAGCACCAGCTCGCCGATGTCGTGCAGGATGCCCCCGGTGAAGGCCAGTTCAGGATTTCGGCCAGTCACCCGGGCCAGTGCCCGGGCCGTCAAGCCAACACCGACACAATGCCGGATATACAACTGCGGATCGAAACCCGGGCATTGGTCGGCTCGAAAAACGCCGCTCACACCAACGGCCAGCACCATGCTGCGCACGGCCCGAAAGCCCAGGACAACCACCGCTTCGTTGATTGTCGATATGCGGCTTTGCAGCCCGTAGAACGAAGAATTGGCGACCCGGAGCAGGCGCGCGGTCAGCGCCTGATCATGGGATATCTGCTGGGCCAGCCTGCCGATATCGACCTCTTCATTGCCAAACGACGCCAGCAACTCGGCAACCACCGTTGGCAGTGCCGGCAGTGCCTTCAGCCGGGCAACGATCTGTTCGGACTGAAGCGTGCTCATACCCGGTGCTCCAGCGAAAAATCGAATATTGCCTGGTATAGCAATTTCGCCCCCGGGCTATCACCGGCCTGGCGAAAGCGATGGTCCAGCATCTCTTCGACTTTCTCCCGACGCGCCAGGGCAGCCACCGGATCGTCCTCGACGTCCCGTTCGATGCGCAGTTCAGCAATATTTCGGCGGACAAGGCTCTGCAGCAAGCTTTCAGTCAATGCCGTACCACCGGGCACCAAGACACGTCCGGCATCATCCGTGAGCGCATCGGCCAGATGCATTCCCGGCAAAGCTTCGCTGATGGGCAGGGTTTCCTTGATTTTCATTGTGTGATCTCTTCGAGCAGCAGAAGGCGTCCGATCCTGGTTTCGTCGAGACTGAGCTGACGCGAGCGGCATGAATAGGAAATGCCATCGATACTCAGCGTGCCATTTTCAGCAAGACTTGCCACCTCGGGCAACACCTGATGCAGCACCGCACCGGGAAGCAGACTACGCCGGACAAACTGCTCAAGTGCGGCGTCATTGGCCAGGGCAATCAGGCCGTTCTCATCGACCCCGATGACCGCCAAGGGCAATTCGGCAAGGACTCCCTGCAAAATGCGATAACCCTGCCGCTCCTGAACCTGCAGCGCCTGATTTTCATCGAGTAGACGACGGCGATCTTCCTCGATGCGCACCAGTTGCCGCTCAACGACCTCGACTTCATGCGACAGACGGCTGTATTCATCCGAAATATGTCGCCGGCTCAAGGTTTCCTCGACGACCAACTGGAAGGCATCGGCCTCGACCGGCAGATGGATGACCCGATGAACCAGCCCGGAACTGCTCAATTCGGCGACTGGCTTGCGATTCCATTGTTTGCTGTCGGCCAGCAGGATGCGCTCGCAGCGCGGCTGCAGCTCAGCCGCCTGCCGGATCAGCTCCTCGGCATTGAAACCCTTGCGCGGCGCGCCACAAACCAGCACATCGACCAGATTCCCGGAAAACCACTGCAGCGCCCCCTGAATGTCGGGGGCGGTACAAACCCGGTGTCCTGCCCTGATCAGGGTCGAAATGACCTCTCCAAAGCCATCGACGGCCACAAACAGGGCCATTGGCTTGCGCGTCCCGGAACATAGCAGGTTGGCCGGCAGTCGCTGGTCCGTGGTCAACAGATCGGTCATGCCCGGCGCCGGCAGCGGCCGCGAGAAGAAATAGCCCTGGATGACATCGCACTGATGCGAAATGAGCAGCGCCAGTTGCTCCGGTGTTTCGACACCTTCAGCCACTACCTTGAGCTTCAGGTGATGAGCCATGGTGATCACGGCCCGGGTGATCGAGGCGTCATCCGAATCGGCGGCGATGTCCTGCACGAAAGAGCGATCGACCTTGACGGCATCGAGTGGGAAGCGTTTCAGGTAGGCCAGGCTCGAATAGCCGGTACCGAAATCATCGAGCGAAATCGTGACGCCCATTTTCTTCAGGGCCGATAGCGTATGGATCGCCATGTCGGCGTTGTCCATCAGCATGCTCTCGGTAATTTCCAGATCGAGGCAGGCGGCCTTGAGTCCCGTTTTGTCCAGGGTTGCCGCAACGTCCATCAACAAGGTTTCAGCTTGCAATTGCCGGGCCGACAGGTTCACCGAAACACTGGGGATATTCAACCCGGCGGCCTGCCATTCGACGGCCTGCCGGCAGGCTTCCTCAAGCACCCAGCGCCCCACCTGAACAATCAGCCCGGTTTCCTCAAGCAAGGGAATGAACTGGTCCGGCGGCACGATTCCGCGTTTCGGATGCTGCCAGCGCAGCAAGGCCTCGGTACCGGTAATCCGGCCATCGGCGCAACTGGCCTTGGGCTGGTAATAGAGCACGAACTCGTTGCGCAAAGTGGCGTTGCGCAAGTCGATCTCCAGGAACATCCGCTCCCGGATGTCTTCGTGCATGCCGGAAAAATAGTATTGGTAGCTGTTGCGCCCCAGACTCTTGGCGTGACGACCGGCAATCTCGGCGTTGCTCACCAGTTCGTGCACATCCTCGCCGTCCTGCGGGTAGAAGACGATGCCAACCCCGGCCGTCGCAAAAACATCCTGACCAGCGACACGGACCGGCATGATCAAGGTATCGATGATCCGGCGAGCGACGATGCTCGCCTGCTGGGTATCGGCCACATCCGGCAGGAGAATGCCAAAGACGTCCGCCCCCAGGCGCCCCAGAATGTCCGATTCACGCAAGGAGCCGGAAAGCCGGCCAGCGACCTGACGCAGCAACTCGTCACCCGAGGTATGGCCCAGCGTCTGGTTGAGCTGACGAAAGCGATCGATATCGACCACCATCAGGCCCAGTGGCAGGTTCTTGCGCCTGGACAGCGCAATCATCCGCTGCACCTGGTCGTAGAACATCAACTGGTTGGGAAGTGCCGTCAGCGTATCAAAATGCGTGAATTGGGGAGACTTCCATTTGTCGGCGAGCAGGTTGGTGATATCGGTGGCAACCCCGCCAACGCTGACGATACTGCCCTCCTCGTCACGTACCGGAAAATTTCGGGCATGCAGCCAGCACTGGACATCGCCGGGGCGCTGAACGCGAAACTTGATGTCCAGCCCGCCCAGCCGATGCCTGCGAGCCGCTGCCAGAACCCGGTCGCAGTCATCCGGATGAACGTACTTCAGCCAGTCGAGCGAATCCGCATAAAGCGCTTCGACATGGCGGCCCCAGATCTGCTCGTAGCCCGTACTGACATAGGTCACACGCTGGGTTGCCGCATCGGTCAGCCAGTAGCATTCGGGAATATTGCTGGCCAACTGGAAAAAACGGGCGACTCCTTCATCGATCTGCTCGATGCGTTCCGGGCTGACCAGGGCTTTCCGCTCTTCACGCGACAGACTGACATTGGCGCATTCGCGCTCGATGACAGCAAGCAAGCGGGCCGGGTTGCTTTTGAAGACAAAATCGCAAGCCCCTTTTTCGAGCAATTCGAAGGGAAATTCCTGAGCCCCCCGTTCAACGGTCAGGATTACCGGGACACGTGGAGCCAGTTCGCCAAACAAGGCAACGGCCTCCGTGGCTGGCAGTTCCGCGAGCGAGCAACTAAGAAGCGCCACATCCCACGCTTCATCGCGCAAAGCCTCTACCAGTTCTGCACGTTGGGCAAGCTGACGCGTCTTTACCGACTGCCCGCAACCCTGCAGGGCATCGAGCAATCGCTGGCCATCGCGACCACTTGCTTCAATCAGCAGCACCTTCAAGCTTGCCGTAATTTCCGACCGGCCGATCGCCCCCAAAAGAACTCCCCCTTTATTTCCATACCCAGTTTTCTGGATACGTGGAATTGATTGTGTCGTCTGTCATCCAGCTTGTTACCGACATCTGTCCGGGAAACTTTAGACCCTGAGCGTGGCCTCTGTCGAATTATTTTTATGACAAAAATAACTCTTTGTCATTTATGACAAAGAAAACTCCCGGAGAATCAGATACTCCGACCCTGAAGACGATAATCGGGAGCGGACCAGAACAAAGCGATCGGCACGCCAAGCCAATGATTCGAACGACGGAAACTGATGGTTTTCCAACAATCCGGCATTGGCCGGAACTTTGCGGACCAGCGTGACATGGGGCACGAAACCCTGCCGCTCGGCATCGACCTTGAAACCGGCATTGGCCAGGACACTTCGCAAGCAACTGACCAGTTCACCAAGCGGCGCTACCGGAGCCTGAGAACCTGCCCACAACAGATGGTTATGCCGCCAGTAGCCCAGCCGGTCGAGGACCATGGTGAAGGATGGCCCCTGAACGCTATCGGCCAAGGCACAAAGTTCCGCCAGGCGAGACTCCGGCACTTCGCCAAGGAAAGCCAGCGTCAGATGGATGGTATTGCAGCGTGTCGCTCGTCCGCCAAAGTTGGCCGCCGCGTTGGCGGCTATTTCGGCGAGTCGGTCGGCCACATCGGCCGGCGGCCAAAGAGCGAAAAAACTCTGGCCGTTGCCGGCCGTTGCGTTTGTTCTGGCCTGCCTTCAGCCGACACGTTCCACCAGCACTACCGCCTGCGCCTCGATCGCTTCCTCGCGCCCTAGATAGCCCAGGCGTTCGTTGGTCTTGCCCTTGATATTGACGCAATCGGTCGCGATGCCGAGATCGGCGGCCACATTGGCGACCATCGCGGCGGCATGCGGAGCCAGCTTCGGCTGCTGGGCGATCAACGTCGCATCGACATTGACCGGCCGCCAATTTCGTTCGGCAAGCAGGGCAACGGCAGCACGCAGCAGGACACGGCTGTCGGCGCCCTTGTAGCGTGGATCGGTGTCCGGGAAATGGCGGCCGATGTCGCCCAGTGCAACCGCACCAAGCAGCGCATCGGTGATCGCATGGAGCAGCGCATCGGCGTCGGAATGGCCGAGCAGCCCGGTCGGATGCGGAATCTCGACACCGCCAAGGATCAACTTGCGGCCCTCGACCAGCTTGTGCACATCGTAGCCCTGCCCGACGCGGAAATTCATTTGCGTGCCCTCAGTATCATCGCAGCCAGCGCAAGATCGGCCGGATAGGTGACTTTCAGATTGGTCGAATCACCGCGCACCAGCCTGGGTTTGAGGCCCATGGCCTCGATGGCACCGGCTTCGTCGGTGACATCACGACACTTTTCCAGCGCCTCGCCGAGCAAGCCGTAGCGGAACATCTGCGGCGTTTGCGCCTGCCACAGGCCATCCCGGGGTTCCGTGGCGCCAACGCGCTGCTCGGCATCGGCCCGTTTCAAGGTATCGGCGACCGGCACGGCCAGGATGCCGCCGACCGGGTCACTGGCCAGTTCGGCAAACAGCGCATCGAGCATGGCGGCTGAAAGACAGGGCCGTGCCGCATCGTGCACCAGCACCCAGTCATCGTCGGCAGCGACCATCGCCGCCGCCCGCAAGCCGTTGGTCACACTCTCCGCCCGCGTCGCTCCGCCGCAGCGCACGGTTTCGAGCTTGGAACCGAGTTCGCTCCAGTCGTAACGCGGCCACCAGGGATCATCCGGCGCCAGTACCACCCAGACCCGTTCGATCTCCGGACAAGCAGTCAGGGCGGCCAAGGTGTGGAAAATCAGGGGGCGGCCAAGGAGGTCAAGATACTGCTTGGGCTTCTCGGCGCCGAAGCGGGAACCGCTGCCGGCAGCAGGAACGATTGCGTAATGTCGTGGCATGGCTTAATTTTACTGAAGAACAACGAGAAAAGAGGAATCCGCATGAGCTTCGTGGTCCCTGAACTGGTTGAACCGGTCAAGGCGTTTGCAACGGCCTTGGGCATCGGTCTGCTGATCGGCATGGAACGCGAACGGCGCCCGGACTCTGCCGCCGGCTTGCGCACTTTCTCGCTGGTCGCCATGCTCGGTTGCCTGTTTGCGCTGCTGGAGGAACGTTCCGGCAGCACCTGGCTGCTCGCTGCCGGCCTGCTGGTCATCGCCGGCGCAATGATCGCCTCCAATTTCTCCTCGCAGCAGGAGGAGCAGTATCGCGGCTTCACCTCCGAGGCGGCAGTCGTCGTCACCTACGGTCTCGGGGCTGCCGTCTGGTTTGGCTATGCCACGCTGGCTGTCATGCTTGCCATCACCACGACCGTGCTGCTTTACTTCAAGGCCGAACTGAAGCAGTTCAGCGAGCGAACGACGCCGAAGGACATCAACTCCATCCTGCAGTTTGCGGTGCTGTCCTTCGTCATCCTGCCAATTTTGCCGAGCGATGACTTCGGGCCATACAACGCGATCAATCCGCGACAGATCTGGTGGATGGTCGTGCTGATTTCCGGGTTGGCGCTGGCCGGCTACCTGGCATTGCGCATCGTCGGCGCCCGCCATGGGGCGGCGATGCTCGGCATTTTCGGCGGCCTGGCCTCGTCAACCGCGACGACCATGATGTTCTCCCGCCATGCCCGCGACCACAGCGACCTGACCCGCATGGCTGCCATCGTCATCCTGATCGCCAACATCATGGTGATGATCCGGATCGGCATCGTCTCCAGCCTCGTGGCACCCAAGCTGATCGGGCCGATCACCCTTGTTTTTGCCTGCGGCATCATTCCCGGCATCGCGCTGACGCTATATAGCTGGCGAACGCTGGCCAGCGCTGGCGAACTGCCCATGCCCGAGGTCAAGAATCCGACCGAGCTGAAAACGGCCATCTCCTTCGGCCTGCTCTATGCAGTGGTTCTGCTTGCCTCCGCCTGGCTGCAGGATGTCGCCGGCAACAGCGGCCTGTACATCGTGGCGCTGGTTTCCGGCCTGACCGATGCCGACGCCAGCGTGCTATCCACCCTGCGCATGTTCAACCTGGAAAAAGTCATCAGTGGCGACGCCGTGATCGCGGTCACGCTGGCGCTGATGGCCAACCTGATCTTCAAGATCGGGCTGGTCCTCAGCATCGGTGGCGGAAAACTGGCGCGCCACGCCCTGCCCGGCCTGCTCGCCATTGGCGGCGGCATGGCCATTGGATTGATGCTCGTTTGAGGAGCCGACCATGATCAATACCCGCCCCCCTGCCGTCGCCGGCACCTTCTACCCCGGCGATCCCGACGCGCTGTCCGCTACCGTCGATCATTTTCTGGCTGAAGCCAGCCCCCAGTCCGGGCTCCAGCCCAAAGCCCTGATCGTTCCCCACGCCGGTTACATTTACTCCGGCTCGACTGCCGCGACGGCCTACGCCACGCTGAAGCCATGGGCCCAGACCATCCGCCGCGTGATCCTGCTCGGCCCGACGCATCGCGTCGCGGTGGAAGGTATCGCGCTTCCGGAGGTCGAGGCTTTTTCCACGCCACTGGGCAGCATCCAGCTCGACGCCCGGGCCATCGCCAGCATTGCCGGGTTGCCGCAGATCGTCTTCAGCAACCATGTCCACGCCTTCGAGCACTCGCTGGAGGTGCACCTGCCTTTTTTACAGCGAGTACTTGAGCCATTTACGCTGGTTCCGCTCGCCGTTGGCGATGCGCCCCCGGAAGCGGTGGCCGAAGTGCTTGATCTGCTGTGGGGCGGCCCTGAAACGCTGATTGTCGTCAGCTCGGACCTCTCGCACTTCCTGCCCTACGGCACGGCACAGCAGGTGGATGCCAACACCTGCCGCCACATCCTGCAATTCGACACCCACATCCACCCCGAGCAGGCCTGCGGTGCCTTCCCGATCAACGGCCTGCTGCTTGCCGCCCGTGGGCGCGGATTGACTCCCAAGCTGCTCGGCCTGTGCAATTCAGGCGACACTGCCGGTGACAAGAACCGCGTTGTCGGTTACGCGGCATTCTCCTTTGCTGAAGGAGATGATCATGGCTGATCTCGGCACCACCCTGCTGACGCTGGCACGCAACGCAATAGCCTCGCGCTTTGGCGTCTCCGGCAACCCGGTCGCGGATTTGCCGGAATTGCACCAGCCAGGCGCCGTCTTCGTCACCCTGACCCAGCACGACAATCTGCGTGGCTGCATCGGCAGCCTTGAAGCCTGGCGGCCATTGCTCAAGGATGTTCAGGAAAACGCCCTCGCCGCCGCCTTCCGCGATCCGCGTTTCGAACCACTGAGTGCCGACGAACTGCCGGTCACCCGCGTCGAAGTCTCGCTACTGACGCCGGCCGAGCCGATGAGCTTCAGCAGCGAAGCCGATGCCCTCGCCCAGTTGCGTCCGGACATCGACGGCGTGATCTTCACGGCAGGCAATCGCCGCTCAACCTTTCTGCCCCAGGTCTGGGAACAGTTGCCCGACCCGGCCATGTTCATGGCCCACCTCAAGCAAAAGGCCGGATTGCCCGCCGACTACTGGGGCCCCAATGTTCAACTTGAGCGCTACCAGGTCAAAAAATGGAAGGAGGCTTCACCATGAGCCAGCCCGATTCGCTTTACCCGGCCCGCTGGTGGCACGCTCTGCCCGACGGCCGCGTCCAGTGCGACCTCTGTCCGCGCGACTGCCAGCTGCACGAAAGCCAGCGCGGCGCCTGTTTCGTCCGCCAGATGGTCAATGGCGCCATGCAACTGACGACCTATGGCCGCTCCTCGGGCTTCTGCATCGATCCAATCGAGAAGAAGCCGCTCAACCACTTCTACCCGGGCAGCAGCATCCTGTCCTTCGGCACCGCCGGCTGCAACCTGGCCTGCAAGTTCTGCCAGAACTGGGATATCTCCAAGTCGAAGGACATGGACCGCCTGATGGACAGCGCCAGCCCGCAGGCAATCGCCCAGGCCGCCCGGCGCTACGGTGCCGATGCGGTCGCCTACACCTATAACGACCCGGTGATCTTTGCCGAATACGCCATCGACACCGCGCTCGCCTGTCGCGAGCAGGGCATCCGCAACGTCGCAGTCACTGCCGGCTACATCCATCCTGAACCGGCCCGCGAGTTCTTTGCCGTCATGGATGCCGCCAACGTTGACCTCAAGGCCTTCACCGAGGACTTCTACCGCAAGCTCTGCGTTGCCCACCTGCAGCCCATTCTCGACACCCTGGTCTACATCCACCATGAAACGGATTGCTGGCTGGAGATCACCACGCTACTCATTCCCGGCCAGAACGACAGCCCCGCCGAAATCAACGAACTCGCCACTTGGGTTGCGCGGGAACTCGGACCGGACGTCCCGCTCCATTTCTCGGCCTTCCATCCCGACTGGAAAATGGAAGACATCCCGCCAACCCCGCCCGCGACCCTGACGCAAGCCCGCCGCATCGCACTCGATGCCGGCTTGAACTATGTGTTTACCGGCAACGTTCATGACAGCGAGGGCGGCACCACCTTCTGCCCCAACTGCCATGCCGCGCTGATCGTTCGCGACTGGTACGACATTCGCCGCTACGACCTGACGCCGGAAGGCCATTGCCCGCACTGCCAGACCGCCATTGCCGGGCGCTTCGGCAGAACGCTTGGCCGCGACGGTCACGCCTTCGGTCCAAACCGCATTCCGGTACGCCTGTCCGCATGAATCGCCACATCACCCTGCAAACCCCGCACGGGTCCCTCCTTGGGCAACTGGAAAGACCGGATTTCCCGCGGGGGCTGATCCTGCTCGCCCGCTCGCATCACTTGCCCATCGATACGGTCAGCACCGCCAACCTGGTCACACAGGGCTACGCCGTTTTCGTCATGGAATTGCTGTCGGCACATGAACTGCAGTTTGCCGACGCAACGCAAAACGTGCCGCGGCTTGCCCTTCGCCTGATCGACATCCTAGACATGATTCGCAACGACGGCGACATGCAGGATCTGCCCCTCGGCATCTTTGCCAGCGGTGAAATCGCCCCGGCCGCCATTCGCGCCGCCGCCCAACGCGATGCTCAGGTCAAGGCGGTGGTGTGCCATGGCGGCCTGATCGACCGCGCCGGCGCGCAGGCCCTGGACTTGCTGGTGGCGCCGCTCCTGATGCTCTTCGATGCCGACGACAGCATTGGCGAAACGGCTTACCAACGGGCAACATCGCACCTGAACTGCGTTCATGAAAAACAGGTGCTGGAAATCGGCGAAGCCACGGCAATACCAGTCGCCACGTGGTTTTCTCGGCATTTTTAGCATGCCACTGGCAATTTCCAGCATCCAGACTAGACTGAAAGTTCAGCCTACTCGCCTGGAGACTCCGATGTCATTCTTCGATTCCCCGCTCGCCCGCTGTGAAGCTGTTCGTGAAATGGTTCTGACCGACGAAACCCAGTCAGAGTGTGCCCGCGAACACAACTGTCCGCCTGGCTTCAAATGCCCGTTATGCGGTTACTTCACTGAAAGCAGCGGGGTCAGCGAAGAAGGCAGTCGCGAAACGCTGAATGCCACACACCCGGCAGCACATTAAGATTTGCGGCCGACTACTTACTTGGCGGACAGCTTGCTGTCAGCCCCGGCTTTTGATGGCGGCTTGCTCAGCCATTCCTCGACACAGCCTGCATCGAGATTGAACAAGCGCCGCTCGATATTGACTCGCCGGTCAGACGATCCCTTTGGCGGTCCACCATTGATGTGACGCCGTTGCGCGTCCTTGCGGCGCTCGTTGTTCAAGTTTGAATTCATTTTCTTTGTCCATCTTTAAAATGGCAAAAATAATAACATTTCAGCCCGGATCGGAAATCCCCTATCGACCGAGGACTCCGTTCAAATGCACGCTCATGGTCAACCGGCCTTCCTGTCCCATCTGGCCAATAGCGCGGAGACAAGCCGTCTTCCAGACGCCGAGGCAATATGGTAGCCAATTTTTAGCCGACAAAAATTCACAAAAAAGTCCCCAAAATTCGGGGACTTTTTGTTGGGCAAGCTTCCTATGCCTCTTTATTGCTCACCGCCTTCTTGATGCGCTGGATATGGCCGCGACCCAAGCCCTTCACTTCGCAACCCAGTTCGAAATAGCGGGCAATGGTGGCGTCCTTGAGCATGCCGAAACAGTCGATGACGGCAATCGGCCGCCCCGCCCATTCGACCACCTGCTCCGGCGTCAGATTGCGGTAGGCATCGTGCGGAACGGCCAGGATAAAAGCATCGACACCCTTTAAGGCCGCCTGAAGATTGTCCTCGACCTTGAGTTCCGACAGTTCGTCCTGATTGCGGAAAAAGCGCTTCCACGACAGACCGGAGGTCGGGTATTTGTCCTGCTCGGCAAATTCCCACCATTGCTCGACATACGGATCGTGGGCGCGCATTTCGGCCCCCATTTCGGCCAACTTGCGGACGACCAGCTCGGAGCCGCTGTAACGCGTATCGCCGACATCCTGCCGGTAAGAGGCACCGGCGATCAGCACCTGCGAGGCGGCGATGTAGCGATCCATGTTGCGCAGGGCATCACGGGTCAGCTCGGCGACATGCAGGGCACGTGTGTCGTTGATGTCGACCGCCACCGGCGTGATCCTGAATACCTTGTCGCCGTCCTCGAAACCGAGGATGTGCTTGTAGGCCCAGTAGCCGAGGCCGCCATCCTTGGGCAGGCAATAACCGCCAATACCGGGACCGGGGAAGATCATGTTGCTGTGGGTAGGCCGCATCTTGATCGCATCGACCACCTTGACCAGATCGACCCCATTGCGCTCGGCGAATAGCGACCACTCATGCAGATAGGCCAGGATCGTGGCCCGGTAACTGTTTTCGACAATCTTGGCCGTTTCCGATTCGATTGGCCGGTCCATCACCGTCAGCGGGAATTTGTCGGTATTGAGCACCTCGTGCAGGAATTTTTCGACCCGCGCCCGCGCCGCCGCATCGCAACCGGCACAGACACGCCAGAAATCCCGGATGCTGGCCACGTATTCGCGCCCCGGCATGACCCGCTCGTAGGAATGGGCCAGCAGCGGAACCGATGCGATGTTGCGATTGGCGAAGGCCTTCTTCAGGATCGGCCAGGCGACAAACTCCGTCGTTCCCGGCGCCACCGTCGTTTCGATCAGCACCAGGCACTCCGGCCGGATATGCTGGCCGACCGTTTTCAGCGTCGCTTCCAGTGCCGCCATGTCGCATTCGCCGGACTTCATGTTGCCCAGTTCCTGCTTCAGGAAATCGCACTGCACATCAATCACCACGCAATCGGCCAGATCGAGCACCTGGCTGTTGTAGGTCGCGATCAGCGTTTTCTTTTCCAGCACGCAGCGGCCGATCAGCACGTCGACCTGCGGGTCTTCGGCCTTGACCGGCGAAATGCCACGATTGAGCAGCGGAATTTTCCAGAACGAACGCGTCGACGGGCGCTGGCAGCCGATCACGAACTTGCTCGGCTGGCCATCCTGGCCTTCGCAATCGGCCACGATGGCCGCCATCACCGCACCGACGAAGCCGACGCCCATGACCACCACCACCTCCTTGCCGCTTGCACGTGCTGCTTCGGCGAGGATTTTGACGCGCTGATATTCCGCCGCGTAGTCGGCTTGATCAGGCAAAGGAAATGACTCACCCGCTGGCGAGACTGACACTTTGTTTTGCGATGCAGACACGATGAATGCTCCTGTTTTCAGTAATTCTCAGACACAACTTCTCACAGATTATTCCACTTGGCAGAGAAGGAATATATCGAATTCATCACGGATGATCCTTGTCACGCGGGGCTGCCGGAGCGTGGGCAGGAAATTTTGTGCGCGCAATGCAGTCCGTGAAATCCCCCATGATGGGCCACAACATATTTGGCTAAAATTCATGCCGTCTTGCTAAACAACAAATTTCAGGGGGAACACATGAACCGTATCGGCTTGGCCAGCATTCTCGTTGCGTTGGCCCTCGGCATTTCGACCGACTCGGACGCCAAAGGACGCGGTCGCTCATCGCACAGCTCAAGCGACTCACATTCGAACCACGCCACCGAAACGCATGCCAGCGAAACCGGCAGCGGCAGTGGAATCGTCCGACACACCGTCAATCGTTCGGGCCGTTCCAACGACGAGTCGGCCGGCAGCAGCAATTCTTCGACTGGCAACCAGGCGGCGGGCGAAGAAGACGAGAACCTTCGCCGCATACGCCAGGAAAAAGAAGCGGCGCGCGCCAAGCGGGATGCCGCAACCCTGGAAGCCCGGAAACTTCAACAGGCGGCGGATGAAGAAAAGCGCAAAGAGCAGGCCGAACAAGCCGCCATCGCTGCTACCGAAGATAAAAAGCGCCGTGAGGCCGAGGCGGTGGTCAAGAATCGCGAACTCGCCATGCTTGACCGCAAGAAACGGCAGGCGGCCTGGGAAGCGCGCTGCGATATCAAACCCGTCATGACTGACGAGGAAATCGCCATCTGCAAGGAAGTCAGGAGCAGACCGGCACCTTGATCAGAAAAACCGCCCGTTCCTGAGGAAAAAACGCCTCTGGCGCGGCATGAGTTTCAAGCAATTCGGGGCCGGAAACATCTCCGGCCCCAATTGTCGAAGCGGCTATAATCCAAGGTCCGCAACGCCATCCGCTTCGCAGTGTCCGCTTCCTCCCCCTTGCTGTCCCTTTCCGCCCTGCCCAAGGCTGGCGCCCGCATCGATTTGCCGCCGCTGGTCGGATCATCCGATGCCCTGGCCCTGGCTGAAATCGCCGTCGGCAACGCCGGCAAGCTGCTTGCCGTCGTCACCGCCAATGCGGCCGATGCGCAGCGCCTGCTCGACGAAATTCCCTGGTTTGCACCGAACCTGCGCGTGCGCCTGCTGCCGGACTGGGAAACCCTGCCCTACGACACCTTTTCGCCGCACCAGGATCTGGTTTCCGAGCGGCTGGCGACCTTGTGGGCAGCGACGCAGGGCGAACTGGACATCCTGCTGGTGCCAGCCTCGACGGCCGTTTACCGGCTGGCACCGCCGGCCTTTCTGGCTGCCTACACTTTCGCCTTCAAGAAGGGCGAGACGCTCGACGCCGAGAAATTCCGTAGCCAGGTGACGCTGGCCGGCTATGCGCATGTGACACAGGTGGTGTCGCCCGGCGAGTATTCGATCCGCGGCGGGCTGATCGACCTCTTCCCGATGGGTTCGCAACTGCCTTACCGGCTCGACCTGTTCGACGACGAGATCGAGAGCATCAAGACCTTCGACGTCGATACCCAGCGCACCGTCTACCCGGTGCCGGACGTCCGCCTGCTGCCGGCCCGTGAATTCCCGATGGATGACAAGGGACGCACACATTTCCGCCAGGCCTTCCGCGAGACTTTCGAGGGCGACCCGGCCAAGTCGGGCATCTACAAGGATATTTCCCAGGGCATCGCCAGCGCTGGCATCGAGTATTACCTGCCGCTGTTTTTTGACGAGACGGCCACTGTTTTTGATTATCTGCCGCCGGATGCGGTGTTCGTGACCCACGGTGATGCGCCGGCTGCGATTTCTGCCTTCTGGAGCGAAACCCGCTCGCGTTACAACATGCTGCAGGGCGACAAGGCCCGGCCACTACTGCCGCCGGAGCAGTTGTTCCTGTCCGACGAGGCCTTCTTCACGGCAGCCAAGTCCTATGGTCGACTAGCTTTTCTGGCCAAGGATGAAAAGCCGGCGACAACCGCCCTGCCCGACATTGCCGTCGACCGCCGGGCTGAAGATCCGCTCGGCAAGCTGAAAAACTACCTCGCCAGCCAACCCGGCCGCGTGCTGCTGCTGGCGGAATCAGCCGGCCGCCGTGAAACGCTGACCACCATGCTGACCGAACACGGCCTGAAGCCCGCCGCCAGCGCCGACTTTGCCGGCTTCGCCGCAGCCGATGCGCCACTGACGCTGGGCGTCGGCCCGCTGCACGGCGGTTTCGCGCTACCGGGGCTGGCTTTCATTACCGAAACCGAGCTCTACGCCGGCGCCCCGCGCCGCACCCGCCGCGAGGCCGCGCGCAAGGCCAGTTTCGACAACTGGCTGAAGGACCTGACCGAACTCAAGGTCGGCGACCCGGTCGTCCATGAAAGCCATGGCATCGGCCGTTACCGCGGCCTGATCCGCATGGACCTCGGCACCGGCGAGCAGGAATTCCTCGAACTGCACTACGCCAACGAGGCCAAGCTCTTCGTGCCGGTCGCCCAGTTGCACGTGATTTCGCGCTACTCGGGCGCCGAGCCGGATGCCGCGCCGCTGCACACGCTCGGTTCCGGCCAGTGGGAAAAGGCCAAGCGCAAGGCCGCCGAGCAGGCGCGCGACACCGCCGCCGAACTGCTGACCCTGTACGCCGCCCGCGCCGCCCGCCAGGGCCACGCTTTTGAATTCCAGGAAAACGACTACGAGGCCTTCGCTGACGGTTTCGGTTTCGAGGAAACCAACGATCAGGCCCAGGCCATCGCCGCGGTGATCGAGGACATGCGCTCCGGCAAGCCGATGGACCGGCTGGTCTGCGGCGACGTCGGCTTCGGCAAGACCGAGGTCGCCTTGCGCGCCGCCTTCTGTGCCGTGGCCGGCGGCAAGCAGGTGGCCGTGCTGTGCCCGACCACCCTGCTCTGCGAACAGCATTACCAGACCTTCGTCGATCGCTTCGCCGACTGGCCGGTCAAGATCGCCGAAATTTCCCGCTTCAAGACCGCCAAGGAATCGGCGCAGGCGCTGCAGGAACTGGCCGAAGGCAAGATCGACGTGATCATCGGCACGCACAAGCTGATCGGCAAGGACGTCAAGTTCCAGCGCCTTGGGCTGGTCGTCATCGACGAGGAACACCGTTTCGGCGTCCGCCAGAAGGAAACGCTGAAGGCCATGCGCGCCGAGGTCGACGTGCTGACGCTGACCGCAACGCCGATCCCGCGCACGCTGGCGATGAGCATGGAAGGCCTGCGCGACTTCTCGGTGATCGCCACCGCGCCGCAGAAGCGCCTCGCCATCAAGACCTTCGTCTCCAAATTCTCCGACGGCATCATCCGCGAAGCCGTGCTGCGCGAGCTGAAGCGCGGCGGCCAGGTGTATTTCCTGCACAACGAGGTCGACACCATCGAGAACATGCGGGAAAAGCTCGAAAAGCTGGTCCCCGAGGCGCGCATCGTGATCGGCCACGGTCAGATGAACGAACGCGAACTGGAACGCGTCATGCGCGACTTTACCGGCCAGCGTGCCAACGTCCTGCTATGCACGACCATCATCGAGACCGGCATCGACAACCCGCACGCCAACACCATCCTGATCAACCGCTCCGAAAAGTTCGGCCTCGCCC
The DNA here is from genome assembly GCF_020510625.1 of Ferribacterium limneticum. NCBI lineage: Bacteria > Pseudomonadati > Pseudomonadota > Betaproteobacteria > Rhodocyclales > Azonexaceae > Ferribacterium > Ferribacterium limneticum. The sequence goes on along the minus strand of NZ_CP075191.1, from coordinate 1,817,410 downwards.
AACTGCACCAGTTGCGCGGCCGGGTCGGCCGGTCGCACCACCAGGCCTACGCCTACCTGCTGGTCCAGGACGAGAAGGCGATGACCAAGCAGGCCAAGCAACGGCTGGAGGCGATTCAGATGTCCGAGGAACTTGGCTCCGGCTTCTTCCTGGCCATGCATGATCTGGAAATCCGCGGCGCCGGCGAAGTGCTCGGCGACAACCAGTCGGGCGAGATGCAGGAAGTCGGTTTCAACCTGTTTACCGAAATGCTCAACCGCGCCGTCGCGCACCTCAAGCAGGGCAAGGCCATCGACACCGTCGATCTGACCCAGCCGCTGGGCATTTCCACCGAAATCAACCTGCGTACCCCGGCCCTGCTGCCCGACGCCTACTGCCCCGACGTGCACGAGCGCCTGACGCTGTACAAGCGCCTGGCCAACTGCGAGAGCGCCGAGGAAATCGATACGCTGCAGGAAGAACTGATCGACCGCTTCGGCGAACTGCCGCTGCAGGGCCAGTCGCTGCTCGCCACGCACCGGCTGCGCATCCTGGTCAAACCACTTTGCATACAGAAGCTGGATGCCTCGACCGACCAGATCACCCTGCAGTTCGGGCCGGAGTTCGCCAAGAACCCGCCTATCGAGCCGATCAAGATTATTCATTTGATTCAGAACAACCGCAGCTATAAATTAGCCGGACAGGATAAAATTTCCCTTTTACGCCACTGCCCGACCTTGAACGACAAGGTTGCTGCAGTCAAAGACATGATTCGCCAGCTGAGCCACTGACATGACGACACAGAACATCGACAACGTAAACGTAACCGCCTTCGACGCCATGCCGACGCCGGAAGAAATCAACGCCCGCCAGCCGCTCAGCACCAAGGCTGCCAAAACGGTCACCCACGGCCGCAACCTGCTGCGCAAGATTCTCGACCGCAAGGATCACCGCCTGTTCGTCGTCGTCGGTCCCTGCTCCATCCACGACCCGGTCGCCGGCATGGATTACGCCCGCCGCCTGAAAAAGCTGTCCGATGAAGTCGGTGACGTGCTGCAGATCATCATGCGCGTCTATTTTGAAAAGCCGCGTACCACGGTCGGCTGGAAGGGTTACATCAACGACCCGTTCATGGACGATTCCTTCCAGGTCAACATCGGCATGGAAAAGGCGCGTGAATTCCTGCTCCAGGTCAATGAACTCGGTCTGCCCGCCGGCACCGAGGCGCTCGACCCCTACGGCCCGCAGTACTACGGTGACCTGATCACCTGGACCGCCATCGGCGCCCGCACCACCGAATCGCAGACCCACCGCGAAATGTCTTCCGGCCTGTCGACCCCGGTCGGCTTCAAGAACGCCACCAATGGCGACCTGTCGGTGGCCGTCAATGCCATCCTCTCCGCCTCGCGTCCGCACTCCTTCCTCGGTCTGAACAGCGAAGGCCGTGTCGCCATCGTCCGCACCAAGGGCAATGCCTATGGCCACGTCGTGCTGCGCGGCGGTGACGGTCGTCCGAACTACGACACCGTCTCCGTCTCCATCGCCGAGCAGGCCATGGTCAAGGCCAAGCTGCCGGCCAATATCGTCGTCGATTGCTCGCACGCCAACAGTTCCAAGAAACCTGAACTGCAGCCGCTGGTCATGGCCGATGTGGTCAACCAGATCCGCGGCGGCAACAAGTCGCTGCTTGGCGTGATGATCGAGTCGAACATCGAAGCCGGCAACCAGTCCATCCCGGCTGATCTCAGCCAGCTCAAGTACGGCTGCTCGGTCACTGACGGCTGTGTGGGCTGGGACGCCACCGAAAAGATGATCCGCGACGCCGCCGTGCTGCTGCGCGACGTGCTGCCGGAACGCCTTTCCTGAGCCTGTGTCGATGAATCTGATTATCCAGGGCGGTGCCCTGCCTACCTTCCTGCTCGAACGCATCGTGAACGCTACCGGCGCCACAGCCGTCGAACCACGGCCGCCGCAGGTCGTTCGCCTGAAGGGCGCAGCCCGAACCCCGGATTTCGACGCGCTGATTCCGCTGATCGAAGCCGAGAAGCTCGACTGGGCCTTTGCCGAGACTGGCAAGAAACTGTCCGATTTCGGCCTGATCTGCTTCGACATGGATTCGACGCTGATCACTATCGAATGCATCGATGAGCTGGCTGATTTTGCCGGCAAGAAAGAAGAAGTCTCGGCCGTCACCGAAGCAGCCATGCGTGGCGAGATCGACTATCGCGAAAGCCTGCGCCGTCGCCTTTCGCTGTTGGCAGGGCTCGATGCCCGCGTGCTGGCCCGGGTTTTCGGCGAGCGCCTGCTGCTTTCGCCCGGCGCCCGAGAACTGCTCGAGGCCTGCCAGAACGCTGGCCTGCGCACCGCTATCCTGTCTGGTGGCTTCACTTATTTCACCGAGCGCCTGCGCATCGAACTGGGTTTTGACTTCGCCACCTCGAACGAACTGGAAATCTCCGGTGGCAAGCTGACCGGCCGCGTCGTCGGCGATATCGTCGATGCCGCCGCCAAGGCGCATCACCTAGCCCGCCTGACCGATGAACTGGGGCTGAAAAAGGAACAGGTCATCGCCTGTGGCGACGGTGCCAACGACCTGATGATGATGGCCCAGGCCGGCCTGTCGGTGGCCTTCCGCGCCAAGCCGGCCACCCGCGCCAAAGCCGACGTGGCGATCAATTACGGCGGCCTGGATTCGCTGCTCAACCTGTTTGACTGACCCGATCTAGCGCATGGCCCGCAGGCGGGCAATGCGCTCGGCGGTATCGGGATGCGACGACAGAACATCCCACCGGGAAGCAGCCCCTCTCTTCGCCGCATGGGTTTTTTCCATGCGATCCAGCATCGCCGCCAGCGGCTCGGTTCCCCGCCCTGCAGCCAGCATGGTCCGGGCGGCGTAGGCATCGGCTTCGTGTTCGAATTCGCGCGAGTAGCGTGACTCGAGCGCCACCGCGCCAAGGCTGGCCGCCATCGATGAAACATCGCCGAAGTAGATGCCGACCACGAAGGAAACCAGCGATGACTGAATCAACTGGCGCACCCCGTGCCGGTAGGCAACATGCCCCAATTCGTGTGCGATGACGCCGGCCACTTCATCGTCGTTCTCCGCCAGTTCGACCAATTGATCAAAAACCACGACATCGCCACTCGGCAGTGCGAAGGCATTGGGTCCCAGTGCGGATGAACGAAAATGCAGGCGATGGGCTGGTAGATTTGCTCCCGCCTGCAATAGCTGGTCGGCGTATCGGGTCAATTCAGCACGTCTCGCCTCGCTTAGACGTGATGGCGCCAGCAGTTTGCCATCGAGAACACCCAGGGTCTGCGCCGACAGCGCCTGGAGAACGGGTTCGGGGATTCTCGGTGCCAGCATCTTGCCGAAGGCTGGCAGCCCCCAGACATAGATCGCCGCTATCAGCAATACTGCCCCGAGCAGTGAACCCAGCGCCCATGACCAATGCTTTTGCATGCGCACAACCAGGGAGTCATCATTGAACCCGGCAGCCATTAGCCAGCGCGAGAACCCTTCGAGATCGGCCACTTCGAACGTACCGCCGTCAGCAAAACGGACAAAGCGTGGAGAGCGGCCCATCGGCTCGGAGATTTCGACCTCGGCACACCGGGCACGCCGCTCGCCGAACGCTCCCCGAGCAACGATTTCATCACCAATGGCAAGCAACTCCGCAGATTGCCTGAGCGGCGTGCGTCCATCGTAATAAGAGGCCGCTATTCCTTTCACAGGCCGATATCCAGATCGAACATCTCGGCGGCTTCGTCGCCAAGCGCCGTTGCAGCACCGGCTTCGCCGGCCACGAACGCATCGAGGCTGCCATCGACTTCCAGGGCAAGATGTTCGGCCCGGAAACGGGCAACCCGGACCCGCGCCCAGGGAATGAACAAGCCCAGCGTAAAGATGATGGCCAACCAGTTCACCACGGTGAGGCCGATATAGCCACCGACCGGCAAGCGGCTGACAAACTGGTGGGAACCAAGGCGAGTCGTGCTCCAGATCGCATTGTTGGTGCGCGCGGCGACATAGGGCATAACCACAGCCTGCGACAGGAGCAGCAATAGCGGAATGAGCAGAAAAGCGAAGCCCAGGGCAGCAAACGCACCGCCGCCAGCACCGGCTGCTATCGCGGCAAGTGCCCCGAGAGCGAGAAAGAGCACGACGATGATCGCACCGGGGAGCAGGAAAATCTTGTAAATGGCCCCCGTCGTAACCGAGCAATCGAATGCCGTCGTGCCAAAACGCGTGTTATCGAGAATGAATTTTCGCAATTGGCGGTAGAAAACCGGAAATGCCAACCAGAGCGTCACCGTAGCCAGCAGCCCGTAGCCGATGAAGACCTTGAATGCCTGGCCGTAAGTACCGTGGAAGGAGAAACGCAGGCCCCGGTAACTGGTGTTGTAGGCCCGAAAACGCAAGGCCTTGACGGCCAGCCAAGGCGCCACCGGCAACAGGCAGAGGATGGCGATCCCGTAGGCCAGCGGACTGAAATGCTGGGCCGCAGAAAGACCGCCGAGCAGCAGGACAGCGACGATACGGCCCTTGAGAATGGCCATTGGCTTGCCGTGATAGTCAAAACCCGAACCATCGAGCATCAGGTTGCGATGGAAATACTGTTCCCGACGCACCTTGGCCCAGGCTGAATAGACGCCGAGGGTGATGATGCTCAGGAACACATTGACGATCCAGATGCGGAAGTATTCGCTGCCGTCGCCGACAAACTTGAATTTCTCCTCGCGCGCTCCCGCCGGCCGGGCTTCAGCCTCTGTCACGGTGGTTGGCGGGATCGATGCTGGCGGCGCTTCGTCCAGCGTGGCATCGTAGGCAATGCGAGCCTCAGGGTGGCTGAGAATCTTGAAGGCTTCTCGCAATGCGCCAAGCTCTTCTGCGGCGGCAGGTTCGCGCTGCACCAGCATTTCGCGAAAGACTGAGAACCTCTTCGCGTAGGCTGCCTTTATTTCATCCAGAGTCGCTTGCTGCCCGACCCCGAGTATCTGATAGTGATTTACCGCGACCGCTTGCATGCTTCCCCCAAATGGATTGTCGACAATGATGTCTATCGCGACATTTTATCCATTTGACACAAAAATTGATGACAAATGATTTTTGCTGAAGGGGAAACAAGGGCGGACTGAAATTCTGGGCAGCCCGTTCGACCGCATACAGGAAGTCAGGTCTTTCGGACCAGCTGTTTGGCGAAGGCCGCGTCGTTCTTGGTCATGCGAGGTACAACTTGCGGTCCAGTGGCATTGACCAGACGCACGAAATCATCAAGCGGCAGCGCTTCGGCAACATCCTTGTCGCCACTTGGCAGTCGTTCGCGTAGAACAAACTTGCCATCGCCAGTCATCACCATCAGGTAGTGGCGACCTTCGCTACGTTGATTTAGCCGGGCGACGGCAGCGGTGGCACGGGTCGAGCGCATCTGCTTACTTGTATTTCTTAAAGACGGCCTTGGCGTCGAGGTGCGCCCGGTCCAGCGTGCAGATCGACGGATCGTCGTCATGGCCGCTGAAAAAATCGTCGGCTTGGGCGCGCATCACCATCTTGATCGCCTTCTGCTCGGTCACATCGTACTTTTCGAAGATCAGCGTGCTTACTTCGTCAAGGTGTTCTTCGTAGGTCATTTTGAGTCAAATTCGGTGGAAATGTAGAGTGCTTCGACCTTTTCCCGCGCCCAAGGGGTTCGACGCAGAAACTTGAGGCTGGAAGCAATGCTCGGGTCGAGATTGAAACAGCGAATCTCGATGATCTGTCCCAGCTCGGACCAGCCGTAATAGTCGACCAATCGGATCAGGATGGCTTCCAGGGTCAGGCCATGTAGCGGGTTGTTGGCTTGTTTTTCGGACATGAATATCAGTATGGTATCGGTGGCGCAGGCTCAGATCGGCGCATAGAACAACACACGCTCGCGCTGGCAATCGCTATCCCCCATTTCGAACACCCGGCAGTTATCCGGCCGGCGTTCGTAGATTGTACAGCGCATGGTGTCACGATCCAGCGCAGCACACCAACCATCGTCCAAGCGCCGCATGACCCAACCGCCCCAGTCGTCCTGGGTGGAGAAACGGCGAGGAACATCGTCGCCTTCCATCAGCATCACTTCCAATTGGCAGCAGCAAGCCGAACAGTTTTCGCAGGAGATGTCTTCCGACGCTTCCGGAAAAACGGCCGGGATTGAACACACCATCTCAGTGCAAGTCGATTGCGTGCTGCTTGAGCAGATCGAGCGGAACGATTTCGAGGGCGGCCTGATTGGTCGAATTCAGGGAGACTTTCGGCGCCTTGCCTAGACGCCAGGCCTCAACCCAGCGTGCCGCACAAAGACACCAGCGCTGGCCTGCCTTCAATCCGGGAAAATCGAACTCGGGGCGCGGTGTCGACAGGTCGTTACCTGCCCCCTTGGAATAGGCGAGGAATTCTTCGGTGAGTACGACACAGACGGTGTGACTGCCGAAATCGTCTTCCGAGGTATTGCAGCAACCATCGCGAAAAAAGCCGGTGACTGGCTGATCGCTGCAAGTCAGCAGCGGACCGCCCAGGACATTGAGTTGACTGCCACGCCCCGGGAGATCACGCGATTTCATGGCGGCGTCAGGCGACTTCGTCGATCCAGGCCTGCTGGATGGCTTCGAGAATCTTTTCGCCGCAATGCTTGGGATCATCGTTGAACCCGGGCAAGGCCATCACCCAGTCACGTAGATCGACAAAATTGATCTTCAGCGGATCCTTGTCCGGATGGGCGTCGCTCAGTTCGATGGCGATATCGTTGATGTCAGTCCATTTCATTTGCGGTGCCCCTCCTTCGCCATGTTGATGCTGTATTTCGGGATCTCGACAGTCAGCGGCGTGGTGCCGACAATTGCCTGGCAACCCAAGCGGGAATTAGGCTCCAGCCCCCAGGCCTTGTCCAGCAAGTCTTCCTCAATGTCCTCGGCGGCTTCCAGCGAATTGAAACCTTCACGCACGATGACGTGGCAGGTCGTACAGGCGCAGGACATCTCACAGGCATGGTCGAGTTCGATCTCATTGGCCAGCAGATTTTCACAGATCGACTTGCCTTCTTCGGCCTCGATCACGGCACCATCCGGGCATAGCTCGACGTGCGGCAGCACGATAATTTGCGTCATGCCTTTTCTCCCTCTTCTCCAACCTTGATGTCGTCAACCTTGCGGCCCGACAACACCTTCTTGATACTCTGATCCATGCGGCGATGGGCAAAGGCCTGGGTTTCGAACCCAAGGTCGTCCATGGCGATATTGATCAGGCGGCGATTGTCACCAGCCATCGTTTCAGCCAGCTTGGCGATCGTCGCCTTGATCTTGGCCGTTTCGGGTTCGTTGAGCAGATGCGGGTCTTCAGCCAGCGCCGCCTCGGTCGCCTCGATCATGCGCTGCGCCTCGACCTGCGCTTCCTTCAGCGCACGGGTCATGGCGTCATCCTTGGCGTGCTCCATAGAATCCTTGAGCATGCCGGCGATCTCGTCGTCCGACAGGCCATAAGACGGCTTGACGGTAATGCTGGATTCGACACCAGTCGTCTGTTCGCGGGCCGTGACCGACAGCAAACCATCGGCATCGACCTGGAAAGTGACCCGAATGCGCGCCGCGCCGGCCACCATCGGCGGAATGCCGCGCAGCTCGAAGCGGGCCAATGAACGGCAGTCGGAGATCATTTCGCGCTCGCCCTGCACGACATGAATAGCCATCGCCGTCTGGCCGTCCTTGAAGGTGGTGAATTCCTGGGCGCGCGCCGTCGGAATGGTCGAATTGCGGGGAATGACCTTCTCGGTCAGGCCACCCATGGTTTCGAGGCCGAGCGACAGTGGGATGACATCAAGCAACAGCCAGTCGTCGCGGCCGGTCTTGTTGCCGGCCAGCAAATTGGCCTGGGTCGCTGCACCAAGCGCGACAACCTTGTCAGGGTCGAGATTGGTCAAAGGTTCCTGGCGGAAGAAATCGCCAACCGCCTTCTGCACCTGCGGCATGCGCGTCGCGCCGCCAACCATGACCACTCCCTTGATGTCCTCAGCGCGCAGGCCGGCATCGCGCAAGGCTTTCTTGACCGGCTGCAGGGTCTTGGAAATCAGCGTCTGGGTGATCTGGGCGAAGGTGGCGACGTCGAGCTTGACCTCGACGTTCTCGCCCGAGGCCAGACGCAGCGAGATCGGGGCTTCCGGGTTGTTGGTCAGGAACTCCTTGGCTTCGCGGCAACGCATCATCAGGCGACGTGCGTCTTCCGGTGAGAGCAGTTGCAATTTCGCCTGCTCGATGACCCAGCAGTAGATGCGGTGGTCGAAATCGTCGCCACCCAGCGCCGAATCGCCGCCGGTGGCCATGACCTCGAAAACGCCCTTGGTCAGCTTGAGAATGGAAATATCAAAAGTACCGCCACCCAAGTCGTAGACCGCATAGACGCCCTCGGCACCGTTATCCAGTCCGTAGGCGATAGCGGCCGCGGTCGGTTCGTTAAGCAGGCGCAGAACATTGAGGCCAGCCAGGCGGGCAGCATCCTTGGTGGCTTGGCGCTGGGCATCGTCGAAATAGGCCGGCACGGTAATCACGGCGCCGACCAGATCGCCGCCAAGACCCGCTTCAGCTCTTGCCTTCAGGGTTTTCAGGATTTCAGCCGAGATTTCAACCGGGCTCTTGATACCGGTATGGGTCTTCAGCTTGACCATGCCCGGTGACTCAACGAAGTCATAAGGCATCGATTCGACATGAGCGATGTCCTTGGTGCCCCGCCCCATGAAGCGCTTGACCGAAACAATGGTGTTCTTGGGGTCGACCGCCTGATTTTTCTGCGCGTCGTAACCGACCTCGGTCGTGCCGTCAGCGTGGTAGCGCACAACGGAAGGCAGCAGCGGGCGGCCCTGGTCGTCATTCAGGCAAACGGCGATGCCGCTGCGCACGGTGGCGACCAGCGAATTGGTCGTACCGAGATCAATACCGATAGCGAGCTTGTGCTCGTGCGGTGCCGCCGATTCGCCCGGTTCGGCGATTTGAAACAGTGCCATTATTTAATCTTCCAGCGACGCCAGCGCGTCGTCGATTTCGTACAGGAGTTTTTCCAAAAACATCAGGCGACGCACCCGATCAGTCGCCACGGCGTAGTCATTCTCATCATCCAGCAACTGGGCGAGTTCTTCGTAGCGACTCTTGATGTCGCCACGCAGGCGGTTGTGCAGATGTTCGAGTTCGTGATGATCACCGCCATTGCGCGCTTCCATCACTGCTTCGCGCCACTCCATCTGTTCCATCAGAAAATCGGCTGGCATGGCGGTATTGTTTTCCGCCTGAATGTCGTGATCAGCCAGATGCAACAAATATTTGGCCCTCTCCAGCGGCTTTTTCAGCGTCTGGTAAGCCTCGTTGGCGTGTGTTGCCCACTGCATCGACATCCGGCGCTCTGCATCGCTTGCGTTGGCAAAGCGGTCCGGATGAACCTGCGCCTGGACATCCCGGTAACGGGAGTCCAAGTCAGAGAGATCGATCCGGAAACCACGGTTCAATCCAAACAAGGAGAAGTGATCGGCTCGCAGGTCCATCAGACGTTAAACGATTCGCCGCAGCCGCACTGATCCTTGACGTTCGGATTGTTGAACTTGAAACCTTCGTTCAAACCTTCGCGGGCGAAATCCAGTTCCATTCCGTCCAGATACGGCAGGCTCTTCGCATCAACAATGACCTTGACGCCGGCAGTTTCGAAAACGAGATCGTCTTCATTCACCTCATCGACAAATTCCAGCTTGTACGCCATGCCGGAACAGCCGCTGGTCCGCACGCCGAGGCGCAAGCCGATACCCTTGCCCCGCTTGGTCAGGAAGTTGGCGACGTGCTTTGCCGCCGTGTCGCTCAAGGTGACGCCCATGCTTATTCTCCGTGCTTTTTCTTGTAATCCGCCACAGCTGCCTTGATGGCATCCTCGGCCAGAATCGAACAGTGAATTTTAACCGGCGGCAGCGCCAGCTCTTCGGCAATTTCAGTGTTTTTGATCGCCAGGGCCTGATCAACGGTCTTGCCCTTGACCCACTCGGTGACCAGCGACGACGAAGCGATCGCCGAGCCGCAACCGTAGGTCTTGAACTTGGCATCTTCGATCACGCCAGACTTGTTGACCTTGATCTGCAGCTTCATCACGTCGCCGCAGGCCGGAGCGCCCACCATGCCGGTACCAACGCCATCGTCTTCCTTGCCAAACGAACCGACGTTACGCGGATTCTCATAGTGATCAATGACTTTTACGCTATAGCTCATGTTGTTTCTCCAAAATTCAGTTATTAGTTGTTCGTTATTAGTCGCTAGCAAAAGCCTGCTAACAACCAGTAACCAGCAGCTGGCAACTTAATGCGCAGCCCACTGAACGGTACTCAGATCGATACCGTCCTTGTACATTTCCCATAGCGGTGAAAGTTCGCGTAGCTTGCCAACTTTCTGATGCAACAATTTGATTGCATAGTCAATTTCTTCTTCAGTCGTAAAGCGACCGATGCTAAAACGGATGGAGCTGTGCGCCAACTCGTCATCGCGTCCCAAGGCACGCAATACGTAGGAAGGTTCCAGGCTGGCTGAGGTGCAGGCCGAGCCAGAGGAAACAGCCAGATCCTTGATGGCCATGATCATCGACTCACCTTCAACATAGGCAAAGCTGATGTTGAGATTGTGCGCCACGCGCTGCGTCAAGTCGCCATTGACGAAAGTGGCCTCGATATCCTGCAAGCCCTTCAGCAACTTGTCGCGCAGTGCGCCAACGCGCTTGTTCTCTTCAACCATTTCTTCCTTGGCCAAACGGAAGCATTCGCCCATACCGACAATCTGATGCGTCGGCAGCGTGCCCGAGCGAAAACCGCGTTCATGACCGCCACCGTGCATCTGTGCCTCGAGACGAATACGCGGCTTGCGGCGGACGTACAACGCGCCGATACCCTTCGGGCCATAGGTCTTGTGAGCGCAGAAGCTCATCAGATCAACCTTGAGCTTGCTCAGGTCAATATCAACCTTGCCGGTCGCCTGGGCGGCATCGACGTGGAAGATGATGCCCTTCTCACGACAGATTTCACCGAGTTCGGCGATCGGCTGGATGACGCCGACTTCATTATTGACGTACATCACCGAGACCAGCACGGTATCGGGGCGAATCGCTGCCTTGAAGACTTCCAGGTCGAGCAGGCCGTCGTCCTTGACGTCGAGGTAGGTCGCCTCGAAACCCTGGCGTTCCATTTCGCGCACGGTATCGAGCACAGCCTTGTGCTCGGTCTTCACCGTAATGATGTGCTTACCCTTGGTGCCAGCGTAAAAATTGGCGGCACCCTTGATAGCGAGGTTATTGGATTCGGTAGCACCGGAGGTCCAGACGATTTCCTTGGGGTCCGCATTGACCAGCGCAGCGACCTGCTCGCGAGCTTCTTCGACCGCGGCATCGGCCACCCAGCCGAAGCTGTGCGAACGAGAGGCCGGATTGCCGAAATGCTCACAGAGGTAGGGAATCATTTTTTCGGCGACACGGGGGTCGACCGGGGTGGTTGCCGAGTAATCAAGGTAGATGGGGAGTTTCATCGTCATTCTCGCTAAGTCGGGTTGTTCAGACAGCCATCGCCGTCAGTCCCTGCAGGCGTCCGACTGTAGCCTGCAAGGCGTTGATGAATTGTTCAATTTCAGCTTCAGTGTTACTTGCCCCGAGGCTGACACGTATTGCCCCGCGGGAGATTTCCGGCGCCACACCCATTGCCCGCAAGACATGCGATGGCTCCGGATTGGCACTGGAACACGCCGCGCCGCTGGCCACGGCAAATCCTTCGCGGTCCAGCTTGCCGACCAGCGTTTCGCCATCGATGTCCGGAAAGGCGAAATAGCTGGTATTCGGCAAACGCATCGCATCTGTCGCAAAGACCCGGGCACCCAAACCAACCAGCCCTGCTTCCAGCTTCGCCTGCATGACCCGCAAGCGAGCCGACAATTCGGCAACACGATTCGCTGCAAGTTCCGCTGCAAAGCCAAATCCGACGATTGCCGGCACATTTTCAGTGCCGGAACGCAAGCCTCGCTCATGGCCACCACCGGCAATCAGCGGCTGCAATTCGACACGCTTGTCGAGAACCAGCGCCGCCGCCCCTTTCGGGCCACAGGCCTTGTGGGCTGACAATGTCATGGCATGCACGCCAGCCACGCTCAGGGCGCGAAAGTCGATATCCAGCTTACCCAGCGCCTGTACAGCATCGGTATGAAACCAGCAGCCAGCGCTCTTTGCCGAGCTTGCCAGCGCGGCGACATCCTGCACAACACCGGTTTCGTTGTTGGCGAGCATCACCGATACCAACTTTGGCCTAGCCAGCATGGCTTCTGCGTAATCCTCGGCGTTGACTCTTCCGGCACCATCGACCGCAATATGTTTGACCTGCCAGCCCTGCTTTGCCAGTTGGGCCGCCGGCTTGAGCACACAGGGATGCTCAATGGCACTGACGGCGAGTATGCCGGGCTTGAGGCTGGCCGCAGCCCCCTTCAGGAACAGGTTATTGGCCTCGCTGCCACCGCTGGTAAAAACCACTTCCGTCGGGTGGGCGTTAACTGACGCGGCAACTCTTTGCCGTGCCTCATCAATCGCCTGCCTGGCCCGCCGGCCATACTCGTGGCGACTCGACGCATTACCGTACTGACTTTCCAGCCAGGGCAACATCGCTGCCAACACCGCAGGATCGAGCGGCGTCGTGGCGTTGTGGTCGAGATAGACAGGGCGAAACATGATGGAGGTCAGATAGCAGCAGGGATCTTTTCACTCCCAGCACGACCACGCGGCTGCGGACCGAGGCGGCGCTTGTCTTCGAGCGCAATGGTAGCGGGAGTGCGCTTTTGCTTCTCGCAGGCAACCAAATCAGCCAGCGTCACCGAAGAAAGGTACTCGAACATCTTTATATTCAACGTCGTCCACAGGTCATGCGTCATGCAACGATGTTCGTCGTGGCAATTCTCGCGCCCCCCGCACTGCGTGGCGTCGAGTTGCTCATCGACAGCGCGGATGATATCGGCCACCTGCACCAGCTCGAGCGGCCGGGCAATGCAGTAGCCGCCGCCAGGACCACGCACACTATCAACCAACTTGTGGCGGCGCAGCTTGCCGAACAACTGCTCCAAGTAAGACAGCGATATCTTCTGCCGCTCGCTGATGCTGGCCAGCGCAACCGGCCCGTCCTCACCACGCAAGGCGAGATCCATCATGGCCGTTACGGCAAAACGTCCTTTGGTCGTTAAACGCATTCCGAACTCCTGCTAATAACCTAGTATTATGGTCAACTATATATACCAGAGAAAATTAGTCAACTATTTTGCTCAGGTATTTCGGATCAAAGGAATCGGCCTGCTGCACTTCTTCGTCACACTTGACGCCTTGCGCCTCAAGCTCCTTGACCAGAGAAGCAAGACGACGATCCGTCTCGGCTGCGTGATCAAGCAGCGCGTGGATAGCCTTGGCCAGCGGATCATCCTGATCGCGGGCAACGGCATAGGCGGAGAAGCCCAGTTTTTCAGCTTGAGCCTCGCGTTCGCGTGTTTGCTGATCAATAATTCGCGCCGGGTTGCCAACGGCAGTAGCCCCTGCCGGGACGGGCTTGGTTACCACGGCATTCGAGCCGACCTTGGCGCCAGCACTGATCGTGATCGGGCCGAGCACCTTGGCACCAGCGCCGATAACCACCCCATCTTCCAATGTCGGATGGCGTTTGCCCTTGTTCCAAGAGGTGCCGCCCAACGTGACCCCATGGTAAAGCGTAACGTCGTCACCAATGATGGCCGTTTCACCGATAACAACCCCCATGCCGTGATCGATAAAAAAACGGCGACCGATCGTAGCTCCCGGGTGGATTTCGATGCCGGTCAGCATACGCGCCAGGTGGGCCGTAAAACGCGCCAACCAGCGCAGGCGATGCCCCCACAGCCAGTGAGCCAGACGATGCATGATCAGGGCGTGGATACCGGGGTAGCAGGTCAGCACCTCCCAGAACGAGCGGGCCGCCGGATCGCGGTCGAAAACCGCACGGATGTCCTCACGCAAATGCCGGAACATGAAGCCTGATCTCCCTATTCAAAGGAGGGCAATTTTAGAATACTCGACTGAATTTGTCAGCTATTTTCCCGAAAGGCCAACAGTGCTATCTGTTTATAATCCATTGCCATAGCCGCGAAAGCATTTCCCCATGATCAACCGCCTTGCCCCGCTCATCGCCGGTGCCGTTTTTTTGCTCTGCGGCTGCGCCACGCCTCCCCCCGTTCCGCCGAGCGATGTTCGCGGCAACTATGACCACACGCAGAAATACCTCACCTGGCTGGTCGACCGCGAAATGGTCCAAAACGAGATCACTGGAATCAGTATCGCTTTGGTCGATAACCAACAGGTGATCTGGCAGCAAGGCTTCGGTTATGCCGACCTGGAAAACAAGACCCCGGCTACGCCAGAAACGGTCTATCGGGCCGGCTCCATCGCCAAGGTATTTACCGCAGCTGCCGCCATGCAACTCGCCGAACAGGGCAAACTCGACATCGACCGCCCCTTGGCGGCCGCGCTGCCCGAATTCTCGATCAAGAGCCGCTTTCCGAATGCCGCCCCGGTTACGCCGCGCAACATTATGTGCCATCACTCCGGACTGCCATCGAACTTCCTGCGCGGTCTCTTTGTACGCGAACCTGACCGTTTTGACTCTGTGGTTGAGGCCATTCACGACGAACATCTCGCCTTTCCGCCCAACTACGTTTTTTCCTATTCCAATCTTGGCATGGCGCTACTTGGCGCCGCTATACAGAAAGTCAGCGGCCAAGCCTTCGACACTTACATGCGTGAGCATTTCTTCCTGCCACTGGACATGCCCCAGAGCAGTTTCGCTCAACGCCCGATCGCCAAAGCCTATGACCGCAACAAGGAAAGCGAGGTTTTCTCGTTACGCGACATGCCCGCCGCCAACCTACTGAGCAATGTCGTCGACCTCAGCCAGTTCCTGAAAATGCAGTTTGCCGAGGGCAGAGTGGGCAATCAGCAACTGCTGTCGGCAGCCTCCTTGCACGAGATGGTCCGCATCCAGAACAAGGATTTCCCACTAACCTTCAAGCAATACGTCGGTCTTGGCTGGATGATGAGCGGCATCGACATTCCCGGCGGCGGCCCGGTCGCTAGTCATGGCGGCTCGCTACCCGATTCGCACAGCATGATGGCGATTTTGCCGGAGCACAAACTGGGCGTAGTTGTCCTTTCCAATTCGGCCACCTCGCATGTCGCCGTCTCGAAAATTGCCGCCGAAGCCCTGCGCCTGATGCTGGAAGCAAAAACCGGCATTCGCCAGAATCCTGCCCTCCCAGTTCGCGCCGCTGAACGCTCACCAACCCCCGAAGAATTACGCCAGTTCGATGGTCATTTCGACACCATGGTCGGACTGGCCAGAATCAGCACAAAATCCGGCCAGATCGACGTCGATGCGGCCGGCCACCAATTCCGCCTGGTACCGCACGAAGACGGCCTGCTGACCATCAAATACAAAGTGTTCGGCATGTTGCCGGTGCGCGTCGGCGCTTTCGAGGACATTCATCTATCAATGGCTGAAGCTGATGGGCGTCAGATAATCGTCGGAAGAATCGGCGACGAATCACTGATCTTCGGTGAAAAACTAAAACCATCGCTCATTCCTGAGCCTTTCCTGCAAAATCTCGGTCACTACGAAATTGTCGGCAAGATTGACGGACCATCGCCAGACAGGCTTCTGCTCAAGGAAGACCACGGAATCCTGATTGGCGAGGCACATTTTCCCGAGGTACCCGACCTGCTGCTACGCATCGCCTTCCAGCCGGTATCCGACAACGAAGTGGTTACCGCTGGCCTAGGCACCAGCCGTGGCGATACACTACGCCTTATCGGCGCAGGCGACGACGCCACGTTGGGCTTTTCCGGCATTCAACTACGCAAGAAACTGAACTGAAAATGAGCGAACTACACGAGGAACTAAAGGTCTTCATCATCGAAACGATGAATCTCGAAGACATCACACCAGCCGACATCAAAGACGACACCCTGCTTTTTGCTGATGGCGGCCTAGGCCTCGATTCGATCGATGCGCTCGAACTTGTGCTCGGACTGAAGAAAAAGTATGGGGTGGTGCTTGAAGCCAGTGATGAAAAAGCACGCGAACATCTACGTTCGGTGGCTACGCTAGCAGCATTGATTCAGTCAAATTAAATCGCGATCACCCGCTCGCCAATCAAACGCACCGGATTGCGCAGCTTCCCCACCAAGCAAAACGGCACCCTGAGGTGCCGTTTTATCGTATAGAACTTGAATTACCGACGCTTGCGCAAGCGGAGCAATCCAAGCAGGCCAACGCCCATCAATGCTAGCGAACCTGGTTCCGGGGCCTTATTAGAGCCACACCCTCCCGTACCTCCAGTCGAACCCGGAGGACAAGTAGTCCCGACTACCGAGGAAAGTTTCACATAGTCGAAACCTCCCGACATAGATGCACCTGCTGAACTAACAAGCGGATTGAACGCACCTATCAACCAGTAGGAAGAAGCAACTCCAGCCCCGTTAATGGCTTGGGTATAGGTAGAAGAACTACCAACCGTATTTCCAACTACTGTCCAGCCATTTGACGTCAGCTTGTCGTACGTCAGTCCTTTCAACATGGTGTTTTCGTTGAAAGCACCAGCTCCGGTGAAAGCCAGTACGGTCAGGTCGGAATCAGACTGAATCCAACTCAGATTTACACTACTCAGCTTGACTACCGAGGCTCCGAAATTGAGCAGCGCCATATCGTAGCGCTGAGCATTATCGATTGCGTGCTCAGGAGTGCCACCGATAGCATCGAGATTGTCACAATAAGTCAGATTGCTACCACTAGGACACCCGCTACCCCTAGTCGTAACACCGGTATTCGGATTGGTGTAATAACCATCGTTGTTGGCAATCCCACCATAGCCCTGTGACTGACCCAACCAATTCGCGGTTTCAATGGTTTGTGTCGCAGCGTTGCTGGCTGTACTGGTAGAGTTATTAGCGCCCCCAGTGTTGGAGTAAGCAGTAGTCGTCACATCTGCAGATGGAGTAGAGCCCGCCAAGTTCCATGTCGTAGCCGAAGCCTGACCTGCGGCAAGCATGCCTACTGCCAGAACGACTGCCTTTAATTGGTTTTTCATTTTTTTGCCCCAAAAGTACTTTGCTGATCTTGATTTAGCAAAAAACATACCTGAATAAATAGCTGTTGTTTTTCAACGACATGAAAATTTTTTATTAATCAAAAAACAAATGCTGTAAAGAATTTCGACACATGATACTAGTCATTCATCACGCCAAGATCCCGCCGAAGCTGCCCAAACAAAGGACTCCCCTTGAACTCACCGGAAGCGCCAATGGCCTCACGCAACTCATCCCGAGCCTCATCGCGCCTTCCAGCTTTGGCCAAGGCATAGGCAAGATGGAAACGGATATCACCATTTTCCGGGCTGCGCAGGCGCGCTTCGCGCAAATACCTTAGCCCAACCTCAAACTGCCCCTTGCTAACCAGAATCCAGCCCAGTGTATCGGCATAGGCCGGATGGTTGGGTGACAATTTGAGCGCCTTTTCCGCGATCTCCTGAGCTGAAGGATCGTTCATTTTCTGGAGCAAGTTGGCATAGTTGTTCAGCGAGACTGCATCGTCAGGGTTGGCAGCAAGCAATTTTTGATATGCCTGTTTTGCCGCAGGCAATTGACCTGCACGGAACAGGATGTCGGCCAGTGCCTTCAGTGCCCTCTGATCGCCGGGGTGACTCTTAACCCAGTTTTCGAGGAAGGCAGATGCCTTGCCCGACTCGCCTGCCCTCGTCTGCGCATCGACCAAGGCCAAGGCATTGCCGCTGGTTTCTTCGCGCGCAAGGAGTTTGCGGAAAGCGGTAATCGCGGCCTGATACTGGCCACGCATCATGGCCAGTTCAGCACCGGCACGAATCGTCTCTACAGCCGTCGGGTGTTTTAAAGTCAAGACCCTGAGGGCTGTATCGGCCTTGGCTGCATCACCGCGTCTAGCTTCAACCTGAACTGCCAGAGCGAGTGCTGCAACATCATCGGGGTTACCTTGAAGCGCCTTGGAGACGCTGTAGGCTGCTCCATCAGGATTGGCTGCCGCCAATTGCATACGCGCGATGGAGACCTGGGCTTTCGGATCGAATTCGGCCAGGCGAGTCGTGGTAGTCAAAACATTACGCGCGTTTACTACATCCCCGGTAGCCAGATAGGTTCGCGCCAAAGCCTGTTGCACCCTGAGGTTTGTCGAGAATTTACTGACCAGCGCCTTGGCTGTTTTGAGCGCCTCTTCACCTTGGCGCTGATTCAGGTACAGATCGATCAATACCAAGGTGGGATTGGGATCGTTACGCTGGATGTCACCTGCCTTGATCAGATGGCGAATCGCTTCAGCCGGGCGTTCAGCCCGCTGCTCAAGCAAGCCGTACTCGAACAGCACCTGATAGTCATTGCTATCTTTTTTCAATAAAGCATCAAGACGGCGACGAGCCTCATCGAAGCGCTTTTCTCCGATATCCAGACGTACCAGATTCAGCACAGAAGGGGCAAACGCTGAATCCTTGGCAAGTACCTGCGTATATGCAGCACGAGCGCCTGCCTTGTCGCCGCTCGCTCCCTTGATTGTGCCGAGAAAGTTCAATGCGGTCAGATTCTCGAGATCGTGCTTGACCATTGCCTCGGCAATTTTCATCGCCTTGTCTTTCTTGGCAAGGCGCATGTAAAGCGTAGCCAATGCCATGCCGGCACGGAGATCTGCCGGATTGGCGGCAAAAGCTTTCTCCAGGCTGGCAAGCCCCTTTTCAGACTGCCCCAAACCAAGCTGGCTCAAACCCAGTGAGCGGTTCATGTCGGGAGAACCGGTACGAGCAGCAGCCTTTTCGAGAAGGTCAGTAGCCTGCGCATAGCGCCTTTGGGCCAAATTCACCGTACCCAGCATGAATATCACCTGAGGATCTTCCGGTGTGGCTCGTTGCAGGGATTCGAGCAAGGGCTGAGCACGGCCGTAATCCTTCGCGTCGACAAAAATCGAGGCCAGCAGCTTCTTAGCCCCCAGATTGCTTGGGCTCCGCGCGATAAGAATATCCAGGTATTCGCGAGCCTTCTCATGACCACCCTGGCCGTAGTGGGCCAAAGCAGCTGCCATCAGCAATTGCTCGCGACGGGCCAGCCAAGCAGAAGGAAGGCTGTCGATGGTCCGTGTCACTTCTTTTAGCGCCGCGTTCGTCGCGTTCGCGTCACCGCGCTGGCTGGCCAGCACTGCTCGGAGGTAAGCCGCCCGTGGCTCATCGTCGGCAATTGTTTTCAGGTAATCCAGATCCTTTTGAACGTCAGCATCACGTTTGAGATCAATGAGCAATGCGGCGCGAGCAATACGGGCATCGACATGCTTCGGGGCTAGCGCCAAGGCTTTGTCATAGGCTGCCAGTGCCCCATTGGCTTCAAAGGAAGCATGCAGCACTGAGGCTTTCATGTTCCAGGCCGAAGCGTTATTTGGCGCCAACTCGATGGCTTTGTTGGCCTTTTCCTTTGCCTGGTCGAGTCTTCCGGCCGCCAACAACATCGGCACTTCAGCAATTAAAGGCAATGGCGACTTCGGGTCAATGGCTTTGGCATTCTCAAAACTTTGAACCGCAAGACTGCTCTTGCCAGATTCAAGGTAGGCATTTCCCCGCATGGTCAGCACTTCGACCTGCAATGCAGGAGCCAAACCGGAAGCAGATATTTTTTCGATGACGGCTTCAGGGCGACCTAGCGCGAGGTAAACCTGCCCGAGTGGCAGGGCGACCTCACCACGATTGACGCCCTGCTTGAGAGCCTCCTCAAACGCTGCTTCAGCCCCCTTCAAATCGCCATTTTTGAGCAAAACCTTGCCGAGTAACAGATGCGCCGCCAGCATTTTTTGATCTTGCTGGATGGCGTTTTTCAGCTGAATGACGGCCGCGGGCATCTCGTTTTTTTCGTACTTCCGGAGGGCATCTTCGTAATAGCTTGCGGCCTTCTCAGGCGTTGCCTCTGCGGTGACAGAAAAGCCAACAGCCAAAACGACTGCTACGGATGTACGAAGGGCAAAACCCAGACCTTGCCTGGCCGGATTCTGGTCAGGCAGCTTGTGTAATTTTGGGTGCATCATTTCGTTCGTCAATTCGATTGGATGAGATGGCACGGTCAGTGCGGATCGATGGCAGTTTGGATAACGCAATACTAATGACGATCGGAGATTGCTTGATGTGCGTTTTGTCACGATTTCGGGTTAATGACTGTGCGCCCAACAATATGAGCACCTTCTAACATGAGGATCTGGCCTTCAATGAAAATCCCGACTAACTGTTTCCAGGCGCCCCAACCAAGCTGAAAGATCGACCAATCGCTTGGCGACGAGGTGGAGCACCTCGCCTTCAACCTGTAACTGCCCGTAAACCCCGAGCAGCGTTGCGTTTAGCAACTCGCGGCGCTGTTTTTCGACCAGTTGAGGATGGACGACGACATTGGTCAGCCCGCTCTCGTCTTCCAGCGTGACGAAAACGATGCCTGTCGCGGTGCCTGGTCGCTGGCGGCCGACGACGATGCCGGCGGATCGGATCAAGGCGTGGTGGCCAGCCTTTTTTAGATCTGTCGCAGAGACGAAGCGGCGTTCGGCTAGCTGCTGACGCAGTAAAGTCAGCGGGTGGCAACGCAGGGTCAGGCCGAGGCTGCGGTAATCGGCAACCAGGTTTTCCCCTTCGTTCGGCGCAGGCAGTTCGATTTCTGTTTCAAATACGGGGGTGCCATCGAACAGGTCGCCCTGAACGACTGCGGCAGAGGCGGCCCAAGCGGCCTGCCGACGATGACCAGCCAGTCCTTGCAGGGCATCTGCAGCGGCCAGCAGATCAAGATCACGCCTTTGCAAACCGGCTCGTTCGGCCAGATCAGCGACATTCGAAAAGGGCTGTTCTTTTCGGTAGACCGCAGCAATGCGTTCGGCCACCGCTTTGGAAAAACCGCTGATTTCACGCAGGCCGAGACGCACGGCGCCATTTTCATCGAGATGACTATCCCAGTTGCTGACCATGACATCCGGCGGCAACACGCTGACACCATGGCGACGTGCATCCTGGATCAGCATCGATGGCGAATAAAAGCCCATCGGCTGGCTATTGAGCAGACCACATAGGAATGCAGCCGGATGGTGGCGTTTGAGCCAGGCCGAGGCGTAGACGAGCAGGGCAAAGCTGGCGGCGTGCGACTCGGGGAAGCCGTATTCGCCGAAGCCCTGAATCTGCAGGATGATCCGCTCGGCAAAGGCCGCCGGCAATCTGTTGTCAGCCATGCCGGCACGCAATTTCTGTTCGAATGGCTCCAAACCGCCCTTGCGCTTCCAGGCGGCCATTGCTCGGCGTAACTGGTCCGCCTCGCCAGGCGTAAAGTTGGCAGCAACCACGGCCAGTTGCATGACCTGCTCCTGAAAGATCGGTACGCCATAGGTGCGCTCGAGCACAGCATCGACGGCGGGCGAAATCCTCTCGATTCGCTCCCTGCCCTGCCGGCGCTTCAGGTAGGGATGCACCATATCCCCCTGAATCGGCCCCGGCCGAACCAGAGCCACTTCGACGACCAGATCGTAGAAACTGCGCGGCCTCAGGCGCGGCAGCATGGCCATCTGGGCGCGTGATTCGACCTGGAAGACGCCCATGCTGTCGGCCTTGCAGAGCATCGCGTAGGTCGCCGGGTCTTCGGGCGGAATATCCTGCATTTTCAAGGCTCGGCCGGTCGTTTCGCCAACGAGCTGCAGCATCCGGCGAATGGCCGACAGCATGCCGAGGGCCAGGATGTCGACTTTCATCAGGCCCATCGCATCGAGGTCGTCCTTGTCCCACTGGATCACGCTGCGCGCCGGCATCGCCGCATTTTCAACCGGCACCAGCCGGGAGAGCGGCCCGCGCGAGATGACAAAACCGCCGACATGCTGCGTCAGATGGCGAGGAAAACCGCGCAGCGCCTCGGCGATGGCCAGCCACTTCTCAACGCGCGGTACCTGCGGGTCGAGGCCAAGTTCGGCAAAGCGTTCCGGCAACTTCTCACGCTTGTCCCACCAGGCCAGCGAGGCGGTCAGGGCATTGATCTGGGCAATGCCGAAACCAAGCGCCCGACCCGCATCGCGCAAAGCCCCCTTGGTCCGGTAGGTGATCAATGCCGCAGCCAGTGCCGCTCGCTCGCGGCCGTACTTGGCGTAGATGTACTGGATCACCTCCTCGCGTCGTTCATGCTCGAAATCGACATCGATATCCGGCGGTTCGCCGCGTTCTTTCGAGACAAAGCGCTCGAAGAGCAAGGCCGAACGGGCTGGATCGACTTCGGTCACTCCCAGCGCGTAGCAGACTGCTGAATTGGCGGCCGAGCCACGCCCCTGACAGAGGATGTCCTGACTACGGGCAAAACAGACGATGTCGTAAACCGTCAGGAAATAGGCCTCGTAGGCCATTTCGGTGATCAGCCCAAGTTCGTGTTCAATCCGTTCACGAACGCTGTCGGGAACACCGGCCGGGTAGCGCCGTTGCAGGCCGCGCTCGGTCTCGGCGCGTAGCCAACTGGCGGGCGTTTCGCCGGCCGGCACAATTTCCTCCGGGTATTCGTAACGCAACTCATCGAGCGAAAACTCACAGCGCGCCGCGATGCTCAGCGTTTCGGCCAGCAGTTCCGGCGGATAAAGGCGAGATAGCCGCAGCCGGGAGCGTAGATGGCGTTCGCCGTTGGGGAACAGCGCGTAGCCAGCCTCAAAAACCGTACTTTTCAGGCGCAAGGCCGTCAGCACATCCTGCACCGGCCGGCGGGCCTTGATGTGCATATGAACATCGCCGGTCGCCACCAGCGGCAGGCCGCAGGCCTCACCCAAGGCCTGCAAGCTGGCTAGCCTCGCCAAATCATCCGGCCCGGCATGCAATTCGACGGCAATCCAGCACCGACCGGGAAAGCGACTCGCCAGCCACTCGCCATCCTCGGGCGATGGATTCCCGCCCGGCACCCAGAGCACCAGACAATCAGGCAGCGCACCACTCGGCGAAACGGCCTCCAGATCATTGCGGTGCAGGGTATAGCTCCCCTTCCCCGCTCGTCGCCGAGCCAGCGTGATCAAGGCCGAGAGATTGCCGTAGCCGTGTCGGTTGCAGGCCAGAAAGACCAGCTTCAGGCCATCGACCATTGTGATCTCGCTGCCGACAATGAATTTCAGCCCATTTTTCCTGGCCGCCAGATGCGCCCTGACAACACCGGCCAGCGAACACTCGTCGGTCAGCGCCAGCGCACTATAGCCTTGCGCCACGGCACGTTCGGCCAGCTCTTCCGGATGCGAGGCCCCGCGCAGGAAGCTGAAGTTGGAAAGGCAGTGCAGTTCTGCGTAATCAGGCAGCGACATAAGCTCACCGGCTCAGGCGAACAGGCCGTGCAGAAACCAGCCTTGGGCATCGCGGAAGATCCACGCCCACTGCCCCAGCGGATTGCGGGCGACGAAATAGTCACGGCGCACGTCGCCAGTGGCTCCAGATTCCCCCTCGTCCCACCAGCCGCTTTCCAGGCGCTCGGCACGGGAGAGCAACTTCAACGGCCCATGCCATTGCGGGCTACCGGCGGTTTCGGCCAGCGCCTGAGGCCTGGGCAGCAGCCATAAAGGGCGGTGCTGCCCGATGGCTGTCGTTGACGATAAATTTTGAGCCGAGTTTGTTGCAACTTCGTGCTGAACAGTCGCACATTCCGGACGATGGTCGGCAGTCTGGGCGAGCGCCAGCACAGCCCCCTCGCCCAAACGGGCCCGCAGACGCTCCAGGCACGCCAACGCCCCTTCGCCATCGGGCGCTTGCTCGAACAGATGAGCGCTGGCACCGGGCTTGTCGAGCAGTTCATCCGCCTGCAAGCGCAGGGCCTCGACAGGCGCCTTGAGCTGCAACCGGGCAAGATGCTCGCGCAACAGCCGCATGAAGCGAGCCTCATTCGCTGCCGGCTCGGCAAAACTCAAGACCAGCGGTGTTTTCGCGCCATCGTCATGCATCAATTGGAAGATGCAGCGACGCAGCAGCAATTGCCGACCATGCAGCCAACCGGCCAGCGATGCGAACAGGCGTTGCCCGGCAAACGCCAACGCCTCGGCGTATTCGACACGAGAAGGCAACTCAAGGTCGATGACGAAATTTTCCGGGAAAACAAAGAGCTTCTGTGGATCAGGCAAATCCCCCCAGGCCCGCAGCAGATCATCCATCGGCCGATTGCCGATGCGCCGCCGCAACCCGGCACCGGGCAGCATCCGCAAATCGCCCAGCCGCTTCAGTCCGAACGATTCGAGACGATTGACCACCTCATCCGGCCAGCCTCCAATGGCACAAGGCAAGGCAGCCAAGGCTGCCTGCATGTCCGACATGTCGACATGCGTACCAGCACAGCCCCGCCGGGCCAGCCAGGAGGCGCCCAAAGGTGTCGGGGCGACCGCCCAGTTCAGCGAATAGGACTGTTCGGCACAACCGGCCAGCACCGCCTCGACGATCGCCTTCGTCCCACCGAACAGGCGCAGGCAGCCACCGATTTCAAGCAGCAACACATCCGGCGGCGCCAGACTGATTGTCGGCGTAAAGCGCCCGGCCCAGCAGGCCAGACTTTCCAGGGCTTTTACTTCTCGGGTTTCGTCACGTTCGAAAACGGCCAGCCCAGGCTGCAGGCCAAGCGCCGTCGACAATTTTTGCCCTGCCTCAACCCCAGCTGTCAGCGCTTCACGATCCCCGACCAGCACCCGACCGCGAGTGACAACGGCGCTAGGCGACTGACGCAGCGGCAAGGCCTCGAGCGGCAACAAGGGAAAGTGCAGGGCCAGCCACAGCACGCGAGCTTCTCCCGGGACGGGGTATGGACAAGGCGAGCGGCCGGGAAACCGGCCGTCCACGCCGCTTGATGATGCGCACCGACAATTCCTGTTCGCCATCGGACTGCACCGTGTTCACCATCAGGCGCAGTGGTGCAGGCGATGGCACCCGGGCTGCTGCCGTCGAGCGCCATAAACAGGCAAAAACAGACCGCCCCTCGGCTGCCACTTGCAAGCGGCGCAAGGCGCGCGCATCAATACCCGCCTCGGGCCAGGCCAGTACACCAGCGAAGCCGCCACTGGCGAGCAATTGCTCGACGCACCAAGCCACACTTTTACCAGCCTGAACGATGACCAAGCGATCCAGTGCCAGCCCGGCAGCCGCCCACGCTGGGGCATGTGGCAGCCAGGGTGGCGCCACCAGCGCCAGCCAGCCGCCCTCGGCAGACAATTTGGCCAAGGCTGGCAACAGCAGGCTCATTTCACCCACACTGCCGCGATCGACCAGTATCTCGGTCAGATTGCCACGTGGCCAACCACCACCCGGCAATTCAGCATCAAGTTCGGCATGGCCGCTGGGAATGGCGGTTTCCGGCAGGAAAGCCAAGGTATCGCCGCGCCAGATATCACCTCTGGCCAGCACATCCGCCAAAGCGACCGGCGACGGCATGGGCGTCATGACAGCTTGGAAACAGCCCCGCGAATCAGGCCGACGGCAATGCCTTCGATGGCAAAATCAACTGCTTCCGGATCGACGATAATCGGTTCGAAATCGGGGTTCTCGGCAATCAGCCTGATCTGGCCAGCACTGCGTTCCAGACGTTTGACCGTCACCTCTTCATCCAGCCGGGCGACGACGATCTGCCCATCGCGTGCCTGGTTGGTCTTGTGCACGGCCAGCAGGTCACCATCGAAGATACCGACATCGATCATCGACAGACCGCGCACCTTGAGCAGAAAATCGGCTTTCGGTTCAAACAGACTGGCATCCAGCGCATAGCGCCCCTGCATGTTCTCGACAGCAAGGATGGGCGAGCCAGCGGCGACACTGCCAATCAACGGCAGACCAAGCTGCTCAACCAAGCGAATGCCTCGCGCCGAACCAGGTTCGAGCACGATGGCGCCCTTCTTGGCCAGCGCCTTGAGATGATCTTCCGCTGCATTGGGCGAAGCAAAACCGAAGGCGCTGGAAATTTCCATGCGCGTTGGCGGCGCACCGAGCACTTCCAGCGTGCTCCTGATGAAGTCGAGAATTTCCTGCTGACGTGGCGTGAGTTTCATGGCCGGCCTCCGCTAAAAACCATTGACTGTATTTTTGTACAGTAATCAGTTTTTGGCAAGCAGAAAATCAGGTCGGCAAGTCGAAGCCCTTCAGCTTGCGATACATGTCCACCGCGTAAGAATCGGTCATTCCGGCGACAAAATCAGCCACCTGCAACAGACGAATGTAAGGATCGGCATCCGGCTCACCGCCGTGGCCAAGAAACTGCGTTGGCAGCAATTTCAGCAACATGCGTTCGCGGGTGGTGAAACGAGCATGACCCGCTTTCGCCTCGACCGCATTGGTGAATAAGCCAAGCAAGGCACCAAGTACCTCGAAGCCGGCAGTTTCAATTTCCAGCGCCGGGCGGGCCGTGTAGATCGTTTCCTTGGCCAGTTTGAGAATGGCCTGCAGGGGATGGGCGATCGGCGAGTTTTCGAGCAGTTCGTCGTCAAACGTTCCACTCAGAATGGCATCCTCGTTTTCCAGGAAGACCGCCGCGGCACTTTCAAGAAGGCAGCCGATGGCCTTTGCACGCAGGTACTCCAAACGCTCTTTCGGATCGTGCAGCCGATCCAGCCGCCCGCCATTGACCGTGTTGCCAGCCAGGTCGGCGAGCAGGCATTCGGCGTCCTTGTAATGGACGAAACCGAGCCGCGCGGCATCTTCCAGATCAACGATCAGGTAGCAGGTGTCATCGGCCACTTCGACCAGAAAGGCCAGCGGATGGCGCCGCCAGGCGGTACCCGGGATACGTTCGACCAAACCGGTCGCCCGCGCCACTTGCTGGAAAGCCTCGGCATCCTGCTGGAAGAAGCCAAATTTCTTGCCACTCTTGCCATCCAGCTCTGTATCCAGATGGGAGGGACGCGGATATTTGGTAAAGGTCGCCAATACCGCACTGCTCAGTTGCAGGCCGCCGGGATTGGCCGGGCTTTGCAGCCGACTGACGATGCGAAAACCTTGCGCGTTGCCTTCGTAGCGCTCGAAATCTGCCTTCTGCGCTGGCGTAAAGTCGTGACGTTCGAGCAGCCCGGAATGGCGGAACCATTCGCGGATGGCGTCTTCACCGGCATGGCCGAAGGGTGGATTACCGATGTCATGAGCCAGACAGGCCGCAGCAACGATGGCACCGAAATCACCGGATTCGACATGCTGCAAACCGTGCCGGGCGATGATCTCGCGCCCAACCACCGCACCGAGAGAGCGCCCGACACAACTGACCTCAAGACTGTGCGTCAGGCGAGTCCGGACATAATCGCTCTTGGAAAGCGGGAAAACCTGCGTCTTGTCCTTCATGCGCCGGAAGGCGGAAGTGAAGACGATGCGGTCGTAATCCTGCTGGAAGGCCGTACGCTCGGCCGTGCCGGGTGCCTTGCCGGCCCCCAGGCGTTCGCTCGACAGCAGCTTTTCCCAGATTTTTCGTTTGCCCATGCTCTTCGGATTCGATGATGCGATGGGCTGTGAGTTTACTCTGCTTCGAGTACGGCCCGCACGTGATCAGGCACCGGCACTGATTTTCCGGTCTGGGTATTCATCCACACCACCTTGGCCGCGCCCTCGGCGTAGAGTTTGTCATCGCCCTCGATGCGCATTTCAACGTAGGTCTGGAAGCTGGAGCGGCCAATCGCGCCGACATAAGTCCGCACCTCAACCATGCCCGGATAAGTCATCGGGATCATGAAGGTACAGCTGGCATTGATGATGACCGGCCCGTCACCACCAGGGCGAACCGGCACCTTCATGTCCTCGATCCATTCGACCCGCGCCTGCTCCATGTAGCGAAAATAGATCGTGTTGTTGACATGCCCATAGGCATCCATATCGCCCCAGCGAATGGGCATTTTCGTGACGTGAATAAGCTTTTTCTTGTGTTCCATAATCCTGAATACTAGAGTGTTGTTGATCAAAGCATTTCCATACTGTACCGTATTGAAAATAAGCTAACAATAAAACTTAGGAGACATCATGGAACGCGAATCCATGGAATTTGACGTCGTCATCGTTGGTGGCGGCCCGGCTGGCTTGGCTTCGGCCATTCGGCTGAAACAACTGGCAGCAGAAAAAGGGGTTGATCTGGGCGTCTGCCTGATCGAGAAAGGCGCCGAAATCGGCGCCCATATTCTTTCCGGCGCCGTCATGGACCCGCGTGCCCTGACCGAACTATTGCCCAGCTGGCAGGAAGACGGTGCCCCGCTCAACGCCCCTGTTTCCGAGGATCGCTTTTTCATTCTCTCCGAAACCGGCGCCACCAAAGTACCGAACAGCCTGCTGCCCAGTTGCTTTCACAATGAAGGCAATTACGTCATTTCTCTGGGTAATGTCTGCCGCTGGCTCGGCGAACAGGCCGAAGCGCTGGGCGTCGAAATCTACCCAGGCTTTGCCGGCGCCGAAGTGCTGTTTGATGAGAACGGTGCCGTCAAGGGCGTAGCTACCGGCGACATGGGACGCCTGCACGATGGTTCCGAAGGCCCGAACTTTCAGATGGGCATGGAACTGCTCGGCAAATACACTTTCTTCGCCGAAGGTTGCCGCGGCCATCTCGGCAAGCAGTTGATGGAAAAATTCAACCTCAACGCGGATACCGATCCACAAACCTACGGCATTGGCCTTAAGGAATTGTGGGAAATCGATCCGGACAAACACCAACTCGGCCTCGTCATTCATAGCGGCGGCTGGCCGATGCAGCCGGACACCTACGGCGGCGGCTTTCTCTATCATCTGGAAAACAACCAGATCGCCGTCGGTTTCGTCGTCGGCCTCGGCTACAGCAACCCGCACCTGTCACCCTACGAAGAATTCCAGCGCTTCAAGACCCATCCGGAAATCCGCAAGTTCCTCGAAGGTGGCAAACGCATCGCTTATGGCGCCCGTGCCCTGACTGCCGGCGGCCTGCAGTCACTGCCCAAGCTGACTTTCCCCGGCGGCGTGCTGGTCGGTGATGATGCCGGCTTCCTGAATGCCGCGCGCATCAAAGGCACGCACTGCGCCATCAAAACCGGCTCATTGGCAGCCGAAGCCTGTTTTGAAGCACTAACGGCCGAACGCCAGCGCGACGAACTGAGCGCCTATCCTGAAAGCTTCAAGAAGAGCTGGTTGTTCGAAGAACTGCACCAGACGCGCAATTTCAAACCGTGGATGAACAAAGGCCTGATGCTCGGCTCCATCATGTTCGGCATTGATCAGGTCTTGTTGCGTGGCAAGGCACCATGGACCCTGCACAACCGCAAGGCCGACCACGCCAAGCTGAAACCGGCGGCCGAATGCGAACCCATCACCTATCCCAAGCCGGATGGCGTGATCACCTTTGACCGCCTGTCTTCTGTTTTCCTTTCCAGCACCAACCATGAGGAAGACCAGCCCTGCCATCTGCAGTTAAAAGATGCCAGCGTTCCCATCAGCGTCAATCTCGCCAAATACGACGCCCCGGAACAACGTTTCTGCCCGGCTGGCGTCTATGAAATCCTGCGCGATGAAAGCGGTGGAAGTCCTCGTCTGCAGATCAATGCCCAGAATTGTGTCCACTGCAAGACCTGCGACATCAAGGACCCGACGCAAAACATCAACTGGGTTGTGCCGCAAGGCGGCGAAGGCCCGACTTACCCGAATATGTAGGTGGCAATCGGAAACGGTGGTCGCATGCCGCGAATCACTGTTTCCCGGTTTATAATCTTGCGGCTAAACCCCTAAGGGAGAACAACACATGGGCTTTCTCGCCGACAAGAAAATTCTGATCACCGGACTGCTGTCCAAGCATTCCATCGCCTATGGCATCGCCAAGGCCTGCCATCGTGAAGGTGCCCAACTCGCCTTTTCGTACCAGAATGAACGGTTTTTGGACCGTATCAACAAATTTGCCGCTGAATTCGACAGCACGCTGGTTTTCCCGCTGGATGTCGGTAGCGATGAGCAGATTGATAATCTGTTCGTCGAACTGGCCAAGCACTGGGATGGACTGGATGGCTTGGTTCATTCCATTGCCTACGCCCCGACCGAAGCAATCGAAGGCGATTTCCTGAACGGCATCACCCGTGAAGCTTTCCGCATCGCCCACGAAATTTCATCGTACAGCTACCCGGCGCTGGTCAAGGCTGCTCGCCCGATGATGCAGGGTCGCAAGAGCGCTGCGCTCGCCCTCTCCTATCTCGGCGCCGAGCGCACCATGCCGAACTACAACACCATGGGCCTGGCCAAGGCCAGCCTGGAAGCGGCAACCCGTTACCTGGCCTTCTGTCTCGGCCCTGAAGGCATCCGTGCCAACGCCATCTCGGCCGGCCCGATCAAGACCCTGGCGGCTTCCGGCATCGGCAATTTTGGCAAGCTGCTGGCCTACAACTCGCACAATGCACCGCTGCGTCGCAACGTGACCATCGAGGAAGTCGGCAACGCCGCCGCCTTCATGCTGTCCGACCTGGCCAGCGGCATCACCGGTGAAATCATGTACGTCGATGGCGGCATGAACACCGTGGCGCTGGGTAACGCTGACCCGCTGCCCGCCTAAAGCGAATTACAGCGGCCCACACCGCAAGAAAACGCCGATTCGGTTAATTCCGGTCGGCGTTTTTGTTTTATGGCTTGACCAGCACATGCTGGCGGATCATTTCCCCCAGCGCCTCAGGCTCTATCGGCTTGGCGATGTGATCGACCATGCCGGCAGCAAAACACTTTTCCCGCTCTTCATTGAAGGCGTGAGCCGTCTGGGCAATGATCGGCAGATCAGGGGCCTGTTCGAGTATCCGGCGCGTCGCTTCAAACCCATCCATCTCCGGCATCTGGATATCCATCAGCACCACATCGTAGGCATCCCGGCCGTCGTGCATCACGCGCGCCACCGCCTCCTGGCCATTTTCAACCAGAACCACACCGGCACCGTATTCGACCAAAATCTCTTCGAGCACCATGCGATTGATGGCCTCGTCATCGGCCACCAGTATCGAAATACCCGCCAATGGCTTTTTCCCCTCGCCCATTTCGTCCTGCAAGTTGGGTTGCGTTTCCGCTGCCCCCTCCGGCATTACGTAGGGAAAACAAAACTCGATGCTGCTGCCAACGCCAGTGCAACTGTTGACGCTGACATTTCCATTCATCAACTCCAGAATACGTTTGCTGATCGCCAGACCAAGACCGGTACCGCCAAACTTCCGGCTGGCCGAAGCGTCTGCCTGATGAAATGGATTGAACAAGGCGCCAATCTGCTCTGCATTCATGCCAATGCCGGTGTCTGTTACCTTGAAGACCAACATGCCATCCCGGCAGTCGAGTGACAGGGTAACGCTGCCGGCCTCGGTGAATTTGACGGCATTGGAAAGTATGTTGAGAAGCACCTGCCCCATGCGCAATGGGTCGCTGATACAGGTTTTCGGCAGATCGGAGGCAAGTTCAACCCGAAGATCAATCTGCTTGGCCTGGGCACGCTCCCGAACCAGATCGAGGGCATGTTCGATGACCTCCGAAAGAACCACCTCCGTCTGCTCGATGCGTAGCTTGCCGGCCTCGATCTTGGAAAAGTCGAGAATGTCGTTGATGATCCCGAGCAGACGATTGCCGGAAAGCTGGATCTTGGCAAAAGAATCCCTCGCCTTCTCGCTATTCTGGTAATTGCGATAGCCAATCTGGGCAAACCCCAGGACGCCGTTGAGCGGTGTGCGGATTTCATGGCTCATGTTGGCCAGGAATTCACTCTTTACCCGGGCCAGATTCTCTGCGGCAATCAGCGCCTGTTCCCTCGCCTGTGCCGCCGCCCGCTGAACGCTGACATCGACAAAGCTGGTGACGGCACCGGTAATTTCGCCATCCTGCAACATGGGGTGAGTGGCGTACATCACCGGGACGGCGTGGCCGTCGGCATGCCAGTAAACCTCATCGTTGACACGAACCTTCTGGCCGAGTCGCAAGGCCTTGTAACTGGGGCAATCCGCCGCCGGATAAGGAGATCCATCCGGCTGGCTGTGGTGAAGCAAGGAATGCGCAGGGAGGCCGATGACCTGCTCGGCCTTGTAGCCGAGTATCGCGCAGGCCGCCGGATTGATGAAGGTGATGATTCCCTTGCAGTCAATACCATACAGGCCGTCGGCACTGGAGTGCAAAATATGGCTGGCCCTAGCCTCTGTTTGCATCAGTTCGGACGTTCGCTGCTGGACCAGATCTTCAAGATGGCGATGATGGCGCTCCAGTTCGGCTTCAATCTGTTTGCGCTCGGAGATATCCCGAAAGACGTTGACTGCCCCGGTGATCCTTCCGTCCCGCTCAATGGACGAGACTGTAAATTCGACCGGAAAGGATGAGCCGTCCTTGCGCCAATAAAGGCCATCGCTGACATGTCGCCGCTCCCCATCTTGCAGCGTCTTGAAAACCTGGCAATCCTTGTTGTCGTAAGGTTTTCCATCCATATCGTGATGGTGCGTCAGGGCATGCAGATCGAGCCCGACGCCCTCTTCCTCATCCCAGCCAAACATCTTGCGTGCTGCCGGATTGACGAAAATAACCCGCCCCGCCAGATCGACGCCGCAGATGCCTTCCGCGGCTGACGAGAGGATTAGTTCGCTTTGGCGCCATGCTGCATCGGTAGCCCGGTTGTACTGCTCGAGCTTGGCGGTATATGCCGCATCCTGACGCAGTAGCGCATCACGGTCTGCCTCTCGTCTTTTCCAGGCGCGACCAATCAAGAATGACGAAATCAGACTGGCCAGCACGAACAGTCCGGCCAACATCACGGTATTCAGCGAATCCTTTCGCCACTTGGCCAGGTAGTCCTCATCGGCCAGCCCGACAATCAGGTAGAGCGGGTATTGACCAAGCTGACGGTAGTAGAAGGTTCGGGTAATCCCGTCCACCCCGGAACGGGTGTGGTAGCTGGCAGCAGTCTGGTTCGAAGCGAGCAGCGCCCGCAAGTCCGAAGAGGGATTGCTTGTCCCCACCGTTGCGCCATGAGTATCCGTCTTTGTATAACGCGCTATCAGGGTGGTCTTGTCCCACAAGCCGACATTACCGTTCTCGCCCAAATTGAGCTTGGCAAACATGCCAATGAAATGATCCACCGCAACGGCGACATGGACATCGCCAGCGAAAGAGCCATCGGGATGGTTGATACGGCGCCCCAAGGTAACCATCCATTTGTCGGCGGCACGACCCAGGATAGGCTTCGAAATAACCAGACCAGCCTGCGGATCGTCCCGCAGGCGGATGAACTGCGGACGGTCGGCAATACTGGCGTTGCGAATCTTGATGTCATTGATCGCATACCGGATGATGCCCTGTGCATCGACCACGCGCAGACCAAGCGCCTCCGGAATATGGGCATCCTGGTGCGCGATGTACTTCTCCAGCGCCTTTTGATCAATCCCGCCAGTGGCGAGCTGCCGCTCCACCTCTTCGGCAACGGTCAGCAGCGTGATATCGATCTTGCTGATGAAACCGGCAAGACTCTCCTCCAGGATCTTCGAGTAATTCTCGGTCAGCGTCTCCGCCTGATTGACCTCCTGTTGCCGGTTTCTTTCAAGCATCAGGAGAACCATGCCGACGACAAACAAGTTAACCAGAAACGCAGCACCCCATAGCAATCGCAGAATGCCGTGACGTTTCCCGGCCGAACCCGGATTACTGGTCATGCTTCCCCCTGATTCGTTTCAATGTCTGCCTCTGGTAATTTTCATTCGCTGAAAGCCCCCTCCCAAGGGCATTCTCGCTCATCTTTCCCAGAAGAATAGCACCCACTTATCCGGCAAACCACCGGATTGCCAAACTAAAATCAGGCTATAAAAAAGCGGGCCGCAGCCCGCTTTCCATGGAACACACAGAAGCTTACTTTTCCTTGGCTTCCAGTGCCGCCTGATTGATCTCAACCTTATAGCGGCTACGCAGTGCCGCCAGATAAAGTTGCATTTCCTCCTTGGCAACCAGATTGCCGAGTTGCTGCAACATGCCTTTTTTGGTGGCGTCATCCAGGTTCTCACCGGCAATCACCTTGGTCAGCTTGAACAAGGCGTATCCAGCCCCCGGCAGTTCGACGCCGGTGTAAGCCGGCAACTTGCCAGCCTCCATCCGAAACACCGACTGTGCGGCCGGTGGCGGAATCAAGCGGGAATCCAGACGCGACACAGCTTTGGCCGCGCCCCAGGTCAGTTTGTCTTCACCCTTTTGCAGCGCGTCGAGACGAGCCTCGCCATCCTTGACCGCCAAGACCTGCGCTTCCTTGCGCTTCAGCATGGTTTCGATGCTGGCCTTGACGCCATCGAACGGCTGCAGGGCCGTCGGCTTGTAATCGACAATACGTGCGGCAACCAGCGTATTCGGTGCGATTTCGACAGCCTCGGTATTGCGCTTGTTCTTGACCGAATCGTCGGAGAACAAGGCGGCGAGGATTTTCTCGTTGCCGAGCACGCCATTCGCCGGGTTGGCCTGACGGCCCAGCCAGTCGGACTGCTTGACGGTCAGCTTGAACTTCTCGGCCACCGGCTTCAGGCTGTCCGATTGCTCATAAACCATGTTGCTGAATGCTTCGGCGGCTTCGGCAAACTTGCGGGAAGCACCCGTCTTCTTCAACTCGGCTTCAATTTCGCCCTTGACGTCAGCCAGCGGCTTTTCCTTGGCAGCATGAATACCGGTCAGCTTGATAATGTGGAAGCCGAAATCCGATTCGACAACCCCGGAAATTTCACCATCCTTCAGGCTGAAGGCAGTGTCTTCAAAAGATTTCACCATCATGCCGCGACCGAAGAAGCCAAGATCGCCACCCTTGGAGGCAGAACCCGGATCATCGGAATTCTTCTTGGCCAGATCGCCGAAGGCAGCCGGGTTTTTGCGGATTTCAGCCAGAAGTTCCACCGCCTTGGCTTTGGCCTTGTCCTTGCCCAGCTTTTCGGAAGCCACCAGGACATGGCTGGCGCGGCGTTCTTCGGCCTGCAGAAAACGATCCTTGTGGCCGTCGTACCAGGCCTTGACTTCGGCATCGGTCACTGACAACTGCGAGCTGATCGCCTCCATCGACAACACCACGTATTCGGCCTTGGCCTGCTCCGGCATCTGG
The DNA here is from genome assembly GCF_020510625.1 of Ferribacterium limneticum. Lineage (NCBI taxonomy): Bacteria > Pseudomonadati > Pseudomonadota > Betaproteobacteria > Rhodocyclales > Azonexaceae > Ferribacterium > Ferribacterium limneticum. The sequence goes on along the minus strand of NZ_CP075191.1, from coordinate 1,782,291 downwards.
AATTGCGTGCTGTTTTCGTCGTAGAACTTCTTGCCGGCATCTTCAGCCAGTTTGACCTTGTCGAGGTAGCTATCAAGGCTGAAGCGATACTCCATCACCTCGCGCTTTTCAGTCTGCAAGGCAAGCAGGCGGTCGCTGACGGTACGCGCCACCAGACCGGATTGCCCGACAGCTGTAGCCAGTTGCTGCAGAGTCAGATCCTGACGCAGTTGGGCTTCAAAACCGGCCGGCGACATGCCTTGGGCGCGCAAGGCTGCTTCGTAGCGCTCGCTGGAAAACTTGCCATCGACCTTGAAGGCCTCGATGGCACCAATCGTCTGGCGTATCGCGTCGTCGCTGGCGAACATCCGCTTCTTGCCGGCTTCCACCAACAGCAGGCGCTGGTTGATCAGGTCATCGAGAATCGCCTTGCGGGCCTCGGGGTTATCCAGCATCTTGGCATCGAACTGGGCGCCCAGCTGGGTACGCAAGCGCTCCTGCTGATCTCGCAGCGTTTGCTGGAATTGCTGCTGGGTAATTTTCACACTGCCGATGGTGGCCACATCGCCACCTGACCCAATTCCATTCATATAGGAATCAACGCCGAAAAAGGCAAACGGCAGCGTGATCAGCGCAAGGAAAACCTGGACGATTCTTTTGTTGTTGCGGACTGCGTCGAACATGAGCAGAAAAATCCTTCGAATGCGTTCAAAAAGGCAAAAGCGGCTTGCCAAAAAGGGGCAATCATACCGTAGTTTGTGCGTCCATCATTTGATTTGGGGGCGGGAAAAGATGGCGCCCAGGCGTCTTATGGCGTCCTCGATTTCCGGCGTGTGCGGGTTGCCGCAATTGAGGCGCAGACAGTTGCGATACATGCCGCTGGGTGAAAACAGTTCGCCCGGCACATAAGCCAGATTTTCCGTAATCGCCTGCTCGTAAAGCCGGGTGGTATCGAATTCTTCCGGCAACTCGACCCACAGCACATAGCCCCCCTGTGGCTGGGCAATACGGGTCGCCGCCGGAAAATACCGGCTGACAGCCAGCCGCATCGCCTCGACCTGTCGTTCGTAGGCCCGGCGCAGCGTTCGCAAGTGACGATCGTAGGCCCCCGACTCAAGATATTCGGCCAGCACATGCTGGGTAATGGGATTGGTCCCGCCGCTGGTAATGGTCTTGTGCAAGGCAATCGCCGAACGGTAGCGACCGGCCGCGACAAAACCGATTCGCAACGACGGTGACAGGCTTTTCGAAAACGACGAACAGAGCATGACATTCCCTGCCTTGTCGTAGGCCTTGATCGGCCAGGGTCGCTCTTTGCCGAGGTGCAAATCACCATAGATATCGTCTTCGATCACCGCCACGCCGCGCGCTGCCGTAAGCGCCGCGAAAAGACGCTTTTTATCGTCAGGCATCACACAACCCAGCGGGTTGCTGCCATTCGAGACAAGCAGGCAAGCCGCAATCCCACCCTGGCGGGTCGCAAGTTCCAGCGCATCGAGCGACATCCCGGTGCGCGGATCGGTCGGTATCTCCAGCGCCTTCAAGCCCAAAGTTTCCAACAGTTGCAGCATCAGGTAATAGGCTGGCGACTCGACGGCCACCGTATCACCGGGTTTGGTGACAGCCCGAAGGCATAACCCCAGCGACTCGGTACAGGAATTGGTAATGACGAATTCCTCCGCTGGAATGGGGCCACCCCATGCCAGGGAGCGGCGCACCAATTGCCGAACCAGGGCCGGTTCATCCATGTTGATATGGCTGCCACCCGACAGCAACGCCGGATGGCGCCGGGCGACGCCCGCATAGAGGCGATTCAAGGCGGCCACCGGCAACAACGCCGGAGCCGGTAGCGCGGCGGCCAGCGGGGGCACCCCCGGCCTGGTGCCGGCCTGCAAAACCCTGACCAGGCGCTGCGAGATATCAACCGGCATGGGCGCTTCAGGGGTCGAACGCAGCAGCGGTTCGGCATGGCTTGTTTTTGCCTGGCGAACGAAATATCCCGACTGGGGGCGCGCTTCGACCAGCCCACGGTCTTCAAGCTGGTGGAGCGCCTGGAGCACGGTGGACACCGACAAGCGCCGCTCTTTCGATAGTTGCCTGACGGATGGCAGCCGATCGCCACGACTGAGCACGCTGCTTTCGATCATGCCAGCCAGTTCGCTGGCCAGCTGTTCATAACGTAGAAGTTGTTCGCTCATGAGAGACCAGTACAGATGACAGGCACAGCGAGCAGCACAGTTGAAAATTTCAAATATTGTACTGATTACAATTTAACTTAATTGTGACTGTATCACCGCCGATTAGCGCCCTACACTTTCTCGACAACAAAAGTAGAGAGCGCTATGAAAATCGATCTCGTTTCCAGCGAGCTATGCCTGACGAACGGTAATCCGATTCGCCTGACCAAGGCCTGCGGTGTTCGGATCCGTTGTATCAGCGGCACGATCTGGATAACGCTGCCAGACAGGCTGGCCGATATTTTTTTGGGCGCTGGCGAAAGCTATCTGATTGATGCTCAAGGACTAGTACTTGTCGAGAGCATCAACGAAGGCCGGGTCCGCATGGAGATAGCGCCCAAATGCCATGCGCTAACGAAATTGCTCGAATGGCCAAGGTGCGCCCGCATCAAGCGCTGGCATAAGCAATTTACTGCCAGTATCTGAGTGGAGCGCAGGGGCCCAAAAAAAGCTGACTCCCACGCGCGGGCAGATCAATCAAACAGGCTGGGCTGCATGGGAAGCAGGTTTTCCTGCTTGACTGTCAGGCGAACCGGTACCCCCTGCCGCCCGATGGCCTCGACCACCATCCGGCCACCCGAAGCTTCGGCAATGACCCGAACATTGCGGGCGGAGTTGCTACTCCTTCCACGATAGGTGGCGACCGTACCGGCGTTAGGTAGCCAGTGGGATTTGATTCTGGACATGGCGCTACCCCCCGCACTCTCGACGCCTCAAGGCTAACCTCGAATACGCAAAAATCGAATACTGTACATCCATACAGTTATGCGTTAATCTCCGACTCACAGTTAAATAACTGGTTATCCATACAGTCAACCAATCACCACTGACGGAGGTCATCATCATGGAACGCATTCAAAAACTGTTTGAACTGCTCGCCGGCATTTCCGCAGAAGAAGACGCACGCCTGGCCCGGGCCAAGGCTATCTTTGCCGATACCAGCCCGGATGTCGCCGCACTGCAGATACCCGCCTGCTGGCGCCGAAAGCAGCGGATCAGCCTGCAATAAAAAGAGCGGCCGCGGCCTCCTTGGCATTGCCGGTCGGGCAAGCGATCAGAATTCGGCTTTGACGATCGTAAAGCCGGGCGCATACCAGTCCAGCATGCCGCCGCGGTAGTAATAAATCTTGTCGACCAGAAAAGCATCACGCTCCATGGCGCTGATTACCGTCGGGCTTTGCGGGCAGACAGGGCCATTACAGAAGGGGTTCTTGCTCGCCAATTCGATCCATTTCATTGAGAAACTCGCAGTGACGGCGCTGGTGATGCATCATCTGCCTGATAGCCATTCCACACCGAGCGCCTCGTAGCGCCCTCTTTCATGGCGCGTGAAGAAACATGCGAATGATCAAAAGCACCCCGCCCCACTATCTGAACGGACGAGTCCGCCTCTGTGTCGGTGACCTGACCGAGCAAGCGGTCGACGCTATCGTCAATGCGGCCAACAGCACGCTACTCGGCGGCGGCGGAGTTGATGGGGCGATTCATCGACGTGGCGGCCCGGCCATCCTCGACGCCTGCCGCGAACTTCGCCGTAACCAGTGGCCCAGCGGTTTACCCACCGGGAAGGTTGCAATTACCGGCGGCGGAAAACTCCCGGCTCGCCATGTCATCCACACCGTCGGACCCATCTATGGGCAACACGGCGGTAAAGAACCCGAACTGCTTGCGGCCTGCTATCGCAACGCCATTGAACTGGCCGCCAGTCTTGAATTGAAAAGCCTCGCCTTTCCTTCAATCTCAACCGGCGCCTTTGGCTTTCCGGCTGAGAAAGCCGCGCTCATCGTTTCGCAGTCGCTGCATAAAACTCTCGACGAAATAACGGCAATTGATGAAATTCGACTGGTATTTTTCAACGCATCACAGATGGAAACCTTCATCGCTCACCAGAAATTTCCTCGCTGAAAGCCCCCAGCCCCCTTGCCCATCCACGGCCCTGCGGCATAATTCAGCTTTCGGCCAGAAGCGGCATCCGAGCCGCCAGCCATCAATCATCCGGAGAACTCATTCATGAAGCGTATCGACATCGACAGCGCCATACGCTTGCACACCCAATGGCGCCGCCAGTTCCTCAACGCCTTCGCCGGTGGTGCCTACGCGGATATGCCGCTCTCCGAACACCGTGGCTGCACCCTTGCCAAGCTATTAAAAGAAGCCGAGGGCACTTACGTCGAGTCACCCGATTACCAGGAACTCCTTGCCATCCACGACCGTTTTCATGCGCTGGCCAACGACATCGTCGATCTCAGCAACAATGGCCTGGGTGACTCCGCCGACCTGCTGCTACCGGAACTCAACGAGGCCTCACACCAACTCGTCGGCCATTTGGATAAATTGCGGGAACAGCGTTAACGCTGAAGATCGTTACCGGTCGCTACAATCGACCAAAAAAATGGCACAGAGTTTCTGTGCCATTTTTATTTCAGCGACCGAATACCGATCAGCGAGCAGGTGCGCCTAAATTGGCAAACGAGGTGTCACTGAATGCCGACGCCCCACGAAGAGATCAAGCAGCAGGTTTCCCGGCTTTCTTCTTTCGCGCAGCCGTCTTGGCTCTTTGCAGGCGCAGCAGGCGACGCCGTATTTCGTCGGAATCCATCCAGACATCCGAGCCCTTCAGGATATTGGCGATCTCCGTTTCCGTCAGGAAAGGCGAACACAGCCGGGACATCACCTTCTCGAACCAGTTGCCCACTGCAGTCACTTCGGCCTGCTGTTCATTGCCCTTGCCGGCAAAAATCCCTGAATAAATGTGGAACATCAACTGGCAGTTGTCATGCACGATCAACTCATCGCCGCTCAGGAAAATCAGCGCCGCCATCGAGTAGGCTCGCGCCTCGAGAATCGTCACTACCCGGGCGTTCGAGGAAAAGATGTTGTTGATGATCTGCAGGCCGGTATTGAAATCGCCACCGGATGAATTGATGTGGATGTAGACCAGATCGGTCTCGCTGGCTGAGCGCAGGGTATAAAACAGCTCTGTGTAATATTGCGGCTCGCGAATTTCGCCGCACAGGTAATAAGCCACCTGGCGAACCGGCAACTGCTGTTCGTAGCGAATCAAGCCACGAAACGGCACCAGATCGTCGGTCAGCGTTTCTTCATCGGGTGCTGAAGGCTGGCGATGCATGGTCTCTCCTTGGCGTTGTATTTTTGTTCATTATGATCCAACTCCAACGACGCCACCACGAGAATTCACTGGCCTTTTCGGGAGTTGAACAGGCAATAAAAAAGGACTCCGCAGAGTCCTTTTTGTTCAGCACCCGCCGGATCAACCCACCCAGCGCCGCGCGTTGCGGAACATGCGCATCCACGGCGAATCCTCGCCCCAGTTTTCCGGATGCCACGACATCTGCACGGTGCGGAAAACACGTTCCGGGTGCGGCATCATGATCGTGAAACGGCCGTCAGCTGTGGTCACTGCCGTCAAACCATTCGGCGAGCCATTCGGGTTGTACGGATAGACTTCGGTCGATTCGCCCTTGTTGTCGACGTAGCGCACGGCCGACAGCACCTTGCTCTGGTCGTCGGCATTGTCGAAGACAGCGCGACCTTCGCCGTGCGAAACGACGATAGGCACCTGCGAGCCTTCCATGCCAGCGAAGAAGATCGACGGCGAATCGAGGATTTCGGTCATCACGAAACGCGCTTCGAACTGCTCGACCTTGTTGCGGCGGAAAGCCGGCCAGTGTTCGGCACCCGGGATGATGGACTTCAGGGCGCTCATCATCTGGCAACCGTTGCAGACGCCGAGAGCAAAGGTGTCCTTGCGGTTGAAGAAGGCGGCGAATTCGTCGCGGCAGCCGTCATGCATCAGGATAGTCCGCGCCCAGCCGAGGCCGGCGCCGAGCACGTCACCGTAGGAGAAGCCGCCACAGGCGACGAGACCCTTGAAATCCTTGAGGCTGACGCGGCCGGTGAGAATGTCACTCATATGCACGTCGACCGAGGCGAAGCCGGCGCGGTCAAAGGCGGCAGCCATTTCGTAATGGCTGTTGACGCCCTGCTCGCGCAGGATGGCGACGCGCGGACGGCCGCTGACATCCTGGTAAACCTTGGTGAAATCTTCCTGCGGATCGAAAGTCAGCTTCGGCGTCAGGCCGGGATCGGTGACGTCGAGGATGCGGTCGAATTCCTGCTGCGCGCAGCTCGGGTTGTCACGCAGCGTCTGCATCTGGTAGCTGGTTTCCGACCAGGCGCGCTGCAGGTCGACGCGCTTCTCGCGCAGCACGCGCTTGGCGTTACGGGTGACGCGGATTTCATCCCACTCGTTCATGGTGCCGACGAAGTGGTAGGGCACACGCAGGGCGCGCAATACCGTCGTGACCTTTTCACGATCAGCGCGGCGAATCTGGATCAGGGCGCCGAGTTCTTCGTTGAACAGGGCGCGCACGATGTTTTCGAAATCGCGGCCGGCCAGCAGGTTGGTCAGTTTCTCGGAACCATCGACATCACCGGCCCCGGCGTCGTAGCAGATGCCGTCGAGATCGAGCGAGACGCCACGGCGCGTGGCAAAGGCCATTTCGCAGGCGGCGACGAACAAGCCACCGTCGGAGCGGTCATGGTAGGCGAGCAGGAGGCCGTCGCGGTTGAGTTTTTGCACGGCATCGAACAGGCCCTTCAACTTGGCCGGGTCGTCGACATCCGGCGCATCGCTGCCGGTGGCGTTGTATACCTGGGCCAGACAGGAGCCGCCGAGGCGGTTCTGGCCGAGATCGAGCAGCAGCAGTTCGGTTTCGCCCTGATCGACGGCCAGTTGCGGGGTTTTCGTCTTGCGCACGTCGTCGACCGCAGCAAACGAGGTGACGACCAAGGATAGCGGCGACACGACCTGCTTCTTGACGCCGCCCTCTTCCCAGGCGGTGCGCATTGACAGCGAATCCTTGCCGACCGGGATTGATACACCAATCGCCTTGCACAGGTCAGAGACGGCTTCAACGGTGTCGAACAGGCGGGCATCCTCACCGGCGACGCCGCACGGCGCCATCCAGTTGGCAGACAGTTTGACCTTGCCGAGTTCGCCGACATCGGCAGCGGCCAGATTGGTCAGTGCCTCGCCGATGGCCATGCGGCCGGACGCCGGCGCGTCGAACACGGCGAGCGGGGTGCGCTCGCCCATGGCGAAGGCTTCGCCGAGGTAGCCCTGGTAACCCATCGTGGTGACGGCGACGTCGGCCACCGGCACCTGCCACGGGCCGACCATCTGGTCGCGGGCGGTCATGCCGCCGACCGAGCGGTCGCCGATGGAGATCAGGAAGGTCTTGTCAGCGATGGTCGGCAGACGCATCAGGCGGTAGGCGGCGTCCTTGAGTTCGATGGCGGTGGCGTCGAAGGAAACGAAGGTTTCCGGCTCATGCTTGACGTCGCGCGTCATGCGCGGCGGCTTGCCGAGCAGCGCTTCCATTTCCATGTCGACCGGATTGACGCCGAAATGGGCATCGGTGACGGTCAGGTGGCCGTCGCCGGTCGCTTCGCCGACGACAGCGAACGGGCAGCGCTCGCGCTCGCACATGGCCTGGAACTCGGCGATGCGGTTGGGCGGAATGGCCAGCACGTAGCGTTCCTGCGATTCGTTCGACCAGATTTCAGCCGGCGACATGCCCGGCTCTTCGGTCGGCACCTTGCGCAGGTCGAACACGGCGCCGACGCCGCCCGAATGGGCCAGTTCCGGCAGTGCATTGGAAACGCCGCCGGCACCAACGTCATGCACCGACAGGATCGGGTTGTTGGCGCCCATCTGCCAGCAGCGGTCGATGACTTCCTGCGCGCGGCGCTGGATTTCCGGGTTGCCGCGCTGGACCGAGGCGAAATCGAGGTCTTCGGCATTGGAGCCGGCCGTCATCGACGAGGCGGCACCGCCACCGAGGCCGATCAGCATGCCGGGACCACCCAGTTGCACGAACTTGGTACCGACCGGGAAGGTTTCGTCCTTGAACGATTGCTCGGCCTGGATGCTGCCCAGGCCGCCGGCGATCATGATCGGCTTGTGGTAGCCACGCACCGTACCGGCGACGTCCTGCTCGTAGGTGCGGAAGTAGCCGGTCAGGTTCGGACGGCCGAATTCGTTGTTGAATGCTGCCGCGCCAATCGGGCCTTCGAGCATGATGTCGAGGGCCGAGGCGATGCGCGACGGACGGCCGTAGGCGTGTTCCCACGGCTGCGGGGCGTCCGGCAGGTTGAGGTTGGAGACCGAGAAGCCGCAGAGGCCGGCCTTCGGCTTGGAACCCTTGCCGGTGGCGCCTTCGTCGCGGATTTCGCCGCCGGAACCAGTCGACGCACCGGGGAACGGCGAAATGGCCGTCGGGTGATTGTGCGTCTCGACCTTGGTCAGGATGTGGGTCAGCTCTTCCTTGTAGCTGTAGCCGCGGTCGGCATCCGGGTAGAAACGCTGGATGGTGGCGCCTTCGATGATCGAGGCGTTGTCGGCGTAGGCCATGATCGTGCCTTGCGGCGCGGCGGCATGCGTTTCGCGGATCATGCCGAACAGGGTCTTGTCCTTGGCCTGGCCGTCGATGACCCACGATGCATTGAAGATCTTGTGGCGGCAGTGCTCGGAATTGGCCTGGGCGAACATCATGAGTTCGACGTCGGTCGGGTTGCGGCCGGCCTTGGTGAAGACGTCGAGCAGGTAATCGATTTCATCGTCTGACAGCGCCAGACCGAGCGAACCGTTGGCGTCGACCAGGGCGGCCTTGCCACCGGCCAGCACATCGATGGTATTCAGCGGCTTAGGCTCGAAGTGACGGAACAGCTCACCGGCGGCGTCAAAACCGGGCAGCACGGAATCGGTCATCCGGTCGTGCAGCAGGCCGGCGACGGTCTTCTTTTCTTCGGCAGTCAGGGCGCGATTGTTTTTAACGACAACGTGGAAGGCGATGACCCGCTCGATGCGCTCGATGGCATCCAGATCACAGTTCCAGGCGATGTCGGTGGCCTTCGAGGACCACGGCGAAATGGTGCCGATGCGCGGCGCGACGAGGAACAGTTCGCCAGCTTCAGCGCCGGCCGCTTTCTCTTCCAGCAGCGTCGCCAGCTTGGCGCGCTCATCGACATTCAGGACGCGCTTTTGCGCCACGACATGCCAGTAATCGGCCACCACGGATTCGATATCCGAAACGGCCGCGACCAAGCGGGCTTGCAGGCGTTGCAGACGGAAGGCGGAGAAGGCGGCGTCGCCCTTGATGCAAAGAATGTCGGCCATTGGAGGTTGATTTCAGGTTAGGCGGAGAGGCCGGCATTATACCTGAGGTGGCCACGGAGCCGGAGTTTGGGGTGTGGGCCAAGGCCGGACAGGGCGCTCAATTCATCCACGGCGTTTGCCTGGCCGCCCCTGCTTCAACCAGTACTGAAACTCGTCTTCGTACACCTCGACATCGAGCTCCGCCACCCTTGCCTGCAACCGCGCCTGGGCATCCGCCACGCCCTGGTTGTATGCGATGGGGGCGATCTCTTTCAGGAAAAACCCAAGCAGCGCGCCGGCAGCGAGGTTGCCGATTTCCTCGTCCATATTTTCGGAAAAGTAACGCTGAATCGAGGCGATGGCCGCCTTGCTTGCATCAGAGGAGATTTCGATGGTCATTGTGTTGAGCGCGGGGTTACTGAAAGCTTTGAGTGTAAAGCCAGAAACGGAGGCAGACTCATCCATCCCGAGCCAACACATGGGTGCGTCTTTCAAGACACCGATCGCCCCGGACATAGCCGGTTATACTGGCCAGACAACGCTCGCCGGAGTTCAACATGGAAGCCCGTTCCGACCAGTTTGTTCTCGCACTCGACCAGGGCACGACCAGCGCCCGCGCCATTTTGTTTGGGCGGCATGGCAATATTCACGGCATCGCCCAGCAGGAAATCACCCAGCACTACCCCCAGCCCGGCTGGGTCGAGCATGACACCGATGAAATCTGGCAGGTGCAGTTGGCCGTGGCGCGCGCCGTGTTGCGCGACAACGGCGTTTCGGCAACGCAGATCGTCGCTGCCGGCATCACCAACCAGCGCGAAACCACGGTGCTTTGGGATCGAAGCACCGGCGAACCGCTGCACCGCGCCATCGTCTGGCAGGATCGCCGCACCGCCGGCATTTGCGACGAACTGACAGCGGCCGGCCATGCCGAACTGTTCCGCGAACGCACCGGCCTGGTGGTCGATGCCTATTTTTCCGGCACCAAACTGAAGTGGCTGCTCGACCACATTCCCGACGCCCGCGCCCGGGCCGAACGGGGCGAACTGGCCTTCGGCACCATCGACAGTTGGCTGGCCTGGAAGCTCTCGGGCGGGCAAGCCCATGTGACCGATCCGTCGAATGCCTCGCGTACCCTGCTCTTCGACATCCACCGCCGCTGCTGGGACGACGAGTTGCTGGCCTTGCTCGACATTCCGCCAGCGCTGCTGCCACGCATCGTCGACAGCAGCGGCGAGATAGCCACCATCGCCGCCGAATGGCTGGGCGCCGAGATTCCGCTCAGCGGCATGGCCGGCGACCAGCAGGCCGCCACTTTCGGGCAAGCCTGTCTCGAACATGGCATGGCCAAGAGCACCTACGGCACCGGCTGCTTCCTGTTGATGAACACCGGCCAGGCACCCATGGCCTCCAGCCACCGGCTGCTGACCACCGTTGGCTGGCAACGCCAGGGCCACACCACCTATCTGCTTGAAGGCAGCGTCTTCATGGGCGGCGCCACCGTGCAGTGGTTGCGCGACGGCCTGGGGCTGATTTCCAGCGCCGACCAGATCGAGGCACTGGCCGCCAGCGTGCCGGATAACGGCGGCGTCTATCTGGTGCCCGCCCACACCGGCCTCGGCGCGCCGTACTGGGATCCGTTTGCCCGTGGCGCCCTATTCGGCCTGACGCGCGGCACCACTCGGGCCCACATTGCCCGTGCCGCGCTGGAAGCCATCGCGTTTCAAAGCGCCGAAGTGCTGCAGGCGATGGAAAACGATGCCGGCCAGCGCCTGAGCGAACTGCGGGTCGATGGTGGCGCCGCGAAAAATGACCTGCTGATGCAGTTTCAGGCCGATCTGCTCGGCGTACCGGTGGTACGGCCGAAAATCACCGAGACCACGGCACTCGGGGCGGCATATCTGGCCGGGCTGGCCGTTGGTTTCTGGCGTGACGAAGCCGAACTGACGGCAATGTGGCAGGCCGAACACTGCTTTGAACCAGCCATGGCCGAAAGCCGGCGTACCGAACTGTTCGCCGACTGGCACCGCGCCGTAGAACGCAGCCTGCATTGGGCGAAAGCCGAATGAGCAACGCCTCATTCAGCCGCGAAGACAGCCTGGCCAGGCTGCGCGAGCCTCACCCCTGGGACATCCTGATCATCGGCGGTGGCGCCAGCGGTCTGGGGGCAGCTGTCGACGCGGCAGCACGCGGTTACCGCACCCTGCTCGTTGAAGCCCGCGACTTCGTGTCGGGAACCTCGTCGTGCAGCACCAAACTGATCCACGGTGGGGTGCGCTACCTGCGCCAGGGCGACATTGCGATGGTGCGCCACGCCTTGCTCGAACGCGCCCGTCTGCTCCATAACGCACCACATCTGGTGCATCCGCTGACCTTCATTATCCCTGCCTGGCGACACTTCGACCGCCTGCTCTACGGCGCCGGCCTGACGATGTACGACCTGCTGGCCGGCAGTCAAAACATGGCACGCTCGCGCAGCCTCAACCGTCAGGAAGTGATCGACGCCCTGCCCGGCCTGCGCCGCACGGGTTTGTGCGGCGGCATCCGCTACTGGGATGGCCAGTTCGACGACGCGCGGCTGGCCATCACGCTGATGCGCACGGCCACCGACCTCGCGGCCACCTGCCTCAATTACCTGCCAGCCACCCGGCTGATCAAGGCGGGTGGCCGGGTCACCGGCGCCATCCTGCGCGACGCCGAAACTGGCGAGGAATTTGAAATCCAGGCCCGGGTGGTGATCAACGCGACCGGCGTGCATGCCGACAGCGTGCGACATCTCGATGACAGCAATGCCGCCCCGCTGCTCACCCCCAGCCAAGGCATCCACCTTGTCGTCGATGCCGATTTCCTGCCCGGCCAGCAGGCGATTCTGGTCCCGGAAACCGAAGACGGCCGCGTCATGTTCGCCATTCCCTGGCAGGGCAAGGTGCTGCTTGGCACCACCGATACACCGCGCCCCGAACTCACCCAACTGAACGACCCGCAGCCGCTGGCCGATGAGATCGACTTCCTGCTGCGTACCGCCGCCAGCGTGCTCACCCGGTCACCCGCCCGGGCCGACATTCGCAGTGCCTACGCCGGCCTGCGCCCGCTGATCCATCCGGACAACAAGGATGGCAAGAGCACCGCTGCCCTGTCGCGCGAACACGCGGTGCTGGTCAGCGACAGCGGCCTGATCACGATTACCGGCGGCAAATGGACGACCTACCGGCTGATGGCTGAGCAGGTCATCGACCGTGCCATTGAAGTCGGCCGGTTGAAAGCCGTGCCGTGCCCAACCCAATCGCTGAAACTGCACGCCAGCCCGGCCCAGCCAGGCAACGATGTCTACGGCACCGACGCACATCAACTCGCCACACTGCCCGGCCATGAGCAACCGTTGCACCCGGCGCTGCCCTATACCGAAGCCATGGTCCGCTTTGCCATCCGCCATGAAGCGGCACGGACGATCGAAGACATCCTGGCGCGCCGGACGCGTGCCCTCTTCCACGATGCTGCCGCTGCCGAAGTGACGATCGAACGCATTGCCGGGCTATTCGCTGAAGAACTGCAGCCGTCGCCCGAACGGCTGACGGCGATGATCGAAGCGGCGCACGACAGCGCCAGACGCTTCAGGCTGAGTGCTTAAGGCGGACAGTTTTTAAAATTTGTCGTTCCCGCGAAAGCGGGAACCCAGTAAATGCGTAAGCCCTGGATTCCCGCCTTCGCGGGAATGACGGTTAGCTGAGCAGAATTGGGGGCTTGGCCCTCATTTTTCACACATCCAGCTCGCCCAAGGCTTGGACTTTTCTGAATTCCCGCTTGGCGCGGGTTGGCGTGTGGCAACATAGCTTGGTCCAACATCAATATCCGGGAGAGTTTTGCCATGTGGAAGGTATTCGACATCAATGAGCTGAAGGCAAAAGTGGCCGGTTCCGAGCCCAGCTTCTTCGAATTTTTGAGAGCTTCACAAATGTCGTGTGCCGTTTACAGACTTCCCGCTGGCTCCCGGGACATGCAGGCGCCTCACCTCGAAGATGAGCTCTATATGGTGCTGGAAGGCAAAGCCAGGGTGCGCGTCGATACCCAGGAGCAGGATGTCGGTCCGGGAACCCTCCTTTTCATCCAGGCGACGACGCAACATTCATTTTTCGACATCACGGAAGACCTGACGCTCCTGGCGATGTTCGGACCTACTGCCGGCTAAAAAAGACGGTGGCAATAGCCTAGAATGAACAGAGGCCGGCTTGGCCAGCCACGCTCAGGAGCGTTCGGTGCTACAAGAAATTTTCGACAATCACTTCCTGCTCGCAGCCCTTATCCTGGTTTTTCTGTTCGCAGTCCCGGCGCTGATTTTGCGCGGGCGTGGCGTGCGCGACCCTTCTCGGCCGGAACGCCGCAGCCAGCCACGACCGGGCGAAGATCGCCGGGCCTAGGGCCCCGCTGCCACTGCAGCGGATACCGGCAATTTCAATTCTGGCCGCTTTCCCGGGTTGATCCGACCAATCAGCCCCCGGCAACCGCTTTCAGGATCAGCGGCACCAGCGCCTCAGGCAGCTTGATGCCGCCCGTCGTGGCGAAGGTCTGGGCGGCGCCCGACATTTTCGACCACGTCTTGCGGATGATGCCGAGCCACTTGTCTTCGGTGTAATCAGCCTGCTGGCCGGCAAAGCCAAGCATGTAGTGCTCGATAAAAACCAGACAACTGACGTCCTCCAGCATCTGGGTATCGGCGTTGGTCTTGATGCCTTGCTTGCTGACTACCAGCTTAACTTGGTCGATCATCGCTTCGTCGTAACCCGCCTGGCGCATCAACTCGCCGGCCGTTTCGGCATGAAAGCGATAGAGCCCGGTACGCCACGCAAAGTAGCCGGGCTTGCCGAGCGGGTAATTGCTGCGCGGCACAGTCCACCGCTTTATATGCTGGGCACGCACGGCAAGCTGGGCGACTTCGCTGGCCTCCGGCGCAAATCGACCGATCATCTCGGTCATGCGCCGGGCGTACAGCAGCTCTTTTGGCTGGCCTTCGTCCTGATTGGGATCCTGTGCGTTGGCGGCGTCGAACAGGGCGATGGCCTGAATGAAGTGTTCCGGAGTGGCGGTCATTGAATCTCTTGGCAGCGTGTCAGTGCAGATCGGAAAGGCCTGCAAATGTAACAGGGCTTTCCATTTCCGGCGCGGCGCTCAGCGCAACACCGAAGCGTAGCCCTCTTCCGCCAGCACCTGGCGCACGGCCGGGCGGGTCAGCATGCGGCGGTAGTGGGCCTCGCAGTTTTCCGGCAATGGAATGCCGATGCGGTCGGCCCAGAACTCGACATAGAACAGCGCGGCATCGGCGATCGTGAAGTGATCGACGACATATTGCCGCCCGGCCAGCTCACGATTCACGAAGGCAAAGGCCTTGTCGATGATCTGCCGCCCCTGCGCCTTGACCGATTCGTGGTCCGAGCTGCTCGGCGCAAAGCGTTCGGTGGTGAAGATGCGGGCGAAGCCCTGAGTGTGCAGCGTATGCACGGCGTGATTCATGACGCTCAGCACCTGCACCTCGTCCTTCAGGCTTTCCGGTAGCAGCTTGCGCTTCGGATAGCTGCGGGCCAGCCACCAGGCGATGGCGGAAAACTCGGTGAGCGCCGTGCCGTCATCCAGCACCAGCGCCGGGATGGTGCCCTTGGGATTGATCGCGGCGTACTCCTTCTTGTACTGGTCGCCAGCCAGCAGATTGACGACGTAGGCCTCGAAAACCAGGCCGCATTCTTCGAGCAGGATGTGGATTCCGGTCGAGCACGAACCCGGGGTCATGTAGAACTTCATGGTCATTCGGTTTTTCCTCGATAGAGATGCCGGCCAACAGACTGCAGAAAAGACAATGACAACCTGGACGCAAAAGCGATGCCACCCGCAGGAATCGCGGAAGACCCCGATTTACCCGTGATTGCCGGCACCACTGAACGCCACCTTGTCGCCTTCGCGACAATCTTCGAAGAAACCCCTCCCCCCCTTCTCAGGGAAGATTGGGAGGGGTTTGCATGACAAGCGACAAATCGTAGGCAGCTTCCTACACCTCGACCCGCCGCGTGTAATCGGCCAGCGCCGCCACCGAGACGATGACCAGGCCGTGCCGTTCGGCGTGCGCTTTTTTCCGGCGGCCGTTGCAACGGAACGACAGGCGCCCTCACCGCGAAAACCCGGACTTTTTTCCGGTCGACCGCAAAAATTGCCGCATTTTCCGCCTCCGGACCAACCCGGCACGGCGCCTGAAAATCCTTGCCGGCGCAGGCCCGGCGCCGAAATCCGGATTTTATTTGCGGCATGGCATCGATATTGCAACTGCCATCCGCCAGGAACCGAACATTTCGCGGGAGGACAACAATGAGCATCACGGCCATCACATCTTTTTACGCCGCCGGCGCCACCAGCGCCGTGCGCAGCGCGGCAAGCAGCCAGGGCACGGCAAGTACGGCCGGCACGACGAGCAGCGAAAGCACGACGGTGAGCATCTCGAACGAGGCCCGCCTGGCGGCTGCCGGAGAAAACCGAATCGCCGTCCCCGAATCCATCCGCCAGGACGCCCTAGCCGAGCTGAACCGGGTTTTCCCACAGGACATCCTCGACGAAGCCAAGGCCCGGCTCGAGGCCAACCAGGGCATCAGCGGCAGCAGCAGCGCCACGCCCGGCCTCGGCAACCTGCCCCTACTGCCGGAAAACGCGGCGCTCCTCGCGCAGATCAAGAGCGAAATGCACGCTGCACGCGCCGCCAACAAGGAAGGCATGACCAATCTGACGCCCTACGTCCGCCTGATCCAGGCTGTCCAGAGCGAAGGCTGGAAAACGCCGATGAGCATGGAAGACGCGCAGCGCGAAGTCGACATCGCGCAGGCCATGGCCAAGCTGACGCCGGCCGCGAGCGAAGCACCGCTCAGCGAAGCCCAACAACTGCAAAAGGACCAGGCCGCCATGGCGCAATTCGAAAAGGAACTGGCCGGGGAAGTCCCCGACAAATTGAAACAGCGCTGGCAGGAAGCCGGCCTGAGCATGCCGGAATCCGCCACCACGACCTTCCCGCAATCCATCTGGCTCGGCCTGGCCAAGGCAGCCGGGATCGGCGAAGACGAATTCCTCGGCAAGGCGCGCGAGCTGGCCGGCAGCTACAAGGGCGACAGCTTCCTGCAGGAAATCGAGAAATTCGTCAGCGAGCGCTACGTCGCCAGTTCGGGCACAACAACGAGTACTTGAGACGGTGCCGGCCGGGAGAAGGCGGACAACGCCGGCTGCAGCACGGGGGCATTGCCGTTTAAACTTCGCCCTTTCCCATTCAGCCTCACAGCATGCGCCTCCTCCACACCTCCGACTGGCACCTCGGCCAGCACTTCATGGGCAAGAGCCGGCAGGCCGAGCATCAGGCGCTGATCGTCTGGCTGCTCGAACAAGTGGAAACGCAGGCGGTGGATGCCGTGCTGATCGCCGGCGACATCTTCGACACCGGCACGCCGCCCAGCTACGCCCGCGAGTTGTACAACCAGCTGGTCGGCCAACTTTACAAGGCCGGCGTGCCGCTACTGGTGCTCGGCGGCAACCACGATTCGCCGGCCACGCTGGGCGAAAGCCGTGAACTCCTCGCCCATCTGGGCACCACGGTGATCGCCGCAACGCACGCCGACCCTGCGACGCAAGTCATCGTCCTGCCGCAACGCAAGGGCGACCCCGGCTGCATCGTCTGCGCCATTCCCTTCGTTCGTCCGCGCGACGTCCTGCAAAGCCTGGCCGGCCAAAGCGCCGAAGACAAACAGCTGTCGCTGCAAACAGCCATCCAGGAACATTACAGCGCCGTTTTCGCGGCCGCCGTCGAACGCCAGACCACCCTCGCCGCCGAACTCGGCTCGAATTTCGGCCGCCAACTACCCATCATCGCCACCGGCCACCTGACCACCGTCGGTGCCAGTACCAGCGAATCGGTGCGTGAAATCTACGTCGGTGCGCTCGAAGCCTTCCCGACCGCCGCCTTCCCGCCAGCCGCCTACATTGCCCTCGGCCATATCCACCGGCCGCAGAAAGTCGGCGGCCTGGAACACATCCGCTACTGCGGCTCGCCCATCCCGCTTGGTTTCGACGAAGCCAAGCAAACCAAGGAAATGCTGCTCGTCGATCTCGATTTTGATGGCCTCAAAGCCGTCACCGTCCTGCCAGTGCCGCGCTTTCAAAGCCTGGTCGCCGTCAGCGGCAATCTCGACACCCTGGCCGGCGCCATCGGTGCCGCGGCCGCCGAAGGTACCCGCGAACGCCCGGCCTGGCTGGAAGTCACCGTCGCCGAAGACGATTACCTGGCCGACCTGCCGGCCCGCATCGAAGCGCTGACTGAAGGCTGGCCGGTCGAGGTGCTGCGCATCCGTCGCCAGCGCGGCAACGCGGTCGCCAGCCTGACGGCCGAGGCCAGAGAAATGCTGGACGAACTCAGCCCGCACGATGTCTTCGCCCGCCGGCTGCAACAGGAAGCACTCAGCGACGAACTGCAGCACGCCTTGAACCAACGCTACCGCGCCGTCGTTGCCAGCTTGACCGAGGACGCAGCATGAGAGCCCGCCAGACCTCCACACAGCGTCATTCCCGCGCCGTCGGGAATCCAGAAAGCACCTGGATTCCCGACTACGCGGGAATGACGGTGAAAAAAACAGCCGGGGCAGCCGTATGAAAATCCTCACCCTGCGCCTGAAGAACCTCAATTCGCTGAAGGGCGAATGGACCATCGACTTCACCAAGCCGCCCTTCACCGACAACTGCCTGTTCGCCATCACCGGCCCGACTGGCGCCGGCAAATCGACGCTGCTCGACGGCATCTGTCTCGCCCTCTACCACCAGACGCCGCGCCTGAAGACCATCTCGGCCACCGACAACGACATCATGACGCGGCACACCGCCGATTGCCTGGCCGAGGTCGAATTTGAAGTGAAGGGCGCCGTCTATCGCGCCTTCTGGAGCCAGCGCCGGGCTCGCGACAAGATCGACGGTGCGCTGCAGGCGCCCAAGGTTGAACTGGCCTCAGTTGCCGCCAATGGCGACGGCACCATCCTCAGCACGCAGACCAACGACAAGCTGAAGCGAATCGCCGAAATCACCGGCCTCGACTTCCCACGCTTCACCAAGTCCATGCTGCTTGCCCAGGGCGGCTTCGCGGCCTTTCTGAACGCCAGCGCCAACGAACGGGCCGAATTGCTCGAAGAACTGACCGGCACCGAAATCTATGGCGAAATTTCGCGCAAGGTTTTCGAACAGGCCCGCGATGCCAAGAGCCAGCTCGACCAGTTGAAAGCCCGCGCCGACGGCATGGAACTGCTGAGCGACGAGCAACGCACTGCCATGCAACTAGAAGCCGGCCGTCTCGACACCCAACTCACCGACATCCAGCGCCGCCACCAGCAAACCCAGACCCAGCGCCAGTGGCGTCTCGATCTGGCGCAAGGCGAACAGGAAGTCAAAACCGCCGAAAGCAAGCAACAGGAAGCCGATGCGGCACTGACTGCGGCGGCACCGGAATTGAAGAAATTGGCCGACAGTGAACCGGCCGAAACCCTGAAACCGCTGCACCTGCAATGGCAACAGGCAAGCACCGCCTGCCAACAAACCGAAAACGAACTCAAGGCCCTGCACGCCGACCGCGAAAAACTGCAGACCGAACAACTCGCCCAGCACCACTCCACCAGCCGACTCAGCGCCCAAGTCGCCGCACAGGCCCGGCAAGCCCAGCAACAAAGCCAGCGCGAAGCCAAACAACTCGACGACTTCTGCGCCGCCCAGCCGCAACGCGCCCAGCTCGGCGAACGCCTCGGCGTCTGGCGCCAGCAGTTCGAACAGCGGGCCAAGCTGAACCGCGACCTCGCCGCCCAGCACCAAGCCCAGCAGAAGCTCGAACAGGAAATCGCCGAAACCGCCCGCCAGAGCGCCGCACAAGCCAGCGCAGTTGCCAGCGCCGAAAAGGCCAAAACAACTGCCGACGCCGCACTGGAAAAAACCCAGGCCGAGCAGAACCAACGCCTGGCCGGACAGACGCTGGCCGAGCTGCGCCAGCACTGGCAGCGCGAGCAGGCCGGCCTCAACCGCTGGCAGCAACTCGAATCCCTCGCCCAACGCCGCCGCGAACTGGCCGTGCAGCAAACAACGCAGGCCATGCAAGTGCAGCAAGGCGAACAGAAGATCGAGGCCCAGGAAAAGGCGCTGGGCGCCCTGCGCGACCAGCACAAGGAACTCGCCGCCCAGGTCGCCGACAAGCAGAAGCTGCTCGAGCAGGAACGCCGCATCCAGAGCCTGGAAACGCATCGCCGCCAACTGCAGCCGGGCGAGGCCTGCCCGCTGTGCGGCGCGCACGAACACCCGGCGATTGCCGACTACGCCGTGCTCGACGTTTCCGCCACTGAAACGGCGCTCAAGGAAAAACAGGCCGCGCTCGAAGCGCTGGTCCAGAAAGGCCAGCAAGCCAAAGCCGAACAGGCGGCAACTCAGGCCACGCAAAAGGAATGGCTGGCCCAGCAAACCCGGACAACACAGGACATCGCCCGCGCCCAGGCCGAATGGACTGAACTCCTCGCCAGCCTGAGCGGCGAAGCGCCGCTCGCAGTCGACGCCTGGCAGGAAGCCCAAACCCTGGCCACTGCGCGCAACACTGCCGAACAGGCACTCGCCAAACTCACCGAGCGGATGAAAGCCGCCGACCAGGGCGAGCAGGCGTTGAGTGCCGCCCGCAAGACTGCCACCGAAGCCGCCCAAGCCCTGCTCAACGCCGGCAACCAGCAAAAGCTGTTGCAACAGACGGCGCAAGCCGCCCAGCTTCGCCAGGCAGAAATGGCCAAAGCGGCGCAAACACTGGTTCAGGAACAGGCCGAACTCGACAGCCGGCTGGCGGCCACGCTGACCGAAGTTGGTTACGAGATCCCGGCCGAACCCGCCATCTGGCTGCAGGAGCGCGATAGCGAATGGCTGAACTGGCAGCAAACCCAGAAACGCCGCCACGAACTGTCCGAAATCCTGATCAAACAGCAGGATCGCTTTGATGCCGCACAGACGCAGGCAGCGCAGTGGCTGGAACGCTGGAAAACACTGGCCGCAGAACGCCCGGCCACAGGGCAAGAGCCAATACAGGACGAGGCCACCGACGACCCGGCAGCTGCCCTCACCCGCTGCACCGAAACCATTGCCGACCTGACGCAGCAGCTCGCCACCCGGCAAGGCCGCCAAACACAACTCGAAACCAACCTCGCACAACAGAAGAAGGCTGTGGCCGAAGCTTCGACCACCTGGCAGACCGCCCTCGCCGCCAGCCCCTTCGCTGATCTTGCCGCCTACGCTGCGGCAATGCTGCCCCCCGAAGAACGCCAGCGCCTGCTGCAATTGAAGGAAGCCCGGCAACTCGCCAAACAACAAGCCGAGGCGGTACTTAAAGCCACCAGCGAAAAGCTGGCCCGTCTGCAAAGCAGCCCGCCGGATTCGCCCCATCCCCCACCCGGCCTCCCCCTTGAAAGGGGAGGAGAAAACCCCTTCGCTCTATCGCCAGCCTTGCCCCCTCCCCTTCAAGGGGAGGGCCGGGGTGGGGATGGGTCAATCCCCCCTCTCCCAGAACTCGACGACCTCCTCGCCCAACTGGAAACCAGCCGCCGCGAACTCAGCGAGCAACTCGGCGCCCAGCGCGCCCTGCTCACCCGCGACGAACAAGCCCGGCAAAGCCAGCAAGCGCTGTTCAAGGATATCGCCGCGCAGACAACCGAATCCGACCTCTGGCAACGCCTCGACAGCCTGATCGGCTCGGCCAAAGGCGACAAATTCCGCAAGTTCGCCCAGGGCCTGACCCTCGACCACCTGCTCCACCTCGCCAACAGCCACCTCGCCCGCCTGCACGGACGCTACCTGCTGCGCCGCAAAACCACCGGCGAACTCGAACTCGATATCGTCGACAGCTGGCAAGGCGAAGTCGCCCGCGACACCCGCACCCTCTCCGGCGGCGAAAGCTTCCTGGTCAGCCTGGCCCTTGCCCTCGCCCTCTCCGACCTGGTCAGCCACAAGACCAGCATCGATTCGCTCTTCCTCGACGAAGGCTTCGGCACCCTCGACGCCGACACCCTGGAGATCGCCCTCAACGCCCTCGAGACACTCAACGCCAGCGGCAAGATGATCGGTGTCATCAGCCACGTCGAAGGCATGAAAGAGCGGATTCCGGCGCAGATTCGGGTAGAAAAAGGCGGTGGGGTTGGCTATTCGCGGCTGAGGATTTAGTGTAGTTGGGCTACAGCGATCCGCCACCATGTTTCAGCGAACGTTTTTAGGCAATGCCAAAAAGAGCAGTTATCAATGAACGCTATTGAAGAAGCGCTTATCAATTGGAAGAATTCGCTCCCTAAAGAGGTGCCGTTGGCTGGGTTAATTAATTGCAATTAGCCCAATGGGCGCACGAAGCACAATACCCAGTTCGTCGGCTATGCCACATGATGATGGTTCATCCGAGCGGCTATTACGCCTGGAAAGCCGACCCCACATCGCCTCGTCAGAAGGATGATCAGCGGTTGCGCGGCCTGATCAAGCAATCCTGGCTGGAAAGCGGAGGGGTCTATGGCTATCGCAAGATTGCCCATGACCTGCGTGATCTTGGCGAGCGGTGCGGCAAGCATCGGGTCTATCGCCTGATGAAACAGGAAGGACTACGAGCCCAGGTGGGCTATCGTCGTCGAGCAGGCCACTACGGCAAGCCGGCGGTCGTGGCCGAGAATCGGTTGGCGCAGAATTTCGACGTTGAAGCGCCGAATCAGGTTTGGGTGACGGATATCACCTATATCCGGACCCACGAAGGCTGGCTGTATCTGGCCGTGGTGCTGGATCTGTTCTCCCGCCAGGTGATCGGTTGGTCAATGCGGTCGCGCATCGATAGCGAGTTGGCGATCAATGCCTTGCTGATGGCAGTGTGGCGGCGCAATCCATCGACTCCCGTCATCGTCCATTCCGACCAAGGATGTCAATACAGCAGCCATGACTGGCAAGCCTTCCTGAAAGCCCATGGCTTGGTTCCCAGCATGAGCCGACGCGGAAACTGCTACGACAACGCGGTGACCGAGAGCTTCTTCCAGCTACTCAAGCGGGAACGAGTTCGCCGTAAAACCTATCTTGACCAGGAAGAGGGCCGACGTGAAATCTTCGATTACATCGAGATGTTCTACAACCCGAAACGTCGTCACGGCTATGCAAACGACGTTTCTCCGGTAGAGTTTGAAAGTCAGTATTTCATCCGGCTACAGAGTGTCTAGAAAAGCCGGGGCGATTCAATCGCACAAGGTGGCTGGACGGCGGCTTTGACCGATCTCAGATAAATGGCCTGCCGGCATCCCTCTCCCTATCCTGTCTGCTCCAGAACGTTCTGGAAGGCGATCTCTTCGCGCAGTGTGTTGTAGCCAGCTTTCGGGGTGTAGCCGCACTCGCCATTGCCGTTGTCGCCCCCGCCAAGCAGCGGACAGGCGCCGAATAATTCAGCCACCCAATCAACGAAAGCGCGCACCTTGGGGGACAGGTGGCGGTTCTGCATGTAGGCCACTGAAATCGGCATTGGTGACGGTGCCAGTTCGGGCAGCACCTCAACCAGGGCGCCCGATTCGAGATATGGCAGTACCGAGAAGCGCGCCGGCTGAATCATGCCCATGCCCTGCAAGGCGCAGGCAATGTAAGCATCCATGTCGTTGACCGAAACGGTGCCCTGCATCTTGTAGGGCACCGATTGACTATCGACAATGAAATCCCAGTCGAAATTACGCCCAGTGCGATGCGAGAAATAGTGCACCGCGACATGCTGCTGCAGGTCGTCGATGCTACGCGGCACACCGTAACGTTCGAGATAGTCCGGCGTCGCGCAGGTAATCAGCTTGATGGCCCCAATCCGCCGCGCAACCAGCGTCGAATCCTGCAGATCGCCGGCCCGGATGACGCAATCGACGGCTTCGCGCACCAGGTCGACCATGCGGTCGCCCATGCCGATGACCAATTCGACCTCCGGATAGCGCGCCCGGAACTCGCACAGCCGGGGAATCAGCACCAGACGACCAATCGGAGATGGAACGTCGATGCGCAGCCGTCCCTTCGGCCCAGCCGCCACGTCGCGAAATGAAGACTCGGTTTCTTCCACTTCGCCGAGGATGCGGGCGCAATGCTCGTAGTAGGCAGCACCGTCCGGGGTCAGGCTGATGCGCCGCGTTGTCCGGTTGAGCAGGCGCACCTGCAAGAGGGCTTCAAGGTTCTGGATGATGGTCGTCACCGTTGCACGCGGCAAGCCGAGCATGTCGGCAGCACGGGTAAAGCTGTTGGCATCCACCACCCGGGTGAACACTTGCATGGCTTGAAAACGGTCCATCGCTCATCCTCCTGAGGCACTACGATTGTTTGTTTCTGCTGAATAGTATTGTCTAAATTAACGTATTTATCCAGCCACAAACAATACAGAGAATAGCTCCATCCCAATTAACGGCAGGGACACCTGCCCCGGATGCAATGCAAACCAGCACCTCGACGACCCACCTGCAGCACGACCTGAGCATTGCCGGCCCGGCCGGCCGGCTCGCCCTGCGCCTCTACCGGCCCAGCAGGGCGCGGGTCGTGCTGCCCGTCGTCCTCTATTTCCACGGCGGCGGCTTCGTCGGTGGCAGCCTCGATGACGCCGATACGCCGGCCGCTTTCATCGCCGAACAGACGCCGGCCCTGGTCGTCGCCGTCGATTACGCCCTGGCTCCGGCCCGCCCCTTCCCGGCCGCGCCCGAAGATGCCCATGCCGCGGCGCTGTGGGCCGCCGTACACGCCGCCGATCTGGGCTGCGACCCGGAGCGGCTGGCCGTGGCCGGCGACGATGCCGGCGGCAATCTGGCCGCCGCCCTGACGCTGATCGCCCGCGACCGCAACGGCCCGGCCATTGCTGCCCAGGCCCTGGTCGGGCCGATGCTCGACCCGAGCATGACCCGGCTCGGCGACGGTGCCCGCCTGAACTCCGACCTCAGCGCCGCGACCTGTGCCGACTGCTACCGCCAGTACCTGCCACAGTCGCGCCTGCGCCTGCACCCCTACGCCTCGCCGCTGGCCTCGGTGCGGCAGGCCGGCCTGCCGCCCGCGCTGATCGTTACTGCCGAATGCGACGTCCTGCACAACGAGGCCGAGAAATACGCCGCCGCCCTGATCGCCGCCGGCGTGCCGACCCAGGTCGTGCGCTTCGCCGGCATCAATCACGCCACACTGGCCCACCACCGGCCGGCGCTCGCCGAGATCGCCCACTTCCTGCGCCGGCGCTTGTGGGATGCAGAGGCACCGGCCCATCCGCTCAATTTGTAGGATCAGGCAAGCATTCGCGACGAACAGGCTGCCGCCTCAAGCGCCGCTCCGCCTACGCTATCCCCCACAAAAACAGAATCCGTCATTCAAAACCTTCAGAGGAACCCATCATGCCCCAACGCCAAAAACGCCTCGTCCTCGCCGCCGCCCTGGCCGGCCTGTTCAGCCTGGGCGGCGGTTTCGCCTTCTATCACGGCCATGCCGGCGCCGCCCCGGCTGCTAGCGCACCGGCCGCCGCCACGGTCGATGTCGCAGCAGTCGCCAGCCGCGCCGTCACCGAATGGCAGCAATACTCCGGCCGCCTCGAAGCGGTCGAGCGGGTAGAGATCCATCCGCAGGTCTCCGGCATCCTGACCGCCGTGCATTTCAAGGATGGCAGCCTGGTCAAAAAGGGCGAGCTGCTGTTCACCATCGACCCACGCCCTTTCGCCGCCGAGGTCGCCCGGGCCGAAGCCCAGCTCGCTGCGATGGACGCCCGTGTTGCCTACACCGCCAGCGACCTGGCGCGCGGCGAACGGCTGCTGGCCGAGAACGCCATCGCCCGCCGCGATTTCGACGAGAAACAGAATGCCGCCCGTGAAGCCAAGGCCAACCTGCAGGCGGCCAGGGCAGCGCTCAAGGTCGCCCAGCTCAACCTCGAATACACCCGCATCACGGCGCCGATCGCCGGCCGCGTTTCGCGCGCCGAAATTACCGTCGGCAACCTGGTCGCTCCCGGCAATGGCCCGGCTCTTACCTCGCTGGTCTCGGCCGACCGCATCTACGCCGCCTTCGATGTCGACGAGCAGAGCTACCTGAAGGTGGTCAGCGGCAGCCAGGGCAAATCCCTGCCCATCCATCTCGGACTGGCCGACGACGAGGGCTATTCGCTGGAAGGCCGTTTGAGTTCGGTGGACAACCGGCTCGACAGCACTTCCGGCACCATCCGACTGCGCGCCCTGGTCGACAATCCGGACGGCCGCCTCGTCCCCGGCCTCTACGCCCGCATCCGGCTCGGCGGCGCCAACCAGCGCCAGGCCCTGCTGATCGACGAAAAAGCGGTCGGCACCGACCAGGCCAAGCGCTTCGTGCTGGTCGTCGGCGAGGGCAACCAGACCGCCTACCGCGAAGTCCAGTTGGGCAGCGTGCAGGAAGGCCTGCGCGTCGTCGAAAGCGGCCTCAAGGCCGGCGAACGCATCGTGGTCAACGGCCTGCAGCGGGTCCGCCCGGGCGACCCGGTCACACCCAACCTGGTCCCGATGGGCGGCGCCGCGCCGACCGCGGCCCAGAGCTAAGGACGCGCTGCCATGAACATTTCCAAATTCTTCATCGACCGGCCGATCTTCGCCGGCGTGCTCTCCATCCTGCTGCTGCTCGCTGGTGTGCTGGCGCTGTTCCAGCTGCCGATCTCGGAGTACCCGGAAGTCGTGCCGCCCTCGGTGGTGGTGCGCGCCCAGTACCCCGGCGCCAACCCCAAGGTAATCGCCGAGACGGTGGCTTCGCCGCTGGAAGAGTCGATCAACGGCGTCGAGAACATGCTCTACATGCAGTCGCAGGCCAACAGCGACGGCAACCTGACGGTGACGGTGAACTTCAAGCTTGGCGTCGATCCCGACAAGGCGCAGCAACTGGTCCAGAACCGCGTTGCCCAGGCCCTGCCCCGGCTACCCGAGGATGTCCAGCGCCTGGGTGTGACGACCATCAAGAGTTCGCCGACGCTGACCATGGTGGTGCACCTGATCTCGCCGGACGACCGCTACGACATGACCTACCTGCGCAACTACGCGGTGCTCAACGTCAAGGACCGGCTGGCCCGTATTCAGGGCGTCGGCGAGGTCGGCTTGTTCGGTTCCGGCAACTACGCCATGCGCGTCTGGCTCGATCCGCAGAAGGTCGCCCAGCGCGGTCTGACCGCCGCCGAAGTGGTGCGCGCCATCCGCGAGCAGAACGTGCAGGTGGCGGCTGGCGTCATCGGCGCCTCGCCGAGCGGCCCGGACGTCCCGCTACAGCTCAACGTCAATGCCCAGGGCCGCCTGCAAAGCGAGGCCGAGTTCGGCGAGATCGTACTCAAGAGCTCGCCGGATGGCGCCGTCACCCGCCTCGCCGATGTCGCCCGCATCGAACTGGCCGCTTCCGAGTACGGCCTGCGCTCGCTGCTCGACAACAAGCCAGCAGTGGCCATTCCCATCTTCCAGGCACCGGGCGCCAACGCGCTCAACGTCTCGTCGCAAGTCCGCGAGGCGATGGCCGAATTGTCCAAGGATTTCCCGGCCTCGGTCGAATACCGCATCGTCTATGACCCGACCCAGTTTGTCCGGGCCAGCATCAAGGCAGTGGTGCTGACGCTGCTCGAAGCCATCGCGCTGGTCGTGCTGGTCGTCATCGTCTTCCTGCAGACCTGGCGCGCCTCGATCATCCCGCTGCTCGCCGTGCCGGTGTCCATCGTTGGCACCTTTTCGCTGATGCTCGGTTTCGGCTATTCGATCAACGCCCTGTCGCTGTTCGGCATGGTGCTGGCGATCGGCATCGTGGTCGATGACGCCATCGTCGTCGTCGAAAACGTCGAGCGCAACATCGAGGCCGGGCTGACGCCGCGCGAGGCGACCTACCGGGCAATGCGCGAAGTCAGTGGGCCGATCATCGCCATCGCCCTCACGCTGGTCGCCGTCTTCGTCCCGCTCGCCTTCATGACCGGCCTGACTGGCCAGTTCTACAAGCAGTTCGCGATGACCATTGCCATTTCGACGGTGATCTCGGCCTTCAACTCACTGACCCTGTCGCCGGCCCTCGCCGCCATGCTGCTCAAGGGCCACGGCGAAAAGCCGGACTGGCTGACCCGGCAGATGAACCGCTTCTTCGGCCGCTTCTTCGCCGCCTTCAACCGCTTCTTCGGCCGTGCCTCCGAGAACTACGGCCGCGGTGTCACCGGCGTCATCGGCCGCAAGGCGTCGGCGATGGGCGTCTATGCCGTGCTGCTCGGGCTGACCGTCGGCATCTCCTACTTGGTGCCCGGCGGCTTCGTGCCGGCTCAGGACAAGCAGTACCTGATCGGCTTCACGCAGTTGCCGAATGGTGCCTCGCTCGACCGTACCGAGGCAGTGATCCGCAAGATGGGCGAGATCGCCCTCGCCCAGCCCGGCGTCGAAAGCGCCGTCGCTTTCCCCGGCCTGTCGATCAACGGCTTCACCAACAGCTCCAGCGCCGGTATCGTCTTCGCCACGCTGAAGCCCTTCGACGAACGGCGCAGCCCGGAACTTTCGGCCGGTGCCATCGCCGGGGCGCTGAACCAGAAATATTCGGCCATTCAGGAAGCCTTCATCGCCGTCTTCCCGCCGCCGCCGGTCATGGGCCTGGGTACGGTGGGCGGTTTCAAGATGCAGATCGAGGATAGAGGCGCCGTCGGCTATGCCGAACTCAACGCCGCTGCCGCCGCTTTCATGGAGGCCGCTGCCAGGACGCCGGAACTGGGGCCGATGTTTTCCAGCTATCAGATCAATGTGCCCCAGCTCGACGTTGATCTCGACCGCGTCAAGGCTAAGCAGCAGGGGGTTTCGGTGACCGACGTCTTCGACACCATGCAGATCTACCTTGGCTCGCTCTACGTCAATGACTTCAACCGCTTCGGCCGCACCTACCAGGTCCGCGCCCAGGCCGATGCGCCGTTCCGCGCCCATCCCGAGGACATCCTGCAACTGAAGACGCGCAACAACCAGGGCGAAATGGTGCCGCTTTCCTCGCTGGTCAAGGTACGCACCACCTTCGGCCCGGAAATGGTCGTCCGCTACAACGGCTACACCGCCGCCGACATCAACGGCGGTCCGGCTCCCGGCTATTCCTCGGCCCAGGCCGAGGCGGCAGCCGAACGCATCGCGGCGGCAACCCTGCCACGCGGCGTGCGCTTCGAATGGACCGACCTGACCTACCAGAAGATCCTGGCCGGTAATGCCGGCATCTGGGTCTTCCCGATCAGCCTGCTGCTCGTTTTCCTGGTCCTTGCAGCGCAGTACGAAAGCCTGACCCTGCCGCTGGCGGTGATCATGATCGTGCCGATGAGCATCCTAGCGGCCCTGACTGGCGTCTGGCTGACCGGCGGCGACAACAACATCTTCACCCAGATCGGGCTGATGGTGCTGGTCGGGCTGGCTTGCAAGAACGCCATCCTGATCGTCGAGTTCGCCCGCGAACTGGAGCTGCAGGGCGCGACGCCGATCCAGGCTGCAATCGACGCCAGCCGGCTGCGCCTGCGCCCGATCCTGATGACCTCGATCGCCTTCATCATGGGGGTCATCCCGCTCGTCACCTCGACCGGTGCCGGTGCCGAAATGCGCCACGCGATGGGTATCGCCGTTTTCTTCGGGATGCTCGGCGTGACCTTCTTCGGGCTGTTCCTGACGCCGGTTTTCTACGTGCTGCTGCGCACGCTCGACAAACGCCACAAGCTGCACACCGCCGCCCCGCACGAGGCACCCATTGCCCCCGCCCACACCGCGGCCTGATGCACAGGAGAAATGACCATGAATAAGCTGCTCCTCAAGACGCCGCGCCATCCCGACGCTGCGGAAGCCCCCACACGCTCTGCTCGTCGGGCCGGCGCCGTCCAGCTATTCCCGCTGCTCGCGGTACTGCTGACGCTGGCCGGCTGCTCGCTGGCCCCGAGCTACCAGCCACCAGTGGTCGACGCCCCGGCCGCCTTCAAGGAGGCAACCGCCACCGGCCCGTGGAAGACCGCCGAGCCGGCCGAGAACATCCCGCGCGGCGAATGGTGGAAGGCCTTCGCCGATCCGACGCTGGACGACCTCGAAACGCGGGCTGCCGCCGCCAACCAGGACCTCAAGGCCGGCGCCGCCCGCCTGGCCCAGGCCCGGGCGCTGCAGCAGAACGCCCGCTCGGCGCTCTTCCCGCAGATCGGCATCGGCGCCGGGCCGACCCGGCAACGGCCGTCGCCGGCATCACAAGGCCTCGCCGCCGATGCCGATACAAGCATATCGACGCTGTGGCGGGCGCAAGGCACCGTCGCCTACGAGGCCGACCTCTTCGGCCGTGTCAGCAGCGGCGTCGATGCCGCCAAGGCCACGACCGAGCAGCGCGAAGCCCTGTTCCGCTCCCTGCAACTGGCCATCCAGGCCGATGTTGCGCAGGCCTATTTCTCGCTGCGCGAATTCGATGCGCTGGCCGCGATGTATGCCGAAACGGTGACCCTGCGCGAGCAAAGCACAAAACTGTTCCAGCGCCGTTTCGACGAGGGCGACATCAGCGAACTGGAACTGGCCACCTCGCGCACCGAACTTGCCTCGGCCCGCTCCGAAGCACTCGGCGTCGCCCGCCAGCGCGCCGTCGCCGAACACAGCCTGGCCATCCTGCTCGGCCAGGCGCCGGCCTCATTTGCGCTGGCGCCTTACCCGCTCGACCGGGTAAGGCTGCGAGTGCCGGCCGGCCTGCCCTCGGCCCTGCTCGAACGGCGCCCCGACATCGCCGCCGCCGAACGGGCGATGGCCGCCGCCAATGCACGGATCGGCACGGCGCGTGCCGCCTTCTTCCCGCGCCTCAGCCTGACCGGGGCGCTGGGTTACGAGTCGGCCGAACTGGGTGACCTGTTCAAGTGGAGCAGCCGCGCCTTAGTCATGGGGCCGCTGGTCGGCACGCTGCTGTCGCTGCCTGTGTTCGACGGCGGCGCCCGCCAGGCCGGGGTCAACCAGGCCCATGCTGCCTACGCCGAAGAGGCCGCCAACTACCAGCAGACCGTGCTAAAAGCCTTCAAGGAAGTCGAGGACAACCTGGCACACCTGCGCCTGCTCGGCGACCAGACCCAGGCCCAGGACGACGCGGTCAGTTCGGCCCGGCGTGCCGCCAAGCTGTCGCAGATCCAGTATCGCGAGGGATCGGTCAGTCACCTCAACGTGATCGACGCCGACCGCAGCGTGCTGCAGCACCAACGGGTGGCCGTGCAACTTGACGCCGAGCGGGCACGGGCGACGGTAAATCTGATCCGGGCAATCGGCGGAGGCTGGAATTCGCCAGCGGTAAATTTGTCGCCCGGGAGGCACGGAGAGGGTATTTTCTGAAACCAAGGGCACATAGTCTGAATGAGGTTCTTGCCACGCTTTTTATGCCCTTCTGCTGTAATCCTTGTTTGCCGATACTTAGTAGCCAACCAGCATTGCACGGAATGGGACAAAACAGAGACACTCGCAGCGGGACCACTCGGGACCACTCGGGACAATCCGGGACAATTCCGGGACACCAAATCGCGTAATAGGCGTAAAAAAACCGACCAACTCAGTCGGAAATCAAACTTAACTATATGAATTTAATGAAATTTATTGGTGTGCCCGGAGGGACTCGAACCCCCGACCTGCTGCTTAGAAGGCAGCTGCTCTATCCAGTTGAGCTACGGGCACTTGAGGGTGAAACTAGGAGGGATTGGTCGGGGCGGTGGGATTCGAACTCACGACCCTCTGCTCCCAAAGCAGATGCGCTACCAGACTGCGCTACGCCCCGACACGAGAGCCCGCATTCTATCACCGCCGGAAAAACCGCACCAGATCAAGACACTATCTTTACGAAAGAAAGATTCCTTGCCTGCCGGCCGTCTTCATGATATTTAATCGCTTTTCTCGTCACCAGGACGCACAAAAAAATGGCAGAAGAACTGCTCCACAAACATTTCGCTCCCTACCAGCCAAAGGCTGGTGAGGACTACATGAGCTCCAAGCAACTAACGCATTTTCGCAAAATTCTTGAAACACTCAAGAAGGAGTTGAGTGAAGATATCGACCGCACGGTTCACACCATGCAGGACGAAGCAACGGTGTTTGCCGACCCGAACGATCGAGCCAGCCAGGAAACCGACATGGCGATCGAACTGCGCAACCGTGACCGTGAGCGCAAGCTGATCAAGAAGATCGATGAAACCCTGGGACGTATCGAAAGCGGCGACTACGGGTTCTGCGACAAATGCGGCGTCGAGATCGGTATCAAGCGACTGGAAGCCCGGCCGACTGCGACCCTGTGCATCGATTGCAAGACGCTGGACGAACTCAAGGAAAAGCAGATGGCGAAGTAACTCGCCACTTTTCTTTGCGGGCAACTGCTAAACTGGCCTGACAAATACAAAGGGCGCCTTTCGGCGCCCTTTGTGCATTCAGACGATGCTGAATTACTACTGTTGTTAGACAGCCGCCTCTGGTGCGGTAGCCGACTGGGCGACCGTACCCTCTTCCGAAGCAGCGGCCTTCATCGATAGTTTAACGCGACCACGGTCATCGGTTTCCAGAACCTTGACGCGAACGACTTGGCCTTCCTTGACGTAGTCTTCGACCTTGTTAACGCGCTCCTGAGCAATCTGGGAGATATGCAGCAGACCATCCTTGCCCGGCAACACGGAAACGATTGCGCCGAAATCAAGAATTTTGAGCACGGTACCTTCGTAGATCTTGCCGATCTCGACTTCAGCCGTGATCGCATCGATACGCGAACGTGCTGCAGCAGCAGCTTCGCCACTGGTCGCAGCGATGGTGATCGTGCCGTCGTCCTGGATGTCGATCGTTGTACCGGTTTCTTCGGTCAGGGCGCGGATAACAGCACCGCCCTTGCCGATGACGTCACGGATCTTTTCCGGGTTGATCTTGAAGGTGTACAGACGCGGCGCATAGGCCGACATCTCTTCACGTGGGCCGGCGGCAGCTTCCTGCATAAGGTTCAGGATGTGGATACGGGCTTCCTTGGCCTGAGCCAGTGCGACCTGCATGATTTCCTTGGTGATGCCCTGGATCTTGATGTCCATCTGCAGCGCAGTGATACCAGTGGTAGAACCAGCCACCTTGAAGTCCATATCGCCGAGGTGATCTTCGTCACCCAGGATGTCGGTCAGTACGGCGAAACGGTTGCCATCCTTGATCAGCCCCATGGCGATACCGGCCACGTGCGCCTTGAGCGGCACACCGGCGTCCAACAGGGCCAGACAGCCACCGCAAACGGAAGCCATCGATGAGGAACCATTGGACTCAGTAATTTCCGAAACCAGGCGCATCGAGTAGGAGAAATCTTCCGGCTTCGGCAGAACGGCAAGTAGCGCGCGCTTGGCCAGACGGCCGTGACCGATTTCGCGACGCTTCGGCGTACCGACACGACCGCATTCGCCGGTGGCGTACGGGGGCATGTTGTAGTGCAGCATGAAGCGGTCACGGTACTCACCGGCCAGTGCGTCGATGATCTGTTCGTCGCGGTTGGTACCGAGCGTGGCAACAGCTAGCGCTTGGGTTTCGCCACGGGTGAACAGAGCCGAACCGTGGGTACGCGGCAGGACGCCGGAACGCATGGTGATCGGACGCACGGTACGCGTGTCGCGACCATCGATACGCGGGGCACCACTCAGGATGCGGCCACGAACGATGGAAGCTTCGATTTCGTGGAACAGGTTACCGACGGTATTTTCATCAGGCGCGCCTTCACCCTGGCACAGGGCGGCAATGGCTTCAGCACGGATGACCTTGACGGCCTGGCTGCGCGTTTGCTTGACGGTGATGTTGTAGGCTTCTTCGAGCTTGGCGGCGACCAGAGCAGACAGGCTGGCAACCAGCGCTTCGTCCTTCGCTGCAGCTTGCCATTCCCATTCGGGCTTGCCGGCTTCTTCAACCAATTCGTTGATGGCGTTGATCGCCTTCTGCATTTCGGTGTGACCGAAAACAACGGCGCCGAGCATGACTTCTTCGGACAGCTGGTCGGCTTCGGATTCAACCATCAGCACCGCTGCTTCGGTACCGGCGACGACGAGGTCGAGCTGGCTGCCCTTGAGCTGGCTCAGGGTCGGGCACAGGACGTATTGACCGTCGATGTAACCGACGCGTGCAGCACCGATCGGGCCGTTGAACGGCACGCCGGAGATGGCCAGAGCGGCGGAAGCGCCGATCAGGGCCGGGATATCGGAATCAATTTCCGGATTCAGGGACATCACCGTGGCGATGACCTGGACTTCGTTGTAGAAGCCATCCGGGAACAGCGGGCGGATCGGACGATCGATCAGACGGCAGGTCAGCGTTTCCTTTTCGGAAGGACGGCCTTCGCGCTTGAAGAAACCACCGGGGATACGGCCTGCAGCGTAGGTCTTTTCCTGATAATCAACGGTCAACGGGAAGAAATCCTGACCCGGCTTGGCGTTCTTGGCGGCCACTACGGTAACCAGAACCACGGTTTCTTCCATGGAAACGAGAACAGCACCACCAGCCTGGCGGGCGACTTCGCCGGTTTCGATGGTGACTTGATGGTCCCCATAGGCGAAGGTCTTCTTAACAACGTTAAACATAGCTTCCTTTCTCTCTCATCACAATTAACAACAATAACAATAGCTTACGATATCAACAAAGAACAACGGAACAACAAAAACAAAAAAGCGGCCGGGAGATTTCCGGGCCGCTCTTCCTTGGCTACGGTCTGGCTTACTTCCGCAGACCGAGACGGGTAATCAGAGTGCGATAACGCTCGACATCCTTGCCCTTCAGGTAGTCAAGCAGCTTGCGACGCTGGGACACCAGGTGCAGCAGACCACGGCGGGAGTGGTGATCCTTGGAATGCTCTTTGAAGTGCGGGGTCAGATCGTTGATGCGTGCGGTCAGCAGCGCAACTTGCACTTCCGGAGAACCGGTATCACCCTTGGACTGGGCGTAATCGGCGACGATAGACGCCTTGTTTTCGGTGGTCAATGCCATTTCAAACTCTCTTTCATTGATGCGACGCTGCCCCAGTTTGATAGAGCGGGCGCCCGTTGGGAAAATTCCGTTAAAACGGAAAGCAGAAGATTATAACAGTTTAATCAGCCAGTTGAACCAGCCTTTTTGGCCAAAGCAAATCGCCATGACCAGGCTCGCCGACACCTATCAATCGACCCTCAGCGTAAACACGAATTTTTCCGGTCAGCCCTGCTGGCAAGCTCACCGGATTGCCATGACTGAAGCGCTCTGCCTCTGCCCCCTCGACTAAAACTACGGGCAAAGACTGCAGCAGGGCATCCACCGGCAACAGGCGCTCCATCCGGGCAGCCTCATCCAGGGATTCCAGTTCAGCCAGCGTGATCGAGTTACCTAACTGTA
Source organism: Ferribacterium limneticum (assembly GCF_020510625.1). Taxonomy (NCBI): domain Bacteria; kingdom Pseudomonadati; phylum Pseudomonadota; class Betaproteobacteria; order Rhodocyclales; family Azonexaceae; genus Ferribacterium; species Ferribacterium limneticum. Next base: position 1,747,519 of record NZ_CP075191.1, on the reverse strand, counting down.
TGTCACCCACCACGGTTCGGCGCAGCCCCGCCAGATGAGCACCACAACCCAACGCATTGCCGATATCGGCCGCCAGAACACGAATGTAGGTTCCCTTACTGCAAGCAACGCGAATCGTCAGCGAATCGCCGGCAAAATCGAGGGAATCGATGGCATAAATCGTAACCGTCCTCGGCTCGCGCTCGACTTCGATCCCTTTACGAGCCAACTCATAGAGCGGGCGACCATTGCGCTTCAAGGCTGAGTGCATGGGCGGAATCTGCTGAATGTCGCCGACAAATTGAGCCAACACCTCAGAAAGCTGCTCTTTTCGGACATCGACAACAGCGGTCGCCGTCACTTGCCCTTCTGCATCCCCCGAATCAGTCGTCACACCCAGCTTGAGAACAGCTTCATAGGTCTTGTCGGCACCAAGCAGATCGGCCGAAAACTTGGTTGCTTCACCGAAACACAAAGGGAGCAGGCCGGTAGCCAGGGGGTCCAGCGTACCGGTATGGCCTCCCTTTGCTGCCGAAAACAGGCGGCGTGCCTTTTGCAGCGCATCGTTGGAAGTCATGCCCAACGGCTTGTCGAGCAAGAGAACGCCATCGACCTGTTTCCAGGTCCTTTTGAATTGCATCGGGGAATTACTCTTCCGGCGTCTGGTCGCTGAGCGCGTTGGCCTGATCAATCAGCAGTGACAAACTGGTACCGCGCTCGATCGAACTATCGTAGACGAAATGCAGCTCCGGCAAGGTATGGATATGGATGCGCTTGCCCAGTTCGCGTCGCAAGAAGCCTGCGGCCCGCTTCAGACCGCGTTCGATCTCTTCCAGATGCTCAGAATTCAAGGTTGCGAAGAAAATCTTTGCATGTGCGTAATCCGGTGTCAGTTCGACAGCTGTCAAGCTGATCATGCCAACACGCGGGTCCTTGAGCTCGGTACGAATCAGATCGGCCAGGTCGCGGCGCACTTGCTCCGCGACCCGATCACTGCGCTGAAATCCCTTTTTCTTCATTACAGGGAACGCGCCACTTCCTGGATTTCATACACTTCGAGCTGATCGCCTTCCTGGATATCGTTATTGCCACGCAACGACAGACCGCACTCAAAGTTCGAACGCACTTCCTTGACATCATCCTTGAAGCGCTTCAGCGAATCCAGCTCGCCATCCCACTGCACAACATTATTGCGCAACAGACGGACACGGGAATTGCGCTTGACGAAGCCTTCCAGCACGTAACAGCCGGCAATGGCACCCACCTTGGAGACGTGGAAGACCTGGCGAATTTCGACCATGCCCGTGATCTGCTCACGCTTCTCCGGCGACAGCATGCCGGACAGCGCGGCCTTGACTTCGTCGACCGCATCGTAAATCACGTTGTAGTAACGGATATCGACGCCGAAGCTTTCGGCCAGCTTGCGTGAACCGGCATCGGCACGGATGTTGAAGCCGATGATGACCGCACCAGAGGCCTGGGCCAGATTGACGTCGGATTCGCTGATCGCACCAACCGCGCCATGGATAATCTGGACACGGACTTCCTCGTTGGAGAGTTTGGAGAGCGTCTGCACCAGCGCTTCCTGCGAACCTTGTACGTCGGCCTTGACGATAAGCGGCAGGGTCTTGACCTCGCCCTCTTCCATCTGCTGGAACATGTTTTCCAGCTTGGCGGCTTGCTGCTTGGCGAGCTTAACGTCACGGAACTTGCCTTGACGGAACAGGGCAATTTCACGGGCTTTCTTTTCGTCGGCAAGTACGATGGCTTCTTCACCGGCAGCCGGCACGTCGGACAAGCCGAGAATTTCGACCGGAATCGACGGACCAGCTTCGTTAATAGGCTTACCGTTTTCATCAAGCATGGCACGGACACGACCGAAGACCTGGCCAGCCAGAACGATATCTCCACGCTTCAAGGTGCCGGACTGAACCAGCATGGTGGCAACCGCACCACGACCCTTGTCGAGGCGCGCTTCGATGATCAGCCCCTTGGCCGGCGCATCCTTCTGCGCCGTCAGTTCAAGCACTTCAGCCTGCAGCAGAACCTGTTCGAGCAACTCATCGATACCGGTGCCCTTCTTGGCCGAAACCGACACGAAGGGTGAATCGCCACCGTATTCTTCAGGAATAACACCTTCGGCAACCAGTTCCTGCTTGACGCGATCCGGATTGGAATCCGGCTTGTCGATCTTATTGACTGCGACAACCAGCGGCACACCGGCCGCCTTGGCGTGGTGGATCGCTTCCTTGGTCTGCGGCATCACGCCGTCGTCGGCAGCAACCACCAGAATGACAATGTCGGTTGCCTTGGCACCACGCGCCCGCATTGCCGTGAAGGCTTCGTGACCCGGGGTATCGAGGAAAGTGACCATGCCGCGGTCCGTTTCGACGTGGTAGGCACCGATATGCTGGGTAATGCCACCAGCTTCGCCGGAAGCCACCTTGGCACGACGAATGTAGTCGAGCAGGGAGGTCTTGCCATGGTCAACGTGACCCATGACGGTGACGACCGGGGCGCGATGCTCGAGCGGCACATCCTTGTGCTCGGCATGCTCTTCCAGGAAGGCATCCGGATCATCAAGCTTGGCGGCAAGCGCCTTGTGACCCATTTCCTCGACCACGATCATGGCCGTTTCCTGATCAAGCACCTGATTGATGGTGACCATCGACCCCATCTTCATCATGGCTTTGATGATCTCGGTCGCCTTGATAGCCATCTTGTGCGCCAGATCGGATACGGAGATGGTTTCCGGAATATGGACTTCACGCACCACAGGCTCGGTCGGCGCCTGGAAGCTGCCCTGACCATCATCAACCTTGTGGGATTTCTTGTGACCGTGGCGATTATCTTTCCAGCCACTACCCGAATCGGAACCACGGGTTTTCAGGCCGCCCTTCTTCTTGCCGTCATCGGCAGCACGACCGCCCTTCTCACCCTTCTTGCCCGGGGTTTCCGGTTTCTTGTGCAAGGTACCCTTGTCAGCAGCCACCTCACCAGTTTTGGCTTGCGCCGCAGCCTGGTTCTTTGCCTGTTCGGCAGCCTTGGCTGCGATGGCAGCAACTTCAGCCTGCTGACGCATCTGAACCAACTGGGCTTCGCGGGCCTGCTTTTCGCGCAGTTCGCGTTCCTGAATTTCGCGCAACTGGTTGTAGCGGCGGGACTCTTCCTCGCGCGCCTTCAACTCTTTCTCGCCAATGATCGAAGCACGAGTCGGCGCGACAGGCGCAGCCTTCTCTACAACCACCTCCTCAACCGGTTTCTCCGGCAGCACCTCTACGACCGGCTCGGGAACAATCTCGACAACCGGTTCAGGAACAACTTCGATAACGGGTTCCGGAACAATCTCGACAACCGGCTCGGGAATCACTTCAGGAGCAGGAGCCTCTTCGAGCAGAGCACTAGAGGTTTCCAACTCGGCTTCCGGGGCGTGCTCGCCAATCTCGCGCTTGACCAGGACGCGCTTCTTGCGCACCTCGACCTGAACGGTACGAGCACGACCATGGGAGTCGGTCGCCTTGATTTCGGAAGTCTGCTTGCGAGTCAAAGTAATCTTGGTCTGTGACTCATCGCCGTGCGCACGGCGCAGGTAATCGAGCAGACGAGTCTTATCCTGATCGTTCAACGTATCGCTCGCATCGGATTTACCGACACCAGCCTTGCCCAATTGCTCGAGCAGGGCCGCGACCGGCATTTTAAGTTCAACGGCAAATTGTGAAACAGTTGTTGCTGACATACTTGCTACCTCCCGCTCACTCGAACCAGTGAGCCCGTGCCTTCAGGATAAGATCCTTGGCACGCTCATCGTCAATGCCGGTCATTTCCGTCAATTCATCAACAGCCAATTCCGCGAGATCATCACGCGTCTTGACATCGTGTCCGGCCAGTTTAGCGGCCAGTTCCTTGCTCATGCCTTCGAGACCAATCAGATCCTCGGAGACATTTTCCAGTTTTTCTTCGGTCGCGATAGCCTCGGTCAGCAGGATATTACGAGCACGATTACGCAACTCATTAACGATTTCCTCGTCCAGACCATCGATTTCGAGCATTTCGGCCAGCGGCACATAGGCCACCTCTTCCAGCGTCGAGAAGCCTTCGTCAATCAGCAGATCCGCCAGCTCTTCATCGATATCCAGCTTTTCCATGAAAACAACGCGCGTTTCAGCATGTTCAGCTTCCGACTTCTTGGCCGATTCGTCCTGGGTCATCAGGTTGATGGTCCAACCAGTCAACTCGGACGCCAAGCGAACGTTCTGGCCGTTACGACCAATGGCAATCGCGAGGTTATCCTCGTCCACCACAACGTCCATGGCGTGCTTTTCCTCATCGACAACGATGGAGGAAACCTCGGCCGGCGACAGGGCACCAATCACGAACTGGGCCGGATCAGCTGACCAAAGCACGATATCGATGTTTTCCCCACCGATTTCGTTACGAACAGCAGTAACGCGAGAGCCGCGGAGACCGACACAAGTGCCAATCGGATCAACACGCGGGTCATTGGACTTGACGGCAATCTTGGCACGCAGACCGGGGTCGCGGGCACATGCCTTCAACTCCATCAAACCGTCAGAAATCTCCGGCACTTCCAGGTCAAACAAACGAATAACGAATTCCGGCGCGGTACGCGACAGAATAATCTGGGGACCACGGGCATTGCGGTCGATACGCAGCAAGTAAGCTTTGACACGGTCGCCAATGCGCAGATTTTCCTTGGGGATCATCTGATCGCGCGGCAGCATGGCTTCGATCTTGCCGGCTTCAATGATGGCGTTGCCACGCTCCATGCGCTTGATGGTGCCGGAAACGACGTGTTCACCGCGACCAAGGAAGTCGCTCAGAATCTGCTCACGCTCGGCATCACGAATCTTCTGCAGGATAACCTGCTTGGCAGCCTGGGCACCGATACGACCAAAGTCGATCGGCTCAAGCGGCTCTTCCAGAGAGTCGCCAGCCTCGATTTCCGGATCATCCTTTTGCGCATCAGACAACGGCACTTCAAGAAACTCGTTGACGTATTCATTGTCTGGCACGACCTGCCAGCGACGGAAGGACTCAAAACTACCGCTATTGCGATCGATCGAGACGCGGACATCGGCCTCGTCATGGATACGCTTCTTGGTCGCGGACGCGAGCGCCAGCTCAAGGGCACCGAAAACGATATCCTTGCTGACGTTCTTTTCGCGGGCCAGAGCATCGACCAGCAGCAAAATTTCACGGCTCATGGGCTAAAACCTCCTAGTCCTTCAGTCGAAACGAGGCACCAGACGTGCCTTCTCGATATTGGTGAATTCCAGTTCCACATCATCTTTTTCCAGGCGCAGGCCAACCTTGCCATCTTTGAAGCCAAGCAGCTCGCCCTGGAAATTGCGGCGCCCGCCTTGAGGAATGCGGACCTTGATTTGAATATCCTGGCCGGAAAAACGCTCAAAATCTTCAGCCTTCTTGACGACTCGATCGAGCCCCGGCGAAGAGATTTCAAGACGATCAAAATCGAAATTCTCGACTTCAAAAACACGCGTCAACTGATTGGAGACCTTGGCACAATCTTCTACATCAACACCGGTTGCTTTTGCCGGCGCATCGATGAAGACGCGAATCGTACGACCGCGCGGCGACATCTCGACATCAACGAGTTCATAACCCAGACCAACAACAGTCGTTTCAAGCAGCGTGTTTAAATCCATAGCCACAAATAAAAAATGGGCGAAACGCCCACATCACAATAAAAGATGCCCGCCAAAAACGACGGGAGGAACAAACCCGTGAATTATAACGAGTTTATTCCCCCCAGTAAATCGATTTACGTGCTTTCAGGGCCTTTTCGCTGCGCTGATGGCATGTTTTCGAGTTCGCGCATCAGCATTTTGACTTCCACGTCTTTCAGCTCGCGGGCCATGCCCCGTTTCAGTTGCGGCGGCAGAACAAACGGGCCATAGCGAACACGGATCAATCGACTAACGGTGCAACCAACCACCTCAAACATGCGACGGACCTCGCGGTTACGCCCCTCAGAGATCGTCACCCGATACCAGTGATTCGCGCCCTCGCCACCGCCGTCGTGCAAGGTACCAAAATTGGCCCGACCATCTTCCAGTTCGACGCCGTGCAATAACTTTTGCTGAGCCTCCATGGTCAGTTCGCCAAGGACACGTACGGCGTATTCGCGAACCAGCTCCGAGCTCGGATGCATCAATTTGTTAGCCAGTTCTCCGGAGGTGGTGAATAGCAACAGGCCGGAAGTATTGAAGTCGAGACGACCGACATTGATCCAGCGACCACCACGCATACGGGGCAATGCCGCGAAGACCGACGGACGACCATCCGGGTCATCGCGCGAGACGATCTCGCCCTCCGGCTTATGATACATCAGGACGCGCGGCGGACGTGAGCTGCCAGTAAATCGGATATTGATCAGGCGGCCACCAATCTTGACCTTGTCGGAGGTCACGACAGATTGGCCGATCGTGGCAACAACGCCATTGACGCTGACCTTGCCTGCGGCAATCCACTCTTCCATTTCACGACGCGAGCCAACTCCAGCCTCAGCCAGTACCTTCTGCAAGCGCACCGGCTTGGCCTCAGCCAGCGGCCGTCCATCACGGGCGACGTTACCGCGATTGGCTCGTCCGCCAGTATTTGGTGCCGGCTTCCTGCGTGGCGCAGGTTTAGCCACCTGTGCGTCACCCGGCGGCTGATCGTGCTGTGCAGCTCGGCCGCGTGGCGGCACGGCGGCGCGACGACCGTTTTCATCCGATCCATGCTCGGTAGCACCCTCGGGTTTGTTCGATTGACGGAATGGTGTGCGTTTTGTTTTCATTGTTCCAGCTCCAGTGTCTGGCTGATTTGTTCTAATGGTGGCAGTTCGCTGACGCTTCTGAGACCGAGATCATCGAGAAATTGTTTGGTCGTGGCAAATAGTGCCGGCCGGCCCGGCGTATCGCGATGGCCGACAACGTCGATCCAGCCACGCTCTTCAAGGGTTTTGACGACGTTGGTATTGACCGCAACGCCACGAATTTCTTCGATATCGCCCCGCGTTACCGGCTGACGATAGGCGATGATGGCCAAGGTTTCAAGGACGGCGCGCGAGTATTTTGGCGGCCGCTCGGGATTCAGGCGCTCGATATACGGCAGGTACTCCGCCCGTGTCCGGAAGCGCCAGCCGGAGGCAAGCTGGATCAGCTCGACCGGCCGCTCAGCCCATTCCTCACGCAGCTGGTCGAGCAGCTTGCGCAGGGTTTCGGACGAAAACTCCTCGTCGAACATCTTTTTCATTTCACTGGGCGTCATCGGCTCGCGCGCGGCGAGCAGCGCCGCCTCAAGCACTTTCTTGATCAGGCTCGGTTCCACCTTGATGCACTCGGACGTAAATGGGTTGAAAGGCTTCGGCTTGGGTAATTTCGATCAGTTTTTCGCGCCCCAGTTCGAGCATGGCAATGAAATGGACGACCAAGCCAGGCACACCCATTTCCGGGTCAAACAGGGTTTCGAACTGAACGAAGCCGCCCTTTTCCTGCAAGGCACGCAGGATGATGCCCATGTGCTCGCGCACCGACAATTCCTCGCGCCCGATCTTGTGGTGTTTCTTGAGACCGGCCTGACGGACGACAGCCATCCAGGCTTCCTTGAGATCATCAACCGACACATCCGGCTGCCTGATCAGCAAGGATTTCTCGACCAGGGTTTCGACCCAGAAGAATTCCCGCTCGGCCTGCGGCATTTCGTTCAGCTTCTGGCCGGCCAGCTTCATCTGCTCGTATTCCATCAGCCGTCGGACCAGCTCGGCGCGTGGGTCTTCTGCCTCATCACCCTCACCCTGCTTCGGCCGCGGCAACAGCATGCGCGACTTGATTTCGATCAGCAGCGCTGCCATCACGAGGTAATCGGCGGCCAACTCCAGATTGCTGGCCCGCATCGCTTCGACGTAATCGAGATACTGTCGGGTCAGCGGCGCCATCGGAATGTCGAGGATATTGATATTGGCGCGACGAATCATGTACAGCAGAAGGTCAAGCGGACCCTCGAAGGCATCGAGCATGATGGCCAGCGCATCCGGTGGGATGTACAGGTCAAGCGGCATTTGCTCCATGGGCTCGCCATAGATGCGGGCGACCGGCGTAAAAAGGTCTACCGTCTCGCCAATTTCAGGGACATCAAGCTCCGTAATCATCTCAGGAGGCCGCAGCGCGGCCCTTGCCCTTGTAATGCAGATGCAGATTGCGGAAATAAATAATTAACCCAAGTCCCTGCCCGAAAATGAAGACCGGATCGTTGCGGTGAATGGCATAGACCGTCAGCACCACACCGCCGAGAATGCTGAAATACCAGAAAGCGACCGGCACGACGACTTGCTTGGCCTTCTCGCTCGACCACCACTGGACGAGAAAGCGCATCATGAATAGCCCCTGTCCGCCAAAACCGATGGCGATCCAGATCAGCGCTTCCCAGTCGTAACCGAACATCAGTGGTATTCCAGCCCCATCGCCTCGCGGACATCGCGCATCGTTTCACGGGCGTATTCGCGAGCCTTTTCGCAACCATCGGCAATGATGTTCTTGACCAGCGTCGGATCGTCCAGATAGACCTGTGCCCGCTCGCGCATCGGCACCTGTTCTTTCAGAATGCCATTGATGACTGGTTGCTTGCACTCGATGCAGCCAATGCCAGCCGTCTTGCAACCTTGCTGCACCCATTCCTTGGTGCTGTCATCGGAATAGACCTGATGCAATTGCCAGACCGGGCAGCGCGCCGGATCACCCGGATCGGTGCGACGGACGCGATTGGTATCGGTCGGCATGCTTTTCACCTTCTTGGCGACCGACTCCTCGGATTCGCGCATGGTGATGGTGTTGTGATACGACTTGGACATCTTCTGCCCGTCCAGACCCGGCATCTTGGATTCCGGCGTCAGCAGGTAACCCGGCTCGACCAGGATCATCTTGCCCGTGCCTTCCAGGAAGCCGAACAGGCGCTCACGATCGATCGCCGACATGTGCTGGATCTCGTTGAGCATCGCCTTGGCCTGCTCGACGGCTTCCTTGTCTCCGTTCTGCTGGAAACGGGTACGCAGCTCTTCGTACAGGCGCGCCTTCTTGCTGCCCAGCTTCTTGACGGCTTCGCGAGCCTTGTCTTCAAAACCCGGCTCGCGGCCATACATGTGGTTGAAGCGGCGAGCCAGTTCACGGGTAAATTCAACATGCGGGATCTGGTCCTCGCCAACCGGTACCTTGTCGGCCCGGTAGATCAGGATGTCAGCGCTCATCAGCAGCGGATAGCCGAGGAAGCCATAGGTCGTCAGATCCTTGCCAGCCAGTTTTTCCTGCTGATCCTTGTAGGTCGGCACCCGCTCCAGCCAGCTGAGCGGCGTCATCATCGACATCAGCAGGTGCAGTTCGGCGTGCTCAGGCACCTTGGACTGGATGAACAGGGTCGACTGATTCGGATCAACACCGGCGGCCAGCCAGTCGATGACCATGTCCATCGAGGATTTTTCGATGCCTTGCGGATTGTCGTACTGGGTGGTCAGCGCATGCCAGTCAGCCACAAAGAACAGGCAGGGGTACTCATGCTGGAGCTTGACCCAGTTCTTGAGAACACCGTGATAGTGGCCGAGATGCAGCGACCCGGTTGGGCGCATGCCAGAGAGAACACGTTCTGCGTACATAGATTATTTAGTAAAGGCCAAAAATTAACTCGATCGCCCGGGCTGACAAAATGACCAGCGGGTTCATCACAGCGCCGAGGATACCGGTGAATAACAGGAGCAACAAAATCGGAAAACCCCAGCGTTCGATCTGGGCAAACTTCCACGCCATCTGATGTGGCAGCAGGCTAACCGCAATGCGACCACCATCAAGCGGCGGCAGCGGCAAGAGATTGAGCACCATCAGCACGCAATTGACCATGATGCCGATCTTGCTCATTTCAGACAGCGGCAGCGTGAATTCGCTGCTTGGCAGCAGCCAGGCCAGCTTGAGCAGAGCAGCCCAGACGAAAGCCATGAACAGGTTGGCGCCGGGACCGGCGGCAGCTACCCAGAACATATCCTGCTTGGGCTTGCGCAGGCGGCTGAAATCGACCGGCACCGGCTTGGCGTAGCCGAACAGGAAGGTACCGCCGGAGAAGAGCAGGATCGTGATCGGGATGATAATGGTGCCGACCAGATCGATGTGCCGCAGCGGGTTCAGGCTGATGCGGCCTTGCATCCAGGCCGTCGGATCGCCGAAATGGCGGGCCGCATAGCCGTGCGCTGCTTCATGCAAGGTAATCGCGAAAATCACCGGTAATGCCGAAATGGCCAGGGTCTGGATCAGGCTTTCGAACATGCGCTTAGTCGAGTCCGAAAGGTGCCAGCGAACCACGCCCGGCACGAATCAGTTCCGGCGCCGAGCCGGTCAGGTCGATGATCGTTGTCGGCTCCGTGCCGCAAGGACCGCCATCGAGGATCAACTCCAGCTGGTCTTCGAGCCGATCCTGGATTTCCCAGCCTTCGGTCAGCGCAAATTCGTCGCCCGGCAATTGCAAGGTAGTGGTCAGCAATGGCTCGCCCAGCTCTTCAAGCAAGGCCAGCGCCACAGGATGATCGGGAATGCGCAGGCCAATGGTCTTGCGTTTCGGATGCATGACCCGGCGCGGCAATTCCTTGGAACCTTCCAGAATGAAGGTATAGCTGCCGGGCGTCGCCGCCTTGAGCAAGCGGTACTGGGCATTGTCGACCCGGGCAAAATGGGCGATTTCAGAGAGATCTCGCACCATCAGCGTCAGGTGATGGCGATCATCCATCTGACGAATCAGGCGAATCCTGTCCAGTGCTTCCTTGTCGCCAAGATGGCAACCCAGGGCGTAGCAGGAGTCGGTGGGCAAGGCGACAATGGCACCATTGCGAATGAATTCAGCCGCCTGGACAAGCAAGCGCGACTGCGGAGATTCAGGATGAATATTGACAACGCGTGCCATGTCAGAACACCAGGCGCCAGACCGGTTTCAGGTCTTCAGGCAATTGAGGAAGTTTACCAAGATCGACATAGCTCTCTTCTGGCCCGTGGAAATCGGAGCCGCGAGAAGCATGGAACTCATAATGACGGGCCAGACGGGCAAAATGCATCACGTGATCCGGCGAATGACTGCCGCAGGTCACTTCGATACCCTGCCCGCCGACATCCTTGAAATCATCGAGGAAGCGGCGCATCTCAGCGCCGGACATCTTGTAGCGCCCGGGATGGGCCACGACAGCCACACCACCGGCACCGGTAATCCAGTTAACGGCTTCTTCGAGCGTCGCCCAGCGATGATCGACATAGCCCGGCTTGCCGGGCGTCAGGTAGTGCTGAAAAACGCCACTCATATCCTTGGCGATGCCGATCGAAACCATGTAACGCCCGAAATGCGCCCGAGAAATCAGGCTGGGGTTGGTCACGAAGCACAGGGCGCCTTCATAAACACCGGGAATACCGATTGCTGCGAGGGCGTCACCCATGCGCTTCGCCCGCTCGACACGACCAATGCGAAGTTCATCGAGGCCGCCAGTCAGCGCAGCATTGGCTGCATCAAAACCGAGGCCGACGATATGGATCGGGGTACCGCGCCACTCAATGGAGATTTCGACACCATTGACGAAACTCATCCCGACTTCTTCAGCCGTCGCCCTGGCCGTGGCAAGACCGCCGATATCGTCGTGGTCAGTCAATGCCCACAGATCGACACCATTCTCTGCCGCGCGTCTAGCCACCACTTCGGGCGGCAGCAAGCCGTCGGAAACGATGGAATGGCAATGAAAATCGAAATTGACAGGTATCACAGGCAAGCGTTTGAAGGCAAACGAAGAGTTTAGCACGAAGGGGGCCATACCCCGGACTCCCTTGTGCAGTGCAGCAGGTTGATTAGACCGGAGCATCCCGCTATAGTGCCTCCCGTTCCGTGGGAGAGCGCAGATCCGTCTGCCGCCGAAGGCGCAATTTCACCCGAAAACGCTCAGGCAAAAGGACCGCGGAACCGAAATGGCTTGCCATTTCGAAACTCTGGAGAGCGGCGTCAACAGCGCCCACCGATGGGGCAAATCTCTCAGGTATCGAGGACAGAGGGGTGAAACGCAAGATGTGTATCTTTCGTTTCACCCCTTTTTCGTTTCTAGAACCGGCTTTAATTAAAGCCTGTAAAGGACTGATATGCTGAAGAAAACGGTTTTGAATGCCGCTCACCGCGCGATGAATGCCCGGATGGTCGATTTCGGTGGTTGGGACATGCCGGTCAACTACGGTTCGCAGATCGAGGAGCACAACGCGGTCCGCAACAACTGCGGCATGTTCGACGTGTCGCACATGTGTCCGGTTGATGTGGTCGGCGCCGATTGCCGCGCTTTCCTCTCCCGCCTCGTCGCCAATGACGTGGCCAAGCTCAAGGTTTCCGGCAAGGCCCTCTACGCCGCCATGCTCAACGAAGCCGGCGGCGTTATCGACGACCTGATCATCTACTTCCTGACCGATACGCGCTTCCGCATTGTCGTCAATGCTGGCACGGCCGAGAAGGATCTGGCCTGGATGCAGGCCAAGGTCGCCGAATGGAAGCTCGACGTGACCATCACCCAGCGCCGCGATGGCGCCAACAACCTCGGCATCATCGCCGTCCAGGGCCCGAATGCCCGCGCCAAGGTCTGGGAAGTGCTGCCGCAGGCCAAGGCTGCGACCGAAGGTCTGAAGGCTTTCTTCGCTGCCGAGGTCGATCAGTACTTCATCGCCAGCACCGGCTACACCGGTGAAGATGGCTACGAAATCATGCTGCCTGCTGGCGAAGCCGAAGCGCTGTGGAACAAGCTCAATGCCGCCGGTGTTGCCCCTTGCGGCCTCGGTGCGCGCGACACGCTGCGCCTGGAAGCCGGCATGAATCTCTACGGCCAGGACATGGACGAGACGGTTTCGCCGCTCGACGCCGGTCTGGCCTGGACCGTGTCGTTGAATACTGATCGCGATTTCGTCGGCAAGGCAGCGCTGGTTACCAATGGCCAACAGAAGCAGTTCCTCGGCCTGATCCTGCTCGACAAGGGCGTGCTGCGCGGCCACCAGAAGGTCATGACCCCGCACGGCGACGGTGAAATCACCTCCGGCAGCTTCTCGCCGACGCTCCAGCAGTCCATCGCCCTCGCCCGCCTGCCGCTCGGCGTGCAGATCGGCGACGAAGTCGAAGTCGATATCCGTGGCAAGGCGCTCAAGGCCAAGGTCACCAAACCCGTATTCGCCCGCAACGGCAAAGCAGTCATCTAATTCACCCCATTCAGGAGAAAACCATGTCCAACGTCCTCGCCAACCTCAAGTACACCGCCTCCCACGAATGGATGCTGCTCAACGCTGACGGTTCCGTCACCGTCGGCATTACCGACCATGCCCAGGAAGCTCTCGGCGACCTCGTTTTCGTTGAACTGCCGGAAATTGGCGCCCATTTCGACGCCGAAAAGGAAATTGCCGTCGTTGAATCGGTCAAGGCTGCCGCTGACGTGTACGCCCCGATCGCCGGCACCGTCACCGAAGTGAACCAGGCTGCTGCCGATGCGCCGGAATCGGTCAATCAGGACGCCTACGCTGCCTGGCTGTTCAAGATGACACCGGACGATGTGGCCGACCTCGACAAGATGCTCGACGCCGCCGCCTACCAGGCCGTTGCTGACGCCGCGTAAGCATCGTCAGCATTTAAAGCTTCTCCCCCTCTAAGGGGGAGGATGGGTGGGGGATGGGTTCGGTTTGCGTATCGTGCAATACCCCATCCCCACCCCGGCCCTCCCCTTGAAGGGGAGGGAGCACAAAAAATCGCCGTATCTATCGTTTTCAAGGATTCCCATGCCGTTGAATCTTCCCCTTTCCGCCCTTGAACAGCACGACGAGTTCATCGGCCGTCACATCGGACCCTGCACCACCGAAATGGCTGCCATACTCGCCGCCATCGGTGCTGACAGCCTCGAACAGCTGATCGACCAGACTGTTCCCGCCGCCATTCGCCTGCCGGCAGACCTGCCGCTGCCCGCCCCGCGCCGCGAACACGAGGCGCTGGCCGACCTCAAGGCCATGGCCAGCAAAAATGTCGTCAACAAGTCCTGCATCGGCATGGGCTACTACGACACGCTGACGCCCAAAGTCATCCTGCGCAACGTGATGGAAAACCCGGGCTGGTACACCGCCTACACGCCCTACCAGGCCGAAATCGCCCAGGGCCGCCTGGAAGCGCTGATGAACTTCCAGCAGATGGTCGTCGACCTGACCGGCCTGGAAATCGCCAACGCCTCGCTGCTCGACGAAGCCACCGCTGCCGCCGAAGCCATGACCATGGCGCGTCGCGTTTCCAAGTCCAAGTCGAACCGCTTTCTGGTCGATGCCAACTGCTTCCCGCAGAGCATTGACGTGGTCAAGACCCGAGCCAGCTATTTCGGCTTCGAACTGGTCATCGGCGACATTGACGCCAACAAGGACGGCGAATTCTTCGGCGTCCTGCTCCAGTACCCGGGCGACAACGGCGAAGTCCGCGACCTGAGCGGCCTGATCGCCGGCTTCAAGGCGCATGGCACCACGGTCGCCGTCGCCTCCGACCTCATGGCCCTCGTCCTGCTCAAGTCGCCGGGCGCCATGGGCGCCGACATCGCGCTCGGTTCCAGCCAGCGCTTCGGCATCCCGATGGGCTTCGGCGGCCCGCACGCCGCCTTCTTCGCCACCCGCGAAGCCTTCGTCCGCTCGATGCCGGGCCGCATCATCGGTCTGTCCAAAGATGCCCGCGGCAACACGGCTTACCGCATGGCACTACAGACGCGTGAGCAGCACATCCGTCGCGAGAAAGCCAACTCGAACATCTGCACATCACAGGTGCTGCTCGCCAACATGGCAGGCATGTATGCCGTCTATCACGGCGCCGAAGGCCTGCGCACCATTGCCGGTCGCATCCACCGCCTGACCGCCATCCTGGCTGAGGGCTTGAAGCGGGCTGGCGTCAATCTGCTGACCAAGCAGTTCTACGACACCGTGCATCTCGATCTCGGCGCCCGCGCCGAAACCGTCTATCTCGATGCCCTGGCCGCCGGTTACAACCTGCGCCGCGTCTCGGCCGGTGTGCTCGGCATTTCCTTCGACGAAACGACGACGCGCGCCGATGTTGCGACCCTATTCAAGCTGATCACCCAGGTCACGCTCGACATGGAAGCCATCGACGCTCAGGTTGCAGCCGCCGACTCCGCGCTGCCGGACGCGCTGATCCGCAGCGATGCCGTGCTCCAGCACCCGGTGTTCAACACGCATCACACCGAACACGAGATGCTGCGCTACCTGAAGTCGCTGCAGAACAAGGATCTGGCCCTTGACCACTCGATGATCTCGCTCGGCTCCTGCACCATGAAGCTGAACGCGACCAGCGAGATGATCCCGGTCACCTGGCCGGAATTCGGTGGCCTGCACCCGTTCGCCCCGCGCGACCAGGCCGCTGGTTACCTGGAAATGATCACCAGCCTGACCGAGTGGCTGAAGACCGTCACCGGCTTCGACGCCATCTGCATGCAGCCGAACTCCGGCGCCCAGGGCGAATACGCCGGTCTGGTCGCCATCGCCCGTTACCACGCCAGCCGCGGCGACAGCCATCGTGACATCTGCCTGATCCCCAAGTCGGCGCACGGCACCAACCCGGCCACCGCCCAGATGGCCAACATGAAGGTCGTCGTCGTCGATTGCGACGAGAACGGCAACGTGGACGTCGCCGACCTCAAGGCCAAGGCCGAAGAGCACAAGGACGACCTGGCATGCCTGATGATCACCTACCCGTCGACGCACGGCGTTTTCGAGGAAGCGATCAAGGACATCTGCGCCATCGTCCATGCCAACGGCGGCCAGGTGTACATGGACGGCGCCAACCTCAACGCCCAGGTCGGCCTGACCTCGCCCGGCTTCATCGGCGCCGACGTTAGCCACATGAACCTGCACAAGACCTTCGCCATCCCGCACGGCGGCGGCGGACCGGGCATGGGCCCGATCGGCCTCAAGGCGCACTTGGCGCCGTTCATGGCCGACCACGCCGTCCAGCCGACGGGCGATGCCAACCGCGTCAACGCCGGCCAGGGCGCGGTTTCTGCCGCGCCGTTCGGCTCGGCCTCGATCCTGACCATTTCGTGGATGTACCTGGCCATGCTCGGCGGCGCCGGCGTCAAGAAAGCCACGCAAGTCGCCATCCTGAACGCCAACTACGTCGCCCAGAAGCTGACCGCGCACTACCCGGTACTCTACGTCGGCAAGAACGGCCGCGTGGCGCACGAGTGCATCCTCGACATCCGCCCGATCAAGGCCGCCACCGGCATCGCCGAAATCGACATCGCCAAGCGCCTGATGGACTACGGGTTCCATGCGCCGACAGTGTCCTTCCCGGTCGCCGGCACGATCATGGTCGAACCAACGGAATCCGAATCGAAGGCTGAACTGGACCGCTTCATTGCGGCGATGATCAGCATTCGCGAGGAAATCCGCCAGATCGAGAATGGCGTCTGGTCGGCCGACAACAATCCGCTCAAGAATGCCCCGCATTCGCAGGCGGACGTGATCGACGGCGACTGGAAGCATCCGTACAGCCGGGAGCAGGCCGTCTTCCCGCTGCCCTGGGTGGCCGCCAACAAGTTCTGGCCGAGCGTCAATCGCATCGACGATGTCTATGGCGACCGCAACCTGAACTGCGCCTGCCCGCCGATGGAGGCTTACGCCGACTGATGGTTGATCTCTCCGCCATCGCCAAGTGGCCCAACGTCCCCGCCTGTTACGACTGGCTGTCGCTCGACCGGCGGGGCGACTGGCGATTGCAGGGAGAACGCGTGACCCACAGCGGCCTGATTCAATTCATCAACCGGCAATACGGTAGTGACGAATCAGGCTGCTGGTTTTTGCAGAACGGCCCGCAACGGGTTTTTGTGGCGCTGGCATACACCCCGTGGGTGTTTCGCCGGGAAGCGACCGGCTTTGTCAGCCATACCGGCGCACCAACCGGCCTGTTGAAGGCGGTCTATCTCGACGAAGATGGCAATCTGCTGCTCGAATCGGAATTGGGTATTGGCCTGCTCGATGACCGCGACCTGGCAGCATTCCTCGCCGAATGCCGTGATGGCAACGGAGAACTGGCGAAGGATGAAGAAATCGTCCACCGGATGGAAACTGGTTCCGGCGACATCCGCTGGCAACAGCTGCCCGTGCAGACCATTGCTGCAACCGACGTTCCAAAACGCTTCAATTTCAATCCGAACCCTCAGCCCTGAGCGCGTTTAGTCGAAGCCTTGGTTTTTTCGCCATTCGGCGATTTCCGGCAAGGATTCTGAAGCATCGTCGACCAACGCCGCATTCGCCTGCAAAAGCAGCTTGCGCTGGCGAGCGCTGAGCTGGCGCGGAAACACCGGCTCCAGTTCAACCACCAAATCACCGGCCCGATTCCTTCCGCGTCCCGGATATCCCTTGCCGGGCAAACGCAACTCTCGGCGCTCGGCAACGCCGGGTTCCAGGGAATAGCCGAACACCCCGCCCAACGATGGCATCTCGATCTCAGCCCCGGCAATCATCGCCAGCGCGCTGACCGGCATCTGAAAATGCAGATCGCGACCACGTAGCTGGTAAAGCGGGTGCGTACGAATGATCAGCGTCAGATACAGATCACCAGCCGCACATTCATCATTGCCCGGCTCGCCCTGCCCCGCCAGCCGCAGTTCATCACCGGGCAGCATGCCTGGTGGCACCGTGATCTTCAGGCTGACGTCATCCGCTTCCCGCCCGCTGCCACCGCAATCCGGGCAGATGCGCTCCCTGAACAAGCCTTTTCCGTCGCAGGCATCGCAACGAACCAGTTTGCGGTGGGCATCGTGCACACGCCCGCTGCCATGACAAGCATCACAAAAGCGGGTTCGCGACATGCCGGCCTCACCGCTACCTTCGCAGGTCGGACAGTCCTTGCCGCGAGCGTAGTGAACCGTCTTGCGACAGCCGGCGGCGGCCTCTTCCAGGCTGACCTCAAGGTTCAGGCGGATATCTGCCGCCCTCGCAACGCTCTCTTCCGGTTCGGCGGGCTCGTTGTCGGGCGAATCGGCATTGACCTCTTCCGGCTCTTCGCCGGTTGTCAGGCGCTCATAGGCGATATTGATAGCCTTGAAGCGCTCGGTCGCTTCCGGATGACTATTGCGGTCGGGGTGCCAGCGCATGGCCAGGCGGCGATAGGCGCGTTTCCATTCAGCCGGACCTGAATCCTTGGCCACATCGAGAACTTCGTACGGGTCGATTTCCATGACCTACTTTTTGCCTGCAGGCAAAATCTGTTCAATCAGATCGGAAATCAACGCTGCCGTTACCCCGTGGCGGTCTCGATCAGGGTTGTATTCGACGATTTCCAGTGCCTTGAGTCCGGCCTGGGTAGCGAGCCAGTGCATTGCTGTCAGCACATCGTAGGAGACCAGGCCATCCGGTTCCGGACTGCCGACACCGGGCGCCAGCCGCGGATCTATGGCATCCAGATCGAGCGTCACGCCAAAACCGGCCGGCGCGCTGGCGACAATGGCTATCGCCTCGTCCAGGCAGGCGGCAAACCCGCGTTGCAGGACTTGTTCACTATCGATGATGCGAACCCCCAGCCGCTGCAGGAACTCGAGTTCCTCCGGCTCATAGCTGCGCGGCCCGAGAATAACCGTGTGCGCCGCGCTGACTTGCGGCCCGTTCAGGCCGATATTGAGCAGGCGCTTGTCGCCACGCCCGAGCAGGCAGGCCAGCGGCATACCGTGGATAGCCCCGGAATAGGTCGTTTCCGGCGTATGGCTGTCGAGATGGGCATCAATCCACAACAGGCCGCAGGGCTCACCAAGCACCCGGGCAATACCGCTCCAGGTACCGATGGCGATGGAATGATCGCCGCCGATAACCACCGGAAATTCGTCGGCCCTTAGTGTCAGCGCGACTTCATCGGCCAGATGGTGGCAAAGCTCCGCAATCCGGGCAGTCGTCGAGGTGCCGTCGTTATCCGGCGCGAACAAGGTCTTGCCCCAATCCACCAGGGGGTGATGCTCGAGTTCGTGCCAGGCCTGTGAATGATGAAACGCGACCGGCCCATCCTCGCAAGCCTGATCCTGCGCCCCGAGGCCGCTGGCGGCGCCGATGATGCGAATGCGGCTGTATTTCGGGGAAGCGAGGGATTTCATGGCGGGCGAATTATAGGTCAAGCATGTGGCAGCACTGCCGCAAACGCCTGCCTATTCATGGCTCCGGTTGAGCAGCAAAGCCCTTAATTCAGCGACCTCGGCCTCCAGAGACGATACCCGCGCCCGAAGCTCCTCGATATCCTGCGCACCCGCGGCTGGCGACCGACCAACCGGGGTCGCCTCAATCACCGGCTGACCGCTCAGGAGGTGCATCCAGCGGTTTTCACGCGATCCAAGCAGGCGCGGCAGCTCGACCACCAAGGCGCCCTCTTCCTTCGCTGCCAGTTCCTCGAGAAAGGCCTCGACCGAGGAAATATCGGCAAAACGGTGCAGGCGTTCGCAATTGAGGCGAAGCTCCCCGGCCGTTTGCGGCCCGCGCAACATCAGCACGGTCAGCAAGGCCGAAGCCTGCGTCGGAACGCCGAACGACTTTTCGAACAGATGTTCAAAGCGGCTGACCCGACTGCCACTGACCTCGCGCACCAGACCAAGATCCTTCAGCCGGTCGAGCGCCACCAGAATCTCGGCTTCGCTGGTTTCGATCACCGGATTCCGGCTGGTTTTCTGGTTGCAGCCGGCCATCAGGGCATTGACCGACAAAGGGTAAGTATCGGGAACAGTCCGTTGTTTCTCGACCAGAGTGCCGAGAATGCGGGTTTCAAGCAAAGAAAGCATCGGCGTTGATTCAGCCATGGGTTGTTTCCTGTGAATTGTTTGCGACAGTGCCCGGCTCGCGGCGCTTCGGGTCACGCAACCAAGCATGATAAAGCTGCAAGGCGACATGGGCATCGTTGGCGGCGTACAGCAACTGGCGCTCGTTGAGGCGCGGACTGGCCCAGTTGCTGGTTCCCACCTTCTTCGATTTCTGGAATTTCTGGCCGAAATAGTGGGCCACCGCCACCTTGGCGCCGACTGTGCCGCGATGCCCCGGACCACGCATCGCTTCGCCAAGGTCAAGCACGTTGTTCAGTTCAATTCCCAGCCGCGACCGCAGCACGCTTCGGTCATTGCCCAGCCCGAGCCCGACTTTGAGAATATCCGCTGCCGAAAGGATGCGCCGCAGCACCTCGTGGTTTGCGGCAAACGAGACCGGAAGCAGGAAAACATGCTCGCCAGTGGCCAGTTGCACCAGGTGCGGGCCGGTCGACACCTCTCCTTTAAGGAAGGTTGGTTTCGACTCCGTATCGAAGCCGATTACCGGTGCCGCCAACAGCGCGGCCAAGGCCTGCGCCGCCAGAGCCTGGCTATTGACCAGCGTTACCTGATTAATGGAAACCCCGACATAAACGGGCAGTTCGCTGGCCGCCAGCTGGCTGCGGCTCATCGTTACATCGCTCAAAAGTCAGCACCTCGAATTCGGCCCATCAACCTTGGCGGCAGCATCCATGTATCCTTCGCTTTTTGAACAGATGCAAGTGTATGAGATCACGCTGGCCCAAGGGCCTTTTCTCGTGGCTGAAGGCCATTCTTTTCGGCAAAGCCGCCCCGCTTTCGGACTACGAACGCGCCCGGCAACTGATCGCTGCCGTTGATCGCGGCGGAATCCCGCTCAATGCGGCCAAGGTCAATGCCATCGCCCGAAGCCTTGGCCTGGAAATATCGCGGCACGCCCCCATCGAGGAAACCATCCAGCGTATCCGACTGGCCCTGACCCGGGTAAGCCAGCATGACTAAACCCTGGTTCCTGTACATGATCGAATGTATCGATGGCAGCATCTACACCGGCATCACCGTCAATGTCGAAACCCGCTATGCCGCCCACTGCCAGGGTACCGGGGCCCGCTATACCCGCTCGCATCCGCCGCTCAGATTGTTGGGGTACGAAACGCACCCCGATCGCTCATCAGCCTCGAAAGCGGAATACCGGGTCAAGCAGTTGAGCGCCGCCGAAAAGCAGCGCTACGCCGCCACGCTTCAGGCCGGCTGATCACGCGCCGTCAGGAAAAGTACCGGCCCACGGGCGGGAGGACGGCGTCCTTTTAGCCACACCCACACTGTCGATGCGACAATAGCGGGCAATCGGTTCAAGACAGAATCCAGCATGACCCACGACCTTTTCGATACAGAGCCCCCCATAGACGCCATCGGCAAACTC
Organism: Ferribacterium limneticum; assembly: GCF_020510625.1. Lineage (NCBI taxonomy): Bacteria > Pseudomonadati > Pseudomonadota > Betaproteobacteria > Rhodocyclales > Azonexaceae > Ferribacterium > Ferribacterium limneticum. Next base: position 1,726,268 of record NZ_CP075191.1, on the reverse strand, counting down.
GACAAACAGGGGCTCAGCGCCGATACCCATAAAGTGGCACTGGCCAGCGCCCTGCTGTGGATGGAGCGCACCCGCACCGATCTTTACAACTTGCTTCCGCTGCTGGGGTTCAAAAACTCGGCCGGGCGCAATTTCACCGGTGAGCAGGTAAAAACTGCGATTGATGAACTGAAAGCCAAGCAGTTGCTCCAGGAAAATGCCAAGCGCCCCGGCTACTTCCAGCTTGCCGACACGCTGCGCATGACGCTCTACCGGCAATTGCTCGAGATCATGGAAGGCCGCGAGCTGGTCAGCCTTGTTTCCCGCTTCCATCATTTCGACTTGCGACGTTTGCGCTATTTCAACTTTGGCAGCCAGCCGGTCACCATCCCCCTGCTGCGCGCCATGCTGCTCTCCGGCGCCGGGCAGGAAGAGCTGGCGCCTCTGATCAACGCGATCAACCAGGAACACGACTGGGGGCAACTGGCGGCCCACGCCGTCCTGCTGCCGTTCGACGCCGCCAGTTTCAAGCGCATTGATCCTTACTGGCAAAGCGAGCTGGCCAACCGTGCCGTCATCTCGGTCAGCAACCTCTGGTCAAGCAATCTGCTACCCATCGTCGATTGGGCCATTGAACAATTGCAGACCAACCCGCAAAGCCTAGCGCCGTATCTGCGCATGGCCCTGGCCGATATTGCCCTGCAACGCGGCGACCAGGTCTTGCTGCAAAAAGCCCTGCACAATCTTGACGGTGCGGGCTGCGATGCCATTCGCGCCGCAGCGCTGATTGCCGATGGGCAATGGGAAAGCGGGCAAAAAGCCTATGAAGCCGCCCTCAAACGCGGCCAGACCGAGATGGGCGTCCGCAAGCGGGTTTTCCCGGAAAGCGTCACCTGGCTCTATCCGCTCGCCCTGCTCGCCCAAGGCAGCCAGAAACAGCTCGACCTGGCGCGCAAATTCTGCGTCGGCGAGGCTGGCACGCGAACGCCCAGCGCGCACGACGACTGGGGCCGCTGGGTCAATGCCATCGATGCCCGACAGGGCAATGCACCGCTGTCATCGAGTGCTTTTTCCTTGCAAGCCTCGGCTTACGAGCGTTATTCGCAGGCGCTTTTGTGGAAAGTCATGCTCGCCGCCTGGCTCGGCCCCGACAAGCTGGGCGCCATGGCAGCAACCGGCAAGGACAGCGTGTTCGTCGGGCTGCGCCAGCGCCTGCAGAACTGCCAATTCAACATGCTGCTCAGGATGCTCGACAACGCCGAAATCGTCCTCGCGGGTGGCGAACCGCCGGCCGGCTTTTTCGTCGCCGGCAAGGGTGAGCAATGGCGCGAGGTACTCAGCGCGCTGCAGGAACTGGCCGACGTAAGCACGCCCGGCACGAAAGGCAAGGACGACGCCGAAAAAACCCGCATTCTGTGGCTGCTCAGCCTCGGCAAGCATGGTGAACTGATTAACATCAATCCCTTCGAACAGAAACGCGGCAGCCGTGGCTGGAGCAGCCCGAAACCCCTGCCGCTAAGCCGGCTGGCCGCCAATCAGGAACTACCACCCGCTGACGCCAAAGTGGCCCGCTGCCTGCGCGCCGAGCGCCATTACGCCAAGCGCTTCAACATTGATCTGGCGGCCGCCATCGGCGTCCTGGTCGGCCATCCGGCGGTCGCCCTCGACACTGCGCCAGGCCAGTTGGTCGATCTCGTCGAAACGCCACCCGAACTCGAAGTGGTCCGCCAGGGCGACAAGATCGTCATGCAGATCACGCCGCCCCTACGTGCCGAGGCGGAAGAAAATTACTACTACGATGCAGAAGAAAAGCGCGATGCCGAGGCGCTGCGCCTGATCACCCTGCTGCCGGAGGGGCCTCAACGCGTCCGGCTGATCCGCTACACGGCGGCGCAACGACGCGCCGCCCAACTAGTTTCCGGGCGTTTTGCCGTGCCGGCCAAGGCCGAAGGGGTACAAGCCGACCTCGACAAGACCCTGCAGGCGCTGGCCGGGCACTTCCAGGTGCATGCCGATGCGGCGCAGGCGTCGCGGCAGGTGGAAAGCGAATCGCGGCTGCGCGCCGAACTGGCGCCGGTTGGCGAGGCGCTGTCGCTGCGCCTGGTTGCCGCGCCGCTTGGCGCCGACGGCCCGCGTCTGCCGGTCGGCAGCGGTCGCCTCCGCCTGATGGCGGCGATAGGCGGTGAGACAGTAGGCACCGAGCGCAATCTGGCGGCGGAAAAGAAACATAAGGAAAGCCTGCTCGACGCCTTCCCCTTTCTCGAAGACATCGGTGGTGCGGAAAGTGGCGAGTGGCTGATCGAAGACCCGGAACAGGCACTCGGCCTAGTCGAGGCGCTGCCCGGTCTGGCCGCCATCGCTGCCGTCGATTGGCCGAAAGGCAAGAGTGTCCGCGTCATCAGCGTCGATGCCGGCAAGCTGGGGATCACCGTCAGCAAGGAACGCGACTGGTTCCGGGTATCCGGCCAGGCCGGGCTCGATGAAGGTCTCGTCGTGCAACTGGAAACCCTACTCGCTGCCGCCCGCGACAAGAGCCGCTTCATCCCGATGGGCGACGGCGTCTACGCGGCGCTGACCCGCTCGCTGAAACAGAAATTGCTTGATCTCGCCGCCGTCGCCGAAGTCGACAAAAATGGCAGCAAAGTACCGCAAATCGCCGCCGCCTGGCTCGACGAAGTGCTCGACGGCACCGATCTGGAGGCCGGCGCCGATTTCCGCAAAGCCATCGACCGCCTGCGTGCCGCGCAAACCACCGAACCGAAACTACCGAAGTCCCTGCAAGCCGACCTGCGCCCCTATCAGGAAGAAGGCTACCAGTGGGCCATTCGCCTCGCCGCCGCCGGCATGGGCGGCTGCCTGGCTGACGACATGGGCCTCGGCAAGACTCTGCAGGCGCTGGCCGTCATGCTCGAACGGGCGAAAGGCGGCGCCACCCTGGTCATCGCGCCGACCTCGGTGTGCGGCAACTGGCTGGCCGAAGCACTGCGCTTCGCGCCCAGCTTGAACGCCCGCATCTACAGCGAGGCGAGCGACAGCGAACGCGAAGCGCTGGTCAGCGGGGCCGGCCCGCAAGACGTGCTGATCGTTTCCTACACCCTGCTGCAACTGGCTCAGGAGCGTTTCGCCAGCCGCCAGTGGCACACCCTGGTCGCCGACGAAGCACAGGCGATCAAGAATGCCATGGCCAAACGCTCGCAGGCCGTCTTCGATCTACCGGCCGATTTCCGCCTGGCATTGTCGGGCACCCCGGTGGAAAATCGCCTGGCCGAACTGTGGTCGATCATGCGCTTCGTCAATCCTGGCCTGCTCGGCACCATCGGCCGCTTCAACGAACGCTTTGCCGGCCCGATTGAACGCAACCGCGACCGCGATGCCCAATACGTCCTGAAACGCCTGATCAGCCCCTTCGTCATGCGCCGCACCAAGGGCCAGGTCTTGCAGGATCTGCCACCGCGCACCGAACTGATCCTCTCGGTCACCCCGGAAGCGGCCGAAGCCGCCCATTACGAGGCCCTGCGCCGGCAGGCGATCAACGATGTCAGCGCCCTCAACGACAGCGGCGCCCAGGCCGGGCAGGCGCGCTTCAACATCCTGGCGCAACTGACCAAACTGCGCCGTGCCGCCTGCGATCCGCGCCTGACCAGCCCGGAATTCGGCATTGCCGGCGCCAAGGTGCAGGCTTTCGCCGAACTGGCCGCCGAACTCACGGCCAACGGCCACAAGACCCTGGTCTTCAGCCAGTTCGTCGATTTTCTGCAAATCCTGCGCGGCCCGCTTGATGCCACCGGTATCAGCTACCAATACCTGGACGGCGCGACACCGGCCGCCGAACGCAGCAAGCGCGTCGCCGCCTTTCAGTCCGGCGACAGCGACCTCTTCCTGATCAGCCTGAAAGCCGGCGGTTTCGGCCTCAACCTGACCGCCGCCGACTACGTGGTGATTACCGACCCCTGGTGGAACCCGGCCGCCGAAGACCAGGCCATGGGCCGCGCCCACCGCATCGGCCAGCAACGGCCGGTCACCGTCTATCGGTTGGTCAGCAAAGGCAGCATCGAGGAACGCATCGTCGACCTGCACCACGACAAACGGGCGCTGGCTGACAGCATCCTGGCCGAAGGTGACACCTCGGCACTGCCGTCGACCGAAGACCTGGTGGCGCTGATTCGCGGCGATTAGCGGCACAGGCCCGGCAATGCGGATTGCTGGGCCGATGGTCGGTGGCATGTTTTCATCGACCATCCTGACACTGGCGGTCCCCCGCAATCGATGCCCTGCTGATGCAGCGAGGGCTGCGAAATGCAGCCAGACAGATTGGGCTTGAGCTGCAGCCGGCCCCTGCAAAACCGGCGATTGGGAAAACCCGACAATCGTCGGGTGAAAAATTACGGGACAACGCCCCGGGCAATCTTATTTTGCTGCAGTGCACAATTTGCCCCTCCGGTGCTCTATACTGCGTACCGAACACACTAAACCCCACACTTTTCAGGAAACAGCCATGTCTCTCAATACCGAACAATTCACCACCGCCAACAAAGCCACCGTCGATTCCCTGCTGGCCGTTGCCAATACTGCGCTGGCCTCCGCCGAGCGCATCGCTGCCCTGAACCTGGACACCGCCCGCGCTGCGCTTGAAGACACCGTTTCCGGCGTTCAGACCGTCATGGCCGCCAAGGATCCGCAAGCCGCCCTCGCCGCCCAGAGCTCGCTGGCCCAACCGGCTATCGAAAAGGCTGTTGCCTATTCCCGCACCGTTTATGAAATCACCACCCAGACCCAGCAGGAACTGGCCAAAATGGTCGAAGCCCAGTTTGGCGGTCTGCAGAAGTCCATGGCTGGCATGATGGAAATGGCTGCCAAGTCTGCTCCGGCTGGCTCCGAAGGCGCCATCACTGCCGTCCAGAGCGCCATCGCTGCTGCCAACTCGGCTTTCGGCAACATGAATGGCATCGCCAAGCAATTCGCCGATGCCGCTCAAGCCAACATCGCCGCGATGACCAAGCAAGGTCGCTAATCCGGCCGCTTGTTGCGAGACAAAAGGCCCTGCGAAATTCGCAGGGCCTTTTCACTGGGTTACAAACAAGCCATCGATTCGAATGGAGAACACCATGTCTGACAAGGACACCGACTTGAACGCTGATCGCATGCTGGAAGCCGCACTCGGCGGAATGACGCAGCATGAAGCGCTGATTCAAGCCTCCCTCGCTGACACCGCCGACATCGCCGGACGGGCTGCCGCCGCCGCAAAAAACCGCGAACGTGCCTTGAAGTTACTGGAAGCCATCGAAAAATCGATGGGCTGACCCGCCCGGAGTCGGGCGCCGGAAAACAGGCAATTTCCCGCCTCCACCGCGTGAACTGCCGTTCATCAGCGGCCAATGCACTGCCACACAGATCGCCACAACGCTCTGCTGACTGACGGCCCCGGAAGCGTTTTGATGGCTGCAGATTGAGCCCCTCATCTCTGCGCTCCCTCAGGATTGCTCAGTAAAAAATCCACATGACTGCTTCCGGGCAGCAATGTGGATTTTTTTCGCGCTGCAAACCGCGGCGCCGAAGGCCAACAGCATCGGCCTCGAAAACCGGCTCATCCCCGGAATCTAGCCAGGCGTGATGGTCAGATAAGGCGAACCGTTTTTTCGCATATCGAAACCAATTCAATATGTCATAAAAAATTCATGAACCGTTTATACAGTTTATCGAATTTAAATGGTAGCCTTAACGAATACCCCTTTATGAAACAAGGATTATTCGATGCCTCAAAACTTCTTGTTTATTGCCGTAGGGGGAATTTTGGCGGCAAGTTGGTTCTTGGCACCGCTGTTCCTTGCCAGAAGCAAACATGCGGCACCCATCGGCGCAATCATGGCGCTCTATCTGGCCGTATGCGGCGCTTTTCTGCTGTTTGCAGATGCAAAATCTGCATTTGTCGTCTTTGAGCTAGGCGTACTCTTCACGGTACTGGGAAAGCTTTTTGCACTCAATCTGGCCATGGTGCACACATCGATATACCCCAAGCACCGCCGCTGTTACTGACCGCGTTTTATTCGGTTTTGACCCAACACCAACCGGTGCTGATCACGTTCAAGCAACATCTTGCCTGAACGAAGCGATGCGGATGAATAGCGGGAGCCCTGATCGCTCCCCGAGGCAGGTCAAACTTACTTAGCCGGACTTTCTCGCGTCGACGAACCCGCTGTGCCAGCCAGTCACGAATGATCTGACCGACTGCTTGCGGCGACGGTTTCTCTTGCCTGCCACCTGCTGCCCGAGAACCGTGCGGATAGCCGTTACCCATGCTATCCGGATACCGGTTTAATTTGCCTTCAAGCATTCGAATGTGGCGACCAACGGCCGATCAGCCGAGTGGTTTAACAAATATTTAATGAACTTGGAATAAGCTGGATTCATTCGCTCATTAACGGCTTCAGAAGACTTGCCTGGGCCGGCATGAGGGCATCGCGGCCGGTCTCCACCAAGGAGGAATGGCGCGTTTTTCCATCATTCGCCGAGGCATTCCCTGTGAACTGGTCACTTTTGACAGCCAATGCCTGACCCGTTGCTTTTGCAAGATTGAACCATGACCGCCATTGCTTCAAGCACCTGCCCGCCAACACCAACCGCAGCGACGCCGCCCCACCTCGGCAGCACGTCTCGCTTCGGCCGTGCTGCCAGTCTGCACATCGGGCGCGACAACCTGATCAACGTCATCGAGGTGGTCCTCGATCCCTTGGTGCTGACCCTGTCTGTCTGGGTGATCGGCTTCATCGAGGAAGGCGAGCTGACCCTGCCCTACCTCATTCTTTCGCTGATGGCCTTTTCGCTGACCTTCCCGGCCCGGCCGCGACTTCAGGAATCGTTCGCCCGCAGCGTGCTGAGCATCCTCACGAACTGGCTGTTCCTGGCCGCACTGATCGTCTTTTTCGGCTATGCCACCAAGGGCCTGAGCCTTTATCCGCCACATGCGATTCTGACCTGGCTGTGGGCGGCACCGCTCGGCCTGATCGTCGCCAATGCCTTGTTCCGCCTGTCGGCCCCCCTGTTGCTGCGGGCACAGGGCAGCAAACGCGCAGTCATCATCGGCATGAACGAGCAGGGAGCCCAGCTGGCCTGCCGCCTGGCCGAAAGCCCATACACCGATCTTCAGATGCTCGGTTTTTTCGATGACCGCAATATCGAGCGCCTGCATGCCATCGGGCATAACCGCCCGCTGCTCGGCCGGATCAGCGAAGTGGCCGAATACGTCAAGCAGGCGCAGATCCATCTCATCTACATCTCGCTACCGATGGCGACGCAACCGCGCATCATGCGTCTGCTCGACGAGTTGCGCGACACCACGGCGTCGATCTACTTCGTCCCCGACATCTTCGTCACCGACATCATCCAGAGCCGCACGGAAACGGTCTGCGACATGCCCGTCGTTTCTGTCTGCGAAACGCCATTTACCGGCACCAACGGGCTGACCAAGCGGCTATCGGACATCGTGCTGTCGCTGCTGATCCTGCTCCTGATCTCCCCCATCCTGCTCGGCATTGCCTGTGGCGTGAAACTGACCTCGCCGGGGCCGATCATCTTCAAGCAGCGGCGCTACGGGCTGGATGGCCAGGAAATCGTCGTCTATAAATTCCGCTCAATGACCGTCTGCGAAGATGGCGCCCAGATCGCCCAGGCCCGCCAGGGGGACCAGCGCATTACCCGGCTGGGCAGAATCCTGCGCAAGACTTCGCTCGATGAGTTGCCGCAGTTCATCAACGTGCTGCAGGGCCGCATGAGCATCGTTGGCCCCCGCCCGCATGCCGTCGCCCACAACGAACAGTACCGCAAGCTGATCAATGGCTACATGGTTCGCCACAAGGTCAAGCCAGGCATCACCGGCTGGGCCCAGGTCAACGGCCTGCGCGGCGAGACCGACACCCTGGACAAGATGAAAGCCCGCATCGACTGCGACCTCGACTACCTGCGCCACTGGTCGCTCGGGCTGGATCTCTACATCATCGTCAAGACAGTCACCGTCGTCTTCAAGGACCAATATGCCTACTGACAAGGCCTTGCCGCTGTCGCGGCTGGGTCTTTTCATGGTGCTCGGCATCTTTTTCCTGCTCTTCGGCTTCGGCAGCACGCCGGCCTCCGGCAATCTGGTGGCAACGCCGTGGGACAAAGTCATTCACCTGCTGGTCTTTTCTGCACTCGCCTTCGGTTTGAGCGCGGCCAGGCCAAAGGCACCGATTTCCGCAGTCGCCGCGCTGGCGTTGGGCATCGGGCTGGCCGACGAACTGCACCAGTATTTGGTGCCGACCAGGCAACCCAGCATCGATGACTGGCTGGCCGATGCCGCCGGCACATTTTGCGGACTATTGCTCTGGCACTGGCTGGGGCGCCGGCGACTGAACGGCAGCGCATGCCGCCCCTGAACGCACGCCTCATCGTACTGGCCAGCCTGTTGGCTCAGGCCTGCTCGGCCCAGGCGCTTGAAGCGCAAGCCTACCGACTCCAGCTCGACGATGGCAGTACCTACCGCCTGCAGTCGGCCACCTTGGCCAGAACGACCAAAGCCGTCGATCAGCCCTCCCCGGTGCTGTCGGCCAGGCCCTACGCCGAGGAAATCGCCTGGGCCGCCGCCGAGGCCGGGCTCGATCCGGCCCTGGTGCATGCGGTCATTCAAGTCGAATCCGCTTATCGGGCCGATGCCGTCTCGACCAAAGGCGCCCTCGGGCTGATGCAACTGATGCCAGAAACGGCGCTACGCTTCGGTAGCCCCGATGCCAGCGAGCCCAAGGCCAACCTGCGCGCCGGCACCCGCTATCTGCGTGCCCTGCTCGACAGGTTCGACCAGCGCACCGACCTCGCGCTCGCCGCCTACAACGCTGGCGAGGGCGCCGTCCTGCGCCACGCCGGCAATATTCCGCCCTACCCGGAAACACAACGCTACGTCCCGGCGGTTCTGGAAAAATTCAAGGCGTGGCGCAGCGACCCGACCGAGCAAGCCGAGTATTTATCGGGCACACGTCTGGTCAAGGCGGCGCCGGAAAAAGCACCACCGCGCCATCGCAGCCGCAAAATGTAATCGCCATGCCGGCGTTGTCGGCAACAGGGCAGACGCCGGCGGGCTGGCGAGCATCAGAAATTCAGGCGGGCGTTCAGGCTCAGAATATTGGCTTTGAAATCCAGGTTCTCGCGGCTGGAATTCCGGGCATCGCGCTGATAGGTCGTGCTCAGCGTCAGCCAGCGTTGCGGATTCCAGTCGATGCCCAGGGAAACGGTTTGCAGCGTGTCCTTGCGCTCAGTGCTGCCGCTGGCCAGCGCCCCTTCGTAATTCCGCGCCTGCCAGTCGTAGTTGAGGCGCATGGTGGTCTTGGGCGTCATCTGCCAGGATGGTTTCAGGCTGACCCCGTTGCTCAGATAGTAGCTGCTGGAAAAATCCTGATAGGCCGCCACCTCGCGGCGCAGGCCGGCGACGAGCGACAAGCGGCCGGCCGGCTGCCAGTTGAAGTCGAGACGGCCAACATTGGCGGCGTAGTCACGCTGGCTGAAATGCTCATGTTCGCGCGACTGGCGGGCAAGCCGGCCGGTCACCGAGGTTTTTCCGGTCAGCGGCACGAACAGGCGAGCCTCGGTTTCGATCTGGCGGAACGCGTTGTCGTACTGCGGGTTGAACGGCGCCGGAACACTGTCGAAGCCGACCAGCTGCCTGTCCTTGTATTCGCCATTGCCTTCGCGCTGCAGCAACTGCAGGTAGTTGCCGGCCGGCCAGACGTATTTGCCGCCCAATTCCCAGGTATTCAATTCGTAGCCGCCCTGCTGGCGGAAGGTATCCGTATTGACCAACTGGTTGTTGGTCAGGCCGCCAACAAGCTGCCAGCCGCCCATGACGCGCCATTCCGCCGTCAGGCGATTGACATTGGTCCGGGCAATATTGCGCCGCGTCTGCGCGGTCGTGGCCTGGTAATCGACGAAGCTGTTCTGGACTTCGGTCTGGCTGAGCGAAAGTACCCCGGTCAGCCGGTGAGTCAGCGCCCAGTTCCAGGCTGCGTTGTAATTGGTCGCGCGGTAGTCGAGATAGTCGTTCTTGGTGAATCGATAGTCGACCAGCGTCGCATCCAGCGAGAAAAGCTGCTGGGCCAGGGGCTTGTTCAGGCCCAGCGTCAATGATGTCGTCTGCAGGGTATCGCTCTGCTCATTGCGTGACTGGCGAAACAGATTGCTGTCCTGCTGGGCACCGGCCGCCAGATAGATATTGAAGGTATCGCCGGCATCGGCCAGGACATCGGGAAGCACGCCGACAGCCAGCAGGCAGCCACAAAAATGACGCAGAGAAATTTTTACCAAAGGAAATCCGATATTCGACGTGTTGGGTCAGGCAGTCTGCAGCGAGGAAGCAGTCGTTTGGCGGCTCAGGCGCCGTCAGGACTGATCGAGAAGCGATACCCCATGCCCCGCACCGTTTGCACCATGCCATCGAGCGAATGATTTTCGAGAACGCTGCGCAGGCGACGGATGTGCACATCGACCGTCCGCTCCTCGATATGCGAGCGCCCACCCCAGACATAGTCGAGCAACTGGCCGCGACTATGCACGCGTTCGGCATTCGTCATCAGAAAATGCAGCAGGCGGAACTCGGTCGGCCCCAGGCCGATCGGCTCTTCACCAGCCAGCACCTTGCGGGAATTGGGAACCAGGCGCAGGCCACCGATTTCGACCGTTCCTTCAAGCATGTTCGGATCGCCGCGCCGGATCACCGCCTTGACACGCGCCACCAGTTCACGTGGCGAAAACGGCTTGGTGACATAGTCGTCGGCCCCGACTTCAAGTGCGGAAATCTTGTCGACCTCGTCGCTCCGCGCCGTCAGCATGATCACCGGAATATGGCGCCAGCGAATATCGACCCGCATATGGCGGATCAACTGGAACCCGGACATTCCCGGCAGCATCCAGTCAAGCAACACCACTTCCGGCAAATTCGTCGAAAGCAACTGCCACGCCGCCTCGGCGGTGTCGGCCGAAATCACTTCGAAACCGGCATATTTCAAGTTGACGACAATCAACTCATTAATATCCGGCTCATCTTCAACAACAAGAATTCTTGCTGACATCTCTTACCCATTTACATGGTTTTGCAGCGACACAGGATATTCCGTACAGATTACGGGATGATGATGCTTAGATTGCCGATGACATATTCACCAGAAATGCCACGCCCCCGTCGCCGGCACCCAGATGCCGAGGCCGGCATTGGTCACGGCATGGGCAAGCACAGCCACCCAGAGATTGCCACTGCGCAGGTAAAGCCAGCCATAGGCCAGACCAGCCAGAATCCCGGCGAGCCATTGGCTGTGTTCCAGGCCAAAAACCAGACTGGAGAGCAGCAAGGCGCGCATGCCGACCCTGGATGGTTCGACCGAAGCGAAATCGGCATCTTCCAGCCAGCGCATGATCAGCGAGCGCCAGAACAACTCTTCCATCAAGGGCACCAGCAGCGCTGAACCGGCCAGGCGCATCAGCGCCAGTGGCCAATCCAGTCCGCCATCCGCCGTGCGCGCCTCGAACCCGGACCCCGAATGGCCAAGCACGAAAATTCCGCTATCAAGCGCCAGCCAGATTGCCAAAACAAGCAAGCCAACGACGAAAGCGAACCCCATCTCACGCCAGGCCGGGCGACGGACGAGCGTCAACTCGATAAAGCTGCGCCAGAAGACAAACAGCAGACCGGCGACCAGCATTGCCCGCACGCCATACAACCACCGTGGATCGATATAGCCGGCCAAAGCGCGGCCGAGCCAAGGCTCAGCCGCCATCAGGCCGATGAAAACAGCAAATGGAATGGCGCGTGCAGCGGCAGGCAGCGAAGACGAAAAACCCCGCGCCAGGACGCCCGCGTTCACGAGCCCGAACGCGGGTTTTCCAGCTTTTCGCGCATGTCCTCGATGGCGTTTTCGATTTCCACCCGCTTCAGGCCGGTGAAAGGCTCGCGCTGCAAGCTGCTGTCGAGGCAGGACTTCTTCTCGTAAAGGCCCAGTATCTCGTTGCTCACCTTGCGCAACTCCTGACCGCGCTCGGTGCACGTCGCCAGCTGCTGCTTTTCGGCTGCCAGGGCAGCCTGCAGGCGCTTGCCCTCGGCTTCGGCCGCCCGCTGTGCCTCCTGAGTCTTGCGCAATTCGGCTTCGGTTTCGGCCAGCTTGGCGGCGGTCGCCTCACGCTCCGAGCGCAAGGCACTGACATCGCGACTCAGCGCAGCGGCGCGGCGCGCCTCGCCATCCACCTTCTTGCGGACCTCGCCCAACTCGCCCTCAACCGCAGCCTTTTCCTCGGTCAGGCGGGTTTTCTCCTGCTCGAGTTGACGCTGGACTTGTTGCAGACGACGCACCTCCCCCTTGTTCGGGTCGGCTTTTTTCTCGGCAGCAAGAGCCGGCATTGCAGCAAAAGCCGCCGCCAGCAGCAGCACAGAAAGTTTGGTTTTAGAAGCGCACATTGACGTCAGCCTGCAACAAATCCACCGCAAAGCGATGATTTGGATCGAGCGAGAAAGACTCAATTGATTCAGCCGACATCCAGCGCAAGGAGAGCCAGGCGTTCTGGTCGACCCCATAATTCAGGCCCAGCTGGTAACCCTTGAGGTTGGTGCCGCCAAGACCGAAATCGGAATCGGTAAAGGCGTCGACCGTGGCATCGGAACCAAGATAACGGTAAGCAAACGATGCCTGCCAGTCATGCCGCTTCTCAAGCTTGGGCATGCCGACCACGATCTTGTACAGGTAGCCGAAATCCTTGCCATCACTAATATTTACACCGGTACGACGCCGGATTTCGGCACGGTCAAAGGCGATATTCTTGACGTAGTCGGCAGTCAGCACGACATGCACTGGATCGAAGTGTGCCAAATCAAGCGAGGCAGTCAGGTTGATCGGGCGGAATTTGGAGGCGAGCCCCCAAACGGTTGCAGAGACATCAGAAGCTGCATTAGTCCGGAACAGGGTATTTCCCTTCTGGCGAAGACCTGAACCATACTCATACTGGCCATATCTGGGACTGTTTGCCGTGTAGTCGGCATCAGTTTCAAGAAGACCTTCAAGTTTGTCGAATTCGTACCAGGCCAAACCCACGGTCAAGCGGGAATTCTGCGCGAAATTCCATTTCGTTCCGGCCTGCACCCCCATCATCCATCTGTTTGGACGAGTTGGCGGGTTTTCCTCGCGCAGTGGGAACGCGCCCAAGGTCAGGAAAGGCCTGAAATCGCCGTTGGCAAAGCTTGGCTTGATCGTCGCCGCAAAACCTTCGAAATTCAAATCTTCGTCCCACACAAGGTCCGTCGAAAACCATGGATTCGGAATACGCCCCCCAGTGGCAGTCAACCACTCGACCGGATCGTATTTCACGTAAGCGCGGTCCACCATCAACTGGTACTTGTTGAAATCCTGCCCCATCGTTTGATTCGTAGACACCCGATCGGTCGTGTTGCCGGTTGCCAGACGAATCCCAGCACTCCAGTCATCGGAGACCTTGGCCAAAACCCCAAGACGTGCGCGCAAGCGATACCGGTCCCGGTTTTCAAGGGTATTGGCAGTCGCCGCCGAACCGTTATTGGTGAGGAAGCCTGCTGCACGGGTAACTTCGCCGCCCGTCGGATTGGCCCCTGCTGCAGCAAATATATAATCCAATGCCTCGGTATTGCTCTTGGCAAACTCCTCCGTCTGATAGCGCACCCTCATGTCACCTTCCCACTTGATGCGATCCAGCCAGGCCGGAACGGCATTCGGCTCTGCCCAGCGCTCGGTCTTGGCCTGGGCCAGCACTTCCTGACGCAACTGGTCGCGAATCTCGTTTTTCACCGTTTCCGGCACATACTGGACGCGAACCGGCGCAGCGCCCTTTGGCTTCTCCCGTGCGGCCGATTTGGCCGCCTTGGCTTGTGCCGCCTTGACCATTGCATCGGCCTTTTCCCGACTGAAGATGCCCTGGTCGACCAGCGCGTCGATCAGGTTGAGCGTCGTTTCGCGCAGGGTTTCAAGCGATTCCCGGTCGTCGGCCAGGGCTGGCTGTCCGACTGCCAGTAGGCCGGCGAAGACGCCGACCACGGCTTTGTGCAGAGGTTTCTGAGTGAATTTCATGGATTTCTCTCTGGGTTTCTTCAATTCAATTCGTGACTAAGGTGCACCGCGGGCAGTGATACGTATCCGGATCGGTTGCGGCATGTTTTCCGGCGGCGCCTCGCGCATGGCGGTGACCTGCAGCAGCGCCTCGCGGAGTAGCTCGTCCAGCGTCGCATTGCCCGTGCTCTGCGCCAGGTCGGCCTTCTCGACCGAACCGTCACGGCGCAGCCAGACGCGCACGGTGACGCGATAGTCGGACTCCTTCAATTTGCGGTTGCGGCTCAACTGGTCCTGCAGATGGCGCTGCAGCCGGCCGGCGTACATGCCCTGCACGGCGCCGGTGGCACCGATGTTGCCGCCGGTGTATTCGCGACCGACCGTGCCCGAGCCGAAGGCACTATCGCCGTCGCCGGCGGCGCCTTCCATCTTCAGCGGCTCGTTCTGGGCCGGCTGAAGCGCCTCCTTGGGCGGCTCCATCTTGACGTCCTTGGGGTTTTCCTTGGGCGGCTCGGGCTTCTTTTCTTCCTTGGGCGGCGGCGGGGGGGGTGGCGGCTTGTCAGGCAGCAGGGTGACGACTGGCGGTTTGCGCGGCTTGCTGGACTTGCCGCCCATCAGGGTCATGATGCCCCAAGCGACAATGGCGATAATCGCAGCACCGGCCACGATAATCACGACAATATTCAGCCAGCGCCGCGACGGCTTGATTTCTGTTTCCATGGCTGTCAGTTACCAATTCTCGCCGTCACCAGGCCAACCGAACCGATGCCCATGGCACCGGTGAGATCAAGCACTTCGACCACCCGGGCGTAATTGACCGCCGGATCACCCTTGAGCACGACCGAGGCTTTCGGATCACGCGCCATCGTCGCCTTCAGTTGCACCTCAAGTTCGCGAACCGTGACACCGACACCATTCAGATGCAGCGAGCCGTCCGGACGAATCTGGATGATCTTGATCTCGTGTTTTTCGGTACTCGGCTTGTTCGAAGGCTTGGGCAAATTGATCGACATCCCCGAAACCGAGGCGGTGGTCATCAGAATAAAAATGACCAGCAGCACATAGGCGAGGTCGAGCATCGGCGTGACGTTGATGCTGTCGTAGGGTTTGGTTTCCGCTTGGACGTGCATGGCCTACCTCTGCGCCCGGGTGGTGGCCAGACCGAGGTCGGTAATGCCGTTGCGCTTGAGCAACTCCATCACCTCCATCACCTTGGCGTACTGGGCCTGGCCATCGCCCTTGATGACAATCGACAGCGCCGGATTGGCGGCGAGGTACTGGGCCAGACGCAAGTCGAGCTGCTCCATGGTGACCGGGTAGGCATCGAGAAAGACGTCGCCATTACGGGCCACGGTGACTGCCTTGGTGCCCGGCTTGGCCAGGCTGGAGCTGACAGCCGTCTTCGGCAACTCAACCTTGACGCCCTGCACCGAGGCCGTCGTCATGATGATGAAGATGACCAGCAGCACATAGGCGAGGTCGAGCATCGGCGTGACGTTGATCTCGTCGTAGGGCTGGTTGTCTTCCTGAACGTGCATCGTGCTCGATCCCGCTTAGACCGCGTACAGCTCGGCCGACTTGGTCAGGAACTCGTCGGCGAACACCTGGGTGTCGGCCGAGACGTTCTTGATCTTGATCGCCAGCCAGTTGTAGCCGAACAGGGCGGGAATTGCCACGGCCAGACCGGCCACGGTGGCGACCAGCGCCGCGGCAATACCCGGCGCGATGGAGTTCACATTGACGTCGCCGGCCGCGGCAATCGCCGCGAAGGTGATCATGACGCCGACCACGGTGCCGAGCAGGCCAAGGAAGGGGCCGCCGGAAATGGCGATGGTGAGCAGCACGATTTGGCTGTTCAGGCGCTGGTTCTCGCGGACCATGGCAGCATCCATGGCGGCGCGGATCGAGTTGAGCGCGGCATCGGAAAGCTTGTTTTCATCACCGCTCTTGGTCTGGGTATCAAAGCGGTGGTGCATTTCCTGGATGCCGATCTTGTACAGACGGAAGATCGTTGAATGGCGCATCGCCTCGTCTTCCGAAATCGCCTTGGTATCCAGCGAATCCGGGCGCAGCAGCTTGCGCGGGTTGTCGCGGAAGCGGTTGAGGAAGGCGTCGTTGGCCTTCTCCGCCTTGCCCAGGAACAGGGTCTTGCCCACCATCACGGCCAGGCTGATGACGCCCATCACGGCCAGAATGCCGATGACGATCCAGCCGTCCACCGTCAGCGCGCCGAGCAGGATGCCGACGTAGGAGGCAGCTTCGCCACCGCCCTCATCCTCGGCGCCGAGCATCGGGCTGTCCGGCTGCTGGCTGCCGTGCAGAGCCTTGATGTAGTCGGCCGAACGCGAGGTCGCGGCCAGCGTCACTTCGTCCAGTTCGCCACGGAAACCGGCAGCGATCTGGATGTCGCCAGCAGTGTCGTCGAGCGCGATATCAGCCGTGCCGGCTTCGGCGCCTTCCATGTAGAAGGTCAGCTTGCCGCCGATCAGCGTCATCGCCACGTGCTGCCAGGTATCGGCCAGTACCGTCGCTTTCGACGGGAATTCCTTGCCATTGACCACGGCCACCAGCTTGCCGCCCTTGACGGCCAGGGCCAGACCCTTGCCGCCTTCGCCCTGCTGGAACAGCGTGCCGGCAGCATTGGCCACCGGCTTGATCCACGCCGTGAAGGTCAGGCCATTGGCCGTCACCAGCTTCAACGAAGGCGAGGCCGGAACGACCAGCGTGCTGCTGCCGTCCAGGCTGGCCGCATCGCCGAGCGGGCCTGCTACAGGCTTGGTGGTGAAGTCGCGCGGGTGATTGCCATTCCCCGTCGCATCGCGCACCGGGCCGTTGTCGGAGAAATGCAGCACCAGGTTCTGGGCCGCATCGTAGCTGCCCTTGGCATCGCTGGCGGCAGAGGCCTTGTCGTTACCCCACAGCAGGTTGACCGCGTCCGTCTTGGCCGACGGTGCCAGCTTGGGCTGTTGTACCCAGATCACCGCCAGTTCGTTGGTCGCATCGTACTTTTCAATATGGAAGCGCAACGGCGTCTTGCCGTCGGCGGCCGTCACGCGCAGATCGCTACCGTCCGGTTTGGCTTCGGCAAAGGCAAAATTCCCGGTATGCAGGCGCAAGGCCAGCGGCAACTGGGCAGCGCCCTGCTTCAGTTCGACGCCCTCGGCCGTCGTGTCGATCACGGTCTTCTGCTTGTGTTTCCAGTCGTCCGGATTGAAGCCGTCCGCCGCGTGTGCATTCAGGGCAAACAGGCTCGCCGCCGCCATCATCCAGTGTGCAAAGTTTCTCATCGTCTTCAAGGTTGTTGGGTTGATCGATCAATTATGAATTTTGATTTTTACAGCCGTGCTACCCGGCCGCACGTGCACGCGCCTTGCGCTTGCGCTCTTCGTCATCAAGGGTGGCGGGGTCGGCTGCCGGCTCGCTATCCAGCACCTCGACCGTCAACATGCCGCCCGCACCATCACGCTTGCCGGCTGCCGGCGCTGCGTCTTCGAGGGCCTTGTTTTCGTTGTTGGTGGGATTGGTAACAGCGGCAACCGGTGCGGCAGCAGTCACCGGTGCAGGCGCCCCGGTCACTGCACCAGCCGCTTGAATGTTGCTGGCATTGAGAATGACGCGCGCACCGAGCGTGATGTTGCCCGTACTGCGCAGACCCGCATCACCGGCATCAATCGACCCCTCGGGCGCAAACAGGTCCATGTCGCTGGCTGTGGTATCGTCGCGTGAAGCAAGTACGCCGATACCCGAACCGGAAATCGAATTGGAGGTATCGAGAACGATCTGGCCATCACGAATGACCAGAACAGGCGGCGGCGTCGAAGCAGCCGTCTTCGAACCACTGCCGGCGTCAATGATGCCGCGATTGGCGAATACCATGATGTCGCCGCCATCCAGCGAGAAGCCCCGTGACTGATTGACCAAAAAATCCCGCTCGACAAAGGCAAAAATATTGCCTCCATTAACGGTAAATATGCCTTGAGCAGACGGCTTTTTCGTCTTTGTCGGGGCTGCCACACCAACAATGATGCTGCCGTCCGGCGCCAGCAGATGAATATCTCCACCCTGCTCGGTCTTGATCTGGCTCACCGAAAGACGGATGTCGCTATTTCCCGTCTTGCTATCAGGCAAGAACGCATCGGCCAGTGCCCGCGCCTTGTTGTACAGGGCCTTGTTCCCGCTGCTCTCGGCTTCGCGACCGATAGCTCTCAAAGCCACGAAAAACTGATCACGCAGCGCCGCATTCCCTACCTCGGGCCCGGCGCCGAGATAGGCCCTCAGGGCTTCATAGTCCGGTTTTCCGCCAGCGGCCACAAGAATCGAACTTCCCTCCTCAGCGAGATAGGGGTTATCCAGATTGCCGCGAGTAACTACCCCTTGGGTATCAGCCAGATCGACACTTTCCCCGGCGATCAGTTCGATTGCCCCCGGCCCACCCACCCGGATGCCAACTGCGGGATCGGTTACCAGGCCAGCTACCATCCTGGTAGCCTCGAACAGAATGCTGCCACCCGCTTCAAGCGTACTCACATCGGAGGCATGAGCATGCTGAACATCAACCTGGACATTCTCGAGATCGCCGCCAGCCTTGATATGCACGGCCTCATTGAAGCGCGATTCCGAACCCAGATTTTTATTACCGACGATATCGCCATTCAATGCGATCAAGCGGGATGCTTCATAGTCCTCTGCATGCCAGAGGCTCTCCGAATGCATCTCCCGTGCAGCCCCGTCAGTCGCATAACTGCTCAACCAGAAGCTGCTGCGGCCATTCGCACCCGCATTCCTGATCGGGTTGCTGAGGCTGGGAAGCAAATAGGACGGCAGGTCAAGCTGGACAATCGGATTCTCCAGTGTGATTGATTGACTAGCGAGCAAATCGAGTTGCCCGTGTGTCCCGGGGGCCTGAGAGAGATTTTTGACATCGATACTGCCATTGAGCGATACCACCTCAACTTGAGACGGCATCAGCATTCCGGCTTCGGCATCATCAATCCCATAAAACGATGATTCCGCATTCAATGCAACATCGCCGGCAATCGAAACGACGTCCAGCGCAGTATCGTCCCCATAGGTTCCGATACGCACGCTATTGGACTTGTAGAACGAATTCTCGTTCGTTGTACCATTTGGCTTCTTGGGCTGAGCCTGCACCCACAGCGGATTGAAGACGTTGCCCAACTCAATATTTCCGGTGGCAACGATGTGAGCCTCTGTATCGCCCATCGCCAGGCCAACATTTGAAGAGAGCGATCCAGCCTCAATATTCAGCGTACCGGTTTCAACGTAATAGAGGCCGCCGGTGATCGTTCCGGGCGTATAGACGCTCAGGTCGCCGCCGCCCTGCACGACGGCGCTCTCTGGCAGGCTCTCCCCATTGAGACTGGGCACCCGTCCATTGGTTGGAATGACCACGGTCAGATTATTGATTTCGGTGCCCGCACTAACCGAAATATCCCCGCCGCCGAATGCCGCAACACCCTCCTGGAATGCCCCGATTCGTGCCCACCACTGGGTGTCGACTGTATCGTTACCCAGCCGGTACAACCACTGGTTGATATGCCGGTTGGTAGTACTTTCCATGGAGATGCGCTCACCGGCGACCAATCGGATATCGCCCCCCCCTGATAGAAAGACCGGTGCGAACGTGCCATCGCCGTCATAAGGCGTGAAATTGCTCAAGGAATCGGCGGCAGCCGAGACGCCAGCCGTATAGACCGCCGCCCCCTTATTCAGGACGATGTCACGACGTGCGGCCAGGGCGATGTCACCCGTTCCGGTCCGGATGATCGCATTGCTTTTCATGATCAGGCTACCTGATACGTCAGATGCATCGACAGGCAGCGCCTGAGTGGCCAACGGATTGGCAGCCTGACGGTCCGCTCCAGCCACCAGGTTGAACGACCACGACTGACCGGACTGACCCGGTATTGCGTCACGTACAGTCATGTCCGACACGTTCGAGTCCTGGGGAACAAACCCGTCGCTCAATGTACCGTTCACTTTCAGGTCACCGGCAGCACGAATGGTCAATGCGCCGGCCTCCTGCTCAGCACCAAAGCGCAGCGTATTGAATGCCAGATTGGCGCTGATCGTGAAATCACCAGTGGAATCGTCCGGTGTGACGATTTCAACGCCAGGCCGGATATGCTCTACTGCTGCGTTGGTGAAGCCCAGGCTCTTCCTCAGGGTTTCCAGGTTCTTCTCCGTAAAGCTGCTGGCCAGCGTGCTATTGATACTGTTCAGCCCAATGCTTGAACCGCTCGAATCCCCCGTGTCCAGAGACGTTCCGGTTTCGGTGTAATAGAACTCCGCCGCCACATCAGAGGCACCGGAAATCTTGCCCGCATGGGAAATCGGCAGTTTGTCCAGCCAATCAGCCTGTGTCAGATTCACCTCGCCACGCAACGTCACTTTGCCGCCCTTGGCCTTGCTGTATTCCGTCACCTCGCTACCGTCAGCCTTCACCACCTTGCGCGTCGCGGTAGCGACATTGATCACGCTGTCCTTGTCAGTAATCACCTTGCCGGAACCGCTGGCACTCAGGATCACCGTTCCGCCTTCGCCGCGCGTCCCGGCATTGTTGGCATCGGCGATGAACTCCTGGCCCACGGCCAGCAAATTCCCGCCCAGACTCACATCGCCGTTGCGACTGTAAAGTGCAATCCGTCCGCCCTTGGGGCCCGAGGCATCAATGCTCGAACCCTTGGCGATGGAAATCCCCCCCTGGTCCGTCGCCAGAAGTACATCGGCCGCCACCAGCGATTTGCTCAAGGCGAGGTCACCAACACGCTGGCGAATATCCCAACTGCCCCCAAACTGGCGTGACGCTCCCTGAAGCGTCGCGTTAACCAGGGCATCGAGATTGTCAGAAGCAGTTTCGGCCGTATCGCCCTTCAGAG
Organism: Ferribacterium limneticum; assembly: GCF_020510625.1. Taxonomy (NCBI): domain Bacteria; kingdom Pseudomonadati; phylum Pseudomonadota; class Betaproteobacteria; order Rhodocyclales; family Azonexaceae; genus Ferribacterium; species Ferribacterium limneticum. The sequence goes on along the minus strand of NZ_CP075191.1, from coordinate 1,705,312 downwards.
AAGTCGCATCAACCTTCAGTTTTCCTTGCGCGGCCCCTGCCTTGGCCGACGCCAGAAGCGTCTCCTTGCCGACGAATACCGTCCCGGCCACAGCCTCCAGTGTCAGGCTGCCGGCATCGCCGCCATCCGGATTTGCCGCAACTGAAACGCGCGCGCCTTCTTTCACGCTGACATCACCGGCATCCGCCTTCAGAACGATGCTGCCGCCCGGCGCATAAGCAAACGTATCGTCGAAAGCCACCTTGCGTCCTTCGGCTGCCAGCACTGCTCCATCGCTCACTAGCACACCGCCGTCGGCCTGGCTACCCGTTGCACGCAGCGTCAGTTTGCCCGCCGGCGTCTCAATGCGCCCCGATACGTCAATCGCCTTGCCACGCAATTCAAGGCTGCCACCCAAACCTGCATCACCGGTTGCCTCACTTCCGCCCTTAACGGTCGTCTTGCCGGTAGACAGCAGCAGATGATCGGCCGTACCAACGGTAACCACGCGCCCGGCGTCAATATTCAGAGCAACGCCGCTGCCGCTACCGGCTGAGTTTTCGGCCTTGGTTACGCCCGTTCCGGAAAAACGAAGTTCCTTGCTGGCCGTCACGGAAACGCTATCAAAACCGCCCAGCGTAAAGCCGGCAGTCTCGCTCTTGCGCATCGAGGCAGTTCCATCATCTGCATCCGTCGACGTCGCATTCCCGCCGAACTCAACCGTCCTGGCAGCGATATCCAGTTTGCCTTTACCTAATGACTGTCCGTCAGGAACAGAGAATTTGACGTTGGCCGGATCAATATTCTCGAAAACCACTGTATCAGCCTTGATCGAAGCCGTAGAGTCTTCTGCGCCACGGCCAGCCAGGCCAGCTGAGGCGAGGACCAGTCGATTGAGGCTTTCAGTGCCCAGTTCCGCATTGCCGTAGAAATCGAGCGTCGTGTAGCTGGACAAGCGGATCTCGTCGGCCAAGGCAAACCTGGCCAGATCGCTGTTGCTCAGCGTCAGACCTTCCGTCGGTATGCTGTCGTCACCAACGACGTTAATGCGCCCGGCGCCAATGGCCACCGCACCGTGACCATCGCGCCCGCCATCAGCCATCCGTTTCCCGAGCATGATCTCGCCACTCAACACGTTCTTGTTCGTTGCATCGAAGTACAGCGCGCGCCCGGCCACCGACGCAGTCGCTTCGACGAACAGATCACCCGCAGTTTTGGCTACGGTACCGTCACGGGTCACTACAGCCTGTCCGCTTTCCGCGACACGCATGAAAGCGCCATCGCCGGAAAGCACAATGTTCCGCGCCACACCTTCGCCAATCGACTCGACTTTGCTCTTCGCTGTGACGGTCACGTCCTGATTCGCCGTCAGCATGATTTCATTGGCCACCAGAGCCGACGCGGTGTTGGCCACCTGCAGACTATCAGCCAAGGTTTCGATGTGCGTCTTGCCGTCAGTGACCGTGCGAACCCCGCCCAGCAGGAGGCTGGACACCCCCAGCGCATTCAGTTTTTCCTGATCGATTCGCGACCAGGTTTTGTCCGGTGCCGAAGCCGAATCGCTGACCATCAGCTTGGGTGCGGCGAGATCCAGTTGCATGCCCAGGCCCGCCCGTTTCCGACCGTCCTCCGCGACAATTTCGGCCTGCCGCATGGCGACGACCGCCGGATCGAAGACCAGGCTCTCCCGTCCAATTGCAGCCAGGCGGCCAGCATCGCCCGCAAGACTATCCGACTTGTCATAGAAGAATTGCGTTGCTGTCGTCAGGACGTACTTGGCCCGATCGGCAACTTTGGCACTGCTGGCCAGTTCCAGCGTCAACGACTGATTGCCATAGGCGGTAGTCGATCCATCCTGATTGACGGCCAGACGCTGGCCGGACACCAGCCATGTTCCATCGGCTTGCTGCAATGCACCGCCGAGCGTTGCGTTGTTGCTCGCTTTCACGGTCACCAGATAAGCACCCGGAAGCACTGCATAACGTGCTGGTAGCAACACGTAACTTCCGCTCAGACCGTAAGGATTCTTGCCCAACTCGATCCGATCACCAGCCTTGACTGACGAAAGTCCACCAGCACTGTCGATCAGGTAGCCATTCTGCAACTGGCTGTCCGTGGCCGAGAAACCGCTCCAGTTAGGCACAATGGCATAAGTGTCGGCACTGCCCGCCAGCACATCCTTCTTGCCGCCGGGACCAGCGGTAAATTCCCAGGCCAGGGCCTCGCCACCACCCGACAAGTCGATCTCCGCGCCCGAGACAATCTTCGTGTCCGCGCCATCGACGACGACGCTCTTGGCCGGCAAGGATGTAACCTCCACGCCGTTGTAGTTCCAGGTGCCGCCCGATTCCAGCGTGTAGCCGAAAAGCAAGTCGCGATCAGCGGCAACCGATGTCTTGCTGGTCGAACCCAGCGTAACCGAGCCTCCCGGAGCGCTGAAGACGATCTCGCCAAGCGGCGCCGTCACGGTTCCATCATGGGTAATGGTGGCGGCAGCGAATTCCAGGCGTCCGGCCGGCGACAGGGAAACATCGGCATAAGCACCGACCGGGCGGGTAATGGCTATGCTGCCCTTGGGATCGGACAGGACATCGACCTTGAAATCGCTGTAAGTCGATGGACTGAGCCGGGCCGCCGAAAATTCGAGATAACCGCTCGCGCTCATCAAGCCGTTGTAGTTGCGCCCCCCGGATCGGTTTGTTCCCTCGTTGTTGGTGCTATCGAAATGGATTGCACCGCTACTGACGAACTTGCTCTCGGCAAAGCCGCTCCAGCCGAAAGCCCCGAGCAGCCCAATATCCCGGGCATGGAATGATACTTGGCCGCTCCCGGTAGACACCGCCTCGATATCCAGCAACTTGTCGCTATCGGACACGGCTTCGACGGAGTTGGAATTACCGATCTGGATCGCTGCAGCCCGCAAGGTCGCATTGGTCGCATCCGTTGCAGCGGAGAAACGGGGCGCATTCAATACCAATTGATTCTGGATGCTTGCATTGACATCTCCAGACAACTGGATTTCATTCTGGCTGGTCAAGTACCAGGAACCAAAACCGCCAGCCAACAGGGGCGCCAGATCAAGCGCCGCCTTGCCATTGAACTGTTCCGCATCAAGCGAAATTTTACCGGCCAGATAATCCGCTGCGTTGACGCCAGACGGCCACTGTGCCGCATGTTTCTCAGCCGACTGATATAGCGTCAGCACTCGGGCCGCACGAATCGCCAAAGACTCGTCATCGGTCGCCGCCTCGGGGAGCCCCCAGGGATTGATGTCATTCTTGACCGCAGCAAGACTCAGCGAAAAAACACCGCCGAGCGCATCCTTGCCGCCAGCCGCATCATATCCGCCATCGAGGAACATGCCTGCATGGGCGGCCAGCTTGACCACGCCACCGGAACTGCCAACCGTCCGGGCGGCAGTGCTCACACCCGAGCCCGCATTCGCTGCAATATTCAATGTAGCGGTCGCCCCTGAAACATCGATGAGTGATCCCTCGCGAGTTATGACATAGCCGAGGCCTGCATCCAGGGTAATCGTTCCACCGCTAGCCAATTCACCGACGTAACGTCCCTGCCGGAGCAATTTTTCGACTGACACACCGGCATCAAGCGCCTGTCGGGTGGCAGTGGAAAGAACTGTTGTTCCCTCTGCCAAAAGCTTGGCGTTGGGACCGAGATAAATCGATTCGGACTGCTTGTCACTGGTGTAATTGTTTTTGAGCGCCTCACTAATCGCGGCCCTGCTCAGCGTGATACTCCCCGCCGGGGCCTCCAGCGTTCCCAGCACGGTCAACTGACCGGCCGACTCCAGATTGATGCTGCCCTTGGGCGAAACGCCAAGGTAAGCACTCTCACTGACCAGCAGGTCACCGAACAACAGGTTGGTGGTTGCCAGAGAAAGGCTTGTCGGCCCACTGCGACGATCAGAATGCAACACACGTGTATTGGCAAAACCTGAAATCGCGCTGCCCGTCGCTTGATAACGTGCACTCGTCACCTCGGCCAGCGACCAGTTCAACGGATCGGGGGAGAGTGTGATTTTTTTGCCGACCGTCAATGCATCACGACCGACAAAGGCGAAACTGTAGAAGCCGCCTTTGTCGACGATTCCTTCGTCTAGGGAAATACCGACCTGCCCTTCAGCCATGCGGCTGGCGTGCGACCAATCCTTGCTCAGCGGATCGAAATCATTTGTCGCCACGAAGTCCACGCTGGCTGTCGTCATTTTCAGACTACCGCCCTTGCCCAGCGCATAGCCGGATAGCGTCCCGTCGAGAAAGATGCGGCTGCTGTCACCATCGAGCTGGAAACCCGAGCCACTCTCAAGGGCAATTGAACCCGCATCGCCCGACGTCACCGTCCCGGCAGTGCTGACCCAGCCTCCGCCAGACACATCGATATGACTTCCCGCTTCGAGATCCAGGTCATAGGCAGACTTCAAGCTAACGCTGCCACCACTGATTGCCTTGGCAGTCGTGCTCGCCTTGCCGTCAAGAAAATCATTGACCCAGCGCCCAGCCGTAGACAGCTTTGCCCCCGAAGCCAGGACCAATGTCGAATACCTCCCATCGACCGCAGTTGGGAAATCACCGACTGCCTGGCTCATATCCCGGGTCGTCAGAGTGATACTGCCCCCTGGAGTGGAAATATCACCAGCGACATAAATCTGCCGACCTGAAGCACTGAAACTCCCACCCTCACTGAGGTTGAGGCCAATCTCTGCCGGAATATCGATACGCCCATCACTGGTAATACTAAAGCGCGAAAACCCGTTGGCGACCAGGTTTTCAGACAACTCCAGGCGCGGCCCGGCAGCATCGTCGGCGCTCAGCCCTGCCGCCGCATTCGCCGCCCCCTTGACGAAGGCAATCTGCGCCCTGAGATACGCGTCATCCTTCTCGGCCTCGCTGGCCGTATCGCGATTGGCGACGGTGTAATGCTGCCCGGCATCCTTGATAATCAATTGCCCACCCAAAGGAAGGGCATAGCGATCCGTCGCCGGATCGCCACCGACCGTACGCTGGCGTGTCCCGACGGTGGTTTTTGCCACCAGATTGCCGTCGACCGCAAGATTGTGCCCAACGACTTCCACGGTGCCTGCACTCTTGCCTTCCACGTAGGCCGCCTCCTGGTGGGTCTGCGTAACCAGCCCGGCATACGCGGCCGAAGTCGGCGCATCGTTCAGGCGATAGCGCTGGCCGCTGAACGTGATCGCCATGGATTCCTTGACCGTGCCAGCTGAATAGTCGATGCGACCGCCCGATACATTCAGTTCGGCACCTGACTTGACGACCACGCTACCGAGGGAACCAATGGAAATCGTGCCACCGGTCGATGCCAGTTCGTTAACCGTTTGACCTATCGCATTTATCCAGCCGTCTATATTGGCAATGCTCACCGAGTCACGCACATCCACCCAGGCTGTTTCTCCGCGCAGTGCGCCGTTCCGTTGCACCGTATTGTCGGCCAACTCGTCGCCACGGAGTTCCACCCGGACGAACAGGTCGCTCACCGCCTTGCTGGCGCTGGTTCCGGAGGCGTCGATCCGGGCACCATCGGCCACATAAATGCCGACACCGGAAGCTGCAGCATCCTGGGGCACACTAACCCCGTCTACACCAAAGGCATTGAATTCCGAAAAGGCATCGCTGGCCCGGAACTGGATACGGCCCGCCTTGGCTTCGATATCCGCATCGCCAATGACAATTTTCTTGGCCAGCGCCTCAATAGACGACAGAACGAAAGTCTGGTCGCTGGTCAGGGTCCGGCCATCGCTCCCGTCAATGGCAACCACGGTCGAACTGCCATCCGCGAAGCTCAGTGTTCCACCCTCGCTACCCGCAATGAATGTCGTTACATCGGAAATCGAACTAGTCAGCGAAGTCCCGGTCGATGCAACGATGCCCTGCTCATCGTACTGGCGATAAAAGGTATTGAGCACCGTTGGCACGCCGCTACCTGAAGTATTCAGCATATCGCGCGCATTCAGGTGAATCGACCCGTTGGCTACTGCCGAGGTGCTTGCCCAAAGCGTACCGGCCTGAATGATTTCATTGCCGACCAGTGTGATGTCACCCAATGCGGCGCGTACCGTACCCGTGTTGCTAACCCGATTGGCGTTCAATTCGCCGCGCGAGAGGGCAAACCAGATCGGTGTCCCGTCACTGACCAGCGTCGGTTTGCCGCTCGAGTTCAGTTTCAACGAACCATCCGCATTGCGCTGGTACTTATGGGTACGCAGCGCGACCAGCGGGTTAACCTCGGCGCTGAACCCGCGATAAGCCGATGAAAAACCCGGTTTCAGATAAAGATCGGCGCCTGCCGCCAGAACAACCTGCCCGCCCTTGTAAACCGGGTTTCCGCTGCTGTCGGTCTGCGTCGTCCGTCCGGCGAGAATCGTACCGCCCTGATTCACCTGGCTGCCGGCCAGGATGACATATCCGTTCTCCAGGCTTTCAATTTGAGCGCCAGCCGCCACCGTGACCGAAGCCTGACGGAAGGCACTCAACGCATCTTCGAATTTCTGCGCGGTATCCTCCCCTTCCTTGAAAGTCACGGTCGGCGATTCATACAGGTAGAAAGCCCGCTTGGTGACATCAGTCTGCCCCAGCAGTCCGGTAGTCAGCAGGCTACGGTTCATCCCCAGGCCGGACGCCACGAAACTATTGGCAGAAACACGCGCGCTGGCGCCAAAGTTGAAGCCTTTTTCGTTGACGAAGACCAGTTGCCCATTAGCCACGATCGCACCATCGATGTTCGAGCGACCGGCGGTGCTGACAAAAAGGCTATCGTCAGGCAGCTTCCAGTTTGGATCGTAAATAATGTTGTAGGCAGTCGACCCGGCTGCCGACTGCACGAACTCGACCTTGGTCCCGGCAGCGACATTGAAACCGCTGGCCCAGTCGATCTCGGCCACGGTACCGCGCTGGTTGATCGTCAGTCGCTCGGTCTCGGTCGTCCCGCTGCCGGAGATCAGCATCGTGGTCCCGTTCAGATTGACCGCCCGGGTGGCGTTGACGATGCCTTTCTGGTTCACCACCAGGGCTGCCAGAGTAACTACCCCGTCCTTACCCATGTCAATGCGACCACGCTGAACGACACCATCAGCATCGGTCACCTGATTGTTGGTTACCGAACCATCCAGGGCAACGGTGTTGCCCAGCGTATCCCGGCCCGCTACAGACTGTGTTTCCACCAACAGGCCGCGCAGATTCGGATCGTCCGGCACCGTCAGGATGACCTTGCCGCCAGCTGCGAGGATCGCCTCGCCACCACCGCCGCTTTCGATAAGCCCAAGGTTCTCGACCGTCTTCGGCGCAATCAACACGACCTTGCCCCCGGTAGACGTGGTAATTCGAGCACCAGCATCGAGCATGACGTAACCGGCTTCAAATCCGGAGGCACTGCCATCCCAGACAAACTCCAGGCTATCGCCCCGGCTGCTCGGCAAGCCGTTATTGAGCAGCTTGCTGGCCATGGCATCAGTCATGTTGAGCGAGGATGCGACCAGGCCGCCGACATTCACCTGCGCCCCGTTGCCGAACAGGATGCCGTTCTGGTTGATGAAATAGAGCTCCTTGCCGGGCGCCGACAGGCGTCCCATGATCTGGCTCGGATCGTTGCTCCAGATACGGTTGAGGATGCGCAACGCCTCACCGGTGTATTCCACCGCAGCCTGGCCACCAACGTTGAAACTGTCCCAGTTGAGGCCGACGGTTCGGCTGGCAGTCGGCACCGTCATCGTGTTGATGCCGTTGACCATGGCCGTCGTCGGTGCCCCGCCGGTCACGGTGCCATGAAAGACGAAGGGGCGAGAACCGCTGGAAGGAACCGGCAACGCAGACAGCGAGGGCGGAATGGGCGGAGCAGCCAGGGCGACACCAGCACCCGCCGCCGCTACGCCAAGGATGACCGCCGCTACCTGCTTGCGCGCACTCTTCTTGCCGCGCCCGCGCACAAACTCCGCCACCGCCACCCAGGCGTTGCGCTCGACATTGAAGACCAGCCGATAGATACCGTGGTTCATGTTTGACTCCTGTTCTTTCTGGGCGGTGCCCTGATGCGCCTAGAACTCGTAACCCAGGCGCGCATGCACGCGCTGTGTGCCGGATGACGTTCGCGGACCGTCCTTGAGTGCCTGGCCAATATCGACAACGAGCAGCGGTCCGCCCTTGTCGCCCTTCAACCGGAGGCCGACCCCGGCACTGGCCAGGGTAAATTCATCGTTCTGCCCGGGCAGCGGGCTCCTCAGCCAGACATGCGCCCCCTCGAAGAAGCCGAGCAAGCGCAGGCCGGCCCCGCCGATCTCGAGCAAGGTCGGTGTCTTGACCTCGGTGCGCAAACGCCAGCCGACATCGCCGGCAGCCTCACCCTCGTAGTAAGCGCGCACGGTATCCATGCCGCCGGCCAGAATCTGCTCCGGCGACACCAGCGGCTGCCCGGCTATCTGGAAATCGAGCTTGGCCACCCCTTCCCAGCCGAGCAGGCGTTTCGAATAGCTCAGGTCGCCGCGCACCACCGAAAATCCGGGGCGGGCATAGGCCCGGCGGCAGGCGAACTGGTCCATCTGCACACCCTGGCAATCCACTTCCCGCGAGTTGTACCCGGTATTGATCACCAACCCGAGATTGCCGACGAATTCGCCGGTTTCGCCGAAACGGCTGAAGGTGTACTGCGCCACCAACGGCATGTAGCGCAGCGGCGTTTCCTTGCGGTCGGCGCCCAGCGCGTTCTGGGTTTCCGCCAGATTCTTGAAATCGGCCCCCAGCGAGATGGAATGGAAAAATCCAGCAATCCCGGCCGGCTGCGGCAGCGTGAACGACATCCGGCCGCCCAGGGTCGTGCCCTTGCCCACCACATTGCTGCCCACCGCCGAGGCAATATTGCTGTTGGAATGCTGGATGAAGGCCGACAGCGAGCGCGTCGCACTCAGGGGCGCACTATAAAAACCGGCCAGCACACTGACTTCGTCGGTCTTTTCCGGCGAAACCACGTAATTCAGCCCGGCGCTATGCTGCTTCTGGAACAGGTTGGCGTAGCGCACCCCCGCCTCCAGACGGAGCAGCGAGGTATCCGGACTCTGCCGGTTGTTCAGTTCGACGTTGCCGTGCAGCGGCAACTCGTCTTCGACTGCCAGTTCGACCTCCATGGTGCCGGGGCGCGCACCGGGGCGCAGCAGCGGCGTCACCCGGCGGTCGGCCGAACGGCCGGCCTGCGCCAGCTCAGCCTGCATGGTCGGAAAATGCGGCACCTTGCCCGGCGCCACTTCCGGCACTTCGGCGCGCAGGTCGCTACGCGAAGTGTATTGGTTGCCGCTGACCTTCAGCCGCTCGACCTGCCCCTCGATGACCTGCAGGCGGATGATGCCAGTCGATACCGACTGCTCGGGGACGACCACCGAGACCGACAGATAGCCGTGTTGTTGATAGGCAGCTTCAAGGGCTGCGCGAGCCTTCTCGACATCGCCAACCAGCTTGCCAGGGCCAAGCGATGGATAAACTGCCCGTTCAATCTCGACTTCGTCGAGCACCGTATTGCCCTCGACGGAAAACTCGAGCAGATCGAAGGCACCCGGAACCGGCGTAGCCGAAGCAAAAGCCGCCGCGCCAAGCAGGCCGGCAGAAAGGAGAATTTTGTAGACATGCATAGCCTGAAGATTATCGCCAGGCGACATTACCCCCCCATGAAGCGAAGAGCGCAAAACCTAGTCCGATCGGACTATCCAAGTGAATTCAGGCTGGCATGTACTGCGTAGCAAAAGCTCACGAAATGGCTGGACAAAAAAAACGACCCGGACAAGCCGGGTCGTTGGCAAGAAGAACTCAAGCTGCCACGGATGGCAGGCTAAAGCGCTTACAAAGGCAGTTTCGGATAGCTACGGACAAACGGGGCGCACTGGTCGCCGTTAACATACTCGGCCGTGAGTACTTGATCGCCTTCGTAATCGCCACCCGGGATGGCCATGGCAACGTTCTTGAGGTCGGTGATCCCTTGAAGGACAGCCGGATCCTGGGCCTTGGCAACGAACTGGTCAAGCAGAGCGCGCTTGGCATTACCGGCGGTGCGAGCCGGGATGTTGAGGGTAACCCAGCCCTGCAGATCCCAATCGCCGTTCTCGTAGGTTTCCTTGGTCGGGAACTTGCCGGTACCGGTGGTGGAAACGGCGCCAGAGGTGCTGTTCCAGTAATACTTGCCAGCACCATCCAGCGAACGGAACTGCCAATTGCCGGGGCTCTTGGCGGAGCTCAGGCTATCCAGGGACAGGGTACCAACGGCCTTGTGACCACCAGAGCCCTGGAAGTTGACATTCACTGTGTTGCCGCTGCGATCCTTGGTGGTATAGGTGCCGCCGACCTGAGCCTTGTCCAGGCAGGTACGGACGTCGGAAGAAGTCGAGTTCTCGACAACGACCAGTTGATTCAGCGCCGCCGGGATGGTGTAGGTCTTGGTGGCGCTGTTCCAGATGGAACCCGACTTGGAGCGGTCAGCCGGCACGTTAAAGGTACCGCAGGGGAAGTTGCCGGCCCACATGTTGAAGACAGCTTGCGTGCCCGAACCCGGCACGCGACGGCAAACGACGATCGGACCGGACTCGGCGCCGGTTTCGTCCACATCCGACCAGTTGGTTACGTTGCCACCGAAGATGGCAGCAATCTTGGCGCGGGACAGATTGACATCGCCCAGCGCGTTGGTCGCCGCGATACCGAAAGCCAGGCCATACAACGGAGCGATCTTGCCGGCGCCGGTAAAGCGGGCCAACTCGGTAGCGGACAACTGCGCTGCAGCCGTTTCGCCTTCGGTGTTGTACGGATACTTGAAGTACTTCGGCGCAACGTCGGAGACGCCGGCATCCGGGGTACGCGTATCGTTGGTGCAGGTATAAGGCACGCTGGTACCGTCCTGACCGCTGATGCCGCAAGCATCGCTGGTCACGTTCAGGGATTTGATAACGTCGGCACGGGCGACGGAGTCGACGCCATAAACCGAACCGCCTTCGACACGATAGATGATGATCACATTGGAGCCGGCGGCCCAGGTGCCGGCAGCAGCCTTCAAGGTGCCCGCATAAGCTTCATAGTCCTTGGTGGACTTGGTGGAGATGTCAGTAAAGCGGACCGGGCTATTGAGCATGCTGGCGGCGATGGTGCCAAAGCCCTTCTGCACGGCAGAAGCCCCGGAGATGAAGAGGACGCGGCCGTTGGTATTGGCATTGTCGACCATGGTCTTGTGGGCACCAGACAGAGCGGCGTGGGCGGAACCGGCAGCCATGGCGGCGAAAGCGGCGGCGCAGAACAGAGCGGATTTCTTGAGTTGCATGGATTTCTCCTGAGGGATTCAAGGCCGGCACCCGCAGGGGGTGCCGGTTGCGACAAAAATCAGGCGCGCTTGTTGCGGCGGGCCATGAAACCGATCATGCCCAGGCCGGCCAGCAGCAGGGCGTATTCGGAAGGTTCCGGCACGGCGGCAACAGAAGACATGTGCAGACCGCTGCCATCGAGCCAGACCTTGACGCTGTCGGCGCCATCGGCATAGACGTTGTAGACCGAACGCGCCGACGTTGAATTGGCCATGGTGGCGCGCAGGAAAGACAGGCCGTCGGCATAGCTGTCGGTTGCCAACGTACCGCTGTTGGAGAAATTCAGGCCATTGTTGATCTTGTTGCCAAAGCTGTCCGCACCGGCGTAGGCCGGGTTCACGTTGGTGACGATAACCGAGTCGGCACCGGCGGCAAGCTCGGTGTTAACTGCAGTGGCAAATTGTCCAATGGTGCCAACCGCATTGGTACCAGCGTTGTTGCGAATGTTCGAAGAGCCAAGAGTGGAGAAGGTGGTCAGAAGACGGGCCACGCCATCACCATCGGCGGCAACGACGTTCCACTGCAGGCTGGTCTGGTCGGCAGTACCGAGGAAGGAAACGAGCTTGGTATCGGACCACAACTGGCTAAAGGCACCCGAAGCAGCCAGGGCGCTCTCGAAGCTGTCGATAGAGACGTTCAGATCGAGCGTGTAGGAGCCATTGGCATCCCAAACATTGAAGAACAGTTCGCCATTGCCGCTGGCACCAGCATCAATGGCAGCGTTGGCACCGGCAGCAGCGACGGCGAGCGTCACGGCAGCAGCGAGAGTCTTGAGAGAAAACTTCATTGAAAACCCCTTTAAAAATTGACTGTGCTCCAGAGCGAAGCGGAAGATGGCAAAGAACGACCAGCCAGGCCACTACCAACCGGATGCCCACTTACACAAACCTTGGGAATTACTTCTTCACCCGGGGCAGCACCTTGCTGACGAGAGCCACTTTAGGTATGTCAGATGACTCCAGATACGGCACCTGCAGGTCTTTTTGACCCGCCAATCGGACTAGGGGGATAGCTCGATTGGCTCAGCCGACACAGCGCTCGTTGTCACAATCTGAAATATTTGCCGCATTCGGGCCTGGCTGGCTCTTTTCTGCCTGCCGGGATTGCGTTGTCGTCGCGGGAAAAATCGAAAATTGCGCTCGGCCCGAAGCTGCCACGTTCCGCGCTGACCGAAAGGCGGGAACCCGCGTTTCCTCAACTGCCTCGGGCGCCACGGGAATATCGGTTCCAGCCCGAATTCCCGCCAGGCATTCCAACGCCGCTAAGCCCCCGGCTGATCGCCGATCAGCCGGGCCTTGACCGCCTTGGCAACGGCCTGGGCCCGATTCGAGACATCGAGTTTGCGCAGGATGTTCTGGATATGGTTTTTCACAGTGAGCGGACTAAGCAGCAGTGTTTCGGCGATCTGCTGGTTAGTCATGCCATCACGGACCAAAGAGATGACCTGAGCCTCGCGGGGGCTCAAGTGGGTGCTGAAGCGAACCGTTGGACTGGGTTCGCACTTTTCCTGGATCAGCATGCGATGCAAGGTGGTGTGCAGGTAAGGCAGCAGCATTTGCGCGAAGTAGACATGGCGCCGGCCGGGCGCTTCCGGCATGTTCAGGAAGACGAAGAAACCGGAGCTATCGCCCGAAAATTCACGCGTGCCGTGCGCCATGGCATGACCAATGGAGAAACGCGCCAGCAGCCGGCCAACCGGGCAATTGTTACTGGCACTGCCCGCCTCGCTGGCAAAGGCTTTCGGAACATGCCCGCCATGTTGCCAGCCATCCAGCACCAGCTCGACCAACTTGTCAAAATCGCCGCCCGCCACCTGGTTGCCAAGCAATTGGGTTCGCCCGAGAACTTCATAGCGAAAGGACGGTGTGCCGTATTCGCCATGGCCAATAATCAGTGCCTCGTGCGGCAGAAAGCTCTGCAACACGCCTTGCGACCAGAGGAAGTACTGGTGGCGCAGATGCACCTGCTGCGAGGATTCGATGGTGATCAGCAAACGTTCAAGATCGACCGGACTGAGGGTGACCAGTGCGTCCATGAACGAATGCTCAGTCAAGATTGATTGGCCAGGCTTCGCGGCTGGCGCCGCGTTCGACGAGCAAACTTTCGGCCAGCGCCTGGTCGTAGCGCCGCGCCCAGTAGAGCGCAGTCAGACCGTTGCGGTCGGGCAGATCGGCCGCGACCGGGCTGTCGAGCAGGACCAGCAGGCAAGCCAGCCGGCCGCGCGCTGCCGCCAATGCCAGCGGATGCAGGCCCTCGCGGTCGTAACGCTCGGGATCGGGGCGGGCGCTGAGCAGAAGACGGAGAATCTCCGGCCGGTCGAAGCGGACGGCCTCATGCAGGGCTGTGGCGCGGTTGTCGCTGCGGGCATCGACGTCGGCACCGGCCTGCAACAGGATGCGCACAATACCGAGATTGCCGACTGCAGAAGCCATGGCCAGCGGCAGGCGCCCTTCCGGCCCTTTGACGTTGGGGTTTGCCCCGCGCTGGATGAGCAGGCGAGCGATTTCGGCATACTCACCGGCGACAGCAGCAAGCAGCGGCCGTTCGCCCAGTTCGTTGGCGCCGTTGGCCAACGCCCCCTCATTGAGCAGTGTCTTGACCGTATCGATCTGGCCGGCCTTGACGGCGGCGAGCAAATCGCGCGTCGATGCGGCAGCCACCGGCCGGCTGTCTTCCCACGCAGCCTTGGCCACGGCGGAAAAATCTTCAGGCAAGGCCCGTTGGCGAGCCTTGACCGACAATGGCGCCAGCCGCTCGGGCACAGCGGGGCTTTCCTCGAAAGCCTGTGCCGAAGCAGCAGCCGCGAAAACGACGATGGGGACGACGGATAGAGCAAGGCGCATGACGGCTTGATGGTAAATTTTTACTAAGCCCGTGAATCTAGCTGCTCTTGATTACCTTACCGTTGCAGAACGGTGACAAATACCCCGGTTCGCATAAATTGCCCCCTCCCCTTTTTGTCCCGCCGACATCCATGCGAGTGCCCCGCCCTGCCCAATAATCCGTGCAGACATCAGACCTGCGATGGCTCGGCGGCAATAACTATGTGATCCGGCGGCAACCCGCCATCGACCCTTTGCTGCATCGCGAGATAGGCCAGCTCCAAGTGGCGCGTGAAGCGCCGGGTATCGAACAGCGGCGCGCTGTCGCGGTTGTTAGCCAGGCGTTCACGCAGTACCGCCAGGCGGGCCGGGTCCGTCGCCAGAGCCAGGGCAAGGATCTCGTATTCGTCGGGGCTTTCAGTCACCAGTTCGGGCAGGCCGATTGCGTTGAGCAGGCTACCGGCCATGCGCTGGGCGAAGGTTTCGCCCAGGCAGGTGAGCACCGGCAGGCCAGCCCACAGCGCATCGCTGGCCGTGGTGCCGGCGTTGTAGCCGAAGGTGTCGAGAAAGAGATCGGCCTGCCGGTAGCTAGCCAGATAGTCGGCCAGCGGCATGCGTTCGGTGAAGATCAGGCGGCTGGCGTCCACGCCGCGCTGGGCGGCCTCGCGCCGTAGGTTGGCGGTAGCCACGGGGTCAGCTTCGGCCAACCACAGCACGCTGCCCGCAACCTGCTGCAGCAAGCGCATCCAGATAGTGAACTCGGCCGGGGTGATCTTGTAGGAATTGTTGAAGCAACAGAAGACGAAGCCCTGTTCCGGCAGGCCGAGCTCGGCGCGGGAACGCCCCGCTTCGGCAATCGCCTTGCGGTTGTCGTTGACCTGGAAGGTATCGGGCAGCCAAACGGTCTTTTCACGGTAATGCGGGCGAGCTTCGGCCGGAATAACGATCGGGTCGGCAATGATGTAGTCGATGTAGTCGGCCCCCATGCTGCCGGGGTAGCCGAGGTAGTTGACTTGCACCGGCGCCGGCCGCATGGCGAGCACATCGGTGCGCGCCCCCTGGGTGTGGCCGTTGAGGTCGACGAGGACGTCAATTTCCAGGTCACGGATCAGCGAGGCAAGTTCCCGATCCGGCAGTTCTCTGACCTCGTGGAACTGCTCGAAGGCCGATTTCAGGCGCAGGTGCCAAGGGTCGTCGTTGGCCGGCCCGAAGTAGAAGGCATGAACTTCGAAGCGCTCGCGGTCGTGTTGTTCGAACAGGCCGGCAGTCAGATAGGCGACAGCATGGTTACGCAGGTCCGACGAGAAATAGCCAACCCGCAGGCGTTGGTGGGCGTAGATTTCGCCCGGCCATAGCGGCGCCTTGTCGGCAGGCTGCCAGCGGGCAACATAGCGCTGGTTGTGGTCGAGTTGCTGCGCCGGCGAGGCAAGGATGGACAAGGCGGCGAACGGCGATGCAGCCTGCCAGCCAAGAGATTCTTCGCGGTCGATCAGGGCCCGCCAGTGGCCAATGTCGTGCCAGTCACACAGTGTCAGCCGGGTTTGCAGCAGTTGCCAGACGACCCGTGAGGCCAGCTTGTCGTCCAGCCGGCAGACCCGTTCGAAATCCTCGGCCGCCTCGGTATGGCGTTTGACCGACAGGAAGAGATTGGCCCGCATTTCATAGGCTTCGGCGGCATCCGGCTTGCGCGCGATGGCCAGTTCGAAGCTGCGCAGCGCATCGTCCTTGCGATTCAATTGATGCAGGGCGTCACCGCGATTGATGCAGGCATCGACGTAGTCCGGCTTCAGCACGATCGCCCGGTCATAGGCAGCAATGGCTTCGTCGAGGCGTTTGAGTGCATTGAGGGCGTTGCCGCGATGGCAGTGAGCCTCGGCATAGTCCGGTCGCAGACGCAGCGCTTCGTCATGGCTGGCCAGCGCTTCGTCAAAGTGCCGCAGTTCCTTCAGCACGTTGCCACGATTGGTGTGTGCTTCGGCAAAATCCGGCGCCAGCGCGATGGCTCGGTCGTAGCTGGCCAGCGCCTCGGGCAGGCGATTCTGTGCCTTGAGTGCATTGCCACGATTGTTCCAGGCCTGGGGATACGAAGACTTTAGCTCGATTGCTGTCTCGTAGCTGGCCACCGCCTCGGCGTAGCGCGCCAGCTCGTGCAGTGCGAGGCCGCGGTTGTAGTGGGCCTGCGGCATGGCAGGGTTCATGTCGAGCGCGATGTCCATCAGCGTGATGGCCGATTCGTGGTCGCCACGCTGATGATGGCAGAGGCCAAACAGAAAGACGGCGCCGGGGTTTTCCGGCTGCACTTTGAGCACTTCGCGATAGGCGTTTTCGGCCTCACCGATCCGGCCGGCCTGATGGAGTTCAACAGCACGGCCGAACAGGGCTTGTGGATTCGATTGGCGAGTTTGCATGGTGACGTACTCGGTCAGGATTCAAACGGGGCAACATGGAACGAGGCCGGCATTTCGCCCTGTTGCTGGCGGTTCCACATGGATTGGTAGGCCTGCTCCAGATGGCGCGTGAAGCGCCGGGTGTCGAATAGCGGCGAGGTGGCTCGATTGCTGGCCAGGCGTTCCCGGAGTTCGCTCAGGGCAGCCGGGTTGGTGGCCAGTTCCAGTGCTCGCGCCTCGTAGGCGGCGAGGTTGCCGGTGATCAGCTCGGGCAGGCCGAGGGCGCGCAGCAGGCTGCCGGCCATGCGCGCTGAAAAGGCGTCGCCGACGCAGGTGAGGACCGGCACACCGGCCCACAGTGCATCGCTGGCCGTGGTGCCGGCGTTGAAGGGCAAGGTGTCGAGAAAGAGGTCGGCCAGCTGCAAACGAGCGAGGTGCTCGGCGTAGCGGATGCGCGGCGAGAAGACCAGGCGCTCGGGCGCGATACCCCGCCTTTCGGCCTCGACCCGCAGATTGCCCTGCACGCTGGCGTCGGCGCTGGCCAGCCAGAGCACGCTGCCCGGCACGGCGGCGAGCAGGTGCATCCAGATGTCGAAGAATTCCGGTGTCAGCTTGTAGGTGTTGTTGAAGGCGCAAAAAACGAAGGCTTTTTCCGGCAGGCCGTGGGCGGCGCGTACCGCTGGCTGTGGATCGATGGCGCGCCGGTCGTCGTTGCCCTGGAAGCATTCGGGCAGATGGACGACTTGCTCGGCATAGTGCGGGCGCGCCGCTTCGGGGATGACGAAGTCGTCGGCGATGATGTAGTCGATGTAGTCCGCCCCCATGCTGCCGGGGAAACCGAGGTAATTGACCTGCACCGGCGCCGGCCGGGCTGCGAAGATGGCTGTCCGGCCATCCTGGGTGTGGCCGTTGAGGTCGACTGCGATGTCGATTTCCAGCTCGCGCAACAGCCGGGCGACTTCGTCGTCGCTCATTGCCGAGACGTCGACGAAATGCTCGAAGGCCGCCGCTACCCGGTTGGCCATGGCGCTGCCGTCGCCGGGCTTGAGCGAAACGCCCCAGATCTCGAAACGCGTTCGGTCGTGCGCCTCGAAAACGCCGGCCAGCAGATAGCTGAGCGCGTGCTCGCGAAAATCAGTCGAGATATAGGCGATGCGGATGCGCACGTGAGCGTAAGGCCGGGCATTGCAGAGCGGCGTGACGGCCGGCGGATACTTGGCAGCCGTGTAGGCTTGGGCACAGCGCAGTTGCAAGGCCGGGTCGTCGCTCACGGCCAGGAAGGGGAAAGGCAAATCGCGGACCACGCCGTCGGCACTTGCGGCCAAGGCAGTGCGCTGTTCGGCGTGGCGTCGCCAGTTGGCGGCGAACTGCCGGCAGTGGAAGAGCTTGCCGAGGGCGTAGCGGTGGCCGGGGGCCAGTGCCATCAGGCGCTCGTAGGAAGAAGCGGCTTCGTCGTAGCGCCCAAGCTCCTGCAGCGCACCACCCCGATTGTAGAGCGCCTCGAGGTAGTCGGGCCGGCGGCTCAGCGCCTGATCGAGTGCGGCGATCCCCTCCTCCACCCGGCCCAAATCGACCAGCACGTTGCCGATGTTGTAGTGCACCTCGGGAATGTCGGGGCGCAGTTGGGCTGCCATGCCGTAGGCCTGCAGCGCTTCATCGCTGCGCCTCAGTGCCAGCAGCGCGTTGCCGCGCCAGTAATGCGCCTCGGCATCATTCGGCATCCGTGAGAGAAGGCGTTCGAAGCAGGCCAGCGCATCGGTGTGCTTGCCCAGCGCCATCAGGGCGACACCGTACTGCCCCCAGGCGCCTATGTGATCCGGCGCCAGCCGCAGGCAGCGGACCAGGGGGACCAAGGCATCCTCTGCCCGGCTCTGCGCCATCAGGGTAATGCCCAGGTTGTAGAGCGCCTCGACAAAATCGGAACCCAAGCTCAGGGCGCGGCGGTAACTGGCCTCAGCCTCGGCAAGCCGCCCCAGTTCGCGCAGGACATTGCCTCGATTGTTCAGCGCTTCGGCAAATCTCGGCTTCAAGGCCAGCGCCTGTTCATAGCTGGCCAGCGCCAGTTCAGGGCGGCCAAGCCCCTGTTGCGCCAGGCCCAGGTTGCAGTGCAAACCCGGCGCCTCGGGCGCCAGGGCGACAGCGCGCTGCAGCAGTTCGGCGGCGGCCTCGAAGCGCCCTTTCTGGTATTCGATGACGCCGAGAAACTGCAGCGCATCGAGGTGTTGCGGCGCTGCCGTCAACACCTGCCGGAAATACACCTCGGCCGAACCCAGTTGCCCCTGCTGCAGCAGGGAAACGGCTTGTTCCAGGATGAATTCCAGATTGCGCGGAAGCGGCGAAATGCCCGCGCCGGAGGCTGCCTTGCGTTTTTTTCCCTGGCTCATCATTGACCTCAATTCTGCTTGGCTGCAACGTTGGCAACTGATGGCGAAGGCGTGCCGCCACTACCCAGAAAGCGCCATTCGGTATATTTCTCGGCCCCCTCGAACCCTTCCAGCCCCGGCCCGAAGCCAGCGATCTTGATCGGCTTCTCCAGCGAGCGGCTGGCCACACCCAGGATTCTCCCTTGCTGCCGGATCAGCTCCCATTCGCCATCTGCCATCATCGGTTCGCGGTAGAGCCGGCGCAGGTGGCGGACCGGGTTCGGAAAACGTTTGTCCTGGAGCAGGTCGGCCAGCTTTTCCGGGTACTGCTTGTCACCGCCCGGCGTTTTTTCGTAGTAGCTGCCGATGGCGCGGCGGTATTCCTCGCCGATGAAAAGCAGTTCCTTTTCCTTCTCGCGTCGGCTTTCCATCTGCCAGAGCACGCCCGTGCCGGCCAGCCCGATGCCGGCGATGGCGATGGCAAACATCAGGCCGAGGTAGGTAAAACCCGCCTGCCGACCAGTTTCACTTCCCACCCCGCAAGGCAGCCGTCCGGCGCACATCACCATGTCGAATAGTCGCTGCCGTTTTGCCCCTGCCCTTCGGCCCCGCTGCGGATGTCCCAGACCTTCTTCTGGCCCGGCTCGTCGGGTGGCGGGACGAGCACCCAGCTCTCAGTGCTGTCGGTGATCGGGTCGGGCGGCACCTTGCGCAGGTAGCGTTTGGTCACCAGTTCTTCCAGCGTTTCCGGGTAGCGGCCGGTGTCGCCGCGGTATTTATCGACCGCGTCGCGCATCACGGCCAGCGATTCGCGCAGCGATGCTTCGCGCGCCCGGTCGAGATGCTGGAAATAGCGCGGCACGGCGATGGTCAGCAAGGTGGCGATCACCGACATGACGACCAGCAACTCGATCAGCGTGAAGCCTTTTTTAGCGCCGGCCATGGCTCACCACTCGCGGTAAGGCGTGCCGTTCAGGCCCACCCCGCCGGACAATGAATAGACATCGAAAACATCGACGCCGGCCAGCGGCGCATCGGGCGGGCTGGCGTAACTGCGCCTGCCCCAGGTCTGCGCTGCCGTCAGGGCCGGATCGTCCGAAAACGGGTCGCGCGGCATGCGGCGCAGAAAATAGAGCTTGGTCTTGTTCGGGTCCTGAATATTCTCGACACCCTGATCCAGGTCTTCGAGACGGCGCGGATAGCCGCTCTCGTCGACCTTCTTCTCGACCTTGCCCTCGTCGACCGCACGCTTGTAGGCGTCGATGCCGGCACGAATCTGGCGCAGCGCCGCCCGCAAATCGGTTTCCTTCTGCCGCTTGACCGTCACCTCGATGATCGGCATCGCCGTCATCGCCAGAATGCCGACGATGGCGACGGTAATAACCAGTTCGATCAGGGTGAAACCCCGATTGGGCAGGTCGATCATGGCTAGTTGAGCTTGAGCGCGTGAGAGGTCGAAGACCCCGGCAAGGCCTCGCCGCTATCCAGCACCGCGCTGACGACGTCGATTCTCGTTTCTCCCTTGGCGCCAGGCAGGACGCGCAGGCGCAGACCGCCCTGCCCCTGATCGAGGCGCAGACTGACGCGGCCCGGCGCGCTGGCCGATGGCTGTTTGGCTTCCATCAACGCCGGATCGTAGGAAATCTCAACCTGGAGCCCTGCCGCCTGCCCGGGCACGCTGATGCTGATTTCGACCTCGCTGCCGGCAGCGGCCTCGGCCGGGCCGGCAATCTGCAAGCCCTCGGGCGGCGAAGCCGGCAGGGCGGCGCCGCGCTCCGGTGCTTCGACGAATTCAGCCGATGGCGCCTGAACAGCCCGGGCCGACCCACCGCCGGCAGCGGCAACCCCACCGCGCGCGGCCACGCCAAGCGACTTCGGCCCCTGGTTCTTGATGCTCATGGCGGCTGAACCAACCGCCGATTCCGTCCCGGAAGGCAAGGCCGGCTGCCCGAAATCGGGCCGGTGGATGTTGCGCAAGACGCGCGGCGTGATGAGCAGGATGATTTCCGTCTTGACCGAGGTATCGCGCTGGCTGCCGAAAGCCCGGCCGATCACGGGAATCTCGCCCAGCCCGGGAATATGGCTGGTGGCCTTGCGTTCCTCGTCGTTGATCAGGCCGGCCAGCACCTGGGTTTCGCCATTCTTCAGGCGCAAGACGGTGCTCGCGCTGCGCGTGCCGACCTGGTAAGCCAACGAATTGGACGGCCCGGTCACTTCCTTGACGATGCTGCTGACTTCCAGCGCCACCTTCATCGACACCTCGTCGTCGAGCGTGACATTCGACTCGACATCGAGCTTGAGGCCGACATCAAGATAGCTGACCGACGCGGCAACGCCGACATTGGCGGTCGAGGTGGTGGTGAATACCGGCAGCTTTTCGCCGATGTGAATCTTGGCTTTTTCGCGGTTCTTGACGCGGATGCGCGGGTTGGCCAGCACGTTGGTGTCGCTGTTCTGGCCTTTCAGGTTGAGGGTCATGCCGGGGTTGGCAGCAAAAGAGGTCAGGCCGCTACGATTTTTCAGATCGATAAAACCGGCGGCAAGCGCGCCTCCCGGTGTAGTCACGCTTTGTGTCACACCGTTGACGATGGTTGTCGTCGTCGCCTGACTCTGCAACTGGCCGTAGCTGATCGAATCCGGCCAATCCAGCCCGATCTCGTTCAAGCGGCTGCGCGTCACCTCCAGCACCTCGACCTCCAGCATCACCTCCGGCTCGGCCAGATCGAGCGACTCGATCAGCCGCTCAACCAGCCGCATGGCGTCCGGCGTGTCCTTGACGATCAGCAGGTTCAGCTTGTCGTCGGCGAAGACATCCTTGCTCTTGGCCACCGTCTTGACCAGGCTTTGCGCCTGTTTCACATCGGCGTTGGCCAGGTAGAAGCTGCGGGTGACCAGTTCCTGATACTCCTTGGCCTTGGCCGGTGTATTCGGATAGATCAGGAAGCTGTTGTCGTTGAGCTGGCGTTTTTCCAGCTGGTTGGTCGTCAGGATCAGCCGCAGAATGTCTTCCAGCGGGCTGTTGCGGACGAAGAAAGTGACCTTGGTATCGCCCTTGACGTCCTTGTCGAACACGAAATTAAGGCCGGACGAGCGCGAGAGCACCTCGAAGACCGACTTCAGCGTCGCATCGCGAAACTCCAGCGTCACCGGCTTGATCATCGCGGCCCTGGCGGCCGGGCTGGACGCCGGGTTCATTTCCTTTTCGCGCTGCAGGTCGATCATTTGCTGCAAGCCACGCGCCACGGGATTGAGCTGGTCCTGCACCCGCACGGTACGAACGATGCGCTCGGCACCAAGCAGATCGCCCTTCTTGAACAACTGCTCGGCCTGGGCCAGTTGCGCCGCATTGCGCCGGTCCGCCGCCAGTTGCTCCAGGCCCTGCAAGGCACGGGCGTTGCGCGCATCGATGGCGAGCGCCCGGAGATAAGCCGCTTCAGCCGCCTCGAGGGCGCCGTTCAGCCGCTGGCGCTGCGCCTCATCCAGATAGGTATCGACCGTTTCGCCCTTGTGGCGAACCATCGCCGCCTTGATCTCGGCATCGCGGGGCCGGTCGCGCGCCGCTTTCTGCAGCGAGGCGACCCCTTCTTCCTTCTTGCCGGCGGCCATGAAATCCAGCCCGTCCCGGAAGGCCGGATGCGAACATCCGCCCATGACAACGGCCATGGCCAACAAAATCGAGCTATTTTTCAGGCAACAATCCAATCGGATCCGCATCGTGATGAACCAGGACAAAAGTCCGTCATGCTAGGAAGCCTGCGTTACAGGTATGTTAAATGGATCGATATATTCCATTAGTGAGGCGCCGATTAATTCGGGAATGTCATTCCCGCGAAAGCGGGAATCCAGTTCAAGCATGGATCCCCGCTTTCGCGGGGATGACGATTTAATCAGCGTTCCATTGACGGCTCATCTCGACCTTCACACAGATGAAACCTGCGGCCTCGATACTCTCCCGACATCCGGCCGCCGGGCATCGACTGCCCGCGGCGGCCATGACGAAGGGAGAAACCGATGAACCGCAGCGTTGGCGAAACGAAACACCCCGAAGACATGCAGGCCCTGCGCCGCCTGATCGCCCACCTGGCCCCGCAATGCGGCCTGGACCTGGCCAACCGCTCGGCTGTGCGGCACTTTCTCGACCACGATTCGGCCAGCAACCGCAGCGAAGCCATCGACCCCCTGCTCTGCCACGAACTGCGCGCCATGCTGATCCTGCTCTACCGGCTGGAAGGCAGCAGCAGCGAAGACCTCGGCGTCGAAGGCCTGCGCCGCCTGTGGCGCCAGCACGGCGAATTCCTCGCCCGCTTTCAGGGCTGATCGACAACACCGCTAGGGAAACGCTGATTCATTCGGAAATGTCATTCCCGCGCAGGCGGGAATCCAGAAAAATCAACGGACTGGATCCCCGCCTGCGCGGGGATGACGAATTAATCAGCGCCTCCCTAGATAAAGGCGGGCGCCGATGCGGCTCGAATGACGAGACGCCGATCAATTCATCATTTCCGAATTAACCAGCACCTCCCAACAAAACAGCATGGGAGGCCATGCCTCCCCGCTTTATTTCAGCCGCCACCAAATCCTAGTCCGTTCGGCTCAGGTTTCCCCTTTTCGGCAGGACATTGATTGTCACGCCAGATGCATATGCTGGCATGCATCCGAAGTAAGCATTCGGAACCGACATCAACAAACATGCCCCGGGGAATACCATGATTCGCAAAACTGCACTCGCACTCCTGCTCGCCGCTGCCGGCGTCAATGCTCACGCTGCGCTCAATACCGGCGACATCGCCTTCACGGGCTTCAACGCCGACTTCGACCACTGGTCCATCGTCACCAATGTCGATATCGCTGCGAACACCACCATCTACTTCGGCGATAACGAGTGGACTGGCAGCAAGTGGGCGGACACCAACGAGCACACGATGGCTTGGAATACGGGAACGTCCGTCATCAAGGCCGGCACCGTGATTCTCTTCACCGAAAACGTTGACCTCAATCCCGACGTAATCTCCGCATCCGTCGGCACCCTCAGTCTTGCTGCCGGCACCGGCTCCAACTACGGGATCAGCGCTTCCGATGACACCATTTACGCCTTCCTGGGCAGTTCCGCTGCTGCGCCGACCACTTTCCTGGCCGGCCTGACCACCGAAAGCTCGGCAACCAACCTGACGAACGCCGGCCTGACGGTTGGTTCCACCGCAGTCAAGCTGACAAACAGCACCGACTTTGCCCAGTACACCGGGTTGCGCAACGACAAGGCCAGCTTCGCCGAATACGCCTCCGTCGCGAACAACGCTGCAAACTGGAACATCATCATCGGCGGCGACCAGAGCGCACAGGTGATCGACACCACCGCCTTCACCCTGGCCGTTCCCGAGCCGAAGAGCTACGCCATGCTTTTCGCCGGTCTCGGCCTGATGGGCGCCATCGCTCGTCGTCGCACCCGCCGCTAAGCACCCATTCCAATTGACCGGCCGGGCCTGCCCCGGCCGTTTTCTTGCCCCCTGCCCCCCAAGGAGTACCCCATGCTCAAGTTGTCCACCCTGGCCCTCGTTCTGGCCAGCGCCTTTGCCGCGCCTGCTTTCGCTGCCTGCCCGGATGCCTCGACCACCGTTACCTTCGGCCCGACCGATTCCGGCATTGCCAACCGCGTCGTTGCCGGCGCCTGCACCATCGATGACCAGATTCTCGATGATGAACAGCAGTGGGGCAGCCAGGCTGCCTTCCTGTCGCACGTTTCCACCGTCACCTTCAACCTGCTCAAGCAGGGCAAGATCAACGCCACCGAGCGCGCCAAGCTGATGAGCGCCGCCCAGATCTCCGGCATTGGCAAGACGATCAAGGTCAAGCTGATCGGCTTCAACGACTTCCACGGCTACATCAAGGCCGGCGAAGGTTCGTCCAGCAACCCTGGTGTCGCCCGCTTCTCGACCAAAATCAACGAGCTGCGCGCCCAGAACAGCCTGAACGCCGTGGTTTCCGCCGGCGACATGATCGGCGCCAGCCCGCTGACCTCGGCCCTGTTCAAGGATGAGCCGACCATCGAGGCAATGAACCGCATCGGCATCGATTTCAATGCCGTCGGCAACCATGAATTCGACGAAGGCAAGGATGAACTGCTGCGCATGCAAAACGGCGGCAACCATCCGACCGACGCTTATTCCGGCCTTGGCCTCGATGTCGACAAACGCGCCGATAAGGAATTCGCCGGTGCCAAGTTCAAGTTCCTGGCGGCCAACGTGGTTGAAACCGCCTCGGGCTCTACCGTCTTCCCGGCGGTCGGCGTCAAGAGCTTCCTCGGCAACAAGGTCGCCTTCATCGGCATGACGCTGGAAGGCACGCCGACCATCGTTTCGCCGTCCGGCATCGTCGGCCTCTCGTTCAAGGACGAAGCCGATACCGTCAATGCCATGATCCCGACCCTGCAGGCCCAGGGCATCAAGAGCGTCGTCGTGCTGATCCACGAAGGCGGGGTCGACACCACCACCGCAGCAGATAAGCATAACGACTGCACCGGCATCTCCGGCCCGATCGTCGATATCGTCAATCGCCTCGACGCCGAAGTCGACCTGGTCATCTCCGGACACACCCACGCTGCCTACAACTGCGTGATCAACAACAAGCGTGTCACTTCAGCCGGCCAATATGCCCGCTACCTGAGCGACATCGACATGGTCATCGACACCAGGACCAAGAACGTCGTTTCGATCGCGGCCACCAATATCGCCACCGGCACCACCACCGCCGAAGATCCGGCCCTGACCGATCTCGTCGCCCACTACGACGGCATGGCTGCCATACCCAAGGCTCGCGTTATCGGCAAGATCAGCACCGCCATCAGCCGCAGCGCAAACTCCGCGGGTGAATCCCCGCTGGGCGATGTCATCGCCGATGCCCAACTCGATGCCACGGACGACGTCGGTTTTGGCAGCGCCGTCGCAGCATTCATGAACCCGGGCGGTATCCGCGCCGATCTGCCCTACCACGATGGCGGCCAGGTTACCTACGGCGATGCCTTCACCGTCCAGCCTTTCGGCAATTCGCTGGTAACCATGACGGTCTCCGGCGCCCAGATCAAGACCCTGCTTGAAACCCAGTTCGCCGCCTGCAACGGGCAAGCCTCGCAACGCATCCTGCAGGTTTCAAAGGGCTTCAACTACAGCTACACCCTCGCCAACGCCTGTAACGATCGTATCGGCAGCATCACCATCAATGGCGTTGCTGTCGATCCTTCGGCCTACTACGCAATCACGGTCAACAGCTTCCTGGCCGACGGCGGCGACGGCTTTGCCGTGCTCAAGGAAGGCACCAACCGCCTGGGTGGTGATGTCGATACCGATGCCTTCGAAAAATACCTGCAAGCCAACCTGTCGGCGAATGGTGGCAACGGCGTCGCGCCCGGCCCGATGAACCGCATCACCAAGAACTGATACCTGACGAGATTTGGAGATTCCCATCGTGAAAAAATATCTGATCAAACCCCTGCTTGCCTCCCTGCTGCTGGTCGGCGCCGTTTCCGCACAAGCCGCCCATTTCGAGGTCATCGACTACGTTGCCAGCAGCCGCTACACCGGTACGGTCGATTTCAACGACTTCAGCTATCTCGGCAGCTATAGCTCCGGCGGCGAAAGTTTCGGGACAATGGTCTCCGACGGTGAAACGACCGGTGACTACACACATACCGGTTACGCTGCCGGTGATTTCCTCGACGGCACGTTCATCAATCTTTCGACGTCGGTCAGCTTCAGTTCGCCGAATACCATCGAGTACTACGGGATCGCCACTGCCGTCGAAAAGACCATCAAGCTGAAGGTCGTTGCCGATAGCGGTGATGTCGGCCAGACGGTCAATGTCAGCTTCGCCGGCCTCTCTTCGACCTATAACAACCTGGTTGCCGGCTCCGAAGGTACCTACCAGACCAGATTGCGTGTCCTGAATACCGGTGGCAGCGAGCTCGGCAACTTCAGCACCCAGCAAATGGCCGACCAGAACGTCAATTTCGCCTTCACGCTGCAGGCCGGCGACGTCATCATCCTGTCGGCCTCGCAGGGAGTACACATGAACGCCAGCGGCCCGATCGACGCCAGCCTGAGCGGCATGTTCGGCGGTGAATTCACCGTCGTAGCCGTCCCCGAACCCGAGCAGTACGCCCTGATGCTGGCCGGTCTTGGCCTGATCGGTGGCATCGCCCGCCGTCGCAATCGTTGATCAGACCAGAGACTCCCCATGAAACGACTTTTCCGCACTACCGCACTCGCAGCCCTTCTGCTGGCCGCCCTCCCGTCTGCCCAGGCAGCCACCTATAGCTTCTCCGGCATGATGGATTCCGGCTCGCTGATCGGCCAAAGTTTCACTGGTCTGTTCAGTTTCGACGACAGCGCCCTGACCAAATCCGGCGAGGAGTATCTCGGCGTCGGCAGCCTGAGCATGAACTTTCTGGGCAACGTTTGGGGTGTGTCTCACTTTGAAAGCGGCTCCGTTGCCGAAGTCAAGTTCTACAACGGCCTTTTCGCCGGCCTTTCCTACAGCGCCACGTGGGGCACCACCGGTTTCTCGAGCGTGCCTGGCTCTTTCGATACCTCCGATGCCTTCGTGGCCTACGACAGCAGCCTGGGGCTCAGCGGTGCCGGCAACGTCATCTACGCCGCCGTACCGGAACCCGAGTCCTACGCCATGTTCCTGGCTGGTCTGGGCCTGATGGGCCTGATCGCCCGCCGCCGCGCCAAGGGCTTTTGAGCCTCCAAGGAATCAATCAAACGAATCACGAAATGGCTCCAGCGGGGCAATGCGGCTCAGTTAAGCGTCATTCCCGCGAAAGCGGGAATCCAGGCACCACGCATTTACTGGGTTCCCGCCTTCGCGGGAACGACAAACTCAAGAGTTTTTCCACTAACTGAACGGCATTGGCTCCTGCGGGGGCCATTTTTTTAGATTTTTCTGAAGCCCGACGGCTCCCAATCCACATTCACCATGAGTGACACGCCATGAAAATCCGTACTTCGACAACGCACCAATTCGCCCGCAGCATCATCGCCGCCAGCCTGATCGCCGCCATGGCCCCGGCCATTGCCGATGCCACCTATCAAACACTCCCGTTCAGCCAGAACTGGTCGAATACCGGGCTGATCAGCACCAACAATGACTGGACCGGCGTGCCGGGCATCATCGGCTATCGCGGCGATAACGGCTCGCAGGCAACTGGCGTCAATCCGCAGACCTTGTTGCTCGACCTTTCTGCGGTCACCAACGTTACGGCGAATCAGGGTCAGACACTGCTCAACAACACCACAGCCGCTGGTGGCGTCGCGGAGTTTGAGATTGCCAACCCGGTGATCGGTTTGAACGGCTCGGGAACAGGCGACTCGCCAAACTTGATTATTTACCTCAACACCACCGGTTTCCAGAACATCCAGGTCGCCTACAACCTGCGCGACCTCGACAGCACGACCGACAACGCGGCCCAACCGGTCGCCCTGCAATACCGCATCGGCAGCAGCGGCAATTTCATCAACGTGCCGGCTGCCTACGTGGCCGACGCCACCACCGCCGGCAGCGCCACCCAGGTGACACCAGTCAGCGTCACACTGCCTGCCGCCGCCGATAACCAGCCGCAACTCCAGGTTCGCATCATCACTGCCAACGCCGTCGGCAACGACGAATGGGTTGGCATCGATGACATCGTGATCAGCGGCAATGGCGGTGGCGGCGATATCAATCAGGCGATTTCCGCCACCTGCCCAGCCGGCAGCCTGGCCCAGGGCGAAGGCGGCAGCATCCTGCTCACCGCCACCGACGCCGACAGCCGCGTCAATGCCGCCAGCCTCGCCGACGGCACCCCGGCCGGTTTCTCGCTCGGCGCACTGAGCGCAGCGACCACCGATGGCGCCGCCGCCTCTGTCGCGCTCAACGTCGCCGGCAGCGTTGCCGCCGGTAACTACGCCGTTGTCGTCAACTTCGCCAACGACGAAGCCCAGGTTTCCAGCTGTACCGTCAACGTCGCCATCAGCGGCACCACGGCTATCCACGCCATCCAGGGCAACGGCGCCGAAAGCCCGCTGCTCGGCCAGAACGTCACCACCCAGGGCGTTGTCACCAAGCTGACCAACGCCGGTTTCTTCATGCAGGACGAAAACCCGGACACCGACGAAACCACCTCGGAAGGCATCTACGTTTACACCAGCACCGCGCCGACCGTCGCGGTGGGCAACCGTGTCCGCGTTGCCGCCACGGTGGCTGAATACAACGTCGGCGCCCTGAGCAATGCCGGCACTGCCGCTAATCCGCTGACCGAACTGACCAGCCCGGCCATCACCGTGCTCGGCACTGGCGCCAGCATCGCGCCGACCACCATCACCTTCCCCGAAGTTACCGAAGGCGATCTGGAACGCTACGAAGGCATGCTGGTCCGCATCGAAGGCCCGTTGACCGTCGGCCAGAATTACTTCCTCGGCCGTTTTGGCCAACTCACGGTAGCCGCCGGCGGCCGCCTCGAAAAGCCGACCAACCGTCATCCGGCCGGCAGCGTCGAGGCCATCGTCATGGCTGACGAAAACGCCCGCCGCCGCATCCTGCTCGACGACGGCACCAGCCTGCAGAACCCCAACCCGACGCCCTATATGGCGGCCGACAACACCGTGCGCGCTGGCGACACCCTCGACGGCATCACTGGCGTCATCGACTACGGCCTGGCCACCAGCGACAACACCGGGTTTGGCGATTACCGCATCCACCCCACCGTCGCCCCGGTGTTCACCCGCGCCAACCCGCGCACCACGGCACCGGTTGCCGTTGGCGGCAACATTAAGGTGGCGAGCTTCAATGTGCTCAATTACTTCACCACCATTGATCAATCCGGCGCCTCCTGCGCCCCGAGCGGCACCCGCAGCGATTGCCGCGGCGCCGACAGCGCTGCCGAATTCACCCGCCAGAAGGCCAAGATCGTTGCCGCCATCAAGGCGCTCAACGCCGATGTGGTCGGCCTGATGGAAATTGAGAACAACGGCAATATCGCCGTGCTCGACCTGGTCAATGCGCTCAATGCCGATCTCGGCGCCGGCACCTACGCCAGCGTCGCGCTGCCCAACGGCGGCACGGGCACCGATGCGATCCGCGTCGCGATGATTTACAAGCCGGCCAAGCTTGGCACGGTCGGGCAGTCCATTTCCGATACCAACCCGATCCACAACCGGCCGCCGCTGATGCAGACTTTCTCCGCCGCCAATGGCGAGAAATTCAGCGTCGTGGTCAATCACTTCAAGTCGAAGGGCAGCTGCCCGACCTCCGGCAACGACGCCGACCAGGGCGACGGCCAGGGTTGCTGGAACGAACTGCGCACCGAACAGGCCCAGGCCTTGCGCAATACCGTGCAGAATCTGCAGACCACCAGCGGCGACAACGATGTCATCGTGATCGGCGACCTGAACGCCTACGGCAAGGAAGATCCGATTCTCGACTTCACCGCCAACGGCTATGTCGACCAAGTCGATCGCTTCAGCGACCTCGGCTACTCCTATGTCTTCGACGGCGAAGCCGGCTACCTCGATCACGCCCTGGCCACCACGAGCCTGAGCAACCAGATCACCGGCGCGGCTCACTGGCGCATCAATGCCGACGAACCGGCCATCATCGACTACAACACCGAGTACAAGCAGCCGGCCTGCACCACCTGCGGCCCGGACTACTACTCGAACACGGTCTATCGCTCCTCGGATCACGACCCGGTCGTCATCGGCCTCAACCTGCTCAAGCCGATCGGCGGCACAGCCGGCCGTGACAGCCTGGTCGGCACCGCCGGCGACGACGTCATCACCGGCGGCATCGGCAGCGACACGCTGACCGGCGGCGGCGGCGCCGACCAGTTCGTGTTCACCAGCCTGCGTGATGGCATCGATACGATCACCGACTTCCAGCCGGGCATCGACCGCATCGTGCTCACCCAGTTGCTGCAGTCCGTCGGCATCACCAGCGCCAATCCGATTGCCAACGGCTACGTCACCTGCAAGGCTGTCGGCAACGACGCCGCCATCAGCATCGATACCGACGCAGCTGGCAGCGCCGTTAGCCGCAACCTCGTGTTGCTCAAGAACCAGGGCTGCGCGGTGGCCATTCCTGGCAATTTCGTCTTTTGACCATGAGCGATCAGGATTGACTGAAGGCAATTAGCGGCAATCGCTGAACAGCCCCAAAAAACCCGCCGAAGATATTTCCGGCGGGTTTTTTAATTTTGGCCGGCCAGGAGGTAAAAACGCCTCACCGGCAGTCGCCCCACGGAGTCACTCCCTCTCCCCAAATTTGTCGGGGACGTTGGCTAGCGCCCGAACGCCGGGCATCGTGCGGTTTCGCTCCCTCTCCCCCAACGAGTTGGGGGAGAGGGCCGGGGAGAGGGGGCAACTTCATATGACTGCAACAAATAAACACTATTTTGACGGTCTATTACTTTAGTCTGTAAAACGACTAATTTCGCCAGCCATTGGTTGGTCAGTATTGAGTACCCCGCTTCTTGAAAATAATCCTGGAACCATAGGCGTTTTGCCTCTGGAGCCTTTGTTGAACACATTGTTGCCAAAGCGTAATATGACTTGGGCTTGCCCTAGGGAAACACTGATCAAACCGTCATCCCCGCGCCCCGCAGGAAGTACCCTTGGGGTGCGAAAGCGGGGATTCATTTCCGAATTGATCAGAACCTCCCCGGAGGCGATGCCTTGAGGATTTCTGATTGATGCAGTCCACACACTGTCGGAACATCCATTTGCTTGCCGCACATTCGCGAGAAACAGATGCGCCAACTGCCTGAGCCTATCGCCCAAGCCATTGAGTCCGGAAAGGTGCCCTCCCCGCCGCAGGTGCTGCTTCGCCTGATGCAGTTGGCCGACGACAACCAGTCCAGCATGTGTGAACTGGCGCAACTGGTGGGACAGGATGCCGGGCTGGCCGCCCGGGTGCTGACCGCGGCCAATTCGCCATCGCTCCGCCGGGGAACGGCGCTGAACAGTCTTGATACCTGTCTGGTGGCCCTGGGCACACGGCTGGTGCGCTCGATTGCAACCTGCCTCTCGATTCAAAGCCTGTTCAATCGCAGCTCGGGCGCCTCGACCCCCGACCTTTCTGCGTTCTGGGGTCACTCGCTGGTGGTGGCTGAATTGGCTCGGAGCCTGGCAACAAGCATTGACTACCCTCATCCCGAAGAAGCCTATATGGCCGGGCTGCTTCACGATATCGGCGAATTGATTCTGCTCTCTGCCCTCGGTACGCCCTATGCCGAACTGCTGGGCAGCAGCCATGACGAGACGCTCCAGACATCGCTGGAGACCGAGCGCTTCGGGGTTAATCATGGCGAAATTGGTACCTGGCTGACCGACCAGTGGCAACTTGATTCAGCCTTCGCCGATGGCATTTTGTTTCATCACGCCGCCGCCGAAGAAATTGTCACCGCAGCCGCGTTGCCCCAGCTCATCTGGATGGCGCATGCCCTGGTCGCCAACGAGGAAATCAGCGAAGCGCTGGCCGCACACCAAAACGCCCTGTTTGGCGCCAACCGCGCCGAGAAGCTGCTGGAATTGCGCAACCAGGCAGAGCAGAGAGCCCTGATGCTGGGCGAGGCGCTCAACATGCAGTTGCCGAAAAAGCTGTCGGGGCTCCGCGTTTGGGAAAAACTGAGCAGCGCGCCGAAAGCCGTTGTCGACATTGACGATACAGAATCCGAAATCGCCGCAATGCTCGGTGGCATGGCCTTGTTGCAACCTTTGCAGCAAGACCTTTTTGCCCTCGAAAGCGATGCCGAGATTCTGCTGTCGCTCAAGGAATCTGCCCGGATTCTGTTCGATCTCAACCGGGTGGCCTTTCTGTTCGCCGACCCGAGCGATGGAAAACTGTCGGGGAAAACCATAGGCGGTCAGCCGGCCATTTTCAGGCAGGTTGAATTTCCGCCGGAAGAACAGCGCTCTCTGGCCGCCGCGGCAGTCGTTCGCCAGGAACTCTGCTGCACCTTCGAGGCCAGATTCGCCGGCCGAAATTCGCTGATCGACCTGCAATTCGCCCGTGCCCTCGGGACAAACGGGCTGCTCTGCATTCCCATGATGGCCCGTCGGCATGTCATTGGCGTCATGGTCTGCGGCCTCAGCGCCGGGCAATTCGAGCGCCTCACCCGGCGCCTGCCCTGGCTGCTCAATTTCGGAAAAATAGCGGCAATCAGCCTCGATGCCTTGCGAGAAGCAAAGAGTTACCGCGAGCAAGCCGAAAACGAAGCGGCCAGCCGCTTTGCGCGACAAGCGCATCGCGTCAGTCACGAGGCAGGAAACCCCTTGGGGATCATCAAGAGCTACCTGAAAATCCTCGATCGAAAACTGCCCGGCAACACGGAAGTTCGACAAGAACTGGAGATACTGGCCGAAGAAATTGATCGGGTGGCGGGCATCGTCAGCCGCATGAGCGAGATTCCGCAAGAAAAACCCTCGGGCGGCGAACTGGACATCGGCGATCTGATCGAGGAACTCCTGATGCTCTATGGCGCAGCCCTCTTTCACAGCAAGGGAATCAAGGTCGAGACCAGCCTGCCCAATGAGCCGCTCAAGATCATTTGCCAACGGGACACGCTGAAGCAAATATTGCTGAACCTTTGGAAAAACGCCTCTGAAGCATTGACCCAAGGGCAACAATTCAAGATTTCGCTGACCGACTACGTGGTGCACAACGGTCAGGACTACGTCCAGATCCGGATGGATGACAACGGTTCCGGCATGTCCGATGCGGCCATGCGATCAATCCATGCGCCGCCCGATCCCACCCACGCCGGGCGGCGGGGAATCGGACTCTCCATCGTTGGCCAACTCGCCAGCAAACAGGGAATCCCCGTCACCTGCCGTAGCCAGGCCGGCAAGGGGACAAGCATTGCGCTGCTGCTACCGAAACTTGGCCCCGGCGCCGCAGGCACTGTTTCTGCCCGAAGCCTGAATGCAACTGCTGCGGCAGGCGCAGCCGGAACCGAAGAACAATGAACTCCATCTCCAGCCCGGAAATAGCCCGGCATCTCGCCAACCCGCAGAGCGACGCTCCCGAGAAAGTATTGCTGGTCGACGACGAACCCAGATTCAGGAGCGCCTACCGTGTCCTGCTGGCGGCGCCAGGGCGGATCATTGAAGAAAGCAGCACCGGCAAGGAGGCAATCCAGCGTCTGGCCAAGGGCGACATCGATGTCGTCATTCTTGACCTGAAGCTACCCGACATCAGCGGCATGGACATCATGGAGTGGCTAGCCGACAGCCACATCTCAACCGCCATTATCGTGTTCAGTGCCGATGAATCGATTGACTCCGCCATTCTTGCCCTGCGTCGCGGCGCTTTTGAGTTCCTCCGCAAACACTGCGACCCGGAAGATCTCATTCAGGCGGTCGAGCGGGTTCTGCACAGTCGGCAGATGGAAAAAAAGCACGCGCTGATGGCGGCACGACTCGAACAATCCGAGCATCTCCATCGCTTCCTGGTCGAACAGTCACCCGACCTGATCTACACCGTAGACACCGCGGGCAATTTTCTTTTCATCAACGGCCGGGTCCATGCCCTGCTCGGCTACAAGCCAGCCGAACTGATCGGCCAGCATTATTCGGTCATCGTTCATGAAGACGACCGGGAAAAAGCACGCCATGCCTTCGATGAACGCCGGATTGGCGATCGTGCCACCACCAATTTCGAAGTGCGCCTCAAAAACAAACATCCGCATGGCCGCCATTCGGATGACCAGAGCATCGTCGCCATTCTCAGCGCGCAAGGCATCTACACCTCAAAAAATGATGATTCCAGCCAACAGCTCCGGGGCACGGCGGGCGTGGCACGCGATATTACCGAGCGCAAACGGGCCGAAGAAACCATCGCCTACCAGGCCTTCCATGACCTTCTGACCGGCTTGCCCAATCGAACCCTGTTCATGGACCGGCTGGAACTGGCGATCACCCAGGCCAAGCGGCGTAACCAGCGCATCGGCGTGATGTTTCTCGACATTGATCGCTTCAAACTGATCAATGACACCTATGGCCACAAGGAAGGCGACCTGCTACTGAAAGAATTCGCGCTCCGCATCCGTAGTTGCCTGCGCTCGGGCGATACGCTGGCTCGTCAGGGAGGCGATGAATTCACCGTTCTCCTGCCGGACATCAACAGTGTGGAAGACATTTCCGGCATTGCCAGGAAAATGCTCAGCGAGCTCAAACGCCCATTTTTTGTCGGAAAACATGACTTCCTGGCCACGGCCAGCATTGGCATAGCCATCTACCCGGATGACGGAGAGCACTCCGAGGCACTGATTCACAGTGCGGACATTGCGATGTACCAGACCAAGTCACGCGGGAAAAACGGCTTCCTGGAATTCAAACCAACGATGAATACTGTGCATGTTGAACGTATATCGCTGGAAAACGACCTGCGTCTGGCCATCAAGGAAGGCAATCAATTCGAATTGCTTTACCAGCCACAAATAAACATCCCGCAACGCGCCATCGTCGGCGTTGAAGCATTGATTCGCTGGCGCCATCCGCAAAAAGGGCTGATCTCGCCCGATGACTTCATCCCGCTGGCCGAAGAAACGGGAATGATCGTCGCCATCAGCGATTGGGTTCTCAAGACCGGTTGCGCCCAACTCAAAAGGCTGCACGAAAAGGGCTTTCACGAACTGAAGCTGGGCGTCAATTTCTCCCCGTCGGAATTTGCCCGATGCGACCTGCTCGAACGCATCGTCGAGCCGATAAAACAGCACTTGCTGCCAAACGACGCCCTGGAAATCGAAATTACCGAAAACCTGCTGATGAAAGATGCCGAGAGCGTCATTTCAAAGGTAGACAAGTTACGGCACGCCGGCTTCCAAATCTCCATTGATGACTTTGGCACCCGTTATTCATCACTGAACTACCTGCGCCGATTCTCGATCAGCTGCGTCAAAATCGACCAATCATTCATCCGCGACCTGAGCCCCGACCAGGATTCGACCGCCATTATCCAGGCCATCGTCGGCATCGCCCGGAGCTTTAACCTGCGCATCCTGGCCGAAGGCGTCGAAACCAAGGCGCAAATGCAAATGCTGAAAGAACTGGGCTGCGACGAAATGCAAGGCTACTACTTCAGCCGCCCACTAACCCCAGTCGCACTGGAAACCTTCCTGGCCGGATTTCCGCAAAGCGATTTGATCATTCATCGCTAAAGAGACACCGAAGTACTCGTCATCCCCGCGGCCTCGACACACCCGGGACTCCGCTTCGCGGCGGGCGAGGCGGGGAGCCTGTTCCTTGATTTTTCTGGATTCCCGCCTCGTCCGGCACAAAGCCTGGCATTCGCGCAAATCCTATTCGCGTGAAAACCCACCCCCTCTCCCCCAACACGTTGGGGGAGAGGGCCGGGGAGAGGGGGCAATTTTTCACCTTCATGCAACCACCCTGATCGGCCGGTCAGGCCAAGAAAGAGATAACCAACCTAACACAATGATTATTTGATATTTTCCTTTCAATCTGCTATTTTTTAACAGATGAAAGGAAAACATATGAATTTCAGTGAGTTATCATCAAATCAACGGCGAATATCGATTGATCTGAAGCAAACCTATGAAGGCTACCGGGAAGCTGTTCGCACAGCACAACAGTATGCCGGTGGCTTTCACTGGAAGTCGGTCAATGGCCAGGACTATCTCGTCAAGGTGATCAATCGCCGAGGGGGCACAAAAGGTTTTGGGAGACGATCTCCGGAAACAGAAGCCATCTACGAGGAGTTTATTGCCGGCAAGGCAAGGGCAAAAGAACGGGAAGCCTCCCTGGAGGCTTCGGTCCATGAACTTGCCGGTATGGCACGCGGCGTCTTGATCAATCGCGTACCGTCCCTGGTTGCTGCGCTGCTTCGCAAACTCGACAACTATGGGCTGTTGGGCAAAAACTTGATGGTGATCGGCACGAACGCGATGTACGGCTACGAATCGGTTGCTGGCGTCATGTTCGACTCAGGGCTGCTAGCCACGACGGATGTCGATCTTCTTTGGGATTCGCAGACCCGGCTGAAACTGGCCTTGCTCGACAATGAGGTCATGGACGCAGGAGTCCTGGCCATTCTCCGCAAGGTCGATCGCTCGTTTGAGGCCACGGGGCGCGGCAGCTTCCGGGCAATCAACAAGGAGGGTTTCTACGTCGACCTGGTGAAACAGACACCCAATCCCCCCCGGAAACGGGGAGAAAAAAATCTGCTGGCCGAAAACGACTCAAGGCCGAGTTGGTTGCCGAACATCAAATGGCTGTTAGCCAGCGAAAAGTTTGCTTCAGTGGTTATCGGTCAGGATGGCTTGCCTGCCCCGATGGTCAGCCCCGACCCGCGAGCATTTGCTGTTTACAAGCGATGGCTGAGCGATCAGCCCGACCGGGAAGCCATAAAAAGAAGTCGAGATCGGCAACAAGCCCAGGCCGTCATCGATCTGGTCCAGACAAAATTCCCGCATATGCCTCTGGATGCCAATGCCGAGCGGATGTTTCCGCGAGAGGCCCGAAGTTTGCCAGGCAATACCGGGTTCGCGCTGTAAGAAAGGGGCCGGAAACTTCCCGGCCCCTTATTCACCCCGCCTCAATCAACCCTGGCTGCGCCGACGGGCGACGAAGCCCATCATGCCGAGGCCGGCGAGCAGCATGGCGTAAGACGCCGGTTCCGGAATCGGCGTCAAAACGAAGCCAAGTTCGACGTTCTTCATTTCAATAAAGGCGTAGCCGCGCTGGCTGGAGGAAGCAAAGGAGTAAAACATATTCTCGATACTGACCTGGGCACTGGTCAGCTTAGCCGTTGGTCTGATGCTGGCAGTCGTATCCCAATCGGTCGTCGCAAATCGTTCAAACGAGGTATGGGTGGTCAGCGGCAGGCTTGGCCTGATGGCTGCAGTCATCACTGCTTCACCCACCGGCTTGACGCGGAGCTCGCCGCCGAGCGAAACCACGCTGGCGTCGCCAATCAGCATGTAGTCGCCGCCTTCATACAGATTGAAGCTGGAGACCTTGTAGCCGGGATCAGCGGTGATGAAGAAAGAAAACGTCGCATTGGTAACGTTGTTACCGCCATAGCTTTTGGCCGCGAAACCCGAACCGCTCGGCCCGAAAACCAGCGTCGAATCGACCAAGCGAGGGACGCCGAACAGGTACTGCGCCTCCGTCTCATAGCTGATCGTGAAATGCTCGCCATCCAGCGTTACGGTGGCTGCGTTGGCCTGTGCAGCGGCGATTGCCAATAGGAAAACAGCGGCCAGGGGTTTGAGTCTAAAGGTCATGGGGAAACTCCTTCTATCGTATCGAAATATCAGTGACACGCCCTCAATTTGCGAAGGCAATACCACCCTGACAGTAATCTTGCGTGTCAAATATTTCGAAAACCCTCATGCGGAACCGCGAAAAACCTAGTCCGATCAGACTAGAGTAGCGAAAACCCGCGCCGCTACGTCAATTCCAGATGCATAGAGATTTGTATATTTTTGTAAAGGCCGGTCGCGCCCATCGCATCTGCGGCTGAAAAAATGCCACACCATCGCGGCCAGGAAACAGGAAATATTTCCTCCCTAGCGCAAATATTCCCGCCGGCACGGGAAATGGCCGCAAAAAACAAGCGGACTGATCCGCATATCGCGGCCTTAATCATTTTGACATCTAAGCTTCCTAGAATCGCCTTCCGGTTGTCATAGCCCCCATCTCTTAAAAGGAATCGCTTTCGATGTTTGCCAATACCGCAAAGAAAACCCTGCCTTCACTCATCTGCGCCCTGGTCATCGCCGTGCCGCTTGCCGGCTGCAATGACGACAAGTCCGGGAGCAAGGGTGCGACGCAGGTCGCAGCAAAGGTAAATGGCGCCGAAATCTCGGTTCATCAAATCAATGCCGTCCTCACCAAGGCCTCCGGCGTCACCAACGAAAACGCCGCCCAGGCCCGCAAGGAAATCCTCGATCGCCTCGTCGACCAGCAGATCGCCGTCGAACAAGCCATCGCCAAGAAGCTCGACCGCAACCCCGACGTGCTGCTCAACATCGAATCCGCCCGCCGCGAAATCCTTGCCCGCGCCTATCTTGAGCAGATCGCCGCCGCCCAGCCCAAGGCCGCCGACGACGAGATCAAGAAATACTACGACGAGCACCCTGACCTCTTCGCCAAGCGCCGCCTCTACAACATGCAGGAACTGGCCATCGCCAAGACCGGCGCGCCGCTCGACGAACTCAAGGCAATCGTCTCCTCCGGCAAGCCCATGGAAGAAATCGCCGCCTGGCTCAAGAGCAAGAACATCCCCGCCCGCGGCAACGCCGGCGTCCGTGCCGCCGAACAACTGCCGCTCGAACTGCTGCCCAAGCTGGCCCAGATGAAAGACGGCCAGACCGCCCTGATCGACGGCCCGCAACAAGCCTTCGTCATGCGCATCGTCGCTTCGCAGGCCGCCCCGGTCGACGAAGCCGCCGCCAAGCCGCGCATCCAGCAATTCCTGCAAAACCAGCGCAACGGCAAGGCCGTGGCCGAAGAAATGAAAAAGCTGAAAGAAGCCGCCAAGATCGAACTGGTCGGCGATTTCGCCAAGCCCGCCGCAACGCCAGCCGCCCAACCGGCCGCAACGGCTGCCGCACCAGCTGCCGCCCCGGCCGCAGAACCGGCCCCCGCCCCGGCCGCCACCGGCACTGAAAAGCCGGTCGCCAGCGCCATCGAAAAAGGCGTCGCCGGTCTGAAATGATCAGCGCCGCCACCCACAAGGAAGCCTCCTCAATGACCAAGGCAATCAACCGCCTGCTGGCCACCCTCTGGCTGCTGCTAAGCGCGCTCTCGCTGACCGCCACAACGGCCGTCGCCGAGCCGCGCACCAATGTCGACTACAAACTCGGCCAGGGCGACGCCATCCGCATCGTCGTCTTCCAGAACCCCGACCTCACCCTCGACAGCCGCGTTTCCGAAAGCGGCACCATCACCTACCCGCTGATCGGCACCGTCGACATCGGCGGCCTGAGCATCGAAGCCGCCGAAAAGCGCATCGCTCAAGGCCTCAAGGACGGCGGATTCGTCCAGAAACCGCAGGTCAACATCATCCTCATCCAGGTGCGCGGCAACCAGGTCTCCGTACTCGGCCAGGTCAACCGCCCCGGCCGCTTCCCGCTCGAAACCGCCAACAACCGCATTTCCGACGTCCTCGCCATGGCCGGCGGCATTGCCCCGCAAGGCGCCGACACCATCGTCATGACCGGCATCCGCGAAGGCAAACCCTTCCGCCGCGAAATCGACTTCCCCGCCATCTTCATCAACAACAAGAGCGAAGACGACGTCCTCGTCGCCGGCGGCGACATCCTCTACATCCACCGCGCCCCGGTCTTCTACATCTACGGCGAAGCCCAGCGCTCCGGCTCCTACCGCATCGAGCGCGGCATGACCGTGCAGCAAGCCCTGGCCCAGGCCGGCGGCCCCACCCTGCGCGGCACCGAGAGCCGAATTCGCGTCAACCGCCGCATGCCCGGTGGCGAAATCACCAAGCTTTCCCTCGAAGCCCACGAGCCCGTCCTGGCGGACGACGTCATCTACGTACGCGAAAGCCTGTTCTAAGGCCACCCCACCATGACCCTGCAACAATTCCTGCTCATCCTCTGGGCGCGCCGCAAGCTGGTGATCTACATCTTTCTGGGCACGATATTCACCGTGCTTGGAATAAGCCTGATCCTTCCCGAAGAATTTTCAGCCAGCACCGCCGTCGTCCTTGACGTCAAATCCCCTGATCCCGTTGCCGGCGTTCTCTTGCCTGGCCTGATGGCCCCCGCCTACATGGCCACCCAGGTCGACATCATCAACAGCGAGCGCGTCGCCAACAAAGTCGTCCGCATGCTCCGTCTGGATGAAAACCCGACCATCCGCGAACAATGGCAGGAAGCCACCGAAGGCAAGGGCCAGATCGGCCCCTGGCTGGCCGCGCTATTGCTGAAAAGGCTCGACGTCAAGCCGGCTCGTGACAGCAACGTCATCACCATCAGCTTTTCCGGCAGCCACCCGGCCTTTGCGGCCACCATGGCCAACGCCTTCGCCCAAGCCTACATCGACGTCAATCTCGAACTGCGCATCGAACCGGCCCGCCAGAACGCCAAGTGGTTCGACGAGCAGAGCAAGCAATACCGCGAACGCCTTGAGACCGCGCAAAAAGCGCTCTCCGACTACCAGCAAAAATCCGGCATCGTCGCCACCGACGAACGCCTCGACTACGAAACCCAGAAACTGAACGAACTCTCCACCCAACTCACCGTCGCCCAGGCCCAGGGCACCGACGCCAGCAGCAAGCGCAAGAGCACCGGCAGCGCCGACACCATGCCGGAAGTCATGCAAAGCCCGCTGGTCAGCCAGATGAAGGGCGACATCGCCCGCCTCGAGGCGCGACTCAAGGAAGTTTCCGGCAACTTTGGCGAAAACCACCCGCAATACCTGCGCTCGCAAGCCGAACTGGCCGAACTGAAGAGCAAGATGAACGCCGAAATCGGCCGCATCACCAGCGCCATCGGCACCGCCGGCAACATCAGCAAACAGAAGGAAGGCGAACTGGTGCTTGCGGTCAACGCCCAGAAAACCAGGATCTTGAAACTGAAAGAGCAGCGCGACGAAATCTCCCTGCTCGTCCGCGAAGTCGAAACCGCCCAACGTGCCTTCGATGCCATCGGCCAGCGCACCACGCAAAGCCGTCTCGAATCACAGAGCATCCAGACCAACGTTTCCGTGCTCAACCCCGCCAACGAACCGCTTAAAGCCTCGAAGCCACGAGTCTTCCTCAACGTACTGATCTCCATTTTCCTTGGCGCATTGCTTGGCGTAGGCGCAGCGTTGACACTCGAACTGCTCAATCGCCGAATTCGCTCGACTGAAGAATTGGCAAGCATTGTCGACCTTCCTGTGCTGGTCGAATTTGAGCCGGAACCGCAAGGCAATAAATTCTGGAGCCGCATTTCCGCTCTGCTCCCCAACCGCACCCCAAAAACTGCCTGAGCCAAACCGTCATGAACGTCGCGAGCATGCCTGAAGCTGTCATCTCCGGAGCCTTTCACAGCACCTCTGCCGGGCATTCGATCGGTTCGATGCTGATCGATGCAGGGCGAATCACCCCCGAGTCTGCGGAGAACATTCTCAAACTACAGAAAGAAAAAGGCCTGCGCTTCGGCGAGGCCGCAATCCAGCTTGGCTTGATCAGCCAGGAAGAGCTTCAACACTGCCTTTCCCGGCAATTCGACTACCCCTACCTGCTGGCCGGAGATACCAGAATCAGCAAAGAGGTAATCGCCGCATTCGAGCCTTTCTCGCCCGCGGTAGAACAACTTCGCGGCTTGCGCTCGCAATTGATGCTGCGGGAGCTGAATCCGGATTCCCCCAACCGCTCGCTCGCAGTCATCAGCCCGGACAGCAGCGAAGGGCGCAGCAATCTGGCAGCCAACCTGGCCGTTGTGTTCTCTCAACTCGGTGAAAACGTACTCCTGATCGACGCCGATCTGCGGAAACCGCGCCAGCACGAGCTATTTTGCCTCGGCAACCAACCCGGGCTCTCCGCCGTGCTCTCCGGCAGAGTCCCCGTAACCGACGCGATCTGCCGTGTCACCGGCCTTCTGGGGCTTTCCGTTCTGCCAGCGGGAGCCGTTCCACCCAATCCGCAAGAACTGCTTGCCCGCCCCACCTTCGAGTCGGTACTGACCTACAGCCGGCACAAGTACGACATTGCAATCATCGACACCCCGGCCGGAAATACGGCCGATGCGACGATGACTGCCTCACGGGCCGGGGCTGCCCTGGTCATCGTTCGCAAGAATTTCACGTTTGCCAGGCGTTTGCAGGAACTCACCAGCTCGTTGCGCCGGGTTGGCACCGTCGTCGTCGGCATGGCAGTAACGGATTTCTAATCCCCCGCCGCCATGATGAAGATGAACACCCCCTACAGCGCCGAGAAAGAAGCGGCACAACTTGCCCTGTACGCCTGGGTGATCGTTGCCCTTGGCCTTGCAGCAATGTACATCCCCAGTTTTACCGATCTCTTTCGAGGGCTCTGGAGACAGGATGAACAGGCACATGGGCCAATTGTCCTCGCCATTTCCTGCTGGCTGTTTTATCGCAAATGGCCTGAAGCAATGCGACTCAGCGAAGGCAAAAGCGCCTCGGTATGGGGATGGCCCGTTTTCCTGCTTGGGCTTGTTTTCTATGTCGTCGGCCGATCACAGGACATTCTGATCCTCGAAATCGGTTCGCTGGTCTGGCTCATTGCCGCACTGCTGCTGCTACTCAGAGGCTCGGCGGCGCTCAAGGCGCAATGGTTCCCGCTCTTTTTCATGATCTTCATGATTCCCCTGCCCAGCCCATTCGTCGATGCAGTAACCATGCCGATGAAAATGGCAGTCTCCTATGCGGCAGAAACGGTCCTGTACGGTGCGGGATACCCAATCGCCCGCCAGGGGGTAATCCTCCAAATTGGCCAATACAAACTACTGGTTGCCGATGCCTGCGCCGGTTTGCACACCCTATTCACGCTTGAAGCACTTGGCTTGCTCTATCTCAACCTCGTGCGACACAACTCGGCATTTCGCAACATCGCGCTGGCCACGCTGATCGTTCCCATTTCATTCACCGCCAACGTCATCCGCGTCATGGTGCTAACGCTGATCACATTTCACTTCGGTGATGAAGCGGGTCAAGGCTTTCTCCACGGCTTCGCCGGCATGGTGCTTTTCCTGAGCGCCCTGTTGCTCATTATTGGCGTGGATTCCCTGTTGCAACTCTTCGTTACTGTTCGCAACAAAAAAGCCTTGAAGCAATCCGGGATACAGCCATGAAGCAAATTGGAAAAAACTTCTTGCTCATGGCCATGATGATTGCAGCATCAGGCCTGGCGGTCGCCATGCGCCCCACGCAGAAAGTTGCGGACCAATACGATCCGGTTGAACTGGCGAAGATGGTTCCGGCCAAGTTTGGAGAATGGCAGGAAGAACCGCAAAACCATGCACTCATCGTCGATCCGCAACAAAAGGAAATGCTCGATCGTATCTAT
The DNA here is from genome assembly GCF_020510625.1 of Ferribacterium limneticum. NCBI lineage: Bacteria > Pseudomonadati > Pseudomonadota > Betaproteobacteria > Rhodocyclales > Azonexaceae > Ferribacterium > Ferribacterium limneticum. Next base: position 1,661,379 of record NZ_CP075191.1, on the reverse strand, counting down.
AGCCAGACATTGTCCCGAACCTATGTCAATTCGGGAGGCTACAGGATCATGCTTTCCATTGCCTACGGCATGGACCAAACGGATACCAACCAGGTCCACAAGCCCGACGTCTGCTACCCGGCCCAAGGTTTCATACTCAAAAACAGGCAAAACATCCAGCTGGATACCGAACAAGGCGTCATACCAGCAACCCGCATCGAAGCCAGCATGGGGCTGCGCAACGAGCCGGTTACCTATTGGATAACCGTTGCCGACCGAGTCGTCAGCAATGGCTTTGACAAAAAAATCACCGAACTCAGCTATGGCCTCAAAGGACAGATCCCGGACGGCCTGCTCTTCCGTGTTTCATCCATTGACACGGAAGTGGAACGCGCCTACGCCAAGCAAGCCGATTTCTCAAGGCAACTGCTAGTTGCCCTTACCGATGAACACCGACAGCGGTTTATCGGCAAACCAACCAGGGATCAAAAATGACCAAAAAAGCATTAATCACCGGTGTCACCGGCCAGGATGGTGCGTATCTCACCGAGTTCCTGCTCGGCAAAGGATACGAAGTGCACGGCATCAAGCGCCGCGCCTCGCTCTTCAACACCGACCGCATCGACCACCTCTACCAAGACCCGCATGTCGAGCACAAGCAACTCATTCTTCACTACGGCGACCTCACCGACTCGACCAACCTGATCCGTATCATCCAGCTCGTTCAGCCCGACGAAATCTACAATCTGGCCGCCATGAGCCATGTAGCCGTCAGCTTCGAAACCCCGGAATACACCGCCAACGCCGACGGCATCGGCACCCTGCGCATCCTCGAAGCCATCCGCATCCTTGGCCTCGAAAAGAAAACCCGCTTCTACCAGGCCAGCACCAGCGAGCTCTACGGCCTGGTGCAGGAAATCCCGCAGAAGGAAACCACCCCCTTCTACCCGCGCAGCCCCTACGCCGTCGCCAAAATCTACGGCTACTGGATCACCGTCAACTACCGCGAAGCCTATGGCATGTATGCCTGCAACGGCATTCTGTTCAACCACGAATCCCCGCTGCGCGGCGAAACCTTCGTCACCCGCAAGATCACCCGCGCCGTGGCACGCATGGCACTCGGCCTGCAAGACTGCCTCTATCTCGGCAACCTCTCCGCACTACGCGACTGGGGACACGCCCGCGACTACGTCGAAATGCAATGGCTGATGCTGCAGCAAGAACAACCCGAAGACTTCGTCATCGCCACCGGCGTGCAATACAGCGTGCGCCAGTTTGTCGAATTTGCCTGTAACGAACTCGGCATCCAGGTCCGCTGGGAAGGCGAAGGCGTCGACGAGCAAGGCATCGTCACCGCCGTTACCGGCAAGGACGTCAAAATCAAGGTTGGCGATACCATCGTGCGCGTCGACCCGCGCTACTTCCGCCCCACCGAAGTCGAAACCCTGCTCGGCGACCCCAGCAAAGCCAAGGAAAAACTCGGCTGGACACCAAAGACCACCCTGCCGGAACTAGTCAAGGAAATGGTCCAGGCCGACTACTCCGCCGCCAAGCGCGATGCGTTGGTCAAAATGGCCGGCTTCCAAGCCTACGATTACCACGAATAAACCCATGGACCAGAACGCCAAAATCTACGTTGCAGGCCACCGCGGCCTGGTCGGCTCTGCGCTGGTCAAAAACCTGCAAGCCAAAGGCTATTCCAACCTCGTCCTGCGCACCCATGCCGAGCTCGACCTCACCGACCAGGCGGCCACAGAAGCCTTCTTCGCCAGCGAAAAGCCGGACTACGTCTTTCTCGCCGCAGCCAAAGTCGGCGGCATTCATGCCAACAACGAATACCCGGCCGAATTCATCCGTGACAACCTGGCCATCCAGACCAACATCATCCACGCCGCCTGGAAGCATCAGGTCAAACGGCTGATGTTCCTCGGCTCCAGCTGCATCTACCCCAAACAGGCGCCACAGCCGATGAAGGAAGACAGCCTGCTCACCGGCCCGCTGGAACCGACCAACCGCCCCTACGCCCTGGCCAAGATCGCCGGCATCGAAATGTGCTGGAGCTACAACCGCCAGTACTGCACCAAGTACCTCGCCGTCATGCCAACCAACCTCTACGGCCCCGGCGACAACTACCACCCGGAAAACAGCCACGTCATCCCAGCCCTGATCCGCAAGTTCCACGAGGCGAAAATCAGCAACGCCCCGACCGTGACCGTCTGGGGTACCGGCACGCCGCGCCGTGAATTCCTCTACAGCGAAGACATGGCCGACGCCTGCGTTTTCCTGATGAACCTGCCGGACGAGAAGTACGACAGCCTGTTGGGCAGCGACGAAGCGAAGACCGGCAAATTCGAGCCGCCACTGGTGAACATCGGCGTCGGGGAAGACGTGACGATCAAGGAACTGGCCGAAATGGTGAAACAGGCAGTGGGATACAGCGGCGAGATTGTGTTCGACAGCACGAAGCCGGATGGAACGGCGAGGAAGCTGATGGATGTGGGAAAGCTGCACTCCATGGATTGGCGAAATGAGACCAATCTTAAAACTGGGCTTGGGATTTCCTACGCAGATTTTCTGAGCGACTAAGACCGCATGCCCTGCCTAACACCGATCTGCACGATGCACGATGAAGGGCGGCTACATGCTGTCTACTATTAGGACTGTGCTGAGCCGTCTCCGACGGACCATGCGCTATCGCTCATTGCGCGCAATAAACGTGTTGATTGATTCAACTGCATCCGTTGACCGCCTCACTAAGTTCGACGGATATAACAAGGTGTATGCCCAGGCATACCTCATCAACAGCACGCTCGGCAGGCTTAGCTACGTCAGTCCGTACTCCGTCATCGCAAATTGCGATCTAGGAGCATTTTGCAGTATCGGGCCTGGAGTTCGTGTAGGCCCCGGTTTCCATCCGATGAATTGGATTAGTAGCCATCCAGCGTTCTATTCAGATGCGATGCAAGCAAATTTTTCGTTCACCAAGTCAAAAAAATACTCAGATAGCAAACGAGTAAAAATCGGTAACGATGTCTGGATTGGTGCGAACGCACTAGTACTGGATGGCGTTTCGATTGGCAATGGGGCGGTGATTGCAGCTGGTGCCGTCATTACAAAAGATGTTTTGCCCTACGCAGTCGTTGGGGGCATCCCAGGAAGAATACTCAGAATGCGATTTGATAATGACAAGATTGAGCAACTGCTGTCTTGGCAATGGTGGAATTTACCTCTAGACGAGCTAGCGAGAGTTGCTGATAAGTTCACAGATCAAGATGATTGGTCAGTAATTGACCTTCAAAAAATTGCGAAATTAAAAATATAGCGCAACTTAAAATACTCTGAGCTGCTATTGATTAATTTTTAAAAAATCAATATAAAACCTCAACAAAATTCAATTCACGAAATTTATCAACAGCGTATTATTTTATGCAAATAAGCCATTCCAAATTAGCCAATATTTTACGCTATAGACATTGACAATAATGAAAAGAGTCATCTTAAATAGAGCTATTTCTTTTATTGCAGATATAACTTATTTATTTGATACGCTGCTTAAATGGCTTCACTTCCCACTTTACATTGAACTTTACAGACAAGAAATATGGTCACGCTCTCTTAAAGCAATGGGAGATAACTCAAAAATATTGGCAGGCACGGTAATTCACGGGGCTAATTCTCTTTCGATTGGGAGCTCCGTGGTCATCGGAGAGAACTGCCATATGTGGGCAAATGGTGGTTTAACAATTGGCGATGACTCGCTAGTGGCAGCGCACTGCACTCTAACAACACTTACTCACAATCAAGACGGAATAATATACCGAAAAACAACTTTTTCTGCGCCAATCACAATTGGAAAAAATGTTTGGCTAGGATATGGAGTAACTGTTTTACCAGGGGTATCAATAGGCGACAACGCGATAATAGGTGCCGGTGCAGTTGTAACTCATGACATTCCTCCGAATGCAATTGCTATTGGCGTTCCCGCACGAGTTGCGAGACAAAGGTAAAGCAGTGGACTTCCGAAGAACAACTGGTCGTAATGCACGCTGGTCCCTTGCGCAGACCATCATTTCTACAGCCACAGTCTTTGTGTTGTACAAGTATTTGTACAACACTCTCGGCCCCGAAGTTTTAGGCCTTTGGGCTGTTGTGCTAGCTAGCGTCTCTCTTGGACGCCTTGCCGAACTTGGCTTCTCGACGACTATTCTCCGCTATGTCAGCAGACACCTAGCAAACGGAAATAAGGAACACGCTGCGCGTATCTTAGAAACCGGTCTAATCTCGATTGGCTGCCCGTTTGCACTTGTCTTGCTAGTACTCTATCCCATAGCAAATGAGTCCATGCGCTATGTTGTCCCAATCGGAAACCTTGTTGCTGCTCGGGAGATTCTTCCGTACGCGCTTGGCACACTCTGGTTCGGGGTCACAGGTTCAATCATACAATCTGCACTCGACGGCTGCGGACGCATGGATATAAAAAGCCGAATACTTATTATCGGCAACCTCGTGTATGTACCAGCCGCTATATTATTGGTACAGAATTGGAATATAACCGGACTGGCCGCCTGCCAACTATTGCAATCCGCTATCGTGGGAATACTTGTCTGGAGAGCCACCCGGCAAGAACTTCCTGCATTGAAATGGGCACCATTAAATTGGGACAAAGCTTGTTTTCGCGAAATTCTAGGATACGCAGCCGGCCTGCAACTTGGCAATCTACTGCTAATGCTTTTTGAGCCAGCTACAAAAATACTTCTCAGCCGCTATTGTGGCCTGAATGAAGTAGCCCATTTCGAAATGGCAAATCAGGTGGTCTCGCGTGTAAGAGCACTGATAACTTCCGCGACACAAGCATATCTACCCACACTCTCATCCTCTGCTGAAAACGTATCCTTCGTACGACAGATTGTCCGAGAGGCAATGATATTTACTGCCGGAATCGGATTACCGGTGATGGCCGTACTCGTCATTTCATTTCCTGTGATCAGCATCCTTTGGATTGGCCAAATACAGACTGATTTTATAGTTTATGGCTGGATATTAGGTTTAGGCTGGCTAATCTCCACTCTAGCAATCCCGATGTACTACTACTGTGTTGGTGCGGGACGCATCCAAACTATACTTTTTTCACAAATTTTAATGGTTAGCCTAAATATATTACTCGGCTTGCCAGCTGCAATTTCAGGGAGCGGCTATTTAGTTGCGATGTCAATGATGATTTCGCTTGCACTCAGCACTCTAATAATTGGAAGACAGTTGGTTATAGATCTTAAGATTTCGCTTAGGCAGCTTACGAAGAGTCCACCAATGCGAAATGTTATCAAAACGATATTGTTCATTGGAATCGTACTGATAACGAACGTAAGCCTTTCAATTGCAACTTCATTAGGAAAATTTGTATTTTTGAACTTCCTAATTCATGCGCTGATCTTGTTGATGATCGCCTACTGGTCAGATGCGCGCGGCATCCTGGCATCTCGATTTCGAAGGGCTGGATAGATCATGTGGATTCTTCTGTTTCTGATTACCTCTTGGAGTATTTTTGCATTCATCACGAATCACCAGCGCCAATCGCTTCTGATCATCACCTTCCTCGCCACTGGCGGCTTTCAGTTGTTGCCCATCCACTGGTTCTGGAGCCCGGTATTGCTGGTAAAGCCTTACGACTATGCGTATGTCGCGATGGGTGCAATCTTTTTGATGCGCAGCAGGGATCTAGGCAAGATCGTGGCCCAAGAATTCCTGACCAAGTTTGCGGTTCTTTACATGGGGCTCCTGCTACTCATCCTCGTGTCTAGCGTTGCCGTCTTTTCCTACTCGCCCGTGCAATCTCTGCAATCGGCACGGGTATTTTTCTGGCCGGCTTTCCTGTTGCTTTTTCTGCTGGTCGAACGCCCGGTACTTGAACGCTTTGTCAGTACGCTATACCCGATCGTGATACTGCTATCTCTGCTTTACCTGACACAACCGATCACCGGCAAAACAATCATCAACCCCAGCGGCGAGTACTTCAACCCGTATCTCGGTTCGACCGATATCAAGCGATTTCTGAGCACGCCGGATTTCCTGATCTTCTTCTTGCTGCTTGCCTACCATCGCCTATGGAGTTTCGAGGGCAAATCGCTGGCAATTCGCTTGGGCCATTGGCTGGCTTTTGTCGTGCTCTCGTCAGTGCAAATAGTTTCACTGACACGCTCGGCTATTCTTGGGATGGTTGCGGCACTGCTGTATCTCAGCAAGCGACTGGTCAACCCGGTATTTCTGGTTCTGTTTCTTTCTGCCACCACGGTTAGCGTGGCGGTTGCGTATTCGACCAGCACCGCCATCGAGCATCGAGTTGACGACAGTCTCAAGGATATTTCTTCCATTTTTGAAGGCCGCTTTCTCAGCCTTAACGCGGCAAAGGATGGAACCTTGAGTTTCCGCATCGCCCACGTGAACGAGCGCTTGAATCACGTTCTGGATAGTGCGAGACGGTGGCCGTTTGGCCTTGGCTTTGTCCACGAGGACTCTACGTTAGCGCAGAGCCTTGGTTTCAAAATCGGCATTCCAAGCCCATTTACTGGTCGCGCCATCCAAGTGGATAGCGGTGACATCGCCTGGTCGGTAGTGATCATCAAGACGGGGTTGGCGGGCCTTGGCATGCTTTTGGCGTTTTTAATCTCGTCCTTCTTCTTGGTGGGGAACACCAATAACAAGGCCGCGGTGGTCTACCGAGGCGGCTTGATCTATTTCGTTGTGACCTCGTTCTTTTCGAGCAATCTGGTTTCACCCAACGTCATGTTGCCGTTAATGCTTTTCCTAGCCTTGGCATTGCGTTCGAAAGAGGAGCCATCGGCCATGCGGCAGCAGCGTCTTGAACCAGTGGCAGCAGGCAGAAATGTTTCAGGGGCATTCGCTGGGGCTCAACAAGGCCACTTCGCAAATTCCGTTGTAAAGAGCCAATAGGGATATATATGAAGTTTTCAATCATCACTCCGTCTTTTGCGCAGGGGCAGTATGTTCGCCAGAACATTGAATCTGTGCTCAGCCAAGGTATCGGCGAACTCGAACATATCGTCGTGGATGGCGGATCGAAGGATGAAACGGTCGAGATTCTTCGTAGTTATCCTCATCTGAAATGGGTTTCGGAAAAGGACGAGGGCCAGGCAGATGCCCTGAGCAAGGGGCTTCGGATGGCCACCGGCGATATCGTCGGCTGGATTAACTCTGACGATTACTATCTCGAAGGAGCCTTGAAGAAGGTGGCCGAGTTATTTGCCGACCCGGCGATTCAGTGGGTTATTGGCGACATTTCCGTCTTCGATGAAGCCAGCGGTGAATTTATCGCCAGTACAAGCCCGGAAATTTCCTGGGATGCCTTGCAGCGCAATCCGGATATCGTTCGCCAGCAGGGCGCTTTCTTCCGCCGCGATTTCTTGTTGCAGGCCGGTGGCTGGAACAAGGAGTTCTACATGGTCATGGATTTCGATTTGTGGACACGGCTGGCAAAACGTTCGAAGCCGGTCATGTTGCGCGAACAACTCGCAGTATTCCGAATCCAGAAGAACCAGAAATCAGGGCTGGCCAACCTGCACCGCCAAACGAACGAAATAACGCGAGTGCTGAAGCGGGAAAAAGCTGATCCGGTGAATATCCTGGGGTTGAGAATAAAAAAGGAGTGGCAGTGGCTTAAGGGCACCACCAAAGTTCAGTTGATTCGTGCCGGACTGCTCACCAAGAAAGCCCCTTCCCCATCGCTTAGTGGCTCGCAAGGTAGTTAGGCGATGCGTATTCTTCATTTCACTTGGGGATTGGCGCAGGGGGGCTCTGAGAACCTGGCGGTAGACCTTGCCAATGAACAGTGCCGAAACCATCAAGTCATGATTTTGGTGGCGAATGAGGCGATTGATACGGTACTTGCCGGCAGGCTGCACCCATCAATCAAGCTATTGCATTTGAAGCGGCCGGAGGGTAGCCGAAATCCGCTTTGGATCATTCGCATGCTGGCGGCTATCAATCTCTTCCGCCCTGATGTCGTGCATTCACATGCCCACAATCTGGCGGCAATTGGCCGCTTTATTTTTGCCCCGCTTGTGCTGACGGTGCATGCAAACCATATCCAGTTGTCAAAGCACTCAACGAGGTTCTCGGCCATCTGTTGCATTTCCCGAACGGTCGAGGAGGATGTCAAGCAGCGCTATTCGCAGCTTTCACCCCGTCTTGTAGCCAATGGCGTGCGTACGTCTGCCATTGCCATTCGTAACACACCGCCCTCACGACCATTGCGCGCAGTCCAGGTGAGCCGCCTTGTTCACGCCACCAAGGGGCAGGATTTGCTGATTGAGGCCCTGGCAGCCCTCAATGCAGATTGCGACGTACCAATAATGACCATCGACTTTATTGGCAGCGGCGCTTCGCAAGCCTTTTTGCAAGAGCTTGCAGACAAAAAGAATTTGTCGAATTCCTGTAATTTCCTGGGCGCAAAATCCCGCGAAGAGGTTTTCGCAAATCTTCAAAATTACGATCTGCTGGTACAACCTTCGCGCGACGAGGGCTTTGGCCTGACAGTTGCCGAGGGGATGGCAGCAGGCATCCCGGTCGTGGTTTCTGACCTGCCGGGACCAATGGAAGTTATCGCCAACGGGCAGCACGGTTATCACTTTCAAAGCGATAGCCCTGAAGCACTTGCAAGGACGTTGAAAGCAGCGGCTTCAGATATCCATGGTGAAAAGCTGATGTCTCGTTTGAGCGCAGCCCGACAGTTCGTAATCGATGAATACGATCTGTCCCATACCTCTGAAAGCTATTTACGGGTTTACGAGGAGGTGACCAATGTCCGTTAGGAAATATCTCGCCATCGCCGCTTTTGCTCATTCTTTGATCATGGCTCCGGCCGTTGCAGCATCGGTCGTGGAGGATTGGTCGGCCACCCGAGGGGCCTACGATATCCACGCCGTTGGGGTAGACAGATTCGTTATCGAGCAGGACCAGGACGGGAAATTCGGGAGGGTTGCAAAGTTCACTGTAAAACCGGGGGATGTTTTCAAAAACAGTTCTGGCGAACGTAGCGAGGTTGTCCTGGATGGGTGGCAGGATACGAGCCGCTTCAGGGTAACTGGCTCAGAAGGGACCGAGTACTACCGTATTTCGGTAAAACTGGCTGCAGACTGGCACCCTCCGGAAAAGAATGAAATAGGCCAGAGTTGGGGCATTTTTTTTCAGCTTCATGGCCCAAACGATTATTCGGCACCACCAGCAATATCGCTTCATGCAGAGGATAAATTCGGACTGTTTGTCCTGGGTGGAAACCTGGCCGAAAAAACAGGAGGCAAGCGCTTTCTGACCGACCCCAATCTCAACCCCGGCAAATGGGTTGATTTCATTTTGGTGATCAAGTGGGCCATCGATGCAAACGGTTCGATTGCCGTTTACCGTCGTGACGAGGGGGAAACCAGCTGGGAAAAAATCGCTGACATTTCGTCGGTCGCCACACTTCACTACCTTGGTACGCCGGTTGCAAAACCGCATTATTGGAAGGCGGGTTTTTACCGATCGAAGGGTACTGCCTCAAATTCGCTTTGGCTCGGCCCAATCATCCGCACCAGGTCGTTCGCTGAAGCGGCAAAGTGATATGGCACTCAATACTCCCGACAAAATCATGATCGTTGGCATGGCGCTGAATGGCACTGGCGGCTTGGTTGCAGTAGCCAAGACGCAACTTGCCGGAGGCATCTCTGCTAGGTGGGATGTCGAATACGTTTCGACCTACCGCGGAGGCGATGGCCCGTTGACTCAAATTACCATCACTTCTAAGGCTCTTTGGCAGATCAACAGTTTGCTCCGCAAACGTTGCATCCGGCTTATGCACATTCACGGAGCATCGCGAGGCAGTTTCTGGCGTAAATCCATGGTTTGTGCGCTCGCGAGGCTGTACCGCGTTCCGTACGTGTTTCAGTTGCATAGCGGCGAATTTCCCATTTTCTACGATCAGGAGTGCGGCCGCCTTGCCAAGGCCTGGGTGCGCAAAACACTGCGCGGCAGTGCTGCTGTCATCGCCTTGACCGAACAATGGAAACATTCGCTTGGCATGATTGAACCTCTGGCGCAAATCGAGGTTATTCCCAATCCTGTCTCGGTTCCGCAGCAGCTCCCGGAGAAGCGAGCCGTAGCAACAACGGTTCTCTATCTCGGCCGTCTGAGTGAGAAAAAAGGGGTTTTCGATTTGATCCGTGCGGTTCCAAGCGTGATTGCCAAGGTTCCTGATGCCCGATTCGTCGTCGCGGGAGACGAAGGCATTGATGCCGTGCGCCAGTTGGCTAAAGAGCTTGGGGTCGATTCCCGAGTTGAAACACCTGGTTGGATCGACGGAGTTGATAAGGAAAAAGCGTTTGCTCAAGCGGATGTGCTGGTTTTGCCATCTTATTTTGAGGGGTTGCCAGTCTGCATTCTTGAAGCCATGGCAAACGGCGTACCGATTGTCACGACCGATGTTGGCGGTATTCCGGATGTTGTTTCCCATGACCAAAGCGCACTGATGACTCAACCCGGAGATGTTGCGGGGCTGTCCCAAGCTCTCATTGAGCTGCTGACGAACAGGGAGCGAAGAGAGCGCCTCAGAGCGCAAGCATTCAGCGATGCAGGTAGATTTTTCTCGATTGAGACGATCGACAGGAAGCTTGAATCGACCTACCAGCGAGTAATGCTCGACGGATTGAGTCGTTCTTCAGAACGCGCTTCTGAGCGCCGCATGTCATAGGAATCTGACCCTGAATATGAAACAGATCGCCAAACGCATCCTTCCACTGTTGCCACCGGTGCTGCAGACCCTCCTGCGCAAGGAAGCAGAACGTCGTCGCCAAATCGAAAAACAGGCTCGAAAGGAACGGGTATCGATCACGCGTGGGGATGTGGAGCAGGCCTTGGCACAGCTCAGATTCGATAGCGATGTGATCCTTCATTCGTCAATCTCCAACATCGGCAAATTTGAGCAGCCGGTTCAGGAGATTGCAGCTTTATTCGCTCAAACCGTTGATATATCGAGGCATACACTCCTGGTGCCGGCCCTCCCCTTCAACTCAAGCATGAGAGAACATCTTGATAAGGCTGAGGTATTTGATGTTCGTTCCGCACGCAATGCCATGGGGGCGATACCGAACATTCTGATGGCTTATCCGGGTGCAAAACGCAGCATTCATCCGACCCATTCTGTCGTCGCTCTCGGCCCAGAAGCCGGGTTCTACGTCGATAGCCACGAGGCCGATGCAACGCCGTTTGGCCCAAATAGCCCGTTTTTCAAGCTAACCAAACGTAGGGGAAAGATACTCATGTTCGGCGTCGGGCTGAACTCTGTAACCAACTTCCACGTTTACGAAGACCTGCTTGGCCCGGCTCTGCCGTTCGAGGTGTATCTGGACAGAAAGTACGTCACCAAGTGCGTTGGTCGTGATGGCGCCGAAATCATCGTCGAATCTCCTTGCCACAATCCGCAACTGTCGTCACGACGCGAGTGTGAAAGAGCGAGATCACATTTACAGTCTTCGGGTGCGATTTCGACGATTCCTTTTGGAGAATCGGAAATTTCCTTGATTGATGCCCATCTATTCACTGTCACGTTGCTGGAGATGTTGCTGGCAGGCCAGTCGATTTACGGCGAAATCACCATTTCCCCCGAACAGCGTCATGCCGTCCAGAATGCTCTGCGAGATATTTCATGCGCCTGATTTTGTCGCTGGACTACGAGGTCTTTTTTGGCGCGAAAACTGGCAGCGTTGAAAAAACTCTGATCGAGCCGACACGAGCGCTATCCAAGGTCGCATCCCGCTTCGCCGCCCCTCTTGTGTTCTTTGTCGATGCAGGTTTTTTGATCCGACTTCGCGAACGAAAAGACGATGCCGGGCGCTCGGATTACAGCAAAGTACGAAATCAACTTGACGAACTGGTCAAGCAAGGACACGAAATCCAGCTGCATATTCATCCTCACTGGGAAGACTCCGTTTGGGATGGAACAAAATGGGTAATCGATACAAATCGCTACCGATTGCACGATCACTCGCCGGAAGCAATCCGCTCGATTGTTAAGCGCTACAAGAACGAACTTGACGAAGTTGCGGGCTCGGACAATGTGTTTGCTTTCCGCGCCGGAGGGTGGGTACTTCAGCCTTTCGCCGATCTCCGCGAAAGTCTTTGGGATGCCGGAATATGGCTTGATAGCACGGTTTATAGAGGCGGCCTGGAAACCAGTGAAACCCATTCTTATGATTTCCGTGGCGCCCCCGCAATGTCTCGCTGGTGGTTTGACGACGACCCGCTGCTACCCAGTTCAGAAGGCCGCTTTCTGGAAGTGCCGATTGCGTCTTACCGCTTGCCTCCCTCGTTCTATTGGCAGCTTGCCTGGTTCAAAAAATTCGGTTCAGCCCGCCATCGCTCATTCGGTGATGGCTCTGCCATCCCGCTTGGCCGCAATGACCTTGCAGCAAAACTGTTCAAATCGACGTACAGCGTGGTGTCAATGGACGGATTCAAGGCGTCGTTCATAAGCCGTGCAGTTCGTAACTACCAAGTAGAAAAGCTGGATGATTTTGTCGTGATCGGGCACCCGAAGGCTCTGTCCGAATACTCGCTCGACGCATTGGAAAAATCACTTAGCCATATGAAACAGGTCGATTTTGTCGGCTATTCCTTTTATCGGCAGGAGCGATCTGCCAGAACTCAAGTATTGGAGTAGGTTGAAGCATGTCGAGTATCTATCTCGTTGCCGGCGCCCGGCCGAATTTCATGAAAATCGCCCCTATCGTGCGCGCCATCCAGGCGCACGGCGGGCTTGATTTCCGCATCATCCACACCGGCCAGCATTACGACCGGGAGATGAACGAGGTGTTTTTCGAGGAGCTTGGCATCCCGGAGCCGGATGTTTTCATGGCGGCCGGCGGCGGCAGCCATGCGCAGCAGACGGCGAAGATCATGGTGGCTTTCGAAGAGCTTTGCCAGGCACAGCGGCCGGATGCGGTGCTGGTGGTGGGCGATGTGAATTCGACACTGGCCTGCTCGATTGTGGCCAAGAAGCTGAACATCCCAGTCGCGCATGTGGAGGCTGGCTTGCGCAGCGGCGACATGACGATGCCGGAGGAGATCAACCGTCTGGTCACGGACAGCATTTCGGACTGGTTCTTTGTGACAGAGCCAAGCGGTGTCGAGCATTTGCGCCGCGAGGGCAAGGCGGAATCGGCAATTCATTATGTCGGCCATGTGATGGTGGACAACGTGCTTTATCAGGCGGAGAAGCTGAAGGATGCCGATACCGCAGGTTTTGAAACCTCGGCATTCAAGGCTGCCAACCGCCGCTATGGCGTGGTGACCCTGCACCGGCCCAGCAATGTGGATAGCGCAGAAATGATGGCACGCATTGGCGGTGCGCTACGCGAGATTGCTGCCGAATTGCCGCTGATTTTTCCGGTGCACCCACGCACTCGGGCCAATCTGGAGAAATTCGGGGTTGATCTGGGGCCGAATGTCACGCTGGTTGGGCCACAGGCTTACATGGCCTTCCTCAATTTGTGGAAGGACGCTGCCGTGGTGCTGACCGACAGCGGCGGCTTGCAGGAGGAAACGACAGCGCTGGGGGTGCCGTGCATCACGATTCGCGAGAATACGGAGCGGCCGGTGACGGTGGATGAAGGTTCGAACGTGCTGGCCGGCACAGACCCGGTGCGCATTGTCGAAGAAGCGTGCAAGGTGTTGTGCGGCGAGGGCAAACAGGGCCGCCGCCCCCATTTGTGGGACGGCAAGGCAGCAGAGCGGATTGTTGAAATTCTGGCCGGGGAACTTGCAAAATGAACAAGCGTATCGAAATGATGGGCTGCAAGATCGACAACCTGTCGATGGAAGAAACCCTGCAAACCATCGAGGGTTTTATCCGCAGCGGCAAACCGCATCAGCATGTGGTGGTGAATGTGGACAAGCTGGTGAAGGCCAGCCGTGATCCGGAGTTGTGCCAGATCATCAACGATTGCGCGTTGATCAACGCCGACGGCATGCCGGTGGTGTGGGCCTCTCGATTACTCGGCAAGGGTTTGAAGGAGCGCGTGGCCGGCGTTGATCTGTTCGAGTCGCTGATGCAGCGCTCGGCGCAAAAGGGTTGGCGGGTTTTCTTGCTTGGCGCCCGCGAGGAAGTGGTGTCCGGCGTCTGCAACATTTACCAGAAAAAGTACCCCAACCTGCCTATTGCCGGCTATCGCAACGGCTATTGGAAGCCGGAGGAGGAAGCCGGCGTTGTCGAACAGATCAAGGCGGCCAACGCGGATCTGCTCTTTGTCGCGATCAGTTCGCCGAAGAAGGAGCAGTTCCTCGGTAAATATCAGGCTGAAATGAAGATTCCGTTTGCCATGGGTGTCGGCGGAACTTTTGATGTCGCGGTCGGCAAGGTGAAACGGGCGCCGGTGTGGATGCAGAAGAGCGGCCTGGAGTGGTTCTACCGCTTCCTGCAGGAGCCGCGCCGGATGTTCAAGCGCTATTTCATCGACGACATGGCGTTTTTCTGGCTGCTGCTGCGCGAGGCGACGGCTCGGCGTTAGGCCGAACGACTTCGGGAAGATTTTGTTCGGGTTTTCTGGTGTGCCACCAGACATCAATCTCGAAAACCAGTGCAGCTCAGGAACTTGCCAGATCGTCGTTCAATGGAACGGAGCCTGCGAAGTGCGAGTCGCCCCCTGCACTTTCTTCCGACCCGATGCGCTGCTCTGGGTACTCGCCAATTTTATGGACGTGCTTGGCGACGAGTTCCAATCATTTGTAACAATCATTTCTCATACTCCTCACGATTAATGCCAGAACGCTATCGGCGCAACGGTATCCAGCATTTCAATTGGGAGAAATCATGTCAGTCGTCGCAGTTATCGGCCTGGGTTATGTTGGCCTGCCCCTGGTAGTGGAGTTTGGCAAGACCGGCCGAACCATCGGTTTTGATATCAGCACCAGCAAGGTGGCGCAGTGCCTGGCCGGCAAGGATCCGTCGCGCGAGCTTGATGACGAGGTGATGGCGCAAGCGGTGCACGCTGAATATACGGCGGACCCGGCCATGCTGGCGGAGGCTGACATCATCGTGGTGGCTGTGCCGACGCCGGTCGACGAGGCGCATATTCCGGATTTCCGGCCGCTGATCGGGGCCAGCACTTCAGTCG
This sequence comes from Ferribacterium limneticum, assembly GCF_020510625.1. Lineage (NCBI taxonomy): Bacteria > Pseudomonadati > Pseudomonadota > Betaproteobacteria > Rhodocyclales > Azonexaceae > Ferribacterium > Ferribacterium limneticum. Next base: position 1,646,242 of record NZ_CP075191.1, on the reverse strand, counting down.
GCCGCCACATGAAGGCGGGGGCCATCGTCGTTTATGAGTCGACGGTTTATCCGGGTGCCACCGAGGAAATCTGCATTCCAGTGCTGGAACGTGAGTCGGGCCTGACCTGGAAACGGGATTTCTTTGTCGGTTATTCGCCCGAGCGGATCAATCCGGGCGACAAGGAACACACGCTTACGACCATTCTCAAGGTGGTGTCGGGCGATACGCCGGAAACGCTGGAAAAGGTTGCCGCGCTTTACGAGCGCATCGTCAAGCCGGGCGTCCATCGTTGCCGCAGCATCAAGGCGGCCGAGGCGGCCAAGGTGATCGAGAATACCCAGCGCGACCTGAACATTGCGCTGATGAATGAGCTGGCGATCATTTTCGACCGGCTCGATATCGATACCAGCGAGGTGCTGGAGGCGGCCGGCACCAAGTGGAATTTCCTCAAGTTCAAGCCGGGCCTGGTCGGCGGCCACTGCATTGGCGTTGATCCGTACTACCTGACGCACAAGGCAGAAATGATCGGCTACCACCCACAGGTGATTCTGGCCGGGCGGCGCATCAACGATGGCATGGCCAAGTTTGTTGCCGAGCAGACCGTCAAGCAGATGATCGCCGGTGGCAGCTACATCAAGGGTGCCCGGGTCAATGTGCTGGGGCTGACGTTCAAGGAGGACTGCGGCGATCTGCGCAATTCGAAGGTGGCCGACATCATTGCCGAACTGAAAAGCTACGGCGTCGAGGTCTTCGTCCATGATCCGGAGGCCGACCCGGAAGAGGCCATGCACGAGTATGGCGTGCACCTGTTTGCCTGGGATGACCTGCCCCGTGCCGACGCGATCGTCGCTGCGGTCGCCCACAAGGAATATCTGGCGCTGAGCACCGAAGATCTGTCACGCCGGATGGTCAAGGGTGGCTGCTTCATCGACGTCAAGGCAATGTTCGATGAGACAGGGCTGAAGAAGGCAGGCATTCGGACTTGGCGAATGTAAGACGGAAGCACGCAGCCCCTCACCCGCTTGCAGGATAACCAGCGACTAGCCAGCTAGCGGGCTTGGTCGAATGGCTGGTGGTTTCTCAGAGGATCAGGGAGAGCCCCCCTCTCCCCTGCCCTCTCCCCCAACGAGTTGGTGGAGAGGGAGTGGTTTTTCACGCGAATGACATTCATGCGATTGCCCTGAATGAAGCGTCTGGGTTTTTGGTGTTGGTGACATAGAATGTCAATATCTGACATAACCTTGGAGTCTCCAATGTCCCTCAACGTATCTTTGCCACCTGAACTTGAAAACCGAGTGCGCCAGCATGTCGAATCCGGGATGTATAGCTCGGCCAGTGAAGTGATCAGGGAAGCACTGCGCTTGTTTGAAGCCTATAAAGCTGTTCAGGCCGCGAATTTGTCGGCACTCAAGGCGGATATTGCCCAAGGTGTTGCCGATATAAATGCCGGACGTGTACGTGAGATCAACACATCCGATATCAAGGAGCGCGGCAGGGCGATTCTGGCTTCATCAAAAGTTGGCTAATGGCGAGTGTGTTCTATTCCGTCAGCGCCGAGAATGACTTGCTGGAGGCTTGGCTATACGTTGCCGCTGATAGCGTCTCGACAGCAGATCGTATGCTTGACCAAATTGAAGCAGAGGCCATCCGGTTACTTGATCAACCGCTGATCGGGCACGAGAGGAACGAGCTCGCACCTGGCATGCGTAGCTGGCCAACATCCAAGCCATACATTCTGTTTTACTTTCCGAATGAGAAAGGAATAGTGGTTGCAAGCGTGCTGCACCACGCACGAGATATTCCGGCAATTGATCTCTGGCCAGCGCACTGATGAGCTTGGCGGGTATCGAACGCGATAGACTAAGCACAGCCTACCGTCCTGTATCTGAATGGCTTTCGGTTTTTCTTCTTCAGTATGGAAGGAGCCGAGCCACCGCATATCCATATCGAGCATGGCGACAAGGTTGCCAAATATTGGTTGAACCCGGTTAATCTGGCCATGTCCGAAGGGTTCAGGAGCCAGGAGCTAACCAAGGTCCGAGCCATGGTGATTGAGCATCGCGTTTTGTTTTTGGAGAAATGGAATGAACACTTTAGCCGTTAAGCTGGACCAGCACGCGGTCGACATCAGCGTGGACGATACTGCGCTGCATTTCATCCTGGCTGACGGCCGGGAGATTTCGGCGCCGCTGGAATGGTTTCCACGGTTACGAGATGCTTCACCAGCTCAACGCGGACAATGGCGTTTGATTGGGAAAGGTATCGGCGTTCATTGGCCGGAGATCGACGAGGATATTGCGGTCAGCACACTGATGGGCTGATATTGAGAAAGCCGGGGATTCCCGGCTTTTTTACGCCCTAGCCTAGCGCGAATCCGCTTTACAGATTCCGCGACGCGGAACACAATAATGCATGATCCACTCGTTCAACAGTCTCGATACCGAAGCGCTTTTCCATAGCCAGGCGGTGCCACGGTTCAGGAACATCGAGCGCGTGGCTCGACGCAAGTTACTGCAACTGCACGCGGCTACCGTGTTATCGAGCCTGAGGGTTCCCCCGGGAAACCAGCTCGAAGCCCTCAAAGGCGACCGCAAAGGGCAGCACAGTATCCGCGTCAACGATCAATGGCGTGTGTGCTTTGTCTGGAAGGAAGACGGGGCGCACCAGGTTGAAATTGTGGACTACCACTAGGAGCTGAACATGGCTGAACTACTTGACGAAATCCACCCCGGCGAGATTCTGCTGGAAGACTTTATGAAGCCGATGGGTATATCGGCCCGTCAGCTTGCGGCCGACATCGATGTATCGCCAAGCCGAATTAGTGAGTTGGTGCACGGCAATCGCCCCATCACGGCCGATACGGCGCTGCGCCTCGGCCTTTTTTTCTCGATGGAGCCTCGTTTCTGGCTGAACCTGCAAACCGAGTACGACATGCGGGTCGCTGCTCGTACCCTGCAAGAGAAGATCGCACCGCGTATTCGTGTATTCCAGCAGCTTGCGGCCTGATGGTGAAACGGGAAGATGGGAAACTCTGCCACTGATTCCGCTCAAAGCCCGCCACACCTTCCGATCCAAAGTCGGACGCGGTTTCCGTGTGACCAGCAGCCTGTGACTTAGTTGCTACAGGCCAAGCTCGCTGTGCGAGCCAAGCCGAACGAGTTGCAACGTCACGTCATCTGGCTTTCGATAGATCAGCACCAAGTCAGGCTTTACGTGACAATCCCGATGATCCTTCCACTCGCCCGTAAGCGCATGGTCGCGGTGCCGAGGCTCTAGCGGCTGATCGCTAGCCAGAGCCTCCAAGACCGGCTCCAGCTCGGCATCAAGCGTTGCCCGATGCTGGCCCTTAGCCTCGCGTTTGTAGTCGCGCCTGAATTGGCCGGTCGGGTCAATCTTCCGCATGCAGGTCCGCCATCAACGCCCCAACGCTGTCGAAGCTCTTGAGGTTGCCGGCGCGTGCCTCACGCATGGCTGCGATGGTGGTTTCGTTCGGAATCAAAGGCTCGAACGGCAATGCCTTCTCGCGGGCAACACGGGTCAGCATGATGCGGAAGGCGTCGGAGACGGTCAGCCCCATTGCCGCAAGAACGGTGCTTGCCTCTTCCTTTATGTGCTCATCGATGCGCGCACGAACAACAGCATTGCTAGCCATGATTCATTCCTCCTTGTCATTGAGCTACAGTGTAGCCCAAAATCAACCATCCTGCCATGGCGAATGCCCATGAACCAAGTGGTCAAGGCGATTTCTATAGCGGCAATGCCAACCATAGCGCCATCTTCCGCGCTGCTCTTGGATGAACCTCTCCAAGTGAAAATTGGGTTGGCGTCTCAAATACAAGTAGCAGGCAACACAGCGCCACGTCATTAAGTAATGAAAGCAATCATGGCGGAAATCGCACCAATGCGTGCCACAACATGAATCAACGCAAGAAAATCGCGATCCGCAAGCTATGACAATTCATCAATTTTCAATAAACGCTGATCAGAATGGCCAGAGCAATCGCGGGATCAGGATTTCTATCCATCCCCAGCCCCGCCCTCCCTTGAAAGGGAGGGAGATTGACTGGATTCCTGCGCGTGCGGGAATGACGAATCAAACCGGTTTCCTCTAATAACTCATCTTTTTTATTGGCCACTCCATCCCATGACTACGTCCCTCCTCCCCGTCATTCTCTCCGGCGGTTCCGGCTCCCGGCTTTGGCCGCTTTCCCGTGAACAGTATCCGAAGCAGTTGCTGCCGCTGGTTGGTGGCGAATCGATGCTGCAATTGACCGTCTGCCGGCTCGATGGCTTGCCCGGCATTCAGCCGCCCTTGCTGGTTTGCAACGAGAACCATCGTTTTGCGGTGGCGGAGCAACTGCGGCAGGAAGGCAAGCAAGGGCAGATCGTGCTCGAGCCGCTTGGGCGGAATACGGCGCCGGCACTGACGCTGGCCGCTTTGCTGGCGCGGCGCGATGATGCCGATCCGGTCATGGTAGTAATGCCGGCCGACCATGTGATTCTGGACGAGCCAAGGTTCCGGGAAGCGGTTGCCTGCGCCGTGACACTGGCCGAGTCGGGCCAGGCGGTCACTTTCGGCATTGCGCCGGATGCGCCGGAAACCGGCTACGGCTACATTCAGGTGGGCGAGGCGGTGGCGGCACCAGGCCGGGCTTTCGTGCTCTCCCGCTTTGTCGAAAAGCCGAACCGGGCAACGGCCGAGTCGTATCTGGATTCGGGTGATTATTTGTGGAACAGCGGCATTTTTGTCATGAAGGCATCGGTCTGGCTCGACGCCCTGGCCCAGTGCCGGCCGGATATTCTCGAAGCTTGCCGCGCTTCGGTCAGCGCGGCGAAGTCGGATGGCGATTTCGTGCGCGTGGCAAACGACGCATTTGCCGACTGCCCTTCGGATTCGATCGACTACGCGGTGATGGAACGCTTGAACCAGGGCATCGCCGGCCTGCCGCAGGGGGTGGTGATTCCTCTGGATACGGGGTGGTCGGATGTCGGTTCATGGGATTCCCTGTGGAACGTGCTGAGCAAGGATGAAGCCGGCAATACGACGCGGGGCGATGTGCTGCTGGAGGGCTGCACGAATACGCTGGCTTTCGCCCAAAACCGCCTGGTCTCCTGCGTCGGGGTCACAGACCTGATCGTGGTCGAAACCGACGATGCGATCCTGATCGCCCAGCATGACGCAGCGCAGGACGTAAAGAAGATTGTCGATCGCCTGAAGGCCAGCCAGCCCGTCCTGACGCAACTCCACCGCAAGGTGCATCGCCCGTGGGGCTGGTTCGACGGCGTCGATGCCGGCCAGCGCTTTCAGGTCAAGCGCATTGTCGTCAAACCGGGCGCGCAGCTGTCCTTGCAGATGCACCACCACCGCGCCGAGCACTGGATCGTGGTTTCCGGCACCGCCAGAGTGACGCGCGGCGATGAGGTATTCCTGGTTTCGGAAAACGAATCCACCTACATCCCGCTCGGCGTCACGCACCGCCTGGAAAACCCGGGCAAGCTGTCGCTGGAAATGATCGAGGTGCAGTCGGGAAGCTACCTCGGCGAAGATGACATCGTGCGCTTCGAGGATACCTACGGGCGATAGGCCAGCAGCCTGTACGGCAGAAAGCTGCAGTTGATCTGAACCGGTGTGTTTCCATTTCAAGGAAACACAAGTGAAAATAAAAAAGCCCTTGGAAACCAAGGGCTTTTTCTTTGTTGCCAGCAGGACTGGCGGAGACGGAGGGATTCGAACCCTCGATGCAGGTTTTGCCCGCATGCTCCCTTAGCAGGGGAGTGCCTTCGACCTCTCGGCCACGTCTCCGATCCAACTACAACGAGGCGCGGATGATAGCCATTCCGCGCCTATTGGTCAAACGTCAATTTTGTTACTGATCCAGACCGAAGGTGCGGTGCAGCACGCGAACAGCCAATTCCAGATATTTTTCGTCGAGAACGACGGAAATCTTGATCTCGGAAGTGGAGATCATCTGGATGTTGATGCCCTCGTCGGCCAGCGCCTTGAACATCTGGCTGGCCACGCCCGGATGGGAGCGCATGCCGACGCCGACGGCGGAGACCTTGCAGATCTTGTTGTCGCCGGTGATCTCGCGAGCACCCAGCTTGGCCTTGACGATTTCCAGGATGCCCTGCGCCTTGGCGAAGTCACCGCGATTGACGGTGAAGGAGAAGTCGGTCGTGCCGTCGTGGCCAACGTTCTGGATGATCATGTCGACGTCGATGTTCGCGTCGGCGATGGCACCCAGGATCTGGTAGGCGATGCCCGGGGTATCCGGAACGCCGAGCATGGTCAGCTTGGCTTCGTCGCGGTTGAAAGCGATACCGGAGATGATCGGTTGTTCCATGTTCTTGTCTTCCTCAACAGTGATCAGCGTGCCTTCCCCTTCGTCCTGGAAGCTGGAAAGAACGCGCAGTTTGACCTTGTACTTGCCGGCGAATTCGACCGAGCGGATCTGCAGCACCTTGGAGCCGAGGCTGGCCATTTCCAGCATTTCCTCGAAGGTGATGGTGTCGAGCTTCTTGGCTTCCGGCACGACACGCGGGTCGGTGGTGTAGACGCCATCGACGTCGGTGTAGATCTGGCACTCGTCTGCCTTCAACGCGGCGGCCAGCGCCACGCCGGAGGTATCGGAACCGCCACGACCGAGCGTGGTGATATTGCCATTGGCGTCAACACCCTGGAAACCGGCGACAACCACCACATTGCCGGCATCGAGGTCGCGGCGCATGTTGGCTTCGTCAATCGACAGGATGCGCGCCTTGGTGTGGGTGCTGTCAGTCAGCACCTTGACCTGGCCACCGGTGTAGCTCTTGGCCTTGCAGCCGATATCCATCAATGCCATGGAAAGCAGGCCGGTAGTAACCTGTTCGCCGGTGGACATGATGGCATCCAGCTCGCGTGGATCGGGATTGGCCTGAACTTCCTTGGCCAGTGCAATCAGCTTGTTGGTCTCGCCGCTCATGGCGGAAACGACGACCACAACCTGATGACCCTGCGCCTGGAATTTGGCAACTCGTTTAGCGACATTTTTGATGCGTTCGGGGTTACCGACCGACGTGCCACCGTATTTTTGAACAATCAACGCCATGGATTTGTCCGGTTAAACGTTGGAAACATGAAAAAGAGGGCAGGATTTTACCCCAGCCGGTTCTTTTTCTAAAGAAATCAGAACTGACTACCTAAAACCCAGAGGCAGGCACTACAGATCTGCCAGAACCCGTAGATGCGCCCCCACGCTACGGGCCAGCGAGGTCATCACGTAGCCGCCTTCCAGCATGGAAACGATGCGCTTTTCGCACATTTCGGCCGCCAGTTTTTTCAAGTGCTCGGTACACCAGGCAAAGTCTTTCTCGACCAGTTTCAGACCGCCCATGTCGTCTTCGTAGTGGGCGTCAAAACCGGCGGAAATGAAGATCATCTGCGGCTTGAACTCCTTGAGGCGCGGCGTCCATACCTGCATCACCGCATCGCGGAATTCTTCGCCGCCACAGCCTGAGGCGAGCGGCACATTGCACATGTTGGCAGCCGGCTTGTCGGCGCCGCTGTACGGGTAGAAGGGATGCTGGAAGATGCTGCACATCAGCACCTGCTCGTCGCCGGCAAAGCAGTCTTCAGTGCCGTTGCCGTGGTGTACGTCAAAGTCGATGATGGCGACGCGCTCAAGGCCGTGCGCCTTCAGGGCATGACGCGCGGCCACGCCGATATTGTTGAAGAAGCAGAAACCCATCGGCGTGGCTTTCTCGCAGTGGTGACCAGGCGGGCGGACCGCGCAGAAGGCATTTTCAACTTCTTTTTTCATCACCAGATCAACCGCCATGCAGCCCGCACCTGCGGCGCGCAAAGCAGCCTGCCAGGTATGCGGATTCATTGCGGTATCCGGATCCAGGTGTACCACGCCCAGTTCCGGTGAGGCGCGCTTGATGCGCTCAAGATGCGATGCCGGGTGAACGCGCAGCAATTGCTCAAAAGTGGCCAGCGGCGCGTCGTAGTAGGTGAAGTAAGCGTCGATTCCCTGGGCGATCAGGTGATCGTTGATGGCGGTCAAACGCTGCGGGCATTCCGGGTGATGCGACCCCATATCGTGCAACTGACAGTCGCGATGGGTGATGAAGGCAGTGGTCGTCACTTGTTCTCTCTCTGCGATGCGGCGCACAAAACGGCGCACGTCGAAATGGCATTATCGTCCCATTACCTCCGGCGCTTCAAGCATTAGAATCGGATTGAATTGGAACATTGGAAACCCATGATGCTCAAAAACCCACTTTCAACCCTGGCCGTCCGCTCGCAGCCCTTCGCGGCGCTACTCAAGCAAGCCAGCCAGATCATCCTCGGCAAGGACACCGAGATTCGCCTGGCCATTGCCTGCCTGCTGGCCAACGGACACCTGCTGATCGAAGACTTGCCGGGCATGGGCAAGACCACGCTGGCCCACACGCTGGCCCGCCTGCTCGGCCTGCAGTTCTCGCGCATCCAGTTCACCAGCGACCTGCTGCCGGCCGACATCACCGGCGTTTCGATCTTTGATCGCGACAAGAGTGAGTTCCGCTTTCTGCCCGGCCCGGTTTTCGCCCAGCTGGTGCTGGCCGACGAGATCAACCGCGCCACGCCGAAAACCCAGAGCGCCCTGCTTGAAGCCATGGAAGAAGGCCAGGTTACCGCCGAGGGCCAGACCCGCAACCTGCCCCGCCCCTTCTTCGTCATCGCCACCCAGAACCCGGCCCACCAGATCGGTACCTTTCCGCTACCCGAATCGCAACTCGACCGCTTCCTGATGCGCATCGAACTCGGCTATCCGGACCGCACGGCCGAGCGCGCCCTGCTCGCCGCCGGTGGGCAACGCAGGCAGCTCGAACAACTGGCGCCGATGATAGAAGCCGCAGACCTACCCAAACTGCAGCAGGAAGTCGCTGCCACCCATGCCTCCGGCCCACTGATCGACTACGTTCAGGCACTGGTCGAAGCGACTCGGCAAATCCCGGTTTTCCAGCATGGCCTGTCACCCCGCGCCGGCCTGGCGCTGTTGTCCGCAGCCCGCGCCTGGGCCTGGCTGGACGGACGGGACATGGTCCTGCCGGACGACGTGCAAGCCGTTCTCCCTGCCGTCGCCCGGCACCGCCTGCGCTCGGCTCAGGGCGGCGGTTATGCCCTGGCCGAAGATATCGCCGCACTGATCCGCAGCGTCGCCATTCCCTGATCTCCATGGGCATTCTGGCGAAACTCAAACAGGCTCTATTTCGCTGGCGGAGCGACGGCACGGCACCGCTACGCCTCGGCCAGCGGCGAATTTTCATCATCCCGTCGCGTGGTGGTCTGCTCTTTGCCGTCGCGCTGATCGTCATGCTGATTGGGGCCATCAACTACAACCTGGCGCTTGGGCATGCGCTGGTTTTCATGCTCGCCGGTCTGGGTATCGTCGGCATGATCCATACCTTTCGCAACCTGTTCGATCTGCTCATCACCCCAGGCCGTTGCGAGCCTGTCTTCGCTGGCGAAACGGCACACTTTCTGCTCACCCTCGACAATCAACGAGGCAGCCCACGTCTGGCACTCGAACTGGAAGCGGAAGCTGGCAAGCCGGTGATAGCCTCGATTGACGGCAAAGGAAGCGCCAAGATCAACATCCCCCTGAGCACGGCAAAACGTGGCTGGCTTGAATTGCCGCGCGTTCGCCTCTCCAGCCGCTACCCGCTTGGCCTGTTCACCGCCTGGGCCTACCTGCAGCCAGCAATGCGCTGCCTGGTCTACCCACAGCCGATTGCCTCCCCGCTACCGGCCGCCTCACCGTTACCGGCTGGCGGCGAGCGTAGCGGCGACGGTGGCCAGGAAGACTTTGCCGGTTTTCGTGAACGCCAGCCGGCTGATTCCCCTCGCCATATCGCGTGGAAAGCCAGCGCCCATCATCCCGAAGGGCCGCTGCTGATCAAACAGTTCGCTGGGGGAAGCCAGAACGAACTGCGGCTCGACTGGCTGCTGACAGACCCTGCCCTGAACCACGAGACCCGCATCGGCATCCTGGCAGGCTGGGTACTCGCCGCCGAAGCGGCGGACATGCACTACGGGCTAAGCCTGCCCAAGCTTGAGCTTGCGCCAGATGGTGGCGAGCGGCATTGCCAGCGCTGCCTGGAAGCGCTCGCCCTCTTTCAGCCATGAGCACGCCAGCCAGCGAAGCCCTCGATCGCCAGGCCACGCCCTGGTTATTCGCCACGGCGCTAGCCACCACGGCACCGCACGTGCTGCATCAACCGCCTTGGCTCAGCGCCCTGGCCGGACTGCTGCTCTTCTGGGCCACCTGGCTCTGGTGGCGGGACCAGCGCCTGCCAGGGCGCTGGATACTCCTGCCACTGGTCGGCGCCGGTTGCGCCGGTATCCTTATTGAATTCCATACCCTGTTTGGGCGCGACGCCGGGGTCGCCATGCTGGTCGTCTTCATGGCCATGAAACTGCTCGAATTGAAATCCCGGCGCGATGCGATGGTCGTGGTCACGCTCGGTTATTTCCTGCTGCTGACCCATTACTTTTATTCGCAAAGTATCCCCACCGGCCTGTGGCTGCTGGCCAGCATGTGCCTGGTTACCGGAACATTGATCCGCCTGCATGGCGGCCCGGCCAGCACGCCGCGCCACAGTCTGCGCTACGCCACGCTGCTGTGCCTGCAGGCCGTTCCGTTCATGCTGGTGCTCTATCTGTTGTTCCCGCGCATCTCAGGGCCGCTCTGGGGCTTGCCGTCGGATGCCCACGCCGGGATGACCGGGCTTTCCGACACCATGTCGCCCGGCAGTATCTCCAACCTCGCCCAGAGCGCCGACATCGCTTTCCGCGTCCGCTTCGATGGAGCAATCCCCCCAAAGCAGAAGCTCTACTGGCGTGGCCCGGTCATGGAGACTTTCGACGGCACCACCTGGCGCCGCCACGAAGGTCGTCTGCCGGCGGAACGCGTGGAAAACCTGTCGCCGCCGATCAGCTACGAAACCACGCTGGAGGCTCACAACCAGCACTGGCTGCTGGCCCTTGAAGCGCCAAATGCTCTGCCGCCGGAAACCAGCCTGAATGGCACGCTGACTGCAGCCAGCCGCCGAGCGATCACCGAGCGGCAACGCTTCCGCCTCTCTGCCACGCTCGACTATCGCTTCAACACCAGCGAAGACCCGCTGACTCTCCGGCGCAACCTTGCCCTCCCCACAGAACTCAACCCCAAGACCCGCTCACTGGGCAGCCAGTGGCAAGCCTCGGGCATGGCCCCGAAAGCCATGATCGACAAGGCGCTTGGCATGTTCGCAAGCGATTTCACCTACACCCTGCGTCCGCCGCTGCTTGGCCGAAACGGCATTGATGAATTCCTGTTCCAGAGCCGTCGTGGCTTCTGCGAACACTATGCAGCCGCCTTCGTCGTCCTGATGCGGGCAGCCGGCATCCCGGCCCGCGTGGTCGGCGGTTATCAGGGCGGCGAGCACAACCCACTCGACGGCTATCTCGTCGTCCGTCAATCCGATGCCCATGCCTGGGCTGAGGTCTGGCTGAATGGACAGGGCTGGGTTCGCATCGATCCAACCGCAGCCGTTTCGCCCAGCCGTATCGAAACCGGCATTGCCGATGCCCTGCCCTTCGGCGAACCTTTGCCGGCCCTGGTTCAATGGCGAGCCGACTGGGTACGCACCCTGCGTTACCGCTGGGAGGCCATCAACAATAGCTGGAACCAGCAGGTACTCGGCTACGACATGCAACGCCAGCGCGAACTGCTTTCCCGACTGGGTTTGCCCGATGCCGACTGGCGAAATCTGGCAAGCCTGTTAGGCATCTTCTGCAGCCTGCTGGTTGCTGCGCTGACGGCCTGGACACTCTACCAGCGCCCCAAGCGTGACCCGGCCCGCCAACTTTGGCAGAAGGCCTTGCGACATCTGGCCCGAAGACAGGTAGACTGCGCGCCCTGGGAAACGCCGCTGGCATTGGCGCAGCGCGTGCAGGAACGTCACCCCGAGCTGGCCGATGCCTTCCAGCGTTTGGCCGATGCCTATCTGCAGGCCCGCTACGGCCGATCCGACAACAACCTGAAAGCCCTGCGCGAAGCAGTCGCGCAATTGCGATGATGACTCTGAAACTGAAAAAAACCCTGGCCACCGTAGTCCTTGCCACCCTGGCGACGCTGGCCGACGCCGCGCCGAATGCCCCAACCTTTGCCGACGATCCCGCCGCCATCGAATTCGCCCGCGATCTGGAGCAACGCCACGGGTTCAATGCCGATGCAATCATCAGCCAGTTTGCCCAGACCCGGCCCAATGCCAAGGTGCTGCAACTGATCAAACCGCCCACCTCGCCGCTGCAGCGCTCGTGGGAACGTTACCGGCCGCGCTTCCTGAACGATCGGCGAATCGACGGCGGCGTCCGCTTCTGGCAGGAAAACAGCGCTCAACTGGCCAAGGCGCAGGCACTTTACGGCGTACCGGCCGAAATCATCGTTTCCATCATCGGCGTCGAAACCGAATATGGCCGCAACACGGGTGGCTTCCGTGTTCTCGAAGCCCTCGCCACACTGGCCTTCAACTATCCGCCGCGGGCCGAGTTTTTCCGCACCGAACTGGAGCAGTTCCTGCTGCTAAGTCGGGAAAACGGCCTGGATCCGCTCGCGGTCAAAGGCTCCTTTGCCGGCGCCATCGGCATCCCTCAATTCATGCCCGGCAGCCAGCGTCGCTATGCCGTGGATTTTGATGGCGACCAGCGCGTCGATCTCGGCAATAGTGTCGATGATGCCATCGGTAGCGTCGGCCACTTCCTGGAGCAGCATGGCTGGCAGGCTGGGCAACCGATTGCCGTTCCGGCGCTGACCAGCGGCACACCGGATGCCGCGCTGACCCAGGCCGGCATCCGGCCCAGCCTCAAGGTTGGAGAACTGGCGGAGAAAGGCATTCGGGCAGAAATCGATCCTGAGACAACCGCGGCATTGATCGATCTCGTTTCACCGGGGCGCGAAACAGAATACTGGCTGGGATTCGACAATTTCTACGTGATCACGCGCTATAACCGCTCCAGCTTCTACGCTATGTCGGTCTTCCAGCTGGCGGAAGAAATCCGCAGCCGGATGTGCGCCCAGCAAGCGACTACAGCAACGAATCGCGAGAAATATTGCCGCGCTTGATGATCTTGCGCAGACGGTCCAGACCTTCCATCTGAATCTGTCTGACTCGTTCGCGGGTCAAGCCCAGATCAATGGCAATCACGTCCAGCGTCGCCAGATCGGCCCCATTCAGACCATAGCGGCGCTCGATGACCGAGCGCTGCCGTTCGGTCAACTGCGCCAGCCAATCGTCGACCAGCGAACCAATCTCGCTCGATTGCAGCAAGGATTCCGGATCGCTCCCGCCATCGTCGGCGATCACCTCGGCCATGGTGTGATTGGGATCAATCTCCAGCGGTGCATCCAGCGAGGCAATGTGCTCGTTGAGCGACAGGATACGGCGCACATCCTCAACCGAGCGGTCGATCAGGAGCGCAATGCGCTCGACCGTCGAATCCCGCTTGTCCGCCGATTCCAGATGCCGCATGGCACGCAGAACAACGTTGATTTCCTTGACGATATGCACCGGCAAACGGATCGTTCGCGACTGGTTCATGATGCCGCGCTCGATGTTCTGACGTATCCACCAGGTTGCATAGGTCGAGAATCTGAATCCACGCTCCGGATCGAATTTCTCCAGAGCATGGATCAAGCCGAGATTGCCCTCTTCGATCAAATCGAGCAGCGGAATTCCCCGATTCAGGTAATGCTTGGCAATATTCACGACCAGCCGCAGATTGTGCTCGATCATGCGCTGGCGGGCTGCGAAGTCTCCATCCCGGACGAGGCGTGCCGTCGCCAATTCTTCGGCCGGGGTCAGCAAGGGTTTGGCACCGATTTCGCTCAGGTAGAGCTGGGTGACATCCTCAAGCAGTTCAATTTCAGGCAAGACCTGTTCAGGCTCAGGCGGCAGGACCGATTCATCGGGCTGCCCCTCGAACTCTTCCTCCAGACCTTCGCCCGTATGGCTCATCGCTTCGGCAGATATTGCGCCGGATCAACCGGCTTACCCTGCTTGCGGATTTCAAAATGCAGTTTGACCGACTCCGCATCCGTGTTGCCCATTTCGGCAATCTTCTGGCCCCGGCTGACCTGCTGGCCTTCCTTGACCAGAATCTTGCGGTTGTGTGCGTAAGCGGAGAGATAGGTCGCGTTGTGCTTGACGATCACCAACTCGCCAAAACCACGCAAACCGCTGCCGGCGTAAACCACCTTGCCATCTCCGGCTGCCAGGACGGGATCGCCCGCTTTGCCGGCAAAATCCAGCCCCTTGTTACCGGAATCGCTGTATGGCGCAGAAACCTTGGCCGAAGTCGGCCATAGCCAAGGCACATCATCCGGGCCAGCTGCCACGGCTGGTGCAGCGGCGGGCACTTCCGGCTTTGCTTCTGGCTTGATCTCTACCGGCTTTACCGGTTCGCCAGTCTTGTTCAGACGGGCATAGGCCTCGTCGGAATATGGTTCCTTGCCAACGCGCGGCTCGCGCTTCAGGCCGGGCGACGTAACCAAAGCCCCGGCCGGCTGATCCAGCGAACGCGCCTCAAGCACTGATCCATTGGCAATCGGCTTGGTGACGGCGCCGTCGGCAGATTCCGGTGCCCCTGGCGGCTGCACACGCAAGACCTGCCCTTCCTTGATCGCCGAAGGGTTGGCAACATTGTTCCAGGCAGCAATGTCGCGGTGATCCTGGCCATTTTCCAGAGCAATCCGGTACAGCGTATCGCCACGCTTGACCGTGTAATAACCCGGCCCCGTTGGTTGAGCGGCACTCGCTGCCCTGGATTGCCCCGTTCCGGAGCGATCCACTGCCGGCACCGGTTGCTGAGACATGCAGCCAACCAGGAGCAGCGTTGGAAGAATTGCGGCGACGATTCGAATCATTGCGTTCCTGAAAGTAATGGGACGAAACGTACGGCATCAAGCCGCGTTTCGACATATCCCTGAGGCGTATGTTCGATAAAGCTAAGATACTGTTCACCGGCCCCAACTGGCAAGATCAGACGTCCACCCAGTGCAAGCTGTTCGAGCAAAGCAGGCGGCACGTGGGTTCCGGCAGCAGCCACTATGATACTGTCAAATGGCCCCGCCTCGGGTAAACCAAGCTGGCCATCAGCGTGTTTCAAACGGACATTGAACTGCTGCAAGGTCCGCATGTTGGCCTTGGCCTTTTCGAGCAACGGCCCCAGCCGTTCGACGGCATAGACATCCTTGGTCAATTGGGCGAGCACGGCTGCCTGATAACCACAACCGGCCCCCACCTCCAAGGTTTTGCCCAAAGTGCTTCGCCCGTTGAGCAGGAGCTCGATCATGCGAGCCACTACAAAAGGCTGGGAAATCGTCTGCCCCATACCCAGCGGCAAGGCTGTGTCTTCATAAGCCCGTGAAGCCAGCGCCTCTTCGACGAAGACGTGGCGAGGCACAGCCGCCATCGCCTTGAGTACCGCCTCGTTGCGGATTCCCTTTTCACGCAGGCGCTCGATCATGCGAGCCCGCGTGCGCTGCGAAGTCATGCCAATTCCGTGCAACACGCCGTGACTCACCTCATCCACTGATCAATGTGCGACAGCTGAGCTGAGTGCGTCAGATCGATCTGCAAAGGGGTAATTGAAACGAAGCCGCGCTCGACCGCATTAAAGTCAGTCCCCGGCCCAGCATCAGCCGCCGCACCGGCCGCGCCCACCCAATAAACCGTCTCATTACGGGGCGACTGCATCTTGACTACCGGCTCAGCCTTATGCCGACGGCCAAGACGGGTAACTTCCGTACCCTTCAATTCGGAATACGGAATATCCGGGACATTCACATTCAGCAATATCGGTTCCATGATTGGATTACGAACAAAGCGCTCAACCAATTCACGAGCCACCTGACCAGCCGAGGCAAAATTATTACCCTCAAAACTGGTCATGGAAACTGCAATAGAAGGAATGCCCAGCAAATACCCCTCTGTTGCAGCAGCGACAGTTCCGGAATAAATCGTATCGTCGCCCATATTGGCGCCCAGATTAATTCCGGAAACAATAATATCCGGCAATCTATCAAGCATGCCGGTCACCGCCAAATGCACACAGTCAGTCGGTGTGCCATTGACGAAATAAAATCCATTGGCCGCCTTTTTGAGCAATAGTGGCCGATCCAGTGTCAGCGAATTACTAGCCCCGCTGCGATTCTGCTCCGGAGCAACGACAACCACCTCGCCAAGCCCTTCCAAGGCTTCAGCCAGCGCGGCAAGCCCCGGAGCAAAATAGCCGTCATCATTACTGAGCAGAATACGCATGGGTTAGACCAACAAACCGTCTAGGCTGGCACCATTAGCCACCCAGGCCTCAACCCATTTTGGCTTGCGACCACGACCAGTCCATTCCAGTTCCGAATTCTGCGGATGACGATATTTGACCTTGACCTTATTCCCGGTCACTGCCTTTACCTTGGTTTCCTTGCCTAGCAATTCCTCGATGGCATAACCGCGGGTTTTGGCAAAGGCACGCAATTCATTCAGGACATTAACCTTTTCCTGAGCTTCACGGCGCTTAAGCTCGGCCGGAATTTGTTGCTGCAAATCGCGCAACTGAGCAACGGACAAAGTGGACAAATCCATGATTACCTCCTCATTTAAATGCGTGGTGATAATTTAATTTGTCTTAATATATTTATCAACGCTACAAATTAAAAAACCGGCAAAAGCCGGTTAATTAATTTGGTCGGGGCGGCGGGATTCGAACTCGCGACCCCTTGCACCCCATGCAAGTGCGCTACCAGGCTGCGCTACGCCCCGACAAGCCAAACATTATACCCGAAAAACCCGGGATTCAAAGCTGCAGCATCTCGATAATTGATTTCAATTCACTACGCAGGCCACCGGGGATTTTTCCCGTTTCGGAATGAGTAGCCGAAACAACCTCGACAGCACCACCTTCATCCAGGCGATTACGAGCACCGCTAATTGTAAACCCCTGATTGTAAAGAAGCTCGCGAATCCGGCGAACCAGTAAAACCTCATGATGCTGGTAATAGCGACGATTTCCACGACGCTTTACTGGCTTGAGCTGGTTAAATTCCTGCTCCCAATAGCGCAACACATGCGGTTTAACGCCGCACAATTCACTAACTTCACCAATGGTGAAATAGCGCTTGGCCGGAATGGGAGGCAGCTCTTCGCCGCCCGTTGTTTTATGCCGCGGTTCCATCAAAGGCTAACTCGACATCGGACTTCAGTTTCTGGCTGGCATGAAAGGTCACAACACGACGTGCAGTAATGGGGATTTCCTGACCAGTCTTGGGATTACGTCCCGGACGCTGAGGTTTGTCACGCAACTGAAAATTGCCAAAACCGGATAGTTTGACACCATCTCCGACTTCCAAGGCATTGCGAATCTCTTCGAAAAAAGCTTCGACCATATCTTTGGCCTCTCGCTTGTTAAGGCCAACTTTTTCGAAAAGCAGGTCAGCGAGCTCAGCTTTGGTTAGCGTCATCGTTTTTGTTTCCGTCAGGCACGCAGTTGAGCACCGAATGCCTGTTCGAAACAGGACACCAGTTGCTGCATTGCAGCATCAACTTCTGAATCTTGCAAAGTGCGTTGAGTATCTTGCATAACTATACGGAAAGCAAGACTTTTCTTGTTTTCCGGGACGCCCTTTCCGACGTAAATATCGAACAATTGGATGTCCTGAATGAGGTCAGAAACCTGTCCTTTAAGTCCATCCAGCAAGGTCTGCAAAACAACATTCTGGTCAACCACAATGGCCAAGTCGCGAATCACCGGCGGGAACTTGGAGAGCTCGGCATAGGCCGGAACATTCGCTACCTTGACCGCGTCGAAATCCAGTTCAAAAACCACTGGAGCCTGCGGCAGGTCGTATTTTTGAACCCATTCCGGATGCAGTTCACCGACGCAGCCAATATCGCGGCCATCAAGCAGAATACGGGCAGCACGCCCTGGATGCAGCGCCGGATGTACCAGTTTCTCGAAATGCAAAATAGCCGGCGCCAACAGCGCTTCAATATCGCCCTTGACGTCGTAGAAATCAACCTTGCGCGCCCCACTCCCCCAACCTTCCGGCAAGGCACCGCCGAAAGCCAGTCCAGCCAGCCTCCACGGCTGACGGAAACCATTCACCGGCAGAGCATCAGCATCGCGATGGAAGGTACGGCCGACTTCGAATAAACGAACACGGGTCTGCTTACGCTTCAGGTTGGTAACTAGGTTCGAAATCAGGCCACCGAACAAGGTCGAGCGCATTACCGCCATCTGGCTGGCGATCGGATTGGCCAGGCGGATCAATTCGGCTTCGGTCACATTCGCGGCGAAATCGGCCTCCCAGGCTGCCTCGACGAAGGCGAAATTGACCACTTCCTGGTAACCACGGTCGGCCAGCATCTGGCGAACGCGATAGGCTGGGCGCCGGGCTTCCGGCTGGACCAGCATTTTCAGCGGCCCGCGCGGGGAAACAGAAGGAATGTTGTCGTAGCCGTACAGGCGGGCAATTTCCTCGATCAGGTCCTCTTCGATTTCCATATCGAAGCGCCAGGATGGCGGCGTCACAAGGAAATCATCGCCTTCGCGCACGAAAGACAGATCAAGACCGGCAAACAGACCGGCAATGCGTTCAGCACCGAGCGGCAGGCCAAGCACCATTTCGGCACGAGCCGTACGCAGGCGAACCGGATTACGAACTGGCAAAGCAGCCTTGGCTTCGACGACTGGACCGACTTGGCCGCCGCAGATGTCGAGAATCAATTGCGTGGCACGCTCGATAGCCCGCCGCGCCCCCCCGAAATCGACGCCGCGTTCGAAGCGGTGCGATGCATCCGAGCCAAAGCCGTAGCGACGAGCCCGGCCGGCAATAGCCTTGGGTGCGAAGAAAGCGGACTCCAGAAAAAGCTCACTTGTATCCAGCGTGATACCACTTTCCTCGCCTCCCATGATGCCGGCCATGGCCAAGGGCTTCACGTCATCTGCGATCATCAGGACATCGGCGTCAACCGCGATGGTCTGCTCGTTCAACAGCAGCAGTTTTTCTTCCGGCTTCGCCAAGCGGGCATGCACAGCACCTTCCAGTTTGGTGTTATCGAAAGCATGCAATGGCTGCCCAAGTTCGAGCATCACGTAGTTCGTGACATCAACCAGCGCCGAGATGGCGCGGATACCGCTACGTTCGAGGCGGCGCTTTATCCACTCTGGCGTCGGTGCCTTGGCATTGACCCCCTTGAGGATGCGACCGCAATACAACGGACAGGCATCCGGCGCATCGAGCACAATGGTGCGGCTATCGGCAATGCTGGCCGCCACTTCCGGCACGACCGGCAGGCTGGTCGCCACGCCGGTAATAGCGCCGACCTCTCGGGCGATCCCGAGCAAGGAGAGACAGTCGGCACGGTTTGGCGTCAGCTTCAACTCGAACAGGTTGTCGTCGAGATCAAGATACTCGCGGATCGACTGACCAACCGGCGCATCGCCCGGCAGGATCAACAGGCCGGAGGCCTCTTCGGCAATACCCAGTTCCTTGGCGGAACACAGCATGCCGGACGATTCGATGCCACGCACCTTGGCAATCTTGATGGTGAAATCACCGGGCAGCTTGGCGCCGGGTAGCGCGCACGGCACCTTCAAGCCGACGGCCACGTTCGGAGCACCGCAGACGATGGTCGTCGACATACCGTTGCCAGTATCGACCTGGCAAACGTTCAGACGGTCAGCATCGGGGTGCTTGACCACTTCCAGCACATGGGCAACAACGACGCTGTCAAAAGCCGGAGCGACCGGGTCGAGTTCCTCGACCTCCAGGCCGGCCATGGTCAACAGATGGGAGAGTTCCTCGCTCGACAGTTTGGGATCGACAAGGGTACGCAGCCAGGATTCGGAGAATTTCATTGGCGTGACTCGAATTGTGGGTCAGTTGAACTGACGCAGGAAACGCAGGTCGCCTTCAAAGAACAGGCGAAGATCATTGATGCCATAGCGCAGCATGGTCAGGCGATCCTGACCGAAGCCAAAGGCAAAGCCGGTGTACTTTTCCGGATCAATGCCGGCGATGCGCAGCACATTCGGATGCACCATGCCGCAACCGGCGATTTCCAGCCAGCGGCCTTTCAACGCGCCGCTCATGAAGGCGACGTCGATCTCGGCGGACGGCTCGGTGAACGGGAAGAAGGACGGACGGAAACGCACCGTCAAGTCATCGGTCTCAAAGAAGCTCTTGAGGAAATCGGCAATAACCCCCTTCAGATCGGCAAAGGAAACGCCCTCGCCGACCCACAGGCCTTCGACCTGGTGGAACATCGGCGAATGAGTCGCATCGGAATCGACGCGATAGACGCGACCAGGCGCGATGATGCGGATTTCGGGCATTTTTTCCTGCGCACCGTAGCGGGCGACATGCGCTTGCATGTAACGCGCCTGAATCGGGCTGGTATGAGTGCGTAGCAGCACCTTGTCGGCCAGCGAACCGTCCGGGTTCTGCAGGTAAAAGGTATCGTGCATCGAACGCGCCGGGTGATCTTCGGGCGTGTTCATGGCGGTGAAATTGTAGAAATCTTCTTCAATTTCCGGGCCGTCAGCGACTTCGAAGCCAATCGAGGCGAATAACGACTCGATGCGTTCCAATGTGCGCGTCACCGGGTGCAGGCCGCCGCGCGCTTCAGCGCGACCGGGCAGCGTAACATCCAGCGCCTCTTCGGCCAGACGGGCATCCAGCGCCGCCTTGCGGATCGCTTCGCGGCGCTCGTTGAGCGCGGTCTCAACGGCGCTCTTGGCGACATTGATCGCCGCACCGGCTACTTTCTTCTCATCGGGCGGCAGTTTGCCGAGTCCCTTCAGGAGCTCGGTAATCTGACCGCTCTTGCCGAGGAAACGGGCCTTGACCTGTTCCAGCGCGTCCGGGTCGGAAATGGCAGCAAAGGCAGCTTGTGCTTCGCTAACGATCTGATTGAGATTATCCATGGACTTCACTACTTACAAAACAACAAAACCACCAATAAAAAAGGAGGCTTGCGCCTCCTTTTTTTCATCAAGCTTTCGCTTAGGCGCCGAGCTGAGCCTTGGCCTGAGCGGCCAGAGCGGCAAATGCCGGCTGATCGAAGACAGCCAGATCGGCCAGGACCTTGCGGTCGACTTCGATATTGGCCTTCTTCAGACCGTTCATGAACGTGCTGTACTTCATGCCCAGCTCACGAGCTGCAGCATTAATACGAGCGATCCACAGAGAACGGAACTGGCGCTTGCGTTGACGACGGTCACGGTACTGGTATTGACCGGCCTTCATCACCGCTTGCTTGGCAATGCGATATACGTTCTTGCGACGACCGCGGTAACCCTTGGCCTGTACAAGAACCTTCTTGTGACGCGCGCGCGCCGTTACACCACGTTTAACTCTAGGCATCTTCTATCTCCTTACGCGTAGGGCATCATGGCGCGGACGGATGCGACATCGCGCTCATTAACAGCAGTAGCACCGCGCAGGTGACGCTTAACCTTGGTGGTCTTCTTGGTCAGAATGTGACGCTTGAAGGCTTGACCGCGCTTGATGCTACCACCGGCGCGGATCGAGAAACGCTTTTTGGCGCTGCTCTTGGTCTTCATTTTGGGCATTTAGATGCTCCTTAATGACATGCCGTCAGGTGGTTCCCGGCGGGAACGCTTTTACTACCCGAAAGCACTAATAACAACTCTTTACTACGCTTGCTTCTTCTTGGCCGGTCCGATAATCATGATCATCTGACGACCTTCCATCTTCGGCATCTGCTCAACCGCACCAACGGCGTCGAGGTCTGCCTTGATTCGTTCCAACTGGCGCATGCCGAATTCCTGATGCGCCATTTCGCGCCCCCGGAAGCGCAGGGTCACCTTGACCTTGTCGCCTTCTTCCAGGAAACGCGTCATGTTCCTGAGCTTTATCTGGTAATCGTTTTCGTCGGTACCCGGGCGCAGTTTGATTTCCTTGACCTGCACCTGCTTCTGCTTCAGCTTGGCCTCGTGCGCACGCTTCTGTTCCTGGTACTTGAACTTGCCGTAGTCCATGATGCGGCAGACTGGCGGCTTGGCGGTCGGGGCGATCTCAACCAGATCGACACCGGCTTCTTCAGCCATTTGCAGCGCGGCACGAATATTGACGATGCCTAGCTGTTCACCTTCTGCACCCTGGAGACGAATCTCCGGAACCGTGATTTCTTCGTTGAGGCGATGCGCCTTGTTCTGAGCTATGGTGAAACCCCCGAAAACAACAATAATTAAGCCGTGCCACTACGCGCCGCGACTTCTCCCTGAAGTCGCTTGATCAGTTCATCAACAGACATTTGTCCGAGATCCTGACCACCGCGAGTACGCACGGCTACCAGTCCGTCCGCTTTTTCCTTATCGCCCACAACGAACTGATAAGGCAGCCGGTTCAAGCTATGTTCGCGGATTTTATAGGTAATTTTCTCGTTACGCAAATCCGCCTCAGCCCTGAAGCCCGCCAAGTGTAGCTTTTGCGCGACGTCAGCAGCGTAATCGGCCTGCTTTTCAGAAATATTCAGAACGACGGCCTGTACTGGTGCCAGCCACAAGGGCAGCGCCCCGGCGAAGTTTTCAATCAGGATACCGATGAAGCGCTCCAGCGAACCGAGGATGGCTCGATGCAGCATGACCGGCACCTTGCGCTCGTCGTTGCCGGCAACATATTCAGCACCGAGACGACCGGGCATCGAAAAGTCGACCTGCATGGTGCCGCACTGCCAAGAACGGCCGATGGCGTCCTTGATGTGGAACTCGATCTTCGGACCGTAGAAAGCGCCTTCGCCCGGCAGTTCCGTCCATTCCAGACCGGAAGCGCGCAAGCCCTGGCGCAGCGCATCCTCGGCCTTGTCCCAGACTTCGTCGGAACCGACGCGACTATCCGGGCGCAGCGCCAGCTTGACGGCGACGTCGTTGAAGCCGAAGTCTCCATAAACCTTCTTGACCAGCGCATTGAAGGCAGTCACTTCGGACTCGATCTGGTCTTCGGTACAGAAGATGTGGCCGTCGTCCTGGACGAAGCCGCGCACGCGCATCAGGCCGTGCAGCGCGCCGGTCGGCTCGTTACGGTGACAGGAACCGAATTCGCCGTAGCGCAACGGCAGTTCGCGGTAGGAACGGAGGTCGGAATTGAAGACCTGGACATGCCCCGGACAGTTCATCGGCTTGACCGCGTAATCGCGGTTTTCCGACGAGGTCGTAAACATGTTGTCCTTGTAGTGCTCCCAGTGGCCGGACTTTTCCCAAAGGGACTTGTCGAGGATCTGCGGGCAACGCACTTCCTGGTAGCCGTTGTTGCGATAGACGGCGCGCATGTACTGCTCGATTTCCTGCCAGATTGCCCAGCCCTTCGGGTGCCAAAAAACCAGACCCGGCGCTTCGTCCTGCATGTGAAAGAGGTCGTATTGCTTGCCCAGGCGACGATGGTCGCGCTTCTCGGCCTCTTCCAGCATGTGCAGGTAGGCATCGAGATCTTCCTTCTTGGCCCAGGCGGTGCCGTAGATGCGCTGCAACTGTTCGTTGCGATGATCGCCGCGCCAGTAGGCGCCTGCCACCTTCATCAGCTTGAAGACCTTCAGCTTGGCCGTGGTCGGCACGTGCGGGCCGCGGCAGAGATCGATGAAATCGCCTTCGCGATAGAGCGACACTTGCTGGTCGGCCGGAATGGCGCCGATCAGTTCAGCTTTGTACTTTTCGCCGAGATCGAGAAAGAATTTGACCGCATCATCGCGCGCCCAGACTTCGCGACTGACAGGAACATCCTTCTTGGCCAGTTCAGCCATGCGCTTCTCGATCGCCACTAGATCTTCCGGGGTGAACGGGCGCTTGTAGGCGAAGTCGTAATAGAAGCCGTTTTCGATGACCGGGCCGATGGTGACCTGGGCTTCCGGGAACAACTCCTTGACCGCGTAAGCCAGCAAGTGGGCCGTTGAGTGGCGGATCAGCTCCAGACCTTCAGGGTCGCGCTCGGTGATGATGGCCAGATCAACGTTTTCTTCAATAAGAAAAGAGGTATCGACCAAAGCGCCATTGACCTTGCCGCCCAGCGCTGCGCGGGCCAGACCGGCACCGATGCTGGCCGCCACTTCGGCGATTGTTACCGGCTGTTCAAAAGAGCGGATGGAACCATCGGGCAGTTTGATATCAGGCATGGCGGAATCTCAGGAGAAAATCTGGACGAAAAAAAAGTGCGGGGTTAGCCGCACTTTATCTTATCAACGCAGCTGGTTTGATTACGATTTCAGAACTGCGACGCAAGTTCGGATAATCATTTTTCAGCTCCGTCAGGAATTTTGGTAGGCGGTATTGGAATCGAACCAACGACCTCCACGATGTCAACGTGGCGCTCTAACCAACTGAGCTAACCGCCTAAGGAAGCGCGCATTATATAGACGTAGAAGCCGATGTCAACAGCCCTTCGCGATTTTTTTCGATGCGCAGTAAACTTGCCTCAACAAGCAATGGAGTCACCCATGAACGAAGGTTGGATAATTTTCGGCATTTGCCTGATCGTAGTCATCGGTGGCGCCCTGCCCCTGATCCGGCCGCGCAACGATGTACCCCCGCCACCGCCCAAGGAAACCCTGCGCGACTGGCGCAGCGAAAAATAAGGACATCCCGTGGAAGAACGCATCACCGAACTCGAAATCAAGATCAGTTATACCGAAGACCTGGTCGACGAACTCAATCGCATGGTTTATCGCCAGCAACTGCAAATCGACCTGCTGGCCGCCGAAATCCGCACCCTGCGTGAGCAGCAACGAAACTCACCGCAATCAGAGCAAGCCTTCAGCCTGCGCGACGAGATTCCGCCGCATTACTGACATGTTGCCCCCGCCACCGGTTACCGTTTTCTATCACGCCGATTGTCTGGACGGTTTCGGCGCAGCCTATGCGGCATGGCGCCACTTTGGCGATACCGCCACATATCGCCCGATGCATCATGGCGAGCCTTGGGAGATGGCTGACATCGCAGGGCACAGTGTCTTTATTCTGGACTTCTCTTTTCCACCCGAAGTTCTGAAAAAGATGGCGACCCTGGCGAAATCGGTCATTCAGATTGACCACCACGCCTCGGCACTCCAAGCATGGTCTGACCGGTTAAACGCAACCCAAAACAGCCTGCAGAGCTATCAGCACCCGACACTGCCTTTGCTCGTCATTTTCGATCTGGACAAATCCGGCGCCCGCCTTGCCTGGGAGCATTTCCACCCCGACACGCCGCCACCGCTGGCCATCCTGCACATTGAGGAGCAGGACATGTGGCGCTTTGTGCACCCCGGCACCCGCCCATTCTGTCGTGCCTTGCGCCTGCTGCCTTTCGATCTGCACATCTGGCACCAACTGGTCATCGAGACAGAGGATGTCACATCGCAGCGCTATAGCGAAACCATTCTCCAGGGTGCGGCCATTGAGCAATTTTTCCAGCGGGAAATTGAGTGGCTGGCCCAAAGCAGCCTGCGGACGCCAGCCAGGATTCGCGGCGAACCCGTCGATTCCTTGCAGGCGCAGCGTCACGGCCAAGAAATTGTCACCGATGGCGATCTGGCCTGGCTGGCTATTCGCGGCATAGCCATCAATGCGAATGCCCTGTTTGCCTCTGAACTGGGCAACTCGCTGGCCGAACAGAGCGGCACCTACGGGCTGATCTGGCATTTCTCCGGAGATGGAGAAATCAAGGCATCGTTACGCTCAAAAGGCAGAACGCTCGACGTTTCGCTGATTGCCACCCGTTACGGCGGTGGCGGACATCCAAATGCAGCGGGTTTCCGGATGCCAGCCAAGCAATTTTTCAGTGAAGTGCTGATGATTGCCCCCGAACCGGACTGAAGAACGCCTGGTTTGATACCCAAACCTGCAGTAAGCAAGCCGGAAACCTGCTCAATACGGCCGCGCCGGAACAGCCTGCCACCCCTCCGGGCATGCCTGGGTATAGGGGTAATACATCGCACTAGAACCACAGTAATACCAGACACCTGCCGAACTGGCTGGCGCCGGCACAGGCGGCTGCTCGACATACACGGGCTGCGACGGATAAACCGGGCCGACGTAATAGGGATCGACATAAACCGGCCGGGTTCGATCGGCCACGATAGCCAAGCCGGTCAGTGCGCCAAATATTGCCAATCCCGCCCATCCGGAGCCACCGCCTCGGTGGTGACCATACCCTCGGTGGTCAAATCCACGATCCGCGTGCGCAGGTGTTGCCTGCAAGGAGAGCGCAACAACGACGGCCGTTATGAGTTTGTACATGATCGCTTCCAAACACCGCCGAACCAAACGGTTCCACTTTTCAGCATAGGCAGCAGCATTCCCAAACCTGCTTCATGGGTGGTGTTTCACACGTTTGTGGAGATCGCTAGCCGCCAAGTACTGCAAGCGCCTGATGGAGAAGGTCGTCATGTCAGCAACCAGAATCTCGATCTCCAGTGGCATGATTTCCTCATGACAACGCCGGTCACTGAACCCACTCGGGGGACCAGAGTCGATCTTTCTCCTGTCTGCCTGCGCTCTGCGGTCATTCATGATCGGCCCCCTTTGGGGTGTGAAGGCGAACTTTCAACATAGACGCTGAATCCCGAACCTTCAAGCTCAACCGCCACGAACGACAGGACAGGCCATCGACCGTCGTGCCACCGCATTCAGCAAAGGGTCGGGATATACTCCGCGATCGCAGTTTTGCCTTGCCGGAAAGTGACGATGCAGCCATCGGCACACGCCAACAGTGGATGCATCCGCGGGCTTGGCGTGGATGATTGCCTCGCCAAACACAAGGCACAAAACCCAATAAAAAAACCCGCAGTGACGCGGGTTTAATGGACTTGCTTGAATCATGAAAACAATTGCTTGGTGCCCAGGAAGGGACTCGAACCCCCACACCTTTCGGCGCCAGAACCTAAATCTGGTGCGTCTACCAATTTCGCCACCTGGGCAAGCGGGGCGAATTCTAGCACTGACTCAGCCACCTTCTCCAGAGCAGACCGTCGATGTCTGTTGATCATTACGAAAATTTTCCGGTCGCCTCGCTGCTGCTGCCCCGCTCAATGCGCCAGCCGATCGAGGTGATTTACCGCTTTGCCCGCAGCGCCGACGATATTGCCGACGAGGGAGATGCATCACCGGAAGAGCGCCTGGCAGGCTTGGCGGCTTACCAGGCCGAACTGGATCGGATCGCCGCTGGCACAACGCCGCAGACACCGCTATTCGTTGAGCTGGCCAAGGTGATTGCGACCCACGCCCTGCCCATCCAGCTCTTCCGCGACCTGCTTGATGCCTTCGCCCAGGATGTCGTCAAGAAACGCTATGCCGACTACCCGGAACTGCACGACTACTGCCGCCGTTCGGCCAATCCGGTCGGGCGACTGGTGTTGCATCTGTTCGGGCGTACCGAGCCTGAACACCTCGAACAATCCGACTGCATCTGTACCGCCTTGCAGCTAATCAACTTTTGGCAGGATGTGGCAGTCGACTGGCAAAAAGATCGCGTTTACATCCCGCAGACCGATTTCCCGCATTTCCGGATCAGCGAGGACGACATCGCGCACAGCCGCTGGTCGGCCAACTGGGCGGCACTGATGGATTTCGAAATCGACCGGGCGACGGCGCTGATGCAGCGCGGCGCCCCGCTCGTCCACGCCCTGCCCGGCCGCCTTGGTTGGGAAATTCGCCTGACCATGCAGGGCGGGCTGCGCATTCTTGAACGTCTCCGCCAGGTACGCGGTGACGTTTTCAACCGCCGACCCAAGCTCGGCAAATGGGATTGGCTCGTTCTGGCCGGCCGTTCCATTAGAATGTAGCCCCATGAATCCTGACCAATATTGCCAGGAGAAGTGCGCGGCCAGCGGCTCCTCCTTCTACTACAGCTTCCTGTTCCTGCCACCGGTGCGTCGCCAGGCGATCATGGCCCTCTATGCCTTCTGCCGCGAAGTCGATGACGTGGTCGATGAATGCAACGATGCATCAATCGCCTCAACCAAACTCACCTGGTGGCGCCAGGAAATCGGGCGTGTCGCCGATGGCCAGCCGCAACACCCGGTTGGCCTGGCACTGAAAGCAGTCGACAAGAGCATCAGCCTGCCCAAGGAACAATTGCTGGAGATCATCGACGGCATGGAGATGGACCTGATGCAGTCGCGCTATCTCGACTTCAAGGGACTGTCGCTTTACTGCTATCGCGTCGCCAGCGTCGTCGGGCTGCTCGCCGCCGAAATCTTTGGCTACCAAGAACGCCAGACGCAAAAATATGCGCACGACCTCGGCATGGCTTTCCAACTGACCAACATCATCCGCGATGTCGGCGAAGATGCCCGGCGCGGCCGCATCTACATCCCGATGGACGAACTCAAGCAGTTCAACGTGCCGGCTGCCGACATCCTGAACGGCAAGTATTCGGACAACTTCACGGCCCTCATGCAGTTCCAGTACGAGCGCGCCGAGAAGTACTACGAGCAAGCCTTCGCCCAGTTACCGGCCATCGACCGCAAGAGCCAGCGCCCGGGGCTGATCATGGCGGCGATTTATCGCACCGTGCTCGACGAGATCAAGCGCGAGAATTTCCAGGTGCTGCACCAGCGCATTTCGCTGCCGCCGACGCGCAAGCTGTGGCTGGCTGCCAAGACCTGGATCAAGGGCTGAGCCATTGAGGGTCGCCGTCATCGGTGGCGGCTGGGCGGGCCTTGCCGCTGCAGTCGAACTGACCGCAGCCGGCGTTCAAACCACGCTATACGAAGCCGGCCGCGTGCTCGGCGGGCGGGCTCGGGGCGTTGAGGTTGATGGCCGCCGGCTCGACAACGGCCAGCACATCCTGCTCGGCGCCTACCGCGACACGCTGGCGCTGATGCGCCGGGTCGGCGCCGATCCCGATGAACTCTTCGCCCGCCGCCCGCTGCGGGTCATCGACAACACCGGCTTTCGCCTTGCCCTGCCCCGCCTGCCCGCCCCGCTCAATGTCGCCTGGGGACTGCTCAGCGCCAGCGGGGTCAGCCTCGGTGAAAAGCTGCGAACCGCACTGTGGATGGACGGCATCAAGCGCCGAGGCTTCAAACTGGCCCGCGAAACGACCGTCGCCGAATGGCTGGACGACGCCGGCCAAACCGGCGCCCTGCGCCGCCATCTATGGGAACCGCTCTGCCTGGCTGCGCTGAACCTGCCGGCCGAACGCGCCTCGGCACAACTGTTCGCCAACGTCCTGCGCGACAGCCTGGGCAGTTCGCGCCGAGAAGACACCGACCTGCTGCTGCCCCGAGTCGATCTCGGCCAACTGCTGCCGGAACCGGCCGGACGATGGCTGCAAGCGCATGGCGCACAAATCCGCCTGAGCAGGCGGGTCAGCCAGATTACAGAAGCGGAAAGCGGCATCGCCATCGACGGTGAGCCTTTCACCGCCGCCATCATCGCCACCGCACCGCAGCATGTCGGCGCCTTGTGGCCAGCCGCTGCGACGAATTACGCCTACGAGCCGATTGCTACGGTCTACCGGAATTTTGTGCCAAAAATGAAATCATCGTTCCCGCTCAGCAACCGCCTTGGCGGCCATTGCCAGTGGGTTGTTGACCGTGGCGATGGCATGCTGGCCTGCGTCCTGAGTGGGCATGGCGAATGGGAAAAACTGGACGACGCGGCCCTTGCCGCCGCGCTCGACGAAGAACTCGGTCTGCCGAACCCGAACGACTGGCAGAAGGTCATCCGCGAAAAACGCGCCACCTTTTCGGCCTGTCCTGGACTGCATCGACCGGATTTCAAAACCGCGAACCCCCGCCTCGTTCTGGCCGGCGACTACACCTGGGCCGACTACCCGGCGACGCTCGAAGGCGCCGTGCGTAGCGGTTTGCGGGCGGCGCGGCAAATAACGAACATCTGAAGTCGGCGCAATTTTCCACGGTCAACCGGGAAAACGGCCAAAAGCAAAACATCCATTCGTCGTTCCCGCGAAAGCGGGAACCCAGCCGATGCCACACTTATCAATTCCCGCTTCGCCCGCCGCGAAGCGGAGTCCCGGGTGTGTCGAGACCGCAGGGAATGACGCTTAACTGTATGGCATTTCGCCACTAGCGCCGATTTTCAAGGCACAAAGCGCCCAAGCGCCGCGAAGGATTCGACCAGCCCAAGCGTCGCCGCCAGCATGGCCTGTGCATAGGGATCGTGCCCGACGCCCTCGACCCACGTGCAGCCAGCGTTCGGCAGTTCCTCCAGCAAGACGGTCGTCGCGCTGGCCGGACAAACGTGGTCGGTCAGGCCTTGCACAACATGGATCGGCACGTTCGTCGCGGCAATGCGCTCGGCGGCGGCAAGCACGCCGCCTTCCGGAATGAAGCAGGCATGGCAGAAGTAATGGAGTTGCAGGCGATAGCGCGCCTGCAATAAATCGATATCTGCCGGACTCAAGGTCCGACTCGGCGCCCCGGCCAAGGCGCATTCCCAGACATGCCAGGCGGTGACGTACGCCGCCAACGCTGACGGCGGCGCACTGCGGAAGCACTCAGTCAGCCAGTGCAGCATGGCACCCGGCGCTTCCGGCGCGCCGAGCGCCGCCCAGTGCCGCCACGCCTCAGGATGATGCAGACGGGCGCCGCCAAAAAACCAGTCGAGATCAGCCGCCCGCGCCAGGAAAGGGTTACGCAGCAGCAATCCGCTGAGCTGCCCGGGATGCGCGGCAGCGTACAAAATACCGAGCGTGGCCCCCCACGAACCGCCCATTACCAGCCAGCGATCAATGCCTAGGTTCCGGCGCAAAAACTCGATGTCATCGATCAGCGCAGGCGTCGTGTTTTCTTCACAGCTTCCGGCCGGCAGGCTTTTGCCGGCTCCGCGCTGGTCAAGCAAGATGACGCGATAGCGCTGCGGATCGAAGAAGCCGGCCATCAGCGGCGAGCAGCCGGAGCCGGGACCGCCGTGCAGGATCAACACAGGAATACCAGTCCGCAAACCTCGCTGTTCATAGTAAAGGCGATGGCCACCGGAGACCGGAAGCCAGCCGCTATCAAACGGCTGAACAGAAGAATGCAAGGCGGTGGAAGCAGCAGACATGCGGGCCATTCTAACCATCGCCAACGCCCGCCAGACAGGCACGACCCGAATCTCATGAAAATCATGATGGCCAATTCATGATTCCCGCGGAGCGCCAAGTCAGCCCCCTTGCGATAGTTCAATCCAGTCCGCCGCATCGCTGAAAAACGGCGGACAACCGGCAGCAAGTGCCGCCGGACGTTCAATCCATAACGGAGACTATCTAAATGAAATGGGAAACCCCGACTGCTTGTGACTTCCGCTTCGGCTTCGAAATCACGATGTACATCGCCGCCCGCTAAGGGAGGCACTGATTTAATCAGTTTGTCGTTCCCGCGTAAGCGGGAACCCAGGGAAGACAACGAACTGGATCCCCGCCTACGCGGGGATGACAATTTTCTGGCTTGAGTGCGAACACATGAAACTCATCATTCTCGGCGCCTCGGCCGGCGGCGGCTTCCCGCAGTGGAACTGCAACTGCCGCAATTGCGCCGGCCTGCGCGACGGCAGTGTCCGCGCCAAACCGCGCACCCAGTCATCGATCTGCGTCGGCACCGACGACGGCCAGGACTGGGCACTGCTCAACGCCTCGCCCGACATCCTGCAACAGATCAAGGCCACCCCCGAATTGCAGCCGAACCGCGCCCTGCGCGACACCGGCATCGGCGGCATCCTCCTCGTCGATGGCCAGATCGACCACGCCACCGGCCTCTTCATGCTGCGCGAGCAGAAGTCCAAGATGCCGCTGTGGTGCGCCGAGCCGGTCTATGAAGACCTGACCACCGGCAACCCGGTGCTGAAGGTGCTGGAACATTATTGCGGCGTCGACCACCACGACCTTCCGCTCGACGGCACGCCCTTCGCCATGCCCAAGGTACCCGGCCTCGAATTCTCCGTGCTGCCGCTCTCGAGCAAGGCGGCGCCCTATTCGCCGCACCGCGAAGCCTCGGTGGATGGCGACAACGTCGGCGTCAGCATCACCGACCTGGCGAGCGGCGTCAAGCTCTTCTACGCCCCCGGCCTCGGCGCCCGCACGCCGGAGGTCTTCGCGCGCATGGCCGAAGCCGATTGCATCATGGTCGACGGCACCTTCTGGACCGACGATGAAATGATCACCGCCGGCCTATCCACCAAGACCGCCCGCGACATCGGCCACCTGCCGCAATCCGGCCCCGGCGGCATGATGGACTGGCTGGACGAGCTGCCGAAAGACGTGCGCAAAATCCTCATCCACATCAACAACACCAATCCCATCCTCGACGAAAACTCGCCGCAGCGCGCCGAACTGACCCGGCGCGGTATCGAGGTCGCCGAGGACGGCGCCCGCATCACCATCTAAAAGAGAGACCGCCATGATCCGAGCCGACATCCTTGCCGAATCCCACGACGCCGACGATGGCCGCCCGGCCTGGAGCCGCGAGGAGTTCGAAGCGCAATTGCGCGAGAACGGCAAGGCCTATCACATCCACCATCCGTTCAACGTCATGCTCAACACCGGCCACGCCACGCCCGAGCAGATTCGCGGCTGGGTCGCCAACCGCTACTACTACCAGATCGCCATTCCGGTGAAGGACGCGGCGATCATGGCCAACTGCCCGGACCGCGAAGTGCGCCGGGGCTGGGTGCAGCGCATTCTCGACCATGACGGTTTCGAATACGGCCTGCCGAATGGCGAAAAAATGCTCGACGCCGGTGGCATCGAGGCCTGGATACGCCTCGGCGAATCCGTCGGCCTGAGCCGCGAGGAAATCGTCGACCTGCGCCACGTCCTGCCCGGCGTCCGCTTCGCCGTCGACGCCTACATCAACTTCGCCCGCCGCGCCCCGTGGCAGGAGGCCGTCTGCTCGTCGCTGACTGAGCTGTTCGCCCCCGTCATCCATCTACAGCGCCTGGCCACCTGGCCCGGTCACTACCCGTGGATCGAGTCGTCCGGCCTGCAGTATTTCCGCAACCGCACCAGCCAGGCACCGCGCGACGTGATCCAGGGTCTCAATGTCACGCTCGACTACTTCCGCACCCGCGCCATGCAGGAACGCGCCGTGCAGATCCTCAAGTTCAAGCTCGACATTTTGTGGTCGATGAACGACGTCATGGGCCAGCACTACGGCACCAATGGCGTCACCTGCAGCGTCGAAGCCGAACGGAAAGTCGCCTGATGGACGGCACGCCGCACCTCGGCCACGGCTTCCGCTTCCAGTGGGAGCCGGCGCAGCAATGCCACGTGCTGCTCTATCCGGAAGGGATGATCAAGCTCAACCAGAGCGGCGGCGAGATCCTCGCCCGCTGCGATGGCCAGCGCGATATCGCGGCCATCGTCGCCGATCTTGAAGCGGCATTTTCAACCAGCGGATTGAGGGGCGACGTCGAGGCCTTTCTCGCCATGGCCATCGAAAAACGCTGGCTAAAACTGGAAACGGGAGCCAAGGCATGAACGCCCCGGCCAAAATCGGCCCGCCGATGTGGCTGCTGGCCGAAGTCACCTACCGCTGCCCGCTGCACTGCGTGTTCTGCTACAACCCGGTCGATTTCGCCAAACACGAGACCGAGCTGAGCACCGATGACTGGCTGCGCGTCCTGCGCGAAGGGCGCGAACTGGGCGCCGTGCAATGCGGCTTCTCCGGCGGCGAACCGCTGCTCCGCGACGATCTGGAGATACTCATCAGCGAAG
Organism: Ferribacterium limneticum; assembly: GCF_020510625.1. Lineage (NCBI taxonomy): Bacteria > Pseudomonadati > Pseudomonadota > Betaproteobacteria > Rhodocyclales > Azonexaceae > Ferribacterium > Ferribacterium limneticum. The sequence goes on along the minus strand of NZ_CP075191.1, from coordinate 1,612,547 downwards.
CCCGCCAGCTCGGCTACTACACCAACCTGATCACCTCTGGCGTCGGCCTCACCGAAGCCCGCCTCGACGCCTTCAAGGCCGCCGGCCTCGATCACATCCAGCTGTCCTTCCAGGACTCGACCAAGGAAATCAACGATTTCCTGACCCACACGCGCACCTTCGACCTCAAGCAAAAGGTCGGCGAAATGATCAAGGCGCGCGGCTGGCCGATGGTCATGAACGTCGTCATCCACCGCCTCAACATCGAGCACATCGGCCGCATCATCGAAATGGCCGACGAACTCGGCGCCGAATACCTCGAACTGGCCAACGCCCAGTACTACTCCTGGGCGCTGCTCAACCGCGACCAGCTGATGCCGTCACGCGAACAACTGCGCCGCGCGGAGGCCATCACCAACGAATGGAAGGAAAAGCTGGCCGAGCGCATGCGCATCCTTTTCGTCGTTCCCGATTACCACGAAGGCAAGCCGAAGAAATGCATGAACGGCTGGGGCAACGTCTTCCTGACCGTAACGCCGGACGGCACCGCCCTGCCTTGCCACACCGCCCGCATGCTGCACGGTCTGAGCTTCCCGAACGTCCGCGACAGCAGCCTGCGCGAGATCTGGCACGAGTCCGAAGGCTTCAACCACTACCGCGGCACCGGCTGGATGAAAAAACCCTGCCGCGACTGCGATCACAAGGAAGAAGACCTCGGCGGCTGCCGCTGCCAGGCCTACCTGCTGGCCGGCGACGCAGACGCGGCCGACCCGGTCTGCCCGAAAAGCCCGCACCATGAAATCGTCAGCGCGGCGCTCGAAAACGCCACTAATCCGGGCCGCCAGACCCAGCCCCTCATTTTCCGCGACCCGAATGAAAGCCGGCGCCTGATCGAGGAAGCCGAAGCGTCGGAATCAGGCGCCTGACCGGCTGGCTTGCTATTCCTACGGTCAACCGGAAAAAACGGCCAAATTTGAAATTGGGTTTTTCGGGTCTCTAGAGAGAACAATGGCCTGTCGGTGCGGTCACTACAGTGCTTGAAGCGTAACCGACCGCAATTACGTCATTGTCGCCAATCGTTCGTATCAGTTGAAAAATGTTGCTGGGGCAATCAACTGGCCTTGAAGTCCTGTGAACGCCTACCATTCCGAGTCTGTGACTTGGGCTCAACGCCCGTTCGATCACGCTCAAGACGGGGTCTGTAGAAGTTTTCCGGACTCTTTTCCAACCGCAGTTGCTTCGTCGGCCAATTTGTCGAGCTCGGCGAAAACCCCAGCCAAATCTTCGCTATAAGTAGCTACGTAGCTGGATGTGATCACATGCCGCGCTTCAACGTGCTGGACTAGTTGGCGAATGAGCTCCTGATGCTGACTCCAATACCGTCCCATCACCTTCGGATCAAGACCTCCCGGAAGTTCAGCCTTGGAGGCAAAGAATCCTTCTTCTTCCCCTCCAGAAAAGAACGAGTTACTCAAATGTGATAGGCAGTGGTCAAGAAATAAAAAGACGTTGTCCTCGTGGAAATCTGGGTTGAAGCAAACGCCAAAAACGTACTCATTCATTAGCCTTGCAATGCCACCACCATCGCCTGCCCCACACTCGTCGTAAAACCCGCAGCCAACACCTGATCCTCTCGGGGGCAGCGGATTGCTTAGCTGGTAGATCACAAAGGACTTTACGGCGGAGCGCACCGAGGAAACACGCTGAGCAAGCGAAGCTGCATCTCGCTCTGATTGATCGTCCATTAAAACTTGCTGACCGATTTGGGACGTAGCTTCGCCCAGAAACGCTTCTGCTGGGGCATCGCTGACTTCTGAAAGAAAATTTCGCTGTGAATCAATATAGGTTCGTTTGAATAATGAGAAGACCGCTTGAGACAGTCCTCTCATTCCCATCAACGCGAGATCATTGACCAAACCAGCTGTTGCTGCATCTCTATGCTGATGGACGATGAGGGCTGTATGCAGGTTGTACAGTTGTCCTTGACGATCTGCCGAGCATTGAAGCCTGAATATCATGAGATCGTTCCAACCGAGGACTCCGCGATCGCTGCCGACAAGGCGCTGAAGGATACCTTTACCTTCGTAGGGATGTTCACCGAAGATCCGCCATGCAATCTCTATGACATTTTCTGCTGTATTCGGGAGACGCCGACCCGATGTCCTCCCCCAGCCAGCGCGATCCAAGAGTCGTAGCAGGGAGTAGATCGACCTCTGCCGCAATCCTCGATCATCATTCTTGATTGCAGAGTAGCGAGGCAGATAGTCGATGAGCGTCTCGATGGCATCTTCGGCGACAGTGCGAGTGAAATCATGAGACTGATTGACGAGCACCCGCCAGAACTGGTCATGCGCATACTCCAGCAGAAAGTCAGGCGACGTAAGAATTGAAGCAATGGATGCCCCCTTAAGAACTCGTTCCACGGCCTCCTGATACAGTACAAATGTATCCTGCGGTTCCGGTGTGGCGAATCGTACAATGAGCTTGAGGTACCCCTCCAGATTCCTGAAGGAGTCCTGATTGAAGCAAGCACGTGATGCCAAGACCGCCTCATCGACATCACTTCGATCACTAAGCTCCAGCGCTGTTATGTCGAAGAGTTGAGTCAAAAGGAACCCAGCAGTTTCTTCTTGTTCTACCACCAAGGTTGAGAAATCAGCCGAGTTTTTGAACTTGAACTCGCTCTCTTCGTATTCGCGACGCACCGAGAAGGTCCCGCAACGCCCTTCCGTCTCTTCCGCATAGATACGCCTGAACAATCCCGGATAGTTCAAGTGTAAAAGCACGAGGTTGATGAGGTCGCGCTTATTAAAGTCCGTCCGACCTAAGTTGCTCTTCTCAATTTGCATGAGCAGCATGGCGTTGACGAAGCGCTTTACCTTGCGAAAGTTACCAACAAGGGGCAAGTACTTCGCTGCCAACTCACTGTCGAGAATATCCGCCAACACGTTGAGCACGGCGCCGAGCTTTACCATCGTATCGGAAGGAATCGAGCCCAATTCGTTTTCAGCTCGTTGCCAATCTCTCCGCAAGAAGTCCCGAATACTGGAGCTGTCGACAAATAAGCTCAGCTTGACTGTCACAAATTTCTCAAGGAACTCACGCGCCCTTGAACCTTCCTCCTTGCTTCCTGCGAGTATTTCAGTGTCGTAGCAGAGGACGTAGGTAGCCTGAGAGAGCTTGAACGTCCGTCGCGTTGCAAACAGAACGTTGTTGGTTGTCTTCGCATCCAATCGATCCAGATCGTCGATGACGATGATTACGCGACGGCCGATCCGCCTCAGGACCTCATCGATATCGTCAAGTAATTCATCAACGGTCTCCTGCGACGGTTCCAAAGAAAGTTTGAACCCAAGGAACGACACGTCTGCCTTGCCCTTTATAAGCCGGGAGTACCGCGATGCGGCTGGCCGAAATTCTGGTGCGAAGACCTTTCGCTGAATCGCCGCGGTCAAATCGCGAATCAGGCGATCCGCCAGGTCTGGCTCTGATGCATACCGAAGGGGTTCGAATCTACAAACAATGGTGCTGTCTTCTGCTCTTGCCCAGTAACGCTCAGCGAGATTGATAAAGCTTGTCTTACCAATTCCCCACGGTCCATCGACTCCAAAAACAAGTCCAGGGTGGGCTCCACTGGCGAGAACAGTTTCCGCGAACGATTTGGCTTGAGCCTTGCTCGCAAGAAGATCTTCTTTCTCGTCTCCGATTTCCTCATCCGCAATGAAGAACATCTGAGGCGGCGTTCTTTTGGGTTTTGGCCAGTACTGCTGAATCAGTGGCGACAGCAGCACAGCGCAAAGGAGAAGAAAGAGCGCAGGCGCCCACTGAGGATCAGCATTCTTGAGCGCAGCGTGGACCTTGTCTAGCCAAGGTGAGGCTAGTTCGTTTGACCAGATGCCGATACCGATGGCGATCAGCAGATCGATACGAAAACTGCTGACCATTCGTGCGGCGGCGAAAAGTGCTCCCCGCTTGGCTGCGTATGTCAGACATATCAGTGTTCCGATTAACATCCCGACGATCTGCGCCCATAGGGATATATCAGACAATGTCGGAGCGAAGTTCGCACCAAGAATAAAGGCGACACACCAAACTTCTGCGCCTACGAAGCCAGTAGCGAGCAACCTCGCAAAGACCAGCAATTCGGGCATCTTCATCACTGGCTTGGAAGCTGTCATCGATTTCTCCTCCGTAGTGCGGCGCAATCTCGTCTCGAACTAGGTGAGACTGTAGCCGACCCAAACACTCTACACGAATGCGGCTGGCATGCCGCCTCAACATCGATACTCAGCACGACACTGGCCACTTCGCCGGCTCATCGACAACGCCTGCAAAGGCCGACGAACCGCCAGATGAGCATTTCCACGGTCAACCGGAAAAAACGTTCGAATTTGAAATGGCGATTCCACTGGTCGCTTTGGTCGCGACGGCAGCGTTGCTCGTCCTCACCTCTGAACGGGCGTCATTTCGCTCCCGCATGAGCAGCATCATTGCCGATGGCGATGGCGCAGCGCAGAATCCAGTGGCATACCTCCTGCGGAATCCCCGATGAAGCCGGTGTTAATTAGGAAACAGTCTGCTGATGCGCGTACAGCCGGTGACCAGGCTGGCGATGCTGCGTTCTCCTGGGCAGACATTGGTCGTGAACTTGGCGTCGCCCCCGATGGCGAGATCAACATTGCCCAGTTGGCTGTGGACCGCCACGCCCATTCGGCCCATGCCGAGAAAACCGCCTTCCGTTTTCTGGGAGCCGATGGCAGCGCCCGCGACATCAGCTATCGCGAACTCGCCGAGCTGACTGACCGTTTTGGCAACGCCCTCAAGTCGCTAGGCGTGGTGAAAGGCGACCGCGTTTTTGTGCTCTGCGGCCGCATCTGCGAGTTGTACGTCGCCGTGCTCGGCGCGCTCAAGATCGGCGCTGTCGTTTCACCGCTTTTTCAGTCCTTCGGCCCCGAGCCGATTCGCAGCCGCATTGCCCAGGCTGCCGGCAAGGTGCTGGTCACCACGGCCAGCGCCTATCAGCGCAAGGTCGCGGCACTTCGCCCGGAACTCCCCTCGCTCCAGCATGTTCTGCTAGTTGATGACATCGGCGCCGGCGCATTTGCGGATACGCTGGACCTGCACGCCCTGCTCGGCGCCGCCCCCGACACCCCGGCGCTCGTGCCGACCAGCCCGGAAGACCCGGCCCTGCTGCATTTCACCAGTGGCACGACCGGCCTGCCGAAGGGCGCCATCCACGTCCATGGTGCCGTGCTGACCCACTACGCCACAGCGCGAACCGCCCTCGATCTGCGGCCGGACGACGTGTTCTGGTGCACGGCTGATCCGGGCTGGGTGACGGGCACCTCTTACGGCATCATCGCCCCGCTGTTGCTGGGCGTGACGAGCATCGTCGATGAGGCCGATTTCGACCCGCTGCGCTGGATTCACCTTCTCGAAAACGAGCGGGTCAATGTCTGGTACACGGCACCGACGGCGATCCGGTTGCTCATGAAAGCCGGACACGAACTCTTTGCCGGCCACCGTTTTCCCGACTTGCGCTTCATTGCCAGCGTCGGCGAGGCGCTCAACCCGGAAGCGGTGTGCTGGGGCCTGGAAGCCTTCGGCCGGCCGATCCACGACAACTGGTGGCAGAGCGAAACCGGCGGCATCATGATCGCCAACACCGCCGCGCTGGACATCAAGCCCGGCTCGATGGGCCGCCCGCTGCCGGGCATTGCCGCCCATGTCGTTCGCCATCAGGCGGGCGAACCGGTTACGGTGATCGAGGTACCCGACACGGTCGGCGAACTGGCGCTGGAAACCGGCTGGCCATCGATGTTTCGCGGCTATCTGAACCAGCCTGAGCGTTACCGCGAGTGCTTTGCCGGCAATCTCTACCTGACCGGCGATCTGGTGCGGCGCGATGCCGACGGCTACTTCTGGTTCGTCGGCCGCAGCGACGATGTGATCAAGTCGTCCGGCCATCTGATCGGCTCGTTCGAGGTGGAAAGCGTGTTGATGGAACACCCGGCGGTCGCCGAGGCGGGCGTCATCGGCAAGCCGGATGCGCTGGCCGGCGAGGTGATCAAGGCCTTCGTCGTCCTCAAGCAGCCCATCGAGCCGAGCGAAGAGCTGCGCCTCGAATTGATGGCCCACGCCCGTCGGCGTCTCGGGGCGGCGGTGGCGCCGAAGGAAATTGCATTCGTGCCGGCCCTGCCACATACTCGAAGTGGAAAAATCATGCGCCGGCTGCTCAAGGCAAGGGAACTCGGACTGCCCGAAGGCGACAGTTCGACGCTGGAACAAGCCGAGGCGCAGCGGGAGAAAAAATGAGTCAGCAGCAAGAACGAATCCGCACGGCCGTGCTCGCCATCGTCAAGCGCCTGGCCCCGGAAATCGATCCGGCCAGGATCATCGCCGACAAACCCCTGCGCACCCAGATCGACCTCGATTCCATGGACTGGCTCAACGTGCTGGCGAGCATCCACGAGAAGCTGGGCGTCGATATCCCGGAAACCGACTACGGCAAGGTCCAGACGCTGGATGGCATCGTTGCCTACCTGGCCGGGAAAATCCCCGCCGCTTCGCTGGAGTAAGCCGTGGCCGACTATCCAGCCGAACTCGTCCGCAACCGTTTTCTGTTCGACGGCAGCCCGGTCACCATCCGCCCGATCCGCGCCGACGACAAGCCGATGGAACAGGATTTCGTCCAGCATCTTTCGGCCGATTCGCGCTACAAGCGCTTCATGTCCACGCTCAAGGAACTGCCGCCGGGCAAACTGAAGTACCTGACCGAGATCGACTACGTGCGGCATCTGGCGCTGGTCGCCATCATCCAGCGCGATGGGCAGAACGTCGAGATCGGCGTGGCGCGCTATGTGGCCGGCCCGAGCGGCGACGAATGCGAGTTCGCCATTGCCATCGACGATGAATGGCAGGGCAGCGGCGTGGCCGGCATTCTGATGCTGTCGCTGATTGACGCGGCCCGCACGCGCGGCATGAAAACGATGGAGGCTTTCATCCTTTCCTCCAACGACAAGATGATCAAATTCGCCCGCCAGCTCGGTTTCGAAGTCAGGCGCGACGCCGACGACCCGGGCATGATGCACGCGGTGCGGACGCTGTAGAAAACACGCTTTGCCGAGCTTGCTTCACCCCAAGCGTGCTGATGCCCCCTGCCCAGCAAGACGGCCAGCAGAGTTGGCATGTCGCTGCGGATTCCTGCGGGGCGCGGTCAACCCGAAAAAACGCCCAAAAACGAAATTGATGCACGGCCATAGCAGCTAAGCTTTCGTTGCAGGCCGCTTGCCCGTGCCCCCATAATTCCCACATGCATATCCGTTCAACCAAGGCCACCGCCATCTGCCTGCCCGTCTGTCGCAAGCAGAACCCCTTGGTATTTCGCAGCCATTCGAACGCGCCACGGGGCACATCTGGTTTGCCGCCCCGCCGGCGTTTCGCGGCACCTTGCACAATGGCGGAGTGCACTTGAGTCCGGCAGAGACCGGCACGACGCCACGCTTGCCGGGATCGGCAATGGCAGCCGTCGGCCCCAACCAGCAAGCACTTCGCCGGATGCGCCTCCAGCGCCTGCGGCTCGCCTTTGCCCTGCTGCTATCGACGCTGTTCCATGCCCTGCTGCTCAGCCTCACCCTGTTTGGTGACGAATTCGGGCTACCCGGCCTGGCCTTCCCCTGGCAGGTTCGGCGAATCGAAGTTCCCAATCTGCAAGTCGTGCTCGCCCCGGCGCCGGTCATCCCCCCGGAACCCGCCAGCCCCCCGGAACCCCCGCCGCTACCCCAGCCGCTACCTGAAGCCTCGAACGAGCAACCCGCCGCCACAGGCGAACTGGTGGTGATATTCAAAGTCCCCGAGGTCACCCCGGAACCATCCCCGGCACCGCCAGCCCCGGCGACCGAGTCCCGGAGTGACCCGACAGCGAAGGCCTCTTCAAGGCCAGCGGATGCAACCCGCAAAGAACTCGTGCAGGCATCTCCGGTCGAGCCGCCCGCGCCAAAGCCGTTCCCGGCAGTCATCGCGCTGGAGCAGTCGAAAAAAAACGATTTCGTCGTGCCCGCTGCCCCGCCGGAACCACCACCTGTCCAATCGACAACGTCAGCCCATGCCGACGGTGAAACCCAGTCCGAAATCGAGCCTCCCGCGCTGGAGCCAATCGTCGAGAAAACCACGCCGACTGAATCGGCGCGACAGGAAGCCGAGCGGCAGGAAAGTGCCCGACAGGCAGCCGCCAAGGAAGAAGCTACGCGCGCGGAAGCAGCACGACGCGAGGCCGAGCAGCAGGAAAACGCCCGACAAGCCGCCGCCAGGGAGGAAGCAGCGCTGGCTGAAGCGGCCAGGCGCGAAGCCGAACAACAAGAAAAGGCTCGACAGGCCGCTGCAAAAGCGGAATCGGCGCGCGTTGAAGCAGCACGACGCGAGACTGAAAGACATGAGAACGCCCGGCAGGCGGCCGTCAAGGAGGAAGCGACACGAGCAGAAATAGCGCGCCGGGAAGCCGAACGCAGGGAGATTGCTCGACTGGCTGCAATCAACGAGGAAACGGCACGAGCCGAAGCTGCCCGACGTGAAGCCGAGCGCCAGGAGAAGGCTCGACAGGCCGCCGCTAAGGAAGAAGCTGCTCGCGCTGATGCCGCCCGGCGCGAAGCCGAGCGCCAGGAAGCAGCTCGACAAGCCGCCGCCAAGGAGGAAGCCGCACGAGCCGAAGCTGCCCGACGTGAAGCCGAGCGCCAGGAAGCAGCCCGACAAGCCGCCGCCAAGGAGGAAGCCGCACGGGCCGAAGCCGCCCGACGCGAAGCCGAGCGACAGGAAGCAGCCCGACAAGCCGCTGTCAAGGATGAAGCAGCACGGGCTGAATCGGCTAAACGTGAAGCCGAGCGTCGGGAAGCAGCTCGACAAGCAGCAGCCAAGGAAGATGCCGCACGAGCCGAAGCAGCCCGGCGCGAAGCCGAGCGCCAGGAAGCAGCTCGACAAGCAGCGGCCAAGGAAGATGCCGCACGAGCCGAAGCAGCCCGGCGCGAAGCCGAGCGCCAGGAAGCAGCCCGACAAGCTGCAGCCAAGGAGGAAGCCGCACGAGCCGAAGCCGCCAGGCGCGAAGCAGAGCGACAGGAAGCAGCCCGACAGGCCACCGCCAAGGAAGAAGCTGCTCGCGCTGATGCCGCCAGACGCGAAGCCGAGCGCCAGGAAGCAGCCCGACAGGCCGCCGCCAAGGAAGAAGCTGCTCGCGCTGATGCCGCACGACGCGAAGCCGAGCGCCAGGAAAGTGCCCGGCAAGCCGCAGCCAGAGAGGAAGCCACGAGGGCCGAGGAAAAACGCGAGCAGGATGCAAGGCGCGATGCCGCGCGTCGGGCGATGGGACGGCAGCTGGACGAGGAAGCAGCGCGCCGCGCGGCCGCCGAGGAGGCCCGGCAGCGATCACCGTCGTCAAGCCTCTTCCGCCGCGGCAGGCTGTTCGGGCGCACTGACACCAACGCAGAACTCGTCTGGTACGCCGAAGCCTGGGCCCGGAAGATCCATCTGAACATGGGCTTCGACATAGTCCGTGAAGCAGCCAGGCAAACCCACACCGACCCAATGGTGACGGTAGCGATTCGAAGAGATGGCTCGGTGGAGTCGATTAGCTTTGTCCGCTCCAGCGGCGTGCCGGCCATAGACGATGCCGTACGCCGCATCATCGAGTCCCATGCCCCGTACCAGCCTTTCCAGCCGGGGCTTGCCCGCGACTACGACGTGATCGAAATCCGCCGGACCTGGCATTTCGACTCAGCCATTCGATTGTATTGAATCGCCCCGGCGACCATCCACGAGTTGGCCACCAAGGAGCCCGACTTCGTCCGATTGGAGATGGCAAGCTGACCTGAGCCGGCGGAGTTCCGAGCGCTTTTCGGCCCGGAAAGCGGTTCCGGAGACTGCCGGCATCCCGCATAAACAGGCCTGAATACGGGTTTTCCCGCTTAGTGACAACCCTAATTCCGCTCGCATCGCCAGAGCACTAGGCTTGCCTCCCACCAAGGAGGAAACATGAAAAAAATTTCAGCCGTCATGAGCGGCATTGCGCTCTGCTTCTGCGCCCAGGCCGCTTCGGCGGCGGAACCGATCCGGATCGCCGTGACTGGCCCCTACTCCGGCCCTTCATCGCCGATGGGCCAGTCGATGCTGGCCGGTGTCCGCCTGGCGATCAGCGAAATGAATCTGGGCGGCGGGCTGCTCGGGCGCCAATTAGTTCTGGTCGAAAAGGATGACAAGGGCGACCCGGCGACCGGCAAGCAGGTGGTTGAGGAGGCCATTCGCCAGGACAAGGTGGTTGCCGGACTGGGTTTCATCAACACGGGCGTCGCGCTCGCTTCGCTAAAAACCTACCAGGAAGCCCATCTGCCGGTGATCGTCAACGTTGCGACCGGCAGCACCGTGGCCCGGCAGTTTCTCCCGCCGACCGTCCAGGACAGCTACGTTTTCCGGAACTCGGCCAGCGACGACATCCAGGCCGCGATGATCGTTCGCGAGGCAGTCAAGCGCGGCCGCTACAGCAAGCTCGCCATTTTCCACGACAGCACGCCCTATGGCGAACAAGGGCGCGACCAGCTAACCCGGGAACTCGCCGCACTCGAACTCAAACCCGTGGCGGTCGAAAGTTTTGCCCCCGGCACCAAGGATCTCGCCGCCAACCTGCAGCGAGCCCGCGAGGCCGGGGCCGAGGCGATCCTGACCTATGCCATCGGCCCGGAACTGGCCGTCATCGCCAATAGTCGGGCCAAGATGGGCTGGAAAGTGCCGATGATCGGCAGCTGGCCGCTGTCGCTGCCAAATTTCATCGGAGCTGCCGGCAAGAACGCCGAAGGTGCGCGCATGCCGCAAACCTTCGTCGAGGCGCCGAACAACTACCGCCGAACTTCCTTCATTAGCGCTTATCACAATGCCAACGGTGGCAAGCGCATTCCCTCGGCAGTCTCGGCCGCCCAAGGCTACGACTCGGCGCTGCTGCTGATGGCAGCAATCAATCAGGCCGGCAGCGCCGAAGGCCCGAAAATCCGCGCCGCGCTGGAAAACCTGCAAAAACCCGTCTATGGGGTGATCACGACATATTCACCGCCGTTTACCAAAGATGATCACGAGGCAATCAGCGACAACATGGTGCTGATGGGTGAAGTGAAACAGGGTCAGGTAGGCTTCGCCCACCCGGATGACGAAAAGCGCAGCCTCCTCATCTACCGCAAACCGAAAACTCAGCCAGCCAACTGACCGGACTGAATACGCAGGATACGGCCGCAGCGGGCGGCGATGGCTTCGTCGTGGGTGACCAGCAGCAAGGTGGTTCCCTGTTTGGCATTCAGGTCGAACATCAGGTCGATGATCTGCTGGCCGGTGGCGGCATCGAGGTTGCCGGTCGGTTCATCGGCCAGCACCAGTTGCGGGTTGGGGGCGAAGGCGCGGGCCAGGGCGACGCGTTGCTGTTCGCCGCCGGACAGGTGTTTGGGGTAGTGCTTCAGGCGGTGGGCGAGGCCGACGCGGGTCAGCCAGTCGCGTGCCGTGTCGGCCGCTGAGGCGGTGCCGGCGAGTTCGAGCGGCAGCATGACGTTTTCCAGCGCGGTCAGCGAGGGCAGTAGCTGGAAGGACTGAAAGACGAAGCCGAGCAAGCGGCCGCGCAGTTTTGCCCGTTGGTCTTCGTCGAGGCCATTCAGGGATTCGCGGTCCAGGCGGACTTCGCCGGCAGTCGGCGAATCCAGCCCGGCAAGCAGGCCGAGCAGCGTCGATTTGCCGGAACCGGAGGCGCCAACGATGGCGACGGTTTCACCCGGCATGACCGAAAAGGAAATATCCTGCAAAATCGTCAGCGGCTCGCCGCCGTTATCGACGGTCTTGCCCAATCCAGATACTTCAATCACCGGTCCAACTGCCATGCGGTTCATCCTTGTCCTGTTTGCCCTGCTCGTTTCAACCACGCCAGCCCTGGCCGCCAAAACCATTCTGGTCATGGGCGACTCGCTGTCGGCCGGCTATGGCATCCGGCCCGAACAGGCCTGGCCTTCGCTGCTCGGCACGCGGCTGAGCGATAAACGCCTTGATTATAGCGTTGCCAACCTGTCGATCTCGGGAGAAACCACGGCCGGCGGACGTTCGCGTCTGACCCCTGCCCTCAAGACTTACCAGCCGGCGATCGTGGTCATTGCGCTGGGTGCCAACGACGGGCTGCGCGGCCTGCCACTGGCCCAGATGCGCGACAACCTGAATGCCATGGTCGATGCCGCGCGCTCGGCCGGCGCCCGCGTCGTGCTGGCCGGCATGCGCCTGCCGCCAAATTACGGGCCTTATGCCGCCGATTTCCATAGCAGCTTTGTCGACATTGCCAAGGCCAAGAAGGCGCCGCTGGTTGATTTCCTGCTCGAACCGGTGGCGGCCAACCCGCGCTATTTCCAGCCCGACAACCTGCATCCGCTGGCCGAGGCCCAGCCGCTGATTCTCGACCACGTCTGGCCGGCCATTGTGCCGCTGTTAAAATAGAGCCGATGAAACCCAATCGCCCTACCGTGGCCGATCTCGCGAAGTACGACGAGATCATCGACGTCCGCACCCCCGCCGAATTTGCCGAAGACCACATCCCCGGTGCCATCAATTGCCCGGTGCTGGATAACGAACAGCGCATCCAGGTTGGCACGCTCTACAAGCAGGTTTCGCCGTTCGAGGCGAAGAAGATCGGCGCGGCGCTGGTTTCCGAAAACATTGCCAGGCACCTCAAGGAAAGCTTCCTCGACCGGCCGAAAAGCTGGAAGCCGCTGATCTACTGTTGGCGCGGCGGCGACCGCAGCGGGTCGATGACGACCATCTTCAAGGCCATCGGCTGGCAGGCCGGGCAACTGGATGGCGGCTACAAGGCGTGGCGCAGCCATGTCATCGCCCAGCTGGAGGAATTGCCGCAGCACTACCATTTCATCGTCATCGGTGGCGCCACCGGCAGCGCCAAGACGCGCATCCTGCAGGCCATCGGGGCGCTGGGTGAGCAGGTGCTTGATCTGGAAAACCTGGCCAATCACAAGGGCTCGGTACTTGGCGTGCTGCCTGATTCGCCGCAGCCCTCGCAAAAGGGGTTTGAAACCTCACTGATGCTGGCCCTGGCGGCACTCGATCCGGCCCGCCCGGTCTATGTCGAGGCCGAGAGCCGAAAAATCGGCAACCTGCATGTGCCGGAAGCGATGATCGAACGCATCCGCAGCGGCGAGTTTGTCGCCGTCGATGCCACGCTGGATGCCCGCGTCGCCTTCCTGCTCAAGGATTACGATTATTTCCTGACCTTGCCCGAGTTTCTGTGTGGCCGCCTCGACGCGCTGCGCACGCTGCAAAGCCGCGAAACGCTGGATCGCTGGCAGCAGCTGATCCGCGACGGCGACTGGCCGACGCTGGTGCGCGAACTGCTCGAACAGCATTACGATCCGCTCTACCAGCGCTCGCAGGATCGCAACTACACGGGCCTGCAGAATCCAGGCAGTTTCTCGACCGATGATCTGTCCGAAGACGGCATCCAGCGGCTGGCTGCCGCCATCGTTCAGTCGCGGACAGCGCAGATCGCCTGACGCATGGCCGGCTTCGGGCTGGCCGTGTAACCTTCCTCGAAGGCGATCTCACGCAAGCCGGCGGCCTGTGCCACCTCGCGCAACTCCCCTGGCCGCAACAGGAAATCAGGGTTCGACGGCTTGCCGTAGGCTTCGTTGCCGAGCATGAAGGTTTCGTAAATCAGCACACCACCGGGGGCCAGCATGGCCAGCAGGTCTGGCAAGCGCGGTCGCCACAGGTAGTTGGTGACCACGATGCCGCTGAACGACTGCCCGGCCAGCGGCCACTCGCCGCACTCCAGATCGAGTTGTCGCGCCCGGATACCAGCCACGCCCTCCAAACCGGCAATTGCGGCCAGATCCCGGTCGACCGCCAGCACCGAATGTCCCCGTGCGGCCAACAGCCGCGCATGGCGCCCACTACCGCAGGCCAGATCAAGGACTTCACCGGACGCCGGCATCAGGTCGCAATAGCGCGCCACCCAGGGAGAAGGCGGTATGATCTGAACGATTTCATTCAAGGAGGCTGACATGTCGGGAGTCGTGGTTGTCGCAGAAAATGGAAAGGGAAGATACCAGCAGGGCGTGACTGTCGGCCAGCATCAATTGATTGCCGACGAGCCAGCCAGCATGGGCGGCGCCGATGCCGGCCCTGCCCCATTCGACTTTTTGATGTCCGGCCTTGGCGCCTGCACCTCGATGACCTTGCGCATGTACGCCGAACGCAAGGGCCTCGCGCTTACCAAGGTCAGCGTCACGCTCAGCCACGAAAAAGTCGAGGTGGACGGCGTCACCCGCGACTGCATCCACCGCGATATCGTCCTGGAAGGCGAGTTGACCGATGAGCAGCGCCAGCGTCTCCTGGAGATCGCCAACAAGTGCCCGGTGCACCGTGCCCTGTCGCAATCGATGTTGCTTGAGTGCAGACTTGTCCCCTAGGAATAACCCTATATGGTCAATGACAATAGACCGTCAATGTGCCAAACTTCTGCACTGCACAATAACAGCCTAACAAGGGGCTTGCCATGTTGGAACAGCACTATCTAACGGCGCTTTTTGAGCCGAAATCGGTGGCCGTGATCGGCGCCTCGGACCGCGAAAACTCGGTCGGCAACATCATCTTCAAGAACATTCTCAGCTCGGGTTACAAGGGGCGCCTCTACGCCATCAACCCCAAGCACGAGACGATTCAGGGCCAGCAGGCCTACAAGTCGATTGAGGAAATCGGTGCCCGCGTCGAGATGGCGGTGATCGCCACCCGGCCGCAGACCGTGCCGCAGCTGATCGAACAATGCGGACGTTCCGGCGTGCGCAACGTCATCGTCATCGCTTCCGGCTTTTCGGAAGCCGGCCATATCGGTGCCGCGCTGGAGCGCAAGGTTCTTGAAATCGCCCGTTCCTACAATGTGCGCATCCTCGGCCCCAACTGCCTGGGCATCATCCGCCCCGACCTCGGCCTTAACGCCACCTTCTCCAAGACCACTGCAGCCCCTGGCAACCTCGCCCTCGTCTCGCAGTCCGGTGCCATGTGCTCCGCCGTACTCGACTGGGCCAAGGCTAACGATGTCGGTTTCTCGTCGGTTATCTCCATCGGCATGACCGCCGACGTCGATTTTGGTGAAATCCTCGATTACCTGATCTACGACAGCCGCACGCACTACATCCTGATGTACGTCGAAGGCATTCGTAACTCCCGCCGCTTCATGAGCGCCCTGCGTTCCGCCGCCCGCATCAAGCCGATCATCCTGCTCAAGGCCGGTCGTCACGAGGCCGGTGCCGCCGCGACGGCCATGCACTCGGGCATGGCGGCTGTTTCGGATAGCGTTTTCGACGCTGCCGTCCGCCGTGCCGGCGTGGTTCGCGTCCAGAACGTTGGCCAGTTGTTCTACGCGGCCAAGGCGCTGGCCTCCAAATTCCGCCCGTTGGGCAACCGCCTGGCCATCATCACCAACGGCGGCGGGCCGGGCGCCATGGCGGCCGACCGTGCCGGCGACATGGGCATTCCGCTGGCCGAGCTGAGCAACGAGACGATGGCCGTGCTCAACAAGGCGATGCCGACCAACTGGTCGCACGCCAACCCGATCGATATTGGTGGCGATGCGACGCCGGAGCGCTACCGCGACGCGATCATGGCCGTCACCAACGACCCGGGTGTCGACAGCACGCTGGTCATGCTCTCGCCGCAGGCGATGACCGATCCGCTGGCCGTCGCCCAGGCCATCATCGAAGTGGCCGACAAGCTCAACCGTTCGATCATCTGCTGCTGGATGGGTGAGGAGCAGGTGCGAGAAGGCCGCAAGCTCCTCGAATCTGCCGGCATTCCAGCTTTCCGCATGCCGGAAACCGCGATCGAACTGTTCCACCATATTTCCAAGTACTACCGTAACCAGAAGCTGCTGCTGCAGACACCGGAGCCGACTCGCCAGCATGGCCGACCGGAAGCCGAAGGCGCCAAGATGCTGATCGAGGCCCTGCTCGCCGAGCGCCGCAAGGTGCTGTCGGAAATGGAATCGAAGGCCATCCTGCGGGCCTTCAAGGTGCCGGTCGCCCAGACCATGGTGGCCCGCACGGCCACCGAGGCGCTGCTGCTGGCCGAGCAGATCGGCTTCCCGATCGCCATGAAGGTCGATTCGCCCGATCTGCCGCACAAGTCCGATGCCGGTGGCGTTCGCCTGAACATCGGCAATGCGCCTGCCGTGCGCAACGCTTACCACGACATCATCGACACCGTGCAAAAGCGCCGGCCGGACGCCAAGATCAACGGCGTCTCAATCGAGCCCTTCCTGTCGCGCCCGAACGGCCGCGAACTGATGATCGGCGTCTTCCGTGACCCGATCTTCGGACCGGTCATCACCTTTGGTGCCGGTGGCTTCGACGTTGAAATCTTCAGCGATCGCTCAGTGGCCCTGCCGCCACTGAACAAGTTCCTGGCCAAGGATCTGATCGAATCGACCCGTGCCTCGAAGATTCTCGACCAGTTCCACAACATGCCACCGGTCGACCGCGACGCCCTGAAGGAAGTGCTGCTGTGCATTTCCGAAATGGTCTGCGAACTGCCGTGGATTCAGGAGCTAGATCTGAATCCGCTGATCGTCGACGAAAATGGCGCCATCGCGGCCGATGCCCGTATCGTTATCGACCATGCCGCCAGCGCCTCTGGCGACCGCTACGCCCACATGGCGATCTATCCGTATCCGGTGCACCTGATCCAGGACTGGCAGATGAATGACGGCAAGGTCGTCACCATTCGCCCGATCCGCCCGGAAGATGCCGACATGGAGCAGGAATTCGTCAAGGCCATGTCCGATGAGTCGCGCTACTACCGCTTCATGGATACCTTGCGTGAATTGACGCAAACCATGCTGGTCCGCTTCACGCAGATCGACTACGACCGTGAAATGGCCCTGGTTGCCACCATCACCAAGGAAGTCGAGGACAACGTCGACGGCATTGAACCTTACGAGCAGCAGATTGGCGTCGCACGCTACGTGGTCAATCCGGACGGCGAATCGGTCGAGTTCGCACTGGCTGTCGGCGACGACTGGCAGAAGTGCGGCGTCGGCCGCAAGCTGATGACCGCGCTGATCGAATGTGCCCGCATGAAGGGCTACCGCGCCGTGGTCGGCGACGTGTTGTCGACCAATTCGAAGATGTTCCGTCTGATGACCAGCCTGGGCTTCACCATCCATCCGCACCCGGACGACACCGCCGTCAAGCGCGTCGTCAAGCCGCTGACGGGCTAGGCGATTAGCTGCTACGCGCCGGCTGGTCCGGCGCGCAGGCAAACAAAAAGCCGGTCAATGACCGGCTTTTTTAACGACTGGAATTCGCAGGCGATTATTCGCCGAAGAAATTCACGTCGTAGGGATAAGACTTCTGCGGCACCTTGGAGCCTGCATTGCGGGCGGTGGTATCGACATCCTGCTTCTTGTCCCACCACAAGGCACGACCGGCCTTCTGATCTTCGACCCACTGCGGATTTTTTGCGAGTTGTTCGTTCATCCAAGTCTGGTGATCGGACACGTAGCTGGTATTGACTTCACCCATTTCGCTGCTTTCCTCAAGATATTCAAGACAATGTTGCGATTCTAGCATGGTGAGAGCGGGGTTGAGCCGGCCGCAAAATGCAATTGCTGTTGAAAAACCAGGCATCCCTGGCGACTAGCAATGCCTGAAAGCTCGCCAACGGCCTGTATCATCGCTCGCAGCAGAACTGCTCCATGACTCCCGTCAAGATGCCGGGAACAATACCCGCTCCCTTCCATCAACATGCTTGCCATGACCATGCCGACCGCTGCCCAGCCCAATATGACCAACACCCTCATGAATCAACGAGCAACTCGTCTGCTTTTCGGCTTGCTGTTGAGCGGCCTGCTCGTCTCAGGCAGTCTGCACGCCGAAGAAGCCCGGCTGGTCGTTACCCTGCAAGGCGTTCGCGACGATGTCGGCAATCTGCGTGTTTCGCTCTATCGCGACCCGGAGACCTTTCGCAAGGAAGACAAGGCAGTGCAGATCGTTTCGCTCGCCGCCACCAAAGGGGAGGCCAAACTGGCCTTCGACAGGCTGCCACCAGGGCGCTACGCCATCATGGCTTACCACGATGAAAACTCTGATCAGAAGCTGAACCTGCGCTTCGGCATGTTTCCGATCGAAGGCTATGGGCTGTCAAACAACCCCAAGGTGATGGGGCCGCCAAAATTCGCCGACAGCGCCTTTGATGTGAGCGCACCGGAAACCGCGACCAGCATCAAGCTCTCGTACTAGCCAACAGCCCAGGCGCGACTTCACGCACCTTCGACAAAATAGGGCAACAGCGCCTTCGCTGCCTCGATTCGATGGCGAGGACTGGCCGATGCGTCATTCATCACGGCCAGCAAGAAGCTTTTCGGGTCGCTGTAATGCTTTCCTACGTTCAAGCACGGGCGCTCGCAATCACTTGCGGTAGGTGCCTGACCAGGCGCCTTGTCTTGCGTGCTTGCAGACTGCTCAGAGTCATGCCGCTGGAGATGCTCCAAGGCCCTTTGAAAATCGACGGGTTTGATGCTTTCCAGCCCGGCCAGAATGCCCGCCTGTTTATCCAGCGCCGGGGCCATTTCGAGCCCCGGCTCGTCAATGAACATGCTCCCCAGGCTCGGATCGATGAAGGCAGACCATTTTCCGGTCAGCGCGTTCGGCGCCGGTACCAGTTGGACCAAGCCCTGCCCCATTGAAGCCGGCATTTCGGTGCCCGGGAGAAACTCAATGTCTACGACCGGAATATCGGCCAGATAGTGAGCAGAAAGCGCCTCGAGGAAGCACCGCACTTGGGCGACAGGCAGTGGTTCGGCCAGCGAAAACCAGAGACGATAACCCTGGCGCCCGGACACGGAGACGGCAGGCGCCGGCAAATCCAGTTCCTCCTGCACCGCCTGATAAAGATTTGCCACGCGCTCCCAATCGCCTGGCCGATTGAATTTGATGACCATGGCTCGCGACAATCCGTCCGCGCCGACGAGATTGAAGGCCAGGCTTCTCTCGCCGGCCAGGCTCTCCGCCACGATTTCAGGCGTCAATGCATCTTCCGGGTGAAAAGTAGCGCCGCCCGCTTGCTGAATGTGCCATTGCGGGTCTTGGAGAAAATAAAGCCGTTGCAGCTCAGTCAATAATTTATTCATGAATCACCAAAATAGAAAATTCCGTACCGCCAAAAGCATTTTCAGGAAAATGCCAAGACGGCGACATTGCCGCAATCAGGGATACAGGCCGCGCGTCGCCCGGGCTTCAAGCACCCGGCTGCAACCGATCACAAAGGCTGCAGAACGCAGCGACAGCCTGCGCTGCTCGGCCAATTGCCAGATGGCGTTGAAGGATTCGGACATGATCCGCTCAAGCCGGGCATTGATTTCGTCTTCGCTCCAGAAAAAGCTGGAGAAATCCTGCACCCACTCGAAGTAGCTGACCGTCACACCGCCAGCATTGGCCAGCACATCCGGTACGACAACGATGCCGCGTTCGGCCAGGATGACATCAGCCTCCGGTGTGGTCGGGCCGTTGGCGCCTTCTACGACGATGCGGGCCGCGATCCTCTCGGCGTTGTAGCGATTGATCTGCGACTCGAGCGCCGCCGGCACCAGGAATTCACAAGGTAGCGACCAGAACGCATCGTTGTCGATCACCTCACAGCCAGGTGCGCCGGCCAGTGTCTTGTTCTCCAGCTGATAACGCTTGAGGGCCACGATATCGAGGCCGGCTGCATTGAATACGGTACCGCTGACATCCTGTACGGCTATCACCCTGGCCCCCGCCTGGGCAAAGATACGCGCACTGGCTTCACCGACATTGCCGAAGCCCTGCACGATCACCTGCGCCCCCTCGATGGGTACATCCAGCTTGCGCGCAGCCTCGCGAGCGGTAACAAAAACGCCGCGCCCGGTCGCATCCTGACGGCCAAGCGAACCGCCGAGCGATAACGGCTTGCCAGTCACCACGCCGGTCACCGTTCGCCCCTCACCCATCGAATAGGTATCCATCATCCAGGCCATGACCTGGGCGTTGGTATTCATGTCGGGCGCGGGGATGTCCTTGTCCGGCCCGATCATCGAACTGATCTCGCTGGTATAGCGCCGCGTCAAGCCTTCAAGTTCGGACAGCGACAGCTGGCGCGGATCGACGCGAATGCCGCCCTTGGCACCACCGAAAGGCACATTGACCACGGCATTCTTGATCGTCATCCACCCGGCCAGTGCCATCACTTCGGATAAGGTCACATCCTGATGAAAGCGAACGCCGCCCTTGCCCGGCCCGCGTGACGTGTTGTGGTGCACACGATAACCCTCGAAATGCTCGACTTCACCATTATCGCGACGGATCGGCACATCGACGATCAGCGAACGCTTCGGCCGGCGCAAGGTTTCCACCCACGGCCACAACGCCTTGTCGAGCAGCGGCGCGACCTGCTCGACCTGCTGCAGGAAGATTTGCCAGGGGCCGATATTTTCCCGGGAAATATAGGAAGGCAGTTGGGGGGTATTCATGTCGAATCCTTCGCACTCAGTCTTCTGCACAGTGTCGCGCATCATGCTTCACCTGACTAGCGCGCCATCACGTCTTGGCGGTATGCTCCGCCCACAACATTCAACCGGAGAGACTCTGTGCCCGCCCTGCTGCCCCAACCCGATCCCGATGGCCTGCTCGAATATTCGGTGGTCTATACCGACCGCGCGCTGAACCACATGTCGCAGCGCTTCCAGGGCGTGATGAAAGACATCTCGCGACTGATGAAGCAGGTCTATAACGCCAAGTCGGCGATCATCGTGCCCGGCAGCGGCACTTTTGGCATGGAAGCCGTGGCCCGCCAGTTCGCCACGGATCGCAAGGTACTGGTCATCCGCAACGGCTGGTTCAGCTTCCGCTGGACGCAGATTTTCGACATGGGCAGGATTCCGTCGGAGAGCATCGTGCTCAAGGCCAGGCAAGTCGGCAGCGGTTCGCAAGCGCCCTTTGCGCCGGCGCCGATTGACGAAGTCGTCGCCGCCATTCGCGAGCACCAGCCCGCCGTCGTTTTCGCGCCGCACGTTGAAACCTCGTCGGGCATGATCCTGCCCGACAGCTACATCAAGGCCGTTGGCGAAGCCGTGCGCGCCGTGGGTGGCCTATTCGTGCTCGACTGCATCGCCTCCGGCACCATCTGGGTCGACATGGCAGCCAACAACGTCGATGTACTGGTCAGCGCACCGCAGAAAGGCTGGAGCGCCTCGCCGTGCTGCGCCATGGTCGCCCTCGGCGAACGTGCCCGAGCCCACATCGATAGCACCACCAGCACCAGCTTCGCCTGCGACCTGAAGAAGTGGCTGCAGATCATGGAAGCCTTCGAAAACGGCGGCCATGCATACCACGCTACGATGCCGACCGATGCGCTGGCGACGCTGCGTGATGTCATGCTGGAAACAGAAGCCTACGGTTTCGACAAGGTCTGCGCCGAACAGCGGGAAGTCGGTCGCCGCATCCGCGAACTGATGGTCGCCAAAGGCTTCCCCAGCGTGGCTGCCGAAGGTTTCCAAGCGCCCGGCGTCGTGGTCAGCTACACCACCGACCCGGATATCCAGTCGGGCAAGAAGTTCCTCGCTGCCGGCTTGCAAACAGCGGCCGGCGTGCCGCTACAGTGCGACGAACCGCCGGAATTCCGCACTTTCCGCGTCGGTCTGTTCGGCTTGGAAAAGCTGCACAATCCCGAGCGCATCGTCGCCAACCTGTCCACTGCGCTGGACAGCCTGGCCTGAACGGCCTGCCGGTCGCGCTCAGTGGTCGTGCAGGAAGGCCACGAAGGCATCGGCCGACAACGGGCGGGCAAACAGGTAGCCTTGACCTTCGTCGCAACCGAGCGCAGCCAGCATCTGCCGCTGCTCCTCGGTTTCGATGCCTTCGGCAATGGTCCGCAGGCCCAGTTGGGAAGCCAGTTGCAGCACCATGCGGGCAATGCCATAGTCCTCGGCCGCACATTGTTCGCCGCTGACGAAGGCACGGTCGATTTTGAGCCGCTCAATATCGAGACGGCGCAGGATATTAAGCGACGAATAGCCGGTACCGAAATCGTCGATGGCCACCGCCACGCCGACCTGGCGTAGCGCAGCCAATTTCTGTTCGATCAGTTCGACATTGTCGATAGCTACCGACTCCGTCAATTCGATTTCAACGCAGGATGGATCGATATCGTAGATCGCCATGGCAGTCATCAGGTCATCAATGAAATCCGGCTCGCGGAATTGAGTGTGTGACACATTGACGGCCATGCGGAAATCGCGCACGCCTTCCGCACGTAGCTGCGCCAAAAACTGCAGGGCGCTACGCATGACCCAGTTGCCCAGCGCCACCATCAGGCCGGACTGCTCAGCCAACGGAATGAAGCGGTCGGGCGGCACGAAGTTGCCCTCCTCGGTTTTCCAGCGCAGCAGAGCCTCGGCGCCGACGATACGGCCGCTCGCCAGATTGATGAAGGGTTGGTACTGCAAGAACAGGTGCTCGGCAGAGAAAGCCTGGCGCAGGCTGTTCAGCATGCGCATCCGGTCACGCGCCTCAACGGCGTACACTGGCTCGTAAAACATCGACTTGCCACGCTGGAAGCTCTTGGCGTGCTTGAGCGCCACGCCGGTATTCTTCAGAACCTCCACTGCCTTGTCCTGGATCCCGCCCAACGCAATCAAGCCGGAAGTCGCCGACAGGCGGAGTTCCTGGCCATCGACAGCAAACGGCTGCGCGAAGACCTGGGCGATGCGCTCCGGGCTAACCTCACGGGCAATCCCGAGCAGGCCGAAAACATCATTACCGACTCGTGCCACCACCACCGAGGGCGGAAAGGCATTACGCAGGCGAGCGGCAACGGCTTCCAGCACCAGATCGCCGAACGCCTGGTCGAGAATACTGTTGATATCGGAAAAACCGTCGATATCGACTAATGCAACCCGATCGGCCGACTCCGGACGGCACTCGACCAAGCCAATGAAGCTGTTGCGGTTGGGCAGATGAACGAGAAGATCCTCGAAGGCCAGGTCATACACCTTCTGGTACAACTGGACATTCTCGAAACCGATGGCAATGTTGCTGCAAAAAACCTCAAGCAGTTGGCTATCGACTTCGTTGAGAGGGGAATCGACATCAACGAAAGCTGCCAACGCGTGGCTGTCCGGTGTCGAGAAATACAGGCAGGTCGATTCGCCGAAAGTATGCTGGTGCTTGCCCAGCGCATCCTCGAGTATCCGCTTGACCCGCTCGTCCGGAATGGCGCTGAGCGATTGCCCGATCCAGGCTGAATATTGCCCGGCCGCCGCCAGCACATAGGGGGCCACGCCGCGGGAAACGCTTGCGGCGCAAACCAGCCCATCCTCGCCGACACCGAGCAGGGCGCAAAGCTGGGTAACCACCCCCTCGGCAAAACGACGCAAGCCATTCGGCTTGCTCAATTCCATCGTCGCGTTGATGATCATCTCCAGGCCGCGCCGATTGGCTTCCAGCTGGTGAATCTGCCAAAAGGAACGGATAGCGACCGTAATCGTGGTGTACAGCCGGACGCGGGTCAGCTCCGATTTGGTCTTGTAGTCGTTGATGTCGAAGAGCCGGATGGTCTCTATTTCCGGCGCATAGCCGGGCTGACCGGTGCGCAGGATGACGCGGGTAGCACGATTATCGAGGTCCTCGCGCAAATAACGCACCAGCTTCAGGCCGGCGTCATCGGTTTCCATGACCACGTCGAGCAGAATGACGGCGATATCCGCTTCCCGACTCAGCATCTCCCTCGCTTCAAGCGCCGAATGCGCATGCAAAAAGGAGAGGTGGCGTCCTTCGATGACGACGTCTCGCAAGGCCAGCAAGGTCACCTCATGCACATCCGGCTCGTCGTCGACGATCAGGATACGCCAGTGGCCTGCCGTGTTGTCCGGCGCAACTTCTTCTTCATCGACGAAAGCCAGCAGCTCGTCACGGTTTTCATCGCGCATACTCATTCACTATCCCAATTGTGTTGTTCCCCGGCCGGTGCCACGCTGGGCAAATGCACGACAAACCGCGCCCCCTCCCCAGATGCACTGATCACATGAACCCGCCCGCCCAACAGATCGACGACCAGGCTGAATACGATATGCAGGCCTAGTCCCGAGCCTCCCTGACCCAGGCGTGTTGTAAAAAACGGATCGAAAATCTGCTTCTGGTGCTCCGCCGAGATGCCGCAGCCATCATCGCTGACCGTCATGATAATCCAGCCCGGCTCCGCGGCCTCGGCAGCAATCCGGACCTGACCGCTGTCGCGGCCGACAAAGGCGTGAATCAGCGCATTGTTGATCAGGTTGATCAAAATCTGGCCGAGCGGCCCTGGATAGCTGTCGAATACCAGGCCGGCTGGCACCTCGTCGATCAATTGGTAGGGCGAACGGCGAATGGTCGGCGCCATCGCCAGCGTGATTTCGTGCACGACTTCCTGCAGATCGAAAGACCGACGCTGGTAGCTGGACTGATCGACGGCCAGTTGCTTGAAGCTGCCGATCAGCTCTGCCGCCCGATAAAGATTGCGCTCGACGATCTGCCCTGCTTCGCCAACCACACTCAGGAAACGCTCCAGCGCGCTGCGGGTCAGGCCAGCAGCCATTTTTCCGGTGAAATGACGATGCTCGTCCAGCAGAGTGGTGGCGACCGTTACCGCGTTACCGATAGGCGTATTCAGCTCATGCGCGATGCCGGCAACCATTGCCCCGAGCGACGCCAGCTTCTCCGTACGCAACAGCTCGTCCTGGGCGCGCTGCAAGTTGGTCAGCGTAATGCCGAGATTCGTATTGGCCTCCGCCAGTTCGCGAGTGCGCAAGGCGACCCGCTCCTCAAGCGTCGCGTTCAGTTCCCAAATTTCGGCTTCGGCTCGTTTGCGCTCGGTAATGTCCCGCACGACGCCGACAATCAGCGAGCGCCCATCTTCCTCGAAACTGCTGAGCGCCACCTCGACATAGAACGGAGTGCCGTCTCCCTTGGTGTGCACCCACTCGAAGCGCTGCGGTTCGCCAGCCAGGGCCGCCCTCACTTTGGTGAGGGCCAGCGTACTGGATAGCTCACCGTTTGCTTGCAACAGTGGCGAAAAAACGGCCGGCGATTGCCCGATAAAACGCTCGCGGGGGCTCTCAAAAATCCGCAAGGCTGCCTCGTTGCAGTCAATGGTGATGCCGTTGTCGTTGAGAAACACGGCATCGTTGGTGTGGCTGACCATGAAGCTGAAGCGGCGCAGTTTGATCTCCGCCTCCTGGCGCTCCCGTTCCATTTGCCGCAAGGCGGTAATGTCTTCCTGCAGCATGACCAGCAGTTCCCTGCCATCAACCTGTACCCGCCTGGCGCCGACACGGCACAGAAGGCGGCTGCCGTCGCCGCGAACAAACTCGGCCTCGTAATCACTCACCAAGCCATCCTGTTCAATCTGCGCAATGACCCTTTCGCGATCCACCTCGTTCGCCCAGAAGTTGATCTGCCCGCCATTGAGCCCAACGATTTCCGGTAGTGTGCGCTGGAACTGGCGCAGCCAGGCCTGGTTCGCATCGACAACGCTGAAATCACGACTGATATCGGACACGAGCATGGCCACTGGCGAAGCGTTGAAGATAGCGTGCCGTGTTTCCTCGCTGGCCCGTAATTCAGCTTCTGCCTGGCGACTGTCCGTCACATCAACATAGGCGACAATCATCGCCTTGCCGTCGACGGTTTCGACCTTGTCCGCAAACAGGACATGCTGACGTATGGCGCCATCGCGGCGCCGTAGATTGACCTCGAAGGCATGCACATGACCTTCATCGAGCACCCCCTGGATCAACTGTCGGCGCTGGCCCGGATCGACCCAGATGCCCAGTGCATCGCCTCCCCTATCCTCAGCCTCCTCGGGCAGAAATCCAAAGGTGTGATACCAGGCATCGTTCCAATGCGTATGGCTGAATTGCTCCCGCTCGTGGGTGAATGACATCGGTACCGGCGCCATTTGGAACAAGGCAGCGAACCGGGCCTCGCTCTGACGGATCTGTGCCTCGGCCAACTTCAGTTGCGTCACATCCACCGTGACACTGAGCGAAGCCGGTACGCCGTCGAATTCGATCAGCCGGCTGGAATACATGCTCCAGCGTTCCTCGCCATTCGGCATCTGCATCCGGATCACCTGGCGCTCCAGGCTCCCTTTTTCCAGCAAGGCCGCCCGGTGCGCTGTAGCTGCGCTCTCATCGGGCAACAAGCCGATTGTGCCCCCCGAACGCCCAAGCACCTCTTCCCGCGACAAGCCGACCTTGTTCAGGAAGGCCTGGTTAACGTCCAGCAATGCACTGTCCGACAGTCGAAAGACCACCACCGACTCCGGAAATGCCTCGAATATCGTCCGCAGACGCTGCTCCGAAGCCGTCAGATTGGCTACCAAGCGGTTATACGACTCGGCCATCGCAGCAAACTCGCCACTCCCCGGCACCTCGACCGGCTTAGGCATGGCACCATCCTTCATCGCAGCCTGGCCTCTGGCCAAGGTCTGCAATGGGCGCAGTACGAGGCGATGCATCATGGCCACCAGCAGTAGCGCAGCGAAGAGAACGACAATGAGTTGCACCCAGCCGAAATATTTGGCCTCGCTATAGGCGGCCAGCAAATCCTTTTCCGGCTGGATATAAGCGATCGTCCACCCCGTGCTGCGCATGCGCGAAACAAAGTAGCGATACTCTTGTTGCTGCTCGATATATTGGCCATCAACCACGCTACCGGTAATTGCCTGGCCCGCAAGCGTTGTCATCAGGGCGGCAGCATGAGGCACCTGCCGCACCAAGGAGAGGTCGCCATCGGCATCGGTAGTGTCGGCAAAGCCATTGACCAGCACCCGGTTCTGGTCATCGAGGATGAGCAGGCGTGCATTCGCGCCCGGCAAGCGAACCAGCAGCGGACCGAGCATATCGTGCAGCTTGAAAGCAGCAATGACCGCCCCTCCGGCCGCACCCGGCAAGGGCACACCGATCAGGGCCAGCGGCTGCTCGCCCAGCGTGACGATCCGGGGAATGGCCAAGGATGGTGCACTCCCCGCCTGCGCACCGAGGTAGGCAGCCAACACCTTGTCCGGAACACCTCCTTCACTGGAAGCCACGCCGCGGCCATCTGGCAGGATCACGTAAATGTCGGCGACATCGGGTAAATTTGCCTTCCAACTCGCGAGATCGGTCGCAATCTCCGCTGGATTTCCGCGCGCCACGACCCGCAAGCTGGCCAGGAGACGCAAGCTACCAAGGGGCTGCATGAGGGCACGACCGAAGACATCATCGCGCCGCGCCAGTATTCCGTGCGCATCGCTGCTCAGGCGCTCGTCGATCGAACGGTGCCAGCGCCGCATGGTGTCCGTCACGGCAAGCAGCGCGACGAAAACCAGCAGGATCAACACCAGCAGGATGCGGCTATGAACCTTGATGATGAGTCTCCGCGCCTGCCAGGTGGGGAAGCAGGCATTATTTTTGATATATCTCTCAAATGTACCGCCAACCACTATTAACTTCAACCGGAATTGTCGTGTCGCTCCGGCATGGGATGGCCGCTTGTTCAGCCCTAGCGCTCACCCACCTTGGTGGCCAGCAGGACCTGCCGGAAGTGTGCGATATCCTCGTCCAGCAAGTCGGGGGATGCATCGCGCATTGCGTAAAAAGGCACCTCGATGCCGCGCCGGCGCAGTTCACCCTGCAAGGCCATCATGAAGATGCCGGACTCGGGCGCCAGAGCTTCCCCTGCATCATGCACCGCACAACCGGGGCTGGCTGCATTGCCGCCCAGCACGGCCAGCAGCTCGAAGCCCTCGCCGATCTGCTGCTGCAAGCGCTCGGCGACCGAAGCGGCCAGTTCGCCGCAAGCCCGACGCGCGGCGTCGCCCTCCAGCGCCTGGCGGATCGTCGCACCGGGCGGCCGCTCGCGCCGGAAGCCGAGGGCGGCAATCTCCGGGCAAGGCATCTGCCAGACACCGATGCCCGTTTCATGGCACAGCGCCAGTAACGGAAAATTCATCGCCGAAAAACGGGCGGCGCC
Organism: Ferribacterium limneticum; assembly: GCF_020510625.1. Classification (NCBI taxonomy): domain Bacteria; kingdom Pseudomonadati; phylum Pseudomonadota; class Betaproteobacteria; order Rhodocyclales; family Azonexaceae; genus Ferribacterium; species Ferribacterium limneticum. Next base: position 1,584,492 of record NZ_CP075191.1, on the reverse strand, counting down.
CCGGTCGCGCACGTTCTGATTAACGATGCAGTCGATCACCGCGACGAAACGGCCGCCGCGACAATCACTTGCAAGCTTCGGCCCCAGGCGCCGGCGCAGCGCGCCGAGCAGCCTGGCGACGATGGGCTGGTTCATTTCGGGAGCCACTTCTTCTCCCCGGCCATGACCGGAAATGGCAGCCAGTTCTCGGGCGGCGGCAGCGGACAGGTGGCAAAGGGCGTGAAGGCGCAGGGCGGGTTGTAGGCCCGATTGAAGTCGAGCCTGATTTTGCTGCCGGTCGGTACCGGCACCTTGAGGAAACGCCCGGCACCGTAAGTCTCGCGGCCGCTCGTCCGGTCGCGGAAGACGAAGAAGACTTCCGTATCGCTGACCGCCATCGGCAACAGGCTTACCGGCTCACCGCCCACGTTGAATACCGCGCGATGCGCCACATCGACCCACTTCAGGTCGCCACTGACATTGGGCACCTCCATGCTGAGCGGTGGAGACAGGGTTTCCCATTCAGCCTCGATGACCCATTGCGGGTCATAGTCGAAGTACGCCAGGCCGCTGAACGGCTGCTTGGCGGCCCAGGCACGATCGCGCAGACGGGCGGCCAGACGCCCCTCCCGATCGACGACGAAAAACGACCAGTCGCCGAAATCCACCACGCTGGGGGCGCCGTTGAGATCCGTTTGCAATGCCTGCTCCGGCGCGCCGACGGGTTGCCACAACAACAGCCCCGACTGCCAGAGCAGGTCACCAAGATGCTCCGGCCCCTCGGGCAGGCAGACCAGGCAATCGTCGCCGCAGCCAACCCGGTTCACCCCGGGCTGCAGCCAGAACAAGCCAGCCATGCCCAACCAACTGTCCGGAGCGCTCAATTCGGCATGGCGCCGGGCCTGCCATTGTTTCTGGTCTTCCTGCATCTTCAGCTATCCTGTTTACGAAGCCATTCCCTTGGTAATTCCCGAATGCCGTTCAAGTTCATTCGGTTGCCTGTTTTCAATCTGCGAGGAAACTGCCCATGAAAAAAATCCTGCTTGCTGCACTGCTCGGCGCCTTGCCCCTGCTGACCAGTGCAGCCGACATCAATGTCAATCTCGGTAGCGTACGCGTTGACGCGCCGGGTGTCAGCGTCACCTTCGGTTCCCGCAATGACCGCGGCTATTACTGGGATGGCTACGAGTACCGCGAGCCGGCTTACTGGAAACAGCACAATGGCCCGCGCGGCGAAAAGTACTACACCGGCCGCGGCAACAAGGGCGGTTCGCATCAGGGCGGCGGACATTGCCCACCGGGCCAGGCCAAGAAAGGCAACTGCTGATCGGTTACTGAAGCAGCAATGAAAAAAGGGCGAGGCCAATATTGGCCTCGCCCTTTTTTATGGCGCATCGATTAGTCTTTGGCGAAACGCATGATTCCGCCGGTAGCCGGATCGCAGCTGACACGTATCGTGTCCTTGGGACCAAATTTTCCTTCCAGAATGGCTTTGGCCAGCGGATTCTCGATCTGCTGCTGGATGGCGCGCTTGAGCGGCCGGGCGCCGAATACCGGATCGAAACCGGCCTGTGCCAGTTCGGCCAGGGCGCTGTCTTCGACCACGATGCCCATTTCGAGCTGGGCCAGCCGCTTTTCGAGGTAACCGAGCTGGATCTTCGCGATACCGGCGATGTGCTTTTCGTCCAGCGCGTGGAAGACCACGACCTCGTCGATCCGGTTGATGAACTCCGGTCGGAAGTAGTTCTTCACCTCGGCCATCACCGCCACCTTGATCACGCCGTAGTCGTCGCCTGACATCTGCTGGATCATCTGGCTGCCGAGGTTGGAAGTCATGACGATAACGGTGTTCTTGAAATCGACCGTGCGGCCCTGGCCATCGGTCATCCGGCCATCGTCGAGCACCTGCAGCAGCACGTTGAAGACATCCGGGTGGGCCTTCTCTACCTCGTCGAGCAGGATCACGCTGTACGGTTTGCGACGCACAGCTTCGGTCAGGTAACCGCCCTCTTCGTAGCCGACATAGCCCGGCGGCGCGCCGATCAGGCGGGCAACCGAGTGCTTCTCCATGAACTCGCTCATGTCGATGCGGATCAAGTGATCCTCGGAGTCGAACATGAATTCGGCCAGCGCCTTGCACAGCTCGGTCTTGCCAACGCCCGTCGGGCCAAGGAACAGGAAGGAGCCGTATGGACGGTTCGGATCGGACAGGCCGGCGCGCGAACGACGGATGGCGTCACCAACCAGACGCACCGCCTCATCCTGACCAACGACGCGCTTGTGCAGCCGGTCTTCCATATTGAGCAGCTTCTCGCGCTCGCCCTGCATCATCTTGCTGACCGGAATGCCGGTGGCACGGGACACCACCTCGGCGATTTCCTCAGCACCGACCTGGGTGCGCAGCAGCTTGTTCTTCTGCTCGCCACCGTCGCCGGCCCTAGTGCCAGCATCTGTATTCATGGCATTTTCGGCCGCCTTCAACTGGGCTTCCAGCTGCGGCAGCTTGCCATATTGCAACTCAGCCACTTCGCCCAACTTGCCTTCGCGCTGCAAACGATTGATGTCAGCCTTCAGATGGTCGATCTCTTCCTTGATCTGGGCAGAACCGAGCACGGCCGACTTCTCGGCTTTCCAGATTTCTTCCAGGTCGGAATATTCCTTGGTCAGTTTGGCGATTTCTTCCTCGATCAGGCCGAAACGCTTCTTCGAGGCTTCATCCTTTTCCTTCTTGACCGCCTCGCGCTCGATCTTGAGCTGGATGATGCGACGGTCGAGCTTGTCCATTACTTCCGGCTTGGAATCGATTTCCATCTTGATGCGGGCAGCGGCCTCGTCGATCAGGTCGATCGCCTTGTCAGGCAGGAAGCGGTCGGTGATGTAGCGGTGCGACAGTTCGGCCGCCGCGACGATGGCCGGGTCGGTGATGTCGACGCCGTGGTGCAGTTCGTATTTTTCCTGCAGGCCGCGCAGGATAGCGATTGTCGATTCGACGCTCGGTTCCTCGACCAGCACCTTCTGGAAGCGTCGTTCGAGCGCAGCGTCCTTCTCGATGTACTTGCGGTATTCGTTCAGCGTGGTGGCACCGATGCAATGCAGTTCGCCACGGGCCAGGGCCGGCTTCAACATGTTTCCGGCGTCGATTGCGCCTTCGGCCTTGCCGGCGCCGACCATGGTGTGCAATTCGTCGATGAACAGGATGATCCTGCCTTCATCCTGCGCCACCTCCTTGAGCACGGCCTTCAGACGCTCCTCGAATTCGCCGCGGTACTTTGCACCAGCGAGCAGGCCGGCCATGTCGAGCACCAGCACCTTCTTGCCCTTCAGGGTTTCCGGCACCTCTTCATTGATGATGCGCTGGGCCAGTCCTTCGACGATGGCCGTCTTACCAACGCCCGGTTCGCCGATCAGTACCGGGTTGTTCTTGGTGCGGCGCTGCAGGATCTGGATGGCGCGGCGGATTTCGTCGTCCCGGCCGATCACCGGATCAAGCTTGCCCTGGGCGGCACGCTCGGTCAGGTCGATGCAATATTTCTTCAGCGATTCACGTTGGCCTTCTGCCTCCTGCGAATCGACGCCCTGCCCACCACGCACGGCCATGATCGCCGCTTCGATCGACTTGCGGCTGACGCCGTGTTGCTTGGCGATGCGCCCGGTTTCGTTCTTGTCCTCACACAGGGCAAGCAGGAACATTTCGCTGGCGATGAACTGGTCGCCCCGCTTCTGGGCTTCCTTGTCGGTCAGATTGAGCAGATTGGCCAGGTCGCGACCGATGGAGACATCGCCACCATGCCCCTGAACTTGCGGCAAGCGGGTCAGCGCCTGCTCCAGATCGCGCTTCAGCCCCGGCACATTGACGCCAGCGCGGGACAGCAGCGACGTCGTTCCCCCGTCATCCTGATTGATCAGGGCGAGCAGCAGATGCTGCGGTTCAATGAATTGCTGATCGCCGCCAATGGCCAAACTTTGGGCATCGGCTAAAGCTTGCTGGAATTTGGTCGTGAACTTGTCAAGGCGCATCGCGGATCTCCCGAGTCGGATTTTCTATACACCGGTAGATGAGGACGCATTGGCTAATTTCAACTGCAGCAGAAAAACGACTGGAGCATCGCCATATCGTCATACATGACTATTACTTTCGTGATAAATTCATTTTCAGATTTACAGCTTTCATCAAATAATATGACATGGGGGGATTGAGGCATGTCTAAACAAGGGTTATCCCTACGCGGCAAGCTGTTCGCAATGACGGTCATGACCGTCGTTGCACTGGCCGTACTCTTCACGGTATTGCTGCTGAGTGGCAAGAGCCAGATGCTCGAAGATCGTCAGGCCAAGGTCCGCAACCTGGTCGAGGTTGCCCATGGCAATCTGGTTCACTTCGAGAAGGAAGCGCGCGAAGGCCGCATGACGACCGAAGAAGCCAAGAAGGCCGCAGCAGAGGCCATTCGCACCATGCGCTACGACAAAGTCGAGTATTTCTGGATCAACGACCTGACCGACGTCATGATCATGCATCCGATCAAGCCGGAACTGGAAGGCAAGAAGCTGGACCAGCTCAAGGACAAGAATGGCAAATTCCTGTTCAAGGAATTCATCCAGGTCGTCAAAACGCAGGGCTCCGGTTTTGTCGATTACCTCTGGCCCAAACCGGGCTCGGAAGAAGGTGTTCCCAAGATTTCCTTTGTCATGGGTTTTGAACCCTGGGGCTGGCTGGTCGGCTCTGGCATTTACGTCGACGATGTCGATGCCAAATTCCGTAGCGACGCGATCAAACTGCTACTTTGGGGCCTTGGCATTGCCGGCTTTATCGCAGTTTCGTCGCTGATCCTGTCGCGCAACATCATCAAGACGCTCGGCGGCGACCCTGCGCTGGCCTCTTCAATCACCAAGCGCATCGCCGCCGGTGACCTGGCCACCCCGGTCGAGTGCGATCCCAACGACAAGGACAGCCTGCTGGCCAATATTCGCACCATGCAGGAAACGCTGCGCAACATGATCGCCAGCATTGTCAGCAACGCCGAGCAAGTCGCCAGTGCAGCCGACCAGTTGTTATCCGCTTCCGAGGCAGTGGCGGATCGCGCTACCCAGCAAAGCGATGCCGCCTCTTCAATGGCTGCCTCGGTCGAGGAAATGGCGGTCAGTATCGATCAGGTCAAGGAAAATGCCGCCGAGGCACACGGCATTTCGCAGGAGGCGGGTTCGATCTCCGAGGAAGGGGCCGCAGTGATCCACCGGGCGGCCGACGAGATGCACAAGATTTCCGAAGCCGTGCAGTCGTCGTCGAAAATTATCGAGGAACTGGGTCAGCAATCCGATCACATCACCTCCATCGTCAACACCATCAAGGAAATTGCCGACCAGACCAATCTGCTGGCCCTTAACGCAGCAATCGAGGCTGCTCGTGCCGGCGAACAGGGGCGCGGCTTCGCGGTGGTGGCCGACGAGGTGCGCAAGCTAGCCGAACGGACCAGCCTGTCCACGACCGAAATTGCCGGGATGGTCTCGAAGATCCAGAACGGCACGCGCAGTGCAGTCAGCAGCATGCAGGCAGGTGTCGAACAAGTCGGCCATGGCGTCGAACTGGCCAATCAGGCCGGCAACTCGATCAATCGGATTCGTGACGGCGCATCGCGCGTGACTGAAGTGGTTAACGGCATTTCGGACTCGATTTCGGAACAAAGCATCGCCAGCACCGAGATCGCCCAACAACTGGAAACCATCGCCCAGATGTCGGAAGAAAGTGCACTGGCTGTCCGCCACACCACCGATGCCGCCCGCCAGTTGCAAACGCTGTCGGCCTCACTGCATCAGACGGTAGCCCGCTTCCGCACCTGATACCCGGGAAGCAGATACGACAAGGGGAGCGCCGCTCCCCTTTTTTATTTCTGCCAGCGCATCGCCGCGCTGTCGTCAGTCTCGCGGGCATCGACCCAACGGCCACCGTCCGGTGTCGCCTCGCGCTTCCAGAACGGCGCACGGGTCTTCAGGTAATCCATGATGAACTCGCAGGCGGCGAAGGCCTCGCCCCGATGGGCGCTGGTCACGGCCACGAGCACGATCTGGTCGCAAGGCTTGAGCGGCCCGACGCGATGAATCACCAGCGCATCGTAGATGTCCCAGCGACCGCGGGCTTCGGCGACGATTTCCTCCAACGCCTTTTCGGTCATGCCCGGGTAGTGCTCCAGCGTCATTTCCGAAACGCTGGCTCCGTCGTTCAAATCGCGGACGAGGCCGAGAAAGCTGGCCAGTGCACCTACCCGGGCATCGCCGGCCCGCAGCACGGCCAGTTCGGCACCGACATCGAAATCCGCTTCCTGCACCCGAATTGTCATCGCAACCTCCACACGCTTGCTCTACTGCTAACAACTAAGGAAACGCTGATTTATTCAGAAATGTCATTCCCGCGAAGGCGGGAATCCAGAAGAATCAACGGACTGGATCCCCGCATGCGCGGGGATGACGAATTAATCAGCGCCTCCCTAACAGCCAATAACTACCTCAAGCCACTTCGCGCGCTTCAAGGAAGCGCAGGTTGGGATACTTCTCTTTGACCATGTTCAGATAAACATTGTTCGGCGCCAGATAAACCGGGTCATCCGCCCCATCGAGCGCGACGTTGGCGCTGTAGCGGTCGGACAACTGGCGTAGTTCGACGGCATCGCCTTGAATCCAGCGCGCCGTGGCACAGTTGTAATGCTCGAAGATGACCTGCACGCCGTATTCGTTTTCCAGACGGCTGGCCACCACGTCGAACTGCAGCGTACCGACCGCACCGAGAATCAGGTCGGTGCCGGACAACGGGCGGAACAACTGGGTTGCGCCCTCTTCCGCCAATTGCTGCAAGCCCTTTTGCAGTTGCTTGATCTTCAGCGGGTTGGCAATGCGCGCCAGACGGAAGTGTTCGGGCGCGAAGGACGGGATGCCGGTGAAGCGCAGATCTTCGCCTTCGGTAAAGGTCTCGCCCAGGCGGATCGTGCCGTGGTTCGGGATGCCGATGATGTCGCCGGGCCAGGCCTCGTCGGTCGTCGAACGGTCACGGGCCATGAAGGTGATGGCGTTATTGATCGACAGCATCTTGCCGGAAGCCACCTGCTTGACCTTCATGCCCCGGTCGAAGCGGCCGGAACAGACGCGCAGGAAGGCGATTCGGTCGCGGTGCTTGGGGTCCATGTTGGCCTGGATCTTGAACACGAATCCGGAGAACTTCGACTCGTTCGGCAACACCTCGCGGCTGACCGAAGACCGGGCAATCGGCGGCGGCGACAGGTCGACCACGGCATCGAGCAGGCTCTGCACGCCAAAGTTGTTGACCGCCGAACCGAAGAACACCGGCGACTGCTTGCCCGACAGATAGGCCTCGGCATCGAAAGCGTGCGAAGCGCCGCGCACCAGCTCGATATCCATGCGCAGCTCGTCGGCCTGCGTGCCGATCAGTTCATCGAGGCGCGGGTTGTCGAGACCCTGGATGATCTCGGCCGTGCCCTTCTCGGCCTGCGGGTCGAAGAAAGCGATGGCGTCGTCGTAGAGGTGATAGACGCCGCGGAAACGCTTGCCCATGCCGATTGGCCAGGTCATCGGCGCGCACTGGATGCCGAGCACCGACTCGATTTCGTCGAGCAGGTCGATCGGCTCCTTGCCCTCGCGGTCGAGCTTGTTGATGAAGGTCAGGATCGGCGTGTCGCGCATGCGGCAGACGTTCAAGAGCTTGATGGTCTGCGCCTCTACGCCGTTGACCGAGTCGATGACCATGACCGCCGAGTCGACGGCGGTCAGCGTGCGGTAGGTATCTTCCGAGAAGTCCTCGTGGCCCGGCGTGTCGAGCAGGTTGATCATGCACTCGCGGTACGGGAACTGCATGACCGACGAGGTCACCGAAATGCCGCGCTGCTTCTCCAGCTCCATCCAGTCCGAGGTCGCGTGACGCGAAGCCTTGCGGGCACGCACTTCGCCAGCCACCTGAATGGCGCCGCCGAACCACAGCAGCTTTTCAGTCAGCGTCGTTTTACCGGCATCGGGGTGGGAAATGATCGCAAAAGTGCGACGGCGGGAGATTTCGTTGTCGAGGGGAGTCACGGCAGGGCTTGGAAATGCGGAAAGGCGGCAATTATACCTTTGCCGCCTTGCATGCACCGGCGTTCAGGCGAGCGGCAGCGCTTCGCGGTAGAGCGCCCGGCTGGCATAGGCCATCCACGGCAGGACAACCGGCAGGAGGGGCAACAGCAAGACGCTGCCGATCACGATCATCGACAGCAAGACAGCCCACAGGGTGGCTGTTCCGAAATTGCCGAAAAAAATGCGCACGCTGATCACCACCGCCTCAACCAGCCCGGCGCGCCGCTCGCAGAGCAAAGGTACGGAAAACGCTGCGACGCAGAACAGCAGCAAGGCGACGACCATGCCGGAAATGCCGGCCCACTGCACAAAGGAAAGCACGTTGGCGTTGGCCGGCAACAAGTTGCCCAACCAGACCGGCGTTCCGCCAACCATGTAGGCGTAGAGAATCGCCGCATCGGTCACAAAAATCATGAACAGCAAGGCGCAGACCAGCGACAACGCCCACAATGCCCGCGAAGCCTGGGCAAAGCCTCGCCCCACACTGGCCAGCCCGATGACCTTGCCAGACTCATGATCCCCGGCAATCCCGAAAAAACCGGCCAGGAGAACCGGGCCGATCAGCATGAACGCACCCGCCGCCGCAATGACAAAGGGGGTCCAGCCCTGAACGAGCAAGCCCCCCATGATCGCCAGCCCCCCCAGCGCAAAGATCAGCGAGTAGATGAAACTGACACCCCGCGTTGCGCCGGCAATGCGCCAACCCTCAGCCAGGGCGCGGGAGATGGAGGTCAGGCTGAGCGCTTGAATATTCATGGGAAAAAGCCGGCAAAATTAATGCTTTCAGCCTAACGGTTATTGCCTGCCTCCCGCCCCGACTCAGATCAAAGAATCGAGCCGCCGCTCGCACTCCGTCATGATCGAAATACCGATGTCCGACTGCTCATTGCTAGCCGGCATCAGGCAATCAGACCACCACCAGGGTCTGCCGCCCGTACCACTCCTCGCCGGCCGGCAGTGACACCGGACGGGTCGCCGCTGCTTCGACGCAGAGCATGTGGCGCCAGCCATCGGCCGGCATGTCCTTCAACTCGGCGCAACGATCGACCCAGGGGTTCCAGACCACGACATCCGGGAAACCCTGCGCCTGGATACCAAGGCTCAGATTGCCCGCCTTCAGGTACTGCGGCCGCCGAACATCGTGATAGGCGCGATCCATTTCTTTTTCGATGATCAACTCGGTACCGGTTTCGCGAACGATCCGGCCCTCTTCCACGGCATCCTGATAGTCATGCCCATGCAAGCCTTCAAGGGTAACGTCTTCAACCTGGACGACACGCAGGTAGGAATGCAACGCCCCGGTAAATTCAAACGGCGCGCCGCCCGTGTTGGTGACGGCCAGTTCCAGATCGATGCGGTCCGTTTCGAGCATGACGGTCAATTCGGCCACAAATGAATGCGGCCAGAGACTGCGCGTCGTTTCATCATCGGTGCATTCCAGCGTCACCAGGGCGTAATCGTCACCGGTGCGTTGGGCACTGACGGTCCACGGACGGGTGCGCACAAAGCCATGTTTGGGCAAGTCGCCCAGGCTGGAAAATTGCGGAAAGCAGACCGGCACACCGCCACGGATGGCGACACTGCCATCGAATACCGCCTTGTCCGAAAGGAAAAGGCGTTCGCGACCATCGGCGGTCACCCAGGACAGTAGTTGCGCTCCCTGTTTGCTGACGATGGCGCTGACACCGCGCGGCCCGTTCAGGCGCAGGGCTGCGATGCCGTGGAATTCGATATCTTCAATGGAGGGTTTCATGGGAATTTGGTATCACGTAAAGGTGGGGGCGGACATGCAGCATTTCGACCTCATGCCCGAGCAGGGTCACGCTGCCAAAGCAGCGGTTATTACCCGTATCGCTGTATTCGAAGGTGTAGACACGACGCAGCTTGAGCAGCCCGTCATCGTCACGAGCCAGCCGTAAGCCGCTCCCGACAACGGTTTCATCGAGAAACTGGAGGCCTTCATCCTGGCAGGCATGGCGGGCGGCGCGCACGCCCAGCTCCCGGGCTTTCAGGCTATCAAACCAGAACCAGACGACCAGCGCCGTCAGGCAAAGAAACAGTAATTCGTACAGATTCATCGGGCAAGTATACGTAAAGAGGAAATACGCCACAGAAAATTACGCAAATTTACCGGATAATCCGCATGTCAAACTTTATCCAAAGACCATGGACTCCCCCCTGCAACTTTTTCGCGAACTGCTACCGTTCGGCCAGTTGAGTGCTGACCAGAAAAGTGCCGCCGCAGTTCGTGGGTTGCTGGATACGGTTGCAGGCCTGTCTCCGCAGGAAACCGTGGCCAAACTGGCGAGCAGCGTCCTGCCCAGCGTTAACCAGCAGCGCAACATGCACATGCGCTTCAAGTTGCTAGAAGACATCCGCCATGAAGCCGAGCAGGCACTGCCAACCATGGAAACCGGCATCGCCCAGGCTGTTCTGCCGCTACCGCTGGAAGCGACCACGGCAGCATTGCATGCCGACAACCTGCTGAAAGGGCTGGCCATTGCTTACGCCGGAATAGCCCGGAGCATCAACAAGAGCCAACTCAATGGCGCCCTGAGTCACCTTTATCATCGCAGCGTCCAGCGGGCCATGGCCATGATCGCCCGCCGGCAGTTGCTGGCTTACCGCGCCTATGCCACACCGTCGGCCACCTCCTGGCTGACACTACACGAGCTTTACCAGATGGTTCGCGGCCCGCAGTCCGAGCCGCTCAACGGCGAAACGGCCCCGATTGAACACGAGTATCTGGGCGCATTGCTCTTCGCCTACCTGGAACCCAGCAAGTTTCCCCGCGGCGATCTCGAAGCCGTCAATATCTGCTCGCGGCAACTGGCGGCCTACGCCACGATAGGTGAGCTGGCCCTGGACACCAGTGCCGGCAAGACGACGGACTCCTGCTTCGTGGCCCATCCCGAAGAAGGCAGCCCTGGTTATCCATTGATGCGTCTGCCGGCCGGAACCTCCACTTTCGGCAGTCTGCTGATCGACTGCACACAGGTGCTCGCTGCGCTGGATCGCAACATTACCCGACGCCCCGGCAAGACCGTCGAGCCCGACCTGGACGCCCCTCCGGCGCTCCTCCAACTCCTGCGCGTCGCCATCGGCGGCAAGAGTGCCCGACGCTTCAGCCGCACCCGCTTCCGCCCCCGTGGCGATCTGGTCACCGGCTTTCAAGCAGTCGTCAGCTTTCTGGATGGCAATACCTTCTCCCGCCGCTCCGTCGATGCCTCCAGTCGCTACGACGGCCGGGATTTTTCGTCCAGCGAATGGTCACTGATCGACGAAAGTCCGGATGGCTTCCGCCTGCGCTTCATCAAGGGCGAAAAAAGCAATCTGGGTTCCGGCGATATCGCCGCCCTGCAACCGCGTGAATCGAGCAAGATCCACGTCTGCCTGGTCCGCCGTATCTCGACCTCCCAGGTTCGCCTCGAACTGGGATTGCAACTGATGTCGCCACAGGTCAGCGTGGTTGATGTTTCGAGCGAAAACGAAACCGAACAACGGGCCATCTTTCTGCACAGCCTGCCGGCCTACGGCAAGTTTTCCGGCCTGATCGTTCCGCCGGGAACCTACCAGACGGACCAGACAATCCTGCTGAAACTGCCGGGTCGCTCGCTGCATCGAAAAATCGGGACATGCATGGAAGCCAACGAAGGGCTAGAATTCTTCGCCCTAGACCTGCTTCCGGACTAATCCCACTTAATGCTCAGCTACCGCCACGCCTTTCACGCCGGCAACCACGCCGACGTGCTGAAACACCTCATCCTGCTCCAGATCGCCGAATACATGGGCGAAAAGCCCGCGCCATTCTGGATCATCGACACCCATGCGGGTGCCGGGCGTTACGCGCTGGAATCGGCTCACGCCAGCAAGCTGGCCGAGTACAAGGACGGCATTGGCCGCCTGTGGGAGGCCAAGGGACTGCCGCCAGCCGCCAAGGACTACGTGGAGATGGTTCGCCAGCTCAACCCGGATGGCAAGCTGAAGCATTACCCCGGCTCGCCCTGGCTGGCCCGCCAGATGTTGCGCGACAGCGACCGGCTGCGGCTCTACGAAATGCACACCACCGATGCCAGGCTGTTGCTCGAATGCTTCAAGGGCACTGGCCGCGAAGTGGCGATCACCGATGGCGATGGCTTCATCGGTCTGAAAGCCATCCTGCCACCGCCACCGCGCCGGGCACTGGTCCTGATCGACCCTTCGTATGAAACCAAAAGCGACTACACGGCCGTCGTCAAGGCGCTGCAGGAATCACTGAAGCGCTTCCCGACCGGCACCTACGCGCTGTGGTACCCGATGCTCTCCAAGCTGGAATCCCGCCAGTTGCCGGACAAGCTGAAGCGCCTCGGGGCCAGCAACTGGCTGCACGCGACGCTGGAAGTCAAGGCACCGGCGCGCGACGGTTTCGGTATGAACGGCAGCGGCATGTTCATCATCAATCCGCCGTGGACGCTGGAAAAGAAACTGCACGAAACGCTGCCCAAGCTGACTGAACTGCTTGCCCAGGGTGATGGGGCGAAGTACACGCTGGAAAGCGAAACGACCTAATTGCCAGTTAGTCGCTAGTTGCTAGTTGCTAGTTGCTAGTTGCTAGTCGCTAGTCGCTAGTTGCTAGTCGCTAGTTGCTAGTCGCTAGTTGCTAGTTGCTAGTCGCTAGTCGCTAGTCGCTAGTCGCTAGTCGCTAGTCGCTAGTTGCTAGTTGCTAGTTGTTAGTTGCTAGTTGTTAGTCTTTAGCAAATACAGAGGGCGCCGTGGCGCCCTCTGTAACTTCGCTAACATCTAGTAACTAGGGGCTGTTCACAAATGACGAAATTATGTACATTCTCGCTTTTTGGAGTCTGCGAGGATGGACCGGAAGATGTTGCGAGACGACCAATGGCGGCGAATCGAAGCCCTGTGCTCAGGCAGAGCCAACGAGCGCGGGGTAACTGGGCGCGACAACCGACTCTTTGTCGAAGCGGTGCTATGGATCGCCCGCACGGGCTCGCCGTGGCGCGACCTGCCCACGCACTTCGGAGCTTGGCACACGACGTACATGCGCTTTTCCCGCTGGAGCAAGAAAGGGGTTTGGGCGCGGATGGCCGAAGCACTCAAGAGCGACGCCGATCTGGAGCAGTTGTTTGTCGACGCGACCATCGTGCGAGCCCACCAACACGCGACTGGCGCCCAAAAAAAGCGGGCGATCAAGCCATCGGGCGTAGCCGGGGCGGACTGAGTACCAAAATTCATGCGGCGGTTGAGGCCCTGGGTAATCCCTTGCGTTTGCGCCTGACCGCTGGGCAAATCGCCGACATTACCGAAGCAGCCGCTCTCATCGAGGGGATTGAGGCGCAGAGCGTCATCGCCGACAAGGGCTACGATGCCAACGCATTCGTCGACACCATTGAAGCGCAGGGCGCACAGGCGGTGATTCCGCCACGCGGTAATCGCCTGACTCAGCGTGCCTATGATCGTCACCTTTACAAAGACCGCAACCTCGTCGAACGCTTTTTCTGCCGACTCAAGCAGTTCAGGCGCATCGCCACACGCTACGAGAAGCTAGCGCAGAACTTCATGTCCATGCTCAACCTCGCTTCCGCCTATATCTGGCTGGCATGATCGCCAAAAACCCAATTGTTAACAGCCCCTAGCAACTAACAGCTAAAAAAGTTCGGTGTATTTGGCCCGCGAGCCGAAAGCCTTTTCCACCGGGTATTTCAGCGCATTCTTGGCCAGTTTGGCGTGGGCGGCTTCAACAAGGTCGATGCCCGCCGTGTCGGCAATCAGCAGCAGGTAAAGCAGGATGTCTGCGCATTCGTCGCGCAGGGCCTCGGCAGACTTCGGATCAGTCGGCAGCGCGTCGATTTCGGCATCGCTTTTCCACTGCGTCAGTTCGAGCAGCTCGGCCGCTTCGAGATTGAGCGATGTAATCAGATTGCGCAGGGAATGGAACTGCCGCCAGTCGCGAGCGTCTCGGAACTCCAGTAATGCTGCGGTCAATTTCTCGAAATCGCTCATTTTCAAATCTGCCGGTGATGATGGCCGGATGATGCCACAGACCACTAAAATAGCCGCATTCACGGCCCATTGCCCACGATGAAACTTCCGTCACTGAATTCCCAGATCCTGATCGGCTGCCTGCTCGGCGTGGCGGGCGGTAGCTGGCTGGCCGGCAGCGGCACGGCGGCTGCCCCCGAGGTGCTGTACGGTGCCAAGCTGGTCGGCAACCTCTTCCTCGACCTGCTGCGCATGGTGCTGGTGCCGCTGGTCTTCTCGTCCATCGTGGTCGGGGTCGCCAACCTGCGCGCCCACGACCAGATGCACCGGGTGTGGACGACCACGCTGGCCTTTTTCTTCGGCACCATGGGCCTGGCCGTCGTCATCGGTTTCGGCGCCGCCCACCTCTTCCGCCCCGGCGAAGGCTTGCAGCTGGAGATGTTTGCCGAGGCAACGCGCAACTATCAGGCGCGCCAGATGCCGCTGCCCGACTACATCGCCCAGTTCCTGCGCGGCCTGTTCCAGAACCCCTTCAAGGCACTGGCCCAGGGCGAAATTCTTGCCATCGTGATGATCGCCCTCTTCCTCGGTATCGCGCTGGTCGTCGGCGGCGAGCGCTACCGCAACATTCGGCTATTGATCGGCGAGTTGCAGGAACTCTGCCTGATGATCGTCGGCTGGGTCATGCGCCTCGCCCCGCTTGGCCTCGCCGCCCTGCTCCTGCAACTGGTCGCGACGCAGAACAGCGCCCTGCTCGCCAGCCTTGGTCATTTCATCGCCGTCGTCATCGGCTCGACACTGTTCCACGGCCTGATCGTGCTGCCGCTGATCCTCTGGCTATTCACCCGCATTTCGCCCATCGCTTTTTTCAAGGGATCGCGCGAGGCGCTGATCACCGCCTTCGTCACCAGTTCAAGCGCCGCAACGCTGCCGATCACGCTGCGCTGCGCCGAGCAGCACCTGCACGTCAAAAAGGACATTGCCAGCTTCGTCGTGCCGCTCGGCGCCACGGTGAACATGGACGGCACGGCGCTTTACGAGGCCGCTGCGGCACTGTTCGTCGCCCGGCTGGCCGGCATCGAGCTCGATATTGCCAGCCAGATGATCATCTTCTTCGTCGCCATGCTCGGCGCCATCGGTGCGCCGGGCATCCCCAGCGTCGGCATGCTGTCGATGGTATTGGTGCTTGAGTCGGTCGGCCTGCCGACCGAAGCCATCGCCATCCTGCTGCCGATCGACCGCATCCTCGACACTGTGCGCACGGCCGTCAATGTCGAGGGCGACATGGTTGGCAGCCTGATCGTCCAGAAAGTGGCCGGCCAGTCGACACTGGCCTGAGGCTTATTTGTCGGGCACCTCGATGCCCTGGCGACGCAGCCAGTTCTTGTCCAGCTCCCAGCGCAGATCGCTGATGCCGGGTTGGGCGAGGACGATATCCTTGGCCTCGTCCTGCACCTGCCCGAGCAGGCGCTCGACGGCGATGAAGGCGGGGTTGTTGGCATCCTTGACGTTGATGTTCGGGTAGAGCACACCGAGCATCCGGAAGGCTGGCGAATCGAAATTGCGCGGCGTGGACATGACCGCCGTCTTGCCCTCGACGCGGATAACGTGGAATTTGTAGGGGTAGTCATTCAGCTTCTGGCTGGCCTGCTTGCTCAGGGCGTCGTTCAGTTCCCGCGTCTTTGGATCGGGTCGCTGAATGACCCAATCGAGCGCAGCCAACAGGGCAATGACGATCAAGGCCCATTGCCAGAATTTGATTTGTCGAAAGTTCATACCGATGCTCTCCATGCTGCCAATTTACCGCGCTTGCTGCCCCCAGCCGGCTCTCAGCGTAACATTAGTGCCTTGGCTGCGATTAGCCAATTTTCAAATACCAAGGAGACGCGATGCCCCTGTTCAAGCTCGGCGACAAGACCCCGCAACTCGGTGACGACGCCTGGGTGGCGCCCAACGCAACCGTGATCGGCGACGTTCGCCTCGGCAAGAATGCCTCGATCTGGTGGAATGCCACCCTGCGCGGCGACAACGACCCTATCCACATCGGCGACAACACCAACATCCAGGATGGCTCGGTGCTGCACACCGACGAAGGCGTGCCGATGCACATCGGCAACGACGTCACCGTCGGCCACCTGGTCATGCTGCATGGCTGCACGGTCGGTGACGGCAGCCTGATCGGTATCGGCTCGGTTATCCTCAATCGGGCGGTGATCGGCAAGGGCTGCATCGTCGGGGCCAATACCCTGATTCCCGAAGGCAAGGTCTTCCCAGACCGCTCGCTGATCGTCGGCTCGCCCGGCAAGGTGGTGCGCGAACTGAGCGATGAGGACGTCGCCAAGCTGAAAAAGTCGGCCGAGCATTACGTCGACAACGCCCGCCGCTACCGCGACACCTTGTCGCCGCTCTAAGCGCTCCGTTCGATGCGCGCGCTTTACCTGCTGCCCCTGCTTGCCCTGTCCGGTCACGGCTGGGCAGCGGACCCGTGCGACGAATTGCTCAAACCATCGGTCACGGTCAAGCGCCTGGAAGAACGCATCTCCTACAACCCCACTTACGGCTACCGTTCGCTGACCAATCTGGGCGCAAGCCTGGCCCGCCCCGGCAAACAGGTGCTCGGGCTGACCCGCGGCAACGCCACCGTCAGCTTTACCACCAAGACGCCCTCCATCATCGACCCGAGCGGCCGCTGGGAATGCGCCAGCCCCCAGATCACCATGACCTTCGGCTTCACGCCGGTGACCGTCTACGTGGCCAAGGAGTTTCCACAGGGCAGCTGTGCCTACAAGGAAATCCACGAGCACGAGATGCGGCATTTCAAGACCTATCAGGACCATATGGCCAGTATCGAGAAAGCGCTGAACGATACCTTGAGCAGCCGTTTCGCCACCGGCAAGGTCTGGCGCGGCCCGGTCGGCCAAACTGCGGTACAAATCCAGAAAGAACTGGACGAACGCTGGCTGCCTTACGTCCAGCGGGAAATCCAGAAGGTCGAGGCGGCACAGGCGCTGATCGACACGCCGGAAGAATACGAACGGGTCGCCAATTCATGCGACGGTGAAATCAGGAAACGCCTGCGCTGAAGCAACTTCCGGACAAACAGCCATGAACGATTTTGCCCTTCAGGTTCAACAACATCTACAGGCGCTCGGTGATTCCGACAAAGCCAAATGGATGGCCAGCTACATGAAGGGGAAATTCGCCTTTCTCGGCATCCAGACGCCAGTGCGGCGGCAGGCCAGCTTGCCATTGATCCGGGCCTTTACCGGAAACCCGATCGAGGCGGCCGAAGCGCTGTGGGCATTGCCGGAAAGGGAATATCAGTACGTCGCCGTCGACCTGCTGCGGCGCCAAAGCAAACAGCTGAGCGGCGCCCACCTGCCGGCACTCGAAGCGCTGGTCCAGCACAAGTCCTGGTGGGACAGCGTCGACGGACTGGCCGTCACCATCGGCGGCATCGTCTTGCGCCAGCCTGAACTGGCCCACCGAATGGATAGCCTGATTGGCTCTCCCAACCTTTGGCTGCGCCGTGTCGCGCTGTTGCATCAGCTGGAATGGAAAGAAAGCACCGATGAAGCGCGGCTGCTCGACTACTGCCGACAATGTGCCGAGGAAAAGGAATTCTTCATTCGCAAGGCCATCGGCTGGGCCTTGCGCCAGT
Organism: Ferribacterium limneticum; assembly: GCF_020510625.1. Taxonomy (NCBI): domain Bacteria; kingdom Pseudomonadati; phylum Pseudomonadota; class Betaproteobacteria; order Rhodocyclales; family Azonexaceae; genus Ferribacterium; species Ferribacterium limneticum. Next base: position 1,566,764 of record NZ_CP075191.1, on the reverse strand, counting down.
ACGCCAGGACCAACCCGGCAGCCGTGCGCAGTTTCCTCGACATGCATCGAGAAAAACTCTCGGGGCTGTCATTCCGCGAAGCGTCGAAACACCTGTAGCGCGAAACAATAAAAAAGCCACCGTGGCATTCACGGTGGCTTTCACGGGCTATGCAGCGTATCGGGGTATCAGACCGCGCTCGCCAGATTGGACAGCGTGATGTTCGGCCGCAAGCTTTCCATGACCTTCTGCAGACCGACGCGAAGCTTGGTATTGATGACCAGCGGCGCCCGCAGGTTTGGCGTGATCGACGCCTTGTCGCCTTCTTCTTTCTTGAACAGCACCTGCATCACCGCCACGTCCTCGGGCTCCGGCGACTGCAACAGGGCGGTTTCCGCATCGCTCAGGGCCAGCTCATAGTTGTAGCCAAGATTGGCCGGATCGATGATCTGGAAGGCCAGTGTCGGTTCGTCCAGAGACTGCAGCGTGTAGCTGCTTGGCTGATCCGAACCTTCCTGATGGGCCAGGATGAAGCGCTTGCTCTGCTCAAAACCGACCAAGCCGTTCGGGAAGGTAATAATTTTTTCCGGGCTGACTTCGACGGCGCCAAACAAATAGGTTTCTACTTTCATACCTTTTCTCCTCCATGCGATTGGAATTGCATCGAAGCCCATGCTACACCAACTCGGTGCGGTTGTATTTTCCGGCCGGATTGCGCATAGTGCACCCCCCATTTTTGCTGCACTGCTGCGCCCATGCTGCCACCCATTGAACACCGTATCGCCATCGAGCTGGGCGTCCGCCCGGCCCAGGTCAACGCCGCCATCGCCCTGCTCGACGAAGGCGCCACCGTGCCCTTCATCTCGCGCTATCGCAAGGAAGCCACCGATGGCCTGGACGACACCCAGCTGCGCAATCTGGAGGAACGCCTGACCTACCTGCGCGACCTCGAAGAGCGCCGCACGGCGATCCTGGCCAGCATCGATGAACAGGGCAAATTGACGCCCGAACTGAAGGCCGAGATCAGCGATGCCGAAACCAAGCAGCGCCTCGAAGACCTTTACCTGCCATACAAGCAGAAGCGTCGCACCAAGGCCCAGATCGCCCGCGAAGCCGGCATCGAGCCGCTGGCCCTCAGCCTGCTGGAAAATCCCGACCTGACGCCGGACGAAGAAGCCGAGAAATACCTCAACGCCGAAGCTGGTTTCGCCGACAGCAAGGCCGTGCTCGACGGCGCCCGCCAGATCCTGATGGAAAAGTTCTCCGAAGATGCCGAGCTGCTCGGCCAATTGCGCGAATACCTCAACGAGCACGGCCACGTCCGGTCCACCGTCGTCGAAGGCAAGGAAACCGAAGGCGCCAAGTTCCGCGACTGGTTCGACTTCGCCGAGCCGGTGGCGACGATGCCCTCGCACCGTGCCCTCGCCCTGCTCCGTGGCCGCAATGAAGGCATGCTGCAGGTGGCGCTGGTCCTCGACTCCGAACTGGATGAAGAAAACCTCAAGCCCGGCCCCAATCCCTGCGAACAGCGCATTGCCGTCCGTTTCGGCATCAAGCCGCAGAACCGCCCGGCCGACAAGTGGCTGAGCGATACCGTGCGCTGGACTTGGAAGGTCAAGGTTTATACCCATCTCGAACTCGAACTGATGAACGAGTTGCGCGAACGAGCCGAAGAAGAAGCCATCCGCATCTTCGGCAAGAACCTGAAGGATTTGCTGCTTGCTGCCCCGGCTGGCCAGCACGTGACCATGGGCATCGACCCGGGAATCCGCACCGGCTGCAAGCTGGCCATCGTTGACGCCACCGGAAAAATGCTCGACCACGCCACCATCTACCCGCACGAACCACGCTGTGACTGGGATGGTTCGATGGCTACCATCGCCCGTCTCGCCTCGAAGCATCAGGTCAGCCTGGTTGCCATCGGCAACGGCACGGCCAGCCGCGAAACTGACAAGCTGGTGCAGGACGTAATGAAGCGCTACCCGGAGGCACATCTGCAGAAAATCGTTGTCTCCGAAGCCGGTGCCTCGGTTTATTCGGCCTCCGAACTGGCGGCCAAGGAATTCCCCGATCTCGACGTCTCGATTCGCGGCGCCGTGTCGATCGCCCGCCGTCTGCAGGACCCGCTGGCCGAACTGGTCAAGATCGACCCCAAATCCATCGGCGTCGGCCAGTACCAGCACGACGTCTCGCAGACCAAACTGGCGCGCAACCTCGATGCCGTGGTCGAAGACTGTGTGAATGCCGTCGGCGTAGACGTGAATACCGCCTCGGTGCCGCTGCTGACCCGCATCTCCGGCCTCAACGCCGGCCTGGCGGCCAACATCGTCAGTTACCGCGACGCCAACGGCGCCTTCCGCTCGCGCGATGCCCTGAAAAAAGTGCCCCGCCTTGGCGACAAGACTTTCGAACAGGCCGCCGGCTTCCTGCGTGTGCCGAATGGCGACAATCCACTCGACAGCTCCTCGGTGCACCCGGAAGCCTACCCGGTGGTCGAAAAAATCATTGTCGACCTCAACAAGCCGATCAAGGAAATCCTCGGCGATAGCCGCTCCCTGAAAGGCCTCAACCCGTCGAAATACACCGATGAGCGTTTCGGCCTGCCGACCGTCCAGGACATCTTCAAGGAACTGGAAAAGCCCGGCCGCGACCCGCGCCCCGAGTTCAAGACGGCGACCTTCACCGATGGCGTCGAGAAGGTCAGCGACCTGCGCCCAGGGATGATTTTGGAGGGGGTCGTCACCAATGTGGCTGCCTTCGGTGCCTTCATCGATATCGGCGTCCATCAGGACGGCCTGGTGCACGTCTCGGCGCTGTCCAACACCTTCGTCAAGGACCCGCACGATGTGGTCAAGGCTGGCCAGGTGGTCAAGGTCAAGGTGCTGGAAGTCGATCTGCAGCGCCAGCGCATCGCGCTGACCATGCGCATGGGCGACGAGCCGACGCAGGGCAAGCGCCATGACCAGGCCCCGGCCAATCGTGGCGGCAATCAGAGCCGACAACCACAGCGCAGCAGCGGCCCGGCCCCGGCCGGCAACGCGATGGCCAGCGCCTTCGCCAAGCTGAAGCGCTGAGCCCCCAAACCCGTTCGCCAGCGGCGGACGGGTTGCATTTGCTTACATCTCGCGACAACTGGCGAACATCCTTTGACCTTCGCCGAGCGTAGACTTCAGGCATCAACTGTCTGAAGCATCCAACGCCATGAAACGCCCTCTGCTACTGCTTGCCCTGCTCCCCTTCGGTGTCTGGGCGATGTTTGTTTTTCCCGATCTGCTCACTGACGACAAAGGTTTCTGGGACTGGCGCCGGGCATTGATCATCCTGTCCGGCATCCTTGCCCTGTGGTGGATGAGCGCCGGCATGGTGCTGGCGACCCGCCCGGCCTGGCTGGAAAGACGCTTTGGCGGACTGGACAAGCTGTATCGCTTGCACAAAGACATCGGGATCGGTGCCGGCCTGCTGGTTTTCACGCACTGGATGATGGAGTGGCTGCCGAAGAACCTGGTCAAGCTCGGCTGGATCGAACGCGGCAACCGTCCCCGCGGCCCGCGTGGCGAACCGGATATGTGGATCGACCTGGCCAAGGATGTCGGCGAATGGGCCGGCTACATTCTGCTGGCGCTGGTCGTCATCGCCTTGGTCAAGCGTATTCCCTACCGCTGGTTCAGGCTGGTGCACAAGGCTTTCGGGCTGATCTTCATCGGTGGCGCCTTCCACGGCCTGATGCTGATGCCCAAGTCTTTCTGGGGTCAGCCGCTCGGCGGACTGACCGCCGCCGTCGCTGCAGCTGGCGTCATTGCCGCCCTGCTCTCGCTCAGCAACCGGATCGGCCGCCAGCGCCAATATCCGGCACGGATCGAAACCATCCGCCATCACGATGGCAATGTTCTGGAAATCGTCTGCCGGCCGCAATCCGGCTGGCCGGGCCATCGTGCCGGGCAATTCCTGTTTGCCAACTTTGGCCAGGCTGCTGAAGGCGCCCATCCCTTCACCATCGCCTCGGCCTGGCAGCCGCAGGATGGCACGCTGACCCTGGCCATCAAGGCACTCGGCGACTTCACGGCAAAACTACCGGAATTGCTGCAAGCTGGTCAGGCGCTGACGCTGGAAGGGCCTTACGGGAAATTCGACTTTTCCGATAACGGCGCTGCTCACGCAGCGCAGCAGGTCTGGATCGCCGGCGGCATCGGCGTCACCCCCTTCCTGGCCAGGCTGGATCAGCTGGCAGCCAAGCCTCCCGCCCAGGCCAATACCGACTTTTTCTATTGCACGCCGCAAGATGCCGATTACCCCGATCAACTTGAAGCACGCTGTCGCCAGGCCGGTGTCCGCCTGCATCGCCGGCTGACCGATCGCGACGGGATGCTCGACCCGGCCGAAATCCAGGCCTGCCTGAAACCGGGCAGCAGCGTCTGGTTCTGCGGCCCGGCCCAGTGGGGCAAATCATTGGCCGACAAGCTGACCAGCCAAGGCTTGCCGAAGACCGCGTTTCATCGCGAAGCCTTCGAGTTCAGGTAAGCCGAAGGCATACTTCCGAAAATACCAATCAGCAAGCGGGCTGTTATTATTCGCATTCTTTCAAGCGAAACACAGGCTGCAATGATCAAGGTATTTGGCATCAAGAACTGAGTAACGATATTAAATATGGATACGTGTGCATCACGATGCGACAATCAGTCCAACCAACAGAACTGATAATTAATGGCTTGCGAACTATTTGGCTATTCCTGCGAAGGCGTCGGTGCAATCGCTAGCGCAATCATTGCTACATGCGCTTTCTTTACTGCGACGTGGCAGGCATGCGCCACACACAAACACAATCGCCTTTCCGTAAGACCTTTACTCAATACCTGGACAGACCATTCTCAAAATAGCTACAAAGTCCAACTATCAAACATTGGCATCGGACCAGCACTCATCAAAAGATTCAGCATTTACGTCGATGACAAAGAGCTAGATGGGATTGGAACTGAACCAATTTCCAAAGCCGTAAGAATTCTGTTTCCGCAAAACACGCCCCACATTCTATACAGCTCCCATCTTTCAAAGGGTGGAGTGCTTGCCGTGAACCAGACCATTGACCTTGTTGTACTTCAGTTTGACCAGAGAACATCACCAGCACCAGAATTGCTTGAGCAATTAGGCAAACGAGTAAAGCTATTGGTTGAGTACACATCAATCTATCAAAATAAAACGTTCATTTACGACTCCATCAAAAACCATCAAGACGACTAACAGAGAACCACGTCGCACCACCAGAGAAATGCAAAATGGCTACTAAAAAACCAGAAAACAAGCAATATTTAGTATCGTGCTATGGCATCAAGAACTGCGACACCATGAAGAAGGCCATGAACTGGCTGACCGAGAATGGGATCGCCTACGAATTCATCGACTACAAGAAGGCCGGCGTGGCTGAAGCCAATTTGCCGGACTGGAGTGCCCGCGCCAGTTGGGAAAAGCTGCTCAATACGCGCGGCCTGATGTGGAAGAAGCTGACTGACGAAGAGCGTTCCGCCGTCGACCAAGCAAAGGCGCTCAAGCTGATGGCGCAATATCCGGCGCTGATCAAGCGCCCGGTGCTGGATACTGGCAGCAAGCTGCTGGTTGGCTTCAGCCCGGAAACCTATGCGGCAGAACTGAAATGAGCGATAGCTTCGTTCGCCGCTTCCTGTTCGAAGGCCTCAATATTCGCGGTGCCATCGTTCATCTGGGTGATGCCTGGCAGCACATGCAGCATGACCGAAACTACCAGCCGACCGTCGCCCAACTGCTCGGTGAAACGGCCGCCGTCACTGCGCTGATCGCCGCCCAGCTCAAGCAGCCCGGCCGCCTGACCCTGCAGTTGCGCGGTAGTGGCCCGATCCAGTTGCTGGTCATGGATTGCAACGAGAAGTTGCAGATGCGCGGCATGGCGCGCAGCAACCCGGTGGTCCTGCCGGCGCCGGTGCAGGAACTGCTCGGCGCCCATCTTGGTGGCCAGTTGATGATGAGCCTGGACATGCCGGATGCCCGACTGCCCTATCAAAGCTATGTGCCGATGGTCGGCGACAGCATCGCCGCCATCTTCGAGCATTACCTGGAACAATCCGAACAGCAGCCTTCACGCCTGTTCGCCATGGCCGGCCCGAAGGCAGCGGCCTGCCTCTTCCTGCAGAAAATGCCGGCCCCTGGGGATACCGTCCCGGCGGGACATAAAGCCGACGAGCACGACCCGGACGGCTGGAACCGCATCACGCAATTAGCCAGCACGGTCAAGCCAGCCGAACTGCTCGAACTCGATGCCGAAACACTGCTCACCCGCCTCTTCCACGAAGACATGGCCGAGCATGGCATCCGCGTCTACGACCCGCTGCCCGTTGCCTATCACTGCCCGGAGGACTGGGACAAGGTACGCGACATAATCCGCGGCATCGGCCGTGCCGATGCGGAAACCATCCTGGCCGAGCATGGCGAAATCATGATCAAGGACGATATCTGCAACCGCGAATATCGTTTCACCGCCGAGGATGTCGCCGCCATTTTTGCCGTCAGCGAAGGTAAAGCCCTGCATTGAACACGCCGGACAAACTCTTCATCCTCGGCCGCCAGGTCGAGCTGATCAACCGAAACCAGAAGCTCGGGCAGATCGTCACGATTGCGATCGCCTCCTGCCTGTGCTGGATCGCTTATCAGGAAGGGATTGCCCCCGGACTTGTCACACTCTGGGGGCTGGCGGCCATAGGCATGGCCCTGCTGCGCCTTACGCTGGCCTGGCAATACACTCAGTCACCGGTTGAAGAGCGAGCCGAAAAAGTCCTGGCCTGGCACCGGAAAATCCGGCTGGGTGCGCTGGGCAGCGGCCTGATCTGGTCGGTGGGCGCAATGCTCATGATGAGCGGCGACGACCTTCCGATGCAGCTTTTTACCGCTTTCGCGATGGCCGGTATCTCCGCCGGCGCCTTGCCGGTCCTCGGCGCCGATCGCTGGGCCTATCGGCTGTTTGCCTGGCCGATCATCGTGACCGTGATCGTCAGCGTCTTCGACACCGATCACATGCATGCGGCTTTCAGCGCGCTCTCTACCCTCGCCCTGATCATCTTCACGCGCAGTGCCGACGCCTTCCACCGAATGCTCAATGAGACCTTCGAGCTTGAGCGTGAAAAGACCCGCTTGCTGGTCACCGTCGATCAGGCCCGCCAGACTGCCGAGAAATCTGACCTGGCCAAAACCCAGTTCCTGGCCAACGTCAGCCACGAGTTGCGCACACCAATGAACGGCATTCTCGGCTTATCGGAGTTGCTCAGTGGTGACCCGCTGACGCCAGACCAGGCCGAATTGCTCTCCCTGCTGCGGGAAACCGCCGATGGCTTGATGCGCCAGATTGAGCATCTGATCGAACTGTCGGCGCTTGAAGCAGGCCATGTCGTCATCAAACCGGCGCCGTTTGCCGTGACTGATTTGCTGGAAGGCATGCTTTCCTCGCAACTACGCCCGGCCACTGAAAAAGGCCTCCGGCTGGAAAAACAGGCTGACCCGGATCTGCCATTGGTCCTGATCGGCGACCTCGAGCGGCTCCGCCAGATTTTTGACCATCTGGTCGGCAATGCCATCAAATTTACCGAACACGGCACCATCAGCATCACGGCCAAGCTGCTTGAAAAGCAGAATCAGCAGGCGCGTGTCGCATTTTGCATCCGAGATACCGGCCCCGGTATACCGGAAGAAAAACTGCAGGTAATCAAAGGCCTCTTCGCCCCAGGCGACAGCTCCTTGATTCGCCGCCATGGCGGCATTGGCATCGGCCTGCCAATTTCCCGCAAGCTGGTCGAACTGATGGGTGGCGAGATGAGCATAGACAGCGAAGTCGGTGTCGGCAGCAATTTCTGCTTTACGCTGCCCTTCGCGCTTGAAGCGGCGCCGGCTACAAGCAGCCACTGACGCCAGTCAGTCTCCGGCTTAAATCACCTTGCCGGGATTCATCAGCCCGCGCGGATCAAGCGCCTGCTTGATCGAACGCATCAGCGCCATTTCGACCGGACTCTTGTAACGCCGGATTTCGTCGCGCTTCAGCTGGCCGATACCATGCTCGGCTGAAATCGACCCGTTCAGCGCGTGGACCGTGTCATGGACGAGTCGGTTGACCTCAGGCTGGCTGGCGATAAATGCCGCGTTATCGTGGGCATCGGCTTTGGACAGGTTGTAATGCAGGTTGCCGTCACCAACATGGCCGAAGGCAACGACGCGGATACCGGGAAAGGCTTTGGCCAGGGCCGCATCGGCGGTCGCCAGAAATTCCGGAATGCTGGAAACCGGTACCGAGATGTCGTGCTTGATGCTGATGCCTTCGATCTTCTGCGCCTCGGAAATATTCTCGCGCAAGGCCCACAGCTTTTTTGCCTGAATTTCAGACTGCGCCACGACACCGTCGTTGACCTCACCGGCCTCCAGCTTCTCAGCCAGCCAGATTTCGATGGCCGCCGGTTCGGCCGCGGAGAACTCGGCCAGCACATACCAGGGGCTAACTGCGGTCGGCCGCTGGGTGTCCGGAATATTTTTCAACACCAGCCCAAGCGAGGTTTCCGAAACCAGCTCGAAGGCCGTCAGTTGCGAGTCAAAAACGGATTTTGCCGAATTCAGCAGATCGACCGCAGCAGCTGGTGAAGCCACATTCAGCCAGCAGGTAACTTGTGTTTTCGGCAACGGGAAGAGCTTCAGCACGGCGCCGGTGATGATGCCCAGCGTGCCTTCGGCGCCGATGAACAGCTGCTTCAGATCGTAGCCGGTGTTGTCCTTGCGCAGACCGCGCAGGCCGTTCCATATCTCGCCGTTGGGCAGGACGACTTCGAGGCCGAGCGTCAGTTCGCGGGTGTTGCCGTAGCGCAGCACCTGCACGCCGCCCGCATTCGTCGAAAGATTGCCGCCGATCTGGCAGCTTCCCTCGGAAGCCAGCGCCAGCGGAAACAGCCGGTCGGCCGCGCGCGCCGCCTCCTGCACGGCGGCCAGCGTGCAGCCGGCCTCGACGGAAATCGTGTTGTTTTTTGGGTCGACCGCCGCAATCCGGTTCAGGCGGCTCAAACTGACCACCACCGCCTTGCCCACTTCGTTCGGCGTCGCCGCGCCACACAGGCTGGTGTTGCCGCCCTGCGGCACGATGGGCACGCCGGCGTCGGCGCACGCTTTGACTACCGCGGCCACCTCGGCGGTATTGCCCGGGCGGACGACGCATTGCGCCGCACCGCGGTAACGGCCACGCCAGTCGGTCAGAAAGGGCGCCAAATCGGCCGGGTCGGTCAGCACCTGGGCGGTGCCGACGATCCCGGCCAATAATTCGATCAGATCAGACGACCTGGGCGTAGAGATCATGGTGGTCGGCGTCGATGACCTTGACCTGCAGGAAGTCACCCGGCTGGGCATCGAAATGACCATCCAGATAAACCAGACCATCGATTTCCGGCGCGTCGGCCTTGGAACGGGCGATGGTGCCTTCCTCGTCCACTTCATCGACCAGCACCTGAATGACGGTGTCGATCTTGGCCGCCAGCTTGTCGGCAGAAATATCTTCCTGGACCTGCATCAGCCAGCGACGGCGGTCTTCGCGGACGTCTTCCGGCAGCAGTTCACCGAGTTCGTTGGCCTTGGCGCCTTCAACCGGCGAGTAGGCGAAAGCACCGACGCGGTCGAGCTTGGCGTCTTCGAGGAACTGGATCAACTGATCGAAATCCTCTTCCGTCTCGCCGGGGAAGCCGGTGATGAAGGTCGAGCGGATGACGATTTCCGGGCAGATCTCGCGCCATTTGGCAATGCGCTCCAGCGTATTCTCGGCCGAGGCCGGGCGCTTCATCGCCTTCAAAATCTTCGGGCTGGCGTGCTGGAAAGGCACATCGAGGTAAGGCAGGATCTTGCCTTCGGCCATCAGCGGAATGACGTCATCGACCGACGGGTACGGGTAAACGTAGTGCAGGCGGACCCAGATGCCGAAGCTGGCCAGCGCATCACACAATTCCTTGAGCCGCGACTTGACCGGCTTGCCGCCCCAGAAGGCAGTGCGGTATTTCAAATCGACGCCATAGGCGCTGGTGTCCTGCGAAATGACCAGGATTTCCTTGACGCCGGCGCGGGCCAGATTTTCGGCTTCGGCCAGCACATCGCCGACCGGCCGCGAAACCAGCGGGCCACGCAGCGACGGGATGATGCAGAAGGTGCAGCTATGGTTGCAGCCTTCGGAAATCTTCAGGTAGGCAAAGTGATCCGGCGTCAGGCGGATGCCCTGTGGCGGCACTAGATCGGAATACGGGTCGTGCGGCTTGGGCAGATGCTGATGGACGATCCCCATCACCTCGTCGGCGGCATGCGGACCGGTGACGGCGAGCACGGCCGGGTGGGTCGTCTGGACGATGTCGCCCTTGGCCCCAAGACAACCGGTAACGATGACCTTGCCGTTTTCGTTGAGTGCCTCGCCGATGGCATCGAGCGATTCCTCGACCGCAGCATCGATGAAGCCGCAGGTATTGACGATAACCAGGTCGGAATTGTCGTAGCTCGGCGAAATCTCATAGCCTTCGGCGCGCAGCTTGGTCAGGATGCGCTCGGCGTCACTGCTGGCCTTCGGGCAACCAAGGGAAACGAAGCCGACGGTCGGTATTTTTTGCTGAATAGTCATGCGAATGGAACCTTATCCGGGCTGGCCGGCGAACAAAGGGCGTATTTTACAGGCACTTAGCTGGGCAGGCGGGCAAGTGCCTGTTTCAGCGCCTCAAAACATTGCGGGTCGATCGCTGTGCCGACGTTTTCGGCCATGATCTCCAGCGTTTTCGGAATCGGCACGGCGCCGCGGTAGGGCCGTTCGGCAGTGATTGCGTCAAAGATATCGGCCGTCGTGATGATCCGCGTTTCGAGGCAGATGTCGTCGGCGCTCACACCGCGCGGGTAGCCCTTGCCATCCAGCCGCTCGTGATGCGCCGCCGACACCCGGGCCAGTTCGGCAAAGGCGTCGATGCGCGACAGGATGGCCTCAGTGTAGGCCGCATGGGCTTGCACGGCCACCCACTCTTCGGCATCGAGCTTGCCAGGCTTGTCGAGCACGCTGTTGCTGACGCCGAGCTTGCCGACATCGTGCAGCAGTGCGCCGCGCTTCAGCCAGCGGCGACGTTCCGGCGACAGGCCGAGCGCCTCGGCGATCAGGTCGGTGTAGAGGGCAACGCGCGCACTGTGGCCGCTGGTGTAGGGACTTTTCGAGTCGACCACCTGACCGAAGGCAGCGGCGATGTCGTCGAGATAGTCATCGTCCAGTGCCACGACATGCGAGGCCGGTTCGAGCGCCAATACCGCCGCCATGACATCGGGGGCTGCCAGCGTCGCCCAGAAGGCGTCGTCGGCCACCGCCTCGACCACCTCGACCAGCACCGGGTCGAACCAGCGCCCGGCCCGGAGGTGGATTTCGTCGAGTGCCGCCTGCGGCCCACCGGCCGTGTGAAAAACGTCGATCACCTGGGCCAGCAGTGCGATCCGCGAGTAAAGCGGAATCGCCTCGCCTGCCAAGCGCGCGGGCTTGCCCTCGCCGTTGAAATGTTCGTCCAGGCTGTAGATGCCGGCCGAGACGCTTTCCGGGAAGCGCAGCAGACGGGCAATTTCGGCACCGCGCTGGCAGCGGGTGGCAATCAGCTCAGTGGCGATCTGCTCGCCATCGCGCATGATCGTCAGCACGCTGCGGAAACGCTCGGCCAGCCCGGCCTTCAGGCCGGTGTGGCTGAGCACGAACTGCAGCACCTTGGGCAGGCTGTCGCCGACCGTCTTGAAATCGCGCTTGAAACTGAGGTCGTCGGTCAGGTACAGCTCGCAGATGCGCGCCGCGTTGCTGCTGCAGCCCAGGTCTTTGAGCAGCAGCGTGTAATAGAGATTCCATAACTCGTCGTCGTTCAATCCGAGGCGACGGCCGACGTGCATGCCGATCCAGCAGCAACGCACGCAATGGCCTTCCGGCTGACCTTCGGTGATATCCAGGGCGTGACTGAGCGCCGAGATGAGTTCGGAGAGTTTCAGACCAGCCAGCGCTGGCGAGGTGAACTGAGTGGGAGAATTGGCAGGCATCGCGACATAGATTACCAACAAACGCCAAAGTTCTCCCGTTTCCGGATTACTTCAGCCGGCCCGAGCCAGGGCGCCAGATGATCCGGCGATCGTCAGGGTTTCACGAACGCCGGAGCCACTTCAGCAACATCGCATAAAGCGCCTCGGGTTCGACGGGCTTGGCCAGGAAATCGCTCATCCCGGCTTCGAAGCACCTGTCCCTGTCCTCACTGAATGCATTGGCTGTCATGGCAATGATCGGCAGGCTTGCGTGGCCGGGCAGCCGACGGATCAGGCGGGTTGCCTCCAGACCGTCCATGACAGGCATCTGCATGTCCATCAGGACAAGCTGGTAATCATGTTCGCCAATCAGGTCAAGCGCCTCCTGTCCATTGGCCGCCACATCGATTGTCCAGCCGATGTCTTCCAGGATACTCAGCGCAACGTCCTGATTGATCGGTTCATCCTCGACCAGCAGGATTCGCGCACCGCCGAAATCGCGCTGGAGGATTTTTTCGGCATCCGAACCGGCAAGGATTTCGTCCTGTTGCAGGCTGCGCCCGGGTGGCTCTGCAATCTCGGCCAAGTGCCTGTTCAGACAGTCGTTCAGAACACTGGGCGACAAGGGCTTGAGCAGGACCTCGGCAAAGCCGATCTTTTGGGCATCCGCGATGATCTCCGGGTCGCTCGACGCGGTCACCAGGATAGCCAGCGGCTGGATCTGCAAAGGCAGGGCGCGCAGCCGTGTCAGCGTTTCAAAGCCGTCAATGCCGGGCATCAGCAGATCGATCAGGACCAGTTCGTAGGGCCTTCCATGCCGATCCGCCGCCTCGATCTCCTGCAGGCCGGCGATCCCTGAAGCGGCCCCATCACCCTCCAGGCCGATCATCCGCAGCAACTGGGATTGCACCAGACGCGTCACCGGCACGTCATCCACCACCAGGGCGCGTTTCCCGCGCAGGCTGGGAATGCGATAACGCCCGGTTGCCGACCTGACCCGGCCAAGGCGGGCCGTCAGCCAGAAGGTGCTGCCGACCCCGAGCGTACTCTCGACACCAGCATCGCCATCCATCAAGCGGGCCAGCCGGCGCGTGATCGCCAGGCCAAGACCGGTTCCGCCATAGCGCCGGGTCGTTGTCGTGTCGCCCTGTTCAAACACCTGGAACAGGCGCGGCAGGTGCTCGGGCGAGATACCAACCCCCGAGTCCTCGACTTCGATGCGGATCAGCACGTCGTCGCTGGTTTCCTCGATCAAGCGGACGCGCAGGACGATGGTGCCGTAGTCGGTAAATTTGACCGCATTGCCAAGATAGTTGAGCAAGGCCTGCCCCAGACGGGTGGCATCGCCCATCAAAACCCCGATGCCGGCATCGGCATCGATGACCAGTTCCAGACGTTTCTCGCGAATCCGGTCAATGACCATGGTCGAAACGCGCGACAGCAATTCCTCAAGATTGAATTCCGTCTTCTCCAAAACCAGCTTGTTCGCTTCGATCTTGGAAATATCGAGGATGTCGTTGATCACACCAAGCAAGTGATCGGCGCTGGCCGCGATCTTGCCGAGTTTGTCGGCCTGGGCCGGGTCGGTGACAGTGCGGCGCAGCACGTAGGTCAGGCCGACGATGGCATTCATCGGCGTGCGGATTTCATGACTCATGTTGGCCAGGAATGCGCTCTTCGATCTGGAGGCCGCTGCAGCCGCTTCACTGGCCAGGGCAAGTTCCGCGGTCCGCTCTTCGACCAGTTCCTCCAGGTGATGCCGATGGCGTTCCAACTCGTCGGCAGTACGGCGCTTTTCGGTCACATCCTCCTTGACGGCCAGGTAATGCGTCACTGAGCCATCCTGGCGGATCGGAACGATGGTCAGTCTTTCCGGATAGATTTCGCCATTCTTGCGCCGGTTGATCATCTCCCCCTGCCAAATCTGGCCGGCCAACAGGGTCGCCCACAGCTCGCGGTAAGTTTCCCGTGGCGTCTGGCCAGAACTCAGGATGCCTGGTGTCTGCCCAATGGCCTCTTCGCGACTGAAGCCCGTGGTCCGCACAAAAGCCTCGTTCACATATTCGATATTGGCATGAACATCGGTGATGACAATGCCCTCGGCACTCTGCTCGACCGCCATCGAGAGCATGCGCAACTGCATTTCAGCCATCTTGCGCGCCGTGATGTTTTGCCCGATGCCGCGATACCCGGCAAAGCGCCCTGCCTTGTCGTAAAAAGGAATACCACTGGAAAGCAGCCACAGCAGTTCGCCGCGATCATTGCCCAGGCAGTATTGAAAATCGCGAAACGCCTCGCGACGCTCAAGGGTGGCGAGATGTTCGGCCAGAACCTCCGGAGCATTGACGGCATCGTTCAGCCACAACTCGCTGCGGCTCTTGCCCAGAGCCGTGGCCGGATCAATCCCGCAGATGCGTTCGAGATTTCCTGAAAAATAGGAGAAACGGAGATCCTTGTCCATTTCCCAGAGCCAGTCAGCAGAACTCTCGGAAAAGTCACGAAAACGCTGATTGGATTCGCTAATCGCCTCATTCGCCTCGATCACATGTTGCTCGATGCGTCCGACCCGACGCGACAAGGCAAACATCAACAAGGCGATCAACAACACGCTGACTAGCCCGATGAAATAAAGCAAGCGCTGGCGCGCCGCCCGATCCGCCGTGATGTCGCGCAGGATAGCCATTGAAGCCACCGGGCGCTGGGCGTTGTCCGACAAGGCAATCAGGCTCGCCGACCAGACACGATCGCCATCGGCAAAACTAAAGACACCCTGATCTTTCCCTAGTGCAAATGCCTGCCAGGGCGCGATCAGCGATGCGGGAACCCCGGGCAGCGAGTGCCCGAGCAAGGCAATCTCGGCATGGTCGTTCCAGTTTCCCGACAAGCCAAAGGCCTTCTTGCCATTCGCGAAGTACTCCGGCGACGAGTGGGCTTTATGGACAGCCGTCAGCACTTCGAGCCCCGTCATGCGCTGGATTTCACGGGCGAACGACTCGATCTCCATCCCCATTTCGACATAGCCGATCAAGACCCCATCCACATGCCAGGGCATGACCAGGCGCAGGGTAAAAACAGAGGTCGTGCCAACTTCCAGCCCCGTCGACACCTGGCCGCTGGCCTCGGCATCGAGCAGCCCTTTGCGGCGTATTTCATCACCCGCCCGCTCCGGATCATGGACACGCAGGATCACGCGGCGATCAGGCGCAATGAAATACCAGTGGCTGAGGTCGAACTGAGTCTTCAATTCGCTGAAACCGGGATTGGCCAATGCCAGCAAGACATCCCGATCCCCTCGCCGCATCGCCTCGACAAATCCGGGCTCGGTGACCACCCGATCCGCCATCCAGCGCAAATGACGGCTTTTTTCGTCAAGCATGTTCTGCCAGATTCGACCAACCTGCTGCGTCACGGCCGAGGTTCGCTCCTTTTCGCGCCAATCGAGATAGGCGCCAAAACTGACGAGCAACAGGATAGCCAGCGCAATGGTGACGGCAAAGGTCGGCCTGATGATCTGCCGACGGAAATGCAGCGGTGACGACGAAGCGTCCATCTTAAATTGAGAGCATGCTTTATTTGTTATTACTTAAGTATAACCCCAGCGCCCGATAACGACTTGGGGTATGCCCTGCTTTTCCGGTAAATCCAGCGCTGCACCAAGGAAAAAACAGGGCACCGGCACCTCGCTGAACGCCATCACTACAGGCAGAACAACAAGGCAATTTGGAAAAATATCGCTGCTCGCCAAGAAAAGCGTGCCTAAACGCCGATTTTGGATATAATTCGCGCCCTTAAGCGTTCTTAGCTCAGTTGGTAGAGCGTCTGCCTTACACGCAGAATGTCGGCGGTTCGAGCCCGTCAGGACGCACCAGGTTGCCCATGTGGCTCAGTGGTAGAGCACTCCCTTGGTAAGGGAGAGGTCGGCAGTTCGATCCTGCCCATGGGCACCACCCCTTTTTTGCCGCGATGCGGCACCGCTTCGGATTACTTGACTGTCCGGAGCCCGCTCTGCTTAAGCACAGCCAGGAATTCACTGAAGTTCGCTTCGCGAACCGAAATTCCACTCAAGGTATCACGCAGATTGAAGACGCCGAAATCACGCTCGCTGGCCTGACCGTCACCCTTGCCAAGGGCCGATCCGCCAGACTGGGAATGGGAAGGCTTGGAGGTCGACACAGACATTTTTTTTGCTCTCGTGATTCAGTGATTTCATTTTGCCCGGTTCAGCAAAAAGTCTGCGTGATCAAATTCACAGTACGCAGCATGAATAAGCCGATCACTTCCCCGGCATAACTTTCTCTGACAGGCGAAGCGTGCTGTTCAGGCCGGAACACCCAGAATCACATGGCTGGCCTTGATCAGGGCGCAGGCCGGAACGCCCGGCTTGAGGCCAAGCTCAAGCACGGCATCGTTGGTGACCACGGCATGGACCAGGGTGCCACCGGCCAGCTTGATGCTGACATCACTGTTAACCGCACCTTTCTGCACGCTGTCGACCGTACCGGCGAGTTGATTACGGGCGCTGAACTTCACGCCCCCCTCACCGGCCAGCAGCATTACCCACGGCGCCTTGATGTAGGCAACGGCTGGCTTGCCGACGGCGAGACCCAGCGCAGCGACGCTGCCCTCGGTCACGATGGCGACGATGCGATCACCCGTCGGGGTGGTGATTTCGACTTCGGCATTGACCTTGCCATCGACCAAGGCGCTGATGGTGCCGGCGAAAACGTTGCGGGCGCTGATTTTCATTTCGTTCTCCTTGAAGCGTTGTTGAACTGGCCCGGTTTTCGCTATATACGAATCGGTATAGCGTAAATTTCAGGCACGTCGACAATCTAGCGAACATCGTTATGCCTATTCAACCATAGCGCAGCGCTGGGAACCGCAAATTTTCGATGAAAACACCGGGAACTACGCTATCGTTATATACACGACAACATAACGTAGCAAAGGCGACAAAATGGAACAAATCGCACATCGTCTGCGCAGCAAGCTGGAAGTCGATACCGAGTTCGGCAGTTTTCTCGGCGACACGCGCATTCGCCTGCTCGAAGCCATCGAAAAGCATGGCTCGATCTCGCAGGCCGCCAAGGCCGTACCACTCTCCTACAAGGCGGCGTGGGATGCCATCGACGCCATGAACAACCTGGCCGACCAGCCGCTGGTTGTTCGTTCGACTGGCGGCAAGAACGGGGGCGGCACGCTGCTTACTGAGCACGGCAGGAAGACCGTCGCCCTCTACCGGGCGCTGGAAGCCGAATATCAGGCTGCGCTCGACCGCCTGTCGGCCAGCCTGAACGATGGCCTGGCCAGCGACTTCCAGCAGTTCCGCCAGTTGCTCCGGCGCATGTCTATGAAAACCAGCGCCCGCAACCAGTTTGCCGGGCAAATCGTTGGCCTGCGCGAAGGCCATGTCGATTTCGAAGTCAGACTCAAGCTCGATGCTGAAAACGAACTGGTCGCCGTGATCACCCGCGAATCGGCCGAAACGCTGGGCCTGGCCATCGGCATGGAGATCAGCGCGCTGGTCAAGTCTTCATCGGTCCTGTTGCTGACTGACCGCAACGTCCGCACCTCGGCGCGCAATCACCTGTGGGGCGAAATCACCCGCATCCACGACGGCCCGGTCAATGCCGAAGTCACCCTCGCCCTGCCCGGCGGCCGCAGCGTCTGCGCTGTCGTCACCCACGACAGCATGGAAAAACTGGGCCTCGCCGTCGGCGAACAGGCCTGCGCCGTGTTCAAGGCTTCCGCCGTCATTCTTTGCCTCTACGCCTGAAAGGAGCTTCACCATGAAAATTCGCCTGCTTTTCGCCTTGACCGCTGCATTCATTGCCACCGCCCAGGCCGACGAGGTTCAGGTTGCTGTCGCCGCCAATTTCACCGCGCCCATGCAGCAGATTGCCGCGCAGTTCGAGAAAGACACCGGCCACAAAGCGGCCTTGTCTTTTGGGGGAACCGGCAAGTTCTACGCCCAGATTGTCAATGGCGCCCCATTTGAAATATTGGTCGCCGCCGATGACGAAACCCCGGCCAGGCTTGAGAAGGAAGGCCAGGGCGTCGCCGGCACTCGTTTCACTTACGGCATCGGCAAATTGGTGCTGTGGTCGACCAACCCGGATCTGGTCGATGCAAAGGGTGAGGTGCTGAAAACCGCCAACTTCAAGCACCTTGCCCTGGCCAATCCGAAAACCGCCCCCTATGGCACCGCTGCCGTCGAGACCATGACCAGGCTCGGCCTGTTGCCCAGCCTGCAGGGGCGTTTCGTCCAGGGCGAGAACATTGCGCAGACCTACCAGTTCATCCTTTCCGGCAACGCCGAACTGGGATTCGTCGCACTCTCCCAGGTATTCAAGGATGGCAAGATCACCTCGGGGTCGGCCTGGATCGTACCCGCCAGCCTTTACGAGCCGATACGCCAGGACGCCGTGCTGCTCGCCAAAGGCAAGGACAAGCCGGCCGCCAGCGCCCTGCTCGTTTACCTGAAAGGCGAAAAGGCACGCAGCATCATCAAATCGTTCGGCTATGAACTGCACTGAGATGCCTGCCGCCGTCTCGCCCTCCACCGGCAGACGCACCACTCGCCCGCCAAAGCCGCTTGAATGGCAGCGGTATCTGCCCGAGCGCTGGCGGGACTACGTGGTCGAAGGGCTCGATTTCACGGCCTTTCGTGAATACGAAATGCCGGCCTGCCGCACACTCGGCCACGATGAAGATGGCGAACCATGCTTCTACGCTCATCGTTACACGCTGACCGAAAACCGTTCGGACGACGACGAAGAGTTCTACGAAATCGTCACTTACAGCGAGATGGTGCGCGGCTGGCGGCTGCGCGACGGCCGCTGGCTGATCTATCGGGTCGTGCAGAACGGTGACGAAGACGCGCTTGGCCGCGGCTTCTACAGTTTTTCAGCGCAAGCCCCGCGCTAAGGCAAGGCTATGACTATCGCCATTCCCCGCCTGCTGCCAGCACGGGCATTGCCTGGCCTGCACTTCGAGATCGCGACCAGCCTGTGTAAACTGCACGCTCTGTTCGCTCGCCGATAACCATGGAAACCACCACGTATTCCGCCGACCTCGCTGCCATCTGGCTGACCCTCAAGCTTGCCACGGTGGTCACCCTGCTCCTGCTCGTCATCGGTACGCCGATTGCGTGGTGGCTGGCCCGGACACGCTCGGCCTTCAAGGGCATGGTCGGCGCCATCGTCGCGCTGCCGCTGGTCCTGCCGCCGACGGTACTCGGCTTCTACCTGCTGATCACCATGGGCCCGCATGGGCCGGTCGGCCAACTGACTCAGTCGCTCGGCCTCGGCCTGCTGCCTTTCACTTTCCCTGGTCTGGTCATCGCCTCGGTGTTCTACTCGCTGCCCTTCGTCGTGCAGCCGATCCAGAACGCCTTCGAGGCGATCGGCGAGCGGCCGCTGGAAGTGGCTGCCACGCTGCGCGCCAGCCCGTGGGATACCTTCTGGTCGATCGCTGTGCCGCTGGCCAAGCCCGGCTTTTTGTCCGGCGCCATTCTCGGCTTTGCCCATACCGTGGGCGAATTCGGCATTGTGCTGATGATCGGCGGCAATATCCCGGACAAGACCCGTGTCGTGTCAGTGCAGATCTATGACCACGTCGAAGCGCTGGAATACACGCAGGCTCACTGGCTGGCCGGCGGCATGGTGCTGTTCAGCTTCGCCGTGCTGATGGCGCTGTACACCTTCAATCCGGCACGGCGGAAGACGATATGAGCCAGGGAATTCAAGCCAGATTCCGGGTCGAGCGGAGCGACTTCAGGCTCGATGTCGACCTGAATCTGCCGGGCAGCGGCATCACCGCGCTATTCGGCCATTCCGGCTCGGGCAAGACCACCTGCCTGCGCGCCATGGCCGGGCTGGAACGGGCGCCGGCCGGTTATTTCGCGCTTGGCGACGAGGTCTGGCAGGACGAATCCCGCGGCCATTTCACGCCGCCGCACCAACGCGCGCTCGGCGTCGTCTTTCAGGAAGCCAGCCTGTTCCCCCACCTGTCGGTGCGCGGCAACATGGCGTTTGGCCAGAAAAGAACATCAAGCACAGCGGCCCGTTTCACCCTGCCTGAAATCGCCGAATTGCTCGGCATCGCGCATCTGCTCAGCCGTTCGCCCGGGCAACTCTCCGGCGGCGAACGCCAGCGCGTTGCCATTGCCCGCGCCCTGCTCACCGCGCCGAAGATTCTGCTGATGGACGAGCCGCTGGCCGCGCTCGATCTCAAGCGCAAGCTGGAGATCCTGCCCTATCTGGAGCGCCTGCATCGCGAACTGGCGATCCCGATCATCTACGTCAGCCACGCCCCGGACGAAGTCGCCCGACTGGCCGATCATCTGGTCCTGCTCGACGAAGGCCAGGTGGTTGCCAGTGGCGCCCTGAACCAGGTGCTCAGCCGCATCGATCTCCCCGCGGCCTTTGCCGACGATGCCGGCGTCGTCATCGAAGCGTGTGTCGCCGAACATGAAGCCGACGACCTGACGCGACTTGAGTTTCCCGGCGGAACAATCTACGTTTCGCACCGCCATGAGCCAGTCGGCACCCCGCTGCGCTGCCGCATTCACGCCCGCGACGTCAGCCTGACGCTGGTACCGCAGATGCAGAGCAGCATCCTGAACTGCGTCAGCGCCATCGTCGTCGACCTGGCACCGACCGATACACCGGGACATGTGCTGGTCAAACTCGATGTCGCCGGCGAACCGCTGCTCGCCCGCATCACCCGGCGCTCCGCCGAAAAACTGGAGATCCGCCCCGGTCTGGCCCTGCATGCCCAGATCAAGGCCGTTGCCCTGCTCGCCTGAAACGGCGCGCCGCGGCAACATTCAACAATCCATAATCGATATATTTATCACTTTCGTGATAATTACCCTTGTCACCCATAAAATTACAATGGAAAATCGCAAGCGGACAAAAGCACCAAATTCAACATATTCAACAGCTCAATGAATCAACAAGGAAGCAAATGAAGCGCGCGACATTGTGGATTGCCATCCTGGCCGCCTTTTCACCCTGCAGCCATGCCGCTGGCGACCTCTTCGACGATCTGAGCCTGGAAGATCTGGTCAAGACCGAAGTAACTTCCGTCTCCCGCAAAAGCCAGAGCCTGAGCGATGTTGCCGCTGCCGCTTTCGTCATCACTTCAGAAGATATTCGCCGCTCCGGCGCCCAGGCCCTGCCCGACGTATTGCGCATGGCACCAGGCATCGAAGTTGCCCAGATCGACAACGGTCGCTATGCCGTGACGGCTCGTGGCTTCAACGGCCGCTTTGCCAACAAGTTACAAGTGCTGGTCGATGGCCGCAGCATCTACCATCCGATGTTTTCCGGGGTCATGTGGGAACTCGACCCCATCCCGCTCGACGACATCGAACGCATAGAAATCATCCGCGGTGCCGGCGCCGTGATGTGGGGTGCCAATGCCGTCAATGGCGTGATCAATATCATCTCCAAACACAGCCGCAACCAGGCCGGTGGCGCCGCCAATCTGACCGTCGGCTCCCAGGGTTACGGCAATGTCTATGCCCGAATCGGCCAGTCGCTCGACGAGAAAACGAGCTTCAAGCTTTCCGTTCAGGGCCGTTACACCGAACCTTCGAAGCAATTCGACAGCCGCGAGGATGCTGAGGATCGTCTCAAGAATGGCGTCGTCGATTTCCGTTTTGACCGCGACCTCGGTGCCGGCAGCGACCTGACCATCTGGGCCAACGCCTCCCGCTCGTCGCTGGGCGACCTGTGGCGGATCAATCCGGACATGAACGTGTTGATGAGCACAGGAAACATCCAGCTCAATCCACTCAGTTTTTCACAGCGCCTGCACAGCGAGAGCCTGGTCGGTCGTTATCGCTGGCTGAGCGATACGGGTATCGAATCCTCGCTGCAACTGTCGGGCGGCAGGTCGGGGATAGAAATCAGCGATTTCATTGACGAGTCGCGCACCACTTTCGATCTTGACTACCTCGGCCGCTACGCCATCGGCACGCACGACCTGCAATGGGGCTTCGGCTTCCGCAATTCAAGCGATGAAGTCAGCACCTCGGGCCTATACATCCAGATTCCGAACGCCAAATTTACCCATCGCACCAGCGGCCTCTTCATCCAGGACGACTGGACCGTGATCCCCGAACACCTGAAACTGGGCATGGGCCTGCGCTGGGATTACGCCAGCCGCAACGGCAGCAGCTATTCCCCCCATGCGACGCTACTTTGGACGCCTTCGCGCACCGATAGCGCCTGGCTGAAATATGCCCGCGCCCCACGCACCAGCGCCCGGGCCGAACAGGATGTCTCGGTGCTGGCCGGGGTCCATGTCCAGCAAATGCCAGGCATGAACCTGCCGATCGTCCAGTACGCGACGCCGGGCGCCGATGGCCTGAAGGCGGAAAAGGCCGAAGGCGTCGAAATCGGGTATCGCAAACAGATATCGAACACAGTCAGCGCCGACGTGACGGCCTATCGTTACCGCTACACCCACCTGCGCAGCGGAAGCCAGTCTGCGCTCTATGGTTGCAGCCCCCTCTTCGGCTTCCTACCGCCGGGCTCCATTCCCGGCATGCAGGTCGCTCCTTCACACTGCCCCGGCCTGCTCTCCGGACAATTCGTTCTTCTCCAGGAAGTGAATGCTGTCAACGGCCTGGCGGGCTGGAGTACCGGCCTCGAACTGGCTGCGGAATGGCTGGTGACGCCGAACTGGCGCCTGCAGTTGTCCTACAGCTGGAGCAAGCTCAACATGGACGAGGGCAAAGACCAGATTTCAAACGCCGATGCCCAGATGACCGAGCGTGCCAAGCCCCGCGAGACCGCCTCGCTGCGCTCACAATGGAACATGACCACCAGCCAGCAACTCGATGTCTGGCTGCGCGCCATGTCCAGCTACGAACGGGTCAATATCACCGATGCGACGCCGAGTACATCGACCGAACCGAGTTATGTGCGCATTCCCGGCTACATAACCCTCGATCTGCGCTACGCTTATCGCGTCAACAAGGATCTCGAAGTCGCCCTGATCGGCCGCAACCTGATCGGCTCCCGCCGTATCGAATACCTGTCCGACTACATTCCGACCATCGCCAACGAAATCAAGCCTTCGGTCATGCTCACCACCCGCTGGAAGTTCTGATTCAGCCATGTCAGCCGGAAAACTCCTCCGCCTTGCCGCCCAGCTCACGCTGGCGCTTGGCCTGGTGTTGTCCGCACCGAGCACTTTCAGCGAAGTCGCCTCGGAAGGGCAACTCAAGGCAGCCTACCTGGTCAATTTCCTGAAGTATGTCGATTGGCCGGGTAACCGCAGCACCGTCACCATCTGCCTGTTCGGCCGCGACAGCCTCGGTCCCTACCTGGCCAGCTACGAAGGCCGCCAGGTGGGCGGCCGCGAGTTGCGTATCCGCAAGGTCAACAGTCCGGAACAGATCGCCGATTGCCAGGAGCTGTTCATTCCCGATACTGAAGAGGCGCGGGCCAGCGCCGTCCTGCGCTGGGTGGACAAGCAGGCCATCCTGACCGTCAGCGACTCGGAAACCTTCGCCCGCGACGGCGGCGCCATCGCCCTGATCCGCACCGAGGGGCGACTGCAGTTCGACATCAACGCCGATGCCATCAACCGGGCCAGTCTGAAGGCCAGTTCGCAGATGCTGCGCCTCGCCCGTCAGGTGATCGGGGGCACGCGATGAACATCGGCAACCTGCCCATCCGCCGTCGCCTGGCGCTGATTCTCGCCGTCTCGCTCGGCATCAGCCTGTTGCTGACCTCGCTGTTCTTTGCCGTCAGGCAGATCGACCATCGGCGCAATGCAAAATTGACCGAATTGCGATCGATGGCCGAAGTCATCGCCTTCAACGCGACCGCCGTGGTCGAGTTTCAGGATGCCGGCGGGGCCGAACGTCTTTTCAGCTCACTGGCGCAGCACCCGGATCTGGTCGCGGCCCGCATGCTGAGCACGGACAATGGTTTCACCTTCCGCTACGAGCGCCCCAACTCGCCCTTGCCCGCTAGCAAACACGCCGGCCCGGCGGTGGTCCACGAAGCCACCACCATTGCCGACTGGTCCCATGTCACGACCATCGTCCCCATTCGAATCAAGAGCGATGTGATCGGCTCAGTCTCCTTGACCGCCAGTCTGGAAAAAGTCTGGCACGACGCGCTGAACGACTTTCTGACTTTCACGGCAGCCTCGCTGATTGCCTTTGCGCTGGCCCTGGTCATTGCCCAGCGCATGCAGCGAACACTGCTGACGGCGCTCGGCGCGCTGACCAGCACGGCGAATCGCGTTGCCGAGTCAAAGGATTTCACGGAGCGGGCGAGCAAATATTCCAATGACGAAATCGGCCAACTGGCCGACGCCTTCAATACCATGCTGGTCGAAATCGCCGACCGCGACCAGGAACTGACCGAGCACCGCGGCCATCTTGAAGAGGTCGTCGAGTTGCGCACGCAGGAACTGCGCCTCGCCAAGGAAAGCGCCGAGGCGGCCAACCGTGCGAAGAGCGCCTTCCTGGCCAACATGAGCCACGAAATCCGCACCCCGATGAACGGCATCATCGGCGTTGCCGACCTGCTCGCCGCCGGCTCGCTGAACGCTCACCAGCAGAGCCAGCTGACGACATTGCGCAGTTCGGCCGATACCCTGCTCTATCTCCTGAACGATATTCTCGATTTTTCGCGCATCGAAGCCGGCGGGCTGCAACTGGAAAAACTGCCCTTCAGCATCCGCGAAACCATCGAGCAGGTCGTCTCGGTGTTCTCGCCGACCGCCCGCAAAAAACACCTCGACCTGTGGTTCGACATCGAACCTGCCTTGCCCGACTATGTGGTGGGCGACAAATACCGCCTCGGCCAGGTCATCACCAATCTGGTCAACAACGCCCTGAAATTCACCGAATCCGGCAGTGTGCGCATTTCCTGCCGTGCCCAACGCGGCCAGCAAGGTCAGGAGCAGCTGCGGATCGACATCCAGGACACCGGCATCGGCATCAGCAGCGAGGCGCTGGCCGATATCTTTTCCCCCTTCCGCCAGGCCGACAACAGCATGAGCCGGCGGTTTGGCGGCAGCGGCCTTGGACTGGCCATCGTGCACGATCTGGTCGGTCTGATGGGTGGCGAAATTACCGCCACAAGCACCCCCGGCCAGGGTTCGAACTTCAGCATCAGCCTGCCGCTGGAAAGCACCCATCGTCTCGGCCGAAACCTGCCGGAATGGATGCCGCAGTTGCGTGGCCGCCAGGTACTGGTGGTTTCCGGCAACGAGGCACGCCGCAATCACTGGCTGGCCATGTTGCGCTGGGCCGGCATCGAGACGATCGCCGCGACCAACTGCGATGAAGCGCAGGGAATACTGGCCTCCAGCCAGCCCGATGCAATCGTTATCGAGGACAGCCCCTGCTTCCGCAGCATGCTCGAGCAGATCACCAGCGCGCCCGCCATCCCCTTCCTTTTTGTCTTCAATCTGGAGACGACAGGCAACCAGGCGGCTGAACTGCCTGATTGGCTCAAGGGGCAAATTCACTCGCCCTTTGGTGACCTCACGCTGTGGACCGAACTGGCCAAGCTATGGGGCCTGGTCGCCGAAGAATCGAAGGCCCCGGAAGCCACCGGCAACCTGCATTTCAACGCCCATGTCCTGATGGTTGAGGACAACGACACCAATCGCCTGATTCTCGAACAAATCCTGGGCACGCTGGGCTGCACCGTCCGTCACGCCAACAATGGCATGGCCGCCCTGGCCGCCCTCGAAGTCGAGTCATTCGACCTGGTGCTGATGGATGTGCAGATGCCGATCATGGACGGCCTGACCGCGACGCGCCGCATCCGCGACAACGAAAGGGAACGCGGCCTGCCTCGCCAGTTGATCATCGCCCTGACCGCCAATGCCCTGTCCGGCGACCGCGAGATGTGCCTGCAGGCCGGCATGGACGATTACGTGTCCAAGCCCGTGACCATCGGCGGCATCAGCAAGGCAATCCAGCGCTGGCTTCCTTCGACCCGGGCCGAACCGGCGCTTGCCACTGAAACCGGCAATCCGGACAATGTGACGCCTATGACAATCATTGACCTGAGTGAGCTGAGAGCCAGCCTGGGCGGCCAAGCCAGCCGGATTATCCCGGCGGTGCTCACCTCCTACCTGAGCGAAGGCGAAAAACATATCGTGGTGCTCAAGGCAGCCGATCGCGAATTCGATGTCGAGCACATCACCCGCATCGTGCATAACCTGAAGAGTTCGAGCGCCGCGCTGGGCATCCGGCAATTTTCTGCGTTGTGCAAGGAAGCGGAAACGCAGTTGCGCGCCAACCAGATAGAGCCGACCAGGCTATTGCTCCCCCGCATCATCGAGGACTTCGAAACGGTCCGCCGGGCTGCCGAAAACATCCTTGCCGAACTGGCCGAGAGCAAGGCATGAGCCCGAACGCCAAGCCCCGAATCCTGATTGTCGATGACGAGCCCGTCATGCGCACGATCACCGAATCGGTGCTGGCCCAGCATGAATTCGACGTGACGACCGTCGACTCGGCCGAAAAGGCCATCGCGCTGGTCACCCAGGGCGAAATCCCGGATATCCTGCTGCTCGATGTGCTGATGCCGGGCATGAACGGCTTTGAGGCCTGCCGCATCCTGCGTGGCACCCCCCGCCTTGAACACTTGCCGATCATCATGCTGACCGCCCTGGACGACCAGCTATCGATCGACGAGGCATACCGCTGCGGCGCCACCGACTTCATCACCAAGCCGCTGAATATCCCGCTGCTGCCGCACCGCGTGCGCTACCTGCTGCGCTCCTCCATTGCCTTCGGGGATCTGGTCGACAGCCAGCTGACGCTGATCCACACCCAGCAGATTGCCCATCTCGGCAACTGGACCATGGACCAGTCGGGCAACATCATCGCTGCCTCGCGGCAGTATCTGGACATCATCGCCACCTCGCAGGTGCCGGTACCCGGAAACCGCCTGCTCACCCGCGTTCACCGCGAGGATCGCGCCACATTGATCCGCTGCCGGGCTGAAATGAAGACCGGCCGGCCCTATCAGCTCGACTATCGACTGCGCAGCCTGGCCGACGAAAACGCCTGGCACCATGTTCACGAGCGGGGTTTTCCCCGGTTCGACAACAAGAACTGCTACCTGGGTGCAACCGGTTTTACCCAGGACATTTCCGAGCGTGTCGCCCAGGAAGAGCAAATCCGCCAGCTGGCCTGGCACGACCCGGTCACCGGCCTGAACAACCGCGACCGACTGACCGAGCTACTGGAGCGCGACCTCCAGCCCGAGGGCCTCAAGTCCGAGCAGGCCGGGCTGGCCATTCTCTTCATTCATCTCGGCAATCTGCGCGACATCTCCACCGTGCTCGGCCAGGATACTGCCGACGCGGCCATTCGCGCCCTTGCCAGCCGCCTCAAGGGCCTGCTCGAAACGCCGCCAAACGGTAGCGGTGCGCTCGGCCAGGACTCCCTGCACGACGCCAAGCTGGCCCGTTACGACGAACACTCCTTCGTACTCGCCCTACCCGGCACGCTGGATCGGGAAAGCATCCGCTGCTATGCCGAGACGGTGCATGAAACCCTTGGCCGCCCCATGCTGCTGCTTGGCGACGAAGTGCTGATCGCGCCGTATATCGGGATTTCCTATTACCCGGAAGATGCGGCGGAAACCAACGAACTGATCCGGCGCGCCATGCTCGTTGCGCTGCAAGCCGCCAGCAGCAACGGCAGCGCGATCAGCTTCTTCGATCCGAAACACGACCACGACGCGGCCCGGCGCCTTGTCCTGGAGCGCGGCCTGCGTGTTGCACTTGAACAGGGTGATCAGCTGCGGCCTTATTTCCAGCCGAAGATCTCGGCGACCACCGGCGAAATTATCGGCGCCGAAGTCCTGTTGCGCTGGGAACACCCCGTACTCGGCTTCATCACGCCCGACCGTTTCATCCCGCTGGCCGAGGAAGTCGGCCTGATCCACCCGATCAGCGAGTGGCTGATCGGCCAGGTTTGCGAACTGATTGCCGACTGGCTGGCCATGCGCCAGGAGGTTGGCACGATCAGCATCAATCTGTCGGCCGAAAGCTTCTTCCAGCGCTCGCTGATCCAGTTCATCGATGAAGTACTCGCCCGCACCGACGTTCCGGCCAATCAGCTGATCATCGAACTGACCGAAAGCGTGCTGATGCAGAACGCCGACACCGCGCACCAGGTCATCAGTGAACTGCGCGAACGCGGCATCCGCATCTCGCTCGACGATTTCGGCACCGGCTTCTCGTCGCTGGGCTACCTCAACCGCTTCAGCATCGATGAAATCAAGATCGACCGCTCCTTCGTAACCGACCTTGAAATTCAAGGCAAGCAACGGGCCCTGGTCCAGGCGATCATCACCCTGGGTTCGGCGCTCGGTCTCAAGGTCGTTGCCGAAGGCGTCGAAACCCGGCAACAGGCCGATTTGCTGCGCCAGATGGGTTGCAACATCTTTCAGGGCTTCCTGTTTGCCCGGCCGATGCCGGCCGAGGAGTTCATTGCCTTCCGGCTGCCGCGTATCGAAGGCAGCGAGAATCCCGGGGGCGCTCGGTGAACCAGGCCCGGCGCCACACCGGGCAGCCAACGGGTAGCGCGCTGCTGGCAGCCCTGCTCCTTACCCTGGCAGCCCCGTGCTCGGCCGCCATTGATGCCATCCATCTCTCGCTCGAAGAGTTGCTCAAGGTCAATATCATCACGACCCCGAAATTTGCCGAGAATCCGGACCAGATACCCTCCGTCGTCTCGGTCCTGACCAGCGAGGACATTCGACTCTACGGCTGGCGAACCCTTGGTGATGCCCTGCGCACGCTGCAGGGCTTCAACGTCACCGACGACCACACCTACGCCTTTGCCGGCGTGCGCGGCATCTCGCAGCCAGGTGACTACCGCCCGCGACTGCAGATCCTGATCGACGGCATGTCGGTCAATGAAAATATCTACGCCAACGTTCCTGTCGACTCGGCTTTCCCGCTCGATGTCGGCCTGATCGAACGCATCGAAGTGATCCGCGGCCCGAGTGCTTCGGTCTATGGCGGCGATGCCATGTTCGGCGTGATCAATGTCGTGACGCGCAGCGGCCAGAGCGTCGGCAGCGAAGCCAGCCTGAGCCTGGGCAGCGGCGCCAATCGGCGCTTGCGGGCCAGTTGGGGCGGCCAGGTCGGCGGCAAGGATGTGCTGATTTCAGTCACCGGCTTCAACGTCCATGGGCGAACCCTGGCCTTCAACGACGTCAACGGCGACGGCAGCAGCCGCGACCTGCACCGGGTCGGCGGCGAAGACGGCGGCCAACTGTTTTTCAAGGTCAGGGGCGACGACTGGCACCTGTCCTTCGCCCACGCCAAACGCGACCGCATCGTTCCGACCGCCAGCTACGACACCATTGTCGATGACCGTAGCCACATCGAATCGGATACCTACACCCTGCTCGACCTGAGCAAGGAATGGAAGCTGAACGCCAGCAACAAGCTGCAGCAGCGCCTCTATTTTGGCGATTACGCCTACGACGGATTTTTCCCCTACGACTACTCGGCCGATCTAGGTGACCCGCAAATCATGAACGTCGACAAGGTGCGCGGCAGTTGGTGGGGCATCGAGAATCGCCTAGTCAATACCAGCTGGTCGGGCCAGCGCTGGACGCTGGGCATCGAATACAAGGCCAACTGGCGGCAGAACCAGATGAATTTTGACCGCGGCTATGGCTGTATCAACGCGGACTTGAGCATCAGCCCAGACGCCTGCCTGGACAGCCAACAAAGCAGCCGGCAACTGACCCTGATGGCCCAGGACGAAATCCAGCTCGGCACGGCCAGCCTGCTGACGCTCGGCCTGAGCTACAACGACCTTGGCAAGCTGGGCACCTTCTGGAGCCCGCGCCTCGGCTTTACGCACGACGCCGGCCAGGCCGGCCTGTTCAAGCTGCTGTACGGAACGGCATTCCGTACGCCGACCGCCTATGAGCGCGCCTACACCACCCCCACCTTTGCCTACGGCAACCCCAACCTCGCCCCGGAACAGATGCGCTCGCTGGAACTCTCATGGGAGAAGCGCTTCAGCCAGCTTTCCCGCTTGACGGCGACGCTCTACCATTTCCATATCGACAAGATGGTGACGGTCGACGAAGCGGGAGTCGCCGCCAACAGTGCGCATACCAATGCCAGTGGCCTGGAAATCGAATTCGAGCAGCGCTGGAGCAACGGCAGCCGACTGCGGACCGGCTACTCGGTGCAGCACGCAGCTGAAACAAGTCACAGCTTCGACAACTCGCCGCACCACATGGCCAAGCTCAATCTGGCCGTGCCGACCGGCATCACTCACCTGATGGCCGGCTTGGAAGCCCAGTGGATCAGCGCCCGCCAGGCCAATATCGGTACCGAGCGAATTCCCTCATATACCTTGGCCAATCTGAATTTCAGCTACACCCCCAGCGGCAAGCACTGGGAGGTTGCGCTCGGCATCTACAACCTGTTCGATCATCGCTACAACGACCCGGTGGCGACCGATGAAGTGCTGGGGGCTCGCCGCTGGCAGATGCCTCAATACGGCCGTACCGCCATGCTCAGGACCACCTTACACTTCTAAAACGCGTTTTCCGCCGGCCAAGCCTTGCCGGCGTTGCGAAGACGCCGGCAACAGGCCTTCTCTCAATCCGCCAGTTCGATCTGCCCGCTGATATTGGTTGTCAGCAGACTTTCCCCGGCCTCCAGCGGCGCCGGTGCAGCCTCGGCTGCCAGCATCGCCCCCCGGCTGGCACGCATCATCGGCATTGGCATGCCGCCGCCCTGCTGGATGTTGAGCTGCTTGATCTTCCAGCCCTTGCCCAGTTGTTCGGCGACCACAGCAGCGCGGCTCTGGAAGGCGCGAATCGCCTCCCGCGTTGCTTCGTCCTCGACCTGACGCCGCGTCTCCGGCGAGGGCATCTGGCTGACCGCGCCGACCGCCAGTCGCATTTGCTGCAACTTGCCGAGCAGCTCCGACACCGCGCCGGTGTCTTTCGATTCGATAACCAGTTCGCTGCGCATGCGCCAACCGTCGATTTTCTGGGCCTGACCGTAGACCGGGTAGGTCGATTGCTGGCCGCTCTTGACGGTGACGCCCGACCTGGCGCGAATGAGCTTCAGGGCCTCGGCAATATCGGCATTGACGCGGCGCGCCAGTTCGGCCGGGTTATTGCCGCTGGCTTCGCTGAACACGCTGGCCCGTACCATGTCGTTCGTTGCCGGCCGGCTGGCCTCAGCCGAGAGATCGACCAAGGTGCCGGCGTGCGCCGTTGCGCTGGCGAAACAGACGGCCAGCCAGGCATTCCGCAGTTTGCTCATTGCCCCCCCTTGTCCTGAAGACGGCCGTAGATGACCAGCAATACGATGGCCACGACAACCGAGGCGACGAAACCGGCTCCCTCACCAGCCTGATACCAGCCCATGGCCTGCCCGAGCATGCCGGCCAGAAATGAGCCGCTGATGCCAAGCAGCACGGTGGCGATGAAGCCCATGTTTTCCTTGCCCGGATGCAGCAACTTGGCAATGACGCCGACCACAAGGCCGACCAAGATTGTCCACACGATTCCCATACGAATTTCCTTTATTCCCTGAGACTGAAGCCTGGCCAACGAAACGCATTGACCAGCCGGCAGCCGTTGGCTGCCTGATGATATTAACGCCATGGCATGCCAATGGTTGGCCGCGAAGGGTAAAGATTTGTCGTCCGGAAGCTCGGCTCGGCCTGACTTCAAGCCGTCGCGAGGCGCTCGGCAAGACTATCCATCAACACCCGCACCCGATGCGGAACATGGCGATTGCTCGGCAGCATGGCGTAGATGCCGAGTTCGGGAATCGGGTAATCGGCCAGGATTGCCTCGACCCGGCCGGCGGCCAGAAAGGTATCGACAATGAAATCCGGCTGACAGGTGATGCCCAGCCCCTGCGCCGCAGCTTCGGTCAGGACGTCACCGTTGTTGGCATTGAGACGGCTGCGCACATGGAAGCTTTCCAGCACGCCATCGACCATGAATTGCCAGACCTGGCTGCTGCCGGCATAGGTGTAGCCGAGGCAGACGTGATGCACCAGTTCTGAAGGGTGCAGCGGTCGCCCGTGGCGAGCCAGGTAGTCCGGCGAGGCGACCACCAGCATGCGGCTCTTGCCGATCTTGCGCGCCACATCGCCGGACTCCAGCCGGCGGGTGATGCGGATCGACAGGTCGATGCCCTCCTCGATCAGATTGATCCGGCGGTCGCTGTAATCCATGTCGAGCACCACCTCCGGGTAGCGCTGCGAAAAGTCGAGCAGCACCGGGGCCAGGCGCTTCAGGCCGTAGCTCAAGGGCAGGCTGATGCGGATATTGCCGCGCGGCGTCAGGCGCTCTTCGGCCACCCCGGTTTCCGCCGCTTCGACCAGATTGAGGATGACCCGGCATTTCTCCAGGTAGGCGGTACCGCCCGAGGTCAGCGTCAGGCGGCGCGTACTGCGCGCCATCAGCTTGACGCCGAGATGCGCCTCCAGCGCGGCGATCTGCCGGGTGACGACGGAACGGGCGACGCCCATCTGCTGCGCTGCCGCTGAAAAGCTGCCGAGTTCGGCCACCCGAACGAAGAGGTGCATCGCGTCCAGTCGATCCATTGTTGCCATATCCGCAATAGTGATTTGCACATTGTCGGCTATTTCGATCCAAATAACAGGCATAAAGTGCGCCCATCGACACAGGAGTTGCAGCAATGACACAGACCCCATCCGCCTTATTCGTCCCGCACGGTGCGCCGACCTTCGCACTCAACCCGGGTGCGGCGGGCGCCGCACTGAGCACTTTGGCCGCCAGCCTGCCGCTGCCACGCGCCATTGTCATCGTCAGCGCCCATTGGGATACGGCCGAGCCGACCGTCGGTTTCGCCGAGCGTCCGGAAACCATCCACGACTTCTGGGGATTCCCGGAAGCCCTGTACGCCCTGCGCTACCCGGCCACCGGTTGCCGCGAAGCTTCCGAGGAAGTGGTCGCCGCACTGAAAACCGCCGGCCTGCCGGTCGCCACCGATAGCAGCCGCGGCCTCGACCACGGCGCCTGGGTGCCGCTGCGCCTGATGTTCCCGGATGCCGAAGTACCGGTCATTCCGGTTTCCATCCAGAGCCGCGGCGGCCCGGAACAGGCCTACCGGCTCGGCCAGGCACTGGCCCCGCTGGCGGCCAAGGGATTTCTCGTCATCACGTCCGGCAACGTCACCCACAACCTGCGCGACTACCAGATGGCAGCGCGCAGCGGCGGCCAGACCCCTGCCTACGTGCGCGAATTCTCGGACTGGCTGGCCGGCCGAGTGGCCGAGCGCAACATCCCCGCCCTGCTCGACTACCGCCGGCAATCGCCCGGCGGCTTGCAAGCCCACCCGAGCGAGGAACACCTGCTGCCTTTTTATGTCGCACTCGGTGCTGGCGGCGAAAACGCCAGGGCCGACCGCTTTCATGCCGGCATCGACGATTACGTGATCGCCA
Source organism: Ferribacterium limneticum (assembly GCF_020510625.1). Classification (NCBI taxonomy): domain Bacteria; kingdom Pseudomonadati; phylum Pseudomonadota; class Betaproteobacteria; order Rhodocyclales; family Azonexaceae; genus Ferribacterium; species Ferribacterium limneticum. Next base: position 1,533,268 of record NZ_CP075191.1, on the reverse strand, counting down.
TGGATGCCTACGCCTTTCAGCCCCAATAAAGGAACCCGACCATGACCTATACCAAAACCGCCAAGGCACTGCATTGGCTGATGGCCATCCTGCTCTTCGGGCTGCTGGCGCTGGGCTTCTACATGCACGACCTGCCGCTGTCGCCGGACAAGCTGAAGCTCTATTCCTGGCACAAGTGGGCCGGTGTCACCGCCTTTCTGCTGCTCGCCTTCCGTCTGCTCTGGCGTCTGACGCATCGCCCGCCAGCCCTGCCGGACAGCATGCCGAAGACCATGCAGTTTGCCGCCCACGCCGGCCACCTGATGCTCTACGGGCTGATGATCGCCATTCCGCTGTCCGGCTGGCTGATGAGCTCGGCCAAGGGTTTCCAGACCGTCTATTTCGGCCTTCTGCCCATCCCCGATTTGCTCGACAAGAACAAGGAGCTGGGCGACCTGCTGGCCCTGGTGCACCAGAGCCTGAACCTGCTTTTCGTTGCTGTGCTGGCCGGCCACATCGGCGCTGCGCTGAAACACCACTTCATCGACAAGGACGACATCCTGACCCGGATGCTGCCCAAGAAATAACGGTCATTCCCGCGCCCCGCAGGAAGTACCCCTGGGGTGCGAAAGCGGGAATCCAGAAACTTGACCCCATGGATTCCCGCTTTCGCGGGAATGACAACCCAGAGATACCCCCAACGGAGAACCACCATGAAAAAAATCGCTCTCGCCCTGGCCTTCGCCAGCCTGATCCCCGCCGCCCACGCCGTCGAATACACCCAGGTCCAGCCTGAGAAAAGCGCCGTGACCTTCGTCTACAAGCAAATGGGCGTTGCGGTCGACGGCAAGTTCAAGAAGTTTTCCAGCCAGCTCAATTTCGACCCGGCCAAGCCGGCTACCGCCAAGGCGACTTTCGATGTCGAACTGGCCAGCGTCGATACCGGCGCCCCGGAAGGTGACCAGGAAGTGGCTGGCAAGCCGTGGTTCAACACCAAGGCCTTCCCGACCGCCCGCTTCGTCTCTGGTAGCGTCAAGGCGCTCGGCGGCAACAAGTACGAAGTGGCCGGCCAGTTGACCATCAAGGGCAAGACGCAGGAGGTCATCGTTCCCGCCACCTTCACGGCTCAGGGCAACACCGGCGTCTTCGACGGTGCCTTCACCATCCGCCGGGCCGATTTCACCATCGGCGAAGGCGCCTGGGCCAAGTTCGACATCGTCGCCAACGACGTGCAGATCAAATTCCGCATCACCGCTTCATCGAAATAAACCCCAACCCACAACAGGAGAATCACCATGAAAAAGCAACTCGCCACCCTCGTCCTCGCCATCGCTGCCGCCGCCCCGGCCCTGGCCGCCCCGGAAACCTTCGTTGCCGACAGCAGCCACACCTTCTCGCGTTTCTCGTACAGCCACTTCGGCTACTCGACCCAGCTTTCCCGCTTCAACAAGAACAGCGGCAAGGTCGTTTTCGATAAGGTCGCCAAGACCGGCTCGGTCGACATCGTGATCGACACCAAGTCGGTCGACACCGGTAACGACACCTTCAACGAGCACATCCAGGGCGAGGATTTCCTCGACACCGCCAAGTTCCCGACCGCTACCTTCAAGTCCACCAAGGTGATCTTCGAAGGCGACAAGCCGGCCAAGGTCGAAGGCAACCTGACCCTGAAGGGCGTCACCAAGCCGGTCACCCTGACCGTTACCTCCTTCCAGGCCATGCCGCACCCGATGATGAAGAAGGACGCCATCGGCGCCAACGCCTACACCGTGGTCAAGCGCTCCGAATTCAACGCCGGCAAGTACGCCCCGTACGTTGGTGACGAAGTGCGCATCGACGTGGCGATCGAAGCGATCAAGGAGTAATCGAGGATCAGCTTCAGGCTGCGCTGCAGCACTGCCCAAGAAAATGCCGGTCATCGTGACCGGCATTTTTGTTTCCAGCCGCGCAGGTGATGGAAATCAGTTTTCCGAACGCTGCACTGCAACCAATTCACCGCTCTGCAGGCGTTGCGTCAGATCGTCGCCGGGCATCGGCTTGCCGAACAAATAGCCCTGGAAAATCTGGCAGCCGGATTGGGCCAGGAAGTCGCGCTGGGCTTCTGTTTCGACGCCTTCGGCCAGCACTTCCATGTTGAGGTTGAGGCCGAGGGTGATGACCGTGTTGGAAATGGCGCAATCGCTTTCGTTGTGCGGCAAGTCACGGACAAAGGCGCGGTCGATCTTGAGGCGGTTGAGCGGGAAGGCCTTGAGGTAGGCCAGCGATGAATAGCCGGTGCCGAAGTCGTCGAGCGCAGTCTTGACGCCGAGGAAGTTGAGGCCGCGCATGATGTCGATGGCGCCGATCGGATCGACCATCAGCAGGCCTTCGGTGATTTCCAGTTCGAGCAGCCGGCTGGGCAGGCCGGTTTCGTCGAGCACGAGCTGCACCGAGGCCAGCAGGTCGTTGCGGCGGAACTGGCGGGCGGACAGGTTGACGGCGACCGGGATATCGAGCCCGAGTTCGGTCTGCCATTTTCTGGCCTGAGCACAGGCCACGCGCATGACCCATTCGCCAATCGGCACGATGAGCCCGGTTTCTTCGGCCACCGGAATGAACTGGACGGGCGACACCTGACCCAGTTCCGGGTTGTGCCAGCGCAGCAGCGCCTCCACGCCGACCAAGCGGCCATCGCCGGCATTGACCTGCGGCTGGTAGACGACCGAGAACTCGTTGCGCTCCAGCGCCACGCGCAACATGCGTTCGAGCTTGAACAACTGGCTGCCCATCTCGTTCATTTCGCGGGAATAGTACTTGTACAGGTTGCGGCCATCGGCCTTGGCGCTGTACAGGGCGGATTCTGCCGCGATCATCAGAGTCTTGCTGTCCAGGCCGTCGTTCGGATAGATGGCCGCGCCGATGCTGATGCTGACATGGGCGTTGATGCCGCCCAGTCCGAACGGCCGTCCGAAAGCGGTGAGCAGTTTTTCACAAATGCTGCCGATGGCCTGGGGATCAGCAATTTCGTTGAGCAGCACCGAGAAACGGTTACCACCGAGGCGGGCGACGACATCGTATTTGCGCAGGGTGATCTTGATGCGCTCGGCCGCCTCGATCAGCACCTGATCGCCGACCGAGTAGCCCAGCGAGTCGTTGATCAGCTTGAAGCGGTCGAGGTCCAGTTGCAGGATCGAGAAGCGGCTGTTGTTGCGCTTGGCGTTGACCAGTTGCTGCTCAAGCGCCGAGAGCCAGGATTCGCGATTGGGCAGCGCGGTCAATCCATCGAAGGTGCGCAGTTGATCGAGCAGGGCTTCGACCGTCTTTTGCTGGCTGAGGTCGAAAATCATGCCGGTGTAGTTCGTCACCTGACCGTCCGGGCCCTTCACCACAGCAATCGACAGCAGGGCCGGGTAGATTTCACCACTCTTGCGCCGGTTCCAGACCTCCCCTTCCCAGGAGCCGGAGAGCGCCAGTTCCTGCCACATCTGCTGGTAAAAAGCGGCATCTTGCCGCCCGGACTTGAGGATGCGCGGATGCTGGCCGAGGATTTCCTCGCGGCTGTAGCCGGAGATACGCAGCAAGGCAGGATTGACCTCAATGATGCGCTGCTCGGCATCGGTGACCAGGATGGATTCGACGCTGTTGGCGAAGACCGCCTCGGCCAGGTTCAGTTGCCGCTCGGCAACGCGACGGCCAGCCTGGATCTGGCGAACCAGGATGCCGGCCAGCACGAAGGCGAGGAGCACCAGCAGGGCACTGAGCAACAGTTCCTGCCAGGCGCGATTTTCCTCCTGCTCGGCGCTGGCTCCGACCGCCTCGTTCAGGCTGTCCTCCAGCGCCTTCATGGCGTCGATCTTGATGCTGGCGACCTGGAACCAGGCCTCCGGAGAGGGCAGCGCCACGGACAGGAAATCGGATGCCGCCCCCCTGCCGTGCGACTCTTCCCACAGCGCAGCGGCCTTGACCTTCTGCCGGATGCGTTCGGCTTCCTTGATGTCGGGCTGCCGCAAAATCTCGCGATACTGGCGCTCGGCTTCGGGCTCGGCGAGACGGATGAAATTGACCAGGCGGGCCTGCTCGGTCGCCCGGAGGTTATTCAGGATCAGCATCCGGCCGGCGCTGAAGTTGCGGTCGGACAGGATGGCCGACAGCAAGGCGCGCTCCTTGCCCGCCGTTTCCTTGGCCTGGGAAAATGCCACGAAAGCCATTTGCTTGCGGAACAGCGAGGATTTGACTGCATTGCCGAAGGTACTCAATTGCATGTCGAAGAGGGCATCGACCAGCTCGGTATAGCGATCCACCGTGTAATCACGGGAGATTTCGCGATTTTTGACCCGCAGCCGCAGTGCCTGCAACTGGGCTGCCACGGCATTAAGGCCGTCGCGTATCGCCTGATCCGTCACATGTTCGCGAACGATGGCCTGCAATTCGCCCAGCGACGCGTCGGTGTGATTTTGCTGGGCGGCCAGCATGTCGCCAAAACGCTCACCGCGCGAGGCAATGACGCCGCTGGACAAGCCGCGCTCGCGTTGCAGTTCGTGGATCAAGCGGCTGATCGAACCACTTGCCCCCATCCATTTGCGATCCAGGCTGGCATTGCGTAATTGATCGTAGCGCTCGACCAGGCTGTGGATGGCAAAGAACGACAGGGCCAACAGAAACACGACCAGCAACCACGTGGCATTACGCCGGATCGGTGCCAGGCTATCCTGGGTGATCCGTGGCGCGGCGGATTGCGGCCTGTCGTCTGATGTCATTCGGAAAATAAATAAATTCAACAAGCATGGTAATCTCGACACTCTATCAGATCTGATAAAATTGAGATTTAATCTCGATCATTTTGGAGCGTGACATGCGCATTCGTTGGAGCAGCGATCTGGAAACCGGCATCCGGGCGATCGATCTTCAACACGAAGAGTTGATCGGCATGCTCAACGAACTGGACGCCGCGCACTCAGGCGGCTGCGCACAATCCGTCCTCGACGATGTGCTGCAGCGACTCGGCACCTACGTCATCTTCCACTTTGGCACTGAAGAATCGCTGATGGCCAGCCTGCCGCACAACGAAACCCATGCCAAACAGCACCGGCAGCAACACGCCGACTTCATTGAAAAGCTGTCCGCGATACGCGCCCAAGCCCAGGACGATGGCCCGCGGACCATGGAAGCGCTGATCGATTACCTCAACGAATGGCTGTACCAACACATCCTGAAGAGCGACCGGGAGCTGGCTGCGAAGCTCAACCAGAAACAGGCCGCCATGCTGATGCCGTGATACGGATTGCCCGCGACACCCCGGTCGCTGGCCGGGGCAAAGACGCGGCCAAGATCCACGCAGCAAATCAGCTTTTGAACAGTTCTTTCAGGAATTTCTCGACGTAGGACGGACGAACCGGCTTGACGATATAGCCGCGCGCACCGAGCCCGGCGGCCTGCTGGACGATAGTGCGCGAGGTATCGCCGGTGACCATGACCACGGCAGTCTCAGGGCTGGCTTCGACTATCCTCGGCAGCGCCTCAAGGCCGGAGAGAATGGGCATGTTGACGTCGAGAAAGAGCAAGGCGGGCTTGTGCGTCATGACGGCGCGAATGGCTTCCTCGCCATTGGCGGCCTGGCCGACGATATTTAGCCCCAAATCGCTCAGCACCCCCTTGAGCAGCAAGCGGATCGAACTGTTGTCATCGGCAATGACCACGGTCGGCCGCTGGGTGCCGCCAATACTGGCAGGCTTGACAGCGCCCCGCCCGGTAGCCGGCGATTTTGGCGCGCCTGCCGAATTGCTCCCGCGCGTGACTTGACGGCGGGTTGCGCAAACCAGGCGCAGTTCGTCAATAACCTGCTTCTGACTGAACGGTTTGCGCAGAAACCCGGCAGCGCCCGCATCGGCGGCACGCGCCTCGATGTCGCTGCCTTCCGAAGCGGTCATGAACAGTACGTCGACCTCCGGGTACGTCGAATTGATCTCCTGCAGGATGCTGAGACCATCCCGGCCCGGCAAGCGATAATCGAGACAGACAATCTCCGGCGCCGTTGTAGCAACCGCCTCCGTCACGCCATTGCCGTCCGGCAAAGCACCAACAACCTCGTAACCCTGGCTGGTCAACAAGACGCTCAGCAAGGTTCGCATGGAGGCATTGTCATCAACGATCAGGACACGCATTCGGAATCTTTCATCTGGTTTCTGGCGAGCAACGGCATATATGACGGGGCCGAATCAAACACGGCGACCATGTTAGCTGCGACAGTGGGTGTCTTGCAGCTTTTTCGCACAGCCATACCGGCTTGGCCGTGGCGGCCCCAGGCCGGCCCCCTGACCGCACCACCTTCCCTACCGCACCCGATGAAGAAGAGTGAAGCCATTGATCCGCATCAGGTGATTTTGGCAGCAACTTGTGACATATCGTCGCGCGACAATATGTCGCACAAGCCGAGTCGCTCGTTTCTGTAGCATTCGCCCGTTTCAAGGACAACTTCGGGGGTATGCGCAATGAATTTCACGGAGCGAACAGCTTTTCAAACGACAAGAAACCACTTCAAGCCAAGCCGGATTGCCTGGCTTGTCGCGCTGGCAATTTCCGGCGTCCAGGCCCAGGAATCAACGGTGGTTCTCGGCGAAGTGACCGTCAGTTCCGGCAACACCGGCTCGCTGCCGACGCGCAGCATCCTGACCTCGGTCGACGTCATGGGCGCCGAGCGGGTGCAGGACAAGAATGTGATGAACAGCTGGGAGCTGATCGGCCAGATGCCTGGCGTCCAGCTGACCGAATTCCGCCTCGGTGCCGAATCCGGCAAGCCATCGTTCCGTGCCTTCAACGGCGAGGGCTACATCAACGGCATCAAGCTGTTGATCGACGGCGTGCCGAGCAACGTCAATAGCGGCAACATGCGCCATCTGGACATGATCTTCCCGCTCGACATCGATTACGTCGAAGTCGTGCGCGGTACCAACGATCCGCGCTATGGCCTGCACAACATCGGCGGCAACATCAACGTCGCCACCCGGCAAGGCGGCAATTACGCCGATGGTCGCCTGACTTACGGCAGCTTCAACACCCAGGAAGTCCAGGCCGCTCTCGGCCGAGAATCGGGCGGCTTTGCGCAAAACTACTTCGTCGCCAAACAGGATTCCGACGGCTATCGCGATCATTCCAAGTCGGAAAAATACAGCCTGGGCGGCAAGTGGTTCTACACCTCGGATTCCGGCGATCTGAAAGCCGGCCTGATCGCCCGCATCCACAACCAGGAGGCGGAATCGGCGGGCTACCTGACCGCAGCCGAACTGGGCGCCAACCGCTTCCAGTCGCCGGCCCGCAACGGCAACGACCACGACAACCGCGACATGCAGCAGTTCAGCGGCCACCTGGATTACCAGATCGCGCCCAACCTCGCCTACAACAGCAAGCTCTACTACAACAGCATTGAGGATGACCGACACGTCACCTACACCGGCTACTCGGGCAGCACCCTGCCCCGCCAGCGCCGCCTGTGGAACGAGGAGCATACCGGCTGGACCAACACGCTGACCTGGCAGGCGAGCAAGCTGCTGGCTGTCGAAGGGGGCTTCAATTACGAGCACCAGGACAACCGCTACCGGCGCTATCGCTACGCTTACGCCGTGCCCACCGACTTCTCGACGCCAGCCTCGACCGCGAACGACGAGAGCTACACGCTCGACAATTTCGGCGCCTATGTTCAGGCCATCATCAAACCGAGCGCATCGTGGAAGATCGTGCCGGCCTTCCGGACCGACAGTTTCAAGGGCCACACCACGCTCAACGCCACCGGCCTGAGCTATCCGTTGCAAGACTACGGCTGGATCAACCAGCCCAAGCTCAGCGTCGTCTATAGCCCGTCGCCGGCCTTCAGCCTTTACGGCAACTGGGGGCGCAGCTTCCAGATCGTTACCGGCTCCCGTTCCCCGGCCTATCTGACGGCTGGCACGAACATGGTCAAGCCGTCGATCAATACCGGTATCGAACTGGGCACCAAGTTCCGGCTGCTGGAACGCACTGAAGCGCGCATCGCCATCTGGCAACAGGATGCAACGGACGAGGTGGCCAACCTGCCCAGTGCCAATGCGACGCAGAATCTCGGTGAAACACGGCGCAAGGGGGTCGATTTCCAGATCACCACCCACATCGCCGACAAGGTCAAACTCTGGTTCTCGCACGCCTACCAGGAAGCCAAGGTCGTTGGCGGCTATGCAGCTGGCAGCACCTCACTGGTCGGCAAGGAAGTCTTCGCCACGCCACGCACCATCACCAACGTCGGCGTGGACTACCAGGCCACCGACAACCTGCGCTTAGACCTGCAAGGCCGCGCCCAGGGCAACTATTACATCGACGACCAGAACAGCAAGGGCAAGTACGGCGGCTACGTGCTGTTCGACGGTGGCGTGCACTACGCGCTGACCAAGCATGTCGGTATTGACCTGCAGGTCAGAAACATGTTCGATCGCAAGTATGAGTACGTCTGGTACGACAACTTTTTCTACGCGTCAGGTTCGTATCAGCCGATGTTCTCGCCCGGTGCCGGCCGCTCGGTCTATGCATCGCTCAACCTGAAAATGTAAGCTTGCATACCGGGGAATGCGGAATCGCCTTGCGGTTCCGCATTCTTTTTTTCTGCCCGTTTTCTCTTTCACGCACCTTCCCGGGCAAAGCAGCCCCTCTCCGACAGCCGATGCCCCTTTCCATCCACTTGAACAAGCGAACACTGCGGGCCTGGACGCATACCCTGCACAAGTGGCTGGGCCTGACGCTCGGCCTGCTCTTCTCGCTGCTCGGCGTCACCGGCAGCCTGCTGGTTTTTTATCCGGAACTCGACCTGGCTGCCCATCCGTCAATGTCAGCCCGGCCACCGGTCAGCCTCGTTTCACCCGCTCGAATCGTCGAAGCGTTGCGGCAGGCCGAACCTGAGCGCCCCGGTGCCTGGCGGATCGAACTGCCGCGCAGCGACAACGCCCCGATCACCGCCCGCTACTACAACCCCCCTGAAACCGCCCATCGCGCTTTCGCCCCGCTGATCGTCACGCTGGACCCGACGACCCTGGCGGTGACCAGCAAACGCTTCTGGGGAGATGATTTCTTCACGTGGATCTACGACCTCCACTACAGCCTGCTGCTCGGGGAAACGGGCAAAACCCTGCTTGGCATCGCCTCGTTGCTCGTCCTTGCCCTGCTGCTCAGCGGCCTCTATCTTTGGTGGCCCAGCCAGGGAGGCTGGAAAGGCGCACTCAGCATCAAATCGAATGCCGTCTGGAAACGGCGTATCTACGACCTCCACGCCAAACCCGGCGCATATGGCCTGCTACTGACCGCCACGCTGACCTTGAGCGGTCTGGTGCTCGTCGTACCCGGCTGGTTTACGCCAAGCATAGATGCCATCTCCCCACTGCATCGGCTCTATCAGGTTCAAGCGCTGACCACGCCGGCTGACATCCGCATCTCTGCCGACGAAGCGCTACGGATCGCACGCGAACGCTTTCCTGACGCTGATGTTCGCTGGATTCACACCCCGACACCGACGCAGGCCGTCTGGCGCATCCAGATGCGCGCCGCCGGCGAGCCCAACCGACGCTTTCCGCGCACCAACGTGTGGATCGATGCCGGCAACGGCGCCATTCTGGCCATCCGCAACCCGCGCCAGAACAGTGCCGGCGACACGTTCATGGACTGGCTGCACCCCTTGCACAACGGCGAAGCCTTCGGCCTCACGGGCCGAATCATCGTCTTGCTGTGCGGTCTGCTCCCGTTATTGGCCATGGTGACCGGGTTCATTCGCTGGCGACACAAGCAGCGCCCGGGGCAGCGAGAAGGCCGTCAGAATCCACTCGCCAGCGGCGCACCGGCGCTTAACCCCGGCCCTTGCGGCGAATCGTAGGGCCGTCCGAAGCTTGCTTGGCGAGTGAGTTTCGGCTGCACCGTGATTGAACTGCATGCAGCCCAATCCATGGCGCAGGGCTGCTTAAGGCAGCGTTAACCTTCGGGCGCTAGACTGCTCCGGAGCCAACTCCGGACCCTGCCATGCCCCCACGTCTGATCCTGTCGCTATTGGCGTTCGCCGTCGCCTTCCCGCTGGCCGAAGCGGCCGAAACCCTTTCGCTCCAGACCGCCCAACTCAAGGCGCTGGGCGTCACCATAGGCACAGTCGGCGAAGGAGACCATCTCGGCTCCGGCCTTTTGCCCGCCCGGGTGCTGGTACCCAACGAGCAGATGCGGGTCGTTGCCGCCCCGGTCGGCGGCATGGTCGAAATGCTGGCAGTCGCCCCCGGTTCAACCGTCAAGCGCGGCCAGGTTGTCGCCCGCCTGGCCAGCCCGCAGGCGCTGGAACTGCAACGCGATGCGCTGCAGGCCGGCAGCCAGGCCGCGCTGCTGCAACAAAGCCTGAAACGCGACGAACAGCTGTTTGCCGAAGGCCTGATTGCCGAATCCCGCCTGCAAGGCACCCGCGCTGCTGCCGCGCAAGCTTCGGCCCAGGCCAGTGAACGGCGCCAGGGACTGGCCATGGCCGGAGTCGCCCCCGGCAAACTGGGCGGCCCGCTGGCACTGAGCGCGACCATCGATGGCGTGGTTCTCGAACAAGGTGTGCAGCTTGGTCAGCGCGTTGAAACCTCGGCGCTGATTTATCGCATTGCCAAATTGTCGCCACTGTGGCTGGAAATTCAGGCCCCGGTTGATGTTGCCGCCACCTTGCGCGAGGGCAGCCCGGTCATGATTTCCGGCAGCGAAGTAAGGGGCAAGCTGATCGCCATCGGCCGCGCCGTCGATGCCGCCAGCCAGACCGTGCTGCTTCGTGCCGAAGTCAGCAAGGGCGCCGAAACACTGCGCCCCGGACAGGTTATCGAAGTCGAAATCGCCGCAGCCAACGGCGCGCAGCAACGCCTGCCCGCCTCGGCGCTGGCCCGCAACGAGGGCGCCACCCTCGCCTTCGTGCAAACCGCCAGCGATGCCAAAGGCGTCAGCTTCGAAGCCCGGCAGGTGCGCCTTATCAGCCAGGGCGGCGACAGCGTCACGGTCGACGGCATCAAACCGGGCGAAAAGGTCGCCATCAAGGGCGTTTCCGGCCTGAAAGCCATGCTCACCGGCGTCGGTAAAGAATAATGCTCGCCGCGTTGATCCGTTTTTCGCTGACCCAGCGACTGTTGCTGCTGGTCCTCACCGTCATGCTCATCGGGGCCGGCGTGCAGGCTTTTCTCGGCCTGCCGATCGACGCCTTCCCGGATGTTTCGACGACCCAGGTCAAGATCATCCTGAAGGCCCCCGGCATGACGCCGGAAGAGGTGGAAACCCGCCTCGCCGTGCCGGTCGAGCAGGAAATGCTCGGCATTCCGCACCAGCGCCTGCTGCGCTCGGTCTCGAAATATGCGCTAACCGATATCACCATCGATTTCGAGGACGGCACCGATATTTACTGGGCGCGCCAGCAGGTCGGCGAACGACTGGCCGCGGCGATGGGCAACCTGCCGCCGGGGGCCACCGGCGGCATGGCACCGATCACCACGCCGCTCGGTGAGATGTTCATGTTTACCATCGAGGGCGACCTCTCGCTGGCCGACAAGCGCGCCCTGCTCGACTGGGTGATCCGGCCGCAACTGCGGACCATTCCCGGCGTCGCCGACGTGAACAGTCTGGGCGGCGAGGTTCGCACTTTCGAGGTGACGCCCAACCCGCAATTGCTGGCAGCGCGCGGACTGGCCCTCAAGGATTTGCAGGCGGTGCTCGAAGCCAACAACCGCAACGACGGCGCCGGCCGCCTGAACGATGGCGAAGAAGCGCTGCTGGTGCGGGCCGAAGGGGCAATCGCCACGGTCGACGACGTAAAAGCCATTGTTTTGCAGGCGAAGGACGGCAACGTGGTGCGCGTCGCCGATGTCGCCAGCGTCGGCCTCGGCGCCCTCACCCGCTACGGCGCAGTGACCAAGAACGGTCAGGGCGAAGCGGTGCAGGGTCTGGTCCTCGGCCTGCGCGGGGCCAATGCGCAGAGCGTGGTCGCCGGCGTCAAGACGCGGCTGGCCGAAATCGCTCCGACCCTGCCGGCTGGCGTCACGATCGAAGCCTTCTACGACCGCAGCAATCTGGTCGAACGCGCGGTCGGCACGGTGTCGAAAGCGCTGCTCGAAGCCATCGTGCTGGTCGTGCTGCTCCTCCTCGCCTTCCTCGGCAACCTGCGCGCCGCGCTGGTCGTCGCGTTGATGCTGCCGCTGTCGGCCCTGGCCACTTTCATCCTGATGCGTTCGGCCGGGCTATCGGCCAATCTGATGAGCCTGGGCGGTCTGGCCATCGCCATCGGCATGCTGGTCGATGCCGCCGTGGTCGTTGTCGAAAACGTCGAAAGCCAGCTCGCCGAGGCACCGGAAAACCTGCCGACCCTGCACCTGATTTTCCGCGCCGCCCGTGAAGTGGCTGCCCCCGTCACCTCCGGCATCGTCATCATCATCATCGTCTTCCTGCCGCTGCTCACGCTGCAGGGGCTGGAGGGCAAGATGTTCGGGCCGGTAGCGCTGACCATCGTTTTCGCGCTGGCTTCCTCGCTGCTGCTGTCGTTGACCGTGGTGCCGGTACTCGCCTCCTACCTGATCAAGCGCGGCGTGCATCACGAGCCGTGGCTGGTCAAGAAGCTGGCCGCCATCTACGACCGCGTACTGACGTCGGCCCTGACCCACAGCCGGACCTACCTGCTCGGCGCGACGATTGCGCTGGCCGCTGCCGCTGGCGCCTTCATGCTGCTCGGCAAGAGTTTCATGCCGACCATGGACGAAGGCGACATCATCATGCAGCTGGAAAAGCTGCCCTCCATCGGCATCGACCAGACCATCGCCATCGACAGCGCCGTGCAGCGCGCCATTCTGGCGCAGGTGCCGGAGGTCAAGGCCATCGTCGCCCGGGCCGGCTCTGACGAACTCGGCCTCGACCCGATGGGCCTCAACCAGACCGATACCTTCATGGTGCTGCAGCCACGCGATACCTGGCGCCAGCCCGACCCCGCCTGGCTGGCCGACCAGATGCGCGCCGTAATGGCCGACTTCCCCGGCGTCGGTTTTTCCTTCACGCAGCCCATCGACATGCGCGTTTCGGAAATGCTGACCGGCGTGCGCGGCGATCTGGCCATCAAGATTTTCGGCCCCGATCTGGCCACGCTAAACAAGCTGGCGGTCGATATCGAAAATACCGTCAAAAAGGTGGCCGGCGCCGAAGACACCTTCACGCTGAAAAACGATGGCGTGCAATACCTGAAGATCGCCATCGACCGTCTGGCCGCCGGCCGTTTCGGGCTCAACGTCGATGACATCCAGAACGACCTGAAAGCCCTGCTCGAAGGCCGCAACGTCGGCACCGTGATCCAGCAAGGCCGGCGCGTGCCGGTCGTCCTGCGCGGCCCTGACAGTCTGCGCGCCTCGCCGGCCGATTTCGAAGCCCTGCGCCTGAGCCTGCCCGGCGGCGGCAGCGTGCCGCTGGCCAGCGTCGCCAAGATCCAGCGCATCGACGGACCGGTCAAGGTCGACCGCGAAAACGCCCAGCGCTACGTCGTCGTTCAATCGAATGTGCGCGACCGCGATCTGGTCGGCTTCGTCGAGGACGCCAAGGCCTCGGTGGCCCGCGACGTCAAGCTGCCGGACGGCTACCGCCTGGCCTGGGGCGGCCAATTCGAGAACCAGCAACGCGCCGCCGCCCGCCTGATGGTCGTCGTGCCCGTCGCCCTGGCGCTGATCTTCTTCCTGCTCTTCTCCACCTTCCGCTCGGTCCGGCAAGCCCTGCTCGTCCTCTCCAACATCCCGTTCGCCATGATCGGCGGCATCTTCGGCCTGCTCATTTCCGGCGAATACCTGTCGGTACCGGCCTCGGTCGGCTTCATCGCCCTGCTCGGCATCGCCGTGCTCAACGGCGTCGTCATGGTCACCTACTTCAACCAGTTGCTGGCCCGCGGCATGTCCGTCGGCGAGGTGGTCGTCGAAGGCGCCAAACGCCGCTTGCGACCAGTGTTGATGACCGCCAGCATCGCCGCCTTCGGCCTGGTGCCCATGCTCTTCGCCAGCGGCCCCGGCTCGGAAGTCCAGCGCCCACTGGCCATCGTCGTCATCGGCGGACTGGTCACCTCGACGGCGCTGACGCTGGTGCTGCTGCCCATCCTCTTCCGCCGCTTCGGCGTCGCGCCGGCCCTTGCCCTTCAGGAGAAACGCCTTGGCTAATGTCCTGCTCACCCTGATCATGCCCGACGACGTTGCCCAGCACGTCGAAGACCTGCTGCTCTCGCGCCCCGACCTGGTGCCCGGTTTCACCGTCAGCGCCGCCGAAGGACACGGCGCGGTGATTCCGCTGGTCGAGGATACCGAACTGGTCGCCGGCCACGCCCCGCGCACCGTCATCCGCACCGTCGGGCCGGAAGAAGCCAAGCGCGAGGTGCTGGCGCTGATCAAGCACAAACTGCCGCACGCCAACGTTTTTTACTGGCTGATGCCGCTCATCGAGTCAGGCCACCTATGAAATTTAGCCATTTTTTCGGGTTGAGCCTGGCTTTTGGCATCAGCAGCATTGGCGGCACGGCTTTTGCCGGCGAAGCAAGACCCAACCTGCCGCCGGCCGAAATCGTCGCCCGTGTCCTGCAGGCCAATCCGTCGATTCAGGCCGCCGCCGGCCAGGTTCGCGTTGAAGAAGCGAACCGCACGCGCCTCGAAGCCGGGCAATACGAATGGAACGTCCGCCTCGGCGCCCAGCAGCGCCGCAGTAGTCCGGCCACCAGCCCGGACGAACGCTTCAACGAATGGAATGCCGCCATCGAGCGCCCGCTGCGCCTGCCTGGCAAGGCTGGCCTCGACAGTGAACTTGGTGCGGCCGGCGTCGCGCTGGCCGAAACAGCGCATGGCGACGCCCTGCACGAAGGCAGCCGCAACCTGCTGAAATCGTGGTTCATCTGGCTCAAGGAAAACGCCGCTGCCCTGCAATGGGCCGAGCAATTCAGCTTGCTCGACCAACAAACCAAGGCCGTTCAGCGCCGCCAGCAACTGGGCGACGCCGCCCGCCTCGAAGCGATCCAGGCGGAAGCGGCATTGGCCCAGAGCGCCGCACAACTGGCCCAGGCCAAAGTCCGCCAGCAAACGGCCGCTGAAGACCTGCGCCGGCGCTTCCCCGGCCTGCCGCTCATCGCCCAGAATACGATTGCCGAACCGACGCCGATCGAGGGCAACGAAGCCGACTGGATCAACGCCATCCTCGAACACAGCCACGAACTCGACTTCGCCCGCGGCGACACCAAACGCGCCCAGATCGTCGCCGGCCGCAGCAGCCGCGACCGCCTGCCCGACCCCACCGTCGGCCTGCAGGTTTCCCGCGAACGGGCCGGCGAGGACAAGATTTTCGGTGCTTACCTCAGCATCCCGCTGCCCGGCGGCGCCCGTCGCGCCAGCTCCGATGCCGCACTGGCCCAGGCCGATGTGGCCGGCCGACGTGAAGCTGCCACGACGCAAAAGATTGCCGCCGAATCGGCCATGCTCTACCAATCGGCCAGCGCCGCCTTCTCCACCTGGCAAGCCAGCCGCACCGCGGCCGAACGCCTGACCCGCGCTGCCGAGATGACTGCCCGCGCCTACCAGCTCGGCGAAGGCAGCCTCAACGACCTGCTCGCCGCCCGCCGGCTGGCCAACGAAGCACAGCTAGCGGCCCGCCTGATGCAGCTTGAAGCGCTGGAACTGCGCTATCGCCTGCAGCTTGATGCACATCGTTTATGGGATCTGGATTGAACTCATTCGGCATCTGATCATGGGGCTGTGGCCAATCAAGTAATGGGTTGGCTTTCCTGAATCAGGATGTCGGCAAATTTCTGCCCGAGCAATGTCGGTTTTAGCGGAAGCACCAGGGCACAGGTTGATCTCGCATCCTCATCGCTCAACGGCACATAGGCAATACCATGCCCACCCAGCGTCGTCATCCGTTCGGGAACAATCGCAATGCCTTTCTTGGCCGCCACCAGATTCAGCATGGATGTTTTGGGCGAAACAATCTGCGCCGTATTGGGGACGAATCCCCGCTTCAGGCAAAGATCGGTCACGACCCGAGCCAAACCGCCCCGTTCCCGGTAAACCGCCGAGACGAAACGCTCGTCTTGCAAGTGTGCAACGACGATACTTTCCTGTTTCGCCATGCGATGGTCATCCGCTAAAGCGACCCATAGGCGTTCAGCCACCAGTTCGACAAAATGGACTCGCGAATCGCGCCGCAAGACCGGTAATCGGATAACCCCGACATCCGCACTGCCATTGGCAACCAACGAAACCTGCTGCTCGGACGATGCGCGATCCAAGTCAATTCGTGCCTTTGGACTTGCCGCCATGAAGCGGTCAAGAACCGGCATCAGGCTGGCAGCCGGAATCGTGCTTGAATGAAGCAACCTGAGCAAACCCGCCTCACCTCGTGCCAGTTGCCGACCTTCGTCAGCGGCAAAGGCCAGGGTCGCAGGAATTGACGAAACCCGCTCACGGTAGACCGCTCCCGCCGGCGTCAAGCGCACACCGCGCGGTTCTCGTTCGAACAACAAGAAGCCCAGTTCTTCTTCCAGTTGCGAGACCTGCCGGCTCAGCGCTGATTGCGCGATGAACAGAGCACCAGCCGCTTGGGTGAATCCCCCCAGGTCGGCGACGGTCAGGAAGTAATGGATTTGTCTAAAACTTGGCATGCCGAAATGAGATGGATGGGCTTTAAATTTGGTATTTGTCTTATACCTTGCTGCTCCTCAAAATGAAATCCCTCACCCACCAAGGTCAAATTCACGACAGGAGATAGAAATGAACAAAACACTTGATGCGCTGCTTCGGGAACTGGAGGAATTTGGCAGCCATAACGATGCGGTCAATACAGAGCGTCCTCGTCGCATGCTCAACATCACGCGCGATACCGGAGAATTTCTTTCGGTACTTGTCCGCGCAACAAACGCCAAGCGAGTACTCGAAATCGGCACATCGAACGGTTATTCCACCCTATGGCTGGCCCAGGCAGCCATAGCGATTGGCGGGCATGTCACGACAATCGAACGATCAGACTTCAAACAGAAACTTGCGGCCAATAACTTCGAGCGCTCCGGTATCGCCCACGCCATCACACAAGTACAAGGAGATGCTGCGGATTTCCTGAACGCCCACCCCGACGCCAGCTACGACCTGATTTTCCTGGATTCGGAACGTGCCGAATATCCGGCCTGGCAAGCCCATCTGAAACGGATTCTGAACGCAGGAGGTCTGCTCGTCGTCGATAACGCAACATCCCATGCCAGTGAAATGGCGCCCTTCGTTGCATTGATCAGCGCCGATAACGACTTCAGCCATTGCACCGTGCCGGTCGGCAATGGGGAATTCCTGGCCACGCGTGCTATGCGCAGCAGGCCAACAAACCCAGCCTGATCTGATCAGGAGGCACGGGGGCAGCCTCGCCTCCCTTGCGACAAAATTATTCAAGTGGCTTGATATTTTATTAATTTATTCTATAGAATAAGAAAAGCCTCTGGAGATTGCCATGTCCCTCGCCCTGAAACCCAATCCGCTCTCCGACCGATCCCGCGTTTTGTCGACGGCCGTGGTTGAAGCCGCCAGACGCCTCGGGCTGGGTTCCACCGAACTCACCGCCATCATCGGCACCAGCCAGCCCTCGGCCTCGCGGCTGCTCAACGGCAAATACTTCATTCCCGAAGGCAGCAAGACCTGGGAGCTTTCGGCCCATTTCATCCGCCTTTACCGCTCGATTTCCTCGCTGGTCGGCGGCAACGACGAACTCGCCCGCAGCTGGCTCAAGTCCGGCAACCAGGCTTTCGACAACCGCCACCCGCTGGAAGTCGTCAAACGCGTCGATGGCCTGCTCCATGTCTGTGAATACCTGGACGCCCACCGCGCTCGCGTCTGAAGCCCGGCCCTGGCTGGGCAAGGGCTGGCGCGCCGTCGAAGCGCAGCACAAAGTCGCGACGATGACGCTGGTGCACGGCGACCTCGGCGATCAATCCCTGCTTGAAGACATCCTTGAAGAAGCCAAGCCCCGCCTGCCGCGCGACGCCGAAGGCCTGCACTGGCTGCTCGCCACGCCCTTCCGCTACTGGCCGAAACCACCGGCTGGCTCACGCTTTCGGGCACGGACCGATCCCGGCGTCTTCTACGGTGCCGACGATGAAAAAACCGCCTGCGCCGAATGCGGCTTCTGGCGCCTGCGTTTCTGGCTGGACAGCGCCGGCCTGGCCGAGCGTGAAGCGTCGATTCCGATCACGCTGTTCGAATTCCACGGCAGTACTTCGCACGCCCTCGACCTCACCCAGCCCCCGCTCGTCACCGACCGCGCCAGCTGGACCGACCCGGCCGATTACAGTGCCACCCAGCAAATCGCCGGCGCCGCTCGCCAGGCCGGCGTTGAACTGATCCGCTACCAGTCCGTCCGCCACCCCGAGGGCACCTGCCTGGCCATCCTGACGCCGCAGGTCTTCAAAGGCGTCGACGAAGCCTTCCGCAACGTCCAGCACAGCTGGACGCTATGGCTCAAGCCGCCCGGCCTGACCGTCTGGCAACGCGACCTGGCCCCGGAAAGCCACGTTTTCCAGTTCGCCTGAACGCGCCTTGCGGCCACGCACCCCCGCCGGCTTGAAAACTCCTGTACATCGGTCTTTGTTAATATTCGCGGCTGACCACCCTTTCGGATACCGCCATGAAAATCGCCGACCCAACGCAAACCACACTGCTGAATGAATTGAAGCTGATGCTCGGCGAGCTGCCACTTGACGGCGCCAGCGTGCTCGAACTGGGTTGCGGCAAGGCCGATAAAACCCGCAGCCTGGCCGAAACCGGGCGCGTCAGGAATATCGTTGCGCTGGAAGTAGATCTCATCCAGCACGCCCGCAACCTGGCGGCGCCGGCCTTGCCCAATGTCGAATTCCGCCAGGGCGGCGCCGAGGCCATTCCGGCCGCCGACAACAGCTTCGACATCGTGCTGATGTTCAAGTCCCTGCACCATGTTCCCGTCGAACAGATGGACCAGGCTTTGAAGGAAATTGCCCGCGTGCTCAAACCGGGCGGCCTGGCCTGGATTTCCGAGCCGGTTTACGCCGGTGACTTCAACGACATTCTTCGCCTGTTCCACGACGAAAAAGTGGTCCGGGAAAAAGCCTTCGCCGCCGTCAGCCACGCGGTCGAGCAAGGTTTACTGGGGCTGGAGAAACAGTATTTCTTCAACACCCGCAGCCAGTTCGATGATTTCGAGCAATTCGACGCCAGAATGATCCGCGTCACCCATAGCAACCACCAGCTTTCGCCGGAACTCTACCAGCAGGTTCGGGCGCAGTTTACGGCCCACCTGACCCCGGAAGGCGCCACTTTTCTCAATCCGCAACGGGTGGATTTGCTGCGCAAACCCTGATCCGTTCAGCGACGCGTCGATTCGAGCCAGCTCAACAGCTTGCTGAAAAGCAGGTCCGGATTGACCGGCTTGCCGATGTAGTCGTTCATCCCGGCGGCAAGGCATCTCCGCCGGTCTTCCTCGAAAGCGTTGGCCGTCATGGCCAGGATAGGCGTATCGACATTGAGCGAGTCGAGGCGGATCGCCCGGGTGGCATCGACCCCGTTCATTTTAGGCATCTGCATATCCATCAGGATCAGTGCGTAGCGGTTTTGCCTTGCCAGCGCCAGCGCCTCGACCCCGTCGTTGGCGACATCGACGAGCAGCCCGACATCTTCAAGCAGGCTGCAGGTAACCTCCTGATTGACCGGTTCGTCTTCCGCCATGAGTATGCGGCTGCCAGCATGGCTGGCCAGCAACGCGACATCGGCGGGCAAGCCGCTGCCCGCGTCGGCCAGCCCGGCCTGGCCCCCCTTCGCCAACTGCATGCTGAAGCGGAATGTGCTGCCCTGCCCCGGCATGCTCTCCACGCTGATCTCGCCGCCCATCATCTCGACCAGCCGCTTGCTGATGGCAAGGCCCAGACCGGTACCGCCATACTTTCGCGTCATCGAACTGTCGGCCTGCTCAAAAGCTGAAAACAGTCGCTTCTGGTCCTCCGCGCCAATACCGATCCCGGAATCCCTGATCTCGCAGCAAAGGCGCACGCGATCAGCCGTTTCGTCGAAGATGCGGGCAAAAACGACAATCGCGCCGTGCTCGGTGAATTTGACGGCATTCCCGGAGAGATTCAGGAGAACCTGGCCGAGCCGCAACGGGTCGCCCGACAACGGCAGCGTTCGCAGCGAATCCGGCACATCGAAGCGCAGTTCAAGAGACTTGTCCGCCACCTTGTTGCCGATCAGCGCCTGGAGATTTTCCAGAACCTCCCCGAACTTGAAATCGATCTGCTCAAGAGGCAGGCGCCCAGCCTCGATCTTTGAAATATCGAGAATGTCGTTGATGACCCCGAGCAGGTGTTGTGATGAATGGTCGATGGTTTCCAGCTGATGGCGCAGTTTCGGATCACTGACCTGACGCAGCGCAATGCCGACCATGCCCATGATGCCGTTCATCGGCGTGCGCAGTTCATGCGACATATTGGCAAGGAAGGTGCTCTTCGCCCGGTTGGCCGCCTCGGCGGCATCCTTGGCCACGGAAAGGGCCGCAGTGCGCTCGTCGACCAGTTCCTGCAGGTGCTGCCGGTGCCGTTCGAGTTCTTGTTCAGCCGCCCGGCGCTGGGTAACGTCATGGCCGATACCCAAGATACCGATCAGCTTTCCCTGGGCGTCGCGCATCGGGATTTTCGTGGTTTCGAGCAATTCCTGATGGCCATCGGAGGCAAAAGCGATTTTTTCCTCGTTGATCGATGGTCCGTCCTTTTCCATGGCCCGGCGATCATGCATCCGGAAGAAATCCGCCATTTCCCGGCTCACGAAATCGTAGTCGGTCTTGCCCAGAATCTCCGCTTCGCGGGCACCGAAAAACTGCTCGAAGCGCGGATTGCAGCCGAGATAGACCCCTTCCGGGCTTTTCAGCCAGATCAAATCCGGCAGCGTGTCGATCAGCGCCCGCTGAACCGCCCGTTCATGGGCCTGGATCGCTTCAGCCTGACGCTGGAGGCTGATATCCCGCACGATTTTCGACACCCCGACAATATTTCCGCGTCCGTCGCGGATCGGCGAAATGGTGGCTGAAATGTCGACTCGCCGACCGTCCTTGCACAAGCGCACGCTTTCAAAATGCTTGACCACCTCGCCGCCCTGAATTCTCGCCAGAACGAGGCTTTCCTCACCCAGCCGTTCGGGGGGAAGCAGGACCTGCATCGTGTTGCCGATCATTTCGCCGGCGCTGTACCCGAACATGGCTTCCGCCCCGGGATTCCAGATCGTGATGATCCCATCGACTGATTCGCCGATGATGGCGTCCTCCGATGACTGGATGATCGCGGCCCCCGCCTGCAATCCCTCGTTGGCCTGCTGCAGGCGCAGCTTGGCAAGCCCCATTTCCCCCATCATCCTGGCCAGCCGGGTGAAAAACGCCATCATCGACTCGACCTGTTGCTCGGAAAAAGTCGGTACCCGATTCAGCGCATCGAGATAAGCGACCTGCTCAAACCCGAATTCCCGGGCTTGCTGCTGGAAATAATTCCTGTCCGGCGTTCCGAAGAAAAACTGGCCGGTGAAAAAGTTGGCAACGTGCTCGCCACCGATGATGATGGGAACCGCCACATCCACCAGGCCGTTCTTGCATTTATAGACGTTGTAGGGTTCGCCATGCGCCAGCTTTCCGGCCAGAAGCGTATCGCTCTCCCGGCAGCGTTTCGCCGTCAGCGGGTTGACTCGATGGAAGCGGGAGCAGATGTCCTGCCACCCGGTAGACACCAGGATCTTGCCTTCGAGATCGAGGAGCGCCGTCACCGCCCCCGTGACTGCCGTATAGCTCTCACACAGCCCTTGAAGCTCGCTGATGTCGAGTAGATCGGTGAGTTTTACCACTGTCTCTGCCACCCATATTGCAGCGAATTATTCTTGTTGTTCAACATCGAAAGGCTCCCTTGGCGTAACGATACCGCGTTGGAGCCTGACTGTGTTGAGCGCGCCAAGCTGGCATCTGGCCCGGCCGGACAGCTCATATTCACTATGAATGAAGGGGCGGCTGCTTGGCCGAGCTTGCCGACAATAAGCCCTGAATTCCGGCGTCATGCCTGGCGACAGGCGGCCACCAAGAGAAGACCACGATATTCCGTGGCCTGGCTGGCGATTCAGCGGTGGCCGGGCCTTATTTCTGGCCGACGGACCAAACGAAGGACTGCACGTCGATCAGGTCGCGGGGCATCATGCCTTCTTCGAGCAAATTGGTGCGGACGTAGCTGTAGAGCCGCAGCACCGCATCGTAGGTTTTCCAGTTCGGCTCCGGCTTGTAGCCGATTCGCCAGCAAAGCGCCTTGGCCGAATTCTGGATCGCGGTAGGTTTGAGGTAGGCATGCTGCCGCGGGAAGCGAATGAAACTGAAGAGCGTCGCAAACTGCCATTTGTTCAGACGCAGGATGCCCAGGGTACGAAGAAAGTGCTTGAAGCGGGCTTCCTCTGTTTCGCTGCCATAAAACAGGTCGGCCAAGGCCAGCGCAAACATCTTTTGGCTCGCCGGCAGATCGAGGGCATCGTGCAGAACCTTGCGCTCGCTCTTCGTCAACAGGTTGGCGGTCGACTCGACGTGCCGGGCGCGATCACAGACGGCTTCAAAGCTGCCCGCCTGAATAAGGCTGGAGATTTCTTCCTGGCTCAGTAACTGGGCACAGAACTTGTTAGCACGACTGCAGGCATCGCGTGTCGCCTTGATGAAGGCAGCGTCCTCGAAACCATCCGGGTAGGTCTCCGCGAAGCGTTCGATCGCCATCGGGAGCGTCACGAAGCCATCGTTGGCAATTTCCGATGTCTCGATCAGATTATCGAGAAGGCGGTGTTTCGAGGCGGCCCCTTCGGCTTTTTCAAGCTGGATGAATGACCGCGACAGTTTTTTGCGGCCGGCGCCGACAAAGAACACATCAAGATTTTCGGGGGTTGCGCTGAGCACCTTCCCGAGTCCCCATTCCTTCTGGTTTGGGTGCATCACACGATCGCCTGAGGTTAGGGTGCTCATCTTGCTCTCCGCTTGTTCCGGAAAAAGCGGTCAATTTTATCACGCACTCCGGGCTTCCGTCCCCGCGAGGGGAAAACCAGCGCCATCGATCGAGAAAAACCTCTCCCGACAAGCGATCCGGCATTTCATTTCCCGCGTCTGATCTATAAACTGGTTGCGCTTATCCCATAACAATTTGGAGAACGAAACATGCAAGGTTTGTTTGAGTACAAGCTCGACGGTAACGGAGATGATCTGACTTTGGACATCAAGCTGGATGCAGTCAGCGCCAAAGCCCTTGCTCGAATTGATCGCTACATCAGCTGGTCGGATGTGCTGAAATTGACGGAGAACGATCCGGAAGCGGCCAAGGCAGCTGAACGCCTGCACACCGTATTGCAGCATTTGGGGCTGTGAGCCTCGCCAACGCTGCCTTCGGGTAATCCGGCAGCACAACTCACGGCAACAGGAGCCAGGCTTGCGCCTCAGGCTCCTGTTTCATTTTACGAAGCCGGTTTTTCCGGAGCACGGGCCGACTGATCGCCGCTCGTTCCGCCCAGCCATTTGAGCAAGGTTTCGAACAACATGCCGGGTTCCACCGGCTTGCCGATGTGATCGTTCATCCCCGCCGCCAGGCAGCGCTGCCGATCTTCGTTAAAAGCATTCGCCGTCATGGCCAGGATCGGTACTTCCTGGCATTCCGGCAAGCGGCGAATTGCCAGGGTCGCCTCTATTCCGTTCATTCTGGGCATCTGAAGATCCATCAGGACCAGGTCGTAGCGAGCGCTTTTAACCATCTCGATGGCCTGTTCTCCGTCATTGGCCTGATCGACGACCAGCCCGACTTCCGTCAGCAATTCGGTCGCCACCTCCTGGTTGATCGGCTCATCCTCGACCAGCAAGACACGGGCACCGGCATACTTGGACATGATCGTCGTTTCGGCCTGCAGCCAGGATGGCAAGCTGGCGGCCTCGACCATCGCCTCGGCTTTTTCAAGCCTTGCCGTAAACCAGAAGGTGCTGCCCGCGCCAGGCGCGCTCTCCACCCCGATCTGTCCCCCCATCATTTCGGCCAGACGGCGGCTGATCGCCAGGCCCAGGCCGCTGCCACCATACTGCCGCGTGGTTGATCCATCGGCCTGCTCAAAGGCGGTGAATAGCCTTGCCTGATCGCCAGCCGCAATACCGATGCCGGTATCACGCACCTCGAAACGCAGCAGAACATTCGCCCCCTCCGTTTCCGCCGGGGAAACCGTGACCAAAATCGCGCCTTCCGCGGTGAACTTGATGGCGTTGCCGGCCAGATTGAGGAGAATCTGGCCCAGACGCAGGGGATCTCCCTGGAATGTACAAGCGGCCAGTTCGGGGGCAATTTTGACGGTGAAGGCCAGGCCTTTCTCGGCCACCCGCGAACTGACCATGCTGCTCAGGTTATCGACGACCTCGGACAAGCGGAACGGGATGCGCTCAAGCATCAGACGCTCAGCCTCGATTTTTGACAGATCGAGAATATCGTTGATCACTCCGAGCAAATGCCGGGATGCCTGCACCACTTTCTCCAGCTGCAATTTCTGCCGGTCGTCGATCGCCCGGCGCAGGGCCAGGTCGGTCATCCCCATGATGGCGTTCATCGGCGTCCGCAGTTCGTGGCTCATGTTGGTCAGGAAAGTGCTCTTGGCCCGATTCGCCGCATCGGCTGCATCCTTGGCCAGCAACAAGGCCGAGGTCCGCTCGTCGACCATTTTTTCGAGATGATGGCGGTGCTGCTCCAGTTCCGCCTCATTCCGCTTCCGCTCCGTCACATCCCGCGAGATGCCGAGAATCTGCCGGGGCTTACCGGCCTCATCCAGCAGGACCGTAGTCACCACCTCGGTGTGGATGATGCTTCCATCCTTGCATGGCTGATCCACCTCGGTGACGGCAAAGCGCCGCGACATGTCGCCAGCCGCCAGGCGATCCAGGCTCTTTTTCAATCGTGCGTTGATCAGCTGCTCCGATTCCGGCGTGGCTGCCGCCGAGGCAGGCTGGGCCATGACTTCCTCGGCAGTCCAGCCGCGCATGCGCAGGACGGAGGGGCTGACATAGGTGAATTTCATCACCGGGATATCCATCAGCCAGATGACGTCATTGCTGTTCTCGGCGATCAGGCGATAGAGCTCCCGGCTCTTCTCCAGGGCAGCTTCTGTTTGCGCCCGCTCGACGGCCAGTTCAGCCAGGCTGGCATAGTCTTCGATCAGGGCGATTTCGTTGGCCGATGGGCTGGTCGGCTGGCGATGGTAGATGGCGAAAGTACCCAGCACTCGCCCCTCCCGGTTCTTGAAGGGCTGCGACCAGCAGGCCTGGACGCCGGCCTGTCGGGCCAGATCGCGAAAAGCGGTCCAGTAGGGATGCTGCTGGATATCCTCGACGATGACGCGCTCGCCACGATAGGCAGCGGTGCCGCAGGAGCCGACACCATCACCAAAGACTACCCCCTCAATGGCCTGGCAATAGAAATCCGGCAAGCCGGGCGCGGCGCCATGGCGCAGGCGCTTGCCGTCTTCATCAACCAGCAGGATCGAGCAAAGCATGCCGGGATGCAGCGCTTCGACGTCGAGGGCCAGATCGTTGAGAATCTCGTGGAGGCAGCCGCCTTGCGTGATCCGCTTCAAAATCTGGTTGTTCAGCAACAGTTCGCGCGTACGCCGTGCCAGTTGCTCCTCTGCCGACAGGCGAGCTGCGGCCAGGCTATTCAGTTTCAGGCGGGTCTCCGCCAGCCAGCCAATCACGCTATTTTTCGTGCCGGACGGGGCGGTGTCATCGATCGAGAAATCGCCCTTGCCAAGCCGGACAATCAGGCCATGGACATCGTCAACCGAACCGCCGAGCGTCTTGCGCAACGCCGCATAGCCTCGCCAGAGCATGAAGATCGCCGCCAGCCCGCAGACAATCAGCAAACCACGCAGCCATAGCGCCCGCTCCTCGGCAAGTTGCACCGCCCTGGACGTCCGCTTGTCGGTCAGGACACCAACCTCGCCAATGGGCTGCATGATGCCCATCTTGGCCGCGTGATAAGCCTCGTCATGCAGCATCAGGCGAGCCTTTGCCACGTTGGCTTCATGCGCCGGCCCACCCCTCTCGAACAAGCGCATGGCGTCAAATTCGATGGCGGTCAGGCGATCCGAGTTGGCTTTGGCCCCCACCAATTTGGCAAACTCATCGTCACCGAAGCCTGCCTGCTGCATCAATTTCAGCAAGGCGATGCCCTGCCCGCCATCTTCCGAGGGCTTGATCTGCCCCCCGAGGACCAGATCCCAATAGACGTTGTGATAATCCGCCGGCCGCGGCTTCCTGCCGTCGCGGATATCGAGAATGTCCTGGTAATACTGTTTGTAGATCGGCTTGCCGGTCTCGACATAGGTCCGGGCCATCCGTGTCAGATCGTCCGACGACTGGCGCAACTCGGCGGCCAGATGCAGCGACTGGTAACGCAGCTCGTTGGCTCGATCGATCTCTTTTTCGGCCCTGACATAGATGCCGAAGGCAGCGACAAGCACCACCAGCAGCAAAACAGTCAGCACCAGACTGCTTGAAAATGCGGTTTTTTTGCTGTCGAACGTCACGCCAGTCTCTCAATGCCAATAATGATGAATATTACAAAAACCTTGGAAATTATAATTCCAAGCTTGATCGAGGGGGGCAGCAATCTGATCACAAGGCTTAATGTGCGCTTAAGTTTCGTCTAAGGCCCCATTAAGACACGCTCCCTACACTGTTTTCCATGGACACCCCAAGGAGAACAAGGATGAGAACAACAAGCACTGTCGCCCTGCTGCTCGCCAGCCTGGCCTGTTACGCTGAAACCCCGCAACAGATCCGCCAGACCTACACCGCCGAAGCAGGTAGCCAGCAGGCCGGCTTCACCCCGTCGGCCAAACGGGGCGAGGCCCTGTTCCGCCAGCGCTTTGCCCTCAACGACAAGATGCCGGGCTGCACCGCTTGCCATACCGATAACCCGCTCGCTGCCGGACAACATGCGGTCACCGGCAAGACCATCCGGCCGCTGGCGGTTGCCGCCAATGCGGAACGCTTCAGCGACCCGGCCAAGGTTGAAAAGTGGTTCGGCCGCAACTGCAAGGAGGTGGTTGGCCGGGCTTGTATGGCTGCAGAAAAGGCTGATTTCGTCACTTACATGAGCGAGGTGCGCTGAAATGAAAAAACTGATTCTGCTGACCCTGCTGGCTTGCTCACTGCCTGCACTGGCTGATCGTTTGCCGATGCCCGGCAATGCACCGGCCAGCTTCAAGTCGGAATGCAGCAGTTGCCACATCGCCTATCAGCCTGCCTTGCTCGCCGCCGATGACTGGCGAAAGCTGATGGCCGGCCTGCAAGGCCACTTCGGCAGCGATGCAACGGTCGACAGCAAAACCGGGTTGGAAATCACCAACTTTCTGACGCGCAATGCTGGCGACCTCAGTCGCCTGGGCAGCGCCGGCAATCCGCCGCGCATCACGCAGACCCAGCGTTTCATCCGGAAGCACCGCGAGGTGCCGGCCAGGTTCTGGCGCGATCCCCGTGTCAAATCGGCGGCCAACTGCGAGGCCTGCCATCGTGGCGCCGCCAGCGGCAACTACAGCGAGCACGACATCGCCATTCCTGAACTGCGGGAGTAAGCAAGCATGCAAAAGATCCTCGTCTGGGACTGGCCGGTCCGACTCGGTCACTGGCTAATGGTCGCTGGTTTCAGCCTCGCCTGGCTGACCTCGGATAGCGAAACCTTCCGGCTGGTACATGCCTTTGCCGGCTCGGTCGTCATTGCCGTGGCGCTGTTTCGCCTGCCCTGGGGCTTCATTGGTTCGCGCTATGCCCGTTTTGCCGATTTCGTCCGTGGCCCGACCTCAGTCATCGACTACCTTGGCAGCCTGCTCAAATTGCAACCGACGCACCACGTCGGCCACAACCCGGCCGGTGGCTGGGCCATCATGCTGCTGCTCGGTCTCAGCATCCTGACCGGCGTGGTCGGCTGGGCGATGTACAACGAACTCGGCGGCGAGTGGCTGGAAGATCTGCACGAAGGCCTGGCGGCAACAATGCTGACGGTGGTTATCGTGCACGTCGCTGGCGTCATCTCCGGCAGCCTGCTGCACGGCGAAAACCTGCTCCGCGCCATGCTGACCGGCCACAAGCAGGGCTCGCCGGACGAAGCCATTCCCTCGGCCCGGCCGTTGGCTGCCATCGTGCTGATCGCCTGGGTGGTCGCGGCCAGCGGGTGGTTGGCTAGCTGATAGAATCCCGCCATGCGTATCCTGCTTGTCGAAGATGACCCCGAACTGGGCGACGGCCTGACCGTCGGCCTGCGCCAGGCCGGCTTTGCCGTCGATTGGCTGCGCGATGGCCATGGTGCGGATCAGGCACTACAGAGCGAGAGCTTCGACTTTGTCGTGCTCGACCTCGGACTGCCTCGCCTCTCCGGCATGGAGGTGCTTAATCGCGCCCGTGGCCGGGGGCAGGCCATGCCGATTCTGATCCTGACCGCCCGCGATGCGACCGGCGACAAGGTATCCGGCCTTGACGCCGGGGCCGACGACTATCTGGTCAAGCCGATCGACCTCGATGAATTGACCGCCCGCATTCGCGCCCTGACCCGGCGCAGCGCCGGCCGGGCCGCCCCCCTGCTGACGCATGGCGAACTGAGCGTTGACCTGGCAGCCCACCGCGTGACGCTGTCAGGCCAGGAAGTCGAACTCTCCAGCCGTGAGTTTTCGCTGTTGCAGCAGTTACTCGAAAACGCCGGCCGCGTGCTGACCCGCACCCAGCTGGAACAGTCGCTTTACGGCTGGCGCGACGAACCGGACAGCAATGCCCTCGAAGTGCACATCCATCACCTGCGCAAGAAACTGGGCAGCGAGCTGATCCGCACCCTGCGCGGCGTCGGCTACACCATCCCGAAATGAGCAACTCGGGAACGACTGTCTGGTTTTCGCTGCGCCGCCGCCTGCTCGGCCTGCTGCTCGGCGGCGTGGCGGCAGCCTGGCTGGTCACCATGGTTTTCAGCTACATCGACGCTCACCATGAGGTCGATGAACTGTTCGATGCCCAGCTTGCCCAGGCCGGCCAGACCCTGCTCGCCCTGGCTGGCCATGACGAAGGCGATGACATTTCGGATCTTGGCGATGCCGCCCACAAATACCAGCGCCGCCTGCGTTGCCAGATCTGGCGAGCCGACGGCAAGCTGTTGATGCGTTCCAACAATGCGCCGCAAACGCCCTTGACGACGGCCACCGGTTTTTCCGAAACCCGCGGCGAGGAAGGCCACTGGCGCCACTTCAGCCAGTGGAATGATGATCGCAGCCTGCAGGTTCAAGTCAGCGAAAACCACCATATCCGCGACGATCTGATCGGCCATATCGCCTGGCGCCTGCTCTTTCCGGCCCTTTTCGGCCTGCCGCTGATCGGCCTCTGGGTCTGGCTCGCCACCCGGCACGGCTTTGCTTCGCTGGATGGTATCGCCCGCCAGATCGCCAGCCGCGACCCACAGCAGTTGCAACCCTTGCACCCGGCCGCCGCGCCGGAAGAAATCCGCACCCTGCTCGAATCCCTGAACGGCCTGTTCCAGCGCGTCGAACATACGCTGGAAGCCGAGCGCCGCTTCACGGCCGATGCCGCGCACGAACTGCGTACGCCACTCGCCGCGCTGCAGGCCCAGTTGCAGGTGGCCCTGCGCGCCCGCGACGACGATGAGCGCAACCGCTCGCTGAATCAGCTGCAGAGCGGCCTGACTCGCGCCTCCCACCTTGTCGATCAGATGCTGCAATTGGCCCGCCTCGATCCTGAATCCGGCCTGCCAGATCCACAGGCAGTCGATCTGGCCGCGCTGGCCGAAGCGGTCTGTGCCGATCTCGGCCCGCAAATTCTGGCCAGGAACCTTGATTTCGATCTCGAAGCCGACCCAAACACCGTGGTCACCGGGCAAGCCGAATGGCTGCGGGTATTGATCCGCAATCTGGTCGATAACGCCGTGCGTTATACCCCGGCGGGTGGTCAGGTCCGCGTCCTCATCCGTCGTCACGGCAGCACGATCAACCTCTCGGTCAGCGACAGCGGCCCCGGCATTCCGGTTGAAGAACGCGAATCCGTCCTCCGCCGCTTTCACCGCCTGAACCAGGGAATCCAGCCGGGCAGCGGCCTGGGTTTAGCCATCGTCGCCCGCATTGCGGAACTACATGGCACGACCTTATGTCTAGATAGTTCACCTATAACCAAAGGCCTAGATGTAGGAGTACAATTCGCCGCACGCTGCACTACGGCATGACCATAGCATTGCAGCGAACGATCGGCAGCAACAAGCCGACCCGGATTCAAGCATCGGCGTAACACCAACATGAACACAGCTCAAACATTGGCCTCCCCCCCTGTTGCCACGGACACTCCGCCGGAAGGCACGCGCCGGATGATCGACGGCCTGGAGAGAGTCATGTACGACGGCTACTGGATCAAGACCTACCCGGTACCAGCCGACACGCTGGAGGCCAAGAAGAAACTGATCGAGGCGCTGACGCGACGCTTGTTCAACCACACCGAACATGGCCTGAACATTCCCGGCACCCGGCTCAGCGAAGCGCGCGAAAGCTATCAAAGCGAGACCGACCCGGCCCGCAAGCGGGTCAAGGGCGCCATGCTGGCCGGCGCACTGTTCAACCGGGCGGCCGACATTTTCCGCAAGCTGGTCGAACTGCAGGCCTGCGGCATCGAAATTCTCAGCGACAACCCCTTGATGCGCGAATGCGGCAAATGCCTGCTCGACGCCATGGAACTCGGGCGTTGCGTGCTGCACCGGAGCGGGGAAGAAGGCATCGACGAACTGTGGGGCGAACCTTTCCGTGCCTTCTCCATTCCGCTCGAAGATTTCTACGAGAGCCGTTACATCAAGATCGGTCAGACCCTGCGCGACATCGACAAGATTTCCAAGGTCATGATCGATACCTTCAGCGGCATTCCGGCCTTTGCTGAAATCGAGGGGCCGGTCTGCGACCTCGCCACCGCCGCCAAGATCAAGACTGAAACCCTGCGCACCGACAAAGACATTTTCGACGTCTGGGCCCGCATGGTCACTGCCGGCGAGCGACTGGCCGATATCGAATGGCACACCGCCCCGGGCGCCAACACCGTTCCCTTCACCTTCAACCTGCACGACGGCCTGCAACTGATCCGCCAGGGCCGCGACCTGATTTTCTACATTTCCCGGGCCCGCACCGCGATGCCCAAAAGCACCCGCGAATACATCGAGCGCTGCGCCAACTACCTGGCCACCGGCCGGGCACCACTGACCCCCTGCCATCTGCCGGCGTAGGCCGCAGCTCAGTCGTTCCCGGGCTTTTCCCGACATCCGGAAAAGCCGATAACCCGTTGCCCACCTGAACGGGCAAGCACCTGGACCGGCGGCAGAAAAACGTAAGCCCCCGGCCACATCCCGGGTGCCACACCGCCGAGTAGGTGCGACAACCCGCCCCCGTTCATCGCTTACGATTTCCCTGCAAAATGATTTCGGAATACTTCCCCAACGGCCTGGAACGCTACCTGATCGGCGGTCTGCTGTTCGGCCTGGGCAGGGGCATTTGCCCAGGCCCGGCGCTGGCCAGCATTTTTGCCGGAGCGGGCCTGCACGGCCTGTGGGTCGGGCGCCAGGACAAAAAAGTAGACTGACCCCTTCCATCACGATGGCAAGCCCTGTGGCTTTTTTACACCAGCACATAGTTTTACCATTTTTTTTACACTTACCATATATACTTTGTCGCAGCTTGGTAATATATTGCAGGGGAATAACTGGAGAATCCAATGACCCTGTCCAAACGTATGCTGCTTCTGATGGCCACCTCCGTCCTGGCCCTGATTCTCGTTGCCGGTCTGAACCTGCTGCAAATGGGGCGGGTATACACGGCGGCAAATTTTGGCAACGAGAATGTTGTCCCCAGCATCCTGGTACTGGATGACGCGCTGCTTAAACTCAGCCAGATGCGCATCCGCATCTACCGTCACATCCTCAATACTGACGAAAAAGCGATGGCGGAGATCGAAACCACCATCGAAAAGGCAAAAACCGGGTTCGCTGACGCGCTCAAGGCCTACGAGCCCTTGCTTATCAATGCCGAGGACAAGCGCCTGCTTGACGAAGAAAAGGCCATGTTTGCCAAGTATTCGGAAGCCATCAGGCCGCTGCTCGAGCTATCCCGCCAGAACCGCAACGTAGAAGCCAAGACAAAGCTCGACGAGGTCGGCAGTATCGCGCGGCATCTGAACGAAGCGCTCGAAGCGCACATGAAGTTCAACGCCGAACTCGGCAAAAAAACCGCTGACGAAGCAGCCGCCACCAAACAGCTGGCCATCTGGCTCTCGCTGGGAATCTCCGGGCTGGCCATCCTGATCGTTGGTGGCCTGGCGATGCAGATTCGCGCCAGCCTGACATCCCGCCTGCAGGAAGCCAATCATCTGGCCGCTGCAATCGCCGCCGGCGACCTCTCCAACCGCAATGCGCCGAAATCGGTTTCCGGTGACGAGGCCGGGCAACTCATCCAGGCCATGGAAAAAATGCGCCAGGACCTGGCGAGGACGGTTGGGCAGATCGTTGCCAGCAGCGACGAGCTCTCCTCGTCGGCCGCCCAATTGTCGATCACGGCCCAGCAGGTTTCGGCCAGCACCCAGAGTCAGTCCAGCGCCACGTCGGCTTCCGCGGCTGCCGTTGAACAGCTGACGGTCAGCATCGACCACGTCGGCTCCAGTGCCGACGATGCCAGTCACCAGGCCGGCGAGGCCGGCAAACTGGCTATCGAAAGCGGTTCGGGTGTCGAAACGGCCACCATGGAAATCAACAAGGTGGCTGCCAGCGTTGATGAAACGGCGCAAAAAATTCAGACCCTGTCCGAGCACGTCAAGCAGATCGGCAACATCACCACCGTCATCCGCGATGTGGCCGACCAGACCAACCTGCTTGCCCTCAACGCCGCCATCGAGGCGGCACGAGCCGGCGAACAGGGCCGCGGTTTTGCCGTGGTGGCCGATGAAGTACGCAAGCTGGCAGAACGAACCACCCTGTCCGTCCGCGAAATCAGCTCTGTCATCTCGACCATTCAGGCAGGGGTTTCGGACACGGTTTCCAGCATGCAGGAAAACTGCAAGCAGGTCGCCGAAGTGGTCGTCGCCTCGCAATCCGCCAGCAATTCCATGTCAGGCATCCGCGACGCGACCGAAATGGTGTGCGATGCGATCACCGGCATCTCCGAAGCCATGCGCGAGCAGCGCAGTGCCTCGACGGAACTGTCGCGCAATGTCGAATCGATCGCCCAGATGTCCGAGGAAAACTCGGCCGCCGTCGCTTCGGTGGCCAGCACGGCGAGCGCCCTGGTCTCGGTATCGGATCGCTTGAAAGCGGCGGTATCCGGTTTCCGCGTCTGATGGTGCTTTGAGCGGGAGGCGGCCGGGCGGAACACGGCCGGCCGCCTCCCGGCTAAAATTTTTCCATTCTTGATTTGTCTCACCCGGATGAAAACTCGCCGCTGCGTATAATCGTCGGCTTATGAGCATCCCCGCCTCACTCGCCGACCACCTCCAGCTAGCCGCCCGAAAAACGCCAACCAGCCTGGCTTTGCACTACGGCGAGCAAACCTGGAGCTTTGCCGAGTGGCTGGCCGAGATTAGGCTGCTAGCCAGCACGCTACCCCCCAGGGACTCCCCGCTCATGTGGTCGGGGAATAGCCTTGAACTTGCCCGCCACGCGGGCGCCTGCAGTATCCGGAATCTGGCTTTTTTCCCGATTGATCGCAGCTCATCCCTGCAAAAGACTTCCTTCGAGCTTGATCGGACGCGTCACGACGTTGCGCTGATCATTTCGACCAGCGGCAGCGAGGGAAAACCACGCGCCGTGCTGCTCGGCAAGGCGCAACTCGACGCCGCAGCGGCCGCTTCGAATTTGCTCCTGCCGCTCGGCCCCGGCGACCTGTGGCTGAACTGCCTGCCGCTCTACCACATCGGCGGCCAGAGCATCCTGTGGCGCTGCGCCAGCGCCGGTGCCGCGGTACGGCTGCACGACGGCTTCGACGCCGCCAGCGTGGCCGGCGATCTGGCCAGCCAGCCGGTCAGCCACATCTCGCTGGTCCCGGCCATGCTCGCCCGCCTGCTCGATCTCGGCATCCGGCCGCCGCCGACGCTACGCGTCACGCTGATCGGCGGCGCCGCGCTCTCCCGCCCACTCTACGAAAGGGCGACGGCGGCTGGCTGGCCGCTCTATCCCAGCTACGGCATGAGCGAGACTGCCGCCCAATGCGCCACCTTCGACCCGGCCGATGGTCCGTGGCATGAAGGCCTGGTCGGCCGGCCGATGCCCGGCCACGAAATCCGCGTCGGTGACGACGGCCGAATCCGGATACGTGGCCCGCAAGTGATGCTCGGCTATCTCGACGGCAGCGGCCTCGATGGCGATGGCTGGTTGCTCACCGGCGACCTCGGCACGATCGATGCAAACGGGAATCTGACCGTGCTTGGTCGTGCCGACGACATGCTGATCAGCGGTGGCCGCAACGTTCATCCGCAGGAAATCGAATCCTGCCTCGCCGCCTGCCCAGGGGTCGAAGATATTGCCGTCACCGGCCTGCCCGACCCGGTCTGGGGCGATCTGATCGTCGCCCTGGTGGTTGGTCCGGTCGCACCGGAAAATCTGCTCGCCCACGCCCGCGCTCATCTGCCGTCGGCTGCCCTGCCGCGCCAGATTCGCCATCTCGCCCACCTGCCGCGCAACGCCACCGGCAAGCTGGAACGCGCTGCCCTGCGGCGCCTCGCCGCCGAGCTCAGACCATGATCTACGCGCTGCGCAGTCGTCTGGCCTCGCCGGATACGCTATCCAGACTTCAGGCACTCGCCGAGGGTGCCCCGGCCTCGGCACCGGTCAGCCTGCGTCTTGAACTTGGCCGTTCCAGCACCGACTGGCTGCACCTCCTGCCCGGCCATTTGCCCAACTGGTACCGGGCCCGGCCGGACCACCATGAATTCCGCCTGGGCATCGGTCATGCCCTGCATGTCGGCACCGCCGGTCCCAACCGCTTTGCCGCACTGGACAATGCCTTCAGCGGCTTTTGCCAGCACTGGCGCCGCAACGGCCCGGCCCTGGCCTTTGCCGGATTTGCCTTTGACGCCGCCAACAACACCCCGTTGCCCAACGCGCTGCTATCCATCCCTGCCATCCTGCTCGAAAACGTTGCCAGCGACTGTTCGGTCACGCTGACCGGTGCCGCCGGCCGGCTTGCCCAGGCAGCGGCGGAATGGGCCAATTGGCTGAACCCCTCGCCGGCCATCGAAACACCGCGTCTGTTGCCCGCTCGCCCCGAGCCGCTCGCCGAACGTGCCTGGATCGCCCGCGTCAACGGCGCCCTGCGCGACATCGCAGCAGGCAGTGTCGACAAGGTCGTGCTCAGCCGCAGCCGAAAATTCGAAGCGGACGGGCCATTTTCGCCAGCCGGCATCCTGGCCCGGCTGATCGAACAACAACCATCCGGCCTGATCTACGCCTACGGCAACGGCCAGCAGACCTTCCTTGGCGCCACCCCGGAACGGCTGGTGCGCCTGCATGGCCGGCAAATCAATGTCGATGCGCTGGCCGGCACGGCGTGGCCCGGCTCGCTGGCCCTTTCCGAGAGCAAGAACCGGCACGAGCAATCCCTCGTCGTCCGCGCGATCTGCGATGCGCTTTCCCCGCTGTGCGAAGCGGCGCCGAGCGTCGGTCCAATCGAGGAACACCTGGCCGGCCGCTTGGCGCATTGGCGCAACCGGATTACCGCCGATGTCCAGGCCGGGACCAGCCTGTTCGATCTGGTTCGCACCCTGCATCCGACACCCGCCGTTGGTGGTTTTCCGTCTGCCGCTGCCCAAAGCTGGCTGGCCACTCATGGCGAAATACGCAGTGGCTGGTACAGCGGTGGTTTCGGCATCCTGACACCGGAGGGCGACGGCGAATTTTCCGTCGCACTGCGTTCCGCCCTGATCGACGGCAAGCTTGCCGAACTGCAGGCCGGCGCCGGCATCGTCGCCGGTTCCGACCCGCAGCATGAACTGGCCGAAACCGAAGCCAAGCTGGGCACCCTGCTCGCCGCGATTTCTTCCACTAAAAAATCCAGCAACAGTATCAGCGCCTGAAAACCTGCCCGGTTTTGCCATTTTCCGGCACAGCCAGAGCGGCTCACTGTCATCCCGCTGAAACATTAGTGCAACAAAATGATGGTCTTAAAGCCTATACTTCAAGGATCACATGGAGCGCGCGCGATGACCCACCCCCAACTAAAACCCCGCTTCCCGCCCGAGAACTATCTCAACCGGGAACTTGGCCTGCTGGCTTTCAATCGCCGCGTTCTTGCCCAGGCGCAAGACGAACGGATGCCCCTGCTCGAACGACTGCGCTTCCTGTGCATCGTTTCGAGCAATCTCGACGAGTTCTTCGAGATCCGCATGGCCGGTTTGAAAGAACAGGTCAAGGCGCATGCTACCGTGGTCACGACCGACGGCAAGACCGCGCAGGAGGCCTACCGCCTGGTTTCGGCCGAAGCCCACGCCATGGTCACCGAGCAGTACCAGCATCTGAATGAGGTCATCCTGCCGGCCCTGGCCGAAGAGGGCATCCGCTTCCTGCGCCGCTCGACCTGGAACGAAGCGCAGCGCGAATGGATACGCAACTACTTCATCCGCGAAATGGTGCCGGTGCTGACACCGATCGGGCTCGACCCCTCGCACCCCTTCCCGCGCGTCCTGAACAAGAGTCTCAATTTCGCCATCGAACTCGAAGGCAAGGATGCCTTCGGCCGCAGTTCCAACGCTGCCATCGTCCAGGCACCACGCGTCCTGCCGCGCGTCATTCGCCTGCCGGAAGAACTGGCGGGCTATGAATACGGCTTCGTTTTCCTGTCGTCCATCCTGCACGAGTTCGTCGGCGAACTGTTCACCGGCATGACCGTGCTCGGCTGCTACCAGTTCCGCGCCACGCGCAATTCCGACCTCTTCGTCGATGAGGAAGAAGTCACCAACCTGCGCACCAAGCTGCAGGGCGAACTGCCGCAGCGCCACTTCGGCAACGCCGTCCGCCTCGAAGTCGCCAACAACTGCTCGGAGGCGATGACCGAATTCCTGCTCGCCCAGTTCGACCTCAAGCCAGCCGATCTTTACCGCGTCAATGGCCCGGTGAACCTCGTCCGCCTGATGCAGGTGCCGGACTGGGTCGACCGTCCCGACATGAAGTTCCGCCCCTTTGTCCCCGGCACGCCGAAGGGACTGGCCAAGGGTGCCAATATCTTCGACAGCATCCGCAAGAACGACATCCTGCTGCACCACCCTTACCAGTCCTTCGCACCGGTTATCGAGTTTCTCAGCCAGGCGGCCACCGACCCGAGCGTCGTCGCCATCAAGATGACCGTCTATCGGACGGGTACCGATTCGGTATTGATGGAATCGCTGATCCGCGCCGCCCAGAATGGCAAGGAAGTGACCGTCGTCGTCGAACTGATGGCTCGTTTCGACGAAGAAGCCAACATCAGCTGGGCGACCAAGCTGGAACAGGTCGGCGCTCATGTCGTCTATGGCGTCGTCGGCTACAAGACGCATGCCAAGGCTTTGCTGATCGTGCGCCGCGAGGATGGCGGCCTGAAGCGTTATGCCCACCTCGGCACCGGCAACTACCATCCGCGCACCGCCCGTCTCTATACCGACTTTGGCCTGATGACCGCCAACGAGGAAGTCACGCACGACGTCGCCGAAGTATTCAAGCAACTGACCGGACTGGGCAAGGCACGCACGCTGAAGCACCTGTGGCAGGCGCCCTTCACCTTGCAGCAGAACGTGGTTGCCGGCATTCTGGCCGAAGCGGAAATCGCTCGATCCGGCGGCAAGACGCGCATCGTCGCCAAGATGAACTCGCTGCTTGAATCCGAAGTGATCGATGCGCTGTACAAGGCCTCGCAGGCCGGCGTCGAAATCGACCTGATCGTGCGTGGCGTCTGTGCGCTGCGCCCCGGCGTTCCCGGCCTGTCCGACAACATCCGCGTCCGCTCGATCATTGGCCGCTTCCTCGAACACCATCGCATTTTCTACTTCCTGGCCGGCGGCAAGGAAAACGTCTATCTGTCGAGCGCCGACTGGATGGACAGAAATTTCTTCAAGCGCATCGAGCTGGCCTTCCCCATCCTCGACCCCAAGTTGAAGAAGCGCGTCATTACCGAAGGTCTCAAGTTCTATCTGGCCGACAACCAGCAGGGCTGGGAAATGAACAGCCAAGGCGTTTACCAGCGGCGGCGCTCGACCCGCAGCAAGCCGCACAACGCGCAAGGCGAACTGATGGTTACCGTCGGCAACAGCTGAACCAGTCAGTCCGGAAAAATGCGGTGTGGCCCGTCAAGATGGCCACCCGCATTTCAAATCGGGCGGAATAACACGCCCCGACCCACCGTTTCCCGCGTGTTCCGGTTATAGTTTTGGCTAAATTTGGATTTCTTGCCAAAGTCAGCAAACTAAAATCAATGAACCCACTACGGATACTCCTGGTCGACGACAGCCTTGCCGTTGGCACGCTGATCGGCGAACAACTCCGAAGCAACGGGCACCTCGTCACTTTTGTGCGCAGCGGCGAAGATGCGATTGCCTCCTATCGGGAATCGCTGCCCGAACTGATTCTGATGGACATCGAAATGCCCGGCATGGGCGGCCTCGAAGCGATCAAGCAGATCCGGAAAATTCCGGCGCCGCTCAGGGTGCCGATCATCACCGTCACCAGCCACACCGATGAAACCAGCCTGCTAAGCAGTTTCATGGCCGGCGCTGACGACTACATCATCAAGCCGATCCAGCCCCTGCTCCTCGATATCCGTATCCAGGCGATGATGCGTATTGTCTCGGTGCAGCGCTCGTCGGCCGCCATGATCGACAACATGATCGAAGGTGTCATCCGGATCGACCGCGTTGGCCGAATCTCGGCCTTCAACAAAGCGGCCGAGAACATTTTCGGCTACGCGGCCAGCGAGGTGCTGGGCAAAAATGTGAACATGCTGATGCCTTCGCCTTACCGGGAAGAGCACGACGACTATCTGGGCAACTATGCGGCGACCGGCCAACGCAAGATCATTGGCATGGGCCGCGAGGTCAGCGGACAGCGCAAGAATGGCGAGATATTCCCGATGCATCTGGGCGTCACCGATGTCGAGACCCCGGACGACCGGTTTTTTGTCGGACTGATCCGCGACCTGACCGTCGAAAAGACGCTGCGCAAGCGGCTGGCGGAAAGCCGAAACTTCCTGGCCGACGTCATCGAAAACAGCCCTGCGGCCACTTACGTCAAGAGTCGCGAAGGACGCTACCTGCTGGTGAACCGTAAACATGAAGAGGTGACCGGCAAATTGCGGGCAGAGACGCTGGGCAA
Source organism: Ferribacterium limneticum (assembly GCF_020510625.1). NCBI lineage: Bacteria > Pseudomonadati > Pseudomonadota > Betaproteobacteria > Rhodocyclales > Azonexaceae > Ferribacterium > Ferribacterium limneticum. The sequence goes on along the minus strand of NZ_CP075191.1, from coordinate 1,493,871 downwards.
GACGGACGCTGAAATATTTCCGGCCGCCGCCGCCGAAGCCTACCGGCGCGTCGACCTCGACGTGATGGCCAGCGGAAGCACCATCGAGGCCGAAGAGGCACTGCACGACGAGCAGGGCGAGACATTCTTCCTGTCAGTCAAGTTCCCGACGCGGAACAGTTCAAACGAAATTACCGGCATTTGCGGCATCTCCACCGACATCACGCCGATCAAGAACTACCAGAAGGAACTCGAACGCCTGTCGCAATTTGACGAGCTGACCAATCTGTTCAATCGACGCCACTTCATCAGCCTCGCCAAGCATGAACTGAACCGCAGTTCACGCTATGGCAGCAAGTTGTCGGTCATGATGCTGGACATCGATTTCTTCAAGCGGATCAATGATCACCACGGTCATAAAACCGGTGATCTGATACTCGCCAATGTTGGCAAACAGATCGGTGACGCCTTGCGCGACAGCGATATTGCCGGGCGCATGGGCGGCGAGGAATTTGCCGTCCTGCTACCGGAAACCGATCTCGAACAAGCCAGTATCGTGGCTGAGCGCCTGCGCAAGCAGGTCGCGGAAACATGGCTCGACATTGGCGATGGCAGCACCTTGAACTGCACCCTGTCGATCGGCGTCGCCACCATGACAGATCAGAAAACCGACCTGGAGAACCTGCTGCATCAGGCCGACACGGCGCTCTACGCGGCCAAGAACTCGGGCCGCAACAAGGTCAGTTGCGCCGAGCCGAATCGTCCGGCGTAAAGAACAGCCCAACACCCAGCGCAATCAGCACCAGCGGCCACCACTTCCGGATCAGCGCGACCAGATCGAGTTCGAACAGGTCGAGATTGACGCCCAGAGCAATGGCGCCGATGACGATCAGGGCAATGGCAGCGAAATGGCCTTTCATGCGTTCTCTCCGGTAATCAGGCGCGGCGCACGCCGACGACGCCTTCGACGTCGTGGACCAGCGTCAACGTGCGCTGCAATTGCTGCAGGTTGGTAATTTCGACGGTAAAGCTCATGTGCGCCTTGCCCTGTTTGGACTGGGTGTTGACGCCGACGACATTGAGTCTTTCGCGGGTGAAGATTTCGGAAATATCGCGCAGCAGGCCCTGGCGATCGTGTGCATCGACAATGATGTCGCAGGCAAAAACACCGGTGGTCTGCAGGCCCCAGTCGGTCTCGATGACCCGCTCGGGATGCAGGGCAGCGAGATTGGCAAAGTTGGGGCAATCCATGCGGTGGATCGAAATACCCTTGCCCCGGGTAATGAAGCCCTGGATCTCGTCCGGCGGGGCCGGCTTGCAGCAACGGGCCAACTGGGTCAGCAGCTTGTCGACGCCAACGATCAGGATGCCCTGATTGCCGGCCACCGGCTTGCTCGGCTTGGCGATCACTTCATCGGGCAATTGCGTTTCGGCCAGCAGGTCGCCGCCCTTGGCCACGGCCTGGAATTGCCGCTGGTTCAGGTCGCCACGCGCCGCGGCGATGTACAGGTCATCGGCCTTGGCAAAGCCCAGCTTGTGCGACAGTTCCTCGATATTCGCCCCGGTCTGCCCGGCCCGCTGCAACTCCTTGCCGATCAGGCCGCGTCCTTCGGACAGCGTTTCTTCCAGGGCCAGGTTGGAGAACCAGCCCCGCACCTTGACCCGGGCGCTCTTGGTATGGATGTAGCCGAGGCCGGGATTCAGCCAGTCGCGTGACGGTCCGCCCACCTTGGCGGTGACGATCTCGACCTCCTGCCCGGTTTCAAGCGAGGTATTGAGCGGCACCAATTGGCCACCAACCTTGGCGCCCCGGCAACGATGACCGAGGTCGGTATGCACGCGATAGGCGAAATCGACCGGCGTCGAGCCGGCCGGCAGGTCGACGACCTTGCCCTGCGGGGTGATGACGTAGATCGTCTCGTCAAGCGCCGCCTGCTTGTAATGCTTGACCCAGTCCGAGCTGTCGGCGACTTCGTCCTTCCAGGTCAGCAGCTGGCGCAGCCAGGCGATCTTCTCGTCGTAATCGTCCTCGCTCGTCCGCTTGCTGCCTTCCTTGTAGCGCCAGTGCGCGGCGACGCCGAGTTCGGCGTGCTTGTGCATCTCGACGGTACGAATCTGGATCTCCAGGCTGCGCCCATCCGGGCAGCGCACGGCCGTATGCAGCGAGCGATAGTAGTTACCCTTGGGATTCGAGATGTAGTCGTCGAACTCCTTGGGAATCGGCTGCCACAGGTTGTGCACGATGCCGAGCGCCGTGTAGCAGTCCTTCAGGTCATCGACGATGATGCGCAGGGCGCGCACGTCGTAGACCTCGGAGAACTCGACGTCCTTCTTCCGCATCTTGTTCCAGATGCTATAGATGTGCTTCGGCCGGCCATAGACCTCGGCCGACAGCACGCCGGCCAGCGCCAGTTCGCCACGAACCCGCACCACGGCATCGACGATGAACTGTTCGCGCTCGCTACGCTTCTCGTCCAGCATCTTGGCGATTTTCTTGTAGATATCCGGGTGGATGAAGCGGAAGGACAAGTCCTCCAGTTCCCACTTCAGTTCCCAGACCCCGAGCCGGTTGGCCAGCGGCGAATAAAGTTCCAGCGTTTCCCGGGCCACCTGCACGCGCAGGTCGTCCGGGTTGGCGGCGTAGAAGCGCAGGGTTTGCGTCCGGCTGGCCAGGCGCAGCAGGACGACGCGAATGTCCTCGACCATGGCGAGCAGCATCTTGCGCAGCACTTCGACCTGGGCCTTCATCTCGGCCGGATTGACCTCGCCGGCCTCGATATTGGTGGCGACGAAGCCCTTGGTGATCGGCCGCAAGCGGTTCAGCCGCGAAATGCCATGCACCAGATGCGCTGCCGGCTTGCCGAAACGGGTTTCGATGCTGGCAATGCCGTGTTCGTCGTGGGCCGGAATGGCGAATAGGACGGCGGCAATGCGCGATTCCACATCGAGCTTGAGGCCGGCAATGATGACGGCCATGCCCAAGGCGTGGGACCAGATGCGCTCGCCACTGCCCAGCGTTCGGTCGCCATAGACTTCCCAGGCGTATTCGACGGCCTTTTTCAGGCGCTCGGCATCTGCAGGAGGCACCCCGTCTGTCAGCGTGACGAGGAACTGTTCGAAGTCGCTCGTGGCGGCGACGGAATGGACGACGGAAACCATGGAAGCGATTATAAGGCGGATCAGCATCCGGTAACGCTAGCAAAAACCACCGAACATCCAGTCAGCATTCGGCAAGGCATGCCTGATCGGCGATTGTTGCTATATGATGTTCTTACTAAAAATAGATGCGATCCTCATGGATTGGGTGCCCCCCATCATTCGCCGCTTTCTCGGATTTCTGCTTGTCCTGTTCCTGACCGGTACAGCCCATGCCGAGAGTGATCGAATTCAGTCGGTCCGCATCGGCGTCCTGGCCTACCGAGGCACCCAGCAGGCCATTCAGGAATGGCAAGGACATGCCGATTATCTCGGTGCCAGACTCCCGGGCAGGCGCTTCGAAATCGTCCCGCTTGGTTATGCTGAAATCGACGAAGCCGTTCGTACCCGCTCGATCGAACTGCTGATCACCAACACCGGTCACTACACCGAACTCGAAACCACGGGCAATGTCTCGCGCATCGCTACCCGCTTGATCGCCAGCCCGAGTGGACCGCTCAAGAGTTTTGGCGGTACCGCCATCACCCTCGCCAGCCGTACGGACATCGCGCACTATCGCGACCTGAAGGGCAAGCGCCTGCTGATTCCCGACAAATCGAGTCTTGGCGGCTGGCAGGTCCACCTCCGTGAAGCGCTGGACCAGAAGATTCAACTGGAGAACACAGTCTCAGCGCTGATCGAAACCGCCAACCATGAAAAGGTGGTGCATGGCGTCCTGGCCGGCGATGCCGATGCCGGCTTCGTTCGCTCGGACCTGATCGAAGCGATGATTACCAAGGGCACACTCCAGCCCGGCGCCCTGAAAGTGATCGACGCCCGCAACACAGCCGGCTATCCCTACCTGCACAGCACGCGACTGTATCCGGAATGGCCGCTGGCCCGGGTTGGAGACTTTCCGGAAGACATCAGCAAGGCCATTCTGGTCGCCCTGCTGGCGATGAGTCCCGACGATGCGGCAGCGCAACAGGCCCATATTGCCGGCTGGACCCTGCCGCAGAATTACCAGCCGGTACTCGACCTTTTCCGCGAGGCCCGCCTTGGCCCCTACGCCAGGCAGGACATCACCTGGTCCGACATCATGGCCCGGCATGGCGTGGAATTGATGGGCGGCACCATCGCGGCGCTTCTTTCCCTCCTGCTGGCACTCGGCCTGATGTTGCGCAGCAACCGGATACTGCATGACAGCGAAGCCTCGTCACGCCTCTCTGCCGGTGTCTTCAAGCATGCCGAGGAAGGCATCCTGATCACCGATGCAGCGGGTCACATCGTGCGGGCCAACGACAGCGTCTGCAGCATGACGGGCTACAGCCACGCCGAACTGATCGGCCAGACACCTCGCCTGTTCCGCTCGTCGCGCCAGAGCAGCGATTTTTATGACGAGCTGTGGAAAGTACTGCTCTCCAACGGTGCCTGGCGGGGTGAAATCTGGAACCAGCGCAAGGATGGGACGATCTATGCGCAGCGGACCAGCATCTCGTCGATTCGCGACCGCGACGGGATGATTACCCATTTCATCGGTCTTTTCTACGACATTACCGAACTCAAGCAGAGCCAGGACCAGCTGGAAAAACTGGCCTACTACGACGCACTGACCGGCCTGCCCAATCGCCTACTGCTGGCCGACCGCCTCAAGCAGGCCATCGCCCAAAGCAACCGACGCGGCGACCTGCTGGCCGTCTGCTACCTCGACCTCGATAACTTCAAGCCGATCAATGACCGCTGGGGGCATCAGGCCGGCGATCGCCTGTTGGTCGAGGTTGCCCGGCGCCTGACGCAATGCCTCCGCCAGCACGACACGGTGAGCCGCCTGGGCGGCGACGAGTTCGTTCTGCTGATCAGCGAACTGGGCAGTTTTGCCGAATGCGAACAGGCATTGCAGCGGATCGGCGATGCGCTGAACGTGCCTTTCATCATCGACTCGGAACAGGCCGGGGTCACCGCCAGCTTTGGTGTCACCATCTACCCGGCCGACAGCACCGACCCGGACACCCTGCTCCGCCATGCCGACCAGGCCATGTACGCTGCCAAGCAGGCCGGCCGGCATCGCTTCCAGCTCTATCACCAGCAAAGCGATTTTTCATCCAGCCAGCATCGCGAACACCTGAGCGAACTCAGGCGCGGCCTGGAGAACAGGGAATTCCTGCTCCACTACCAGCCCAAGGCCGACATGCGCGCCGGTCGCATCATCGGCGCCGAAGCCCTGTTGCGCTGGCAGCATCCCGACAAGGGCCTGCTCTACCCCGACAGTTTCCTGTTCATGTTCGAGCAAACCGGCTTGCACCTTGAGTTGGGCGAATACGTCATCGATGCCGCCCTGACCCAGATGGCGTCCTGGGCTCGCAACGAGCAGCTGCACCTGGCCATCAGCGTCAATATCGATGCCCAGCACCTACAACGCCCGGATTTTGCCTGCCATCTGCAAGACATACTCCAACGCCACCCGACCGTTTCGCCACAACTGCTCGAGCTGGAAATCGTCGAAACTGCCGCCCTGCAGGATCTGTCGCAGGTTTCCGAGCGCATTTCGGAATGCCGCAAACTCGGCGTGCAGTTTGCCATCGACGATTTTGGTACCGGCTATTCATCGCTCTCCTATCTCAAGCAACTGCCGATGCAGACGCTGAAGATCGACCGCTCGTTCGTTCATGACATGCTGGATGATCCGGACGACCTGGCCATTGTCGATGGCGTGGTCGGTCTGGCCTCGGCCTTCCGGCGCCGCGTCATTGCCGAAGGCGTCGAAACGGTCGCCCACGGCACCCTGCTCCTGCATCTCGGTTGCGAATGGGGCCAGGGCTACGGAATTTCCCGGCCGATGCCAGCCGCCGACCTTCCAGCCTGGATCAAGCGCTGGCGTGCCCCGCCCGAATGGCACGACGCCATCCGCTGGCCGCCGGAAGACCTGCCGCTGCTGACGGTCGAGGTCGATCATATTCGCTGGGTGCGCCAGTTCGAAGCGCTGATCAACGCCGAGCCGGACAGCGGCCTGCCGGTCCCGCCGCTTGATGCACACGCCTGCCGTTTCGGACAATGGCTGGATAGCGACGATTTCCTGCGCTACGCCCATCTGCAGGCGGTTCAGAAAATTGTTCCCATCCACGACGAGGTCCATCGCTGCGGCGCTGAGTTGGTGCACCTGTATGCCGACAACCCACCGGCTGCCCGCCAGCGGCTGGGCGAAATATTCCAGCTCCGCGACAAACTCCTTGCCAGCCTGGGGGCCCTAAGACAGGCCGTGATCCATGCCGACATCGGCTCGGCCAACAGCAATTCGCCAACGGCAGCGCGTTAGGGAAAGCCGACGCAGCAAGCAGTACGCCTTCAGGCATAATCCGGCGACCATGAAAAATCTGTTCGCCAATCCCTATCTGCTGCTGACCCTGACCGTGCTTTCGTGGTCCGGCAACATGGTCATCGGCCGCGGCGTTCGTGGCGACATTCCGCCGCTGACCTTTGCCTTCTGGCGCTGGGTCATTGCCTTCGCCCTGATCCTGCCGCTGGCCCTGCCGCACCTGAAAGCGCAGTGGCCGCTGCTGAAAAAAGGCTGGAAACCCCTGCTGGTGCTCGGCCTGCTTGGTGTCGGCGGCTACAACACCTTCGCCTACATCGCGCTGCAGGACACCACGGCAACCAACGCCGCGCTGCTGAATTCCTTCATCCCGATCGCCACTATCGCCATTTCGTGGGCCTTTCTCGGCAAGCACCTGCGTCGGATCGAAGGCATCGGGGTCGTCGTCTCGCTGTGCGGCGCGATGACCATCATCTCGCGGGGTGACCCCGCTGTTCTGGCCCACCTCAATCTCAACATCGGCGACGTCTGGATGCTGGTTGCCGTGCTCGACTGGGCGATCTATACCGTCGCCCTCGCCTGGCGCCCGGCCGGTGTCCATCCGATGCTGATGCTCGGCGCAACGACCGTGATCGGCCTCTGCGCACTGGCCCCGGCCTACGCTTGGGAAATGGCCCAGGGGCGGTTCATGAACGTTAACTTCGGCTCGCTTTCGGCGCTGGCCTACGTCGGCATCTTCCCCAGCTTCCTCGGCTACATTTTCTACAACAAGGGCGTGGCGGAAGTCGGCCCCAACAAGGCCAGTCTGTTCATCCACCTGATGCCGGTTTTCGGCACCCTGCTCTCTTTCATGTTCCTCGGCGAAATACCGTTCTGGTACCACTATCTGGGCATCGGACTGATTTTCACCGGCATCTGGCTGACCACGAAAAAATGAGAGAACTGCTCGACCGCCTGCGCGGCAAGAAGCAAACGCTGATCCCCGACACCCTGTGGGCAGTGACCGTCACGTCACTACCCTTTCTCGATGTCCTGTCGCTCGACGAGCAGAAACAGCTGAAGGCGCTGGCCGAGGCCTTTCTCGCCGAAAAGGAATTCAGCACGGCCGGCGGGCTCGAACTGAGCGACGAAATCTGCGTTTCCATCGCCGCTCAGGGCTGTCTGCCCATCCTGAAGCTCGGTCTCACCGCCTACCGCGACTGGATTGGTATCGTCGTTTATCCCGACGAGTTCGTCGTGCCACGCCGCATCGAGGATGAATCCGGCATCGTGCACGAATACGACGACGTGCTTTCCGGCGAAGCCTGGGAAGGCGGCCCGCTGATCGTGTCATGGCACGACATCCAGATGGCCGGTGACGGCTACAACGTGGTCATCCACGAATTCGCCCACAAGCTGGACATGCTGAACGGTGACGCCGACGGCATGCCGGCCCTGCACAGCGGCATGACCGAGGCCGAGTGGGAGGAAATCTTTTTCGCGGCCTACGAGGACTTTTGCCAGCGGGTCGACAGCGGCGAGGAAACCGCCATCGACCCCTATGCCAGCGAAGCCCCGGCCGAATTTTTCGCGGTACTGACCGAGAGCTTCTTCGAAATCCCGGATGTGGTGACCGAGGAATACCCGGCCCTGTACGAACTGCTCAGCCGCTACTACCGGCAGGACCCGCTGGCCCGGCTGACGAAGGCCGCCAACGCATCGAGTACCAGCGCCTCCTGATCGCGCTGCGGCGAATGGCCGCATTTCGGCAGCTTCAACAGCTCAGTGCCCGGCACCTGCTCGGCAATCACCTCAATCTGGCGCATCGTCGCGTACTCGTCGTCCTCGCCCTGGATAGCCAGCACCGGGCAGCGGATTTTCGGCAGGTATTCCTCGATGTTCCAGTCGCGGAATGGCGGCGACAGCCAGCAATCGTTCCAGTCGCTGAACACTCGCGGTGCATCGCGATGGTAGCGGGCCAGTTTGTGCGGCCAGTCGGTGTCGTCCCAGACCTGGCGGGCGACCCGGATTCCGGCCAGCGTTTCGGCCTCGACGAATTCATGCGGCGCCATGACGGCCACACCGAGCGGCACCTCGGGAAAAGCCCCGGCGAAAATCAGCGCAATGCTGCCGCCGTCACTATGGCCGATCAGGATTGGCCGCTCGATATTCAACGCTGCGAGCAAGGCCGGCAACATTTCCTCGCCCTCGCGGTGCATGTAGCGTGGCGTGCGTGGCTCAGGATAGGGTTCCGAACCACCATAGCCAGCCCGTGACCAGACGATGAGTCGACAACCGGTTGCCGCCGCCAGCTTTTCCGGAAAATGCCGCCACATGACGACGCTGCCCAGACCTTCATGGAGCAGCAACAATGTCGGCCGCCCTTCGGCGGTAGCCGGGTAATCGCGATATTCGAGTTTCAGGCCTTTGACAGTAACGTGTTTCATGCGCTCAAAAGAAATTCGCGGACGACGGCAATCTGCTCATCCGACTGGAACATGGGGGCATGGCCAACGCCGGGAATTTCTGCCAGCTTGGCGTGCGGGCCACAGGACGACATTTTTTGCCAGGTAGCGCGGGTCAGCAGATCGGATTCGGCGCCACGGATCGCCAGCGTCGGGCAGGCAATCTGCTCGTAGACCGGCCACAGGTCGATGTCCTTGTCGACGAATGCCGCCTTGAACGGCTCGGCAATCCGCGGATCGTAACGGAAGGCCCAGCGGCCGTCAGCCCGCTGCGTAATGCTGGTTTCGGTCAGATGGTGCCACTGGGCCTCGGTCAGCGCACCGAACGGGGCGCTGACCAGCTTGACGAAGGCCAGCGCCTCGTCGAAAGTTGCCCAGACCGGATCAACCCCGACATAGGTGGCAATGCGCTGCAGTGATTCGACGGTGATCAGCGGCCCGACGTCGTTGAGCACCAGTTTGCGGATCGGCGTGCCGTCCTGCGCCGCCAGCGCCATGCCGATCAGCCCACCCATCGAGGTGCCGACCCAATGCACGGTATCAACGTTCAGCCGGGCGATCAGCGTCACCATGTCGGCGACGTACTGCGGGATGCCATAGGCGGCTGGGTCGCGCAGATGGGCGCTCTTGCCACGGCCGACGACATCCGGGCAGATCACCCGGTAATGCGCCGACATGGCCTCGGCCAGCGCATCGAAATCGCGGCCATTGCGGGTCAGGCCATGAACGCAGACCAGCACGCGCGGATTATCGCGGGCGCCCCACTCGGTGTAGGCCATCCGGTGCAAACCCGATGGTCCGATGCACTGCACGGTTTGTTGTTTGAATTGCATATTGCCTCCTCCTCGCCAATGTATCACCGGCCGAACCAATAACGGGCGCGCGCTTGCCGCCACGCCGACATGGCGACATCCCGCTCGCCCAACACCACCTGCACGGCGCCATCCCGATCAGTCCGCCAGATACGGCTGCCCATCGCCTCGTGGCGCGCCACCACCTCAGGTTTCGGGTGGCCGAAACGACTGCGATAGCCCACCGGGATGACCGCCTCGCTGGCGCCGACGGCCTGCAGGAAAGCGGGTGTCGATGAAGTTTTCGAGCCGTGGTGCGGCATCAGCAGGACATCGGCCTGCAGCCCGGCCGGATAGCGTTTGAGCAATTCGGCCTCATCGGGCGCCTCGATATCCGAGGTCAAAAGCATCCGCCGGCCACCGGCTTCAACGCGCAGCACACAGGACAGGTGATTCGATTTCGTATCGACCGAATAGGCCTCCGCAGCCGGATGCAGCACCTCGAAAGCCACGCCATCCCATACCCAGCGCTGCCCCGCAACGCAACGATCACCATCCATTCCGACCACCGAGGAGCGGAGTTCGCCCACATTCAACGCGGCGCGAACCGAGGTCGTTCCGCCGGAATGGTCGGTATCGCGGTGGGTCACCATCAGCATGTCGACCTTGTCGATGCCGAGAAAACGCAGGTAGGGCACGACGACCCGCTGCCCGGCATCCGACTCGGCGCTGTAGAGCGGCCCGGGATCGTAGATCAGCGTGTGCTCGCGGGTCCGGATTACCGTCGCCAAGCCCTGACCGACATCGAGAATATCGATCCAGGCTTCACCTTCAGCAGGCTTTTCCGTGCTCCCAAACAGGGCTGGCAGAATCAGAAACATGCCCAGCCAGCGCCCGGGCAGACCACGTGGCAACAAACAGATGCCAACCCCCAGGCCGCCCGCAATCGCCAACCAGAGCGGGGGCGCCGGAACCTGCCAGACCGGCCAACTGGCGCACCATTCCAAAAAAAGCATAAGCCAGGCCATGACCTGATGCGCCAACCCAAGGATGGGCCACCACGGGATGACCGCACCGAGCAGGGCAAGTGGCGTGACGACAAAGCTGATCACCGGAATGGCCAGTGCATTGGCCAGCGGGGAGACCAGCGAGAATTGCTGGAAGACCAGCAACAGTATCGGCAGTGAAGCGAGCGTCGCCACCCACTGGACAGTGCCCCACGACTGCAAATGGAGGCGCCAGCCCTGCGCTACGCCCACCTGCGCCGATCCGACATAGAGCAAGGCACCGACGGCGCCGAAAGACAGCCAGAAACCGGCAGCCAAAACAGCCCATGGATCGAACAAGAGCACCACCAGCAGGGCCAGCGCCAAGGTTCGGCTCGGTGCAACGAGGCGCCCGGACAGCATGGCGGCGGCAGCAACCAGCAGCATGTAGAGCGTGCGCTGGGCCGGCACGGCAAAACCCGCCAGCAGGGCATAAGCCAGCGCGGCCAGGCAGGCCGCGAGCAAACCCGCTTTTTGCGCCGGCAGGCGCAGCACCAAAGCGGGAACCCGCCGCCAGCCGAAAGAGACCAGCCAACCAAACAAGGCAGCGACCATCGTTACATGCAAACCCGATATCGACATCAAATGTGTGGTGCCAGTCCGGTTGAAGATCGTCCATAGATCTCCGTTGATCGCCTTCTGGTCGCCGATGACCAGGGCGACCAGGACACCGGCCCATGGATGATTCTCCTCAGGTAGCAGGCGGGCGAAAGAAGCGCGGACCGCGTAACGCAAGCGTTCGATCGCGTAGCCGGGTTGCCAGACCATGTCTGCCAGTCGCTGCGGAGGATTGGGCCGAACATAACCGCTTGCCCGGATATTGCGTTCGAGCAACCAGGCTTCGTAGTCGAAGCCACCGGGATTGGCGTTGCCGTGCGGCCGTTTCAGGCGCACGGTAAAGCGCCACTGCTCGCCGGGCAGCACCGGCAGGCGCGCGAACAGCTCTTCATCGCGCCGCCCCTGATACCAGGACAGCATGATTCTTTGCGGCACGATGGCCGCCTTGGGCGACACGCTGGATACGTCGAACTCGAAACGGGTGCCGTTGCTGAAATCCTGCGACAGCCCGGCAATGACGCCGATCACCTCGACATCGCGCCCTTCCCAGCCCGCATCAAGATGATCTGCCAGCCGAATATCAGCCCGCCAGCCAGCCCAGGCGAAGCCGAGCGCGAAGCATCCGAGCATCGCCAGCAGATGCACCGACCAGTTTTTCCAGCGCAATGCCGGCAGCACCAACAGCAGGCCCGCCATCGCCCAAGCCATCCAGGCAGGCAGTTCCGGCTGCATCTGCAGACCGAGCACACCGATGGCAAAGGCGAGAATATTCAGGCGCATGCTGCAATAATAAGGGCATGCGCCGCACCCTGAAAAAATACCTGCCCGATCACGAAACGATACGCCGGAACCCTTGGCTGAAGCCGTTCGAGTCGTCGCTGCTGCACCCGCGTTTATGGCATCTGAATCGCCACTCGGCCGCCGGCGCGGTAGCCGCCGGCCTGTTTTGCGGCTTGATCCCGGGGCCGTTGCAAATGCTCGGTGCGGCGATCTGCGCCTCGGTCTTCCGCGTCAACCTGCCGCTGGCAATGCTGGTGACGCTCTACACCAACCCATTCACCATCGTGCCGCTGTATTTGCTGGCGTATCAAATCGGACGGCTGTTTCTGGGGGATGGCAACGGCTTCATCACGCCACCGGCATTCAACCCCACCGATATGGTGGCGTGGACGACAGCCATGCAAACCTGGATGCTGGCTGTCGCCAAACCGCTGGGCATTGGCCTGGTGCTGCTCGCGGCAGCATTGGCGGCTCTCGGCTACGTCGCCACTCGAGCCGCCTGGCGTATCTACCTGCTCACCGCCTGGCGGCGGCGCAGGGCACTCAGGTCCGGAAACGGGCGATAGCAGCAGTCAGGCCGTTCGACAGAGTGCGCAGGGTGTCGGCGGTTGTTGCGTTGCCATTGGCAGCCGCACTGTTCTCCTCGGCCATTTGCGCAATGCGCTCGACGTTCTGGGCAATTTCCGTGCTGGCCGCCGCCTGTTCGCGCAAGGCAACGGAGATTTCGGACACGGCATCCAGCACCTGACGCGACTGCGCCTGCACCTGACTGATCGCCTCACCAGCCAGCTGGGCTTGCTCGACGCCGGAAGATACCCGGTGGACGCCCTCTTTCATGCTGGACACCGCGGTGGCCGTACCGGTCTGGACGGCAAGGATCATGGCAGAAATTTCCTGCGTTGATTTCGCAGTCCGCTCGGCCAGCTTCCTGACTTCGTCGGCAACAACGGCAAAGCCGCGCCCCGACTCACCGGCCCGCGCCGCTTCGATGGCCGCGTTGAGCGCTAAAAGATTGGTCTGGTCGGCAATATCCTTGATGGTGCCGACGATCGCCGAAATCTGTTCCGATTGCTGGCCCAGCGCCTCGACCGCCGCCGCCGACTGATTGACGGTCTGGGCGATGCCCTGAATTTCATTGACCACGCCCTCGACGATACGACCGCCATGCGCTGCCAGCTGGTCGGACTCACGAGAATAGATCTGCGCATCCTGCGCATTCTTGGCAATGTGATCGACGCCGACCGTCATCTGCTCGACGGCTGCCGCCATGCTCGATGCCGAATCGCTTTGCGCCGATGTACCGGCGGAAATCTGCTGGCTGGAAGAAGCCAGTTGCTCGGCCGCCTGATTGAGTTGCCGAACATCGCCCTGAATGCCGCCAAGCAGTTTGCGGAATGAAGCGGCCATGCCGTTGAAATCCTTGCCGGCAGCATGCAGCTCATCGGCACCGTTGGCATCGAATTCAGCCGTCAGATCGCCATCGGCCAGACGTCGGGCACCCTGGGAGAAATCTCCGACGCTGTTGATCACCGAATAATAGGTGCCGAAACCAAGATAGCCGACGACCAAGGCGACGAGCACCGACAAGCCGACTTCGAACATCAACACCTTGCGGGCCTGATTCATCCGCCCCTGCAATTGCTGTTCAAACTGGGGGATCAGCGTATCGAACATCATCTTGTAACCCTGATCGATCAGCGCTGTTGTCGAGGCAAAATATTCCTGGGCTGGCGTCTGGAAACGCTCGCTAAGAATATCTTCGCGCACCAGGGCGAATATCTTTTGAACATCGGAAGTAAATGCCTGCTGAGGGCCGGAGAGGTTGCCCCGAATCGTCGGCGCATATTGCGCCACCTTATCCAGATTGATGTTCTGTGCACGCAAGGTGCTGGACATTTCAGCCAAGGTCGAAGCCATGTCGATCTTCATCGCCGGTGAAATTTCTTTCTTCGCCAGCACACCGGTACCCCGTGCTCTCGTCTGCCCCAGACGCTCCAGCATCGCTGGCATCTTGATGACCACGGTATCCATCATGTAATACGTATCCATCACCGGATCCAGGGTCAACTCGGTGCTGTCAGCCACATCGACCATGAACAGAAGGACTTGGTCGATCAGTCGATTGTGGAAAGCGATATTTTCCGCGACGCTCCATGTCAGGCCTTGGGCCCGCAAAGTTTCAATATCCGTGCGAATCTTTTGCCAGGCTGGCATCTGGCGCAGGTTAGCGTTCAGAGCCGCCTCGGTAGCCGCCTGAGCTTCCTGCACTTCCTTTTCCTTGGCTCCCCGCTTGTCCTTCATCGCCTCGTTGCCACCCAGAACGCCAGCAGAAAGACCACGGTGTTGCTGGATGTACTGAACCATGCGGTTCATCGGCTTGAGCATCTGGACACCACTCAGCTCATTCCGGGCAGTTTCGATATCGCGACTCAGATTCGTAAACACGGAGTACAACAAGACAAGCATGACCACCGAGACTGCTGCACCAAGCAGCAGGAACTTGCTGTTGTAGCGAAGGCGGTTCATCAGTGCGACGGCTGGGGAAAATAAGGCTTGCATTTACGGTCTCCTCACCTGGAGGTGCTAGTGGCGATAGTTGATTTTAATTTGAAACAGTTTTCTTCAATCTAACATTTATTAAATTATTCGCAGAGAACGCCGTCATTCAAATTGAGTATCCGGTCGGCCTTGGCCGCCAGTTGCTGGTCGTGCGTCACCACAATCAGGCTGACCTGCTGCTGACGAACCCGTTCTATCAGCAAACCGAAGACGACTGATGCCGTATGACTATCCAGGTTGCCTGTTGGTTCATCGGCCAGCAAACACGATGGATCGCTGACCAGGGCACGGGCAATGGCGGCACGCTGACGTTCGCCACCGGATAGCTCGCCGGGCCGGTGTTCCAGCCGATGCCCCAGGCCGACCGCCGTCAGGATTTCAGCCGCCTGGGCCAGTGCCGCATGACGCTCCATGCGGCGAATCAGCAAGGGCATGGCCACATTTTCAAGGGCTGAAAACTCGGCCAGCAAATGGTGAAACTGATAGACGAAGCCAAGATGCCGGTTGCGCCAGTCGCCTCGATCCACCTCGCCAAGCGACGAAAAATCGCGCCCCATCAGCGTCACACTACCGGCCGACGGCGTATCCAGCCCACCCAGCAGGTGCAGCAGGGTGCTTTTCCCGGAACCGGAAGCGCCGATGATGGCCACCGTTTCGCCGGGTTGAACGACCAGATCAATGCCGGACAGGACAGGCACTTCCAGCCCGCCACCGCGAAACACCTTGGACACCCCGCGGGCGATCAGAATGGGCTCACTCATAGCGCAGCGCCTCCGCCGGATTGACCCGCGATGCCTTCCAGCTGGGGTACAGCGTGGCGAGCAGCGCCAGCACGAAGGCAATCAGCGTCACGCCCCAGACATCGCTCCACAACAACTCGGAAGGTAGGTCGGAAATGTAATAAACCTCTTTCGAGAGGAAATGCACGCCGAGCATTCTTTCGATAAACGGCACCACGACATCGATATTCAGCGCCAGCAGCACGCCGCCAACGATCCCCAGGCCCAGCCCGATGAAACCGACCAGCGCCCCCTGGATGACAAAAATTCCCATGATCGACAGTGGCCGCGCCCCCAGCGTGCGCAGGATGGCGATGTCGGCCTGTTTGTCGGTCACCGCCATGACCAGCGTCGACACAAGGTTGAAGGCTGCGACGGCAACGATCAGCGACAGGATGATGAACATCATGTTCTTCTCGATCTGCACGGCGCGGAAGAAATTGGCGTGGCTCTTGGTCCAGTCGTTCAGGTAGGCATCGGCATCGATGTAACGGACGAGTTCGCGGGCAATACGCGGCGCCTGGAAGAGATCGTCAACCTTCAGCCGCACGCCACTGACCCGGTCTTCCATCTGGTAAAGCTTCTGCGCATCTTCAAGGTTGATCAGCGCCAGCCCCGAGTCGTACTCATACATGCCGACCTCGAAGATGCCGACCACTTTGAACGATTTCAGGCGCGGCACGACGCCAGCCGGCGTCACCGTGCCCTGCGGCGCAATCAGGGTCACCTTGTCGCCGGTAAAGACACGCAGAGAACGGGCCAGATCAGCACCGAGCACGACGCCGAACTCACCCGGCCGCAGATCGTCGAGGCTGCCGCTCTGGATGGTCTTGCGGAAATCAGCCACCCGATCTTCCTGATCGGGCAGGATGCCGCGGACGATCGTTCCCTTGACCGTGCCATCAACGGTGAACATCCCCTGCGACTGCACGAAAGGCGCGCTCGCCCTGACTTCCGGATGCTTCATCGCCTGCTCGGCCACCGCCGGCCAGTTGGGCAGTTCGCCGCTGATACCCGTGATCTGGATGTGCGAAGCGACCCCGAGAATGCGTGTCCGCAATTCTTTCTGGAAGCCGTTCATCACCGACAGCACGACGATCAGCGCGGCCACACCGAGGCCAATGCCGAGCATCGAGATCAGCGAAATGAATGAAATGAAATGATTGCGTCGTTTGGCGCGCGTATAGCGCAGGCCGATCAACAGCTCGTAAGGCAATGCCATGCGTATAACACCGGGCGGGGAAAGTCGCTATGGTACACTTTTTGGTTGCCAACCCCTTGCCTGCTGCCCGTGCGCCTCACCCTGCTTGTCCCAGAACTAATCTGGCCTGAACCGAATGACCAACTGACGCTCGGGAAACTCGCTGCCCCGGGATTCGAATGGCTGGCCGCCCGTGCCGCTTTCGAGCGCCAGGCCAAACTGCCTTTCGAAACCGCCCTCGCCCGCCAGTTTGGTCTCGACAACGCCCCCTTTGGCGCCCTGCGCCGGCTCGGGGAAACCGCTAGCCAGCCCGCCGGCGACGGCCACTGGCTGTGCGCCGACCCGGTGCACCTGCGCTTTCATCACGAACGGATAATTCTGGCCGATGCCGGCGCCTTCGATCTGGAAGAGGATGAAGCGCACGCCATCGTTGCCTCGCTCAATGCCGAGTTTGCCGACATCGGCCAGTTTCACGTCAGCACGGCCCGGCGCTGGTATCTGCGGCTGAATACGCCGGTCGATCACCATGCCGAGCCACTTTCCACCATCGCCGGCCGTCGCCTGGACAACGAACTGACGGACAAAAATGGCGTACTGACGCGCTGGCTGAACGAAGTCCAGATGTACCTGCACGGCCACCCGGTCAACGAACGGCGGCAAGCGGAAGGCAAACCGGCCGTCAACAGCCTGTGGCTGTGGGGCGGCGGCACTTTGCCGACCTTGGCGAAACCCGACTATTCCACCGTCTGGAGCAGCAACCCGCTGGCCACCGGCCTGGCCTGTGCCAGTGGCACGCCGACCCAGCCTTGCCCGAACGGACTGGCCGCCCTCCTGGCGAACGCTGCAGCCGAACAAAACCAGCTCGTTGTCCTCGACAGTCTGTTGCCCCCCGTGCTTTACGAAGATGGCCCGGGCTGGCGGGATGCCTGGCAAAAGCTGGACAGCGACTGGTTCGTACCGCTACGTGCTGCACTCAGCCGTCAGGTCGAAACACTGACCATCGTTGCCCCGACCATCTACGGCCAGTTGACCTGGACACTGCACGGCAAGGACCGCTGGAAATTCTGGCGCAAGCCGCACCCGCTCGCCACGCTTGCCAAGGATCTGGCCGAAGGAACCCCCACGTGACCAATATCACCACCCGCAGCAGCTCGCCCCGCGTCGTCTGGCAGCTCGAGCAGCAAGGCCTGCACCCGCTGCTTGCCCGGCTTTATGCCGCCCGCGGTATCAAGGACAAGTCGGAACTCGATTACGAACTGAAATCGCTGATTCCGCCCACGGCGCTGACTCACGCCACCGATGCCGCCCAATTACTGGCCGATGCCATCGAGGCCGAAGCGAAGATGCTAATCATCGGCGACTACGATTGCGATGGCGCCACCGCCACGGCCGTCGGCATACGTGCACTGAAATCGCTGGGTGCCGATGTCGATTTTCTGCTGCCCGATCGTTTCAAGCTGGGCTACGGCCTGTCGCCGGAAATCGTCGACGTCGCCGCCGAGCAGTCGCCCGACCTGATCATCACCGTCGACAACGGCATCGCCAGCCTCGAAGGCGTCGCCCGCGCCCAGCAGCACGGCATCGCGACGCTGATTACCGACCATCATCTGCCGGCGGCAACGCTGCCTGACGCCGACTGCATCGTGAACCCGAACCAGCCCGGCTGCGATTTCCCGTCGAAATGCATCGCCGGTGTCGGCGTCATGTTCTACGTCATGCTCGCCCTGCGCGCCGAGTTGCGCGAACGCGGTTATTTTGCCGATCGCCCGGAACCCAATTTCGCCAACCTGCTCGACCTCGTCGCCCTCGGCACCGTCGCCGACGTCGTCAAACTGGATCGCAACAACCGCATCCTGGTCAGCCAGGGCCTGAAGCGGATGCGCGCTGGCCAGATGCAGCCCGGCATCGCCGCCCTGTTCAAGGCCGCCGCCCGCGACCCGAAGCGCGCCACCGCCTTCGACCTCGGCTTCCTGCTCGGCCCCCGGCTGAACGCCGCCGGCCGGCTGGCCGACATGCGCCTCGGCGTTGAATGCCTGCTCACCGATGACCCGAGCCGCGCCCTGCAAATCGCCCAGGAACTCGACACGTTGAACCGCGAACGTCGCGAAATCGAAGCCGGCATGCAGGAGCAGGCGCTAATCCTGCTCGAATCGCTGGACGTCGCCAACGCCGCCCCCGGTATCGCCCTGTTCGACGCGAGCTGGCACGAAGGCGTGGTCGGCATCCTCGCTTCGCGCATCAAGGACAAGCTGCACCGCCCGGTCTTCGCCTTCGCCCCGGGCGAAGGCGGTATCGTCAAGGGTTCCGGTCGCTCGATTCCCGGCCTGCACCTGCGCGATGCGCTCGATCTCGTCGCCAAGCGCGCCCCCGGCCTGCTCGTCCGCTTTGGCGGCCACGCCATGGCAGCCGGCGCAACACTCAAGGAAGAAGACTTCGAGCGATTCAGCCAGCTCTTCGCGGAAGTTGCGGCTGAACTGCTCGCCCCGGCCGACCTCACCCGCACGCTGGAAACTGACGGCAACCTAGAAGGCGGCTACATCTCGCTGGAAACCGCCCGCCTGCTGGAAAACGAAATCTGGGGCCAAGGCTTCCCGGCGCCGTTGTTCATGGACGATTTCGACGTCGAACAGCAGCGCGTGCTCAAGGAAAAGCACCTCAAGCTGCGCCTGCGCAAAGGCGACACCCGGATCGATGCCATCCAGTTCAACTTCAGCACCCAACCGGGCAGCCGCACCCGCGTCGCCTACCGGCTGGCGATCAACGAATACATGGGCGTCGAAAGCCCGCAACTGATGGTTGAGCATCTGGAATAAAAAAGGGGGCGGCACGCCCCCTTGTAGCGGATCACTGCCTTATCCGATCAGTAACGCACGCCCGCCGGCGGCGTGAACGAATCCAGCGCATGCAAATAAGCAGCCCGCGCAAAGGCACTCGGGTTCGGTGAATTCTGCTGGCTCATCGAGCCTTTCATCTGCGCCACCGAAGTGTATTCACGCTCATCGAGCCAGCGCGCCATACCCGCGAGGACCTCGCTCAGCGCCTGGGGGCCGCGTTTGAGCAGGGCGCTGGCCATGTGCACCACGTCGGCGCCGGCCAGCAGCATTTTCAAGGCATCTTCCGCGGCATGAACGCCACCGGTAGCGGCAAGCGACAGCCTGGTGCTGCCACGCAGGATGGCGATCCAGCGCATGGCCAGCAGGGTGTCGGCCGACGACGACAGTTGCACGCGATCGACCACACTCAAGGTTTCGAGATCGATATCGGGCTGGAAAAAGCGGTTGAACAGCGAAACCCCCGCCGCTCCGGCGTTTTCGATCTGATGGACGAAATGCGGCAGAGAAGAGAAGAAGGGCGAGAGCTTCATGCCGATTGGAATGCTGACCGTCGTCTTCAACTCCTGCAGCAAGGAGAGGTGGTGATCCTCGATGGCCTCGCAGGAAACTTTCGGATCGCTCGGCATGTACCAGGCGTTCAGTTCAAGGGCATCGGCCCCTGCCCCCTGCATTTCCTTGCCCAGCTCAACCCAGCCGCTCAGCGATGAGCCATTCAGGCTGGCGATCACCGGGATGGACAGGCGCGACTTGAGGCGCTGGATCTGTTCGAGATAGCTATCGAGCCGGCTCTGGTAGTCGTGGCCGAAAGGCAGATGGCCGGCGGCCTCGCCGAAAGTGTCGGGGTGCACCAGGAAACGGTCGATCATCTGCTCGTCGTGGCGCACATCCTCTTCAAACAGTGAATGCATGACGATGGCTGCGGCACCGGCATCTTCGAGATGCAGCACGGCATCCAGATCGTGGCTGAGCGGGGTTGATGACGGCACCAGCGGATTTTTCAGCGACAGGCCGAGGTAGGTCGTTGACAGATCAGGCATTGGGCTCTTCCTTGTTGTCTGCGGCCGCCTGGGCCTCTTTCACTTTCTCGTCGATGGCCGCTTCGGGCAGCACCATTTCCGACAGTTCGACATATTCCTGATGGCGCAGGCGGGCATCCTTGCCGGCTTGCGCCATGAAGTAGACCGAAGCGTCGGGCTTCAGCCGCTCAAGGATGGTAAAGCGCGCCTCGTTGCGGGCGAAATCGCTGAACGGAATGCTCGGCGCCGCGCTGTCGACCGTTAGCGGATTCTCGCCCTGCTGACGCCGGCGCGGGTCGTAGCGGAGCAAGGGCCAGTGACCTGATTTCACGGCCAGATCCTGCTGGCGATGATTGTTCGACAGATCGACGCCATGCGCGATGCACGGGCTGTAGGCGATGATGATCGAGACGCCGGGGTAGCTTTCGGCATCGAGGAAGGCCTTGAGCGTATGGACATCCTTGGCGCCGTAGGCGACTTGGGCGACATAGACGTTCTCGTAGTCCATGGCGATGCGGGCCAGATCCTTCTTGCGGTTCGGCTGGCCGCCAGCAGCGAACTTGGCGACGGCACCGCGCGGCGTGGCCTTGGAATTCTGGCCACCGGTGTTGGAATAGACCTCGGTATCGAGGACGAGAATATTGACGTCCTCGC
This sequence comes from Ferribacterium limneticum, assembly GCF_020510625.1. NCBI lineage: Bacteria > Pseudomonadati > Pseudomonadota > Betaproteobacteria > Rhodocyclales > Azonexaceae > Ferribacterium > Ferribacterium limneticum. Next base: position 1,472,785 of record NZ_CP075191.1, on the reverse strand, counting down.
CGGACGACAGCACGTGGTCGAGGCCGCCGAAACCGATATCGTAGGCCCAGCCATCGCCACCGATGATCCACACGCTGCGCCGGATCAGGTATTCGGCCACGGCAGCCAGCTGGTCGGCGGCGGGTGTGCCGATCGCCGACAGCTTGGCCTGCAACTGGGCGACCCGTTCACGTTGGTCGTGAATGCCGGCTTCGCTGCTCTGATCGGCGTTCAGCAGCGCTTGCACCTGGGCATCGCCGATCTCCAGCGCCATGGCCCGCAGTTGCACGCGGGCTGCTTCGGCCA